>NZ_JBAIZV010000004.1:0-351937 GCF_036765095.1 Bacillus sp. 0209A
ATCCTGTGACAACATCTGCATGACCTGCATCGTGCAGGCCCCTGACTACGCACATTGCTGTACGATTTTTAAAAAAATGAATTAACAGGTACGTTTTGTCTTGTTTAGTTTTCAAAGATCATTCTCACTTCTTGTTGAAGCGACTTTATTAATATAACATTTCAACTTTCTTTTGTCAAATGTTTTTTATTTTATTTCTCCGCCGCTGTGAGCTTGTTTTTTTAGAAGCGCATCAGCGACGTTTAATAATATACCATGGTCAAGAATCAGAGTCAACACCTTTTTTAAAAGAATATCCTCGGTGATAGACAGCCTGTCCTTTCGTTTCTATCTGGCAGACGTTAATAAGTCCCTTGTCAGTCAGGTAATCCAGTATAACGCCAAGGTCTTGGGTAAAGTGCTTTAAGTCAGGATGCTGAAGAAGCTCACCGAATTGCCAAATGTCTCTTTCTTTCATCACCTCGAAAAGATGTGCCGAACCGATTTCAGATTTAGAATGGATGAGGAAATCATTTGCTAAGAATAATAATTCGAGTCTTTTTTCCAAGCTCTCGTGACTTTCAATCAGCTCGGAATATAATTTGTATACTTGAGGCTCCATCTGGCGCACTTGGCTCCATACCGTGGTTTCCGGATGGAATCCTCTGTCGATTACTTCTATACGCGCTAAATGATGCAGCGCATGAACAACCGCGTTGTAGGCATCTAAAAATTGATTGGCTTCAAAAAAAGCTTTTCCTTCAACATATCTTCTGATTAATTTGCCGTATTCAAGTCCGATCTTCAGTTTGCGTTCGGCAAACGGAAATGTATTCAGCCTGTCAATCAGCTCGGCAATGTATTCATTGCGGTCAAACATGACTTTGCCATTTACAATCCAATCTATGATTCTTCTATTTGTCCCGAGCAAAATCCATTCTTGAATCTGAGAATCTGTTACCACATGCAAAGAAGCTGTTTTTTGATCAAATTCATAATGCTTTATAAAAACAGGCTCGTCAGCCTCCTTTACAATCACAAGCAAAGCGGCATCAAAGTTATCTGTTAAGGAAGATGTTTTGTTTCTTCTCTCGATCATAATGACAGCCAATGTGTTGGGATGACTTGCTCTTTCTTGGTAAATTGGACGGAGAAGATTATCCATCACTATTCCTCCAATGCAAATGTTCAATTTTTTTATTTTCTATTTGATTCAATTCTATGGTTAAAACGAAATTCCTTTATTCTAAACACATTGAACTATTATAAACAATTTCACAGTAAGTCTCCATATGTAAATTCCAGTTCAACCGAAAACATGAAGAAAATCCCATTGGGTTTGTGCTATAGTTAAAGTCAGAGGGGGATGGACATGGCGAAATACTCCAGCAAAATTAATAAAATCAGAACATTTGCGTTAAGTTTGGTTTTCGTTGGGTTTGTCATTATGTACATCGGGATCTTTTTCAAGGAGTCCGTTTTGATTTCTAGTTTGTTTATGATACTAGGGCTTTTATCCATCGGGCTCAGCACGGTTGTTTACTTTTGGATCGGTATGCTTTCGACCAAAGCGGTCCGCGTCATATGTCCGGGCTGTGAAAAAGAGACAAAGGTTTTGGGAAGAGTAGATATGTGCATGCATTGCAGAGAGCCGCTGACTTTAGATAGGGGCTTAGAAGGAAAAGAATTTGATGAGGCTTATAATAAAAAGAAAATGTCCAAATAAAATAAGCTGACCGTACGAAACGGTCAGCTTATTTTTAATGGTTTTCTTTTTTTGAACACTCTTGGCAGACGCCGTAAATTTCTAAACGGTGGTGACTTACTTTAAAGCCCGTGACATGTGCAGCAAGCTGCTCCACTTCGTCAAGGCCCGGGTAGTGGAAGTCCACAATTTTGCCGCAGTTTTCACAGATCGCGTGATAGTGATCGGATGTGACAAAATCGAATCTGCTGGAAGCATCACCGTATGTGAGCTCTTTTACCAAACCGGATTCCCGGAACACACGCAAATTGTTATATACCGTCGCTACGCTCATGTTAGGAAACTTCCCTTCCAGAGCTTTATATATATCGTCCGCTGTTGGATGAGCCATAGAGTTAACGAGATATTCCAGAATCGCATGACGTTGAGGAGTAATGCGAACTCCGGTTTCCTTCAACGTTTCTAAGGCTTCTTTTAGTTCATGTGCAGCCATCCGTCATGCACCTCTCTTCTAAAAAAAATTCTTACATTGTAATGTTTATAATTAGTGTAACTCTTTTTACGATAATTTGTCAATTGATATCAGGGTGAAAGTAACCAAATCAGTTTACTTTTCCGACATATCCTTGAGTGTCTGAAGCGCTTCGGCTACATGGTCTTTTACTTTTACCTTTCTCCATTCTTTAACGAGCCGACCTTCCTTATCAATCAAAAAAGTAGAGCGCTCAATTCCCATATATTCTTTTCCAAAGTTTTTCTTCAGCTTCCAAACATCAAATGCTTCCGCCAGCTTATGTTCGTCATCAACAAGAAGCAGAAATGGAAGGTTATGCTTCTCTTTAAATTTTCCGTGTTTTTCCTGGCTGTCCGGGCTGACGCCGATAATAACAGCATCAAGTTCAGCGAAGCTTTCATGGCTGTCCCGAAAATCGCATGCTTCAGTTGTGCATCCCGGTGTCATGTCTTTTGGATAAAAGTAAAGCACGATATACTTCCCTTTATAATCCGATAATGTTACTGTTTCCCCATGATCGCCCTTTAACTCAAGATCAGGCGCTTTTTGTCCGATTTCTATAGTCATTGCTTTACCTCCGAATGTTTTTTATTAAGCGTATCCAATTCTTGTACAGATTACAACCATCGTCCTCTCCATCTTAAGCCCGAATCCGTTGTTCTTATTGGGAAGCATGCTACAATAGAAAGGACGCATGGAGATATAGGAGGTTTTTATTTTTGCATACAAAATCAATTGAACTTCACAACGAGGCATTAACGCACATTGTCGGCGGAGTAAACAGCCCGTCTAGATCATATAAAGCGGTCGGCGGCGGTTCTCCCGTCGCAATGGAGAAAGCAAACGGCGCTTATTTTTGGGATGTTGACGGCAATAAGTACATCGATTATTTAGCGGCGTACGGTCCGATCATCACAGGGCATGCCCACCCGCATATTACAGAAGCGATTAAAAAAGCGGCAGAGAACGGTGTATTATATGGAACACCGACAAAACATGAGGTTACATTTGCAAAAATGCTCAAAGAAGCCATTCCCGCTATGGACAAAGTAAGATTTGTCAATTCAGGAACAGAGGCTGTGATGACAACCATCCGCGTGGCTCGCGCATATACAGGCCGGACAAAAATCATTAAATTTGCAGGCTGTTATCACGGGCATTCGGATCTTGTTCTTGTCGCAGCCGGCTCTGGCCCGTCTACTCTCGGCACGCCAGACTCAGCCGGCGTACCGAAAAGCATCGCAAACGAAGTAATCACAGTTCCATTTAATGATATCGCAAGCTATAAAGCAGCCCTTGATAAATGGGGCAGTGAAATCGCGGCGGTTCTCGTTGAGCCGATTGTCGGCAACTTTGGAATTGTTGAGCCGAAAGAGGGCTTCTTGGAAAAAGTAAATGAATTGACACACGATGCGGGCGCTCTCGTTATTTACGATGAAGTCATTACGGCTTTCCGCTTTATGTATGGCGGCGCGCAGAATCTCTTACAGGTGAAACCGGATTTAACCGCACTCGGAAAAATTATCGGCGGCGGACTTCCAATTGGCGCCTATGGGGGTAAAAAAGAAATTATGGAGCAGGTAGCTCCGCTCGGACCGGCTTATCAGGCTGGAACAATGGCCGGTAATCCCGCTTCCATCCTATCAGGCATCGCTTGTTTGGAAGTGCTCAAAGAGGAAGGCGTGTATGAAAAGCTTGATCATCTTGGCGCTATGCTGGAGGAAGGCATTTTACAGCACGCAGAAACACATGGCATCACGATTACTGTCAACCGGTTAAAGGGTGCACTCACGGTTTATTTCTCTGAGGAGAAAATCGAAAATTACGAGCAGGCTGAACGCAGTGACGGTGAAACATTCGCTACGTTTTTCAAGCTGATGCTGGAACGCGGAATTAATTTAGCACCATCTAAATATGAAGCCTGGTTTATTACAACAGCACACACAGAGCAGGATATTAAAGACACGCTTGCAGCTGTCGAGGATGCTTTTAAACATCTTAAAAACTAGGATCACACCCCTTGGACAGGAGCATAAAGCTCCTGTTTTTTCATTCATTCCCACAGCGTGTAAGATTTTGGTCTTTTTCTTGAAAAAATAGCTTGAATATTTGTATTGATCCCTGTATATTACTTAATTGTTTAGCAAATAAACTGACCGGGAATTTTAAGGATAGCCCATTTGCTTTGTCACATAATTTATTATAGAAAGGAATGCACGCACAAACCAATGAAACTTGGTGCCCGCATTTTCAAAACCGGGATTGCGATTACACTGGCTCTTTATTTGGCTTCGTGGATCGGGCTTCCCGCGCCGATTTTCGCTGGGATTGCAGCGATATTTGCGATTCAGCCGTCGATTTACCGCTCTTTTCTTATTATTATTGATCAGGTTCAGGCCAATATTATCGGAGCTGTTATCGCCACAGTGTTCGGCCTTATTTTTGGACCCAGCCCGATTATGATCGGGTTGACAGCAGTTATTGTCATTACAATCATGCTGAAGCTTAAAATTGAACATACCATTTCAATTGCACTTGTAACAGTTATCGCGATTTTAGAATCCGCCGGTGACGACTTTTTAATGTTCGCGCTGATCAGAACAAGCACAGTCATCTTGGGGGTGCTGTCTTCTTTTATCGTCAACCTTGTGTTTTTGCCTCCTAAGTACGAAACAAAGCTGATTCACAATACCGTTGAAAATACAGAAGAAATTATGAAATGGATCAGGCTGAGCATGCGGCAGTCAACAGAGCATTCGATTTTGAAAGAGGATATTGAAAAGCTGAAAGAAAAAATGATCAAGCTTGATCAGACTTATCTTCTATATAAAGAAGAAAGAAGTTACTTTAAGAAAACGACTTATGTGAAATCAAGAAAGCTTGTCCTGTTCAGACAGGCAATTATTACTGGAAACAGGGCGCTTGATACATTGAAGAAGCTGCATCGTCTTGAAAACGACATCTATCATATGCCGGAAGAGTTTCAAGAAACACTGACTGAAGAACTTGATTACCTGCTTTACTGGCATGAACGGATTTTGATGCGGTTTGTCGGAAAAATTAAGCCGCATGATGACGCAGATGAAGAAGGCATTCAATATAAACAGCTTTTAACAAAGTCATTTTTAAAAAATCAGCAGAACACAGATGATGAGCTAATCGATTACAATATGCTCAGTATTATGGCAAGCGCCGTAGAATATCGTGATCAGCTTGAACATTTAGAAACTCTGATTACAAGTTTTCAAACGTATCATCCGAAAGACTGCGAAATAGAGACAGAAGAGTAACCCGGTTGAACAGCCGGGTTTTTAATATACAAAAAAATCTTATATCCTTCGTTGAAAGGATATAAGATTGATGTTCAACTCAAATTTTGAATGGTAAATAAGTGCTTGTACTGACTGTCATAGTCCATGAGTTCATGATGGGTTCCTGTTTCGGTGATTGTGCCGTTTTCCATAACCACAATCTTATCCGCATGTGTGATGGTTGATAAGCGGTGGGCGACAACAAAGGTTGTTCTGTCCTTTGCCAGTTTATCCATCGCTTCTTGAATGTAATGCTCACTTTCCAGATCAAGAGCTGATGTCGCTTCATCTAAAATGAGGAGCGGCGGATTTTTCAGAAATACCCGCGCGATTGAGATCCGCTGCTTTTGTCCGCCTGACAGCTTCACGCCTCTTTCTCCCACCCGGGTCTCATACCCTTCTGGAAAACTCATAATAAATTCATGGGCATTGGCAGCTTTGGCGGCTTCGATAATCTCTTCCAGCGTGGCATCAGGTTGGCCGATTGCGATGTTTTCCCGAATCGTTTCGCTGAATAAAAAGGTATCCTGAAGCACCATACCAACCTGGTTGCGAAGGCTTCTCGCTTCATAATCGCGAATATCTGACCCGTCAATCAGCAGTCTGCCGCTTGTCACATCATAAAATCTCGGGATCAGGCTGACGAGTGTTGATTTACCTCCTCCGCTCATGCCGACAAGGGCTACGGTTTCTCCTCTATGTACTTTTAAAGAGACATCATGGAGAATGTTTTCTTTTTCCTTTTCATATTGAAAAGAAACGTTTTGAAATTCCACTTCTCCGCGAATCCGACCGGCCTTAATGGCATTTGGCTTGTCAGTGAGTTCATACGGCTCGTCAATAAATTCAAACACCCTGTCCATTGATGCGATTGACTGCGTTAATGTTGTAGAGGAATTAATCAGCCTTCTAACTGGGTTGTACATTCTGTCAATATATCCGACAAACGCGACCATTGTGCCGACTGTCAGCGGCCCATTAATGACAAAATAGCCGGCGCAAGCAATTACGATGAGCGGTGCCAAATCTGTAATGGTATTAACGACTGCAAAGGTTTTGGCATTCCAATTCGTGTGGCTGATGGCTTTATTTAAGAAATGGCTGTTTTTCTCATTAAAATTAGCTTGTTCATGATCTTCTATCGCAAAACTTCTGATAACCGGCATGCCTTGAATGCGCTCGTGCAAATGCCCCTGCACTTGAGCTAGCGCCTGCGAGCGCTCCCTTGTCAGCTTTCTTAAACGGCCGTAAAAATACTTCACTGATATGCCGTATAATGGGAATAATACGATAGAGATCAGCGTTAATTTAATGTCCAGTGTCAGCATGATAGAGATCACAATCAAAATCGTCAGCATATCAAGCCATATATTCATCAGACCTGTGATGACAAAATCCTTTGTTTGTTCCACATCATTGATCACCCGGGAAATGACTTCCCCTGTTCTTGTATTCGCATAAAAACGAAGGCTCAGTTTCTGTATATGGTCAAATAGCTTGGCTCTTATATCGTAGAGCACCTTGCTGGCTGTCCACTGGGCAAAATATTGCCTATAGTATTCAACAGGCGGGCGCAAAATTAAAAATAAGGCGAACATAATCGCCATAATGGTCAACAATGACGTTGTTTTGTCACTTGCTGTGCCGCCTCCTTGAATAATATCGTCAACTACGTACTTCAAAAGCAATGGGAGAGCAAGCGGAATGGAGAATTTTACGATTCCAATTAACACTGTAACGAAAATTTGCTTCTTATAAGGCTTGACGAACTGCATGTAGCGTTTCATAACCCCCACGTTGATTCCCCCTCTCTTTATCATGATGTGTGTGAGCCCATGTGAAAAACCTGTTGTACCCCCCAACAGGTTTTTACATAACCATTATTTTGTATAGCGCAAATACCGTTCATACCACATATCGACAAACTCGGGAGCAAACGGTCCCTGACGCTGGTGAATCCAATGGAGCAGCGTGTTTAGGTAGTCTCTTAAAATACTGTCGATTTCTTTTGGATAATTCATGGCTTTCCGATGATCATCATATTCGTCTTCATCGAGAATATTGTAGGTCATGTCAGGAAAAACCTTAACATCTAAGTCATAATCAATATATTTAATTGCTTCGCCATCGTAGGCAAATGGAGAACTGATATTACAATAGTAATGAACTCCGTCTTCCCTCAGCATCCCGATGACATTAAACCATTGTCTTGCGTGAAAATAACAGATTGCGGGCTCTCTGGTTATCCATGTCCGGCCGTCTGATTCGGTAACCATCGTCCGGTCATTGGCTCCAATGACACACATTTCTGTACTTTTTAAGATTGTCGTCTCATTCCAAATTCTATGAATCAGCCCGTTATGCTTATAGCTGTGAATTTGAATGGTTTCTCCTTCCTTGGGATAGCCCATATTTCTCCCCTACTTTCTATAAAGCCCTACAGTTAGTATGTCCAAATTTTGCTTACCGACAACGTCTTTTACCTATTATAACGTTACAAATTGAAAAATGAAAATAAAAGAGCCATTCCGGCCGGGGAATGGCACATTCCTGCTCTACACAAAGGAAGACGGCTTTTCTGAGCTGCGATATGAACGAATCACCTGCTCTGTCTGTTTTTGAAACATATCCTTTATATCGGCAAGATGTTTCCGTTTTACCGCAATTTCATTCTGAATACCGCGCAGCCTTGCATCTCTTTCCAAATGCCGGAGTTCTGCTTCAATTTGTTTGCAGCGGTCGAGCTCTGATTGGAGCTCGAGAAGCTTGTCCATCGTTTTCATCTGTTCACTTACCAGCTTTTCAAATTCCGTCATCGGTTCCTCCTTCAGCCTGGTGAAAGTCTAAACGTTTCCTCCTTTCATTATTTCGATCTCAAGAAAGCAAACCCTTTGACTCATTCTGTAGACCTTGCACAAGTTTTGTCGTTTTACAAACAGAAAAAAGCACTTTCACCCGAAGATGAAGTGCTTTTTTCTGTTTCAGTGATTAGCTGTTTTGTTGTTTGTTTTGTTCAGCAGATTGGTTTTGCTGTCTTACCTGCTGTACGTTTGTTTCGCTAGCGAATTCAGTGCCGAATTGACCTTGTTGGCCAGCAGCTGATTGCTGGTTTTGTTTTCTGACTTGCTGAGCGTTTGTTTCGCTAGCAAATTCAGTGCCGAATTGGCCTTGACCAGCAGCTGATTGTTGGTTTTGTTTTTTGACTTGTTGTGCGTTTGTTTTGCTGAAATTTTGGTTTGCCATTGTTATCACCTCCACGGTCATTAGAATGTGCAGGTGACGGTATGGCTATTCCTCTTTTTTAAAATTTTTAAACGAGCAGCGAGCGTCCGCCATCGATGATAATGGTCTGTCCGCGAATCATGTCAGCCTTAGATGACACTAAAAATTCGACAGTATCAACCATGTCTTTAATCTCAACCATGCGTCCTGCCGGCGTGTTTTGACGCGCATCCTCGAGCAGGTCTTCTCTATTCGGGAAGTGTTTGAGCGCGTCTGTGTCAATCGCTCCGCCCGATACGGCATTGACGATAATTTGTTTTGGAGAAAGCTCAACCGCGAGATAACGGGTTAACGCTTCTAATGCCGCTTTAGATACCCCAACTGTCGTGTAGTTTTCCAGGTAGCGGATAGAACCTAGTGAACTGATGCTGACGATATGCCCGCCTCCGTTCTTTTCCATTAGCTTGGCCGCTTCCTGAGCGCAGAAAAGCAATGCCTTCGCATTAATGTTCATCGTCCAATCCCAGTGTGTTTCTTCTAATTCCATGACAGGTCTCAGGACGCCTGAAGCGGCATTATTAACAAAAACATCAAGTCTGCCGAACGTTTCTTCAATTTGCTGAAACATTTCTTTGATTTTTGCCTGCTGTCCTACGTTTGCTTTTACGACAAGCACTTTGACACCAAGCTTTTCGATTTCTTCCGCTGTTTCCAAAGCGGCTTTTTTGCTGCGTGCATAGTTAATGACGATGTTATAACCGTTCTCAGCGAGCCTGATCGCTGCCGCTTTTCCGACACCTCGGCTGCTTCCTGTTACGAGTGCGCATTTATTTTGTTCCATTTTTTCCTCATCTCCTTGTAGCGTATAGTTTTTTTTTTTCCACAAACAATAATGGCAAGAACGTAAAGGGGGATCTTCTGTTATGTATGTCGGACGTGATATGAGCGAATTAAACATGGTTTCCAAAAAAGATTGGAAGAACAGTGAACTCGCCTATTTTCATCATGCCTTTCAGCAAATTATGCCTTATTTAAACGAAGAAGGCCAATCAAAATACCGGGAATTAGCGCAAGAAATTGAAGCGCGAGGCGGGATGAAACGAAATGAAGCGGACTACACCCACGGCACGCGCGTCACTTACGATTAAGAACGTTTACGGAGCAGCCTTGTATTCGGCTGCTTCCACTGCCATCTTCCAGATTTTTTGATGTGACACCGGGAACGCAAATTGTTCAAGCTCTTCTTTCGTTACTTTTTTCAGCTCTGCGGTATCCGACACTTGTTTTACTTTACCGAAAAACACAGAAATATTCCATACCAGGTGGGTGAAAACGTGCTCGACTACACCTTGCAGATCACTGATCTCAGCTTGTATCCCACATTCGTTTTCTAAAAATGCAGTGAGCTGTTCACGCTCGGTTTTGATTCCTTTCTGTGTTTCAAGATTAGGGAATTCCCACAGGTTGGCGAGCAAACCTTTTGACGGGCGTTTGTGTATATACACTTGTCCGTCTTCATCAGTCAGAACGATCGCGGCCATTGATTTGACCCCTGGCTTTTTCTTTTTGCTTTTTACGGGAAGCTCCCGTTCAGTGCCTTCTTCAAATGCTGAGCAATGCTGCTGAACCGGGCATAGCAGGCATGAAGGTGATTTCGGCGTACAGATCAAGGCTCCCAGCTCCATCAACCCTTGATTAAATTCAGATGGTTTTTCTTTTGAAATAAATGCACGAACTGCATCTTCAAAGATCGTCCTTGTTTTTGGTTTGGCTATGTCATCCCAAATGGAAAGAATTCTGGACATGACACGCATCACATTTCCGTCAACCGCAGGGACGGGTTTATTGTAGGCGATGCTGAGCACAGCTCCCTTTGTATAAGGGCCGACGCCTTTTAAGCCGCCAAAATCTTTCTCGTCTGGAGGAACAATGCCCCCGTATTCCTGTTTGACTTCTTTTACCGCGCTTTGCAGATTTCGGACTCGCGAATAATAGCCGAGCCCCTCCCATGCTTTCAGCACTTTTTCTTCATCAGCATCAGCGAGCGCTTCCACTGTCGGGAATTGTTCCACAAACCGCAGATAATAAGGAATCACTGTATCTACTCTTGTTTGCTGCAGCATCACTTCAGATACCCACACTTTATATGGATCTTGATCCTCTCTCCACGGCAGAATGCGCTGCTCTCGTTCGAACCATGAGATTAAATCATCGCGAAATTGCTGTATGTCTTTTTGTTTTAATTTGTCTTCAAGTACGTTCATATGTGTTTCTCCCCAGTCTTTCGCGCCCCGCTTTTCTTTAGACTGTTTTTTGTTGTACACTAAGGGCACAGTACGATAATATGTTACATTAAATAGAAGTAAAGAAAAAGCGGAAACATATGAGAACGATTAAATCGGTTGAAAAATTGGGTATATGAAAATGGGGAATATCTTATAAAGTCAATGTGCAGGACAATCCTGCAAGGAGGTCACCTATGGATACGGGCACACATGTCGTCATGGGCATCGCACTTGGCGGTATTGCGACGCTTGACCCTGTTGTCGGATCAGATCCGGCAATGGCTCACGCTGTTATGATCGCAACGCTTGCGGGCTCTCAGGCTCCGGATATTGATACTGTGTTAAAGCTTAAAAATAATGCTGTTTATATAAGAAATCACAGAGGATTTACCCATTCAATTCCCGCTGTTTTGTTTTGGTCTGTGATCATCCCGGTCATTCTGTATTTATTTTATCCGCAGGGCGATTTTCTGCATCTGTGGCTGTGGACGCTGCTGGCAGTCGTTCTGCATGTTTTTGTTGATATTTTTAACGCATACGGAACACAAGCCATACGTCCGTTTTCGAAAAAGTGGGTTGCACTCGGGCTGATTAATACGTTTGATCCGTTTATTTTTATCAGCCATCTGGCGGCTATTGCGATATGGTACGCGGGCGGCAGTCCCGGCATCACGTTTCTCAGCTTATATATCATATTGGCAGGTTATTATATGGTGCGCCTGATCATGCAGCTGAGAATTAAACGGAAGCTTCATGAGATGATTCATGATGAAATCGAAAGCATCATTATTTCTCCGACGATGAAATTCAGGCAATGGCGGATCGCAGTTACGACAGCCCATGCTTTCTATGTGGGAAGAAGCATGGAAGGGCATGTCGTGATTCTGGATACGTTTAATCGGGTGCCTGTTCCTGAAACCGAAGTGATGCATGCCGCAAAGCAGGATGATAACATTGCGGCGTTTCTGTCATTTTCTCCTGTTTACCGATGGGAAGTGGATACGTTTAAAGATCATTATGAGGTGAGATTTATTGACCTGCGTTACCGAAGCAAAGGCCATTATCCGTTTGTGGCCATCGTTCATATCGGCCATGATCTCAAGATTCGCTCATCCTATACGGGATGGATATTCAGCGAAGAAAAGCTCCAGAAAAAATTAAAGCTCGGCTCTATTTAGAGCCGGGCTTTTTTCGTCTTATATATAAAACAGCAAGCAGCAGACTGACTAGAGATATGAGCGCCGATCGTTTAAAGTATGGCGGATAGTAGGCCAGCTCAATGTGATTGTCTCCCTTTTGCGCCTTAAAGCCTATGAAAGCATAGTCCGCTTTTTCGATCGTCTGTGGTTTCCCGTTAATCTTCAGCTCCCAGCCTTTTTCATAAGGGATGGGAAGCATGATGTACTTGTCTTTTGACAGATGATAGGCAAACATCAGTTTGTTTTTATCCCATTTCAGATTGTCTGCTTCTTCTGTTTTATTTTTCCGCACAGCGCTTTTCAGTATTTGATAATTTTCTTCGTAGAGCGCTATGTTTCTCAGTTCATATGATCCTTTCGGAAGTTTGATCGAGATATGGCCTGATTTAGGCACTCTGACCGTGATCTCATTTACTCCGGTTTTATAAATCGATTGGTTCGATTTCCTTGTTGTGGCATAATCATTGACTCTTAACGTAAATCCTTTGTCCTTTGCTTTGCTTTTTAAATAAAAGCTGACATAGTAGTCTCCGGGAGAGGATGACGCCTCTTGCGGGGTAATGATCAGTTCTCCTCCGTTTTCTCCAGACACAGTGAGCAGTCCGTTTTGATACTGGGCATGCTTTGCGGTGATGTCCGACTTGTGAATTAGATTGGCCAGTTTTGGTGCCTGCTCCGTTTTCTCCGCTGGATCTGCTACTACAATTCCTTGCAGCATCGCCTGTTCTTTCGCAAGAGCGGGCAATTTGTCCAGCTCGGTTTCGCTGTATATGGCATCGGCTGTTTTGACAAAAGGAAGCATGTATTGATTTTCATAAACCGCATAATGCTCTGATTCCAAGTGCTTTTTGAAGCCGTACGGGACATTGGCTTCGTTTGTTTTTTCCGTCATGTAGTATTTGCCGTAAAGCAGGCTGTATAAATTCGCCCTGTCTCCTAATGACGCATAACGGCTGACGCTTTCCCTCCCCATATCGATGCTCAAATCATTCCAATAAAAGGTCAGCAGATCTTTGTTTAAAATGCTGGAATAGGCGCTGAAGCCATTAAACCCGTAAATGATTGGCGTGTTATTGCGGACCCCGTTCATCCAGTCGATTCTCATGAGCGGATCATCGTCTTCCTTCTGTAAACGCTTGATGAGCTCAGAAGATTCTTCCCCTCTGTACTCCTCACCCGTGAGATATGCTCTTGTCACTCTGTCCAGACCGCCGCCTTCTGAGAGTGCGTATTTTTGATAGGTGTTAGCGACGAGCAGTGAAGAAAGAATGACCACACCGTACACAGCTACCGTTGCCCGTTTTTTCGCAATGGCTGAAGTAAACAAGGCAGCGATTGTCAGGAATAAAAGTAATAGAATCCATTCATTCGCAGGCTTCCATATATCAATCTTATCCCTTTGGATATGATATAAGTACAAAAGCAGGACAACGGACGCAGCCGGGAGCAGTTCTTTCCATTTCAGTTCCGACAGCTGTGTCAGGCCCGCCGCAGCGGCTCCCGCGATGGTAAAGGCCAGAACATATTCAAACCGGTTTTGCGGGGCGGAAAAGCCGTTAAATGCGCTTGCCGCATACGGGCTGAAATGAAACAGAATAAACAGCAGGCTCAATCCGGCAAAGAGACGAAACACGCGGTTTTTGTAAAAAGAAACAATAAATAAAAACAGCAGAAAGGCAGCCGGCAAAATGATGATCCGGCTTGTAAATAAGATATTATCATCGAAATTAAGCCACTCTATGTTCTGGCTGTACGGAGGGCGCAGGTTGTTTAAATACCCGTATACCACCGGCATAAACGCCGCCGCACTAATACCAAAAGAAATCAGGCCTGAAACGACAAACATTCTGCATTGAATCCATCTTTTCTCTTCATGCTTTTCCAGCCGGATGAGCCATCTGAACAGCACGTAAATTCCGATGAATATCAAGTTTATGTATGCAAAGTAAAAATTGTTGATTAACGTCAGCGAAGACGCAATGATAAACCATGCCGGACGCCGTTCCCTAATGACTTTTTCCGCTCCGAGCACTAACAGCGGAAGCCAGATCATTGTATCGGTAAAAAATTCCCAATACGCTTCGTGTCGGAAATAAATGATTGAGGTACCATATAATACGGCCCCCGTAAACGACGCCGCTCTGTGTATGAGAAGATAGTGAAAAACAGAAGCGGCCGTAAAGATGATCAGGCTCAGTTTAAAAATACTGATAAAAACAGCTGATTCCGCCCAAAAAAGCGTATCCGCTTCTCCGATCAGCTGGACGGCTTGAAGCAGCCAAACGACGGCGGACGCCGCAAGAAAAAGAAAGGAAGCAGAAAAATAATAGCCAAGCTGACTGAACGTACCGCCGCCGAGTCCGAATGAATAATTGTAGAAAAAATTCCCATGTGTATATTGTTCAAATAATATTTTTTTAAATACGATCATTTGCGCAAGCCCGTCACCAGGACCCGTCATATATCTGCCGTCCGTCCATTCTTTCACAAAAAAAGCGTGTGCCAGAACGGAAACCAGCAGACTGGCCGCATAGATCATGACATATTTTCTTTTCATATGAATTCTCCAGTCTTGCTTTTGAGATGGTAAACAGGCAAAAAAAAGCACTGCTCGGTGATTTCAGTGCATTTTTGTCAGGCGCCGCATGCTTTTCAGTTCGTTCGTTTCAGGCATGTCTTTGTTCGGGATATTCGCTTCTTTAATCAAATAATGCGGGCGTTTTTTTGTTTCATAATAGATTCGCCCGATATATTCGCCTATGATTCCGAGGCTTAACAGCTGTACTCCGCCGAGAAATAACACTGCTGAGATAATCGTGAAATATCCGGGCACAGAAATGCCGTTCGTCAAAATTTTAAAAAATGTGGCAATGATATAAATGATGGAAAGCAGTAAGATGAAAATGCCGGTATAAAAGCATATTCTCAACGGCTTATGATTAAATGAAACGATGCCGTCCATTCCGTAGTTAAACAGACTGCTGAACGACCATTTTGATGTGCCGTTTTTTCTTTCAACATTTTCATAAAACACGATTTTCTGATCGAAGCCGATCCAGCAAAACAGACCTTTTGAAAAGCGGTTGCCCTCGCTCAGCTTCAAAAGAGCGTCCACAGCTTGGCGGCTTAACAGCCGAAAGTCTCCGACACCGTCACGCAAATCAACCTCCACCGCTTTATTGATGAACTTGTAATACAGAGATGACAGGAATGAGCGGACAGGGCTGTCGCCTTTTCTGTTCCTTTGGGCAATGACTTGATCATAGCCTTCTTCGTAGCCTTTGATAAACTCCTTCAACAAATAGGTCGGATGTTGCAGGTCTGCGTCCATGACAATTACCGCTTCGCCTTGAACATGCTCAAAGCCCGCCAGAATCGCAGCTTCTTTTCCAAAGTTCCGTGAAAAAGATATGTATTTAACACGGCTGGATACGGCTGCTAAATCTTTGATCTGCTGAAGCGTGTCATCGACACTTCCGTCGTTTATGAAGAAAATTTCGTAGTCATAATGAACGCTCTTGAATTCCTTTTTCAAGGATTCATGAATGAGTTTGACATTATACCCTTCATTGTAAGACGGGATAATAATCGAGATTAAACCTTGTTTCATTAAGGCACCTTCTTTTTATATTCTTTTTAAGCACTGCCTTAGGGGAGTTTTACACAAATCTTCAGTAAGGCTATTCCTTTTTTAAAAGTCGTTTAAACCTGTTTTTTGTTACATTTTATGGTGACATTCATGATTTTTAATGTTATTTTGTCATGTTTAAAACAGACTATGAAAAAAACGCACAGAAAAAGTCTGCCATTACGACAGACAATTGGGAGGCATTCTGACTTATGTTTTTTTAAGATATTCGAGAATAAGCTGATTGACGATGGCTGGTTTTTCGTGGTTAATCCAATGGGAAGCTTCATCAACAAATATGAGATGCCCATTCTGGCAATGCCTTGCCGTTTCTTTCGCAAGCTTTCTGCTTAAAAAGCGGTCTTCCATTCCCCAGATCATCCGGTAAGGTGCTGTTTCGCAAGTTGCTTTCTCTGATAGGCTTCCTTTTCTGAGGGCTCTGTACCAGTTCAGCATAGCCGTCAGCGCGCCAGGCTGTTTCCACGCTTCTTTGTACCTGCTGACATCCTCGGACGAAAAAAGCTCAGGACGTGTCGATAATCCAATCGCTTGATCTAATGTTTTATAATCATTTTCCTTTAATGATGCCTCAGGTATGTCAGGCAGCTGGAAGAAGGCGATGTATGAGCTTTTCAGCCACTGTGGAGGATAAACCGGCGTTATACTTTTCATGATATGTGGGTGCGGGATGTTAATGGCGATCAGCTTTTCAAGATATTCGGCGCGTGTTGAAGCCAGATGCCATGCGACAGCACCTCCCCAGTCATGCCCGATAACAATTGCTTTTTCATCTGTGAATTGGGTGATAAGCCCGATGATATCATCTCTTAATGTATCAATCCGATATGATTCAATTCCCCCCGGTTTATCACTAAGATTGTAGCCTCGCTGATCAGGAGCAATGACTCGGTAACCCGCATCGGCGAGCGGTTTGATTTGGTTTTTCCAGCCGTACCAAAACTCAGGAAATCCATGGAGCAGGACAATTAACGGGCCGTCCTCCGGCCCTGCGGCTGCAACGTGGAGCGTGATTCCATTTGTTTTGACAAACTGGCATTTAACTCCGTCCACTTCTATCTCCTCCTTGACTGTGCGTCATGTTTTTCAGCCTTTTCTCCGTTAGCATCATTGTGATGACACAGGCCGTTACCAGAAGGCTAAGCTGAAGAATGATCAAGTTCGACTTCAGCAGCACACCCATTCCCGCAATCAACAAGCCTGACAGGATCATCAATGATGCACTGTAACGATTCGCTTCATTCCATAATTTTTCATCTGACATTGAGCGTCTCGTTCTATATCCGTACACACTGTTGATGGATTTGGGAGGAAACAGCTTGGTCAGAATACCTGCTATGACCATAAGGCCTCCGCCTACTAAACCAACCATATCATCATCTCCTTTCTCATTGTTACGTACAGAAAGAAGAAATGTTTCATACTCAGCAAAAAGACAAGCCTCGGCCTGCCTTTTTTATCGTAGGTGTAAGTCCTTTGTCTGAACATAGCCCATGACTCCGCCGTAATCAACAAATGCCCAGGTGAAGTCAAATCCGCCGTTTTCACTGAATCCCCATCCGAGTAATGTTACCTCTGTTCCAGATGAGAGCTGTTTGGCTTTTCCGTTTTCGGGTGTCGGTGCATAAAAGGCTGTCTGTTTTGCCGTTTTCGCTTGGCTTGCGGTTTTCATTAAGAAGTGTGTTGAAATATATGCTTTTTTTCCTTTGAAGTGAATTTGAGCCCAATCGGCATTTGCGAAACCATTGACTGTAACTTTTTGTTCTGATGATAAAGTGCCAAGAATTTTGCCTTTATGATTTGGCTCAGTCCGGACATTCAGCTTTCCTGCTTTTATGATGTAAGAATCGGATGATGGCATGCTGACAGATATGTTGTGAAGGGGCACAGCTTTTGCTGCGGGCACGGAGTGAAGTGCTGTAAAACCCAGTCCTGCTGCAGCTGTTAAAGCGAGCATTACTTGTTTCTTTTTCATACAAAGCTCCTCCTCGCAATTTGACCAAGATATAGGTGGTATTCCCTGATTGACAGGCGGGTGAAACACATATTGTTTATTTTTTTATCCTGTTAAGGTAATTTTAAGGAATGTAAGGTGTACATTACGTAATAATTCCTGTATCGTTATTTTTGTAAAGTAGACGTTACATATGGAGAGGACCTATCAAGATGAAGCATGGGGTGCGCAATTGCGTAAAAGAATACAGAAAAGACAAAGGGTGGACACAGGACCAGCTTGCAGAACAAATCCAAGTCACAAGACAGACAATTATCGCGATTGAAAAACAAAGATATGAACCTTCAATTGGTACTGCAATTAAATTATCTACCGTGCTGAACTGCTCATTAGATCAATTATTCTGGATAGAAGGAGAAAGGTAATATGAACATGACGTATCGTACCGGATTATTTTTTCAAGCACTGCTTCCTATTTTATTATATGTCCTTTATTGGCATTCACCATCAAGGTTGACACTCTTATTAGCATTTATTGGAACTTCAAGAGTTCTCTATTCTGCCCTGCGTATCCATAAAAATAAACTATGGAGAAAAGTACATTTGCAAAATGACCAGCGAACTCGATCAAATTCTCATTTTGCCGGTTACATATCTCATTGGGTAATGATTGTTGTTTTACTTCTAGGGGTTATATTGATTCATCAGTCTATGCTTCCTCTATCATATCTGCAGCTGATTACTTATACTGCTCTTCTTGGTTTTTTAATTAGAATGGTGGTCAAAGATGTACTGAATACAAATGTATAAAAAAACCTGCCGGATGATAACGGCAGGTTTTTTAATGCAAAAGGCCTCTGCTTTGGTTTAAGTAATCATTCACGTTGTCACGGGAGCTTTGGAAGAGGTGGAGCTGGCCGCCATAGTTTTCGATCCATTGTGTAACGATTTTTTCGGTCATTTTTTCACCCTGATAGGCGTGTCCGGCTTTTGCATAGGTTGCTTCGAAGTCGCTCCATAACAACTCCACCCATGTTTTTGCCTGTATATAGCTGATCATCTCGTTCTTTTCCAGAAGCAGATTTGTCAGTTTCTCAATGTACGTATTCATGTGTGCAGTCTCCTTTCTTCAGGAAAAAAATGACGCTTTAAAACGTGCTGTTCTCCATATACTAACCTTACGTCTTCATCTGGAAAGACGCAACTTTTTGATCTCGAACCTAGGGGGAAATGACATGGTCCGGAATAAAGAAAAAGGATTTCCTTACGAAAACGAAAACAAATTTCAGGGTGAACCGAGAGCAAAGGACGACTATGCTTCAAAGCGTGCTGACGGTTCAATCAATCAGCATCCTCAAGAAAAAATGAGAGCCTCCGGCAAACGGTAAAGAAGAACAGCTGCATGCGCTGCAGCTGTTTTTCACCCTTTATTGACCTGATACTCATAGACGTTCTTCTTTTCTGATAAGTGGGCAAGGGTTGAAAGCACGAGTCCGCATGCGGTCATAAGCGCTCCGCCCGCAAATAGCCAGGAATAAGAACCTGTTCCGCTCAAAATCATCCCGCCGATCCACGCACCGAGCGCATTAGCAAGGTTAAACGCCGACACGCTGACAGCGGCGGCAATCGTTGTGCCGCTCTCAGAAGAGGAAATGACCTTCGTTTGCAGCAGAGGTGGTGTGCCGAATGCGCAAGCCCCAAATAAGAATGTTGCAACAATGGCTGCGGCCGAGTAAATGGCGATGTAAGGAAATACAGTCAGGACACCGATCAACCCGATCATCACACCGATCATCGTCCGAGTGAGCAGAGGAAGCGGCACTTTTCCCGCAAAGAAATTCCCCGCAACGCCTCCCAATCCGTACGCAAAGAGAGCGCCTGTAATGCCGACTGTGCTGAATCCCGCTGAATGTCTCAAAATGGGTTCGATAAAGGTGTAGGCGATAAAGACGCCGGAATAGCCTAAAATCGTAATCGCGAAGGAATACCGCACTTGTTTGTTTTTAAATACCCCCCACTCATTCATAAGCGTGGGGATCACTTTTGGTTTTCTGTTCGGAACGGCAGCCATGAGGCCCAAGAATCCGATGCCCCCAAGTGCGGTAATGATAGAAAATACCGCTCTCCAATTCAGGACATCTCCGAGATAAGAGCCGAAGGGAACACCAAGCATCAGAGCCACTGTCAGTCCGCCGTTCATTGAGGCTGCGGCTGCGGCACGCTTTTCCGGCGGAACCATTTCACTGGCAAATACCATGGCGATCGCAAAGAAAGCGCCGTGAATGGACGCGGATAAAATTCTTGAGACGGCCAATACCGCAAAATTAGGTGCCAGCGCGCTCATCAGGTTTGAAAGGATAAAAATCGCCATCAGCCCAAGCAGCACAGGCTTTCTCGGGAGCTTGACGGAAATGATGGTGACGAGCGGGCCTGTCAGACAGACGCTTGCCGCATAGGCCGTGACAAGAAGCCCCGCGGATGAAACCTGTATATGAAAGTCATTGGCAATCGACGTCAAAGTCCCCATCACAGCGTATTCTGTGTATCCGATTGAAAAGGTACAAATCATAAGAACAAAAATAATAAATTTCACTGATGGTTTTTTGATACTCAACGTCGATCGCCTCCTTCGATTTTAAAAAACAACGAGTTTCATCTTAAAAGATTTATGGAGTGAATTCAATGATTTTTTCTTTAAGATTCAGTGTAAATGTGCTGCAAATAAAAAGAGGCTGATATTCAGCCTCTCTGTTACACTTGCTTCTTTTCTTGCAATACTGAGATTGGCAGCGCTTCTTCTCGCTGAGGAGACGAGGTTCTGTATCCCCATGCGAAAACGCCATTTAAATAACTGATGGTAAACTCGTCCTCAGTGTCTTCCACACGATACGTTTTTCCCGGTGAGAAATCTTCCGGAGTCAGCAAATATGCCTTTGCCATCGTAATTTTCCGTTCGAGCACTGCCAGTTCGTTGATGATCCCATGCTGTTCCGCTTTTCTTGCTTTTTCAGAAAGTGATGCGATTTCGGTATTGAGTTCGTGCGGTGTCATTTGACTGTATCGTTTCTCCATTTTTCAGCTACTCCTCTTCTTGCAGAAATTTCTCGATTAAATCGAGTGAGAATCCTTTGCGGAATAAAAATTGTTTGACCTTCATGGCGCTTTCATATGAGCCGTCAAAGCGGTATTTTCTAAACGCTTTTTCGGCGTGAAGGCGCAGCGCTTCTTTCTCTGTGTCTTCATCATTTTCATATTCAATCTGCTCTAGCGCAGCGCTGATGACATCAAATGAGAAGCCCTTGCGCTGAAGCTGCATCTGAGCGCGCTGTTTGAGTTCTTTCGTCGAAAGTTTTTTATCTTTTTTGAGAAGCTTTTCAACATGCTTCACTGCTTCTCTCGTCTGATCTTCAAAGGAAAAGGAACTTAATGCCTCCTTAATTGTATCGTCGTCGATCCCCTTCGCTCTCAGCTCTCTGAACAAAACATCAGGGCCTTTTCCGTTCGTTTTTTTGTGGGTGCTGACATAGGCCGCGGCAAATTCCTGGTCGTTTAGGTACTTATAGTCGTTGAGCTTATGGATGACTTCCGCAATTGCAGGCGCTGAGGTTTCTTTTTTCTTTAAGTGGTCCTCGACCTCTTTCGTTGACCTCATTCGGTAGGATAAAAAGTCAAGCGCACGGTTGAAGCCTTTTTTTACTTCATCACCGTATTGAATCTCAATGATATCAAGGTCATCAAGCTCTTTTCCCTTTTTGAGCTCAAATTTCACGAGCACGTCCGCGTCCACACTGAAGGCGTATTTTTCATCCAGAAAAATATTGAAGCGTTCCGTATTCTTTTTTTGCGTTGATATTTTTGTAATAAATGGCATCTTAATCTCCCTTCTCAGGCCTGAAACGCGTTTTCTTTGATTAAAATGAGGTAAAGTATAGTTATTAGAACGATGAGGAGAGATGTTTATGAATATCGCAATGACAGGCGGAACCGGTTTTCTCGGCCAGCATCTGACAGGCGTTCTTACCCGCCAGGGACACCATGTTTATATTTTATCAAGAAACGCAAGGGAAACTGAACAAAAAAATATGACATATGTTCAATGGCTGACGGAAGGAGCCGCGCCGGAGCAGGAACTTCCTCATATTGATGTCTGGGTTAATCTTGCGGGAAAATCGATTTTTGGCCGCTGGACAGAAAAAACGAAGCAGCAAATCCTCTCCAGCCGTATCAATGCGACACGTGAAGTGCAGCGGCTTATTCATAAACAGAAGGAAAAACCGAAGACGCTGATTCAGGCCAGTGCCGTGGGCATATACGGCACAAGTCTTGAGAAAACCTTCACAGAGGATTCCGCAACGTCAGATGAGGATTTTCTCAGCCATACTGCACATTTGTGGGAAAAGGAAGGACAGAAAATTGAGGCGATGGGCATCCGAACGGTTTATGCGAGATTTGGCGTGATGCTTGGGGAAAAAGGCGCTCTCCCGCTTATGGTTCTTCCCTATAAGCTTCTGGCCGGCGGAACGATCGGGACGGGCAGACAGTGGCTGTCATGGATTCATGTCGAGGACGCGGCCCAGATGATCCGATATGCGATGGAAAACAGCGACATTTCAGGACCCATGAATGTCACCGCGCCAAACCCTGTGGAAATGAAGCAATTCGGAAAAACGATTGCGCGGGTGAAGCACAGCCCGTACTGGCTCCCCGTCCCGGAATTCTTTTTATCAAAGGCATTGGGTGAAATGAGTCTTCTGATTGTGAAAGGACAGCGCGCCCTGCCTAAAAAAGCGATGACCTCCGGATTTCGTTTTGCATATTCGGATCTTGAATTCGCGCTCTCACAGTTGATTACGAACCGAAAGGCTGTATAAAAACGGAAGGAAGCGTCAACCTTAAGAATAACATGGTTGAAGGAGGTCCTTTTATGGAAAAGAAGAGGGAGAAGCATCAGCAAGGCGCCAATCTGAAGAAAATGCAGGAAGTTCTTTATTCAGGCGAATTTAAAAAAGCGGAAAAAGCTGCTAAGCGCAAGTAGGAATACATAGCCCCTTTATGCCAGATACTATGTTTGTTTGATATCACTTTTTAGGGGGAATTTGATATGGGCAGAAATCATATTCACAAAAACCGTGATAAAAACAAACAAAAACTTCCTCAAGTTCCCGACGCATTAAAAAGGGAAACTGACGGTGTTTACGAAGAATATTCAAGCGAGCTTGCTGATGCGAATGACCGCGAAGCGCAAGAGCGTGCGAAAGCAGCAGACAACAGAGCGAAAAAGAAAACTCGTTAACGAAAAACCCCTTGTCTCCGTTTGAGACAGGGGGTTTTTTACATGTCGGTGAACCGTTCACGGATCGGCGTGCGCTTTTTCACTTCCGGCGCTTCGTCAGGATAGCCCGTTTGTATGATAGCGGCGAATCGTTCATGATCCTGTAAACCAAAGGCCTGATGCACCTCTTTGTCGTAAAGGATTTTTCCGCTTTTCCAAACCATGCCGATTCCTTTTTCCCAGGCAAGAAGCTGAAGATTTTGAATCAATGAGCTGGTTGCCGCAAAATCATCGTCTCGCGCTCTTTCGTTTTCATCTTCTTGAAACACGACGAGCAGAAATCCCGGTACGCGTCCAAGTGTGTTTTTGAAATTTTGAAGCTTTTCCTCTGTTATATCCGGCTTGGATTTCTTAGAGAATGCTGCAAATGTGTTGATCAGATTTGCTTTTCCCGTCTCACTAGAAACGTAAATAAATCTCCATGGCTCTGTCACTCTGTGATTTGGCGCATATTTCGCCGTTTCAAGCATGTCAAGAATATCTGCTGAAGGTACTGGCTCTTGTTTAAATTTTCGAATCGATCTTCTGCTGCGTATGATGTCCCGCAGGGCTGAATGTTGATGTATCTGTTCGGTTTGAGGCATACCGTCTCACCTTCCTAAGCAATTGAAAATGATTATCATTCATAATGATAACGGATAGTGCATCTTTTTGTAAACCATCATCCGTATTAGATTTTTAGAATACGGGTTCCTGAGTAAACAGCCGTTCCTGTCATATTCACTTTCACACGGCCGCCGTCTTCGTTCATTTCGATTTCCACTTTCCCGTCTTTTCCTATTTCCTGCCCTTGTTCAATGATAAATTCTCGCTGCCCGGCATTGCCGTACTGTTTCATATAAGCCCCCATCACGCCGGATGCCGTGCCCGTCACGGGATCTTCTATCGTTCCCGAATACGGGGATGAAAAGTGCCGTCCGTGCAGGTCGCTGTCGGGATGAATGGTTTCAAAGGTAAACGGGTGGACTGAAGCGTTTGGCAGATCAACTAATACTTCCGGAAATTGTTTGTTATCAGGCACCATTTTTTTGGAGGCCTCTAATGATTTAAGCGGAACGATGGCTGTCCATATGCCAGTGCTGCCAAACACAATCGGAAGGTCTTCATGCAAATCTTCTTCAGAGATTCCTAGCGCGCCCGCAAGTTTTTCCCGATTGCCTGTAAATGGTTTGAATTGCGGAGATGCCTGTTCAAGCGTGATATGAATGCGGCCTTCTTTTTCAGAAGTCTTCACAGGCAGGATACCGGCTTTTGTCTGGATACTGTATGTTTTACCGCTCTCCAGCATTCCTTTTTCACATAGTGCGTAAAGAGAAGCAACTGTTGCATGGCCGCACAAGTTCATTTCGTGTCCAGGGGTAAAGTAACGGAGTTCAAGATCAGCCGGCTCGCTTTTCCGGATAAAGGAGGTTTCTGAATATCCGGCACGCTCAGCTATGATCTGCATCTCTTCGTCAGTGTAATGGTCTCCCTCCAATACAACGCCTGCGGGGTTTCCTTTGCCGGGACTGCTTGTAAATGCTTCATATTTTAATACCTCTATTTCTTTCACTTGTCTGCCGCCCTTTCTTTATCAATGTCTCTGTCAGTATACCAAAAATGATTATGAATTTTCAGTCATTATCAAAAAAACCCATTTTCTTTTGAAAATGGGTGTAGCCATCAAGTGTTTCTCGTTTTATAGAGCAAATAAATAAAATAAGGGGCGCCGATAGCGGCTGTAAAAACGCCGGCTGGCACTTCCACCGGAGCAAATAAGGTTCTGCCGACGATGTCAGCTGTTAGGACGAGCAACGCCCCTATGAGTGCCGACGCCGGGAGGAGCGCACCATAAGACGAGCCGACGAGGCGTCTTGCAATATGGGGCGCCATCAGCCCGACAAAACCGATTGTGCCGGCAACCGAAACCGCACAACCCGTAAGAGCCGTGCTCAAAAGAAGCAAGAAAAAACGATTGCGCTGCACGGCGCTTCCCGCACCCGCCGCAATATCTTCGCCCAGCACCTGTATATTCATATTTTTCAGCGCGATAAAACAAATAAAAATGAGAATGACAGATAAGATAATTGCTATTTTTACATGCTGCCAGTTTGATCCATAAACTGATCCAGTGATATACACATTGGCTTGTGATGCTCGGTAAATTGGGCCTTTGATCATCAGCAGGGTGGTCAGCGCCTGTGCCGACATTGAAAATCCGATCCCGATAAGCACCAGCCGAAATGTGGAGGCGCCATTTTTGTATGCCAGTAAATAGACGATGAGCCCAACAGCTGAGGCACCGATAAATGCAGCCGCCGGAAGCCATGACAGACTGATCGTAAGTGAACTGCTGCGGTCTGTAAAAAACATCATCACAAGCACGACTGCTACCGCCGCTCCCCCCGTTATTCCGATAATATCCGGAGATGCGAGAGGGTTTCTGACGAGCCCCTGCAATATCGCGCCTGCCGCCGCCAAGCAAACGCCGGCGCATAAAGCGGTCAAAATTCTTGGCAGGCGGAATGACATGATCATCAGTTCATCCAGCTTGGAGCCTGCACCAAAAAATGTTTTTGCCACATCCCAGGGAGGAATAAACCTTTGTCCGAGACCAGCGCTAATGATCAGTACAGCCGCTGTTAATCCCAGTAAAACGAAAAAGACGATCCATGCTTTCTTTTCAGCCGCGGTAACGCCAAAACGAAGTTTCATAGTTTTGCCCCCCTTCTTGCGATGTATACAAACACAGGCATACCGATGATGGCTGTCATGACCCCGACAGGAACTTCCTGAGGCATAATGATATATCGGGCCCCGATATCCGCGGCAACAAGCATAACCGCACCCAAAACAGCGGAAAACGGCAGAATCCAGCGATAATCATTGCCGACGATAAACCGCGCAAAATGCGGAATAATGATGCCGATAAAGGAAATCGGCCCGGCAATGGCCACAGCAGATCCGGCAAGCAAGACAACACAAAGCGCCATCACAAATTTCAGCAGGCCCGTTTTTTGGCCGAGTCCTTTTGCCACATCTTCTCCCATAACGAGGAGATTCATTTTCTGGCCAAGAAAGAAGCTGATCATAAGCGCTGCGGCTGCATATGGAAGCATTGTCATCAGCAGATCCAGACTCCTGCCCTGCACAGAGCCGGTCAGCCAAAAAAGCACCTGAGCGAGCTCGAGTTCATTGACAGAAAGCAAGCCTTGTGTCAGAGAAGAAAACATGGCCGCCATGGCAGCCCCCGCCAGCGTCAATTTGATTGGCGTCAGCCCTTCCCTTCCAAGCGAGCCTGCGGCATAGACGATCGCAGCGGTAAATGTTGCACCGAGAAAAGAGCTCCATACTAGCGCCTGAGGTGATTGAATATGCAGAAAAAACGATCCGGCAACAATAAAAAAACCGGCACCGGCGTTAACTCCGAAAATCCCCGGTGACGCGAGCGGATTTTTTGTGAGCGCCTGCATGAGAACGCCTGCGGCTGCAAGCGAGGCGCCGACAACTGTGGCAACTACTGCACGCGGGAGTCTGACGTCTTTGATGATGACATGTTCATTTGTACCGTTGAAAGAAGTAAACGCCTGATAGACCTGTCCCCATGACGTACCTGTATAGCCGTAAACAACGCTTGCACAGACAGCCGCCAATAAAGTCAAAATCAGACATACTAACACAATCCATTTTGAAGATGCCTTTTTGCAGATCATGATCTAATTCTCCTAGTTTTTTACTATGTCATGTTTGTTTTTGAGAATAATCCTCAATTAGGGATTGACACTCTCAACACTGCTTATTATGATCTAAATGATAATGAATTTCAATATTGGGAGGAAAAAGATGAAAAAGCGCATCAGCACGCTATTCGTATTTTTAATGGCCCTTATGGTGCTTTCTGCCTGTAATAGTTCAGAAAGTTCAAGCGACAGCGAGGGGACAAGCAGCAAAACCAGAACGGTTAAACATGCAATGGGGACATCAGACAACATTCCCGCCAATCCAAAACGGATTGTTGTTTTAACAAATGAAGGAACAGAGGCGCTCTTAGCGCTTGGCATTAAGCCTGTCGGAGCCGTAAAGTCATGGAAGGGCGACCCGTGGTATGACTATCTGAAAGATGACATGAAAGGTGTTAAAAACGTCGGTCTTGAAACGGAACCGAATGTGGAAGCGATCGCAGAATTAAAGCCTGATTTGATTATTGGCAACAAAGTGCGCCAGGAAAAAATATATGATCAGTTAAATGCGATTGCGCCGACCGTTTTCGCCGAATCTTTGGCTGGGAACTGGAAGGAAAACCTGACTCTATATGCCAACGCGTTGAATAAGGCGGACAAAGGCAAGGAAGTCATTGCCGATTTTGATAAACGCGCTGCCAATTTAAAAGAAAAGCTTGGCGATCAGACAAATAAAACCGTTTCTGTCGTACGCTTTTTATCCGGCGAGTCAAGAATCTATTATACCGATTCATTCTCGGGGATTATTTTAGACCAGCTTGGCTTTAAACGCCCTGAAAAACAGGTGGAGCTGTTTAAGAAACAGAAAGATCAATTTACGTTCTCAACAGACAGTAAAGAGTCCATTCCTGAAATGGATGCCGATGTGCTGTTTTATTTCACGTATAAAGCCGATAACGCAAAAGAAAATGAAAAATGGGCCAGCCAGTGGACGAGCAGTTCACTATGGAAAAACCTGAAGGCCGTGAAGTCAGGTAACGCCCATGAAGTCGATGACGTCGTATGGACAACCGCAGGCGGAATTAAAGCGGCAAACTATCTGCTTGATGATATTGAAACCTATTTCTTAAAGGCGAAATAAAAAAGGACTCCGTCTGGTTAGACGGAGTCTTTTTTGCTTTTACCGATCAGCCGCGTAACGAGGAACATGGTGACAGAAAGAGATCTGTTTTTCCGGTACGCCAAGTATTTGCCGCGCCACTCCGGTTTATATTTTTCTTTAAAGGCCCTGAGCCCGCTGAAACTGTACATGTATCTGACATTATTAAAAATGACAGCGGCAAATCTTTCTGACCAGAAGGATGTAAAGGCGGTGCCGACATTGGCCAAGGGCGCCATTCCCATGTTAAACGACGTGCAGCCTTCCTCCTTCGCCCATAAAAACATGCGGATGAACAATGCGTCCATAATGCCGTTCGGGGCGTCATCGCGGTAGCGCATCAGATCGACTGAGATTTCCCCTTCCTGATACATCGGCATGACATTTGCGAAGGCAACGATCTCTCCTTCTGCATTTTTCATGTAGGCGATCGGCGCTTTCTGTAAATATGAAGGATCAAAAAATCCGAGCGAGAACCCCTTCTCCTTTTTCGAGCCGAGCCATTCATCCGAGATTTGTTTCAGTTCCTCCAAAAACGCATCAGAAAATGGGGGATGATCGATATGGAAGGTATATCCCTCCCGCTCAAAGCGGTTATTGATTGCCCGAAGACCGGCTTTTTTCTTCCCGGTCAAGGTAAATGTATTTAAATCCACATAGGCTTCCTCGCCCAGTTTAAAGAAGTTATAGCCGAAATCGTGATACAGCGCCATGTCCTCTCGTTCAATTTGATAGAACAGAACACTGAATCCTTTCTGATGCGCTTCGTTCAGAAATTCTTCCAGCACGAGCGGGAACGATTCTCTTCGGCCTGACGGATCGCCGAGCACGACCAGCCTTCTGGCGATTTTCCCAAACAGAAGCAGTGCATTCCCATCACTTGAAAAATAAAACCGCTTATCTCCAAGATAGCCGAGGTGGCTCAGCGCGTTCCCGCCATTTTGATTTAAAAATAAAGCAAGGCGATCGGGATCAGCTTTTTCCCCGATTGGTTTTGTCTTTTTATGATACACCACTGTAAATAAAAAGAAGAACAGCGGCACAATGATGATCGCCATGATAGTTGCATAGGTAATATGCGAGTCGCTGTGGACGAAATATTCGTGGCGCATCACCTTCTTCATATGTTCCCAAATGAAACCTGCAATGACGTTATAGTTAAAGAGCGCCACAGTGAAAAGCGCTGCAGCGAAAATCATTTGTCCGAGCGTATAGGATGCCTGTTCTCGAACAAATTGTTTTTTCAATAGCACAAGCAATACAATAATCACCGGCAGTACGAATATCGCACTGATGTTGAGTCCTTTTAAGAAGCTGAACACAAAACCGCCGACAAGCGCTGTAATCGCCATCGTATAGGAGCGTTTTGTCCGTTTATAAAGCTCGATCGGCAAAATCAGCAATATAAGCGCTGAGCTTAAGGACAGGCCGTTGAACAGCAAAAGGGCCGGGCGCGGAATGTGCGGAATAACCGTCAGCCTGTCAATCGGCAAAGATACTGAAGCCAGGACAATCAGCCCGGCAACAAACACAATAAGGGAAAGCGAGCCCTGCAAAATTCTTAGTAATATCGCCCGCTGGACGACAAGCAAAACGTTTGTCGTCTCAATTGCCGGTGCGATGCGCGGATTCGTTTCGAGCCGTCTCATTGTATTTTCGGTCAGGTTGCCGGCAGCAAAGAACAATCCCAGACCGAATGGGATAAATGAATAGACGATCCTGTACAAGAGAATAGATGTCACAATGGCCTCCTGATGATAGCCAAGCTGCTCCATCCCGAGCAAAAACAAAAGGTCAAATGAGCCGAAGCCGCCCGGCACGAGACTAATCATCCCTCCGATCGCCGCAATGACGAATACCCCGAACACATACCGGATATCAGCATGAATACCCATGGCGAACAAAGACAGATAGATGACGCCTCCAGCCATTAGCCATTCGGCAACGGAAGCGCCGATATAAGCGAAAATCGGATTTTTCACTTTGTCCGCATTTTCTTCGTCTCCGGTTTTACGGCCTTTTAATTTAGAAACCGCTAGTGATAGCGGCAATAACAGCGCGAAACCGATAATGACCGCCCACAGCCAAGGCTTTTCATGAATCACTTCATCCACTGGCAGCACTCGTGCGGCGACGAAAATGCTGAAAACAGATAACCCGAGAAGCATTGAGGATGTAAGCCAGGCGATTCCTTTTACGAGCGCCTTATGGTCTTTCGTATGCTCTTTATAAAACATCATTCTTAACCCGACTCCGGCTAAACCGCCGAACCCGAGCACATTATTAAATGAATTGGCGATCCAGGAAACCCTGAATACCTTTCCGTTTGTGATCGAAAGGCGCAGTGAGTATTTCAAGACATAATCATACAGCGACATGGCCGCAACAGCCAGCAAGCCGACCAATACAAGGATAAATAAGTCCGTACGTTCCAGGCCGTTGATGACCATGAGCGTGCGTTTGAATGACAGATTTGTCAGTTCTTTTTTTGATTGATAAATAACAAATAGTAAAACCGCAATAGGAAAAACAATTTTTAAAACGGATAAAGCATTCTTTTTAATCAGCAATGGTCTCTCCAATCATATTCTAGTTCAATCTGCTTCCCTAATAATCTCCCACTCATTATACACTACCGTTATTTTTCGGACAAAGTCCCGCATGCGGTTTCTGCTCACTTTCTTTCGAGAGTGAAAATCGAGTAATATGGTAAGAGGAGCGAATGATGAGGAAGTGATGAAATGGAATATAATTTACATGATACAACGGTATTAAACGAAAACATTCTTTCATCTGAGGAACGGGAAATATGGGTGCTTTATATGAAAGTCTTAACCTCTGCCGGGCTCGGTGACGTGTCCGAGTGGATGAAGCTGGATATGAGCATGCCGCAAATGAAAGTGCTGATGCTATTAAACAACCATGGAACACTGAAAGTAAGCGACATTGCTGAAAAAATGGGGGCTTCCCTGTCCAATACAACAGGGCTGCTTGACCGCCTTGAGAAATCAGGGTTTGTCAAACGCTCACATTCTGAAGAGGATCGCCGCTCAGTGGTTGTTCAGTTGACTGAGAATGCAAAAAATATTTTTCGTGGTCTTTATGAAAAGGGCCACCTGAAATTAAAGCGTTCCCTTGAACTGCTGTCTCCTGAAGAAAAGCGGGCTGTTTCCGAAGGGCTTTCTATCCTTTCAAAAGCGTTAGAGAAAGTGAAAAAAGAATAAATTTTTAAGTCTGTCCTCCGCAAACCGCGGAAGCAGGCTTTTTTTATTTGACATTTAGTTCATTTTGAATGAATAATATATTCAAAGTGAATAAAAAGGGGTTGATGAATATGTCTGAAGCATCGGTAGAGCAGAAAAGCCAAAAGTGGGCGATCAGCCTGTTTACCATCGGTGTGTTTATGGCTGCGCTGGATAACGGAATTATTTCGGCGGCTTTAACAACGATAAACGAGTCGTTTGCCGTTTCTCCTTCCTGGGGGTCGTGGGGCATTACCCTTTATACGCTCGGCCTTAGCGTCAGTGTGCCAATCGTCGGAAAGCTTTCCGATCGCTACGGCAGAAAGAAACTCTTTCTCATTGAGGTTTGCCTGTTCGGACTTGGTTCTTTGCTTGTTGCTTTGAGCCAAAGCTTCCCGCTCTTTCTGATCTCACGGCTGATTCAGGCGCTTGGGGGCGGCGGGATTTTCATTATCGGCAGCTCACACATTCTCGCTACTCTTCCAAAAGAAAAACAGGGGAAGGCGCTTGGGCTACTTGGTGCGATGAACGGGATGGCCGCTGTTCTCGGGCCGAATATCGGAAGCTTTCTGCTTGACTGGACCGGATCTTGGCATTGGCTGTTTTTGATTAATCTGCCGATTGCCGTGTTATTGGTTGTTTTCGGTGCATGTTTTATTGCAGAAACAAAAGCGCCTGAAGCTAAACGCCTTGATACAGCGGGAATCCTCCTTCTATCCCTGTCGATTTTAGCTGTGATGTACGGCATGACGAATCTTGACGGTGCAAATCTCTTAAACAGCTTGGGAGATCTAGAGGTTTATGGATGTATTGGTTTTGGCATTCTTTGTTTTGCAGGGCTTATCTTGTTTGAAAGGCGGATTGAAATGCGCGGGGGCGATCCGATTTTGGCGTATTCTCTGCTGCGCAACCACATGTTTCAGCGCACGCTTATTATCGGTTTGTTATCTGGCGGACTCTTGGCGGCGGTCATTTTTATCCCGTCATATGTTGAGCAGTATTTGGGTGTCCCTGCTGCAAAAGCAGGCTATTGGATGACACCGCTTGCGTTAGCTTCAGGAATCGGCGCTTGGCTTGGCGGAGCGCTCACCGACAAAAAAGGTCCGGTGAAAACCGTTATTCTTTCAGGAATCATTTCATGTGCGGGATTTGCTTTATTTCCGCTTTGGGTGACGGAGAAATGGGAGTTTGTAATCGCTAGTGTGGCGGCAGGCATCGGTTTTGGCTTTCTGTTAGGCGCCCCGCTGAACGTCCTTGTATCAGAGGCGGCGAAAACGAATAAAGGCACAGCGCTTGGCACGCTTTCATTGGTGAGGCAAATCGGACTGACATTGGCGCCTACTCTTTATGCAGGTTTTATCACAGCCGGTTTTGACCAAATCGGTGATGAAATCAAAAACCGCTTATCGGATAGCAGACAATCAGAAACGGCGATGCAAGCGATTCCGAAAATCGACAGTTCTGATGTTTCTGCTTTACAAGCACAAATCGAACGCATTCCCGTGCCTGAAGTCAAAACCGCGATAAGCGATGCCATTCACGCGAGTGTCGCCAGCGGCTATGATCATTTATATGCAGCGGCGGCTGTGATTTCACTGCTGGTGATTGCCGCTATGACTCTTCCGGCTTTCCGCCGGCAAAAGCGTTAAGACCACCCCATCCGTTTGGAAAGCTCCGTAATATGGGCGATATGATGATGTGAGTGCCAGACATACAGCCCCAGTGCGTTCTCCAGGGTCATGATCTCTTTTGTGTCGGGGTGATAAAAACCACACTGAAATTGCTGATCCGTCAGGGTGCGGAGAAGAGCCGCCCATCGCCCGTGAAGCGCCTGCAAAAGTGCGAGTGAACCGCTCGGATCAGCTGTTTTCGGGTCCTTTAGCTCCGACCACGCTTTTTCATCATATGGACGGATGGCCGGTGTCTCTTCCGTCAAGCTCAGCTTAAAACGAATATAGCTGTTCATATGACTGTCAGCCAGATGGTGAACAACTTGCCGAACGGTCCATCCCCCGTCCCGGTACGGTGTGTCAAGCTGGCTGTCCGTCATGCCTTCAACGGCTTGTTTCAGTTTTGCCGGCACTTCTTCAAGGGCTTGAATCCATTCTGCTTTTTGCTCCTTCGATACGGATTTCCTCGGCTTGTATTCTCCAATTGGATAGCTTAGATTGGCTATAGTCATGTACGTTCCCCCTTCTGATTCATCTTCTCCTTTATTTTACAAGAAAAAGATTGTATCTTGCGATTATTTCTCATACAATAAAAACGACACTATTGTCATTTTTATTAAACAGGAGGATAAATCATGGAAAAACCGTTGTTTCGCAACCAAAAAGGGCTGATGACACTGTTAGCCTCGCAAACCATTTCTTCACTTGGAGACTGGCTTCACATTTTGGCCGTGCTAACGTTAGCCGCTTTTCAGCTTCACGCTTCACCGTTAGATATGTCATTTTTGATGATGTCCTTCGCTTTGCCTGTCATTGTACTCGGTCCGGTATCGGGTTTGCTTGCCGACCGCTTTGACAGAAAAACGATCATGTTTCTATCGGAAATCGGCCGTGCCCTCACCGTTATCAGCTGCGTTTATGTCAGTGAGCTTTGGCATCTTTACATATTGCTAAGCCTCCAGAGCTGTTTTTCTTCACTTTTTTCACCTGCTAAAAACGGGAAGCTTAAGGAATTGACTCCAGAAGCGCACATTCAGCAGGCCGTTTCCGTCAGCAGCATCATTGATAACAGCTCTAAAATTTTCGGTCCTGCCCTTGGCGGCATGCTGATCGGCACAGTCTCTATTCATTCTGTTTTCTATATCAACGCCGGCGCCTTTCTTCTATCCGCTGTTATTTTGTTTTTTCTCCCCAAAGATGCTTTTTTACCAAAAGCCCATACACCTCAAGAAAAAACATCGGCACTTGCTTCTATAAAAGAAGGCCTTCAGTTTATGAAACGGGTGCCGCTTCTTTTAACAGGCTTGCTCACCGCTTGTATTGTTCTCTTTGTTTTGCAGATTGGTGATTCGCAGGCGATCATTCTCATCCGCTCCTTTTCCGGCGCTCCTCCCGAGCTTGCAGGCTGGTGCATGGCCGTAAGCGGAGCCGGAATGCTCCTTACAGCGGCAATTGCCGGCAGGCGGCGAATCACTTCTTATTTACTTTATTTCTCAGCTGGAACCTTTCTGCTTGGAATAGCGGCTGGGGGTGTGCCATTTCTCAGCGGCATGGGAATAGCCGGCATCGCTCTTTTTATTTTCGCTTTTTTCATCATGGGAGCGGCTTTCGGTCTTGTCCATATTCCATTTCAAATTCTCGTGCAGACAACAGTGCCTGTCGATTACAGCGGCAGAGTGTTTGGCGCCATTCAGAGCGCGACGACCCTCGCCTCCATCCTCGGCATGGCGGGCGGGGGTGTACTGGCGGAATGGATCGGTGTATCACTTGCATTTCTTGTCTGCGGCTGCTTGCTGATCATGGTTGGGTTGATTACACTTGTAGGTAAGAAAATTGCAGAAAGCAGGCGATATCTTGTCACCGAAAGTAACAAAGGAGCACAAGGATAAACGGCAGGCCGAGATTTTAGAGGCTGCCAAAACCGTTTTTAAACGAAAAGGATTCGAATTAACGACAATGAAAGACGTTGTGGAAGAGTCAGGTTTTAGCCGAGGCGGTGTCTATCTTTATTTTTCAAGCACTGAGGAGATGTTTCGCCGCATCATTGAAGCCGGGCTTGATGAAGGGCTCCGAAAGCTTGATAAATCAGCTGAGCACCAAAGCGTTTGGGCCGCCATTTCCAGCTACTTGGATGAACTGGCTGATGGCCTGCTTGATGCAGCGGATACATTGGCGCCGGTGCAATTTGAATATTTGGTAACAGCTTGGCGCAATGAAGAGCGGCGGCAGTATTTGGAGAAACGGTATGATCTTTTTGTAGAAAGGTTTTCAAAGCTATTGCAAAAAGGAATTGATCAGGGGGAATTTCAGCCTCTGCAGCCGCTGGCGACGATTGCGAAGTTTTTCCTCAATATGAATGACGGCATCATCCAGAACGCGCTTTATTTCGATGAGGAAAAGGCTGATGTATCTGGACTTGCTGAATCTGCAAAATTATATTTCAAAACGGTACTGCAAGTGGATGAGAAATAAAAAACACGGCAGGAGAGAGGCTCCTGCCGTGTTTTTCACCCTGCGTGATCACCCACTTCTACTGTTACTTTTTTCTGTTTTGGCTGATAGACCTTCCCAACAAATAAATAACCGTATTTGAATTTATTCAATGCCCATGAGGTCAGGATCGGACCGGCTGTGCACACGGCAAACAACAGAAGAACAGCAGGTACGGCAGGAATTCCTGGCATGTTTGTAAACAAAACATAGCCTATGATCATAAAATAGGCATGCAGCAGATAAATCGAAAAGGAATAGTTGCTGATAAACATCACGATTTTCGGCACATGCTTCATGTTAGAAAACAAGTGAAAGCACAGGAAAATCACGCTTGTCGAATACAGCATAATATCAGGCCGTTTCGAACTGATCATGCCGGTTTCTCCGCCATAAGAAACAGTGACAACCAGCGCAGCAGAAGCTAGCGCGGCGCCGTATATCACCCAGCGGTATTGGTTCAGCAGCGCTAAAAAACGCTTGTACTCTTTTCCGCAATAGTAGGCCAGACAAAAGTAGAAAAGCCAGCCTGTGAACGGAACCCAGAAGAATGGAAACGCCCCTCCCTCTTCAGAAGCAGGAGCCGGGCTGGCTGCTGAGAAATAGCTTAAATAAGCGGCTGTCACCACAAATGAGATGGACAGCACCCATTTCGGCGATGCTTTTTTCAAATACTCATGAAAAATTATATGCAGAATGTAAAACTGAAAGATAACGAGAATAAAGTATCCGATAAAGTTTCCTAACAATACGTTCGCCAGGTATTTTTGCACAAACGCGAGAAAGGTCACCTCTCCTCCCATCGCACTGGTCATCAACAGTGCATCAATAGACGCGATAAATAAAAAAGGAACGAAAATCACTTTTCCCCGTTTCTTTAAAAAACCGTCCGGAACCCCATCAGGATAAGAACGGGCCAGCAAAAATTCAGAGATGAAAATGAAAGCAGGCGTGCTGAACATCAGGAGTGTGCGAAAAGAATCTACGGTGTGAGAAATATTAGCGAGAGCTTCTGCCTGAAGCATCAGGACCATTGAAATGATATGGAGCAGGACAACACATAAGCACGAAATGCAACGGATCATAAAAATTTCTTTAATTTGCATAACAGCGCTCCTTTATTACAAATTTTTAGAAATCGTTGGTTGTACCTTAACACACCTGCTCTAATTGAAAAAGTGGCTGATGTCTTATCTTTCTCTATGCATGAAAGACTAGCAGCCATATATATCCCTGATTTTTTGATAGGCGCTCTCCAGCCATTTGTTCTGTACATCCAGAGTGCTATGTTTAACGTGTGAAAACAAAGTCCTATTCACATGTTCGAACCCGCAAAATTGCAAAATGCCTTTCTTAACGGTAACCCGATCCGCATTACGTCTTATCCGATTCATATACGGGCGCATCAGCCGTCTTTTCATAACCTTTAGGAAGCGTCCTCGGTTTCTTGTTCATGCTTCAAAACCATAGTCACATACGATAGAATGTTTCAAATACATATTTCCATAGTATAGAAGTGAGTGATTACTCACTTTACAATCTCCTCCATTCATGATAATTTATAGATGAGTGATTACTCACTTTTAAAAATAAGGAGGTCAGATTAATATGGACATCATAGAATTGCGGGATGTCAGCAAACGATTCAGCACCAAAACAGTTTTAGAGCCTCTCACCTTTTCTGTGAAACAGGGCGAAATCTTTGGATTGCTGGGCCCCTCCGGATCAGGAAAAACGACGCTGATTAAAATGATGATCGGGATGCTGAAGCCATCAACAGGTACAGTTGCTGTGTGCGAAACGCCGATGCCGAATTTGAACATGTTTCACCGTATCGGTTATATGGGCCAGTCTGACGCGCTTTATGAAGATTTGACCGCAAAGGAAAATCTTTCATTTTTTGCCGGACTGTTTGGAATGAGGGGAAAACGAAAGCGCGAGCGGATGAATCAGGTTCTTCACTTGGTCGACTTGACTGAACATGCCGACAAGAAAGTGAATGCTTTTTCTGGAGGGATGAAAAGAAGGCTGTCCCTTGCGATAACACTCGTTCACGAGCCGGACGTTTTCGCTCTTGATGAACCGACGGTCGGGATTGACCCCGTTTTGCGCCGGGCGATCTGGGAGGAACTCGGCCGCCTGAAAGAAAACGGAGCCGCCATTGTTGTGACGACACATGTTATGGACGAGGCTGAAAAATGCGACCGGCTTGGGCTGATCAGGGATGGTAAGATGATTGACAGCGGTTCGCCTAACGAACTGATGAACAAATACGAAGCAGCATCTATTGAAGATGTTTTTCTTCTTTCAGGAGGAAACCCAACATGAGAGTAGCTGTACTTGCTGTAAAAATCATTCTGCAATTTTACCGGGATAAACGAACACTTCTTTTGATGCTGCTGGCTCCGCTTTTGGTCTTGACTTTGGTTCACCTCATCCTTGATCATAAGGAGGACTCATTTCATGTCGGAGGGTATCATCTGCCGGACGAAATGACACAGCAGCTGGAGACAAAAGACATCAAAGTGACGGAATTTTCAAACGCCGATGCAAAACAGCATATAGATGATGACCAGATGGACGCGTTTATTTCATTCACGGATCAGCATATGAAAGTAACACTTGATGGCAGCCAATCTAAGAATGAACAATTGCTTCAGATCATCACAGCTGAAGGCAATCAGCAAAAACAGCCGGCAGAGATCTCTTATGCGTACGGCAAAGAGGATTTGAGCACGTTTGATTATACCGGTCCGACATTGATCGGCTTATTTATTTTCTTCTTTGTCTTTTTAATCGCTGGTATTTCTTTTTTAAGAGAACGGACGAACGGCACGCTTGACCGGATTCTCTCAACGCCTCTGCGCCGCTGGGAAATTGTGGCCGGCTATGGATTAGGGTTTGGATTGTTTACAACCCTCCAATCTTTGTTGATCACTTGGTATGCTGTTCAAATCCTCGGATTGTACCAGGATGGATCGTTCTGGCTTGTTTTGCTCGTAACGGTCATGCTTTCTTTGACAGCACTAACACTTGGCACATTTTTATCCGCGTTTGCCAATAACGAACTTCAGCTGATTCAATTTGTTCCGCTCGTCATCGTGCCGCAGGTGTTTTTCTCAGGCCTATTCCCGATGGACAGTCTGGCAAGCTGGCTACAGTCATTGCAGCTGGTGATGCCCCTGTACTACGGGGCCGACGCCTTACAGCTGATTATGATGAAAGGTCAAGGCGTCTCACATATTACGTCTGATTTGCTTATACTGGCGGGCTTCACCATTTTATTCGCATTATTAAACATTCTCATTTTGAAAAAATATCGAAGACTGTAAAAGAGGTGTTCTCTGATTGACAAATCGAAGTGAAAAAATCGCTATTATCGGCGGAACGGGTAAAGCCGGCCGCTTTATTGCCGGTCAGGCTCTTGAAAAAGGCTATCAAGTCCGCATGCTCGTCCGGCACCCGGAGCGGCATCCCCATCTTGATGAAAGAATAGAAGTCATTCGCGGAGATGCCCAGCATCCCCAAAGCATCCGCACGCTGCTGGAAGGATGCAGCGCCGTCATCAATACGTTTGGACAGCCTGAGAGAGCTGTCCCGTTATACAGTACAGTGACAGAACTCATCCTTACTGTCATGGAAGAATACAACATAGACAGATATATCGGTGTGACCGGCGCTTCGTTAGATATCGAAGGCGACCGAAAATCATTGGTTTATAGAATAGGCGCGCTTCTCTTTCGCCTCCTCTATCCGCAAATGATCGCCGACAAAAAGAAAGAGCTTCATATAGTAATAGACAGCGGATTGGACTGGACGCTTGTCCGCCTTCCTTTTGTAACAGAAGCTCAGGCTCAAGGCGCTGTAAAAGTTGATTTCCTCAATTCACCCGGAATGAGGATTACCAATTCAGATATTGCTGCCTTTTTGGTTCAGCAGATTGAGGGTCATTCCTTTTCACAAAAAACACCGTTTATCTCAAATTAACAGCGGGATTGGTTGTGTTCCCTGTCCGCCTTTTCTATAATAAAGGGAACAGGCTTTCAGAAGGAGTACGAACAATGGATGCGAAATCTCTTGAAGAATTATTGTATATAGAAGGCGAACAAATGAAAATGAGCGAAAAACAGCGGCTCATTCTGAATGCGGCTATTGAAATGTTTGCCGAAAAAGGTTTTGCCTCAACATCCACAAGCGAAATAGCAAAAAAAGCCGGCGTTGCTGAAGGGACGATTTTCAGGCATTATAAGACGAAAAAGGATTTGCTGTTGTCAATTGTAATGCCGACGGTAACAAAGGTCGTTGCTCCCGCTTTTGCCAAAAACTTCAGCAAAGAAGTGTTTGAGCAGGATTATCCGTCTTATGAGGTGTTCATTCGGGAAATGCTGAACAACCGCTTTGAATTTGTTAAAAAGCACTTCCCCGTGTTGAAGATTTTTATTCAGGAAGCCTTCTATCAGGAAGAATTCAGAAATGTGTATAAGCAGGTCTTCAATGAACACGTATACGATAAGTTCAAGCACATTATCGAGCATTTCCAAAGCACCGGCGAACTGCGGGACCTTCCGGCGGATACCATCATCCGCACGACGATCTCTTCTATCATCGGACTTATCATTACTCGATTTTTGCTGATGGGAGAAGAAATGGATGAAGAGCTTGAAAAAGAGCGGACGATTCAATTTATTTTGTATGGAGTTAAACAAAAAAGATGAGCGCTGGCTCATCTTTTTTATGAAACAGCCATAGACACGGAGGATAGCATGAGAGTATTAAAATACGCCATATTAGGGCTTTTGCGAAAAGGCGAATTGAGCGGCTATGATATTACGAGTTATTTTAAAGAGGAGCTCGGCCAATTTTGGAGCGCCAAGCACAGCCAGATTTATCCTGAGCTCAAAAAGCTGACGGATGAAGGGTTTATCACGTTCCGCACAACGATTCAAGGCACGAAGCTGGAGAAAAAGATGTACACCCTGACAGACAGCGGAAAGCAGGAGCTGCATGAGTGGCTGATCCGCCATCAGCCGATACCGGAGACGGTGAAGGATGAATTTATGCTGAAGGCTTATTTCATTTCTTCCCTGTCGCGGCAGGAGGCTTCTGATTTGTTCACAGACCAGCTGCGAAAACACAAAGCCAAGCTGTCTGATTTGCAGGAAAGCTATAAAAATCTTATGGTTTCAGCGGAGACGATGTCGTTTACTTCACCGGACTTCGGCCACTATCTCGTGCTGACGAAAGCGCTGGAGCGGGAGAAAAATTACGTTTCTTGGCTGGAATCGATTTTAGCGATGATAGATGAGGATTAGCGGGAGCAGCCTTCAGGCTACTCCCATACTTTATGCGGGGGGACGAACGATGAATGTGACATTGCGTGAATTAACAGGGGAACTGATCCGGGTGGTGCCGATGGACAAAAGCCATATTCAAGGTTTATATGAAGCTGCAAATGATGAAACCATCTGGGCTCATTTACCGAAAACGATTACAACACTGCATGATATGGAGGATTTTATAGAGGAAGCGCTGCAAATGAAAGCGTCCGGAGCAGAATTTCCATTCGTGATGATTCATCGTGAAACTGGCAAAATCGTCGGCACGACGCGATTTCTGTATATGTCATCCGCTTCAAGGAGCCTTGAGATCGGCTGGACATGGCTGCACCCTTCAGTGTGGGGCACCTCGGTCAACACAGAATGCAAGTATTTGCTGTTACAGTATTGCTTTGAACAGCTCAAAACGATTCGGGTGCAGTTTAAAACAGATGAGCGGAATGTCAGATCGCAAAAGGCGATTGAACGGCTGGGAGCAGTCAAAGAAGGCATATTGCGAAACCAAATGATTAGAAAAGACGGAACATTCCGTAATTCGGTGTTTTACAGCATTATCGACAGTGACTGGCCGTCCGTGAAACAACATTTGGAACAGAGACTGAAGCTTACAGAAAAAGCAAAATGATCCTAAAAAAACATCTGCCCCGAAGGCAGATGTTTTTTAGGATCGGAGCGCTTTCAGCCCCGCTGCGAAGGTAACCGCCGCAAAAGCAAGCAAGATGCCGCAGATCCCGAGAATATCTGTGACGTGTGCACCGTTAGCGATAATCTCAGTCAGCCCGCTCATCGCCCACTTTTGCGGAAGAAATTCAGCAACGGACTGCATCAATTTCGGCTCAATGTCTATCGGCCAATACATTCCGCTTACCATACACGTTGCGATGACGAACAAGTTGCCGAACGCAAGCTGCTGTTCCGGCGTTCTGACATTGGCCGCAATGGCCAACCCGATGCCGACAACGGTCAGCAGGAAAAGCGACACTAACACAATCACCGCAGCCGGATTGCCCCAGCTGATGCCAAACAGCCAATGGGTAGCGAGAAGCAAGATGCCGAATTGAATCCAGCCAATGACGAAGAAGGACAGCACATACCCCGCACCGATTTCCGCCCGGCTGACAGAGGCTGTAAGCAATCTGGACCAGACGCCGTTTTTTCTTGCTTCTAAAATGGTTCCCGCCGCCCCCATCATGGTCAGCATGACAAACAAAATAGAAAAGCCGGCTGCTCTGGAGGCTGTGTCACTTCCGCCCGCACCTTCTTTTTTATCGCTGAGCGTCTTTCGTTTGACGGCTGGTGCCGCATCTTCATGATCTTTGGCGATAACTGTCTTATACGCCGCCTTCCAGTTCTCCCCCGCTGCCTGAGCTGCCGTTTTCGCCGCGGTAACCTGAATATTGAGTTTTGCCAATGTGCTTTCCGCATATTGTTTGGCCATCGGCGCTTCCGACAGTTCTGGGCCATGGCGGAAAATTAGCTCAGGATGTTTTCCTTTTTCCAGCTGTGCCTGGAACGAGCGGGAAATGGTGATGATCCCGGCAATCTTCTTTTGTTTCAGCTTTTCTGACGCTTTGTTTTCAGACATGTTATCGAATGTATACATATCATCGTGTGCCTTCAGCTGCCGAATATAATGCTGCGAAAGAATCGTGTCGTCCTGATCAACGATCGCAAGGCGCAGCTTGTCATCACTGCTGCCGAGCATCCCTCCAAATACAAAGGTCAGCAAAAGCGGGGCAGCGAACATCATCAAATAGTTCTGCCGCTTCTTGAAAATAAGAGAAAGCTCAATACCGCAAATGGCTATGATTTTTTTCATCTCGGTGTACCTCCTTATCTTGTATGAAGCCGTCTGATACCTAGCACGAGTGAACAAAGGCCGATCGCCGCAAAAAGAAGCACAGGCTTTTGAAGGTCAGCCCAGCCTCCCCCTTCCATTAAAGAAAGAAAGCCGTCAAGCGCCCATCGATTCGGCACCGCTTTGGATACAGACTGTAAGAAGTCCGGAAATTGGTACAGCGGCAGCATGGACCCGCCAAGAACCGCAAGCAATTGAATGCCGAAGCCGCCTATCACATCGGCCGATTTCATGTCGCTGATACACGATGCAAGCAGCATTGAAATGCCGGATACAGCGGCAGCGTATGAAAGCCCGAGCACACTCACAAACAGCAGGTTGCCGCCCCAATCCACACCAAATACATTGATCGTGACAATCAGAAATATAAAAAATTGTATGATGGCAAACAGATAGGTTCCGAGCCATTTTCCGAAGAGGATGGCGTATGTTTGCGCAGGCGTCATCAGCATTCTGGCAAGCGTTTCCGTATCCTTTTCTTGTAAAAATGATTTCGCCCCGACTGTCATATGAAACAGCATAAACATGCAAAGCATGGCCGCCGAATAGTATTGAAAACTGGTAACAGCCTTGCTGCCGACTGATTGTTCCTTAATAGTAATCTTGTCACCCGTTTCTTTTTCAAGCGTCTTTACCAGCTTTTCGGCAAGCTGTGAAGGTTCAAGTTTTCCTTGTTTGACAGCTGCTGTTTCACTGACGTAGTCCATTGAGGCTGATGCGGCTTCTTTTACCGCTTTATATTGGTCTATGAAAGATGCGGCGGCTGTATCGATGACGGAGCTTTTTAATGTTTGATCAGGATCAGCATAAACAAAAGCTGAAGTTTTGCCGGCTTCCCAATCGTTCGGGATGACGATGCCGACATCAATTTTCTTTTCTTCAAGCAGTTTCTTCATCCCGTTTTCGCTGCCGGCTTGTGTGACCTTTATCGACTTCATTTTTTTGAGCACATCTGTTTTAAACATGTTCGCTGCATCTGACTGGTCTGATTGGACATAGCCGACTTTGATGTCTTCAATCTGATTGCCTCCGTCAACAACCGATCCGAGCGCCGCCCCTAAAATACAGGTCAAGATCAGCGGCATTAAGATCAGCATCATAAACCCTTTTCTGTCCGTGATTCTGATTTTGAGATCTTTCCATGCGATCCACATGCTTTTTTTCATAGCCGTTCCTCCTAATCCCGCAACGTGCGGCCGGTCAGATTCAGAAACAGGCGCTCCAGATTTGGTTCCTGCACTTGAAGAGACAGCAGGTTGATATGATGGGCAGCGGCCTCCGCAAGCAGACCGGTGACGACTTTCTCATGGCGGGCCGCAGAAATGTCAATTTTGAGTCCTGACTCATGTACGGTCACATCATTCACATGGGCCAGAGAACGGATCGCAAAAAGAAATGCTTCATCGAGCCCGCTGACAGTGAGCTGAATGATGGTATCGCCTCCAAGGCGGGTGCATAAATCGCTTTTTGTGCCGATCGCAATCATTTCTCCCTGATCAATAATGCCGATCCGGTCGCATAAATACTCGACCTCTTCCATGTAATGACTCGTATAGATCACCGTCATGCCCGTTTCATTGAGCTGTTTCACCGTTTCTAAAATATGATTTCTCGATTGAGGATCGATGCCGACAGTCGGTTCATCCATGATCAGCAGCTCAGGCTTGTGCATTAAGGCGGCACCGATGTTGATTCTCCGTTTCATTCCGCCTGAGAATGTTTCAATTTTATCTTTGGCCCGCTCAGTCAGGCCGACATAATCAAGGACCTCTGCCGACCTTTTTTTAGCCTCGCCGTGCGTTAGTCCGTACATTTTCCCCCAAAACATAAGATTCTCATGGGCCGTCAGCGTCGGATATAAAGCAATTTCCTGCGGCACAACGCCGATTTTTTGTTTCGCTTTGGTGGTTTCTTTGCCAATTATATAGCCGCCCACTGTGATATTCCCGCTGTCATGCGGTATGAGGCCGGAAATCATCGAGATGGTTGTGGACTTCCCCGCACCGTTCGGCCCGAGCAGCCCGAACGACTCCCCTTTTTGGAGGGAAAAAGAGATGCCTTTCACGATTATTTTTTTTCCATAGGCCTTTTTGATGTTTTCTGCTTGCAGCACGTCGTTTCACTCCTTTTTTATACCCATTGTCATTGTAGAAAAAAGCAAGGCGTGCGGCATGTAGCGGCAGATAGAATGTAAGGCATGAAAAAAAGGCCTATTGCAGGCCTTTTCAGAGAAACGCATATGCTGAATGTCATATGTCAAAAGTCAGATACACCATGTCTGACCGAATAGATAGCGGCCTGGGTTCTGTCTCTGACAGATAGCTTGCTGATAATGTTCGACACGTGATTTTTCACTGTGCCTTCTGTAATGTACAGCTTTTCGGCAATTTCTTTGTTATTCAGCCCGTACCCCAGCTCAGCCAGAACTTCCAATTCGCGCTCGGTCAGGTCGAGCAACTCCTTAGGTTTATCTGTCTCGTTTATTCCTTTCAGCTGTTTTTCGCGCTTCCATTCATTCAGCATCTGGGCAGTCAGTTCCGGGGGAAGCACCATTCCGCCAGATTGAACGGTCATCACCGCTTTGACAATCGTATCGGCTGACATGTCCTTCAGCAGGTACCCGCTCGCTCCTTCTTCTAGCGCTTCTGCAATCAGCTCTGAATCCTTGAAGGTTGTCAGCATCAAAACCTTTACGCCGGGCAGCGAGCTTGTAATCAGTTTTGTCCCTTCAACTCCGTTGGACACCGGCATTCGGATGTCCATTAACACAATATCCGGCTCAAATTCTTTCGCCTTTTCGAAGGCTTCCTGCCCGTTTCGCGCTGTTGCGATCACCTCAAGCTCTTCTCTAAGCTGAAGCAGCGATGCCAGGCCTTCTCTGACGATATCCTGATCGTCGGTAATGATGATCTTAATCATGATAAACTCTCCTTTTGCTGCGCGGGCCCGAAACTCCATTTTTTATTGGCAAGTGAAAATTCCGCGATTACAGTAAATCCTTGATCCCGTTCGCTCTCAAAGCGGATCATTCCGCCATGCTCCGCTGTCCGTTTTTTCATATTCAAAAGGCCAAAGCCGAGTACCGCCTCGGGATTTCCTTTTCCGTCATCCTTAATGACAAGGCTGATGCTGTCTGTGGTGCAGGCAAGCTGGATCGAACAGGCTGTGGCGCCGCCATGCCGTTTGGCATTGGTGAGAGCTTCCTGCACCGTCCTGACCAGAGTCGGATGAAGAGACAGCGGGATCGTCGCCGGATCACCGCTGACCTCAAATTCGGTTGTGACGCCCGCATTTTTGTAAAAGTCTTCTGTCAGCTGTTTTAGTGAATCGATGACCGAAGGAGCATTTTCCGTTTGCAGAGTGCGCACTGATAAGCGGACATCATCAAGCGCTTCACGGGCAAGCGTTTCACATACCCCGACCGTCTCCTCAGCTTTTTGGCCGTCTCTTTTTTGCCATTCACGCAGAAGCTGCAGCTGGACGAGCAGCGCCGTCATTTTATGCCCCACTGTATCATGGATTTCCCTTGCCATTCTGTTCCGCTCGTAAATGGCAGTCAGCTCTTCAACCTGCTTCGCATATAAATGCAGCTCCTGGTGCGCAGCAGACAGCGCCAGATGGGATTCCGTCAATTCCTGATACTGCTGTTTTGCCGTTTCCTGCGCATCCAGCAGCTTGCGGATTAATTTGCCGACGACTCCGCAGAAGACGACGAATGTCATGCTCGACAAATGATCGATGACAGATTCATTGCCGAACATCAAATATGTACGGATGAGGACGATCAAAAACAAAATAGAGCATAGACATAAGACAGACCAAGCGATTCTTTTATGAAACCCGCACAGAAAAAAGGCGACTGCAACCGGACAGAGCATGATAATGAATAAACCTGTGCCGGGAAAGATAAATCCGAACGAAAAGCCGACCGCGATATCAATTAAACAAAACCAAACGGCATTTGTCTCTGGCTTCTGTAATAAATGATTGGCTGCATACACGGCAGCACCTGCTGATATAAATGCATATTCAAACCAGTTATTCTCTTTCACAATGGACAGATACATCAAACAGCTCACCATCAGGGTGAACATTCTCGTCAAAAACAGAGCCTTCACGCTCATCACTCCCGTTACCCAATTCCCTTCTTATCATACCTGCCTCAAGGTATTTTTGACAGGAGTTTCTGGAAATCAAAAAATCCCCCTGCCGTTTTTTCGGCAAGGAGATTACAGTTAACTAACAAACATAATTTGGACGCCGGAAACAGGATCTTTCACACGGAAGCTGTTTTCCGTTTCTTCGATCGAATATCCGGCATGTTTGACTCGGTCTGCCACTCGATCCAGTTCCTCTTGATGAGGCAAGACAACAGTGTAATCGTCTAATCCACTGGCATTTGTCGGTTTAGGCGGCGCGTTTCTTCCCGCCCAAATGTTTAAGCCGATATGATGGTGGTAGCCTCCTGCTGAAACGAAGAGGGCGGACATGCCAGCATAGTTTCCGACAATATCAAAGCCCAGCACATCTGTATAAAACGCTTTTGCTTCGTTCAAATCACTGACATGCAAATGAATGTGTCCGATGATGGTATCGTCCGGAAGCGCTGTTTTCCGCTCATCTCCGGCTTCTTCCAATAGACCTTCGATGTCAACAGCGGCTGTCCTCATGACGTAGTTTCCTTCACGATCACGCTGCCACGTGCTGCGGGGGCGGTCAGCGTACATTTCAATGCCGTTCCCATCAGGATCAGACAGGTAGAGTGCTTCGCTGACTGCATGATCCCCTTGTCCGATCGCAATGCTATATTCAATCAGCCGGGCAAGCGCGATACCAAGTTCTTTTCTGTTCGGAAGAAGAATTGCAAAGTGATATAGGCCCGTAACAGACCGTTCAGGCAAGACGACGGCGCTCGGATTTTCTTCAAGAATAAGCAGTACTCGTTTTCCATCAGCCGTTAATTCAGCTTGCCGATCCGTCTTTTGTAAGACTTGAAAGCCGATGACGGTACAGTAGAACTGAAGAGAACGCTCGAGACTGCGGATTGTGAGTTTGACATAGCCAATATTTGTATCATCATGAATGCTGGTCATGCTGAATGCCTCTTTTCTTATGCTGCTACGTTTTCGCTCTTTTTTCCTTTAAACACAAATGGATCCAGTGCCAAGAAACGGCTTCCTGAAAGCGCCAGGTGGATGGATGTCAAAAGCAGAAGGTAATCAAATTCTGCATTGCCCATGAAAGGCGCTTTCAGCTTGACTGTGATGATGGCTCCGATCAGCGTGAGCGCAAACAGAACACCGACAATACGTGTAGCCAATCCGAAGAAGACGAGCACGCCGCCAACGAGTTCAATTGCTGCGATGACATACGCCATAAAGCTTGGAAGGCCTATGCTGCCGAAAAATTGGATGGTGCCCTCCATTCCCTGAAACTTTGATAAACCGTGAACAAAAAAGATAATACCTGTCATAACTCTTAAAAGTAATGTGCCAATTTCAAATGATTTATTCATTTTATCCTCCTTGATAAATGTTATCAGTTACTTAATGTAAGTTAGTATATATACATAACTTATTTACGTCAAGTAATTTCGTTACATTTTACAAAAATGAAATAAAAGAACTATAAAACTGTAACAAAAAAGACCTTTGTGCAGGACAAAGGTCTATTTCTCAAATTGGCTTTCATATAAGTCACTGTAAAATCCTTTTTGCCGAAGCAGCTCGCTATGGCTGCCTTTTTCAATCATTTCGCCGTCTTTTAGCACCACAATCTGATCCGCTCTTTGAATGGTATTCAGCCTGTGGGCAATGATGACGCTTGTTCTCCCCTCCATTAAACGGGCGAGCGCTTCTTGAATGTTGACTTCTGTTACGGTATCAATGTTGCTTGTCGCTTCATCCAATATGAGAAGAACCGGGTCGGCAAGCACCGCCCTCGCTATAGAAATCAATTGTTTTTGTCCTTGGCTGATGCCTGATCCGTTTTGCGTCAACACGGTTTCGTATCCTTTTGGCAGCCTTTCAATAAAGCTATGGGCGTTCGCTGTTTTTGCAGCGGCTTCGACTTCCTGATCAGAAGCATCGAGCCTGCCGTAGCGAATATTTTCTCTGATCGTTCCCTGAAACAAGAACGAATCCTGAAGCACAAACCCCATGTTTTTCCTAAGGCTTGCTCTAGTAAGGGTTTTAATATCTGTACGGTCGATTAAAATCCTTCCCTCATTAGGTTCGTAAAAACGGGCGAGCAGGTTCGTGACGGTTGTTTTCCCCGCTCCCGTCGGGCCGACAAACGCGATGGACTGTCCGGCAGGCACGGTAAACTGTAAATGCTGCAGTGTCTGCTGCCCTTCATCGTAACCGAAGGACACATCCCGGAATTCAATACTGCCTGTTTGGAACGGCTGATGAACGGCGTTCTTTTCATCCTCGCGCTCTTCTTTTTCATCAAGCACGTCAAACACCCGTTCAGCACCGGCAATGGCGGACAGCATTGTATTAAACTGGTTAGCCAGATCGTTTAAAGGGCGTGTGAATTGCCTTGAATACTCGGCAAAGACGACGATGGAGCCGATCGAGATCCAGCCTTTCAGCGCGAACAGACCGCCGATTGCCGCAATCATCGTAAAGCTTAGGTTATTCAAAGAGTTCATGACTTTCGGGATAAACCCGGAAATCGTCTGTGCCCAGAAGCCCGACGTCTTGAGTGCGGCGTTTTTTTCGAGAAATTCGGCTGTGATTTGCTTTTCACGCGAATAGGCTTTGATGACCTTTGCGCCGGAAACGGATTCCTCAATATATCCATTCAGCTCACCAAGGTTTTTCTGCTGTTCTTTAAACAGCTTTCCCGTCCGGTTGGTGATCCATTTCAGGCTCACAGCCATCACCGGAATGATGGTCAGGGTAATCACTGTAAGGAGCGGGCTCAAGTACAGCATGACCGCAACCGTCCCGACAAAGGTGATGACGCTTGACAATATTTGAATGACTGACGTGTTTAAGGTCGAGCTGACATTTTCGATGTCATTTGTCACCCGGCTCATCAGCTCGCCGTGCCGCTGTTTATCAAAAAACGGAATCGGCAGCTCATGCAGATGGGTAAACAACTCGCTTCTCATTCTGAAAACAGTGCCTTGGGAAATCGTAATCATCCAATAGTTTTGAAACCAGAGTGACAGGGACTGAATTACATAAATGACAAGCAGAAGAAGCAAAACGGGAACCAGTCCGCTTACCGTTCGCCCGACAATGAAATGGTCGATGGCCTTTCCGATCACAAAGGGGCCGAGGAGCCCGAATATCGCGCTGATGACAACCATCAGCATGACAAGGATGAGCAGTCCTTTTCGTTCAGCCAAGTAAAACCAGATTCGCTTCAGTGTGCCTTTTGCATCCTTTGCTTTCGTCCGCTTTTTCGCGCTTTCTTTTTTGTCGATTGGCAGTTTAGGATATTGGAAAGGCTTGCGGATGTCTTTTAGCACGACTCACTCCCCTCCCTTCCGAATTGCGACTCGTAAATGCGCTTGTATAACTGAGATTCAGAAAGCAGCTCACTGTGCGTGCCTTTTTCAATCAGTTCGCCATCCTCAAGCAGCAAAATCTCATCAGCTTTCATCGCCGTGGTCATTTTTTGCGTAATGATCAAAGTTGTGCACTCATAGGTGCTGATCGCCTCAAGCAGCTTTGCCTCCGTTTGCAGGTCGAGTGCGCTTGTGCTGTCATCTAAAAGAAGGATGGCCGGCTTTCGGATCAGCGCCCGCGCAATGGAAATCCGCTGCTTCTGGCCGCCGGACAGGTTGACGCCTCTTTGTCCCAATACAGTGTCATATCCATTCGGGAGCTTCATAATCGTTTCATGAATCTGCGCATGTTTGGCCGCTTCCATTATTTCATCAAGTGAAGCATTTTCTTTGCCCCAAGCGATATTTTCTTTGATTGTGCCGGAAAACAGGAGCACTTCCTGCGGTACATATCCAATTTGCTTGCGAAGCCCCTCGGCCGGAACATCACGAATCGGCTTTTCATCTATGTAAATGCTGCCTGAATCCGGCTGATAAAGCCGCGGAATGAGCTGAAAGAGCGTGGATTTGCCCGCTCCCGTCGCACCGAGAATCGCGATTGTTTCCCTTGGATTTACGGAAAATGAAACATCTCGCAGCGCTTCTCTGTCCATGTCAGGATAACGGAAGGATACATGCTGAAACACAATCCGTCCCGACAAACGATCAGTTATGATCCCTTCCTCTCCTTCGTCGCCCTCCGTTTCAAGCACCTCGCCGATTCTATCTCCAGAAGCTTTAGCCCGGGTGAAAATCATAATCAAAAACGGAAACATCGAAAGCGCGCCCGTAATTCGTGTTGCGTAGTTAATAATCGCGACAACATCACCGACCTGAGTGCTTCCGCTCGTGATACTGTGGGCCCCTGCCCACAAAATCAAAAGAATGCAGAGGTTCATCAGCAGCATCAGCACAGGCATCGTGAATTCCACAAGCTGAAATGCTGAAACTGTTTTTTCCATCAGCCTTGTGTTGGCTTTGATAAATCTTTTGACCTCGTGGCTGCCGCGAAGCAGCGCTTTGATCAGCTTGATTGCGGTTAAGTTTTCCTGCATGACGGTGTTCACCTGATCCAGCCGTTTCTGCACTGAGCGGAACAGCGCCCCGCCTTTCTTTAATACCCATAGCAAAAACAAGATCAAGATCGGAATGGTCACAAGCAGAAAAAAGCCGAGCTTCACATTAACGGCCAGCGACAGCACAATGCCGCCTGCAATCATTAACGGAGCCCGCAGCATAAACCGCAAACTCATAAAAATCATATTTTGAACCTGTGTGACATCGTTTGTCAGCCTTGTGATATAAGAAGAGGACGAAAACTGTCCAAATGTCGAATAGGAGAAGGACTGGATTTTTTGAAAAAGCCCTTTTCTCGTATCATAGGAAAAGCTTTGGCTGACATGGGCGGCATAAAAGGAATTCAGCATTCCCCCCGCAAATGATAACACGGTCAGTCCAATCATGACCGCGCCCCATGTCCACACATGCCGGAGATCTTGCTTCAATATCCCATCGTCGATGATTTTTGCGATCAATAGAGGCTGCACCAGTTCAACCGCAAGCTCCGTCAGCATGAGAACCAGGGCAATTCCCACCAGGAATGAATGTGGTTTTAAAAATGATAAAGCCTTTTGCATGTAAAAGCCTCCAAACCCCTTTTTACTCGATTGTCTCTTTCTTTACTTTACTATGATGGTCTTTTTGACGGCAAACGAAAACCCTCCCGAAAAGGAGGGCTGGCTTTATTGATTCAATATTTTTTCCACACGCTCCCGCATCTGCGGAACGCTCAATCCGATAATCACCTGAAACGCTTTCCCATTCCTGACGACCCCGTGTGCGCCAAGCGCGCGGAATACGCTGTCGGATTCAACCTTTGTTTCATCCTTGACACTGACTCTGAGGCGGGTGGCGCAGTTTGTGACTTCTGTGATGTTGTCTTTTCCGCCCAGCGCTTCAACATACAGAAAAGCGGTGTCATCTGCCGTTTCAGCAGCGGCGGCCGTTTCGTCCCTCTTGTTTTTTCTGTCTTTGTATTCTTGTTTCGAATACAGCTTTGTTTCCTGCTGGTCATCCTTTTCCCGTCCTGGTGTGGCGATATTGAATTTGAGGATTAAAAATCGGAAGACGAAAAAATAAATAGCTGTAAAAGAGAGCCCGATCAAAATTTGATACACATACGTCATACCGTGGCTGCCAAAGAGCGGAATCCAGTTCAAGGTAGCCGCTTCGATCAGCCCGCCTCCCATGTTTCCGACGACACCAGCCAAATACATGACGGTCGACATTGATGCCGCAAGCACGGCGTGAACCGCAAATAAGAAAGGAGAAATGAATAAGAAAGTGAACTCAATCGGCTCTGTAATACCGGCGACAATCGCCGTCAGCGTAACAGGAATCAGCAGTCCTGCGACGAGTTTTTTCTTTTCCTTGCTGGCTGTGGCATAAAACGCCAGGGCGATCCCCGGAATGCCGAAGATTTTCGAGTTGCCGTGGAGCGCGAAGCCGCCTTGCGGGAAAAGCTCCTTCAGCGATTTGGCACTTTGCGAATATTCACCGAGATGCTGTGCCCAATACGTGACGATCCCGCCTTCCGCTACAGCAGGCCCGTAAATAAACGGCGTGTAAATAAAGTGATGAAGCCCGGTCGGAATCAAAATCCGTTCCAAAAACGTATAAATCCAAACGCCCACCGCCCCCGAAGCAACCAGGAAGCTTTGCAGCGAGCCGATTCCCGTCTGAACCATCGGCCAAATATAAGACACGGCCAAGGCAATCGGGATCATAATGAAGAAGGAAATCATCACAATATACGTTGAGCCTTGAAAGATGCCGAGAAAATCGGGCAGTTTTTTATCGAAATAACGATTATGCAAATAGACGACAATCGAAGAAATAAAGATGGCCCCGATAATGTTGGTATCAAGCGTTTTGATGCCCGCGATCATCGTTAACCCACTCGTTCCGCCGGCCTCTTGGTTCATGTCGACGCCAAATGCGCCTCCCCATACCGTCAAGATTGAGCTCACAAAGTAATTGAATGTCAAGTAAACCGTAAGCGCTTCCAAACAAGCGCGAGCCTGAGCTTTCTTCGCCAAAGCAACCGGGATTCCGATGGCGAATAAGAGCGGCATTTGATTAAATACTGTCCAGCCGCCCTGCTCAATGATATACCAGCACTGGTACCACAACCCGTCTGGATCGGCGAGCGGACCCATGAGGGTTTGATTTTTAAATAGCGTACTAACCCCTACGATGATGCCGGAGAACGCGAATAATAGAACAGGCACAAACATCGCGCTTCCAAAGCGCTGAATTTTTTGCATCATACCAGAAACCCCCTGTTACTCAATGTCATTTTTTTCTGCCTCTTTGTAATCAACATATGCGCGGAACAATGCTTCGCCAACGAGAAAAAAAGGTGCAAAAGCGACAATTTCCGTTTTATCGCTTAATGTCACAGGTTTGCTTGTCGCATAAAGATTGTGCGGAGTCAGCTGGGCGAGGACATTGTTTTTTAAATTCGTAATGGAAATAAAAGGAATACCCTTTGCAGAAAGCATTTTTGCCTGAGGAATCAGCTCCGGTGTTTCTCCGGAAAGAGAAATGATGATAAACAGATCGTTTACTTTAAAATCGTCCCGCATCAGATTAAATTCATTTCTGTCTTCAATCAAAATGAGATACCGATGGCGCGGAATAAACATTCTTTGCAGATCACGAGCGCAGATCTTTTGCGCATTTCCTGATCCGTACACGAAAATGCGGTCTGCTTCATCAATCAGCTGGCACATCTCCGTCATGTCCTTTGTCCTCAAGAACTTCAGATTTGATTCAATATCGTCAAGCAGCTTTTGAAAACTCATATTCTCGCCTTCTTCCGGCTGATCTTCCCACTTTAAAAAAACGCGAAATTCACTGTAGCCGCTGAAACCGAGCTTTTGGGCAAGCCGCAAAATCGAGGAACGCGATACGCTGCAGGCTTTGGCCATGGCGTCGATTCCCAGGTGATAGCACGTGTGCTTGTGATTCAATATATATTTTAAAATATGAAAATCGTTGTCATTTAATTTGTTATAGTGCTGATTAATCAGTTCTTCGAGCTGCATATCAGATTCCCCCATTTTCTTTCTATTATATACAATTACAGATTCAAAAATGGGGGAATTTCAGTTATGAAATGCGGATTGGGCTTTGATCAAGCTGTGGCCAATAGTCTTTGTTGGCCTCTATTAAATCCTCGAGAATGAGCCTTGCCACACGCGTGTTCGGCACTGTTTTTGACAGAATCAGCGCTTGCCAGAGCTTTTGGAACGATTTCTCTGCCCACGCTTCAACAGTTAGTTTTTCAACCGATACCTGTTGCTCCATCAGCCCCTTTTGGAATTGCGGAATGGTGCCGACTGTGATCGGTTCAGGCCCATTAGAGCCGACGATACATGGCACCTCGACCATCGCAGTCGGGTCAAAGTTCGCAATCGCGCCGTTGTTTTCAACGATCAACAGCATTCTTTCACCTGTGTTGTAGGCAATTGCCCGGGCCAGATCAACGATATATGATGCGTGATCATCTATTTTGATTTCGCTGTTTTCCGAGGACTGCTCGCGTGTGATCATGTCACATTGACTGAAAATGAAGGCTTCGCGCCCTTCCATCACTTCGTTTGCCCGCGTATGATTCGGATTTGATTTTTTCACCATATCTTCCGGGAACAAATAATATTGCAAATACGTATTCGGCAGTGTGTCAGGATCTGCGGCCTGTACGTCACGCGCTTTGGCGAACGTATCATTCCAGCTCGCCTCTACAGCTTCAGCATCCGTCTTCGGAATATACCCGTATTGAGATACATGCTCCTTCAGCTTCGGCATTAAATCGTTGCCCTCTTGATCATGAATCGATGTCCACCAGCCGAAATGATTTAAACCGTAATAGCGGACCTTCATGTCTTTTCTTGAGGACAGGCCGAGAATGTGCGCCATCCGGTCTTCGATTCCGACCGGCATATCACAGATATTAAGAATTTTCGAATTCGGTCTGAGGCGTCTCGTAGCTTCGGCTACAATCGCCGCCGGGTTGGAGTAATTAAGCATCCATGCATCAGGCGAGTATGTTTCCATGTAATCTACTATTTCAAGCACGCCGCCGATCGAACGCATGCCGTATGCGATACCGCCCGGCCCGCACGTCTCCTGGCCGACAACTCCGTACTTCAGCGGAATTTGCTCATCGAGCGCACGCATCGCGTATTTCCCTACCCTAATGTGCGCCATGACAAAATCGACATCTGTAAAAGCTTCTTCCGGGTCAGTTGTCGCTGTAAATTCAATGTCCGGCGCTTTTTCTCTAACAAAAACATCACAGGCGCCCGCAATGCGATCCTGTCTTTCCTTATCATTATCATACAGCTTGAGCTTTCTGATCGGAAACTCCTCCAAATGGTCCAAGAGCATCAGAACAATCCCGGGAGTAAATGTGCTTCCTCCGCCCGCTATTACGATTGAGAATGATTTTTTCTTCATATGACGACCTCCTTGATAACGTTTACATTTTTATTTATACCATGGGAGAGCCCGTCCCGTAACACGTTTGGGCCACTTAGATCATTTAATCAACTTTAGTGTTTTTTCTCATAGAGCGGGAAATTTCTCATTTACCTTGCGTCTGATAGATTTGGTTTTTTTACCTTTTTTGTAATCTTAAAGTCTCACCAACTGTGAAATTTAAGTGAATATACACCCTTCCAGTTCTTATGAAAAGGTTCTTTTGTACGATTCGGATACATGCCGAATTATTTATAATCATTTATAGAAAACATCCATTTGTGCGTGATTTTAGGAAAGGCAGGGGACAAAAGTTGGACTCATATAAAGTCATTGAGCTGGCAAACAAGTACAGTGCGGCCGCGGAAGAGGTCAGAAGCTCCAAAATGCTCCTTGAATCCCGGTTATCTGCATTAGGGGATGCTTGGCAGGGGAAAGCAAGAGATTCGTTCGACCAGGATTTCGAGGAAACGAAAGCGGCCTACGATCAATTCGAACTGGAACTGCTTGAAACAAGCCAAGAACTTAAAGCAGCCGCCGTCAAAATAGAAGAACGAAAAGCAGAGATTGCCAGAATGGAAGAAATGGAACGTAAAGCCAGAGAGGAAAGACATAAACTCAGGGGGTGAACAGTGTGTCAGGAAACATTGCAGTTGATCCGGATAAGCTCGAACAGCTGGCAAATGATGTTGTCACTGAATTAACCGATATGGAAAACAAATATAAGGACCTGCATGTGGAGCTGGGGCAGATGATTTTGCAATGCGATCCCCGCTACAGCAGCTGTTTTTCCGGAGTCGGCGATGCGTGGAGTTCAGGAAAAGCGCTTGTCACCAAGCTGAGTGACAATGACATTTTCATCAGGAAAACGGGCGATAAATTTGTTGAACAGGATGATATGTTACGAAAGCTTTATCATGCTTATGACAAATATGGGACAATGACAAGCTTAACCGCTCTTATGCTGACGCAGGGAAAATACTACGGGCTCGGGCTTACGAAATTCGAAAAACAGCCAAGCGGATTACATACCGCCCGTCATTCCAAGCTTCTCTTGGATATTTCCGGAGCCGTCGACAGGTCACGTTATCAAAAAGCCGCCAGAGTGCTTTTGAATCCTAAATATTTGTTTAAAAAGACAAACCGGCCATTTTCAGATTTGGTACATAAAAAGTTTACAAAGTACTTCCCTCAGGATACGGTGGATTTTTCAAACAGTGTCAGAAGCTACACAAGAGGATTTCTTAATGAAGCCGGCGTACGCTCGACTTTGAAGGATGTCGGAAAAACAGGCTTGAAGTTCGCCAAAGGAAATGCCATTACCGCCACACTGATCACCGGAGCGACTGAAACGTTCGGAGCAGGCTTGAAAATTGCTGAAAATTACGCGAAATACCAAGACAAACCGGACGTTCTCAAGCGTGAAAACGCCAAGGCTGTCGGGAATGCTGTGAATAACACCGTATTTATTGCCGGTGGAGCGACAGCAGGCGCTGTCATCGGCGGTGCGCTCGGAAGCTTTGCAGGACCTGTGGGTACTGTTCTTCTTGGGGCAGCCGGTGCATATGTTGGCGGAGTCGTCGGAGAACAAATCGCCAAATATACAGCCGGTTTCGCAGAAAAAGCAGCCTTAACGCTGAAGGAACCCATTCATGCTGTCGTTGATAAAGCCAAAAAAGGGCTGGAATCGGCCGGTAAAGTCGTCAAATCCGTGAATGACGGCATAGATGCTGCGAATGAAACGATACATAAAGGGATAGACAGCGCGAAAAAAGGCATGGAAAAAGCAAAGAAAACAGCGGATTCGCTTATACATGGCGCAACCCATTTCCTTAAAGGGAAATTTTCATTTGGATAGGAGAATAATCAATGAAGCAGTTTACAATCAGCATAGAAGAGCTTTTATTTTGTTTTTACAGTGAAGGTTTTTTTGAACAAGGCATGGCCTTGAAGCAAGCCTATTTTCCGGAGATAGAAGATGAACAGCTGGGCGCTTTATTTGAAGCTGCATGCCGTTCACTCTTAGCTAAGGATGCGGCGGAATATCGGAATCATCAATATCGGCTGAAGGACGAGTATTGTCCGTTTATCCATGTATTAAACGACGCTGACTATACAGTGAAGCTTTCTAAATTTGACGGACAAGGCGCCGAACTGAATGTTTCCTGCCATGTATCAAAGTTCGGTACCTACTCTCACGAACTCCTTTTTGACGAACAAGTGCATCGCATCACAAAAATGGAATCAAGTGAAGGACTAATTGATAAGACTGATGAGTTTTTACGTATAATAGATACAGAGGATAAAAGAGACTCGATTGTGTCATTGACATCAAATGAATTTGAAAAACTCTTGGAGGGCGCTTCGGACAACCCTTCATACCTAAAAGAATTCCTTGAAAAACATGACCACCAAGAGGACGTTACCCGATTTGTAAATGATCTGGCTTTACGAAAAGGGAAAATGGATACACTGATGCGCCTGGCGTATGACAAAGATAACGCTCCTGAAGTAGCTGACATGGCATTTGTTCTGCCCGGAACCCGTCATACTTGGCTTGTTACAGGCATCACCCAGAATGAATTTTCTGTCCTCCCTGCTCATAAGGATGTTGTAAATCAAATCATTTCAAAAAGTGAATAAGAATCTGAATGGACAAAAGGAGAAAAGCATTGAAAAACCAAGAAATTGTTGAAGTCAAAAGCAGAATGTTCCTAAGAATATGGGCTTTTGTCGGATCTGCCGGTATGGGATTAGCATGTTTGTGGCTCTTTTATATGGGTATTACCTTTCAAACGAAATATTACCTTTTAGCCATTCCTGCCGGCTTTCTGTTCACCTTGTTTTGTTTATATTTATTTATCATCTTCTTTCCGGCGTTCACCCCGCGGGGAAATACCATCTTCCTCATCAAAACAGGAAAAGATGGAGAGTTGTTCACTGACAAAGTGTCTGTGAAATTTATCGATATAAAGAAAATTGAGATGAGCCGGCATAAATCTAGCCTAAAAGGGCTTTTTCAGGAAGATGTAATGATTCGGACTGTTGACCGGAAAACTATTCGCATTCCCACTTGGAACATTGTTCCGAACCCTCTGTTTTTTGAAGCGGTTGAACGCTATATCCTCCCCCATCTGAATGAAGAGGCGAAAAGCAACTGGATCAGCCAGTTTACGGAGATTCAGAGAAACGCGTATTTGAAGGAATTTGAGGATCATCCGAAGCTTTAGGAGCAGTACATTGATTGAAGTAAAAAGCATGATGTTTCTAAGAGCTTGGCTGTTCCTCGCCACAGGGGGCGCCTTTATTGCGGGAGTGTGGCTGGTGTCTGAAGCACTCACATTTGAATCTAAGTATGCCCTGCTTTATTTGGGCGGAGGATTAATGGCGATTGTTTATGGATTAATCACATTTTTTATGGCTTTTCCGGCGTTCACAAGCCGGGGAAATATTATTTTCAGCGTAAAGACAGGTCCTGATGGCGAGATTTTCTCGCGAAATCGCAGTGCGCGTTTTTCAGAAATCAAACAGATTTATATGGGACGGCATCATAACAGTTTGAAAGGGATCTTTTTTGAGGATATCATCATCGAGAAAACAGATGGCAAGGCCGTTCGCATCCCTACCTGGAACATTATCGCGAACCCTCTGTTTTTTGAAGCGGTTGAACGCTATATCCTCCCCCATCTGAATGAAGAGGCGAAAAGCAACTGGATCAGCCAGTTTACGGAGATTCAGAGAAACGCTTATTTGAAGGAATTTGAGGATCATCCGAAGCTTTAACAGCACTCCTCCTTTATAATGAAAGAGAAAAGCAAGTTGAGGAGTGCGCGTGATGCTGATGACCATTCTTTTATTTCTCGCGGCGGGGCTTGCCGAAATTGGCGGCGGGTATTTGGTTTGGCTGTGGCTGAGAGAGGCAAAGCCAGTCGGCTACGGGATCGCCGGAGCGCTGATCCTGATTGTCTACGGCATTCTTCCAACGTTTCAGTCCTTCCCTTCCTTCGGCCGTGTATACGCCGCTTATGGCGGAGTATTCATCGTGCTTGCGGTCCTGTGGGGGTGGCTTGTCGACCGGAAAACACCTGATCTGTATGACTGGGTCGGCGCATTGATTTGTCTCCTCGGCGTCTGTGTCATTTTATTTGCGCCGCGCGGATAACAAAATGGCCTGCTTATGAAGCGGGCCATTTTTGTTTAATCCTCTTTTAAGTTGGTCAGCTGCACTTCATGCTCCTCTTGCGGTTCATCAAGCGGATAAATTCTCGCTGTTCCGTCTTCTTCATTCACGTGCTGAATGTAAATAGGAACTCCGTTATATGTTACTTTCTTCATGTCGGGAGATTCTACAATTTCTTTCGCCCTTTGAATATTCATTCAAACACCCTCCTTCATACATAACGTTTCCATTTCTTGAAAGAAGTATGCTTTATGATTCAGCGGCCAAGTTGAATTTTTTCAGCCGTTTGTAGAAAGTGCTTCGGGGGATTCCGCTGATTTTGGCGGCTTGAGAGACGTTACCTTTTGCGGATTCAAGCGCTTTGATCATCATATCTTTTTGGATTTGCTCACGAAGGGTCAGCGCGCCGGCCGCATCCGGCTTTTTTTCTGCCGGGCTGATCGGCAGTCCAGCGGCTTCCAGTAAAGCGGTGAGCGGCTGATCTCTCAGCCGGCCGTCCGGAAATCTGATGGAAAGACGTTCAAACACATTAAACAGCTCGCGAATATTCCCCGGCCACCTCCATTGTTTCAGCACATCCAACAAAGCAAGGGGAAGGTCGCCAGGCCAATGATTTTTCTGTTTGTAGTACTGAAAGAGGTCCGGAATATCTTCGGGGCGGTCGCGTAAAGGAGGAAGCTCGATTGGATAGACATGAAGGCGGTAAAACAAGTCCTCTCTGATTTTCCCGCTTTCAGCAAGCTCGCGTAAATCACAATGTGTGGCGGCAATGACTCTGATATCAACCGGAATTTCTTTCGCCCCGCCGACCGGCGTAATCTTGCGTTCCTGAAGCACCCTTAAAAGCGCAACCTGCATCGAATGGGAGATTTCTCCGATCTCATCTAAAAATAAGGTCCCATGATTCGCTTTTTGAAAGGCGCCTTTGTACCCGTTTCGTTTCGCTCCCGTAAAAGCGCCCTCCGCATAGCCGAATAGCTCGCTTTCAATCAAGTCAGACGGGATCGCTCCGCAATTGACAGCAACAAACGGGCCGTGCCGACGCTCGCAGTTCTCATGAAGCGCGCGGGCCGCGACTTCCTTCCCCGTACCCGTTTCGCCCGACAGACAGACCGTTGCATCCGTCGCAGCCGCTCGTTCAAGGTTCTTCAGCATTCCTTGCGATCGGCCGCTTTGCCCGATAACTCCATTGAAACGAAATGCCGGCTTTTTCTTTTGTTCCGAGAGATAAAAACACGTGCCGCCATCTCCCATGGTGACTGCTTTTTCGATTGAAAAGCCCCGTTCTTTCAATTCATACAGGTGCCGGCCCTGCCAATCCGGTATTAGGGTTCGAATCGGTATGCTCGCGCTGATAATGTGCTGTTTGGTATTGCAGAGGACCATTGGCACACGGGATGCAGCCCTATCTCCAAAACGGCTGATCAGCTCCAGCTCTTTCTCGCGGCTTTTAGCTGCCAGTTCCCGTTCCGCGGCATAGGCGATCGCAGTGGCTATACCAAGCATGTGGGGATGCGCGCCGGCCGCCGGACACGATATGTCAATCACACCCGCAAGGCTGCCATCCTCATGGTGAATCGGAGCGGCTGAACAGTTCCAGTGATGGGAAGCGATGGAGTAATGTTCTGATCCTTGTATCGCAACCGGCTCAATCATGTGGAGCGCCGTGCCAATCGCATTTGTTCCGACAGCCGTTTCCGTCCAGCATGCGCCCTTGACGAAGTTGATGCGTTTGGCTTCATAGAGCGCGCGGGGATGGCCGTCGAGTGCCTGAACAACACCCTCTGAATCAATTAACAGCGCCATCATTTCCATTTCTTTTATGGCAGGCAGCAGTTTTTCGAGGTAATGCTGTGCGGTCTTCAGGAAAAATGAATGCTTTTTTGACTGTTGATCCAGCTCCGTTTGCTGTAAAACCTTTGGGCCTTTTTCTAAATATGGATTGACCTCAGCTTTTTTGCAGCGATGCCATGACTCGGCGATCCGTTTTCTTAACCGGGCTTCATCAAGTACACCGTCTTTCACAAAACGTTTCCAGGTTTGCAAATCGTTTGGGATCGAATTCATTTCCTTGATCGCTCCTCCCTTACACGCCGTTTTCATCTATTGTAGGGGAAAAATAAAGCGCTTTCAACAATAAAAAAGCAGGCACCTTGTATTCCCCGCGCCTGCTTTTTCCCGTGTTATGCATGCACTGCAAGCCCAATTGTGCTTAACAGCGCCTCGTGTAATGTTTCCGACAGTGTCGGATGGGCGGCGATAAAATGCTCCGCCATATCAGCGGTCATCTCACCATTCATGATCGCAGCCGCCTGGCCGATGAGCTCGGTGACATCAGGACCAATCATCGAGACACCGACGATTTCCCCGAATTCAGGTTCCGCCACGATCTTGACCTTTCCTTCCGCTTGCTGTTTAATGAGCGCTTTGCCGTTTGCGGAAAAAGGAAACTCACCAATCTTCACATCCCCGTATTCGCTTCTTGCCTGTTGTTCTGTCATTCCGATACACGCGATTTCCGGTGATGTGTAAATGCAGCGGGGCACATGTTTCTCATTGATTTGGACATCCCTGCCGGAAGCATGAGAAGCAGCGATGATGCCCTCATGGAAAGCCGCATGCGCCAGCTGAATGCCTCCAATTGCGTCTCCGCACGCATAAATATGAGGCACGTTCGTCTGCATGTGCCCGTTCACCGGAATGCCTTTTGGAGAAAAATCTACCCCGGCCTGCTCCAGCTGCAATCCGTCAAGACGGGGTTTTCTACCGATCGCCACCAGCATATAATCGGCCTTCGATTTAAACTCCCGCTGCCCGCTTTTCCATATTGCCGTTTTGGCCGCTTGATCCACCCGCTCTAATCTGGATGAAGTATGCACTTCAACACCGTCTTTTTCGAGCTTCTCCTGAAAGAGACGGGCAATATCTTCATCCTCAGCCGGGATCAGCTGGCCAGCTGTTTCAATGATGGTCACCTTCGATCCCAGTCTGGCAAACAGCCCGGCATACTCGCAGCCGATAACACCGCCGCCGACAATGACAAGTGAAGACGGAATCTCAGAAAGAGAAAGCGCGTCCTTGCTGTCGATGATCCATTCGCCGTCAAACGGGGCAAATGGCAGCGCAATTGGTTCTGATCCCGATGCAATCAATACTTGGTCCGCCTCTCTGATTTCTTTTCCGTTCTCTCCTTCGATTAAGAGCTTTCTGTCAGAAAGAAAGGAGGCCGTCCCCTTCACAACCTGTATTTGATTTTTCTTCATCAAGTATTGAACGCCTTGGACAAGCTGACTGACAACCTGTTGTTTTCGGTTCTGCATTTTGCTCCAATCAACCGATATTGCACCGGGCGGAAGTTCGATTCCAAAGTGGCCGGCATGCTTGATTTTATCAAGAACGTTTGCGTTTTCTAATAAAGACTTTGTCGGGATGCAGCCTTCATTCAGGCAGGTTCCCCCAAGCGGGCCTTTGTCAATCAGCAGCACGGTTCTGCCCTGCTGTGCCGCGGAGACTGCAGCCGCATAGCCTGCAGGTCCGCCGCCGATAATGGCTAGTGTCATGTCGTTTTCACCTGCTTTTCCTATAAAATTAATGCTGCCGGTTCTTCCAGATATCTTTTAATCGCCTTCAGAAATGCAGCGGCAGGGGCGCCGTCACAGGCTCTGTGATCAAATGTCAGGCTAAGCGGCAGGATCTTGCTTCTCACAATCTCTTCCCCTTGATACACGGGCGTGTCATAGCTTGCTCCGATGCCGAGAATGCCTGTTTCCGGCGGATTTAATATCGGTGTGAAATGCTCGATTCCGAAAGCGCCAAGGTTTGTAATGGAGAAGGTTGAGCCTTGCAGTTCTTCGCTTCCCGCACGTCCCTCGCGCGCTTTTTTGGCATGTTCTGAGATGGATTGGGCCAGTTCAACCAGCGATTGCTTTTCAGCGTGGCGAATCACAGGCACAACTAATCCATTTTCCAAGGCCACAGCCATTCCGAGGTGCACATAAGGATGGGTGATGATGCGCTCATTTTGATAAAAACTGTTCAGCATAGGATGAGCTTGCAGGGCGAGAACGGCGGCTCTCGACACAAAATGAGTCATCGTCAGCTTTGTGCCGTACCTCTCTTCCGCTGTTGGAGAAAGCTGTTTTTGAAGGGCTGCCAGCTTGGTGATATCAGCCTTCATCGTAATCGTCAGCTGCGCGCTGTTTGCCAGGCTTTCCTGCATTCGGGCCGCGATGACTTTTCTCATCCCTGTCACCGGCGTTTCTTGCGCCTTCTGCTCAGAAACCGGCTCTGGCCGATCTTTTTTCTGTTCAGCAAGCGCCTTTGTCACATCGTCTTTTACGATTCGCCCGCCTGGCCCTGTGCCTTTCAGCTGTTTCAGGTCTAATCCCGCTTTTTCCGCTATTTTTCTGGCGACTGGAGATATTTTGATTCGTTCTTTTTTCGCGGCTACGGGTTTGTTTTCTTGTTTTTCGGGCTGGACGGCTAGCGGTTCGCTATCTTCTGCAACAGGTGCTTTCGCCTCTTCCGGCACCGATTCATTGGCGTCCCCGATGTAGCAGATCGCTGTGCCGGGCGGAACCTCTTCACCCTCTTTTACTTTGATATCGATCAGCGTTCCTTTTTCAGGCGCCTCAACATCCATTTCAATTTTCTCCGATTGAATGCTGGCAATGCTTTCTCCTTTTTCAACCGGATCGCCTACTTTTTTATTCCATATCGATACTTCCCCTTGTTTCATGGCCATTCCCAATTTTGGCATCACTACTTTTACCGCCATTTGTGTCCCCCCCATTAATTCATTGCCGGCTCGCCAAGCAATTCTAGCGTGACGCTGACAATTTGATCTGCTGTCGGCAAATATTGATCTTCAAGCACTGGTGAAAACGGCACCGGTGTATGCGGCGCTGTAATTCGTTTAATCGGCGCATCAAGCAAGTCAAAGCCCTTGTCGGCGACAATCGCAGCAATATCCGTTGCAATGCTGCAGCGCGGATTGGCTTCGTCAATGATGATCAGCCGGTTTGTTTTTTCCAACGATGTGAAAATCGCTTCCTCATCCAGAGGAGACAGACTGCGGGGATCAAGCACCTCGGCTTCGATGCCTTTCTCTGAAAGCTGTGCAGCCGCACTAAGCGCGGTATTGACCTGCTTGCCGACCGCAAACAGCGTGATATCTCCGCCTTCGCGTTTGATGTCCGCCTTTCCGAGCGGGATTGTATAATAATCTTCCGGCACCTCGCCCTTCATGTTGTAGGACGTTTTGTCTTCAAAAAAGAACACCGGATCATTGTCTTCGATTGCTGCAAGCAGCAGTCCTTTAGCGTCATACGGATTGGACGGAACAACCGTCTTCAGTCCCGGAATGCTGGTGAAAAGGCCATACAGCGCCTGTGAATGCTGGGCAGCGGCCCGGAACCCCGCTCCATATGTGGTGCGGACGGTAATCGGCACTTGCGCTTTTCCGCCGAACATATAGCGGAATTTCGCGCCTTGGTTGATCACCTGGTCAAAGCACGTGCCGATAAAATCGTTAAACATCAGCTCGGCAATCGGTCTCAGCCCTGTTGATGCCGCAGCCATGGCCGCACCCATGTAGCCCGCCTCAGAAATCGGTGTATCCAGCACTCTTGTGCGCCCGAATTCCTGTACGAGCCCCTTTGTGACCCCTAATACACCGCCCCAAGCTTCATCATCCTGCAAATGATCGACCGCCGCTCCCCCGGCGACATCCTCGCCGATCAAAAGCACATTTTCGTCTCTTCTCATCGCAAGCTTCATTGCTTCATTGATCGCGTCTGACATGCTTATGACTCTCGCCATCTCACATTCCCCCTTTTTCATATGACACGTAGACGTCTGTCAGCAGTTCTGATTCTTTTGGATAAGGACTGTCTTCACTGAACGAGACGGCTTTTTCAATTGATTCATTGACACGCTCTTCAATGTCTGACAGTTTATTGGCATCAGTTTCTTTTAAAAGGTAGTTTTTAAAGCCTTGAATGGCATCCTTTTCTTCAAGATGCTCAGCTCTTTCATTCTTCGTTTTATACGTTTGGGCATCCCCTTCGAAATGGCCGTAATTTCTGTAGGTCATACATTCAATCAAAGACGGGCCTCCGCCGTTTCTTGCTCTTTCTATCGCTTCCTCGGCTGCCTGGTAAACTGCTAAAATATCTTTTCCGTCCACCGTGACCCCAGGCATATTATAGGCAGCCGCCCGATCAGCGATTGAATCGCAGGCCGACGCGTATTCAAATGGGGTGGCTTCGCCGTAGCCGTTGTTTTCATTGATAAACACGACAGGAAGGTTCCATACTGCCGCTAAGTTCAGCCCTTCATGGAAGGTGCCTTGGTTGTTTGCTCCGTCTCCGAAAAAGCAAACGCTTACATTTTTAGTCTGTTTATATTTAGCGGTGAGCGCTGATCCGCATGCGAGCGTAAATCCGCCCCCGACGATTCCATTTGCCCCTAACATGCCTTTATCGAGATCCGCAATGTGCATAGAACCGCCCTTGCCTTTGCACAGTCCGGTCGCTTTCCCGAAAATTTCCGCCATCATGCCGTCCAGATCACAGCCTTTGGCGATACAATGTCCATGTCCCCTGTGGGTGCTTGTAATGCTGTCGCCATTATCTAAATGAGCGCACACGCCTACCGCTACCGCTTCTTCACCAGCATACAAATGGACGAAGCCGGGAAGCACTCCCTGTGCGAACAGTTCATGCACTTTGTCTTCAAAGCCCCTGATTTCCAGCATCTTTTGGTACATCCACAACGCTTTCTCCTCAGTTAATGACAAGCCTTCACGTTTTAACAATTCCATTTTGTGCGCCTCCTTCTATTTAGGGTTCACATTTATCAATGCAAGAAGTGTGCCAGTCTTTGATGCCCGTAAAATCAGTCTTTTCATTTTTACACTAGAGACAGTTTGAGACAGGTGTCTCATTTTGTCTCGATCTGATCCATTTGTCTCGTTTTATGGCATGCAAAAAAGACCGGGCATCACCCAGTCTTTGACAATGATCGACGTATTTATTTCCTCGGAAATCTTTTAACTCCCTAATTCCTCTGCATCGTTTGGCTGAATGGCTGTTTTCGGAAGAAAATCAATTGAATATTTGACATATCCGAAACCGCCGTCCCCGTCCTTCTGCATACAGTCTACCGTGCCGTTTGAGTATGTATATCCCTTTTCATTAAGTGTTTTTCTTACTGTTTCCGCCATCTTTGCGGCTTCTGTTTTTGATAACCCGCTCGCGTCTAACTGAATCGCCATGTTCATAGGCGCTTTTTCAGCCAGCTGTTTGTTCCATTTTGTATCTAATGTGAACTGGCCGTTTTCAATGATCAAAGCAGCGTCAGCTTTTATGATTTGCGGCACCTCTTTTTTCAGATCTGCTTTGATTTCCTTCGATGCTTCTTCATTTAAGTGTTTTGCTACTGATTCGGTATACGCTTCTTCAATTCCATCGCACGTGACTTTCGGATGGAGAAATCCCTTCGTGCACATTGGATAGCGATGAGATTGGATGTTTGCTTGGAACACATATTCAGTGGTTTTAGCGCTATATACCCCATTCGTGATGTTGATTTCTTTTTTAGGATAGGTCTGTTTCACATATGATGTGAGCTTTTGCTCTGCGGCATTTTTCGAAAAAGGATCACCGAATAAAACATGATAGATATACAAGCCACATCCAAATACAGCAATGGCAAGGAAGCCGAACACAATTCTTTTCATTTTCACACTCTTTTCCGAAAATATATTTTTACAGTTCATGCTTTTCTTCAACCGCTCTGTTCAGTGCCTGAAGCATGTAGCCAATGCCTTTGTACGGTGTTAGCGGCCAGCTGATGTGCTGGTGTTCACTGATGACGGCGTTAAGGACACTGCGATATTTTTTCCCGCCGAGCATGACGACCTCTTCTTTTTCGAAAAAGTCCTTTTCGCGAAATTGGCGGCTCAGCTCCTCCGCTGTCATGATCTCCGGATGACCGGTTCCAAAAGCCACATCGTAATTTTCGGGTACGATATCATCTGGGCGAAGGAATCCGTGCTTTGCAGACAAAGTGACCCACTCGTCAAAAAACGCTTTTGCATACCGCTCGCACGCCTGATGAAACGGGCTGAGATAAGCGTCTTCCGCCCTTGTTGGACCCGCGTCAGGCCGGACGTCCCATATTTTTTTCTTGCCGCAGGGGATGATGCATAGTCGTTTCATTTTTCTCTTCCCCCTATTTCTGTTTCATATAATAGTTGAAATAACAAGTGTCCCCTGTTTCATTTTTCATATCCCGGGCAGTTAGTTCCTCACATTATTGTGAAAGAGGCATTAGTTAAAATTCATTTTCCCAAACCAGATGTAAAATCTTCTTTGATCATTGAATACATATATAAATCTTCAAATTTACCACAAGCAAATTCATAGTGTCTCAGCAAGCCCTCTCTGCTAAAACCTTGTTTTTCCACTAGTTTTATCGATGAAATATTAGAAGGTTCAATAAGAGCTTCAATTCTTTCCAACTGCAAGTGGTTATATCCATATTTGACAACAGCCTCTAGTGCTTCACTGACGATTCCTTTTCGCCAGTAATCTTTGCTTAATTCATACCCAACTTCAGCTCGATAATGTTTTGCAAGTCTATTAAGAAATCCACAGCTTCCTATGACGATGCCAGAATCTTTAAGTGTAATGCCCCATCTGATACCTGTACCTTTTTCATATATGGATTTATACCACCTAATCTCTTCCCAAACATCACTAGTTGTTTCAAAGGGTTCTAACCCCATCGGCTTAACAACATCTTGATCTGAAAGATATGTTAGCATATCTTTAGCATCTTCAACGTTTACTTCTCTTAACAATAATCTTTTTGTTTCAATTATAGGAAATTCTTTCACCATAAACTCCCCCTTCTTTGTATCCGCACCATCTCCTGTTATTACCATGTATTTTATCTGATCCTTTTAGATAAAAAAAGATAGCAAGGACAATTATCCCTGCTATCTTGATTCTTATCATACTTCAACAGCTTCTCGGCAGAATGTCTTCCCGCATATCAAATTTTTCAAATGATGACAATTGGCAGGAATAATCGGGTTCAATACCGCTTCCACCAGTTTAACGTCCCACTTCGCTTTACCCTTGAATTGGGATCTCTGCTATTGCTCCGCCCCATTAAGATACTTTCTCTCAAATTCATCGAGCAATGCACGCACTTCATCTGTTGACTTTGTGTTCATACATTGGTTTCTTAATTCACTTGCCCCGCGGAATCCACGGAGATATATCTTAAAAAAGCGAGGAAGCGGTTTATATGCTCGAGCTTCTGTTTTTGAATATTCATCATGGAGATCCAGATGCAGTCTCAAAAGATCAATCAATTCCTTACTGCTATGCTCTTTCGGCTCTTTTTCAAAAGCAAAAGGATTTGTAAAAATACCGCGTCCAATCATTATCCCGTCAACGCCGTATTGTTCAGCAAGTTTCATGCCAGTTTCACGGTCAGGAATATCTCCATTGATCGTCAAAAGTGTATCTGGTGCCACCTCGTCACGAAGTTTCTTAATTTCCGGAATCAGTTCCCAATGCGCATCTACTTTGCTCATTTCCGCTCTTGTACGCAGATGGATGGAAAGATTCGCAATGTCTTGTTTCAGTACGTGTGTCAGCCAGTCGCGCCATTCGTCCACATCCGTGTAACCAAGCCTTGTCTTCACACTCACAGGCAATCCTCCTGCTTTTGCTGCTTGTATTAATTCTGCCGCAACTTCAGGACGGCAAATAAGGCCGCTTCCCTTTCCATTCCCCGTCACATTAGGTACAGGACAGCCCATATTGATATCTAGACCCTTAAACCCTAATTCCGCCATGCCAATACTCATTTGCCGGAAGTTTTCAGGCTTATCTCCCCATATATGCGCCACCATTGGCTGTTCATCCTCAGTAAAGGTCAAACGGCCTCGCACACTATCCTTTCCATCTGGATGACAATAGCTCTCCGAGTTTGTAAACTCCGTAAAGAACACATCAGGTCTGCCTGCTTCACTCACAACATGGCGAAAAACAACATCAGTCACATCTTCCATTGGTGCCAGTACAAAAAATGGTCGTGGCAATTCACGCCAGAAATTATCTATCATCACACATTCAAATCCTTTCATTATGGATACCAGGCCAAACGTAATGAAGCAAAAATGTTCTTTTACACTTATAGCATGCTGAAGCGCTTCTTATCAAACGATAGTAAATTTTGAACATTTAAACCTTTACCCATAACACATAAATAGCGATAAAGTACACCGATCACAGGGTTAGGCACATGACTCGGGTTTCTGCTCTATGGCTCTGACATTATTCTTATCAATAGCTGGGGGCTTATCACATATTGTTTCTTTGGCCCTAGTTACATAAAAGACAGCAGGGCAACGCTGGCGCATGAAAAAGACCCGGAAATCGGCAGTGTTCATTCGCCGAAATCCAGATCTGATTAGGAATCGTTTCTTTTAATTAGACGATTTTAATACAAGCTTCGCCACGGCTTCCACATGAGCCGTCTGCGGAAACATATCCACAGGCTGAATATATTCTACACGATAGTCTTTTGACAGCGCCTGCAAATCCTTCGCAAGCGTGGATGGATTGCAGGAAACGTAGACGAAGCGTTTCGGTTTGACTTTTTTGATCGTGTCCAGGAACGTGCTGTCACAGCCGGTTCTTGGCGGGTCGACGATGACGACGTCCGGGCGGAAGCCTTCTTTCGTCCATTTCGGGAGCCAGTGCTCGGCTGTTCCTGTTACGTATGTGGCATTTGCCATGCCGTGTTTTTTGGCATTTTTCTTGGCATCGTCAATTGATTCCTTGATGACGTCCATGCCGCGGACTTCCTTCGCTCCGTCCGCCACCCACATGCCGATAGTGCCGACGCCGCAATACGCATCTACGACTTTTTCTTTTCCGGTCAGCTGCGCCGCTTTTTTCACTTCGTCATACAGCTTGACGGTCTGTTCGGGATTGAGCTGGAAGAAAGCGCGGGCGCTCAATTCAAAAGATACATCGCCGAGCACCTCTTGGATCACTGTTTTTCCGGCGAGCGGTTTCGTTTTCTCACCGAAAATCACTGAGGTTTTCTCCCCGTTTACATTCTGAATAATGGATTTGACCTCTGGCAATCGCTTTTGAATGGCTTTGACGATTTCTTCCTTGTGCGGAAGCGTTTCTTTTGCGGTTACAAGTACGACCTGCACTTCGCCTGTTTCAAAGCCGACTCTCGTCACGATCGTGCGAACGTCGCCTTTTCGTTTTCTTTCATTATAAACAGACACATTGAAGTCCTCTAAAATGCGGCGGATGATGCCTGTTGTTTTGTTGGTTGCCGGATGCTGAACGATACAGTCTTTAATCGGAACGATGTCATGAGAATCAAGGCCGTATAAGCCCGCGATGATGCTGCCGCTTTGCGAGCGCCCGATCTGGAATTGGCTTTTGTTGCGGTAATTCCACGGATTGTCCATGCCAATCGTTTCTTTGATTTCCATGTTCTCTACTTTAAACTTCGTATGGCGTTCAAGAGACTGAATGACGATGTCGCGTTTTTCCCGAAGCTGCTGGCTGTATGCAAGGTGCTGGAGCTGACAGCCGCCGCATTGTTCGTACACGGGGCAAGGCGGTGCCACCCGGTGCTCAGACGCTTTGCGGATTTTCTTAATGCGGCCCTCCGAAAACTTAGGCTGGACCTTTGTGGCCTGCACCACAACCTCTTCACCAGGAAGCGCGCCGGGCACGAAGACGACTTTTTTCTTAAAATAGCCGACACCTTCTCCGTTAATGCCGAGACGCTTAATCGTCAGCGGAAAGGTTTGTCCGACCTTCAGTTCGACGGGCGCCTGTTTCTTTTGTTGGTTCACGTTTTTCTCTCCGTTTCTATATGAAGCTTTCTGCGGATGGCAGAAAGTGAAATGTTTTTTCACATCTAACTAGTATAACACGCTTCCCAGTATTCCTTCATATTTTTCAAAAACATTTCCATTTATACTCAATAATCTAGCAAGTCAACCGATACAGTTTATGACTATTACATAAAAGAGGGATAAAATGAAGAAATTTCTAACTGCTGTCTGCGCATTGGGATTATTACTTAGTGCGGCAGGATGCGGAAACAGCAGCAGCTCGAGCTCTGCAAAAACCGAAAAAGCATCAGAAGATGAAAGCAAAAATCTGGATTTGCTGAAAAAGGACTTTAACAGCATCACCAAAGAAGATTGGAAAAAAATCCACATTTCCAAAAAGGATCTGAACGGCGCGTTTGAAAAAATGACTGAAACCAATTCCAATGGAGAAAAAGTGGTTAAAAAAGTGGAAATAAAAAACAATACAGTTGTCATCACTTTTAACAACTCAGACGGAAAATCGATGGAAAACGGTCTCTCTGCAATTTTCTTTGATCAGTTTCTTCGCGATTTGTATAAGCATTCGTCTTATTATGACGGCAGCGAACCGACCATTCGATTTATTGATTTGGACAACCAGCTAATTCAGGAAAGCGATCAGCCGCTGGATACCGACAATTAACCAGATGATTCAAGCCAAGACAACGGAAAAAAATCCTCTCTAAGCCCGGTGAAACATCCACCGAGGACAATGGAGAAATTGTTACATTAGACAAAATTGCTGATGTCCAGAAACAGACAGCAATGAAACCCTTAACGATTACTGTCGACCAAGTCAAATTGCTGTCGCGTACCAATATCAGCCCTTTACAGCTGAAACTCTTTAAAAAAATGACAGATCAAAAAGTGTCTGAGCCGCTTCGATACATTCAAATCACTTATAAAGCCGAGAATACCGGAGACACACAAATGGAGTGGCAAGGTATCGAATCAGTAGAAACAGATGACGGTCAAAAGCTGACAGTTGCAGATAATAATATCCTAAAAGGCAATGAACATCAGATTGCGCCGCATACAGAAAACGAAGGTGTGATAGGAGCGGTATACAGCGGAAAAGCGGAAGATCTTCACCAATTAAAAATCACGTTTTCACCTGTTAAAAGTGCCGATTCAGGCCAAAGCATGACAGTGAAGATTGATTAATCTCAGAGGCTGCCGAAAAGGCAGCCGTTTTTCATTCAATACTTCTCCACAAATACAAAGACGCATAACTTAAATAAGGCTCCCACTCCTTGCTCATCGCCTGCATGACATCCTTTGCCGGTTTGTCGTCCAGCTGAAAATGGCGTTTGAGCGCATTTTGGAGTCCAATATCGGCAAGCGGGAACAAATTTGGGCGCCCAAGCCCGAACATGAGAACGTTTTGCACGGTCCACGGGCCGATGCCTCTGATTTTGACCAGCTTCTTCATGATGTCTTCATCTGTCATCTCCGGCAGCTTCGACAAGTCGAGTGTGCCTTCAGCGATCATCCTTGACGTATCAATGGCGTATTCCGCTTTCCTCATGCTGAATTGCAGATCGCGCAGATCCTGATAATCGAGTTCCGCAATCGTTTCCGGCGTTGGATAGCACCACACGCCGTCCTTCTGTTCGCCAAACGCATGAACAAACCGTTCGGTTAACGTATAAGCGAAGGAGAGGTTGAGCTGCTGGTGGATGATGCATTTCATGATGCAATTGTACACGCTATAGTCCAGTACAAGCGGCGTGCCTGCATGCGCTTCAAAAATGGCGGACAGACTCGTTTTTGAAAAATGATCGAGAACGTGCTGCAGATCATGTTCCCATTGAAAAATCCGCTTGATTTCCTTCATCATCTCTTCCTGATCCGTTTCCCCGCTGACGAGAAACTCAGGCTCATCAGCATGGCCCAACGCCTGTACCTTTACAATGCACACGTCTCCCCCTTGGTTTCTGATCGGCACGCGTATTTCCCGCGCTTCTTTATCTGCCGCATTGAGAGGGTCTAAAGACAGTCTGTCCAACACGCGGTCAAAATGGTACGGAGGCGTGACAGATACGTTTTCCTTCCACATGCAATCCACCCTTTTTCCGTTTTTTGTCCAGTATAACACGCCGCTGGAAATAGGCAGAACACCGTATACTTTTCTCATAAAGGCCGCATGATATAATGGCAGGTGGAGGGTTGTTTATGATCAACATTACCGCAATGACAACAGAGCATCAGCTGCTGAAAAATATACCGATCGAACGAGTGGAACAACCTGATATTGCGTGGTACTGGGTTGATTTATACGGCCCGGAGGATACGGAAACGGCATTATTGAGAGATTTTTTTCATTTTCATCCGCTTGCCATTGAAGATTGCTTCCAGCATATGCAGCGGCCGAAGCTTGACCATTATGACGGCTATCGTTTTTACGTGATTCATGCGCTGAATAAAGAGACGCTGGAGACTGAGGAAGTGGATATCTTTCAAGGCGAAAGATTTGTCGTCACCTTCCATTTACACGAAACGCCCGGGATCGCCAAAGTCCGGGAGCGTTTGTATGCTTCACCGGACCTATTCAAAAAAGGGCCTGGGCATATCTCTTATATGATCATGGATCAGCTTGTTGATGAATATTTTCCACTCGTATACAAAATTGAAGACCGGCTGAACGAAATTGAAGAAAGCCGGCCCCATAAAACATATGGAACACTGATGAATGAGGTGTTTGATCTGAGGACAGATCTATTGCATCTGAGACGGACGGTTATTCCGATGCGTGATTTGCTCTATCGGATTTTAACCCTTGATCATGTGAAAGAGCATCACGAAACGAAAGCCTATTTCAGCGACATATACGATCATTTGTTAAAATTATCTGAGATTGTGGAATCCAACCGTGACATGACGTCCGACTTGCGCGACAGCTATGTGACACTGAATACAAACCGGATGAATGCGATTATGATGACACTGACGATCGTGTCGACCATTTTCATCCCACTGACCTTTATTGCCGGTGTGTACGGGATGAACTTCGACTACATGCCCGAGCTTCATTGGGATTACGGATATTTCGCCGTACTCGGCCTGATGGCTGCGCTTGTGATCGGGATGCTGATATGGTTTGTACATAAAGGATGGTTCAACATATTTAAATGAGGACAGCGTAAAGCTGTTCTTTTTTATATTGGCAAGCCGCTTTTCATGCATATGATGTTCAATTTGTTTATAATGGAAAAAATGTTCAGGGAGTGATCAGTTTGAAAATTGCTGTTATCGGACTCGGCAATATGGGACAGCCCATTGCCCGAAACGTGCTTCAGGAAGGCTATGAATTGACTGTTTATAATCGGACGAAACAAAAGACGAAGGAATTTGTAACAGAAGGTGCACAGGCAGCTGACACGCCGCGACAGGCGGCAGAGTCCGCTGATATTGTCATAACGATGCTTTCAGATGACGATGCTGTCAGCGCCGTGACATTCGGAGAAGACGGGCTGATTGAAGGATTAGCCCAGAACGGCATCCACATTTCAATGAGCACAATCAGTGTCGAGTCCTCTGAAAAGCTCGCAGCGGCTCATGCGGAAAAAGGACAATCCTTCCTCGCCGCTCCAGTACTCGGAAGACCGGATGCGGCCGCCAAAGCCGCGCTCCGCATCATAACAGCCGGGCCGGCGGAAGCGAAGCAAACCGCCAAGCCTCTGCTTGACAGCCTGAGCCAGCAGGTATTTGACGTTGGCGAAGAAAGCAAGACGGCAAACGCGGCCAAAATCAGCATCAATTTCTTGCTCGTGTCTATGCTGGAGGCGTTATCTGAATCATTCTTAATGATGGAGAAGTACGGCTTAGAACAAAAACAATTTTTAGAAATCGCCAGCGCTCTCTTTGGCTCTCCTGTCTATCAAAATTACGGAACCATCATGGCTGAGCAGAAATTTGAGCCTGCCGGTTTCAAAATGTCTTTAGGACTGAAGGATACCAATCTGGCACTTGCCGCCGCTGAACAAGTGTCTGCACACCTCCCTCTTGCCGAGCTGGCCAAGAGCCATTTTGAAAGCGGGATTGAAAAAGGCTTTGGAGATCTGGATTGGGCCGCACTCATTAAATGTATCAAATAAGAAGAAAGCCTCTCCGTTCATGGAGAGGCTTTCAGATTGCAGACAAAGTCCTAAAACGGTTTTCGTTTTAGGACTTTGTCATCTTTTCAGCGTGATTGAAAACCCTTGAAGTCTAGGAAGGGCGAGCATTGGAGCAGACTTTCACAGGATGTGATGACGGCGGTGTTTAGGCAGGACGCCTAAGCATTTAACCGCCGTTCCTTTCATAACACGTGAGCATCAACGCGCAGGACTGACAACGAATGCGAGGGTTTGTCGACACGCTGAGCCTCTCCGTTCATGGAGAGGCTTTCTCGTTACAAGGACGGCAGTTTCATTTCTTTCTCAAACATCAAATCATCAATGCTTTTAAATGTGTAGCCTTGTTTTTTCAGGTCTGTGATCGCATCATCCAGTGCTTCGGCATTGTCCTTCGATACGGTGTGAAGCAGGTAAATGGCTCCTGGGTGCGCCTGCTTGATCATATGATCGTAGGCATATTTCTTCCCCTTTTGGTTTTTGATTTTCCAATCAACAAAAGCGACCGACCAGAAAATGGTTTGATAGCCTAGGCGTTTCGTTTCTTTCAGCACGTATTCACTGAACACGCCGCGCGGCGGGCGCAAATACAGGTTGTCCTGCTTTCCCGTAATTTTATAGACCTCTTCGTTGACTGAATCGAGTTCGTCCTGAATCTGGTCCGCTGTTTTTTTCGTCAGATCCGGATGGTGAAACGAATGGTTGCCGATAATATGCCCTTCATCTGACATGCGCTTAATCAGCTCAGGCTGGTCCTTCACGAAATGCCCGGTGACAAAAAAGGTTCCTGTTACGCGGTGTTTTTTTAAGACATCAAGCACTTTTGGCGTATAGCCATTTTCATAGCCGTTATCAAACGTTAAGTAAATCGTTTTTTCCTTTGTATTGCCTAAATAAAACGCGTCATATTTTTCAATTAAACGGTTCAGCTGCTCCCCGGCATCAGGCGGCTGATGATTGACACTTCGTTTAAAGCCCCAGTTAATCGGGTCATTCGGCACTGCTCTCGCCTGTACTGCTCCCCCGGCAAGCAAGACGGCGGCACAGCATATTGAACACATCCACTTCATGGCCAGCGCTCCTTCTGCATTTTTTTATATTTTACAGAAAGGCGCTTCGTTTTATACTGACGCTTTATGTCAAAATAAAAAACCGCAGCGTGCGCGCGGTTTTATTCCCAGTCTTTTTTAAAGCGTTCGTATTTCGCTTCCAGATCATCAAGCATGCTGATGAGTCTGTCTATATCTTCAACGTCAGTTGCTTCAGGGTCTAATGAATCAACGACGTTCATAAACATGTCGAGTCTGTTCTTTAAATAATCAAGCTGCTGATCCTTATTATTTACGGCGTTTCCCATTCTGTTCCTCCATTCATTTTTTATTATGGTAGCTCATTTTTTGCCGTTTTTCAATCGCTGCGCTACTTGCGATCTTGACAAATCAGGTCTAAAATTAACTGTTGGCAGCATTAGTATGCCCCATTTATAAAGGAGTTAGATAGTCATGACACAAAACACGAAGCTGCATCCCATCACACCCGAGTTTGATCCTTGGGAAGCCTATATGGATGTTGAACAGTATGGAGACATGCAGCTGACAAACGTTGAATTCACAACAACGACACTGTGCAATATGAGATGCGAGCATTGCGCTGTAGGCTATACATTGCAGCCTAAAGACCCGAATGCTCTGCCAATAGACCTTCTGTTAAAACGGCTGGAGGAAATCCCGCGTCTGAGATCCATCAGCATTACAGGCGGAGAGCCGATGCTTTCATTAAAATCAGTAAAGGAATATGTCGTTCCGTTATTAAAATACGCCCATGAACGGGGCGTGCGGACGCAGATCAATTCCAACCTGACCCTTGATATTGATCGATACGAATGGATTATTCCGTATCTTGATGTCCTGCATATTTCGCATAACTGGGGTACAGTTGAAGATTTTGCAGAGATCGGCTTTGCCATGATGGACAGAAAACCGACTTTCGAACAGCGCGCGCGTTATTTTGAAAAAATGATCGAAAACAGCCGCACGCTCGTGGATGCCGGGGTGATGGTTTCTGCGGAAACGATGCTGAACAAACGGACACTTCCGCATATTGAGCATATTCACCGCCAAATCACAGAAGATATGAAATGTCAGCGTCACGAAGTCCATCCGATGTACCCGAGCGATTTCGCAAGCGCTCTTGAATCTCTCAGCCTGAAAGAGATGAGACAGTCCATTCACCGTTTGCTGGACATTCGTGATGAAAATACATGGATGCTGTTCGGGACACTCCCGTTTTATGCCTGCAGTTCGAACGAAGAGGATCAAAAGCTGCTTCACCGGCTTCGCGCCGCGAAAAACGTCACGGTGAGAAACGACCCTGACGGCCGTTCCCGCCTGAATGTGAACATTTTCGACGGAAACATTATCGTAACAGATTTCGGCGATACACCGCCGCTTGGCAATATCCAGACGGACAGCCTCCCTTCCGCCTATGAAAAATGGAGAGAGACAAAGCTTGCCAAAGAGCTGAATTGCCACTGCCCGAATGTCCGATGCCTCGGGCCGAATGTTCTCGTCAAAAACAGTTATTATCAGGATGCAGATTTCACAAAACGTCAAGCCAGGAGTTAGATGCGAATGGAAGAAAAACTTACAGAGATTTTCCAGAATAAAATCGTCGATATTCTTCTCGTTGCTGTCATTCTGTGGATCGGTGTTTTTATCATCAACCGGCTGGTCCAGCTATTTTTTAAACGGACGGACTTCATTGAAGAAAGAAAAGAAAAAACAATTGAAAGCCTTATCCGTTCTGTCACCCAGTACACAGCGACAATCGCTTTTATCTTTTATGTTATGTCTTTATTTGTTCATGATTTCGGCAAAATTTTAGCCGGGGCGGGTGTAGCCGGTATCGTCATCGGTTTTGGCGCCCAATCACTGATTAAAGATGTGCTGGCAGGTGTGTTTTTGATTTATGAACGCCAGCTGCACAAAGGCGATTATGTCACCGTTAACAATTTGTTTAACGGAACTGTTGAGGAAATCGGCCTTCGCTCGCTGCAAATCCGGGAATGGAGCGGGAAGCTGCTCACCATCAGCAACGGCGAAGTCAGGCAGATAGAGAACTATAATATTGATTTTATGCGGATTACCGAATCCTTTGTCATCAGCTTTAAGGAAGATCCGGACCGCGTGTACAGTGTATTAGAAGAGGCATGCGACACGCTGAATGAAGAGCTTCGGGATTCATTGAAGCTGAATGAATTCGGCAATCCGGCAGAACCCTTTCAAATACACGGGATCACCGCATTGAATCATATCAATCGCGGCGTCGAATTTACGGTAAAAGGCATGGTCAAAGATGACGATTATTTCAGCGCCAGCCTTGCAGCCAGAAGGATTCTCGTTCGCCAGCTGTACCAAAACAATGTGCAAATGCTTGAAGAAGCGGTCAGAATCGAGAGAACACAATAAACAAAAAAACTGATTCCGCCTGAATGGAATCAGTTTTTTATTTATCTTGGCTGCGAGGAAAGCTGAAAGCCAAATGTGACATGGTCTTGAACCGGAATCCAAGCACCGATACCCTGTGATGTGACATTTTTCACGACAAGTTTTCGTTTATTCCCTTTCAGCACTAAGTATACTTCTCCGTAAGTCACTTTTCCTTTTTCATTCACAGCCGGCGCATATGCGTTTAGATAACCAAGTTTCTTAGGAGCGACTTTATAAATTTGATCCCGCTTTGTACCCGCTCCGACGACCGTATCAAATGCCAGCGGAAGGTTCGTTTTCTTCATTGCTTTCAGCATCATCATGCTTTTAACATCTTCAGCATTTGGAACCTTAGCTGTCAGGCCGCCCTTCACTTTGTATTGCTGTTCCTGGGCATAGTGCATTTCAGCCGTTTCTTTTCCGCCGCGGTTATCCGCACGGTTTGTATTGATTTTTTTATATTCCCAATTTGCGACTGTTTCGTTTGATTCATAGCCGAGCGCCCATTTCCCGAGAAAGATTGTCGCCCGGTAGCCGACCGCAAGCGGTGTGCCGGATATGTTGGATTCATTCAGCATTTTGATGAGGTGCGGGTTTTCAATCTTCACATCAGAATGATCGAGCAATTCCTTTGCAAGCTTGCTCGGCTGAAGCATCGGCTGATCCTGTGAAGCATTCGGATACGTGTTTTCCTTCGAGATGCTTGCGACAGAGTCAGGAACCTTAAACTGCTTTTTCGCGTGGATGGGCTGAACGCCGAAAAAACTAAAGAATAACAGCACAATAAGTGTGGAATGAAATAGCTTTTTCATCATATCACTCTTTCTATGGCATTTTCCCTTAGTCTTTTCAACCCGCTTTGTTGTTATCCATCATTTTTTCAAGTTAAAGAAGGAAAAAGCCGATCGCCATAATGACATAGGCGGCAAGCAGTGTCGCTCCTTCAAACCAGTTGGAATCGCCGTCATTCGAAATCGCGATCATCAAGAAAACCGATGATACCATCGCAACGAGCTCCGGCAATGTAAACACAAGCGGCATGCTTACCGGGAAAAAGATGGAACAGATCACAAGAACCGGCGCAACAAACATAGCAATCTGCAGCGTCGAACCAACCGCAATTTCAACCGCAACGTCCATTTTATTTTTATAGGCCATGATAATGGCTGATGCGTGCTCCGCGGCATTACCGACTATTGCCACGATGATAACCCCGATAAACAGCTCGCTCCAGCCGAACTGCTCAGCTACCGAGTGGAACGTGTGCACCAGGTTTTCGGATATGTATGCCACAGCAATCGTTGCCGCAAACAAGACAATTGTGGCAATTTTGCCCGACCATTCCGGCTCTTCCTCTTCCACGTGCTGGGTGGAATTGTTCTTCGGCTGATAAACACCGCGGTGTGTGACAAGTTTAAAGTAAAGAGCCGCCACATATAACAGCATCAAAATGATGCTGATGCCTATGCTTAAATTGAGCTTGCCCACGTTACCCATACCAACGGAAAATACCTCCGGAATCACAAAAGCGACAATAATGGCAAAAATCAAAAGACCGGAGTTATGGCGCGCATCATGGATATTAAACTCCTGCCGCTTATATTTTAAACCGCCGACAAAAAACGATAGCCCCGCCACCAGCAGCAAATTCCCCAGCACTGAACCGGTTAAAGAGGCAAGCACGATTCCGGTCAGGCCCTCCTTTAGTGCAAATAAAGAGATGATTAACTCAACCGCGTTCCCAAAGGTGGCGTTCAACAAACCGCCGATCCGCGGGCCTGCGATGATGGACAATGATTCTGTCGCCCTTCCCATATAGCTTGCAAGCGCGATAATCGTTACGCAATACAAGGCAAAGAGAATGACAGAAGGCCAATGCATCAAACTGCCGATCACAGAAAGCGGAACACCCGCCGCCACTAAAATAAAAAAAATACGATTCATGGTGAATTGGCTCCTTTTATATGACTTGTTTTATTTTTATTCTTCACAAAAATCATCATGCTTACACGAGGTCGCATGTTCACATGTGATATAGGCTTTTTTCAGGTTGCCCGCTTTTGGAAAACATTGTACGATCAACATAGATTCCACATAAGGAGAACAGACAAAATGTCACGATTTCATTTCTTTATCCTTGTCTTGCTCGTTTCCATTTCTGGGTTTTCGCAAGGCATGCTGCTGCCTGTTATCTCGATCATCTTTGAAACAAATGGTGAATCGGCCGCTATCAACGGCCTGCACGCGACGGGACTGTACATCGGCGTGCTTTTGGCTTCTCCGTTTATGGAAGCGCCGCTTAGAAAGCTCGGATTTAAGCCGCTGATCGTCATTGGCGGAAGCATTGTCATTTTAAGCTTATTTGGATTTATTTGGCTTCAGTCGGTTTGGATCTGGTTCCTGCTTCGCCTGTTTATCGGAATCGGCGACCACATGCTTCACTTTTCTACGCAAACGTGGGTGACTTCCATGTCATCAAAACAAAATCGTGGAAGAAACCTGTCTGTTTACGGGCTTTCCTTCGGCCTTGGCTTTGCCGCGGGTCCGTTCATGGTTCCGCTTGTCAAGCTGAACCCGGCGCTGCCTTTTATCGTGTCCGGCTGCTTCAGCCTGTTTGCGTGGCTTTTTGTTTTCTTTCTACAAAACGCATACCCGCAAACCAGTCCTCACGAAACCAAATCAGACAATAGTTTCAGACGGTTTTATCAAGCGATACTGTTTGGATGGGTTGCCTTTATGCCCACATTCGGTTATGGCTTTCTCGAGACGGCGCTAAACGGAAGCTTTCCGGTGTACGCGCTCCGGCTGGGGATCTCTGTGGACGCAGTGGCGCTGATCCTGCCCGCATTTGCGATCGGAAGCATTATTTTTCAGTTTCCACTCGGCATCCTCAGCGATACATACGGGCGGCGGAATGTCCTGCTTGTGATTTTGCTGACAGGGGCGCTTTGCTTTTTGATCGCCGGCGTATTCCCTTTACCTTACGTGATCGGATGCTGCTTTTTTATGGCGGGAATGGCAGTCGGCTCAACCTTTACACTTGGCATCAGCTATATGACGGATCTTCTTCCGCCCCACCTGCTGCCGGCGGGGAACCTGCTTTGCGGCATTACATTCAGCCTCGGCAGCATCCTCGGCCCGATTGCCGGCGGCTGGTATATGCAGACATTTGATAGCGCAAACTTGTTTTATTTTATTACCCTCACGCTTAGCGGTGTCTGGCTTGCTCTTGTGCTGGGCAAACCGAAAAGCTGGTCGCCAGCCGAAACCTATTCTTCATCTTCTTAAACCAAAAAGCCTCCTGACATGGTGTCAGGAGGCTTTTATACTAATGATAGCCGTTTTGCCCGTTGGCGCTTCCGCTTGTTTTATGGCTCGGTTTGCTTTTCGAATTTTGTTTATTATGGCTTCCGCCTTTTTGCTTACTCATCACGTTGGCCCCCCTATATCTTTTTGAACCGAAGTTCATTTATAGGGTGCGCTAAAGATAGGGATTTTCATCAGGAAGCTTTTTACGTTTATGTAAAAGAGCGTTGATTTCTCCCCCTAAGATAATTAAAATGCCGCTCAAGTAAAACCAAATCATCAGGACGATGATTCCCCCGATACTCCCATACGTGGCGCTGAAGTTCGCAAACGTGCTGACGTAAAATGAAAACAGGGTGCTGACAACTATCCAGCCAAAGGCCGCAAACACCGCACCCGGCATGACAAACCGGAGGGACAGTTTTTTGTTCGGCGCGATGAAATACAGTGCGGAAAAAACGATCAGCAGCACAAGCGGACTGACACCCCAGCGCACTGCTGCCCAAACGGATAAAAACAGATCCGACGCGCCGACGAAGTCTGAAGCGAGCACCCCGATCTGCCGGCCGAATACCGGCAGAAGCAAGGCCACTAAAATCGTAAATACCATGGCAATCGTCAAAAAAATTGAGGTTAGACGAACGATGATAAAAGAGCGGTTTTCATCCACTTCATACGCGTGGTTTAGCGATCGGACGATGGCGTTCATTCCATTAGACGCAGACCACAAAGCCGCGATAATCCCGAATGACAGCAAACCGCCATTTCGGTTGTTTAAGGTTTGTTGTGTAATGGATTCAACGAGGGACATCGCACTGGCGGGCGCGTATTGTTTGACAACTCCCAGAACATCATCGGTAGAAATCGGAAGATACGCGGTGAGCGTCAGCATAAAAATCAAAAACGGAAACAATGACAAAAGAAAAAAATACGCCAGCTCCGCTGATTTGCTCGGCCCTTCATGAAGGGTGTATCTGCTGAAAAGCTCTTTCAAAAAATTCATGTCGCCTCACCTCGCATATTTGATCATTTTTTTGAAAAATGCTCTTTCGTTTCTTGCACAAGCTCCATCACTTGCGGCGTTGTTTTCTTCAGCTCTTTCACCTGCTGATTGACAAACCCGACTTCATTTGACAAGGATTGGGCCAGCTTTTTGGCCTCATCCATCTTTGTGCTGACCGTGTTTTTCAACAGCTCCGGATTGCTTTTGTACAGTGAAAGTTTATGCTTGCATGTCAGCCATCTCATGCCGCATGCCTGTCTTGTCGGCTTATGGAGCAGCGATAACGCCGCGCCTGCCGCAGCTCCAAGAAAAATACCTTTCAGCATTAAACGTTCGTTGTTCATGCAAATTCTCCTTTCACTCACAATTGTTTTTCTTTTTGAATGGATGCAAGCAGCTGCTCACAGCCCGACTTGATTAATTGGCAGACCTCTTCAAAATTTCCTGTGTAGTAAGGATCAGGAACATCGGCAAGATCTGAATCTTCAACATAGTCCAAGAGCCTTTTGATATGCGAGGTATTCTTAAAACCCGCCATGCTTCTGAGGCTCCCGATATTTTCTGCGTCCATCGCAATGATGTAATCAAAATCGGCCAGATCCTGTTCGCTGACTTGACGTGCAAGCATACCCTCAAAGTTGATTCCTTCTCTCTGCAAGATCTCCTGTGTTCCTTCATGCGGCGGATTGCCGATGTGCCAGCCGCCGATACCTGCTGAGTCTGTCTTGATTTTCCCCTCTAATCCTTTTTTGGCTGCCAGGTCCCGAAAAATCGCTTCTGCCATCGGAGACCGGCAAATATTTCCTAAACAAACAAATAACACGCTTATCATGTTGTGCAACCTCCCTATTCTTTGCCCATATTTCTCTAAAAAAAAACCTTCATGAATATCTTAGTAGGATGTTCATTTTCTTTTCAACTGATGACTCCACTTTTTTGAAATCAAAAGCTTGCTCTTAGAAGAGGGTTTTTTTCTGATTGAATTCTGTTAGAATAAAACATACCGAATATCGCATAAAGAAAGGATGGAACCATTTGTCCAGCCCAAATACAGAGACATTGACTCAAATGATTGAAGAGATTTCCCAAAAACTGAACATGCTGAACGTCGGCGTGATCAAAGCGGAGGATTTCAGTGATGAAAAGATAGAAGACCTCACGTACCTTCACAGCATGGTGATGAAAAAAGAATCATTCAGCCCTAGTGAAATGCAGGCGATAGCTCAAGAGCTCGCCTCGCTTCGTAAATAATTGAGACTGGCCGGAAACCCGGCGAGTCTTTTTTATCATTGGAGAACACAGCTGATCGGATGATTGCAGCACTGAGCGGTTATAAAGCAGGTTATAAGGGCTTGGGCCTGATCAAAGCGGGTGAAGAAGGCTTCACATGATGAACACACCCGGCATGCCGGCTGTTCGCTTTCCTCGGTAAAGAAATCCATATTAATGAAAATGTTCGAATAAGATTTGAAGGAGTACAAGCCATGAAAACGACATCTATCAAAACAGCCTCCGGAATGTATATCAACTACTTCTTTCTGGGAATGGTCAACATTATTCTCGCATCCAATATGTCCTCCTTAACAAAACAGTGGAATACCGACCCGACCGGCATTAGTTATGTCATTGCCGCTATCGGGTTCGGCAAGCTGCTGACCTACGGCATTTCCGGCGTGTTATCAGATAAAATCGGCAGAAAACCGCTTGTTGTCGCTTCCGCGGGGATCATGGCCGTCTTTTTAGTCGGTATTCCTTTATCACCGAGCTATGAACTGGCGTTTGTGTTCGCCTTATTAGCCGGAGTCGCAAATTCAGCGATGGATGCCGGAACATATCCGGCCCTGACCGAGCTCTTCCCGGCTGCGCCCGGCTCGGCAAATGTTCTGGTCAAAGCCTTTATGTCTCTGGGGGCCGCACTTTTGCCGCTTTTGATCACATTTTTAGCAGACCACCGCATGTCTTACGGATTTACTTTTTATCTCCCGGCTGCCGTCTATGTACTGAATATCGTTTATTTATCAACGCTTTCGTTTCCTAAGAAACAGAAGAAACCAAATAACAGCGGCCAACAGGAAGCTCCCGCTTTCTTGTCTGAACCCGTTTTTCGGAAAGAAGGCACCGCCCTGATTATGATCGGTTTTACATCAACAGCTTTATTTACGGTTTCTCAAATCTGGCTTCCGAGCTACGCGCAAAAAGCAGCCGGTTTAGCTGAATCAGCTTCCGTGCAATTGCTGAGCTATTATAGTGTTGGATCTCTGGCATCCGTTTTATTATTAGCCCTTTTGCTGAACAGATGGGTAAAGCCAGTCATGATTACGCTCTTGTATCCGGTTATTACTTTATGTACGCTTGCGGTCATGCTGACGGTTCATGTGCCGGTTGTGCTGGACATCACCGCCTTTTTCTTAGGCTTTTCAACCGCGGGTGTGTTTCAAATCACCATTACATTAATGACAGAGCTTTTCTGGAAGCGAAAAGGAACCGTTACCGGAATTGTAGCGACCGCTTCAAGCCTCGCGTCGATTTTGCTGCCGATTGCCACAGGGCTTATCGCAAAAGCGGGAGGCATCGCCCATATCTTTATGTTCGACTTCTGTATTGCGGTTATCGGAACAGCTGCAGCCGCCTTCTTGTATTACAGATACAAGAAACTGACGGGTGCTCAGGCCGATGTCAAACTGTAATCAACCGAAAACGGACGCCCCGCCAGGCGTCCGTTTTTCTTATTTCTCAAGCAATGCCAACGATTCACGATTAAATGCCGGAATATCATCCGGTGTGCGACTAGTGACCAATTGCCCTTGGCAAACAACCACTTCCTTGTCCACAACGTCGGCACCCGCGTTTTCCATGTCAACACGAATGGACGTATAGCCTGTCGCTTTTCGGCCATCGAGCGCTTTCGCGTTGATTAAGAGCTGCGGACCGTGGCAAATGGCGAATACCGGTTTTTTGTCAGTCATAAACGCTTTTGTAAATTGGACGAAACGGTCATCAGCGCGAAGCTGGTCTGGTGAAAATCCTCCGGGAATTAAAAGCGCATCAAAGTCTGAAGGGTTTACATCATCAATGGACGCGTCTACTGTCACTTCCGCGTTCCCCTGCTTGCCTTTTACTGTTTTGCCTTTTTCATTTTCGATGACAGTCAGTTCATGTCCCGCTTCTTTAAAGGCTTTCGCAGGTTCAGTGTACTCGCTGTCCTCAAAATAATCTGTCAAAACAACTGCTATTTTTTTCCCCATTTTTCATAACCTCCCGATTAATCTGTCTACATAAAACACTCTTCCCCAGCCACACTAAAATAAACATTTTCGCAGACCTGACAAACAATAAGCATAAATACCCGGCATTTGTCGTTTGACGATATTACATAATACTCATTTTTTTCCCTTTTACAATAATCATAAAGAAATACCTACAAATGATTACAAAATATTCTTACAATAGTAGTTGTAACACAAATTTCGTTGAAAGGTGGAGAACTGGTGAGAATACAGAAAAGACGAACATACGTCGGTAACATTCTCCGTATTCTTTTGCCCCCTATTATGATACTTAGCCTAATCCTTCCAACACCACCCATTCATGCAGAAGAAAGCGCGGCTCCTCAGGTGCATCTGAGTATTTTGGCCACGACTGATATTCATGCCAACATGATGGATTACGATTACTATAGCGACAAAGAAACGACGGATTTCGGGCTGGCAAGAACGGCACAGCTGATCCAAAAGCACCGCCAACAAAACCCCAATACCCTGCTTGTGGATAACGGGGACTTGATTCAAGGGAATCCGCTTGGAGAATACGCGGTGAAGTATGAAAAAGACGACATTATTTCCGGCGCGAAAACCCACCCGATTATCAGTGTCATGAATGCGCTGAAATATGACGCCGGCACACTGGGCAATCATGAATTCAACTACGGGCTCGACTTTCTCGACGGCACGATTAGAGGAGCCGATTTCCCGCTTGTAAATGCAAATGTCAAAACAACAAGCGGTGAAAACCGGTATACGCCGTATGTCATTACAGATAAAACCGTCACTGACGAAAACGGCCATGAGCAAAAAATAAAGGTCGGCTACATAGGCTTCGTTCCGCCGCAAATTATGACATGGGACAAAAAGCATCTCGAAGGTCAGGTGCAGGTGCAGGATATCGTAGAATCCGCCAATGAAACGATCCCGAAAATGAAGGCGGAAGGCGCTGATGTCATTATCGCCCTCGCCCACAGCGGCATTGAAAAGCAAGCCCAATCGCCAGGCGCGGAAAACGCTGTATTTGACCTAGCCACCAAAACAAAAGGCATTGACGCGATCATCTCTGGCCATCAGCATGGACTTTTCCCTTCCGCCGAGTATGCAGGCGCTGCCCAATTCGATGTTGAAAAAGGCACAATCAACGGCATTCCAGTCGTCATGCCAAGCAGCTGGGGCAAATACTTGGGCATGATTGACCTTAAACTCAAAAAGACGGACGGCTCATGGAAGGTAGCAGATTCGAAGGCCAGTGTTGAATCTATCGCAGGCACCGTCACATCCGGAAATGAAACCGTCACAAACACCATCAAGCAAACGCATCAAAACACACTGGAGTATGTTAGAAAACCAGTCGGCAACACAGAAGCCGATATTAACAGCTTCTTCGCTCAGGTCAAAGATGACCCTTCCATTCAGATCGTGACAGACGCGCAAAAATGGTATGCGGAAAAGGAAATGAAGGATACCGAGTACAAAGACCTCCCGATTTTGTCCGCTGGGGCGCCGTTTAAAGCAGGCGGCAGAAACGGAGCCAATTACTATACGAATATTCCAGCCGGAGATCTCGCCATTAAAAACGTCGGTGACTTGTATCTTTACGATAATACCGTTCAGATCGTCAAGCTGACTGGAAGCGAGGTCAAGGACTGGCTTGAGATGTCAGCAGGCCAATTCAATCAAATTGATCCGTCAAAAGGCGGCGATCAAGCCTTACTGAATGAGAATTTTCGCTCCTATAATTTTGACGTGATTGACGGCGTCACATATCAGGTCGATGTCACAAAACCGACGAAATACGATGAGAACGGAAAAGTGATCAACGCGGGCTCGTCCCGGATCATCAACCTTTCCTATGAAGGCAAGCCCATCAGCACAAACCAGGAATTTCTCGTCGTCACCAATAATTATCGTGCGTCCGGAGGCGGCGGTTTCCCTCACCTGACAAGCGATAAAATCGTCCACGGCTCCGCGGTTGAAAACAGGCAGGTGCTGATGGATTACATTATTGAACAGAAAACAGTCAATCCAAAAGCGGACAACAATTGGTCAATCGCGGCTGTTTCCGGCACGAATTTGACGTTTGAGTCCTCACTTTTGGCCAAGCCATTTGCGGATAAAGCAGACGATGTCGCTTATGTAGGCGAGTCTGCGAATGAAGGCTATGGTGTATACAAGCTGCAATTCGACGATGATTCAAATCCCGAGCCCCCTAAGGACGGACTGTGGGATCTGACTGTCATGCACACCAATGATACGCATGCCCACCTCGATGACGCGGCGAGACGAATGACGAAAATCAACGAAGTGCGAAACGAAACAGACCGCAACATTCTCCTTGATGCGGGAGATGTGTTTTCCGGCGATCTGTATTTCACAAAGTGGAACGGTTTAGCCGATTTGAAATTGATGAATATGATGCGCTATGACGCCATGACCTTTGGAAACCATGAATTTGATAAAGGCCCGACAGTGCTTTCTGATTTTCTCAGCGGAAACAGCGCAACAGTCGATCCGGCGAACCGCTATCACTTTGAAGCGCCTGAATTTCCGTTCGTCAGCGCAAACGTAGATGTGTCAAACGAACCTAAGCTGACTTCCTATGTCAAAAAGCCGCAAACCTTTACGGCAGGTGAAAAGAAAGAGCCCGGCATCCACCCTTACATTCTGTTAGATGTTGACGGTGAGAAAGTCGCTGTATTCGGACTGACAACGGAAGATACAGCCACTACGTCAAGCCCGGGCAAAAGCATCGTATTTCATGACGCGTTTGAAACAGCGCAAAACACTGTCAAAACGATTCAGGAAGAAGAAAAAGCAAATAAAATTATCGCTTTAACCCATATCGGGCATAACCGTGATCTTGAGCTGGCCAAAAAAGTAAAAGGCATTGACTTGATCATCGGCGGACACACCCACACCCTCGTAGACAAAATGGAAGTCGTGAACAATGAAGAGCCGACGATCGTGGCGCAGGCAAAAGAATACGGCGAATATTTGGGACGCGTCGATGTCGTGTTTGATGAAAACGGCGTTGTGCAAACAGACAAATCAAATCTGAGCGTGCTGCCAATTGATGAACATACAGAAGAAAACGCAGAGGCAAAAAAAGAGCTTGATCAGTTCAAACATGAATTAGAGGACATCAAAAAGGAAAAAGTCGGCTACACGGATGTAGCGCTTGACGGCCAGCGTGAGCATGTGCGCACGAAGGAAACGAACCTCGGAAACTTCATCGCGGACGGCATGCTGGCAAAAGCGAAAGAAGCAGCTGGCGCCAGAATAGCGATCACAAATGGCGGCGGCATCAGAGCCGGCATTGACAAAGGCGATATCACACTCGGCGAGGTGCTGAACGTCATGCCGTTCGGCAACACGCTTTACGTGGCCGACTTAACCGGAAAACAAATTAAAGAAGCCCTTGAACAAGGATTGAGCAATGTGGAAAACGGAGGCGGCGCCTTCCCTCAGGTGGCCGGAATCCAATATACGTTTACATTAAACAAGGAACCCGGACACCGAGTTCTTGAAGTCAAACTCGAATCACCTAACGGAGACATGGTTCATCTCGATTCCGATAAGACCTACCGCGTGGCAACGAATAACTTTGTCGGCGCCGGAGGAGACGGATACTCTGTCTTTACGAAAGCATCCCATGGTGAGGACCTTGGTTACGTAGATTATGAGATTTTCACTGAACAGCTGAAAAAACTAGGAAACAAGGTATCTCCTAAAATCGAAGGACGAATCAAAGAAGTATTCCTGCCGACAAAGCAGAAGGATGGCAGCTGGACACTCGATGAAGACAAATTTTCGATATATGCCAAAAATGCCAACACGCCGTTTGTCTATTATGAAACATCAGAAGGATCTCACGAGAAGCCTATCAATCTTAAAGTAAAAGAAGATCAGGTCAAACTTTTGAAAGAAAGAGAGTCAGATCCTTCATTGACGGTATTCAACTATTGGTACAGCATGAAGCTGCCAATGGCGAACCTCAAAACCGCAGACACTGCAATCGGCATCAAGTCAACGGGAGAATTGAATGTTTCACTTGCAGATGTATATGACTTTACAGTGAAACAAAAAGGAAAAGAAATAAAATCATTCAAGGAACCTGTTCAGCTTTCGCTTCGCATGTTTGATATTGAAGAAGCCCATAACCCTGCTATTTACCACGTTGACCGGAAAAAGAAAACTTTCACAAAGACTGAAAAGGGTTCAGTCGACGATGATATCGTGACAGGATATACAACCCATTTCAGCGAATACACGATCTTAAATTCCGGTGCGAACAACAAACCGCCGGCATTCCCGTCCGATCAGCCGACAAGCGGTGATAACGGCAGCAATGGCGGAGGTTCTGACAAACCAGGCGGAAAACAGCCGACTGACGGAAACGGAGGACATGATACACCTCCCGGCACTGACCCGACAAACGGATCAGGAGGAAACGGATCAGGTACGGACGGCCCGGCTGGCGGCCTGCTTCCGGACACAGCCACATCCATGTACTCGATCCTCTTGGCCGGATTTCTGATCAGCGCGCTCGGAACGGCATTGTACTTGCATCAGAGGAGAAAACAAAATAAAGCGAATCAAGCATAAAAAAGAGCTGCTCGTCATCGAGCAGCTTTCTTTATTACACCCACTTCACAACATCTTCAACAGCCGCTCTTGTTTTCGGGCGAGGGTCTCTCACGCGGTAGCCGAACGCCACCATCACAGAAATGTCGAAGCTTCCGTTTTCCAGAAGGCCTTCTTCTTCAAGAATACGGTGAATGTGATCATATTGGAAGCCTTCCACAGGGCAGGAATCAACACCGATTTGCGCAGCGGCAGTCATCATGTTGCCAAGCGCAATATAAGTTTGTTTTGAAGCCCAGTCAAACAATGTTCTGTCACTTTCAAGCAAATGCAGATCGTGTTTCTGGAACTCTTCCGTTTTGCTGAGATAGCCTTCGCAAACGTCCTGAGGCATTTGTTTCACTTCTTTTAAATGACGTTTGATGTAGTCCGCATCGTATTTGATATCCTTCGCTGTACGCGCAAGAATCAGAACGAAATGGCTTGCGGTTGGAAGCTGCTTTTGAGCGCCCCATGTGTATTCGCGAAGCTTCTCGCGAAATTCCGGATTTTGAACGACAACGAATTTCCAAGGCTCAAGGCCGAGTGAGCTCGGAGACAGTCTTCCTGTTTCTAAAATAAATTCAAAATCGCTGTCTGATACTTTTTTATTCGGGTCAAATTCCTTTGTCGCATGTCTGAAATGGTACGCATCCAGAATTTGTTTCTTTAGATCTGCCATGTAAAACACCTCTCCTTTTGGTTACTCTCAACTCTATTGTAGCCGTTATCGCAAAAAGTAAAAGTACGCACATTTTTGTTGGATAGTATCAATTTTGATACCAAACAAAAAAAGCGCGCTGCCGCAGGCAGGCGCCTTTCTCATTTTCCCCGCCGCGCAAAATCGACAAACCGGAATTTGTCCAGGCGGTGTCTGCTTTCCGTATATTGAAAGAGACTCGTATCCTCCAAAAAGACGTAGTTTCTCACCACGACCATATGGTCATAACCTCGTAAATCAAGCAGCTCCCTGTCCTCATCCGTACACGGCTCGGCTACAATTTCTTTTTGCGCATAACTGATCGAAAGACCGAGCTCTCCTTCTATATATTCATATATAGAGTTCTCACAAATTTCTTTCGTCAGGTGGGGCACATGCTTTCTGAAAAAGTAATCCTTGTCCAAAATCACATGTTCTCCGTCAATCTTTCTTGACCTGATGACTTCCCAGATGTCCTCATCCGAGTTAGCACGGAGCTGTTTTTGGATCAGCTCTGACGGAGGCCCGAGCCCGAATTTGTGTACAGTTGTTTTCGTTTCTTTGCCAAGTGTTTGCGCGAGCTCCTTGAAACTGACAAGGCCCGAGACGGGAAACTGCATTTTTTCACGGTTGAGAACGACGGAGCCCTTCCCTCTGATTTTCTGGATATAGCCGTTTTGCGCAAGCATGTGAAGCGCCTTTCGGACCGTTTCTCTCGATGTACCGTACTGTGCGGTCAACTCATGTTCAGACGGAAGAATCTCCTCCGCTTTCCACCGGCCGCCTTCAATTTGCTGTGCGATGTCTTTATAAATTGCAATAAATTTATTCGCCTTCATTATGGACCACCCAGCTTAGTTTAACACGGTTTCGTTAAACGATAAACAATGGACTCATACGGACGGAGCGTCATGTTCTGCAGTCCTTCCCTCACATCATCGTTGCTCAACAGCACCTCTGCCTTCCACTCGCCAGGCGCTAAAGAGTCCGGCATTGTAAAGGCTGCCTCAATCCCGTAAAAGTTATTGATCACGAGCAGCTTTTCATTGTTGCCGTGTCTGAGATATGCAAAAATGTTCGGATCATCCTTTGCGATTAACTCATACGTCCCCTCTGTCACAATGTCATACGTTTTTCGAATCTGGATCAGTTTTTGATAATGATAGAACACTGAGTTCTGATCCTTCAGCGCCGCTTCGACATTGATTTCATGATAGTTTCCGGCGACCGGTATCCATGGCGCGCCCGTTGTAAAACCGCCATTCTGCGTATCATCCCACTGGACAGGCGTTCTGGAGTTGTCTCGGGATTTCGCCTGTAAAATCGCTGTGATCTCTTGATCAGCCATCCCTTTTTCCTTAAAAGCGTGATACATGTTCAGTGATTCGACATCCCGATAGGAGCTGATGTCGGTAAACTTCGGATTCGTCATTCCCAGCTCCTCGCCCTGATAAATATAAGGCGTGCCCTGCATCATATGAATGGCGGCAGCGAGCATTTTCGCCGATTTCACCCTGTACGCGCCGTCATCTCCATATCTGGATACAACGCGCGGCTGATCGTGATTGCACCAGAACAGAGCGTTCCATCCCCCTCCAACGTGCATCCCCGTCTGCCACTCGGATAAGATCTTCTTCAGCTTCAAAAAGTCAAACGGCGCCAAGGCCCATTTTTCACCGTTTGGATAGTCGACCTTGAGATGATGGAAGCTGAACGTCATATCAAGTTCTTTATTGGCGGGATTTGTATACCGGATACAATGGTCTACGGTCGTTGAAGACATCTCGCCGACCGTCATACTGTCGTAATGCGAAAACACCTTTTCGTTCATTTCATGCAGATATTCGTGCACCCGCGGCCCATCAGTGTAAAAGGAACGGCCATCGCCTCCGCCTTCCGCATTCGGAAAGCGCTGATCTTTAGAGATCAGGTTAATGACATCAAGCCTGAAGCCGTCTATTCCCTTTTCAAACCAAAAATGCATCATGTCATAGATATGCTTTCTAACCTCTTCATTTTCCCAATTCAAATCAGCCTGCGTCACATCAAACAGGTGCAAATAGTATTGGCCCGATGCTTCATCAAGCTCCCATGCGGAGCCGCCGAATTTCGATTCCCAGTTTGTCGGAACAGAACCGTTTTCCTGCGGGGTTTTCCATATATAAAAATCACGGTATGGGCTGTCTTTTGACGAAATCGCCTCTTGAAACCATTTGTGCTCTGTTGACGTATGATTGACGACAAGATCCATGACGACTTTCAGGCCTCTTTTATGCGCTTCGGACAGTAACCGCTCAAAATCGTCCATCGTCCCATATTCAGGATAAATCGAGTAATAATCACGAATATCGTACCCATTATCATGCTGCGGGGAATCATAAATCGGTGTCAGCCAAAGCACATCCACCTGAAGTGTTTTTAAGTAATCAAGCTTTTCAATAATGCCGTTCAGATCGCCGACACCGTTCCCCGTCGTATCGTTAAAGCTTTTCGGATAAATTTGATAGACCACAGCTTTTTTCCACCATGGTGTTTGTTCTGTTTTCATCTGTCTCCACCACCGTTTTATAAAATAAAAACGGGAAAAGGGAACGTTAAAACACGTCCCGCTCCCATTCGTTATTTATGTTTGAATCTTGCATACGCGTATGTTCCGGCAAACGGCACGATCAACACAATTGCCATCCCGATTGCAAACGCGCCCCAGTACTGGCTCATGATTGAGAAAATCCCCGGCACGCCGCCGACACCGACGGAGCTTGCCAGCACCCCTTGAGTAGAAATATACATTCCGGCAATCCCGGAGCTGACCATCGCAATGATAAACGGGAATCTGTATCGCAGATTCACCCCGAAGATGGCAGGTTCTGTAATGCCGAGATAAGCAGAAATCCCTGACGTGAGGGAAAGGCCTTTTTGTTTCTCATCCTTCACGATAAACATCATGGCCAGCGCTGCCGAACCTTGTGCGATATTCGAAAGCGCCAGCATCGGCCATAAAAATGTGCCGCCGAGCTTTGAGCCGATGAGCTGCAGGTCGACTGCAAGAAACGTGTGATGCATGCCGGTAATCACAAGCGCCGAGTAGAAACCGCCATATAACAAACCGCCCACTGCGGCAAAAGAGCCGAACACCGAGATAAGCCCTGAAGTCAGCACGTTTCCGATCGCAAATGTAACCGGGCCGATGATAATAAAAGAGGCAAAACCTGTTACGAGAAGCGTAATCGGCGCGACAACGAGCAGCTGTATGCCTTCAGGTGTCCTTTTTGTTAAAAACACCTCGATTTTCGCCAGCATATAAGAAGCAAGCAAAATCGGGAGCACCTGTCCCTGATAGCCGACTTTCTGCACCTCAAGGCCGAACAAATTCCATACCGGAATCTTTCCGCTTTGTTCTGCAGCGCCATATCCCCACGCATTCAACAAATCAGGATGCACGAGCATCACGCCGAGCACAATGCCAAGCAGCGGGTTGCCACCGAACCGTTTGACCGCTGACCAGCCGATTAACGCAGGCAGAAACGTAAAGGCCGTTCCCGCAATCAGGTTAATCATATTAGCAAGATCCGCCCACTGCGGATAGACCTGCACAATCGATTTTGTGCTGAAGAAAATGCCTTGCGCCGTTAAAATGTTATTGATCCCCATCAAGAGACCCGCCGTGACAATCGCAGGCAATATCGGAATAAAAATATCTGCAAGCGTTTTCACAGCACGCTGCAAATGATTCATATTGTTTTCTGAAGCCTTCTTCACTTCGTCCTTTGTTGACTCGCCAATCCCCGTTTCCTTGACCAATTCTGCATATACTTTGTTGACCGTTCCTTGGCCGATCACGACCTGAAATTGCCCGTTTGTTGAAAACGATCCCTTTACAATGTCAATTTGATCAAGCACTTCTTGGTCAACTTTGCTTTCATCTATCAATGCAAAACGCAAACGTGTAACACAATGAGTTGCCGCTGCAATATTTTCGGCGCCGCCGACTGCTTCGACAATCTGCCGTGCCGATGTGTTCAGTTCCCCCATGCCAACCCCTCCGTATCCGTTTTTTATAACTTGTATATACAACTCATGATTACATTGTATTCCTGTATATACATGTAGTCAACAACTTTTTATAGCGCTTTCATCCCAGACTGAGAATATCTGAAACAGACAAGGTTACCCTAAAAGTCACAAGCACTTGTTGAATAAGACATTGAAATAGCAGGATCAACCACTTGGGATAAACGCGAAAAAGCGCTTCAGCTCATCAAAGAGCTTGAAGACAATCAGGACAGACCGATCTCTCCTGATTTAAGGAAAACCTCGATCATCTGACCTTATGAACAGAAGGCTGCTCAGACATCGTATTTAGGCAATTTGACTTCGAAAACGGGCTGTGCGGGTTTATTGTTTATATTGAAGTTGAACAAATACAGGACAACGCCCTCCGTCCTTTCTTGAGGCATCTGACAGATCAAATTGATGAACATGAGGAAGCGCTGCAAAACACTCTATCGATATCAAACGTAGCGGCAGAAACGAGTGTAAGCAAAGTGGCTGAATCCATCATTGAGGGAAACGCGGTTTTGTTTGCAGACGGGCATTCAAAATGCCTGATCCTTAAAATAAAAGGTGGGCAAAGAAGAAGCATTGAGGAACCGATCACAGAATCGATCATCAGAGGATTAAGAGAGGGGTACCGCTCTTGTGCGCTTTCGCGTCAAAACGCTTCAGCTAAAAATGATCTCTTTTAAAATCGGTACATTGCCTTGGCCTATATTGACGGGATTGCTGATCCAAAGGTCATTGACAAAGTGAAAAAAGAAGCAAAAACATCAAGATTGATGCCGTGTTAGAAAGCGGATATATTGAAGAGTTTATCGAAGACGACACGTACTCGCCTTTCCCCAGCTGCAATACACGGAAAGACCCGATACCGTCGCCGCCCAGCTTCTAGAAGGCCGATTTATCATTTTTCTGTTTTCTTTCTATTTCCTGTTAATCAACGCTCATGATATAGGTTTTTTCATCAATCTGATTCATATTTTATTTCTCCCGAACACCAATGGCCGTTCTTGGCGGCGTCATTATTTCTGCAGTGATCTGTATTGCCAGAGAAGGAAAAGAAACGTTGAACAGAATGGCGCGGCTCTTTTTAGTTCCATTCGGCACCTTGGCCTTGTTCCTTCCGTTTACACTTGCCGAACAAATTGAGCTGCAAAATGTAACACCGGTCTTTGAAGGACCGATCCAATACCTCCAATCAGTTTTGATGCCTTTGGGACGATGGAGGTATTGATCATCCTTCCGCTTCTCTTCTCAAGCTGGAGCATCCCGCTGAAACACACCATTATCGCGATACTGCTAGGAGCTTTATTGCTAGCGGTGATGTCCCAACCTGACATCTACTTTTTTTGATCCGGCCTATATGGTGATCAGGCATATCCGAATTACTGATTTTTTAGACCGTTCAGATCGCAGCCTTGCGGATCCCCGTCATTATGGTGAAAATCGCAGGTGGTATACGGGCTTTCCTTCTTACATTCAACAATTGAGGTAAAAGCTATGTACACACCGACCGGCATGTTTTCTCTAGTATGCAGCTTTTGGTTTTTCCAAAACACAAACCATCTGATCGACTTTAACAGAGTCAAACCGGTCATCAATGTGTTCATTTCCTTTTTGCTGCCTTTGCTCATTTATCTATTTGTCAAAACGAAATCGCTAGCCGGTGCGAGGGCAAAACACTAAGAGTTTTTGGTTTCTTTTGTCTGATAAACAGCATTCTGTTTGGTTTTTCCTCTGTCTTTCAGGTAGTACTGTTCAGATGTGAAAAACTCGGTATATAGTGCTTTTACCTTTCTGCTCAATAACAGCAGCGCAATCACATTCGGAACGACAATAAAAACTAATGCTAAGTCCAGAAATCCCCAGATGGCTTTTGCTCCGCCTGCGGCCCCTATGATAATAGCCGCTAAATATACGATTTTGATCACATGTCCTGCCAGCCGTCCGAACAGAAATTCAGCTTGCTTAACGCCGTAAAAAATAACAACCATAATGGTCGATATCACAAAGAAGACAAGGGCAATCGAGACGAAGTACCCTCCGCCGGAACCGAAATAGTGCTGAAACGCAGCCGTTGTCAGTGCTGCCGGGTCATTTGAGGCATTTCCTCCTGTCCAAACACCGGATGTAATGACGATAAAAGCCGTGGTAGTGCAGATGATCAAGGTGTCAATGACAATGCCGATCACAGACCAGAACCCTTGCCTCACAGGGTGATCAGTCATGGCCGCCGCATGTGCAATCGGCGCTGTTCCCATTCCGGCTTCATTAGAATACAGCCCGCGGGCAAAGCCCCAGCGAACGGTTTCAGCCAGCGCAGCACCTGCGAACCCTCCAACTGCTGAAGTTGAGGTAAACGCATTCGAAAAGATAAGAGAGAAAAACGCCGGCACCGCTGAAAGATTCGTGAGAAAAATCAAGAGACCGGCCCCAACATATGCCCCTGCCATAAGAGGCACGATGAACTCTGTTACTTTTCCAATCCGCTTTACCCCTCCTATCACCACTAATCCAATCAAAAACGCAATGCCGATTCCCGCATATATTTTATTGAAAGAAAACGTTTGGGCAAGAGAGACTGAAACCGAATTCCCCTGAACCATAATGCTCGGGATCAGCTCCACGATCAGCGCTACAGAGAAAAATACGCCGAGCCATTTCATGCGTAGCCCTTTTGTTATGTAATACATCGGTCCCCCGACAAATTCCCCCTGCTCATTTTTTTCTCTGTAATGAACAGCAAGCACACTTTCAGAAAACTTAATCGCCATGGCAAATAAGGCAATAAACCACATCCAAAAAACCGCTCCGGGACCGCCAAACATAATAGCGGCAGGCACACCGACAATATTCGCCGCACCGATTGTTGAGCTGAGGGCTGACGTCAATGCCTGAAGCGGTGTGACTGTGCCCTCTCCCTTCGGCTTCTTTCCTACGCTGCCGATCGTTTGCTTGAAAATGTATAAAGGATAGCGAAATTGAAAACATTTCAGCAAAATGGTGAAATACAATCCCGTACCCGTCAGCAAGATGATTAGCGGCGGCCCCCACAGCCAATCAGATATACGTTCTACCCATTCTAATAGTCGTTCCATCCCATCACCCTTTTTTCGTTTATGAGTCATTTCCCCCACGACGGATAAACATAAACATTTTAGACAGAGACCATTGGAACATAAAGAGGATGGCTTTTATCAATCACCATCCTTTTAGACAAGACAAATCAGCTGGAAGAAGGTCTGTTTCGTCCAAGCCGGTCATATACTTTATTCTTATAAAAAGCGGATGCTGGCTTTGAAAACATGCCTTTTTTGCCGACAAGCTTATCAAGCATCATCTGCTTTTCAGTTTTTTTTCTGATTAATTGTTCCCGTTCTTTTTCGTCAAGACACTTTGCGATTAAATGGTCGATGGTCATGAGTTCTTTTTTGAGCGCGCCCTCGTCCTCTGCCATCCCCGCATTTTTTAACATACGGTAGCTCATGCGGAGCGATTCCGGCAAGTGTGCCGCGTCATCCTTCGGCAGCGGTTTTCCCATTCCCGGCAGGTTTTCAAATTCTCCGTCTTTGATGGCGCGCTTTATTTTATCTTCAGACACAATATGGGAAAAATCCATCCTTTCACCTCTTTTCAGCCATTTCCTCTATTTTACCATACAGTAGCCATCGTTCCATTTTATTCCTTCGTTTCCACAAAGAAACCTTTTTTATATTAGGGCACTATGTAAAGAAAAACATTGATTCGACGGCGTTTTTCGCCACTTTTTCCACCAGACGATTTTCACTTTTCTAATCTGCTGATTCGTGTTATATTTGATACGTTCGTTTTTTCTATCGTTTCGCTCGAACTGTGATCGGAAAAAAGGAGTGTAACAATGAAAACATTTATAAAAGAAAGAGGACTGGCCTTCTTCTTAATCGCGGTCGTCCTATTATGGATCAAAACGTATGTCGGTTATGTCCTGAATTTCAACTTAGGAATAGACAACACGATACAAAAAATATTGCTTTTTGTGAATCCTCTCAGCTCAAGCTTGTTCTTTCTTGGCTTTGGACTTTTGTTCAAGAAAAAATTACAGCAGACAGCCATCATAGTGATTCATTTTTTAATGTCTTTTTTACTGTACGCAAACATTGTGTACTACAGATTTTTCAATGATTTTATTACAATTCCGGTCCTTATGCAGGCTAAAACAAACGGCGGCCAACTCGGCGACAGCGCATTTTCGCTGATGAGCCCGGCTGACGTCTTTTACTTTATCGATACGATCATTCTGATCATCTTGGCGATCAAAGTGAACAAGCCTGTAGAAACGTCGAGCAAAAAATCGTTCCGAATCGTTCTTGCGTCTTCGATTCTTGTTTTCCTCATCAACCTGGCAGTTGCGGAATCAGACCGCCCTGAATTGCTGACAAGATCATTCGACCGAAACTATCTGGTGAAATACTTAGGCACATACAATTTCACGATTTATGACGCTGTCCAGAATATCAAGTCCAACAGTCAGCGCGCGCTTGCCGATTCCAGCGACGTGACGGAAGTGGAAAACTACATGAAAGCCAATTACGACGTGCCGAATAACGTGTATTTCGGCAAAGCGGAAGGAAAAAACGTCATTTATGTTTCACTTGAATCTCTGCAGTCCTTTATCATCGACTATAAAATTGACGGCAAAGAAGTCACACCGTTCTTAAATAAACTGGCACATGATAACGAAACGTTCTACTTTGATAACTTTTTCCACCAAACGGGACAGGGTAAAACATCCGATGCGGAATTTATGATGGAAAACTCTCTGTACCCGCTGGCTCAAGGTTCCGTTTTCGTAAACAAAGCGCAAAACACGCTTCAATCCGTTCCGGCGATTCTGAAGTCTAAGGATTACACATCTGCTTCGTTCCACGGAAACACGCAGACGTTCTGGAACCGTAACGAAATGTACAAAGCGGAAGGCATTGATAAGTTCTTCGATTCTGCCTACTATGACATGAACGAAGAAAACACGAAAAACTACGGCATGAAAGACAAACCGTTCTTTAAAGAATCAATGCCGCTGTTAGAAAGCCTGCCGCAACCATTCTATACGAAGTTTATTACCCTGTCTAACCACTTCCCATTCGGAATGGATGAGGGGGATACAGACTTCCCGGCTGGAGACTTTGGTGACTCTGTCGTCAACAACTACTTCCAGTCAGCCCATTACCTTGATCAGTCTATTGAACAATTTTTCAATGACCTGAAAAAAGACGGGCTATATGACCAATCGATTATCGTGATGTACGGAGACCATTACGGCATCTCTGAAAACCACAATAAAGCGATGGCCAAAGTGCTTGACAAAGATGAAATTACCGATTATGACAACGCCCAGCTTCAACGGGTTCCGCTCTTTATCCACGCTGCCGGCGTGAAGGGCGAGAGAGTTCATAAATATGCCGGAGACGTCGATGTGGCTCCTACCATTCTGCATTTGCTCGGAGTGGATACGAAAGACTATCTGATGTCCGGTTCTGATATTTTATCTAAAGAACACCGTGAAGTGATTCCGTTCCGTAACGGAGACTTTGTTTCACCGAAGTACACGAAAGTATCCGGAAAGTATTACGATACAAAAACCGGAAAAGAGCTTGAGGAATCTGAAGTCGACAAGTCAGAAGACTCCCTCGTCAAGAAAGAACTTGAAATGTCCGATAAAATCATAAACGGAGACCTGCTGCGTTTCTACGAGCCGAAAGGTTTTACGAAGGTGAACCCTTCTGATTATGATTACACAAAACGTGACGAAGATTCTTCCGAAACGTCAACGGAAGATGCAGATCAATAAGAAAAAGCGGAGAGGATGCCCTCTCCGCTTCATATTGTTGACAAAATCCTAAAACGGTTAAGTTTTAGGATTTTGTCATCTTTTCAGCGTGATTGAAAACCCTTGAATTCTAGGAAGGACGAGCATCGAAGCACAGCGAATGTCGGAATTCGTGAGCATCGACGCGCAGGACTGACAACGAATGCGAAGGTTTGTCGACACGCTGAAGCGGAGAGGATGCCCTCTCCGCTTTTTTATTTTACCGCAGCTCTCAATTCCTCCGCCGCAAATTCCACATTTGGGCCAATGATGACTTGAACCGATTGTCCGCCTGATTTGACAACCCCTTTTGCGCCTGCTTTCTTTAGCAGCGCTTCATCCACTAAAGCGGTATTCTTCACAGTCAGCCGCAGCCTTGTGGCGCAATGATCAATGGTTTGAAGGTTTTCTTTTCCGCCGAGCCCTTTGAGCATGATGTTTTCATTCACATCCTGAACGGTATTTTCATCCAGCACTTCATCCACATCATCATCTTCCCGTCCCGGCGTTTTTAAATTCAATGCCTTAATCAGCACATAAAACACAATAAAGTATACAGCCGCATAGCATATGCCTACCAGAAGCAGAAGCAGCGGCTTTTCTGCAATTCCGTAGCTGAGCACATAATCGATGGCTCCTGCTGAAAAAGAGAAGCCTGAGCGGATGCCGAGCAAGTTGACGATAAATAAAGACAGCCCGGTTAAGACCGCGTGAACAGCGTATAATAGCGGAGACAAAAACATAAACGCAAACTCAATCGGCTCCGTAATCCCTGTGATAAACGCAGTCAAGGCAAATCCGATCATCATTCCCGCCGTTGCTTTCCGTTTTGACGGCTTTGCAGTCACAACCATAGCCAGACACGCCGCCGGAAGACCGAACATCATGATTGGGAAGAAACCGGTCATATATGTGCCCGCAGTCGGATCTTTCGCGAAAAAGCGCGCCAGGTCTCCCGTCACTCCGTTATATTCTCCGAATTGGAACCAGAAAATATTGTTCAACACGTGGTGAAGACCAAGCGGTATTAACAGCCTGTTGAACAGGCCGAATATGCCAGCCCCGATGCCGCCGAGCCCCAGCATCCATTCTCCAAACGTATTAATCCCTGATTGAATCGGCGGCCAGACGGTTCCGAAGATGCCGGCTAAAATAATCGTAATAATGGCTGTTACAATCGGCACAAGCCGCCTGCCGCTGAAGAATCCCAGATATTCAGGCAGCTTTGTATCCTTGAAGCGGTTATAGGTGTAACCGGCAATTAAACCGGCAATGATTCCTCCAAACACCGCCATGTTGTTTGTTTTATCAATTGTCTTTGTCGCTGCGTCCAGCATCAGATATGAAATCGCGCCTGATAAACCCGCGGCCCCATTGCTGTCCTTTGAAATGCCGATGGCAATTCCGATCGCGAAAATGAGCGGCAGATGATCAAAAATCGCCGCCCCCGCTTGATAGACAAACGGGATATTCAATAAATCCTCTCTGCCAAGCGCAAGGATAATTCCAACCGCAGGAAGAACCGCAATCGGAAGCATAAATGACTTCCCGAGTTTTTGTAAAAATGAAAGCATACCCATCCCCCTCATACCCTTTTTTTTCAAATATACCATATAGGATATCTAGTGATCTATACCAATTTTCCCGGGGTGTTTCTTTTTTCCCAGGTCCGTGTGTTTCCTATTTTTAAGGCAGTTGTGGTAAGCTTAAAATAGATTATTTAAAAAGAAAGCGGGAATGACAGATGATTGTAACAAACGATCAAGAATTAGAAGGCCTGAAAAAAATCGGAAGAATCGTAGCGCTGGCGCGTGAAGAAATGAAACGGAAAGCAGAGCCCGGCATGAGCACAAAAGACCTTGACCTTATCGGAAAAGCGGTTCTTGATGAGCACGGTGCAGTTTCAGCTCCTGAGAAGGAATACGATTTTCCGGGTGTGACATGCATCAGCGTAAATGATGAAGTGGCTCACGGCATACCAAGCACTTCCAAAATTTTAAAAGCGGGAGATCTTGTGAACATTGACATCTCCGCTGAATTCGGCGGTTTTTATTCCGACACAGGCATCTCATTTGTGCTCGGCGAAGGAGAAGAACGCCTTCATAAGCTTTGCCAATGCGCGGAAGACGCTTTCCAAAAAGGGCTGCAGCAGGCAAAAGCAGGCAAGCGCCAAAACCAAATCGGAAGAGCCGTTTATCATGAAGCACGCTCTAAAGGCTTTACCGTCATCAAAACCCTGACCGGCCACGGAATCGGCAGAAGCCTGCATGAAGCGCCAAACCACATCATGAATTATTATGATCCGTTTGATAACGCGCTTTTCAAAAACGGCACAGTTATCGCGCTTGAACCGTTTATTTCAACGAAAGCGGAAACAATTGTTGAAGCTGGAGACGGCTGGACGTTCAAGACGCCTGATCAAAGCATGGTTGCCCAAGTTGAACACACCATCGTTATCACAAAAGATGAGCCGATTATCCTGACAAAACTGTAAAACACATTCCGGGCTGCCGGAAGGTTTAACCTCCTCCAATTGCAGGTAAAACATCACTATCCCGCAGGAGGAGGTATTGCGATGAACAGAGATCCAGAAAAAATCCAAATTGAAAACGAAATGAATGCCATGCATGGCATAACAAAAGAAGAAATCTTAAAAGACTTTGAGGAATTTAAAGACTACCTGAGTAAACAAGTCAACCGAGGCAAAAAGCTGGGATTGGACGACGGCAAGCTTGTGAAAAGCGCCGCGATTCTGGGAGACTACCTCGCGAAGCATGAAGAGCCGCACAACAGTGAAGAAATGCTCCTGCAAGAGCTTTGGAGTGTTGCGGATGAAGACGAGAAAAAACATTTGGCACAGCTGCTGGTCAAATTGGTTGATAAACAATAAAAAACAAGAGCCGGGCGCATATGCTGCCCGGCTTTCTTGATATTGTCACAGCCCGGCTCTTCAAGATATGCTACACTACTATTATGTCTGCGAAAGGAGCCTTTATCTGCATGTGGTTTATTATTTTCGGCATCATTTTTTTCATTGAAGGTATTATTATGACCGTTTATGGCGTGAAGAAAAAAAACGGGATGCTCACATATATCGGCATTGTTTTCAGCATTATGACATTGGGCGTTGTCATCATCAAACTGACCGGCCATTAAATCATACTCAGCCTTTTCTCCGCATATACATACAGAAGAAGATTCTTACAGCTAGTGCAAAAGGCTCAGTTTTTCCCGCACCTCTTTTCAGCATCTTTCCATAGATGTTACAATGCCAATCGCTTGGTAAAATCCTCTCCAGCGGGAGAGATAGGGAAAGGAGTTTTCTGACATGCATTACGGCAGTAAAGGCTGGTATGTGGCAGAATTAAAAAAGCAGGGGATCACGCACTATGAAGGAAGAAAGCTTCAAAGCTATAAAACCTATTTTCTTGCCAACCTGCTTGAAACAAAGAAAAATTGATCTTAAGAATAGTAAAGCCGCGCACGTTGTATGCGCGGCTTTTTTTCTATTCAGCCGGCTGCAGCCTGTCCCTTTTTTTCATAAAGGACGCTCTCCAGCTTTCCGACAGTGTGTCTTCACTTAAAATCCGTTCAATGGCGGCGAGGTTTTTCGCATCATGGTATTTGATACGGTTTGCGAATTGAACGGATATGTCTTTCTCGCCTCTGGACAGCAATTCAAGTTTGGCGCCGGGAGACACTCTGCCCGCTTCCAGCACGCGAAAATAAAATCCGGTATAGCCGGTTTCTTGAACCTTCATCACCATATCCTTTACGCCAAACTTTTTCGCCAGCTTTACACACGGCTGGCGCGGCTGGCTGACCTGGACAACAGCTTCATCAAGCTTGTACACATCCCCGATGCAAACGTTCTCCTCGGTCAGGCCCTTGACGGTCAGATTTTCACCAAACGCAGCGCTTGGCAGCGGTCTTGAGAGGAACTCTTCCCAAAACGGATAGTGCTCTGCCGGATAGACACAGACCGCCTTATCAGGTCCCCCATGATTGATGAGATCCGCCTGTCCGTCTCCATCAAAATTCTCCCGATACAGCATGACAGCGGAATCAGCCGGCTGCTTCATGATGCCGGTTTCGATTTTCTTTCCGTCATATTCAAGCGTCTGCGGCTTCCCGAGATTAAGAGAAAGAACTGAATAGTGCGGTGGTTTCATACGAACACATCCCCTTTACAGGTTGTAAAATGATTGATTATCATAAAAAGAAAAGGTGGTTTTTCCATGCTTCAATATCGAATCGTTGCAGACGGCCGGGTTCAAGGTGTGGGCTTTCGCTATTTTGTTCAAATGGAAGCTGACAAGCGAAAACTGGCAGGCTGGGTCAAAAACCGTGATGACGGCCGTGTCGAGATTTTGGCGGAAGGCCCGGAAAACACGTTACAATCGTTTCTTGAGGCTGTAAAAAAAGGCAGTCCTTTCTCAAAGGTTACCGACCTCTCAGTCACTGAATCCAGCAGCCTAGAAGGCCATCAACGATTTTCCATTGTTTATTCGTAGGGCTTATCCTGATAAAAGTAATTCGGCTTAACGATTGAGTTATCATAGGAACGGTGGAAGATATGAGTGGCAGCGGGTGAAATCGGCGGAATCAGCCACGTCCAGTCCCCCGTCAGTTCTCTGCCCGCTTCTTCCTCCTGTTCTTCAAACCGTTTGAACTGGCTTGCTGCCGTATGATGGTCAACGATGCTGACACCTTGCTTTTTATACGAGTGCAGCACCGCTTTATTCAGTTCAACAAGCGCTTGATCCTTCCATAAATCAGCATTGTAATCAGCGGTGATGCCGATAACGGACGCCACTTTTTTGAGCTTGTCGTATCGCTTTTCATCCGCCAGGTTTCTTGCTCCGATCTCCGTGCCCATGTACCAGCCGTTAAACGGCGCGGCATTATAATGAATGCCTCCGACCTCGAGCTTCATATCAGAAATAATTGGCACGCCGTACCATTTCAGCCCCAGATCAGAAAACGCTTCGATGTCCGGATGTGTGATTGGAACCTCGATGACAAGTGAACGCGGCAGTTCATACCAGACAGGCTGTTCGTCGCCTTTCATGCGAAAAATGAGCGGCAGCAAGTCAAAATCGGTTCGCTCTCCGCGCCAGCCAAGCTGCTCGCAGGCTGCGGTAAGGGAACGGGAAGCCGGGTCGCCGATTCTTTCTCCGCCTGACTCATAACCAGCATACCGTATCAGCTGATGATTCCAAATCTCGACTTGCTTTTCACCCTTCTCTTCCGGAGGAAAAATCGTAATGGTCGGCCTGATTTTCCCGTTATTTGTGGCGGTTTCAATGTGATGAAAAAGGGCGCCCCGCACATCCTCCTTCGTACGGACGTCACGCCTGTCGATGACATTCAGAGAATTCCAGAACAATCTGCCGATGCAGCGATTGCTGTTTCTCCAAGCCATTTTCGCTCCGTGAGCAAGCTCTTCCTTCGTATGTGTATAGCTCCCGGTCCGGTCAATTTCACTTTTTATGCTATCGAGACGGTCTTTCACTTCCTCTTCCTTCCCCAACTCCTGATAGCATGCTGCAATAAACGCTTTCGCTTCGTTCCAGAGTATTTCTTTTTCTTTCAACAAACTCTCTCCTTCAAATCGCATTCATGCTTCTCATTGTATCGTTTTTAAGCGGGAAGACAAATGGTTTCCCTGCATCTTCTTGGAAAAACAATAAAAACACCCGCGTGTGCGGGTGTCAAAGAGACGATAGGCGATTTGCCAATTCAGTTAAGTCGCTGCGAAAGTTTTTGCCGGTCATCGGTATGCCGTGCCCGGTCAGCAGCGCTTCCGGTTCAAGGCCGGCAAGCTTCTGAATGGATTCTGCTGCCGTCTCTGTATCAGGCGTAAAATAAGCCGGCGGCCCATGAAGCTCCTGTTTTTGAATCAAGACGTCAGCCATTTTCTCCTGTTCCACTGTTATGACAGCATCGCCTGCCACAAGCACACGCCCCTCCTCGCGAAATAACGAAATATGGCCGGGGGTGTGTCCGGGAGTCGCAATCCACATCCATTCGTCAAGAAACGGTACAGAGCCGTCTTCCGGCAGTGCCTGCACTTGTGACGAAATATCGATAGAGTGCCGCGGAAACAGCGGCGAAAGCTTGGCAACCAGCCCGCTTTTGCTGTCAGGACGAGCCTGAGGATAATCCTCTTTACCTGTTACATAAGGCATTTCCCGAGAATGGACATAAACAGGAACATCCCAATGCTCAAGAAGCTCTTCGATTGCCCCGATATGATCAAAGTGCCCGTGTGTAAGGATAATCGCCTTGAGCTGAAAATCATCGCCAAATCGTTGTTTAGCTTCATTGACTATCATGTCGGCTGATTGAGGCATGCCGGCATCAATTAAAACAAATGAGTGAGGTTCAGAAGGCAGCTGAATAAAATAAACATTCGCAATTTGCACAGTTACGCCGTGCACTCCTTTTGCCGCTTCAAACCCCGTTCCGCTTCTGACTGAAGTCAGCGGCATATAAGGATCACTCATGAAGACACCTCCGGTATGTTGATGCCGTTAGTGTATGTCATTACGCCTGAATTATCATACGGAAATAGAGATGGTGCCTATCAATAGAGCAACAGCCGTCATGACGATGACTGCGAGAACCGCCCACTTCAATGCGAATTTTTGATGATCGTCAATAGAAACCCCGACAAGTCCGACAAGCAAATGAGTGGACGGGACAAGCGGGCTCAGCATATGAATGGGCTGGCCGATGATAGAAGCTCTGGCAATTTCCACTTTATCCACACCGTATGCGACAGCCGTTTCTGATAAAATCGGCAACACCCCGTAGAAATACGCGTCATTCGGCATCAGGAATGTGAAAATGCCGCTTGTTAAGGCCACAATCGCCGGGATCAGCCCGCCCATTTGTTCTGGAATCATAGACACGAGCGAAATCGCCATTTCATCAACCATTTTGGTGCCTGTCAAAATCCCCGTAAAAACCCCCGCAGCAAAAATCATCGAGCCAATCGCAAGCACGTTGGCGGAATGCGCCGAAATGCGCTGTCTCTGGTGCTCAAGGTTTGGATAATTCACAATCAGTGCGATGCAGAACGCAATGACAAACAGTACGGTTAAACTGACTTTCCCCGATACTAAACATCCTATCAAAGAAAGCGTTAACAATAAATTGAACCACCATAGCTTCGGCCGCTTCCACTCATCTTCAACCGCAGCTGCCGGTTCATTGGCATTGGCCGGCTGTTTCAGTTCAATGACGCCAAGGCGTTTTCGTTCTGCTTTTCCAAGCACATACGCAACCGCAACCATACAAAGCATCCCGCTTGCGATGACAGGAATCATCGGCCCTGTTAGCTCAGCCGGATCAACCCCCAGCGCACTCGCCGCCCGCGGCGTCGCGCCTCCCCACGGAATCGTGTTCATGATCCCCATGCCGACACCCGCGATGCCCGCCAGGATAATCGGCCGGATGCCGAGCAGCAGATAGAGAGGAAGCATCGCGCTTGTCGTAATCATATAAGTGGTCGAACCATCCCCGTCCAAGGCGACGAGCATCGTGAGAACCGCGGTCCCGACAACAATTTTTAACGGGTCGCCTTTGACCATGCTTAAGATTTTCCCAACCACAGGATCAAACAGTCCTGTATCAATCATAATTCCAAAATATAAAATCGCAAACATTATCATGACCGCAGTCGGCGCTACCTGCTGAATCCCAGAAATCATCATGTCCCCGACTTCAGTAAATCCAAATCCGGCGATGAGCGCAAACACAATCGGCGTCAAAACTAACGCTGTCAGTACAGAGAGCCGTTTTGTCATGATCAATGCCATAAACACGAGCATCATGAGAAAGCCTAAGATTGCTAACACATCCATTCCCCCTTAAATGAATCCGCTTACATTTCTTCTCCCTTACTCCCCTTTTTGTCTTGCCTTTTTGCCATCGTATGGGAAAACCAATCACAAGTAAATAATTTGGTTTTTTTGTATTTTTAAATTTTAAAAACCGTTATGTTCTTTTTGATCATTTCTGGGCACATAAAAAGATAGCGTGATTGATACCCTTTGAAGTCTAGGAAAGGCGAGCATTGGAGCAGACTTTCACAGGATGTGATGACGGTGGCGTTTATGCAGGACGCCCGAGCGATTAGCCGCCGTTCCTTTCATAACTGGTGAGCACCGACGCGCAGACTTGACAATGAATGCGAGGGTTTTTCGACACGAAAAAAATCCCGGACATGCCGGGATCTTAATTTCCTGTCATAATGCTTTGATAAAAAGCGGATTGCTGTTCAAGAAACCGTTTCGTTTCCCTGCTGTTCAAATAAAAGCTTTCCCAGTCCTGTTCGTTTATTTTCCGCTTCCACTCGGGCGAAGATGTGACCTTCTTTAGCGCTTGATCCCAGTAAGAAATCTCTTCCTCCGACATGTTTTTCGGGCCCAAAATCCCTCTCCAATGAGAAAACACAAATGGGATCCCCTGCTCCTTCCACGTCGGTACGTCCGGGAAACCGGAAAGTCTTTTATCAGACGTTACAGCAGCTAACGTGATATCTCCGTGCCGCTCATATGGTTTCGCTTCAGAAAGTGTCATTGAAGCCGCTTCTATCTCATGTCTGATCAGCGCCTGAATGAGCTGTTCACTGCTTTCATACTGCAAAAATTGAATATTAAAAGGGTCAATGCCGTACATATCTGCCGCTCTGACGAACGAAAGCTGATCATCATTTCCAAACCCCGGCGCAAAGCCGATTTTTACCTTACCGGGATTCATCTTAATCTTATTCAGCAAATCCTTGCCGTTTGCTATCGCCGATCCTTTTGGCAATGCAACCGTATGCCATTCCTTAGAGAGAATGGCAAGCAGAGTAAAATCGCCCGTTTTTAATTTGCTCTGCCCGAGAAGATCATTGCTCAGGATTAAACTGGACGTCATGCTGATGGTCTGTTTACTGCTTTTGTTGACATACTTCCAGCCTTTATCTCCCCCGCCGCCCGGTTTATAGACGATATGAACTTCACCCTTTACGATCTGCTTCTGCCGCAGAACGGATTGGATCGCCTGCGCTGTGACATCCCAGCCGCCAGAAGGCTCGGCGGGGACGACAATTTCAACCGGCCCGTCCGGCAGGCGCGGCGCAGCCGCCTGCCGGATGTCACCCTGCATAAAAAGCAATAGCGCAATCAATAGAATCATACATTTTTTCATATCTAATCCGCCGCCAAATAATATTTTCTCTCCGGCCTGCCGATAATCCCGTACTCAAGCTCGGCTCTTGCTTCTTCCTTTGACACAAGGTACTCTGCATAACGGCGGGCAGTCGTTCGTGACGCCCCCATTTTTTCCCCAAGCTCTTCCGCTGTCAATCCTGCTGACGCATTCCGAAGCGCTTCCTTAATTTTTCGCAGTGTAATCGAATTAATGCCTGTCGGCAACTCCTCTGCCGGCAAAGATGTCTTCACACCGTTCCCGAATATATGATCGATTAAAGATTGGCTGACCTCCGGCTGAGACAAAAGTAGCTTCCTTTTTTCTTTATACTGAAGCAGCACCTGTCTGAACTTGTCAGCCGTTACGGGTTTGATCAAATAGTGGGCTATCCCGGCCCGGAGTGCTTCTTGTAAATGCCGGGTTTCTGTTGCCGCTGTGATAATCATAATATCCACTTCGGGAAAACGCCTTCGTATCTCAGGTATCAATGTGGTCCCAAGCTCGTCCGGCATATAAATATCCAGCAGAAGCAAATCAGCCCTTTGTTTCTCCAAAAGCGCCATTGTTTCTTTAGCGTTTGCCGCCTTGCCGATAACCTTGAATCCATCAAGCTGTTCAATCAATCTCTCATGGATTTGCGCAACCCGAAAATCATCCTCCGCAATCGCGATGTGAATCAAATGGATTCCCCCTTTGTTTCTCCTTCGGTATAAATACAGTGAATACCGCACCGCCAGTTTTTTGATTCGCCAGTTCAATCCAGCCGCCCAGTTCATGCACTGAGTCTTTGACATTGGCCAGACCGTAGCCTCTCTTCATCCCCTTTGAAGAAAAGCCTCTTTGAAACACAGCTTCCATCTTATCGGGCGGCACACCGGGCCCTGTGTCCGATACTTCGATGACAATGTCATGCCCTATATCCGTGATGAAAAACAATACCTCCTTCACGCTTTGATCGACTACAGCTTCGAAAGCGTTATCAATTAGGTTCCCGATAATCGTAATGAGATGGGATAAGCCGATATGTGCAGGAAGAGGCGCGAGCGAGCTGTTATCATCGATAGCCAGCTTGACCTTTTTTTCCGAAGCTTTGCCCATTTTCCCCAGCAAAATCGCCTGTACCTGCTGTGAATCGATGTTCTGGAATAATATATCATGCTGTTCATTTTGTATCGTGTATTCTTCTTTAATCAGATCAACGGCTTCATCATACTCCCCAAGCTCAAGCAGCCCTAAGATCGCGTAAAGCTTATTTGAAAATTCATGGGTCTGAGCCCTAAGATCCTCTGAATATTTGCGGACCTCTGTCAGTTTGTCGATCAGTTTTTTCAGCTCTGTTTTCTCCCGGAAACTGACGACAATCCCATACGCCTGCCCGCCTTGAGTCATCACTTTCGTATTGATAATAAAGACTTGATCGTTGACACTTACCTCCTGGTTCGGCAGCATCTCTCCTTGCTCAAGCACATTCTTCAGCCCGGCGCCCGGCATGACATCATCAATAGGAAGATGGATCACAGGCTCGGGAAGCTTCAGCATCTCAGCAGCCGACACGTTCATCATCGTGACGACGCCTTCCCGATTGGTAGCAATAACCCCTTCTCGAATCGCGAAAAGCATTGCATTCCTCTCCCGATAAAGAGACGCGATCTCATGCGGCTCAAGGCCAAGCGTATCCTTCCTGATGCTTTTCGCCAGCGCGGCGGCACCGGCAAATCCAAGCAGCAGCACAAGCACAGCGATCACACTCAAATTTCTCAAATGTTTTTTGATGCTTTGCTCTGTCTCCGTTTGCAGAAAATCAACAGATACGCTGCCGATCACTTGGCTGTATCCCTTCTGTTCTTTCATAATCGGGGCGCTCCCTCTGATCACCCGCCGTTCATCCGCTTTTGTTTCAGAAACGTGTGAGCCGCCAAACAAAATTTCTCTGCTGCGCTCCAGCTTCTTTTGGCCGTTTTTGCCCGAGGCGCTCCGAATGCCTCCTTTTTCATCTAAAATATAAATAGCATAAGCGCCAGTCTGTTCTTTCATTTGTTCAATGACCTCTTGCGCCTCTGCCGCATGTCCGCCTTTTCTCTCAATAAGCTCTTTAGCCGGCGGCATATAGGAAATGGTTCTCGCCGTCTGAACCGCAAGCTGCTCAGCCTGTCTTCGTTCTTCCTGTGTATGCTGAACGGCTAACGTAATGGTCAGCACACCAATGACAAAAACCAGCAGAGCCGCAATCAGCCCCATTATTTTTGTTTGCAGAGAAAAATGGAACCGCTTTTTCACCACAGCACCAGCCGTCCTTTCTACCTAGATCATACCATTTTTCATAGCTAATTTTCTTATTTTTCAAAATCCATTATCTTGAAAAGGGCAAAATATTGGAGGAATGTAGATTCGTTGAATGGAGTGAATATAAAAAAGACAGACCGCGTCTGCCTTTTTCTTTCTACCATATCCCCAGTACTTTCCACCATAATCCGCCGATCACAAGCCATACAATAATATGGACGATCGAAAGAATAAATCCGATGGACCACCATTTACTTTGCGAAACATAGCCTGCTCCGAAGAAAACCGGGGCGGCTCCAGCGCCGTAGTGAGTCGTTGACCCGAAAAGGTTGCTGAAGAATGCGAGGCTTAGCGCTGCTAAAAGCGGCGGTGCGCCCGCTGCCACGATTACCGCCAAAAATGCTGAATACATCGCGCTGATATGGGCTGTCGCGCTTGCAAAGAAGTAGTGTGAATAGAAATACACAATAATTAAGATTAAGAAGGACACAATCCAAGAGAATCCTGATACGGAGGATTTCATGGCGTTACTGAACCAAGACACCATGCCTAACTCATTCAGGAAATTGGCCAGCATCACTAGCGCCGCAAACCAAGTGAGCGTATCCCAAGCGCCCTGTTCTTTTTTGATATCATCCCACGTCAGAACCTGTGATAATAAGAGAACAGCCAAACCGATCAATGCGGTGGTGGTTGCGTCGATGTTGAAGCTGCCGCCAAAAATCCACAGCACAAGCACCAAAAGAAACACGATCACCATAGAAAGCTCTGACTTTTTGAACGGTCCCATTTCTTTTAGTTTTTCTGTGGCGATTTTCGCCGCATCCGGTGTTTCTTTGATTTCCGGCGGATACAGCTTATAAATCACAAGCGGTGTGATGATTAAGCTTACAAGCCCCGGCACAATCGCGGCGATTGCCCAGCTTGTCCATGTTAAGTCCACCCCTGCGACATCATGGGCCAGCTTGGCAATCAGCGGGTTCGCTGCCATCGCCGTTAAGAACATGGCAGATGTGATCAGGTTCCCCTGAAAACCGGTTTTTAATAAGAATGCGCCGATTTTTCTCTCTGTTCCATTTGCCGGGCTTGATCCGAATGTTTCGGATAATGATCTGATAATAGGAAAGATAATGCCTCCTGCACGCGCCGTATTACTTGGAATAGCAGGTGAAAGTATTAAATCACTGAACAGCAGTGAATAAGAAAGCCCAAGGGTTTTTTTTCCGAATTTCTGAACGAATACATACGAAATTCTCGCACCGAGTCCGGTTTTGATAAATCCCCGGGAAATAAAGAATGCGATGACGATCAGCCAGATGGTCTTATTCCCGAATCCGCTTAATGTATCCTCAATTGATAGTGTTCCAGTTAGTGCAGTAACCGCCAATGCAAAAATGGCGATTGCACCCATTGGCAAGGGCTTGGAGATAAAGCCGATAATTGTAGCGACAAAGATCGCAAACAAATGCCAAGCTTTAGGTTCAAGTCCGGACGGAGCGGGAATAAACCAGATGATCAATCCCACAGCGACAGTAATAAGCAATGGTACAAGTTTTACTGCTGACTGTTTTCCTGCGTCTTTTTCTGAAGCCATAAATAGGTCTCCTCCTATATACTTGTTTTCTAATCCCCTTTCCCATTCTACTCCTTAACTAAATTAATAAATAATTTAATTAATTAAAAAAACACAAAGGTGAGCTGCCCTTTGTGTTTTTCATTTCTTAATTTACTTTACCCGCACCCGCTTGAGATATAACATTCGATTTCACATTCGCGGAATCATCGATTGTGCCGTGGAGAGATGGTGTCCAGCCGACAGAAGAGCTCAGCCCGTTTGCAGCTGATGCGCTGATCCGCGTGCCATTCAGCAATGTGCCTGAGTCATATAAAGCCGTTCCACCCTTAAACACGCTGATTGTTTTCTCAGCTGACAGTCCCGGTACGTCAATGACATTGTTTTGAGCATAGATTTTAGATGACTTGCCGATTCCCCATGCATAACTGAAAGCATATCCGGATGAGCTTTTGCTGCCTTCATAATAGTTGTTGTATACGTGCACTTGCCCGAAGCGGACTCTCGGTGCGCGCTGAACAATATTTTTGTAGCGGTTATGGTGAAGCGTAATTTTTAATTTGCCATCATCGGAGGTTTTGCTGTCGCTTGATCCGAAAATGGAGCTTTTATCATGATCGTGATAATAGTTGTAAGACATCGTGATATAGTTGGCGCCGTTAGAAGCATCTGTTTGGCCGTCATGATGCTGATATTCTCTTCCGTAATACTTTGGTGATGTACTGTCAGGACGGGATCCGTCATTAAATGTGCAATGGTCAATCCATATATGCGTGCCGCCGTTTATTGTGATGTTGTCATATTGTGAGTTCCAGTTTCCTGAGCTACCGTCAGTCGGGTCCCATTGCGGAAAATAGTCATAAGCATCCTGGAATTCGATGTTGCGGATGATGACATTATCACTCTTGATTTGGAAGTTTCCGCCCACGATTTTGGCATTTGTCCCTGAACCGACAATCGTTGTATTCGCAGGAATGTCAACCATCACTCTTGCTTTTTGGTTTTTTTGAGAACGTTCTCTGGCTTCTTCCTGTGTGCCGGAAGGCTCTTTTTTGCCCCATGTGCTTGGATCATAAGCTTTTAAATATTTGTTCAAATCGTACTCTGGGTCAGCATAATCATCTGCGCCAAGCGGCTTCAGGTTGTCATCGACATTCATGTCAATCGTACCCTTGATGTAAATGATTTTAGGCGTCGTATCCGTTTTCTTGCCTAACGCAGAGACAAGTTGGTTTCTGTTGCTGACGGTATACACGTTCGACGACGATGCTTTTGATCCGCCTGTCGTGCCTGTCGAGTACGCGCCCCAGCCATCATTTGACCCTAACGTCTGATGGCCTAAATCCGCCGCATTCGCGCCAGCTGGAGTCAACCCTAACAATAGAGCCGTAGCTAACATCACTTTTTTCATTCTCTATGAACCCCCAATTTCTATTTTGTGAGATTATATTCCAATTTCTCACAAAGATTATAATAGCAAATTGAGGGGCATGCAGAACCGAAAATGTTCCGCTATCTTATTGCGGCATTCTGCAAACCATACACCGCAAAGACCGCAAAAAACCCAAAAGGCCAAAGTTTGCCTTTTGGGTTATATCCCTGCTTTAAGCCCAGGATTTCACTTTTTCATTATCTGTCACAAAAAGAAGCACTTTCCCTTCATCTAAACGTTTTTCGAATTGAGCGGCCTCATCTTCAGAAAAGCCGATTTCATGAATTTGATTGCGTAGCTCGTCTCCCTTTTTATTAAACATGTTTCCTACCGCGTGCTTGAGACCCGTTTCTTTGGCTCCGATCGTGTTGGCATTCGTGTTGTCTGCCAGCCGTTCCGTTCTGTCATCGTCGTGAGCTAAGACATATACATCCTCTTTCGCGACACCCATTTGCTGTAATTCTTCCACATCCTTCATAAGCTGTTCGTCGTTTGTATACTCTTTTACAACTGGTTTCATTTCAACATTCCTCCTTCATGTTTTCTATGTTTCTTTTATACCCGTTCGCATATTGATAAAACAGATTCCAGAACATTGAGGAGAAAAACAGGAAGAATGGTAGTAGCCATTTATTTTGCGCCCATGGTAAAGTGATAGGAACGACGTATATTTTCAGAAAAGTCAAAATCAAAGAGAAACCGCTGCACGGAGCAAACGATCATGAATGGCTGTCTTTATCCGTACAAGCAGGAGGTATGTCTAATGCAATACTTTTCACCAGAACAGCAATACAATGCATGGATTGTGAGTGATTTAGTCAAACAGATTTTCCATCAGCGGACCGGCTGTTCACCCGGAATTCACGAGCTGGCGGTCTTTGCTGAGGAAAAATTTCAAATCGATATCGACTTTGTTTTCTCGATTATCATGAATATTGGCGACATTGAATTCGCACTCTCAGAAGAAATAGAAAAGAAATTGACCGGCTATCTCGGCGCTCTCCTTCCATATGTCAACGCTGACATGCTTGAAACCTCTAAAGCCAATGCCAATGCGTTTTTATCCCGCAGACACGGCAATGCTGTATACCATTTATTTGTGTCTGATGATGCTTTCATGAAAAAGCAGTAAGCCCGCATCTTTCTTTATTTAAAAAATATTGACATGATGAGCCATGTTATTATAGTGTTTACATGTGATAATGATTCTCATTACTAAATCTAAAAAAAGGAAGAATGACATGCGCACCTATTCTAACAAGTTGATTGCCATCATGAGTGTTTTATTAATCGCCTGCTTCATTGTATCGGGCTGTTCATCCAGCCAGAATAACAGCGGAAGCAGCGAAAGCAAGTCTAAGGATTCCAGAGTGATCCAGCACGAAGAAGAAAAAACAACAGTAAGCGGCACACCTAAACGAGTGGTTGTCCTTGAGCTTTCATTCTTGGATGCTGTATACAATCTCGGCATTACGCCGGCGGGCATCGCCGATGACAACAAAAAAGATATGATTAAAAAGCTTGTCGGCAGCTCAATTGATTATACATCTGTAGGCACACGCAGCGAACCGAATCTGGAGGTCATCAGTTCCTTGGATCCTGATTTAATCATCGCTGACGCTGAGCGCCATAAAAACATTTATAAACAGCTGAAACAAATCGCCCCGACGATTGAATTAAAAAGCCGGGAAGCGACATATGACGAGACGATCGACAGCTTTACAACCATTGCTAAAGCCTTAAATAAAGAAGATGAAGGAAAAGAAAAGCTTGCCGAGCACAACAAAGTCATCAACAATCTAAAAGCGGAACTTCCGAAAGATGAAGACCGCAGCATCGTCCTCGGGGTTGCAAGAGCAGATTCATTCCAGCTTCATACGTCATCATCTTATGACGGAGAAATCTTTAAAATGCTCGGTTTTACACACGCTGTCAAATCGGATAACGCCTATCAAGAGGTCAGCCTCGAGCAACTAAGCAAAATCGACCCGGATATTTTGTTCATTTCAGCCAATGAAGGCAAGACCATTGTAGATGAATGGAAAACGAATCCGCTCTGGAAAAATCTCAAAGCGGTGAAAAACGGACAAGTCTATGATGCGGACCGTGACACTTGGACAAGATTCAGAGGCATCAAGTCTAGTGAAACAAGCGCCAAAGACGTGCTTAAAAAAGTGTATAATAAGTAGGACAATGAGAAGCGAGGGGATATCCTTGCTTCTTCGTTTTTGCAACCAGACGCAGTAAGGAAGTGAGACTGTTGTATCATTCAGCCAAACGGCGTTCATCATCAAGACTGATGATGTTCCTCATCGCACTAATCATTTTGATATTCGGGCTTGGGCTGAATCTTTCAGTAGGAGCCTCAGATATCAGCATCATAGATTCATTGAAATACCTTTTTGTATGGGACGGTTCAAAGGAACAGCTCATCATCTCTACTCTTCGCCTTCCCCGCACATTAATCGGCGTTTTCGTCGGCGCCAGCCTGGCCGTAGCAGGGGCGCTGATGCAGGCCATGACCAGAAACCCTTTGGCTTCGCCTCAAATTTTCGGTGTAAATGCGGGTGCGTCTCTTTTTGTTGTTGCCGCTCTCGTCATTCTGCCGGCATCGCCCTATTCCTCCGTTGTATTCGCTTTTGCGGGTGCGGCCGCAGGAGGCGCGATTGTGTATACGATTGCCTCATCCGGCGGAATGACACCTGTCAAGCTGGCGCTGTCAGGAATGGCGGTGCATTTGTTCCTCTCCTCCATGACACAGGCCATCATTATATTAAATGAGTCGGGAGAGGATGTTCTGTACTGGATGACAGGCGCGATAGACGGCAGCAATTGGCAGGACGTCATGACCATCGCTCCGTTTTCTGTCATCGGCATCGGGCTGGCCCTCATGTTTTCCGGTTCTATTTCTGTTCTCGGTCTCGGTGACGAAACGGCAAAAGGGCTTGGGCAAAATATGAACGGCATCCGGATTCTGATTAGTTTTGTCATTTTAATTCTTTCCGGCGCTTCCGTAGCCGTCGCCGGGCCGATCGGCTTTGTCGGACTGCTCGTTCCGCATATTGTCCGCAAGCTGATCGGAGAACATTATCAATATGTGCTTCCGTTTTCAGCGCTGTTCGGTGCTATTTTGCTGGTGTACGCAGATGTTCTGGCCAGATGGATCGCCTTTCCTTATGAATCACCGGTCGGCATTGTCACCGCGATTATCGGAACACCATTCTTCTTATATTTGGCAAGGAAAGGGCGAAATCTGAAATGAAGAAAACAACCAGAAAGCAAAAACGCCCCTTGCTGGCGATACTCATATTGGCCGTGCTTCTGATCGTTCTGTCTATCATCAGCATCGGCTTCGGTGCATTATACATTTCCCCGGATGCGGTGGTGACGAATTTGCTGGGCCTGGATCAATCTTTTGAATTCATCATCCAGCAATACCGCCTTCCACGGATACTATTAGCGATTTTGGCCGGTGCCGGACTGGCCGCGGCCGGAGCGATTTTGCAGGGCGTCATCCGCAATCCGCTCGCTTCCCCTGACGTTGTCGGCATTTCAAAGGGGTCCGGACTCGCGGCGATGGCAGTGATTCTAATGTTTCCTGAATCGCCGGTGTACGTGCTTCCGTTCTCCGCATTTGCCGGAGCAGCCATTATTGCTGTACTATTGTTAATGATCGCCCGAAAAAAAGGCATTCAGCCCTCTTCATTGGCTTTATCAGGCATCGCATTAGGCGCGGTCTGCCATGCCGGGATGCAATATATGATGGTCAAGTTTCCGGGCGACGTGAATGCTGCACTCATTTGGCTGACAGGCAGCCTCTGGGGAAGAAATTGGGAAGAAGTCAAGTTGCTTGCGCCATGGCTATTGATTCTTTTGCCGATCATCTGCATTCTCATACCGAAACTGGATCTTATGTCACTCGGTGATGAGCTTGCGCAGGGTCTCGGCGAAAACGCAAACCGGCTGCGGTTCATTCTGATTTTCACCGCGGTTGCACTGGCGGGAAGCTGTGTAGCCGTCGTCGGCTCAATCGGTTTTATCGGCTTGCTTGCCCCGCATATCGCCAGACGGCTTACCGGAGAAAAAGCTAAATATTTACTGCCTGCATCGGCATTGATTGGTGCTATTATCTTATTAATTGCAGATACGTTAGGGCGCAGCATCATGCCTCCGGTTGAAATACCTGCCGGAATATTAACAGCCGTGATCGGCGCGCCTTATTTCTTATATTTATTGAAATTCGAAGCGAGGAAACAGTAGGGAGAGGATACCATGGGAAAACTGGCTGCAGACCAGCTCACTCTTTCATATGACAGCACGGTGATTATTGACGGAGTCGACTTAAAGATAGAAGAAGGAAAAATCACTGCGCTTATCGGTGCCAATGGCTGCGGGAAATCAACAATCCTCAAATCGCTCGCCAGGCTGATGGCTCCAAAAAGCGGTACGGTCCTATTGGAAGGAAAAGATATACACCGCCAGCCGTCAAAAGAAGTCGCCAAAAAGCTGGCCATTCTTCCTCAATCGCCTCAGGCGCCTGAAGGATTGACAGTGGAGGAATTATGCTATTTTGGCAGACATCCTCATAAAAAGCTATTATCCAAGCATACCCAAGAGGATCACGATATGGTAGAGTGGGCGCTAGAAGCAACGGGAATGATTGAGCTGAAAGAACGGACACTGGATGCCCTCTCAGGCGGCCAAAGACAAAGAGCATGGATTTCCATGGCGCTTGCTCAAGGCACTGATTTACTTTTGCTTGATGAACCGACCACGTATTTAGACATTTCACACCAGATTGAAGTGCTTGAACTGCTGAAAAAGCTGAACCGCGATCACGGCCGCACCGTTGTGATGGTGCTCCATGATTTAAACCAGGCCGCTCAATATGCCGACTATCTGATCAGTGTGCTGGACGGAAAAATATACAATGCCGGTACACCGGAAGATGTGTTTACCCAGCCGTTTTTCCGTGAAGTCTTCGGCTTGGAATGCTGCATCATGAGAAGCCCGATCGACCAGAAGCCCATGTGCCTGCCGACGGGGCTGTGCCCGAAATTACGGGCGACATAAAAAGGAGAGGAAACCCCTCTCCTTTTTTGTATGCCAGCTTACCTTTTGTATTTCTCCTCCTCTCCATGTTACAGTGGTGTCAATGAAGTGATAGGAGGATGAAAATGACAGCATCTCAGCAGCAAATTCAATTAGCAAAACGTCCGCAAGGTGTTCCCGTTCATGAAGACTTTCGCTTTGAAACCATTCCGGTCCCCGAGCCGAAACAAGGGGAAGTGCTTGTCAAAACGCTTTATGTATCCGTTGACCCTTATATGCGCGGCCGTATGCAGGATACGAAGTCATATGTTGAGCCCTTCGCCTTGGATGAACCGCTCTCTGGCGGGGTGATCGCTGAAGTCGTGTCAGACGGCGAGCATCTGAAAAAAGGCGATATCGTCATCGGAAACCTCAGCTGGCAGGAATTTTCCGCTGTGAGCGAGTCTGCCTTGCGAAAAATTGATACAAGCCTCGCTCCCGCTTCGGCCTATCTCGGCATTTTAGGAATGACCGGCTTGACGGCATATTTTGGGCTGCTGGACATCGGGCGCCCGAAAGAAGGCGAAACCGTAGTTGTCTCCGGAGCTGCGGGAGCCGTCGGTTCAACGGTTGGACAAATTGCCAAAATCAAAGGCGCGCGAGTTGTCGGCATCGCGGGCTCTGATGAAAAAATCGCCTATTTAAAACAGGAGCTGCAGTTTGACGAAGCCATCAATTACAAAACAGCTGATGATATTCAAAAAGCACTTGAAAACGCTTGTCCTGACGGTGTCGACGTATACTTTGACAATGTCGGCGGGCCGATTTCAGATGCGGTCATGAACCTGCTCAATGAATTTGCCCGCATTCCGGTGTGCGGTGCCATTTCTTCCTATAATGCGGAAAGCGATGCGGATGACATGGGCCCCCGCGTCCAATCGAAGCTGATCAAAACGAAGTCGCTGATGCAAGGGTTTATCGTAGGCGACTACTCCGACCGTTTTCCTGAAGGAGCAAAACAGCTGGCCGAATGGCTGAAGGATGGAAAGCTTCATTACGAGGAAACCATCACAGAAGGCTTCGAAAACATTCCTGACGCGTTTCTCGGCTTGTTTAAAGGCGAAAATAAAGGAAAACAGCTGATCAAAGTCAGTGATCCGAGCTGATATGATAATGAAAACAAGGAGGGCTTTTCGCCCTCCTTTTGTTTTTGTATGAGGTCAGATACGAAGAATCAAAGTGAGAAAGCCATCTTCATCAGGTTCAGTGTCTTCCAACGTAAATCCCGCTGCTTGAAAGCAAGCCACACTAATTTGATTGTCTTCTTCAATGCACGCGGCCCATTCCCGCACTCTCGTCAAATCAGGATGATTACGCAGGTTTTGCAATATCTGTTTTCCATACCCTTGAAGCCGGTACAAAGGATTGACGATCAATCCAATATACGCCCGCTCCTCCACGAACTCCATAACGACCATTCCCGCCGGCAGCTGCCCGTCATATGCCATGATGACAGAATCGTTTTCATCTTCATTCACTCGTGCATACCACACATCTAATGGCAACATCCCATCCATTCTCCGCCTGGTATCCTCATTTCGGAACCAGTGTTCAATGATTTTCAGCTCAGGCTCCTTCACTATTTGAAATCTGTCTATTGAAGCCATCTCCCCACCCCCGCGCATAACCTTTTCTATTATTTTACAACAAAAAAGAAGGGCTTTTCGCCCTCCTTTTTATTTCGTTTTCAGTTTTCCGCCTGCATACACAGCTTCACTCAGCTCCACACCAAGCTTCTTCGCCATTTTCTTCAGCTTTGACTCTTCCAGTTTTGTGACGAGGCTCAGTACGTTCCCTTCTTTCCCAGCTCGGCCTGTTCGGCCTGATCTGTGAACGTAGCCATCTTCGTCAGGAATATCGGCATGAATCACGTACGGCAGGTTTTCAATGTCCAAGCCGCGTGCGGCAATGTCAGTCGCCAATAAGAGCGGGAATTCCCCGTCTTCGAATGCGGCAATGATTTTCGCACGCTCCATTTTTTTCGCTTCACTGTGCAGCACGCCGAGATCGACATGGTGATACTCCAGCTTTTCCGCATACACACTCAGGTTGCCGATATCTCTCACAAACACGAGTGCCTGCATGCCTTGAAGCCTTGACAGCTTTTGCAGCAGCTTCACTTTGTCCCGCTGGTCGCAAATCAGATATTGATGTTCCACTTTCCCAGCTTCCGCCTTGCTTCGCTGCACCTTCAACACCTCAGGCTCATGCGCCAATTCGCGGATCACGTCCTCTGTTTCCTTTTTGAGCGTGGCAGAGAAGCACAGAAGCTGGCGGTCTCTTAATGTCGTTTTCATGATTTGCTTGATCGTTTCGCGATGCTCCGGCAGGATAAGTTGATCCGTTTCATCAAGCACGATCGTTTTCACTTCATGCATCTTTAATTTCTTCGCTTTAATCAGTTCAAACACCCTGCCTGGCGTGCCGACAATGATATGCGGATGTTTCTTCAGCTTTTCGACCTGCTTCTTCACGTTCGCCCCGCCGATTAAGGAAGCCGCGCGCAGCTCCGAGCCCGCTTTCCAATCCTGAATCACCTGAAAGATCTGCATCACCAGCTCACGCGAAGGCGCTAAGATCACTGTCTGCGGATGCTTCTGATCTGGTTTGATCCGCTCCATGACCGGAAGCGCGTACGCCAGCGTCTTGCCTGTGCCTGTCGGCGATTCCGCGATGACATCCTTTCCGTCCATAATCAGCTGAGCCGCCTGTTCCTGAACAGGCGTCGGCTTTTGAAAGCCGGAAGCATTCCAATTCTCTTGTATAAATGATTGTGCATTATGTAAAAATGGCCAAGTTTGCGTCATTTTTGTTCTCCTCAATTCGTGAAATCTATTCCATAGTATCTCAAAAGCTCGCCCAGAACGCAATTTTTCTTTTTCTTTCCTATACCTTTCAACATTTCGATTCCTCCTTTATAATCATAAGGGTGAATAATACACGCCGATTGTGCGTGTTTGATAAACGATAGAGGTGTAAATATGAGTATTTTATCTGTAAAGGATTTAAGTCACGGCTTCGGTGACCGGGCCATTTTTAATAACGTCTCCTTCCGCCTGCTAAAAGGCGAGCACGTCGGGCTGATCGGCGCAAACGGTGAAGGAAAATCCACCTTCATGAATATTATTACCGGAAAGCTTGAACCTGATGAGGGAAAAGTCGAATGGTCAAAAAATGTCCGTGTCGGCTATCTGGATCAGCATACCGTGCTGGAAAAAGGAAAATCCATTCGTGATGTCCTAAAAGACGCGTTCCATTATTTATTTGCGATGGAAGAGGAAATGAACGAGATTTACAACAAAATGGGCGAAGCTGATCCCGATGAACTCGAAAAGCTGCTTGAAGAAGTCGGCGTGATTCAAGACGCGCTGACGAATAATGATTTTTATGTCATTGATTCTAAGGTGGAAGAAATCGCCCGGGGACTCGGTTTGAGCGATATCGGATTGGAGCGTGATGTCACCGATTTGAGCGGCGGACAGCGCACCAAGGTTCTTCTCGCCAAGCTTCTCCTTGAAAAACCGGAAATTCTGCTTCTCGATGAGCCGACCAACTATCTTGATGAGCAGCATATTGAGTGGCTGAAACGCTACCTGCAGGAATACGAGAACGCGTTTATCCTGATTTCCCATGACATTCCGTTCTTAAACAGCGTCATCAACCTGATTTATCATGTTGAAAATCAAGAGCTCACACGCTATGTCGGCGACTACCATCAGTTTATGGAAGTCTACGAGGTGAAGAAACAGCAGCTTGAAGCAGCCTACAAAAAGCAGCAGCAAGAAGTCGCGGAGCTGAAGGATTTCGTTGCCCGCAACAAAGCCCGTGTCAGCACAAGAAACATGGCGATGTCCCGCCAAAAGAAACTCGATAAGATGGATATGATCGAGCTTGCGGCAGAAAAGCCAAAGCCGGAATTCCACTTCAAGCCGGCAAGAACGTCAGGCAAGCTGATATTTGAAACGAAGGATTTAGTCATTGGTTACGATTCCCCGCTGTCACGTCCGCTCAATCTCCGCATGGAGCGCGGCCAAAAAATCGCCCTTTACGGCGCGAACGGGATCGGAAAAACGACCTTGCTGAAAAGCCTGCTTGGCGAAATCCAGCCGCTTGAAGGCTCGGTTGAACGCGGCGAACACCTTTTTACCGGCTATTTCGAGCAAGAGGTCAAGGAATCAAACAACAATACGTGCATTGAAGAGGTATGGAGCGAATTCCCTTCTTACACGCAGTACGAAATCCGGGCCGCTCTGGCCAAATGCGGGCTGACAACAAAACATATCGAAAGCCGCGTCTCCGTATTAAGCGGGGGCGAAAAAGCGAAAGTCAGATTGTGCAAGCTGATCAATTCAGAAACAAACCTGCTGGTGCTCGATGAGCCGACAAACCACTTGGATGTCGACGCGAAGGAAGAGCTCAAGCGCGCGCTCAAAGAATACAAAGGCTCGATTCTGCTCATTTCCCACGAGCCAGAGTTTTATATGGATATCGCGACAGAAACGTGGAACTGCGAGTCTTGGACGACGAAAGTGCTTTAAATCGAAGAAAACCCGCCTACTGAAGGGCGGGTTTTTTAGTGCCATTTTTTCTGAACGATTCTCAGAAGCTCTCTGTCTTTTAAAATGAGCTGCAATGGCGATGTGAATTCATCAAGTGTCAGCTCTCTTTTGGCCGATAGCTCAAAGTCCTCCTCATCAGCCCATGCGGTGAACCACTCGACAGAAAAGCTGTTTTTCATGACGCTGTGTATGTATTGATACAATGCCTGTAAACACTTCTGATCATATTCGTCAGGCTTTGCCTTATCCATGGCAAACGTCCCCTCTACAGCATGGACCATCACCTGATATGGCAATCGTAGATGAACGGATACATCCTCAGTTTCTTCAAGATAAATGCCCGCCGCGTCGATGCCTGACCTAAGCGGATGCCCTTTCCGCGAATGCCGTTCTTGCTGCCTGAAAAAACCGGTTTCTAAAGGCGTTTTAGCCGTTAAATAGTAAAATTTTGTCATAAAGGCTGTCCTTCCCCTGCACCATTTCGATTATGATGCCATTATAACGAATAACACATACTGACAGTAAAGGGGTATAACATGATCATCGAAAAAAAAGAATTCAATGTAAATGGGCTTCAGTATACTATTCGATCAGCTCGTGTAGAAGAGGCACAAAAGCTGTCTGCCTTAAGGCTGAAGATTGATGGTGAAACGGAATACATGGATCGAGAGAAAGGCGAGGATTTTATAGATGTACCGGATTTTGAACAACGGATAAAGGAAGATACTGAGAAAAAGAGAAACTTATTTTTAGTGGCTGAAGTGCAGGAAAGGCTCGCGGGGTTTTCCAGATGTGAGGGAACTGATTTAAAACGATCCTCTCATAAAGCGGAGTTCGGTGTATGCGTGTTAAAAGAATTTTGGGGTTATGGCATTGGGAAGCATCTTTTACAGCAATCTCTCTCTTGGGCGGATACAAACGGAATGAAAAAAATCTCACTGAATGTCCTGGAAATAAATGAAAGAGCCATTTCACTCTATAAGACATACGGATTTGAAGCAGAAGGAATCTTAAAAAAGGAGAAATTGCTTTCTGACGGAAACTACTACAACACGATTGTAATGGGAAGATTCCACGATTAAAAAAAGACACTGCCTCACGAGCAGTGTCTTTCGTTATTAATGACCCCCCTTAATTCCGGCAAGATGTTTACGTCCCATGAGAAGGACAAGCATGCCGACAAAAACGACGATCCCGCCTACCGTATACGGCGTGCTTGCTGTGAAGTGCTCTGACAGCATTCCCGCAATCCACGGAGCGAGCGCGCCGCCGATGAAACGGACTGAGCTGTAGGCTGAAGACGCGATTGAACGTTCAACCGGCGCAGCTCCCATCACAGCTGTTGTCATAATCGTGTTGACCATACCAAGGACAGCACCAGCGACAACGATACAAGTAATAATCAATGTCTGATGGTCTGTCCAGATTCCCATGATGATAAGAATGGCCGCAAAGGCGATAAAGAGCACGACGAGCGAACGCACTGTGCCAAGCGCTTTGTGCACGAGCGGCGCCGTAAAGACTGACGTAATCGCCAGCAGAAGGCCCCAGCCGAAGAAGACATAACCGAGACCATGTTCATCTAAATCCAGCACGAACGGAGAATAAGCAAGCAAAATAAAAAAACCAAAGTTGTATAAGAACGCCGATGCCGCCATTGTCAGCAGCCCTTTATATTTGAGCGCCTTCATGGCATCAAACACACCGACGCGTTTCGCCGGTTTCGGCAATTTCGGCAGCATGAAAGAAATCGCGATTAACGCAATAAACATCAGGATAGATACACCGAAAAACGGCGCGCGCCATGACATGCTTCCAAGCTCTCCGCCTGCAAGCGGCCCGACGGAAATCCCGAGACCGAGCGCCGCCTCATACAAAATGATCGCTTGGGCGCTGCCCCCGACTGACACGCCGACGATGACCGCAAGCGCAGTTGAAATAAACAAAGCATTCCCTAATCCCCAGCCGCCGCGATAGCCGACTAACTGGGCAATTGAGCTTGAGCTGCCGCCAAGCCCCGCAAACACAATAATAAAAATAAGTCCTAGAATTAATGTCCATTTCGCGCCGATACGGCTGGAAATGGCTCCTGAGAAAAACATCATAAATCCGGTGACAAGCAAATAACTTGTAAACAAGAGTGATACTTCACTAGGTGAAGCATGTAATTGTGCGGCAATTGCCGGAAGAATTGGATCGACCAGCCCGATTCCCATAAAGGAAATCACACAGGCAAACGCGACAGCCCATACCGCTTTCGGCTGACTGAGCAAGCCCGGCTTCTGATTCACTTGTGTTGTCTTATCCATTTGACTTGACCTCCATTTTTATTCCATTAAAAGAAACGCTACAAAATAGCGTTTGGAAAATTTTTTATTCGATTGATTGAATGGCACGTTCCGCTTTATTTTTCATGCCTTGCAGGCGTTCTTTAAAGCTTTGGAATGTACGGATTTTCTCATCAATCAAATCCAGCTGGTGATTCAGGCTTTCCTGAATTTCCTCCAGTTTTTCTTTCCGTTCCTTAGGATCCAGTGACAACAAATACCCCTCTTTGTTTAACTCTAACTGGCGGCTGGTTTCCATGAAATGCTGAAGCTCCTGAAGGGAAAACCCGAGCACCTCTTTTGTGCTGATGACTTTTTCAAGCTCCTCCATATCATCCTCTGAATATAGCCTTACGCCGCCGTCTGTCCGTTTCGGCGCGGGAATCAAGCCGATTTCTTCATAAAATCGGATGGTACGCTTAGTCAGCCCGCTTCTTTTGGCTACTTGATCAATCTTCATCCATTCCAAGGTAAATCCCCCTTCGCCGTTTCTGTTACCATTATACACCTTTTGAACCTTAACGTAAACGTAAAGTTTTGAAATACAATAAAAAAACGAGTGGCACAAAGCACTCGTTTTTCACCTTCCTATTTAAGCTAAACTTCCTGTCACTGACAGAGACTGCTTTTGAAGGCTTTCAGAAAGCAATTGATACGCAATGACTTTCTTCTTGTATTGTTTGATGACGTCGATATGGTCGTCATAGCTGTATACAAACAGTTTCACATCTTTTTTGCCTTTTTTCGTATCTATCACCAGCGGCGTGCCGCCGTTTTCCGGATATAAATAACGCTCTTCGTCACCTGGGTAAATATAATATTTCTCCAGAAAGACAGCTTCGTTGAATTGCGCAATCACTTTCTGTTTCTCTTCGCCCTCGAGACATTTTCCATCTAGAGAGAGAACGGCATTTTCGTCACTCAGCTTGGCGTGCACCGCGAATTTGCTGAGCAGCCATTCCATGACGCCTGTTGGAAGACAGGTTAATACGATTTTTACAAGACTCATGAGGATTAACATCACGATCGTCCATGTCATACTTCATCATCTCCGTTGGTTTTCCGTGTGCCGCTGACACACAATTCCATCCTATCATAAGCTGGCCGGTTCGTTTTTGTACATTATGTGAAAAAAGCGCGGCACCTGCGGGCCGCACTTTTTTTCAGCTATCCAGCTCTTCTATCATGAGGGACAATTCTGTCCACCGGTCCATGGCAGCCTCAAGCTCTTCCGCTGTTTTTGCCTGCTCGGCCATCAGCTCTTGGATTTTTCCAAAATCGCTGCCTGCTGCGGCGATGTCAGCTTCGAGCTGCTCATGCTTTTCTTCTAGCTGGGCAATTTTATCTTCGATGCCATCCCATTCAAGCTGATCTTTGTAAGAAAGCTTTTTTCGTTTTTTCTTCGGCTCGGCTTCAGCAGGTTTTACTTCAGCAGCCGGTTTTTCAGCTGTTTTTTTCGTTTTTGACTCCTCCATATAATCGCTGTAGGAGCCTTGGAAGCGGGAAATGACGCCATTTCCTTCAAACACAATCAAACGATCGACGACACGGTCAAGGAAGTAGCGATCATGGGATACAGTGATGACGACACCGGGGAACTGGTCAATATAATCCTCCAGAACGCTTAATGTTTCAGTATCCAAATCGTTCGTCGGCTCATCGAGAAACAGGACATTCGGCTCCTGCATGAGAACCTGAAGCAAGTATAAACGGCGTTTTTCTCCGCCGGACAGCTTGCGGATATACGTCTGCTGCATCGAACGCGGAAAGAGGAAACGCTCGAGCATTTGTTCAGCTGTAATGATATCACCTTCCGCTGTTTTGACGACTTCCGCCGTTGCTTTTATATATTCAATGACCTTTATCTCGCCTTTCATTTCACTATGATCCTGCGTATAGTAGCCGATTCTGACCGTCTGTCCGATCGTAATATGGCCGCTGTCAGGAGTATGCCGGCCGGCAAGGGTGTTTAACAGCGTTGTTTTTCCGATGCCGTTCGGCCCGATAATCCCAATCCGTTCACCCGGTATGACCAGTTCATGAAAGCGATCGACAAGCTTGCGGCCGTCATAAGCGATCATCACGTTCTCCGCTTCAATGACCTGTTTGCCAAGACGATGGGAGCCAATCGCAAAGTCGAGTGAGCCCGATGACTGAGTGCCTTTCTGCTCCTTAAGCGCCTCCACTCGGTCAATTCTTGCCTTTTGTTTTGTGGAACGGGCTTTCGCTCCCCGTCTCAGCCAAGCCAGTTCGCGGCGCAGCAGGTTTTGGCGCTTCGTTTCCTTTTGCTCAGCCTGCGCTTCCCGTTCCGCGCGTTTTTCTAAAAACACTTCATAGTTGCCTTTGTACGTGTAGAGGCTGCCTCGTTCGAGCTCATAAATGCGGTTCGTGACACGATTTAAGAAATACCTGTCGTGCGTCACCAGCATGACAGAGCCGGGATATTGACTTAAATATCCTTCAAGCCACTCAATCGTTTCATTATCCAAATGGTTCGTCGGCTCGTCTAAAATGAGCAGATCAGCGGGCTGAATTAAGTTTTTGGCAATGGCCACCCGTTTTTTCTGACCGCCTGAAAGCTCGTTGACCGGCTTTGTTACGTCGTTGACGCCCAGCTTAGACAATACGGTTTTCGCCAGGGTGTTCGCATCCCACGCGTTGTTCGCGTCCATTTTTGCCTGCGCCGCCAGCAGGTGCTTCTGGCGCTGTTCATTTTCCGGATCTTTGCCCAGTTCATACAGCGCTTTTTCATATTCACGCAAGGTTTTCATCACAGCCGATTCACCGGAATAGATATGCTCCAGCACAGTTTGTCCCGCAGGCAGCTCCGGATCTTGATGAAGAAATTCGACGTGCACGCTGCCGGATTTCGTGATGTCTCCCTCTTCGGTAGATTCCAAGCTGGCGATCACTTTCAGCAGCGTTGATTTTCCTGTTCCGTTCGGTCCGATCAATCCGATTCTCTCATTCTCTTCAATATGAAAGGAGATATGGTCAAATAATGTTTTATCTCCGTATGTTTTATACAGATTTTCCGCTTTTAATATACTCATGATTCCTATCAATCCTCACGTAAGTTCATGTGTACATTTTAAATCAGCCGCTGGAATAAAACTAGTAAAACGTCAGACAAATTTCATGGAAATGCAGGATAGAAAAAGACCAGGGACGTTTGTCCCCGGTCTCTTATTCTTCCTCAAGCGCGTTTTCTGCCATTTTTGCGAGATGCTGCGCGCTTCCTGAAATCTCCTGCATCGTGGCGGAAATTTGTTCAACGGCAGCGGCTTGTCCGTCTGTATGTTGATTAATCGACTCAATGGATTCCTCCAGCCCTTTCAGAAGGCTATGGATTTTTTTCGTGATCTGGTCAATCTGGCCGACATTTTCTTTCGAATGCGTTGCAAGCTTTCTGATTTCATCTGCGACGACAGAGAAGCCTTTTCCGTACTCGCCCGCTCTCGCCGCTTCGATCGCAGCGTTTAAGCCAAGCAGATTGCTTTGGTCAGAGATGCCTTTCACGGTTACTGAAATATCGGCGATTTCACCCGCGCTTTCGCTGACCTTTTTCGCCTGGGAGGAAATCCCCGTCATTTGAGATGAAAATCCGTTGATTGAATCAGAAATATCGGAAATCGCTGCGGCTGTTTGTTCAACAATGGCTGATAAGCTTTCCGCCACATCATGCAGCTTAGACGACTCCTCAAGGCTCGTTCCGAGGCCGACGCCTCCAATCACTCTTCCATTTTCGTCGTGGAGCGGGATGGCGCGTGCGATCAATGGAAATCCGAACAATTCTTTCGGAACCATGCTCGTCTTCTTCTGATTGCTGCGGATGGCGTCTGTGATAATATCCCCTTCCTGCAGCGGATCACCGGCTTTTACGTTTAGAGAAAAGGTTTTGGCCGGTATATTTACGAGCAGTTTTTCCGTATCGTAAATGCCGATAGTGATATCGTCCTGTATCAGGCTGTTTAAATATGGGGCTACTTTGACAAACGCGTCCAGAAGGTCTGCGGTTTCTTTTTCCGTTATGCTCAATTCCATTCACTCCTTTTCTTAATAAGGGAAGCTGCGTTTTTCGTGCTGGACCGAGATCCATTTCAGTGTCGTAAATTCTTCAAGGCTCCATTCTCCGTTCAAACGGCCGAGACCGGATTGCTTTTCACCGCCGAAGGCCACATTCGGTTCATCATTGATGGTCGTGTCATTGACATGAATCATGCCTGTTTCAACTCGCTTCGCAAAAGCCACGCCGCGCTCAAGATTTGATGTATGTACAGCACCGCTCAAGCCAAACGGGGTTTCGTTTGCGATATCCACCGCTTCATCTTCTGAAGCAAACTTCATAAAGGAGACGACAGGTCCGAACAGCTCTTCCTTGGCGATGCTCATGAACGGTTTCACGTCTTTTAAGATCGTCGGCTCCACGATCGTCCCGTTAAATCCGCCAAGCTTCACTGGAACAGCGCCTTCTTCAATCGCTTGCTCCACAGATTTCATTAGCCCGTCCGTCTGTCTGCTGTTGATTAATGGTCCGATAATCGTGTCAGGGTCCATCGGATCGCCGACTTTCAGCGATTCCACTTTTTCCTGATACAGCTCTAGGAACTTGTCATAAATAGAAGAATGAACAAGCACCCGGTTGGCTGACATGCAAATCTGTCCTTGGTGTGTAAATCGGCTGAACACCGCCGCATTGACCGCATATTCAATATCAGCATCCTCAAGCACGATGAAAGCGCTGTTGCCGCCGAGTTCAAGAAGCGGCTTTTTAAAATGCTTCATCGCAAGCTGGCCGATGTAGCTGCCGACTTTCGTAGAACCTGTAAATGAGATGATACGCGGCACGGGGTGTTCGACAAAGCTGTCTCCGATTTCTGCAATGTCGGTGACAACGACATTCAGCAGCCCCTCTGGAATTCCCGCGTTCTCAAAGATTTTTGCAATCAGTGTACCGCCACAAATCGGAGTTTCCTCATGCGGCTTTAACACGACGCCATTGCCGGCTCCGAGTGCGGGCGCCACTGATTTCATAGATAAAAAGAATGGGAAGTTAAATGGACTGATAACGCCGACAACACCTGCCGGCACGCGATATAATCTATTTTCCTTGCCGTCTATTGTTGACGGAAGAATTTTCCCTTCCATACGGACAGGGAACGTTGCCGCTTCTTTCATGATGTTTTTGACAAGCCCGATTTCAAAGGCCGCTTTAAGCCTTGTTCCTCCAAGCTCTTCCATAATTAAATAAATGATGGCTTCTTCGTTCTCTTCAATATATGTGACGGCTTTTTCTAAAATGGTTCTTTTCTCGAACGGATTCACCGCATCCCATTTTTTCTTCGCCAGCGCCGCTGCCCGATACGCTTCATCTACATCGTCAGCAGTCGCTTTTTTGAAGGCTGTGAATGTTTTTTGAGTATAAGGATTTTTGTTTTCCAATACATTTGGGCTGCTGCCTTCCTGCCATTTCCCGCCGATAAACTGTTTATTCAACTCTTCATATTGAAACATGGTCAGCATCTCCTTTTTAACCGCAAGTCAAAATATGGGCGAATCTATTGTTTCTATCGGTTCAGCCTGCATAAAATTGAATATCTAATTAGTAAAAATTACTATCCTGTGATACACCAACGCTTTTTCGCTTCTATCATTTAAAGTGGAAAAATATTTTATTGACTGCGCCAAATTCCGACAATATAATACAACAAGAATTGGGTATAATGATTAGAATATTTTGAATTTTTCAGGAGGAACTTTTGATGAGTTCATTATTTAGAAAAAAAACGCTCGAAACATTGAGTGCGCAGAGCAAGTCAAAAAGCCTTGCTCGTACGTTAAGCGCATTTGATTTAACCTTGCTCGGTATCGGTTGTGTCATCGGTACAGGGATTTTTGTCATTACAGGAACAGTGGCCGCGACCGGCGCAGGTCCCGCCCTCATCATATCGTTTATTTTAGCGGGGCTCGCCTGCGCGCTCGCTGCCTTCTGCTATGCTGAATTTTCGTCTTCGATTCCGATTTCGGGAAGCGTGTACTCATACTCCTACGTGACACTCGGAGAGCTGCTTGCCTTTTTGATCGGATGGGATCTCATGCTTGAATATGTCATTGCGCTGTCGGCTGTTGCCACCGGCTGGTCTTCATACTTTCAATCACTGCTTGCCGGCTTCAACCTTCATATTCCGGCCGCATTGGCAGGGGCGCCGGGGAGCACGCCGGGCGCCGTGTTTAATCTTCCGGCCGCAGTGATCATTCTCATCATCACTGCGATTGTCAGCCGAGGCGTCAAAGAAAGCACACGGTTTAACAACGTCATCGTGCTGATGAAAATCGGGATCATTTTATTGTTCATTATTGTCGGCATCGGTTATGTCAAACCGGATAACTGGTCTCCTTTTATGCCGTTCGGGATGAAAGGCGTCATTGTCAGCGCGGCAACTGTATTCTTCGCGTATCTCGGATTTGACGCCGTTTCTAACGCTTCAGAGGAAGTGAAAAACCCGCAAAAAAACATGCCCGTCGGCATTATTTCAGCTCTTGCCGTCTGTACGGTTCTATACATCACGGTATCGCTTGTGCTGACAGGCATGATGCCTTATACCAAATTGGATGTCGGAGATCCGGTGTCCTTTGCGCTTAAATTCGTCGGCCAAGATGCTGTTGCAGGAATTATTTCTGTCGGTGCCATTATCGGGATTACGACGGTTATGCTCGCTTTGCTGTACGCTCAGGTCCGCTTGACATTTGCCATGAGCAGAGACGGCCTTCTGCCTGGATTGTTCGCAAAGGTTCATCCGTCGTTTAAAACCCCGTTCCGCAACACATGGCTGACAGGTATCGTTGCGGCGGGAATCGCCGGCTTTATCAACCTCGGAACGCTGGCTCATCTGGTGAACATGGGAACGCTGGCCGCGTTTACGGTCATTTCCATCGCTGTTATCGTATTAAGAAAAAAACATCCGGAAATTAAAGCGTCCTTCAGAGTGCCGTTCGTTCCGGTTGTGCCAATTATCAGCGCTGGCATCTGCCTATGGTTCATGTACAGCCTTCCCGGCGTCACATGGCTTTCATTTGCCATCTGGATCGCAGTTGGAACGCTGGTTTACTTCCTGTATTCGAGGAAACATAGTTTATTAAACAAATAATCTCTTTTCAGCCGGCGGTGCCTCACCAGCCGGCTTTTTCCTTTTTTTATGTGCTATACTTTGAAGGACATATGCAGAAAGGGAGACAAACCGATGAAACAATACCGCACTTTATTATTTGATGTAGATGATACCATCCTTGATTTTAGAGCGGCAGAAGCATTAGCGCTGCGTTTGCTGTTTGAAGATCAGAACATTCCTTTAACAGATGAAATGAAGATGCAGTATAAAACAATCAATCAAGGTCTCTGGAGTGCCTTTGAAGAAGGAAAAATGACACGGGATGAAGTCGTGAACACCCGTTTTGCCGCTTTGTTCAAGGAATACAGTTATGAGGCGGACGGCACCTTGCTTGAGCAAAAATACCGTAGCTTTCTTGAAGAAGGGCATCAGCTTGTTGACGGCGCCTTTGATCTCATCTCAAACCTGCAGTATCAGTTTGATTTGTATATCGTGACAAACGGCGTGTCTAAGACGCAGTACAAGCGTCTCCGTGATTCAGGATTATTTCCGTTTTTTAAAGATATTTTCGTATCTGAAGACACCGGCTACCAAAAGCCAATGAAGGAATATTTCGATTACGTGTTTGAACGGATTCCCTCATTTTCAGCAGAGCACGCATTAATTATCGGTGATTCGCTGACTGCCGATATCAAAGGCGGACAGCTCGCCGGGCTTGATACTTGCTGGATTAACCCTGACATGAAGCCGAATAAGTCAGAAACAGTGCCAACTTATGAGATTCGTAAGCTTGAAGAGCTGTATCACATTTTGAATATCAAAAATAACGTCAGCTGCTCATTAGGCTGATGTTTTTCTTTTTGGAGAGTCTTTTTACCTCTTGATAAATTCTTCACCTTATGAATAATATGGTGGTATGCTTTGGTTATATATGTAAGGAGGAAACTCAATTGGCTATCGCCGCCCCGTTAAAAGAAAAAACCGTTCAAAAACCAGGCACCACGGTGTATCCGATTTTGGTGATCATTGGAATCTGCCATATGCTCAACGATTCGCTGCAAGCCGTGATTCCGGCCATGTTTCCTATTTTGGAACGCTCCATGAGCCTGACGTTTACACAGCTCGGCATCATCGCTTTCACATTAAACATGGTGTCATCTGTGATGCAGCCTGTCGTCGGCTGGTATACCGATAAACGGCCGCTGCCTTACGCGCTGCCAATCGGCCTGACCGCCAGCATGCTCGGCATTTTTGGCCTTGCATTTGCCCCCTCATTCATAACGATCTTATGCTGTGTGTTTTTCATCGGATTAGGTTCGGCCATTTTCCATCCGGAAGGCTCCCGTGTGGCATACATGGCCGCCGGCACAAAACGCGGGCTCGCCCAGTCGATCTATCAGGTGGGCGGAAACTCAGGCCAGGCGATGGCGCCTCTCATCACCGCGCTGATCCTTGTGCCGCTCGGGCAATTCGGCGCCGTTTGGTTCACGCTTGTCGCCGCGCTTGCTGTTATGTTTCTGCTGTATATTGCGAAATGGTACGCCGCACGTCTCGGAAGCCTTACCCAGAAGTCCGGCAAACAAAAGAAAACGGCTGAAAACACGGCCATTACCAAGTCTGTTATTTCTGCTCTTATCATGATTATATTTTTAATTTTTGCGCGTTCTTGGTATATGAGTGCGATCGGCAACTTTTACACGTTTTACGCGATCGATACATATCACGTAAGCATCCAGCAGGCGCAGAGTTATATTTTTGTCTTTTTGCTGTTCGGCGCTGTCGGCACGTTTGTCGGCGGCCCGCTCGCAGATCGTTTCGGAAAACGCTTCGTGATCCTCTGTTCGCTGCTGTGCTCGGCGCCGCTGGCGATTTTTCTTCCATTTGCAGGACCTGTGCTCGCCTATGGCGTGCTCGCATTAATCGGCTTAGTGCTGATGTCGAGCTTTTCAGTAACGGTTGTCTACGCACAGGAGCTTGTTCCCGGAAAAATCGGTACAATGTCCGGTTTGACTGTCGGGCTCGCCTTCGGGATGGGCGCGATTGGCGCTGTAGCGTTGGGCGCTCTGATTGACGCCGCGGGACTGACCCCGACGATGATTGCCACCGCCTTTCTCCCTGTGCTCGGCATCCTAGCCTTCCTATTGCCGAGCGATCAGAAGCTGAGAGAATGGCATAAGTGAGCACCAACGCGCAGGACTGACAACGAATGCGAGGGTTTGTCGACACGCTGAAAAACCCCTGCCATGCGGCAGGGATTTTTTAATCGAGCTGTACAAAATGAGTATCCGGCACCGCGTGCTTTGGAATAAAACCGTCCGCAAAGTCCGGGAACGCCGCCTGTATTTCGTCAATCCATCTTTTCAGGTTTAACACATACGGCATATAAATCATTTCAATTGCCGCTTCGTCTTCAATCTGATAATACCAGCAAAGATTAAACTCTTTTTCCGTCACCAATGTGAACCCGGAGAAATGATAGAACACCAGCGGCGTTTCATCGACATACACGCGGCCGTCCTTTTGCCCGACCTTATAGTTTTCGATATTCCAAAGCGCTGTATTGGCCCCGATTGATTTGACAATATGCACATCCTTATACTGCGACGGCCACTTCTCCACATACCTTTGGTCACCGTATGTCTTTCGTTCCGTATTCATTTCTACTGTACAAAATGCAATGCAGTCCTGTCTCCACTGCCACACCGCTTCATATGCTTCTTTCGTATTCGCGGCACCGACAAAGCCTGTGTTAAAGCGGCCGGTCCGTTCATAGTAGGACAGGAACCGCGGCGAGTTCCGGTGATCAGTCAAATATAGAGAAGCCGCTGGGTTTTCGGCAAAAATACATGCTGGATCAGAAAAGAAAAACAGATCGGTATCCATATGGGCAAAGTATTCCGCATCATTCCATTTGCTCATAACATGGAACAAAAAAGCGGGTTTTAATGTCCAGCAATATTCATGAAACGTTCGATTGCTTTTCGCTTTCAGCAGCTCCGGGTCTTCCATTTCATGCAGCTGCACAAAGGTCACATGCTCCCATGGCACGTGCTGAAGCAACTCATACGCTTTTTGATCGACACACAGCACATACAAATGAAAATCATCGCAATGCTCATGGAGCGAATGAATCATCGGCATGAGCTTAAAGATATGCGTCCTTGACACTATTGTTGAAAAATGAAATGTACTCACCATACCACATCCAATTATCTAAGATCCACGTGCAGCAAATCGTTGACAAGCGCATACAGCGCGTTGGCGAAATCATTTACGCCAAGCTTTTTCTTCGCTTTTGGCAGAAGCTTACGGACAGTTTGTAAATCAAAGTTTTTCGCCGTCACCCTAGGGGCTTTCTTTTGCCAATCCGGGTCAATGTTGCGTTCTTTGACAACATGAAGCAGCTCAAGAAACAGATTCAGCAGCATGTCGTATTTGCGAGCTTCCAAAAGCTTTTGAATATCAGCCATGATGCCGTTCGTCATGTCAGGCGGGAACGGCCCGTTAAAAGCGAGATGAACGTCTAAGGAGCGGATGTTGTTGTATTTATCGCACATGTAGGCAATATTTGCCCGAATATCGTCTACCGACTTACAATTGCTCGGGTGCTCTTGATGAACACTGACAATATCGCGATGCAGCCTGAACGTCAGCCCGGCCTGATGAAGCCTGATTCCGAGGTCATAATCCTCAAATCCGTACCGCACAATGCCTTCATCAAATAAACCGAGGTCAGTCACATGCTTGCGTTTGACAGAGGAATTATTCGTGATAAAAAAGCGCCATGGCATATGGTAGCCTTTCAGGTCATCGCTGTACTCATCTAAAATCCGCTTGAGCACGTCAATAAAGTCGGTATCAAGGTCGAAGCTTTTGTCCAGAAAGCTTCCGTTTTTGATGTCCTCTTCCTTCAGCAGCTTTTGTTTGTCTTTCTTCGGCATTTCGTCTACGAGCTTTGCGAGCTGTTCCTTATGTTCATCTTCAAAGCGTTCATAATAAAAACTGTAGATCCGTTTCCAAAACAAACCGCACACCACAAGATTCTCTTCGTTCTCATGGGCTTTAATATGCTTTGCCACAAGGTCCTTTGCCGCAAGCATATCGCTGTCATGAAAAATCAGGATATCTCCTCTGGCGTTGCGAAGCGCTTGATTTCGTCCATACGCAATGCCCCTGTTTTCTTTAATCCGTGTAAAGATCAGCGGAAAATCTGCTTGAAATGTCTCAAGCATTGGGAGCGTCCCATCCTCAGAGCCATTGTCTGCTACAATGACTTCAAATTCTTCATCGCACTCCTGCTGGTTTAATGACAGAAGGCTGTTATAGAGACGCTCCTTTGAATTATATGCAGGAATAATAACGCTTGCTTTCACTTCATTTTCACTTCCTGTATTTAATCATTTATTTGTTATCATCTTTTGAAGCAAAACCGTCAAATTCAGGGTCTAACGTGTTGATGTGCTGAATGATATGCGGCAGTGTTTCTTGATACAGCTCATGCACAAACGGCAGGTCTGTGCGGGTTGTTTCATGAATCTGTTTGATTTCATTGATGCTGACGATTCGGTATCCGCTGAAATGGTAAAAAATCAGCGGGCTGCCATCCTCCAGCACGATCCTTCCATCCTCCCAGGAAAACGTATGCTGCCCGTAGTTCCAGTGGCCGACGTTGACACCGGGTGTCGTGATGTCACATACGTTCGAAAACAGCCCAGACATATAATCCAAATAGCCTTGATCACCGAATTTCCCTTCACCCGGGGCATTTTTACACTCCTCAAGACAGCGTTCCTTCCACCATTCCAAGCAGTCCGTGCCGTCATCATCACGCTTGAAGCTGATAAAGCCGGAGTTATATCTGCCTAAAAGGCGCTGCAGCATGACAATCTGCTCTTTTTCGAAGGAAGGGATGACGATATCACCCCGTGAAAGCAGCACCGAGCAGTCCGGCTGGTTTTCAAAAATCGGCGATGGATCGGCATAGAAAAAGAGATCCCCGTCAATATACGTCACACGCTCCAGCTCGGGGTTGCTGTTCAGCACAGCTTGCAGGAAGATCGGCTTCATCGTCCAGCAGTACTCGCTTTGATCTCTTGTTTCCTTGAGCTTCAGAAGCCGTTCATTTTCGAGCGCGGACACCGGCACAAGGTTCAGCTGCTTCATCTTCAGTTTCTGTAAGACACGGTGCGTATCTTCATCCATGCATAATGTAAATATAGGGCTGTTTGGATCAACTTGCTCCAACGACTTAAATAAGGCGACTGCCTGATATAATCTCCCTTTTGATAAAACGGTGCAATATGCGCTGGTCACAGTCATGTTCACCTCGTTTCATATTACTTTTTGAAGAATTCCGTATACCACTCAATCGTTTTTTCTAGTCCCTCATCAATGGTGTAGACCGGTGTCCAATGCAGCAGCTTTCTCGCTTTTTCCGCGGATAAATATTGATGTTTGATTTCATTGCTTCCCTGATTCAGCACCTTTGGCTTCAGGCTGCTGCTCATTTTCTTCAATATTTTTTCAACCAGTTCAAGTACGGTCAGCTGAATCTCATTGCTGAAGTTAAAGGCCTCTCCGGCAAGATTGTTTTCTTCCATTTTTTCTGCCAGAAGCAAATAAGCCTGAACGGCATCTTCGATATAAAAGTAGTCGCGGACAAACGTGCCGTCGCTGCGGATTTCCGGCGCTTCCCCGTTCAGCACAAGCTGAATCGTTTGCGGAATGATGCGGTTGAAGTTCAAATCCCCGCCGCCGTACAGGTTTCCGCAGCGCGTGATGCAGACCGGAACCCCGTATGTGTGATAATACGTGTGGCTGATCAGATCTGCGCAGCTTTTCGAGACGTCGTACGGATGTTTGCCTTGCAGCGGCATATTTTCATCGTACGGAAGGTTCTCTTGATCGCCGTAAGCTTTATCACTTGAAGCGACAATGACCCGCTTGATTAACGGGTGCTTCCGGCAGGCTTCGAGAACATTCCACGTACCGAGGATATTCGCTTCAAAGGTGGAAATCGGGTTGCGGTTTGCCACGCCGACAATCGCTTGTGCGGCGAGGTGAAAGACTGTGTCAATTTCATACTCGCCAAGCGTGCGTTCAATCACAGGCAAGTCTTCAAGAGAGCCCCGCACGATGTTCATTTTCTTGATATGTTCTCCCTGATAAAGATTGGATTGCGGCACATGATCTCTGACAAGCCCCGTCACGTTGGCGCCCTGTTCGATCAGTTCTTTCACCAAATAGCTTCCTAAAAGACCTGTACACCCCGTGACAAATACGTTTTTATTTTTCCAGAAACTCAAATCAGTTCACCATACCTTCCATACTTGTTGTCCTTGATCCCACATTTTGTTGACTTCTAAGAGATTTTTATACGTATCGATGGCCGTCCAAAATCCGTAATGGCGGTACACGGCAAGTTCTCCGTCTTTGGCAAGGTTCTTCAGCGGTTCATCTTCGAACATCATGTTCCCGTCCTTCGGCAAATATTCGAAAACCTTGGGACTGAGAACAAAGAATCCGCCATTGATGATTCCGTCACTCGATGTTTTCTCAGAAAATGTTTTCGCCATGCCGTCTTCAACCGTCAAGGTGCCGAACTGCGAGACTTTGTCAATACCGGTGACAGTCGCGGCAGCACCTTTTGCCTGATGATAGCTGATGAGATGGAAAAGATTGATATTGGCCAGCCCGTCCCCATAGGTGAGCAGAAACGTTTCATCGCCGATATAGTCTTTTGCCTGCAAAATTCTTCCGGCTGTCAGCGTGTCTTCCCCTGTCTCCAAAAACGTCATTTTCCACGTTTCAGGCTGCCCCAGCATCTGCACCTCTCCCGTAGAGCTGTCGAGAGTCAGGCTGTTGTGCTTCCATTCATAATCGAGAAAGTATTCTTTGATTTTTTCTCCTTTATAGCCCAAAAGCAGAATAAACTCGTTTACTCCGTAGTACTGATAGATTTTCATAATATGCCATAGAATCGGTTTGCCGCCTATCATGGCGAGCGGTTTAGGAATGTCGTTCGTGACTTCACTCATTCTCGTTCCTTTTCCGCCGCAGAGAATGACCGCTTTCATCTCTACCCCTCATCTCTATGAATATTGAGTTCGAAACCTGGTAATCTTTACAATCTACCAAGGCGTTTCCCCGATAATTTGTCCACTTCAATACCGGTTTCAAATTCTACTGTAATGATATGAGAGAAAGCCGGCCTTGGTGACCAAATGGAATCTATTTTTTCAAGTTGGTTATGTAACCAAAAAAAGAGCCTTGAGCGAAGGCAATGTGCCCGCTCAAGGCTCTTTCTCGTCTTATTTGATTTCTTTTTCCTTGCCGTAATGATAGTCAGACGGATCAACGGCTTTGAAATCACTCAGTTTGTGGAATCTCAGCAAGTCTTTGTACAGGACACTGTCTGAGAGACTCAGCTGCTGGCTCACTCTTGTTTTCAGATTCTTCGTTTCTTCATTCGCTTCCAGTTTTTCACCTGTCTTCGTATCGTAAATGATATTGTCGACTGATGTGTACTTCGGCGTCACGAAGTCGCCGTTTCTGAACGCCACTGTATCATCGTGGTCTTTAGACAATAAATCAGTGCCGAAGTTGATATATTTCTGCGAATCAATACCTTGCAAGTGCAGAAGTGTCGGCATAACGTCAATTTCGCCGCCATACGTATGGTTCACTCCGCCTTTTTTGCCAGGCACGCGGATCATCAGAGGCACGCGCTGGTTCTGCGCGTTTTGGTAATCTGTAATTTCTTTTCCGAGAATCTCTTTCATCGCGCGGTTATGGTTTTCAGAAATACCGTTGTGGTCACCGTAAAGCATAATGACTGAATTGTCATAAAGGCCGGCTTCCTTCAGTTCCTTGAAGAATTGCTCAAGCGACTCGTCAAGGTAACGGGCTGTCTGGAAGTAATTATCAACTGTTTTATCACCCGTTGTCGCTTTCTTAATGGTCGCATCTTTTTCATCCAGGTTAAACGGATAATGGTGTGTCAACGTAATCAAATGCGCGTAAAACGGCTGTTTAAGAGATTCAAGTTTAGGAATCGATTCTGTAAAGAACGGCTTATCCTTGAGTCCCATATTCACGAGGTTTTCTTCAGACATGTCATAACTGCTTGCGTCGAAGAACTCGTCATACCCAATATGTTTATAAACCTGGTCACGGTTCCAGAATGATTTGTAGTCACCATGCATAACAGCGCTTGTGTAGCCTTCCTTCTGGTCTAAAATCGCCGGAAGCGACTGGTATGTGTTTTCGCCCTTCGTCACAAACGCGGAGCCTTCAGGAAGGCCGAAGATGGAGTTGTCCATTGTCAGCTCGGCATCGGATGTTTTTCCCTGGCCGGTTTGATGGAAAAAGTTATCAAAATACATCATATCTTCTGCGCCGTGTGCGAGTTTATTTAAGAAAGGCGTCACCTCTTCACCGTTCAGCTTATAATCAATCAGGAATGTCTGGAAGCTTTCCAGGTGAATCTTAATGATGTTTTTGCCTTTGGCAGAACCGAAGTACTCGGCATTCGGTTTCGCATAATGAGACGTCGTGTAATTCTCGACACTTGTTAAATCATCGCTGCTGGCGTAGGCTCTTTGTGATTCCGTTTGAGCCGTCTGCACACCGTCATAAATGGTGTAATTGTAAAGACCTAAATATTTCACGATATAATTGCGGTCAAACGTTCTTGTCAGCAGCTGCGGTCGGTCTTTTTCCGCATAGTGCAGGTTGATGAAAAACAGTGCGACCCCGGAAAGGATCACCAAAGACGCAAAGCGTTTTTTCATTTTGTATTCTTTTAATTCAGGTCTCCAGATCAATACCGCAATCAAAATCATAATATCTAAGAAATAGAAAATATCATGAGCGGCCATGATGCTGAAAATCCCGTCTCCCATGTTTCCGACGTTGCCGGACTGTTTAATGTTCGGGAACGTCAAGAAATCGTCAAAGAAACGATAGAATAAAATATTCGCGTATAACACAAATGTCATCACAAAATCGATTATCAGCATGATAATCGCTGATTTGCGCCCTTTCGCAAGCAAAGCCAGTCCTAAAAAGAAGACAGCGCTTGAGAACGGGTTAAATACCAGGAGGATCTCCTGGGTTGTGCCTTTTACCCCTAGGTTAAACTCTGCCTTGTAGGATAAATACGTTTTTGCCCAAAACAGTATAACAGCCAGCACAAAAAAGCTAAGTTTGTAAGAGAAAAGTTTCTTCATAGCAACCTCTACTTTCTTAAACACTTTAAGTCTTTATTCATATTTACCTGCTCTTTATCCTGTCTTCCAATTCCTTCTTTCCAAACAAAATCAAGGCATCACACAACAAATAAATACACCGCGGTAAGCCCGGAATATTTATGTTTTGCACCATACCATTTTTATTGCACCTATTTCAGACCAACCATTGGACGCACGAAGCCTTCGTTTCGTTTCACATTTTTTCTCGGAAATAAAAAAGACTTCTTTTTTCATGTGTGCCTTTTTTAAAAAAATAGATACCGAGTATAAGAATAACATAAACTAGCAAAAACGAAAAATAGGTCTTATGGACAGCCCGCCCTTCAGACGGGCTGTGGTGATTGTATGCGCGATCACAATTTTTTTGCAAGGACAAAAAAAGACTGGATGTCTCCAGTCTCCATGATCTATATCCCTGACCAGACATCTTTAGCATACGCGCCCGTATCCTGCAGATGTTTCAGCCAGTTTTGCGATTCTTGTTCGCCGGTGCCATGAACAGCCTGATACGCTTTTTGCAGTGCGGCCTCCACATCCGGGGCCATTTTGCTGCCGTCGCCGCATACGTAGAGCCTGCCTCCGCGATCAAGAATTGAAAGTAATGTTTCTGCATGATCAGCCATGAGATGCTGAACATACGTTTTCGGCATGCCTTCTTTTCTGGAAAAAGCTGTGTGGACAGTGGCGATTCCGTCTTTTTCAAACTGCTCAAGCTCATCCCGGTAAATAAAATCACGATCGTTCCTGCATCCGAAATAGAGATGAGCTTCGCCGAGCGTTTTTCCCTCTCGCTTTAAAGCTGCGCGCGCTTGGAGAAAGCCGCGGAATGGCGCTACCCCTGTGCCCGGACCGACCATAATGATCGGGGTTTCCGGGTCTTCCGGAAGCTGAAACCGGGATTCCGGTGTGCGGATAAACATCACGACATCATCACCCGTATGGCGCTCAGCTAAGTCATTTGAAGCCACGCCCCTGTACTCGCCAAGACCGCTCCATGCAGGACCGCGCACAACACCGACTGTAATGGATGCTTGCTCCGGATTCACCCTTGGCGAGCTAGAAATCGAGTAATATCTTGGTTTTAATGGCCGTAAAAGCTCTAAAAATCGTTCAAACGGCATGTCGCACGCTTCATATTGTTCAAGCAGATCTAGCATGGAAATCCGTTTTTTCAATATGTGTTCCTGGTAGACACCCTCTGCCGCCAGTTCTTCCAATTCGCGTTTATGAGGCGGACAGACTGTAAACGCCGCCAGCTCCCGGATTTGCGCCCTAGTGGCGGCTTCCTGCACCTCGACGCTGTAGCTAAGAAGGTCTTGCAGGCTGACAGGGCGGCCTAAAGGCAGATGCCCCGCACTGCGCCCGCTTGCCGACAGTGTCACTTGGTCGGTTCCCTTCAGACCGAAGCGGTGAAGAATCCGGCTGACATTGGTTTGGCTGTTCCTCGGCAATACGCCAAGATGATCCCCCTCACGATATTCAACCTCCGGCGGCAATGCGATTTCGATATGGCGAGTGCTGCGATCGCTGTCCGCGGACTGGAGTTCACGATTTTCGGCGATGGATGCGTGAACCGCTTCGTACGATCGGGCCAGCGGGGACTCTCCAAGCTCTCTGACAAACTGGAGGCTCAGCGTGCTTCGTTCCTTATCGGCGTTTTCATTAAGCTCCAGTCCGAATGCTTTGATGGCGTCCGCCCACATGCTTTTTTTCCACTCGTCAAGCTGCCCTTCAAAATCACCGCTTACATCACCTTCTCCGCGCGCAGAAAACCGAGTCGCGCCTTTCTCCGCAAGCTGCTCATCAATGAATCTCGGCACGTCCTGATACGTGCTCGCCCAGTTATGATCACCACAGCCAAATACCGCGTAACGGACGCCCTCAAGCTCACCCGATTTGATTTCTTGAAGCCACTGCACGAACTGCCTCGCATTGTTTGGCGGTTTTCCGTTATAGGAAGAGGTCACAATGACTACCGCTCCATCTTTCGGGAGCTTTCCAATCTGATCGTTCAGAGGCGCCACTTCAGTTCTTACGCCGTGAAGACCGGCTGTATCGGCAAGCTCCCGGGCGACGCCTTCCGCGGTGCCGGTATCAGAGCCATATAGGACGAAAAGCGGCCGGTTGTTGAGGCCGATGACCGATGCGCCCTTTGCTTCCGCTTTCTCTTTTTGCTCATCAGACGCCGCCTTGTCAGCTGCCGGGACGTCGGCATGAATGGCTTCCTGGTTCCGTGTTTGAACCCTGATACGAAAATCGCCCGGCTTGAGTGTCAAGGTTTGCTTGATATCAAGCTCATAATTCTCATGATCAATCAACGTGAAATATTTTAATATCATGCCCAGCACAAGTGTGGCTTCATGAAGGGCAAACTGCATACCGATACAGGCCCGCTGTCCATTTCCGAACGGTTTGTACGCATGATGGGGCACCTGGTCCTGCTGTTCGAACCGTTCTGGACGGAATTCCTCGGCATCCTCTCCCCAAGCGTCTCGATCTCGGTGAAGCTGCGGAATCAGCACAGAAATTCTGTCTTTCGTCGTAATCGGGTACTTTCCGCCAATGACTGTGTCTTCCTTTGGATAAAGGCTGAAAGCCGGGGCTGTCGGCCATAAACGCAGGGATTCATTTAAAATCATCCGGATGTATTTCAGCTCAAGCACTTGTTTGTAGGTCGGCGCTGCATCCGTCAGCACCCGGTCGACCTCTTCATACGCCTTTTTCAGTTTGTCGGGATGATTCAATAAAAAGTAGATCCCAAAGGATAGCAGGCCGCTCGTTGTTTCATGTCCGGCAATCAAAAACGTAATGATCTGAAAACGAATATTTTCATCGTCAAGCTTTTCTCCGGTCTCAGGATCTTCCACCTTCAGCATGCGGGCGAGCAAATCTTTTTCACCCTGATCCCCATCCGCCTTGCGCTCTGCAATAATGCTGTCGACTAACGAAAACATCGTTTGAATATCATGATGAAATTGTCGCTTTGTCCTCACCATAAGCTTATCTTGAAAATCAAGCCGCTGCATCTGGTGCATCGCTTCATCAAGCGCGCGCACCATGCTGTTGATAAACGGATGGGGCGTTTCTCTGTAATAGCTGTTAAAGCGATAGTTAAACCCGCACAGCCCAATCGTGTCCAGCGTCAGCCGCGTCATATCAGCGGGAACATCGACTGCTTCATTCGGATTGAGCCTGGCCCACTTTTGGATGAGCTGAACAGCGATATCGACCATTTTTTCATGATAATCCTTCATTGCCCGCTGGCTGAATGTCGGCATCAGAATGTTGTGCGCTTTTCTCCAGTTAGGCTCATGCGTCCAGCTTGTAAACAATCCGTCACCCGAAAACGCGCGAACCTTCTCCAAGGCGCCTTCAATGCTTTTGTCAAATCGCTCTTCATCACAAACCTCCTTCACCAACTCATGGCCGGACACCACAATAGTCGTGCCCGCAGGTGTATGGATTTGAAAAATTGGCCCCTGCTCTTCCGCCAGTTTGATCAGCGAAATCGTCGGTTTGTCTTTATCAATTAAAGGCAGGTTGCCAAGCGGCCCAAACGTCTTCGGCTGAGGAATCGGGCTTGTTTCCTTCATCGAACCATTCCTTTCCGTATGAAATGCCTTCTATTTGACTACATTTCCCTTTCATGGTGATGATTATTCCGTTCCTCAGATTGACGTATGAACATTGTTTTTTCTATACTTGAGAAGCTGTACAATACGCGAATAAGGTGAGTTCATTTATGGATTTTGAAATTCGATTTTTATCCTTTTATGTCATACAGGTGGAAGGCAAGGATGAGCAGGCCAACAAGCAGTTCAAGCACTTCCAAACCCTTGATACGGGTGAATTTGAAGAAAGCGAGCTGAAGGACTTTCTAGACGGAGAACTGAAAAAAATCGTCAAACGGAAAGCCGACCGCCATCCGCAGTCTGAACAGGTGCCGACGAAAATCGGCCATTTTATCGTCGAACCCGGCCACGAGCTTGATTCCAATCCGAACTACAACATGTTCAACCGGGCGCGCCTGGCGGAAACAAAAGAAGACTTTAACGAGCTGAGCGAGCAGTTCGTCCGCACGTACCTCGACACGAGCGCGGTCCGCGGCGGCGTGTTCCTTGTGGCTTCGGCCGTTCCGAGAAAATACTTCGACGAGTCGTTTGTCTTTATTATGAAATGTGATTTCGAGTCGAAAGTCGCCCGCATTTCAGACGCGTCTTCTCTCATTAAAAAAGTCGAAATGGCGATTACGACAAAAAACATGAAAAGCATCCAATACCCGTACATGCCGGAGGAAGGAATGATCGAGGAAGGCGAGCTGAAAATCCACCAATCCTCGCACGCCCGCTATTTCGAGGACTTTCTCAAATTCGTCGAGTACGGCGAATCAATGCCGGAAATCATGAAACACCAGGTCATGAACATGGTGCAGGAGCACGTCTACGAGACATTTGAAGACAACAGCGAAGAGCTGAAGCAATTTGAACAAGACATCGAAATTTGGGAAGCAAGCGAAAAACGCGAAATCCAAGAGCGCCTCGACACCCATCAGGTCATCGAAGCCTCCGCCCAAATCATCGAGCACACCCCGGAAGCCCAGCTGAAAATGAAAGTCGGAGATACCGAGATTAAGGGATTGCTAGCTGATTTTGGCGAGTCGATTCATCTCGCAAAAGTGAACGGGCGCTATGTCGCGCTGATTGAAGCCGAAACGATTTCATTTGAGAAGGGCAGTTCCCCGGTGGAGTTTTATAAGCCTGAGGGGCTGCATGAGGTGATTGAGCGGATACGGAATAAAACAGAGCAAGAATAAAAAGTCCAGAATTCAACTCTGGACTTTTCCTATTTAATATCCTTCCCTCAACACCGCAGAGCACTCCCCAATCAGCTCTTCCGCGATCTTTTTGAAAAACTGAGCGTGTTTAAAGACTAAAAAACCCGTCCGACCGGACAGGCTACAGCGTCTTTTCTTTTGAAGCCGGATACGTATCCGGCTGTTTTTTCTTTATGACCGTAACAAATATGCCGCTGATGACGCATACAATGCCGATCAGATGCACTAGCTCAAACGGCTCCTTCAATATCACACCTGACAAAATGACAGCGGAGACTGGAAGAACGGATGTGAAAATGCCCGATACCCCCGCCGTCACCTTCGTCACTCCGCTATACCATAAGTAAAACGCCAAAACGGTGACAAAAAGCGCGTAATACAGCACATACGACCACTCCAAAACTGACGGAACACTGAAATCAAATGAAGAGGCCTCAACCAAAGCAAACGGGAGAAAAAACAGGAAGCCGAAGAGCGATACGAAGGTTGAAATCGCCAATGCCGAAATATGCGGAGACAGCAGCTTGGCCATCAATGTAAACAACGCTTCGCCTATGACTGCAGCAATGATCAGCATGTTGCCAAATAAGGCGTGCGGCGTCCCGTCTTGGCTCCCTGTTCCAAACAGATTAATCGCCATCACGCCGCAAACCGCAAGCAAAATGCCGATCAACGTCTTTTTCTCTATTTTTTCTCTCAGCAGGAAAAAGGATAAAATACCGATTACCATCGGTGTTGTGCTTGTCAAAATGCCGCTTTCCGTTCCAGTCGTATATTGAACCCCATACAGCAGGCAAATACTGAACAAAAACACGCCTGTGAATGATTGCACCAGCAATACAAGCACATCTTTTTTCGTCAAAGCCGGGAACCCTTTTTCAATGCAAAACAGCAGCGTCAGCAATACAATAGCAGCCAGCAAAAAACGCAGTCCCGAGGATAGAAAGACCGGAATGCGCTCGACCATCAGCTTGCCGACGACGACAGAGCTGCCGACGATTGCCATGGCCGTTCCCAGGGAAATATATGCGCTTAATTGATTTTTCATCATACATCACCTAACATTTTTGTTAAACATAGCATGTAAAATTGGTTTGTTACAGGTCCATTCCACAAGAAAATAATAGATCCATTTGAAAGCCAGTTCCTTGTGATTCATCTCATCTTAAAGTCGAAACTTTGCTTTTTAATTTGGGAGAAGCTGCTTCCGCTTTCTTTTCTTTACCGGGCTGCCGATAACATAAACATGGTCTTGATGAATTCCATCAGTCAAGTTTCTTGTATCAAGAAGGGCCTTTGCTGAAGATGTCAGCAGATCCGGATCGTACAGAGAATGTGGTGTTAATAGCACTACACAGTCATATTCAGCAAATTGGCTGTAATGAAGCGGTCTGTTATCCATTTTAGCTCCATTCCGGTCAAAAATATTCTCACAAAACGGTTCATTCACACTGACCTTTGCACCCATTTCTGTTAACAACTCATATACATCAAGACTCGGTGATTCTCTGCAATCACTTACATTCGGCTTATATGCCATCCCCAGCAGCAAAATAGATGCGCCATTCAGGCATTTTTTCGCTTCGTTCAAGATTTCACTGATTTTGCCAACAATGTGCTGAGGCATTTGTTTATTGATTTCCTGCGCTGTTTCAATAAAACGGCTGAAAAAATTTTCTCCTCTGGCTTTCCAGGACAGATACATCGGATCAAGCGGAATACAATGCCCTCCGATCCCCGGGCCGGGATAAAACGGCATAAACCCGAATGGCTTTGTAGAAGCCGCCTTTATAACCTCCCATATATTCACTTCTAGCTTCTCGCACATCAGCGCCATTTCATTGATAAAAGCGATATTAATGCTTCGGAATGTGTTTTCCAGCAGCTTTGACATTTCGGCAACCCGCGGGGAAGAAACCGGAAACACGGTATCAATAATGTGGCTGTACAGTAATTGTCCCCGTTCCAAACATTTAGGCGTAATTCCTCCGATTACCTTTGTTGTATTTTTGATTGTAAAATTTCGGTTACCTGGGTCAATTCTTTCAGGCGAGAAGCAAATGTAGATATCCTCTCCAACGATGAATCCTTCTTCAGTTACGGCTTGCTGAATAATGTCTTCAGTTGTTCCCGGATAGGTTGTGGATTCTAATATAATGAGGCTGCCTTTTTTCAATCGTTTTTTGACATGGTTCATTACATTGACAATATATGAAATGTCAGGCTGCTGATTTTGATCAAGCGGAGTCGGGACGCATATGATCATTACATCAAGCTTGTGAATCTCTTCATAGTGATCCGCAGCTTTTAACCGGCCGTCTGCTACGACCTTTTCAAGATCAATACCATCTATATAATTGATTCCCTGATTGATCAGTTTCACTTTTTCCGGATCACTGTCAATCCCCATGACAGAAAATCCGTTTTCAGCGTAAGCAGCAGCTAGCGGAAGCCCTACATATCCAAGGCCAGCAATGCCGATCGACGCTTGCTTGCGCTTGATTCTTTCCAAAATTTCCATCTCGCAGCCCTCCTAGAATAAATGAGTTAAATCATTGCACAATCTTCATATAAAGTCGTTAAAATATGGACTGTCTCGTTAACAGCCTTAATCACATCTATGTCACGAATGCCTTCTACTCGGCACCCCATAATGCGAATTCTAGCAGATTGATCCGTTATTTTTTGATAATCACTGTCTCTATAGCAAAATTGGGATAAAATTCTGCTGTCATCCCTTATGACAAGACCGCCTGTTGACAGGCGAATTTCATGGTCAGAATTCACCGGTAAAAACGATTCACCGGCAGAGCTGACATCCAGTCTCACCTCACCATTAATCTTATCCAAGTCAAACGCTCCCAAAGGAATCAAGCTTTGCACTGCAGCCACGTTCAAAGCATCGACAATAGGATTAATTTTCGGATATTTGATTAATTGATCTTTCAATAAAAAGCGTTGAATCATATTTTGAACGGACGGAGGTGTCTTTTTCGTCTGGAGTCCGATTGATTCAAAAAAAGCATTGTATGCTTTGATTACATCCGTTTGTTTTACATCCTGCTTTGTCTTCCCCCGCCACTGTGCATGCTCTTTCTCCCAAAGCAATTTCATAACTTCTTCCGTCTCACTTTTGAGATTGCCTACCTGAATGTCAGCAGCAAAAATAATAAGATGCGGAAAAGCGTTACGTACATCTTCTGTTATATGAATCTGGAATACTGACTCCTTATTCATATTGTTCGATCTCCCGGACTCACAAAACGGATTTCTTCTTCTACAGACAGATCAATATCAGTTGCTGACAGCAGAAGATCCGTCTGAATGATAATGTTATAGTGATTCGGAAAATGGCAGGCATCAAATCCGGCAACAACGCCAAGATACGTTTCATTGATATACACACGATCACCCTTCTGTATAACCCCGCCTATGTCCATCTCAACAAATCCCAAGAAACCGACCCTTCCTATTTGCTGTCCGGGTTCATATGCTTCCTGATCAGTTGTCACAATTTCATGAATCTCTTTTTCTCTGATACATCTAGTTTGAAAGTTTTCTAAAACCATGTTTCGTTTATCCTGTTTATGAAATAAAAGTTTCACAAACCGTCCTGTTACCATCCGCTTTATAGCTGCATTTTTCATTGTTTAGCTCCCTTATAAGGTTACTCTTCCAAAGCTATACGCTTCTTGTACAAGACGGACAGCATCCTGACCGCTTTCTCCGAAGCAATTTCCTGCAGCGATGCTGGCTTTGAAATCTTTTAAAATTTCTTCGTACTCATGATAGAGCGAGGATTTAAACGCTTCAAAATCCTTCAGCATATCAATATGAATCGTGGTACCGTCTAGCAGCGTAATATCAACATCTTTTCTTTCTCCATGAGGAAATTCCCAATCAAGCTCCACTTGTGCCTCTACGCCGTCACCATTTTTCAAATGAATAACAGCTTGTACATCAATGTCATTCGCATTGTTCCATATTTGTACGCCTGTTACATCAAGCTTGCCCAAGAAATAAGATAGCGTATCAAATACATTCGGTCCGTTATCAGCAACACATCCGCCTCCACACTGGTCCGGTTCGAGATACCAGCTGTCATTTCCGGCGTGTTCTTTAATATCTTCTAAGTAACGGGCTTTTACGCTTTTGATTTGTGTTAGGTCTATTTTTTTCATTTCATTCAGAAAATTAATATTGTACCTTCTGTGAAATGCTGTAAATAGTGTCTTCTGTACTTGTTGAGAACGTTCAGCCAGGCGGTCAGCATCCTTCAGTTCAATTGTCAGCGGTTTTTCGCAGCAAATATGATGACCGCACTCCAATGCATAGCGGCAAATGTCATAGTGCATATGATTCGGAACATTAATGACAACAGCATCAATATCGGCCTTTTCTAAAAACGTCCGATAATCTGTGTAGTGCTTCGCCTCAAGGAAGGGACTCATTTTTTCTTTTTGTATATCGCATACCGCTGTCAGTGTAAATGAGTCTAGCTGTTTAATGGCCTCTACATAATATTTTGAGATGACGCCCAACCCAATGATTCCAATTTTCATAATGTTATCCCCCAATTGATTAAGAATAGACTTTTGAATCCTGTGTATATTTAGGTATGCTAATTCCCGTCTGTTTCGCTAAGTTGGATAAAGAACTGAATACCACTTCATCTACCGTAATGTTCTCCTTCTTCTTCACCCCTTCAAGATAACCTGGATAAATGACTTGTTCGGCTGTTTGTGTTGTTGGACAAGCCATTAGCGTACTTAGCATTTGTTCCATACGGTGTTTGAATTGTGAGACTGGAACGAATGCATCAATATTGATGGCCATAAAGAAATGGCCGACATTATAGTCATTCTCCCCAGACCCTTTATTCGACAATACACCGGAATGGGGGCCGATGTCCGCCCCTGAAAGCAGTCCGCATAGAATATCTACTAACAGCGCCAAGCCGTATCCCTTATTTCCTCCCATTTCCGGTCTTCCGCCAAGGTACTGGATAAACCCTTGTCCATTAATGTAGTCATGCGGATTTGTTGTCGTTTGGCCTTCCTTGTTGACCAGCCATCCCTCAGGAATAGACCGCCCCTGTCTCGCGGCTTCTTTTATTTTCCCGGTAGCTGCAACAGTCGTACTCATATCTAATAAGAAGGGCGGCAGTTCTTGTGAAGGTGCGCTTACACTGATAGGGTTTGTACCAAGCATATTTACCGTCCCCCCCATCGGCGGTGCCACTCCTTGTGAACCTAAATTGGTCATGGAAAAACCAAGCATATTTTCTTGTAATGTTTTATGGCTGTAATAGCCTGCACTCCCGAAGTGAGAGCTGTTTCTGACGGTTACCATCCCGACACCGAACGTTTTCGCTTTTTCAATTGCAATTTTCATCGCCGTATCACCAACGACGAGCCCAATGCCGTGCTGAGCATCTAAAACCGAAATCGCCTGATGGTCGATGACATGCCGCACTTCGGCTTTTGGATTCATATCGCCGTTTTGAATTTTCGTTAAGTAGATTTTTTCCAAGTTGGCGATTCCATGTGTTGAGAATCCGTTTAAATCGGCGTATGCCAGCACAGCGGCAGCAGTTTCAGCATGATCGTCCCGCAAACCGTGATGAATAAAAGTATTTTTGACAAACTCAGATAACTGATCTTCTTTAAATGTGTAAAAGTTCATTTGAGCACCCGTTTCTTTGTTTTCTCATTAACATGTAAAATCAGCTTTTTGATGTCCATGCTGAACTTCTCCAATTCAGCCTTTTCGATATATTCATTTTTTCCGTGTGCATTATTGATTTCCAGGCTGCCTGGTCCATATACAACCGTATACATTCCGTCACCTTGCGCCCACATCGCATCACAGGTAAACGCTTTTGATTGCATATGACGGGGAAGCAGCTTCAAGCCAGATTCCTCGAGTAAAGCTCTTTTTGCTTTATTCTTATTATTTAATACTGGGAGTTCCTTCTTCACCCACGTTAAGGTACATATACTGTCTATTTCTCTTACAGTTTTTGCAGCATCAGGAACATCGGCAAATTGAAAAACAAAGGCTTTCATCGCTTCGGAATAGCTATCTTCTACAAGCTTCTCAATTACATTGTGCTGCTCCATTGAAGAGTAGGCGAAATTCCACTTAAGAACCCCTGATCCATACACCTTGTTGTGCATGCGGCCTGTATGCAAACCGGAAAGGCACATTTTTGCATCCGTATCGTTTAAGCGCTTTGATAGCGCCTTCGCCATAAACTGAGCGAGGAATCCTAAAACCAAGGTGGCATTATGACCTGCAGCAGGGGCATCGTCGGTTGAATCGTTTCCATCAACAGTGATTTGTACAGTCATTGACGTTGTGGAATGATCGAAAAATAAACGTTCCGTCGGTTCTATAAATACATTCAGAGCGCCAACGTATCCTCTTTCACAAAGAAGCTTTGTCCCATACACTCCCATTGCGCCTCCCTCTTCTCCAGAGACAGCCTGTATGAGCACCTTCATATTTCCGGTAAGCGAGGGCTCTTTCTCAAGAGCTGCTTGCAGCCCCGCCAACAGCGCAGTTGCCGGTCCCTTCATGTCAACGGCTCCCCGACCAAAAAAACTCTCATTTCGATAGCTTGCCATTTCGTATCCTTCAACTGTATCGATATGAAAGTTGAACATAATGGTTGCTTCTCGTTCCTGTGAATCACCCAGCTCCATAACCAGATTGGGCTGCGAGCTTAAAAAAGCATCGCCCATTTTTGCATACATCTCTTTTACAGCCCCCGGTATTTCAGGTCTGAGAATATAATTTTCCATCGGAGAAGCAAAATAAACCTGTTTAAACCCTAGGTGTGAAGCAGCTTCTGCATAACGTTTCAACGCGTATTCATGGTGTCCGGCAACTCCTGTTTCCATCGGAGTTATCGTGTTGATATTCAGCAAATCCGTCAATAAATCGACATAATATTCAGTAAATAAATCAGCCATTGTTTACTCCTGTTTTCATGATCGACCTGACCAATTGCTCCGTTTCCCTTCCATAACTAATATATGAAGCAAAGAGATCGTTCTGATTACCGGGAGATTCACCAAGATGAGGAATCAGATGAATATGCGGTTCAATCGATATGACGCCTTTATAACCCCGATCTGCTAAATAAGCCAAACACTCCGCCACTTTCGATTCACCGGCTCCTGGGAAGGTAAAATGAATGTTCTGACCATCATTCAAGCTGTCTTTCAAATGAACGTACTCCACATAAGGATCAACAGCCTTTAAAAAGGATAAACTGTCATAGCCGTAAGTGATTCCGTTTCCGATATCAAACAAAACCCTTAATGCTTTACTGTTTATGGATGTGATTAATTCAATTGTATGCGCTGCACTTTGTCCGCCCCAGCCGGCACAGTTCTCATGCAGCAAAATAATGTCTTCCTGCTCCGCTAATGTTGTCAGCTCTTGGACGCGAGCGATGACTTTTTCCTTCCATTCCTGCGGCTCTAATCCGTCATTGGGATAAGACATAATCCGAACGTAACGTGTTTTCAGACGGTGCATGCGTTCAGCTATTCTTTTTAGTTCTTCTGTTTCAGTTTCCTTATCGAATGTAATTGGTCTTTCCCAATTTCCCACTTTTGAAGAAATAGCAGTTACTTTCATTTCATGCGACTGGATCAAAGAAATCACATCATTGAAGGCATCCTCGTCAAGTTCATCAATAGATAAACCTTGAATAGACCGGAGCTCAATGCTCTGCCACCCCAGCATTTGATGAGCTTTAATCTGCATATCAAGCGTTTGGGCAGCTTCATCCGCTATCCCGCTAAGACTAATGTTGTTTAGCCGCATAAAATTCATTCACCCTTTCTGTGATCTGGCGCACGTCGGCATGTCTCATCTCAGGATACAAAGGAAACGCTAAGCTCTTACTCGCGAATTGCTCCGCATTTGGGAAATCTCCTTGCTGATGCCCCAAATGCTGATAAGCTTTTTGCTCATGAATGGCAAGAGGATAAAAAACAACAGTCTCAATCCCTTTCTCTTCTAAAAATGACTGAAGCTCATCACGGTATTCAGCTTGTACAAGGTATGTGTAGTACACTCGCTGATACTCCGTTTTTGGAGGCAAGGATACATAAGTTGCGGAAGATGCCAGCTCTTTATGATACAGTTCCGCAAGTTCACCTCGTGTTTCTATGATTTGCTCCAACTGTTCCAGCCGCTGTGTAATGAAGTCGGCCACTAGTTCATCCATTCGATAGTTATAGCCTATTAAAGTGTGATAAAACCGTTTGCCTGCTTCTTGACCATGGTTTCTCAGCATTTTGCATCTTGCTGCTAATTCATCATCTTTGGTGACAATCATGCCCCCGTCACCAATCCCCCCGATCGGTTTTGCAGGGAAAAACGAGTACAGGCCGATGTCACCCAATAGTCCAGCTGATACGCCATCTATAGTTCCCCCGAGCGCGACGGCACTATCTTCGACCAAAAACAGTCCATGCTCATCTGCAATATCTCTCAATCTATGCATATTAGCCATGACAGAGAATAAATGTGCAGCAATGATGACGCGGGACGAAGGTGTTATTTTCCGCTTAACATCATCAGGATCAATCATTCCTGTTTTCTTATCGATATCGACAAATATCGGGTTTCCACCGAGAAGAGAAATACAGCTCGCTGTCGCAATAAAGGAGAATGCCGGCGTCAGGACGTCCACACCGGGTTTGACACCAAGTGCTTTCAATATGATGATCAAGGCAGAAGTGCCGTTCGATACTGCCGTTGCGTAAGGAGCACCTGTATATTCTTTTATTTTTTCTTCAAGACGAGCGACCTTTTCCTTTAAAATAAACTGATCTGACATTCCCGCTTCGTAAACGATAGATTTTATTCTTTCTTTCTCATTTTTATATCTCAATTGATAGTTTTGATATGGCTGTATCATAAGTTGCCTCCACCCTCGTAAAAGTCTGTTATAACATCACACACATAATCAAGCTCATCTTCGGTTAAGTCTGGGTATAACGGTAGGCCTAACGCACGAGTTGATGCTCTCTCAGCATGCGGGAAGTCTCCATATTTATAATTGAGATGCTGAAAGCATGGCTGCACATGAAGCGGATATGGATAATAAGCTTCTGTTTCTATTCCTCTTTTTTGCAAATAAGCTGCAAGTTCACTTCTGTTATCAGCTTCTATTAAATACACATAATATACATGGACAGCACGATATGGTTTCTCCACAACTGTTGGCGTCGTTACTACGGGATGAAGCTCTTTCAGTCTTTCATCATATCTTTCTGCCAATTTTTTTCTGCGGACAATATCTTCGTGCAAATGTCTTAATTTCTCCTCTAAGACCGCTGCTTGAATATCATCCATTCTACTGTTATAACCGATGATGTCATGATAATACTCTGTCCCCTGTTTGCCGTGATGCCTAAGTAAACGACAGGTTTTAGCGAACTCATCATCATTGGTTAGAATCATGCCCCCGTCGCCAATTCCTCCCAGCGTTTTTGTTGGAAAAAAGGATAGGACACCCGCCAGACCGTGAAGGCCGGCATGGAGACCTTCAGCTTTCATACCAATCGCCTCGGCACTATCTTCCAGCAGAATCAGATTGTGTTTTTCTGCAATTTCTTTCAGCTTTTTGATATCAGCCATTTGTGTAAAAAGATGAACAACCATAATTGCTTTTGTGTTTGGGGTGATTTTTTCTTCAATTTGTTCAGGGCAAATGTTGTACGTTTCAGGCTCAATGTCTGTAAACACTGGAATGGCGCCTACATTCGCAATACTCGAAGCTGAGGCAAAAAAGGAGTAGCAAGGTACGATCACCTCATCTCCATGCTGAATGCCCGCCGCCTTCAAAATGATTTGCAGTGCGTCTGTTGCGTTGTTCACTGCTATGGCATGTTTTGCGCCTGTATAATTCTGTATAGCTGCTTCAAAAGAGCGGACAGCACCTCCGTCAATAAATTTACCTTCTGAAATGACTTCATCCAGTCTCTCTGAGATTTGGCTCCATCGTTTGTGGAAAGAAATTTTGCCGGAGAAAAATGGAACCCTCATGTCTTTCTTTACTGTCATATGACTGCTCCTTTTGTATGTAATTTTGCATCACTTTTGGCTTTGGCTTCTTCAAGTAATTGAATGACCTTTTGATTAAAATAAATATCACTAACTGGTTTTACTTGAGAGATACCGTGGAAATATTGATAGTATTCAATAAAACATAAACTTAAAGGGTCATCGTAAATTAATTCTGAATGAATCATTTCGTTAGCACTGTTATATATAGACATGTTTGAATAGCTGTCGCTTCCATCAGGCGGGAAATGACCAATAATTGTATATTGCTCGAATTGAATTTTAACGGTTCTTTGTTTAATGAATGATGTTAAATTCGATGCAATATATGTACGGGTTCCGTTCGCATGCTTAAGAACAGCTTCCGCTCCGCCAAGGCGCATATACCGCTGCTGGCCGATCACCATATCTTTTGTCTCCGAAGCGATGACTTCAGCATCGGCTCCTTGTAAAAAGCACGCGAGCGCCATTTGATGCGGTGCCTCAATATCAAATGCATCGCCATGTGATGAGTTTTCAAGTGTACGGCAAAATCTCGGCTTATCCTGCTGCAGATAGACAGCTTGCAGCTTCCCAAACGTTTTTTGTTCTAAAAATGTTTGAATTTTAGCGGTTAATCGGCTGGACAGCCAATTCGCGACAACGATAACATCAAGCTGATGTTCCTCTACTGATTTGATCAGCTCATTAATCTCACCAACATCATCCGTAAGCGGCTTTTCCACAATCATATGTCTAAACCCAACCGAAGCAGCTTCCTTAATAACAGAGATATGTGCCGATGGTGGAGTGCAAATATGCAGAACAGCATCCTGACAGATTGATGGCCGAAGTACAGCAGCCTCTTGAAGACTCCCGCAAAACGCCACATCTTCGGAGGAATTGTTTTTAATATACGGATCGATCACGATGACCTGTTGATGAATCAAGTCTTCAGCTTCCTCTGATGCCGCAGCCTTCCGTAAACATCGCAAATGCAGATCTCTTCCCGATCTTCCAAATCCAATGATTATTGGCTGCAGCATGACGCATTCTCTCCTAACCTCACGTTTTGGTAGTGCCTGCATTGCCGGATCAGTTCTCTCATTTTATAAAAATCTTTTTTGCCGCCGGTTTCGACACCGCTGCTTACATCAATTCCTTGAGGTTTAACCGTTTCCAGCGCCTCCGTTATATTGTTCGGCGTCAGCCCTCCGGCCAGTATCACACGTTGCCTGCTGGAAACGTCTTTGGCCAGCTCCCAATTGAAAGTTTGTCCTGTCCCTCCCTGACTTCCTTTCACGTAGCTATCCAGCAAAAATGAATGCGCTTTATAACAGCTGAATGCGTGTAAATCCTGTTCACACCTTACTTTAATGGTTTTAATCACGGGACAAATCACCCGTTCACAATATTCCGGCGGCTCTTCACCGTGCAGCTGGGCAAATGTCAATCTACAGCTGGCAACAATTTCATTTACTTTCGTTAGATTTTCATTTACAAAAACGCCAACAGCGGATACAAAAGGGGGCAGCTTCAGAATGATCTCCCGCGCTTGGTGAGGCGTAACGTATCGTTTACTTTCCTCAGAGAAAACGAACCCAACAGCCTGTGCTCCAGCCGCAACAGCTTCTTCTGCTTCTAGCATCGTTTTGATGCCGCAGATTTTGACTACACTCAACATTCTCACCTCATCTATTCAAATGGACTGATTTTGTACTATCTTTTAAATTAGATATAAATACGGATAAAGCTTGAAGCCGCTCATCCCTGGGTGTTTCTTTTATCAGCCTGATCAGCGCGCTCCCTACAATGGCACCATCAGCAAATGAACTGACTTCTCTGACATGGTCTGGTGTGGATATGCCAAAACCAATTGCTAAAGGAAGCTTTATTTTTCCCCTGAGATGATTTATAAACTCTGGTAAATCGACTGGTACCGTATCTCTTTCACCTGTTACGCCAAGATCGGAAATACAATAGACAAAACCTGATCCGGCTTTAGAAATAACCTCGATCCGTTCTTCCTTTGTTGTCGGAGCAATGAAGAAAATGATGTCAATATGATGCTTCCTTGCGCAATTAACCCAATTTTCGGACATTTCCGGCGGTAAATCAGGAATGATCAAGGCGTTCACTCCTGCTTCTTCAGCGTCTGCGGCAAACGTTTCAAATTGATAAGCAGAGAATGAATTACAGTAGCCCATCAACGCAATAGGTATTGTATTTCCGCTTGCCCGAATAGCTTTTACAGTTTCCAAACATTTTCGAAGAGTAACCCCCTGCTGGAGTGCTATCTGCGCTGCTTCCTGGATGACAGGCCCGTCCGCAAGCGGATCAGAAAATGGAACACCCAATTCAATCATATCGGCTCCAGCCTTACTGATGCATTCAATGTAATCTATGGTTTCATCTAAACGAGGGTATCCAACCGGAATATATGGAATCAGCGCTTTTTGCCCTTTTCTCTCCAAATCTTTAAACATCGCTTCAACTGTGTGCTGTTTCATAAGGAAGCCCCCTCTTTTTGCCTTGTTTCGATAGCTGAAAGCGCCTGATCCAAGTCTTTATCGCCTCGCCCCGAAAGATTCACCAAAATGGTTTTGTCCCCCGTTAATTGGTTAGCAAGTTCCACTGCCTTGGCTACAGCATGAGAAGACTCAAGTGCAGGTATAATTCCTTCTTTTCTGGATAATAACTGAAATGCATCTAATGCCTGCTGATCATTTACAGACGTGTATTCCACTCTTCCCAAATCTTTTAAATAGCTGTGCTCCGGACCCGCTCCAGGATAATCGAGACCGGGTGCTATGCTTTTAGTTTCAAGAATTTGTCCATCATCATCCTGCAGGACATACGTTTTCATTCCTTGAACAATTCCGCTTTGTCCGACCAGCAATGGCGATGCATGATGTCCGCTCTCAAGACCCGCTCCGCCTGCCTGAACGCCAATCAGTTTCACATCGGATTCCTCAAGAAAAGCGCTGAACATGCCGATTGCATTGCTTCCTCCACCGACACAGGCAATGACATAATCCGGAAGCCCCCCGATCGCCTGTATCATCTGTTCTTTCGCTTCCTTTCCAATGATCGATTGAAATTGGCGGACGATGGACGGAAAAGGATGTGGCCCTACCGCTGAACCTAACAAATAATGAGTCGTATCGGCGTAAGAAACCCAATCGCGAATCGCTTCATTAATTGCGTCTTTTAACGTTTTTGTCCCCTGATGGACAAGTTTTACATCAGCTCCTAAAAGCTTCATCCGCTGAACATTCATACGCTGTCTTTCCGCATCATACGCCCCCATATAAATAACGCAATTAAGATTGAGAAAACCACAAACTGTTGCAACAGCCACACCGTGCTGACCTGCACCTGTTTCGGCAACAATTCTCTCTTTTCCTAATTTTTTGGCCATAAGCGCCTGTCCGAGTGCATTATTAATTTTGTGAGCTCCCGTATGAGTCAAATCTTCTCTTTTCAGGTAAATGGCAGGCCCTTCTTTGGATGCTGTACTGAGCTGCTTTAAATATGTAAGTGGAGTGGGTCTTCCCACAAACTCTCTTAGCAGCGTATGATACTCGTCAATAAACGTACTGTCAGCCATCAGCCTTTCAAAACTTCTGTCAAATTCATTTAAATTGCTGACAAGTGTTTCAGCTACGTATGCTCCGCCATATTCACCGAATAAACCATTCACATTCGTCTCCCCCTAGCTCAAAATTTTGTTAACTCCTTCACTTTCTCTTCTACACTATCAGCCCTTAAAATGGTTTCTCCGACGAGCATCCCATCAAATCCCAATTCCTGTGCTGCCAGTATATCCTGCCTTGTTAAGATACCGCTTTCACTAACAGCAAGATACTCATCAGGAATTCGTTTTTTCATTACTTTTGATTTCTCCAGATCCACTTCAAAGGTTTGCAGATCACGGTTATTTACCCCGATAATTTTTGCGCCTGCTTCAATGGACTTTGTGACTTCTTCGGGTGTAAACGTCTCGGTAAGTACATCCATATCTAAGTCATAAGCCAATTGAATAAGCTCCGATAATAGTGTTTGATCTATCGCTCTGACAATGATTAAAACAGCGTCTGCTCCGTTTGCTCTCGCTTCATAGATTTGATAGGGGTCAACAATAAATTCCTTATACATAACTGGTATTGTAATATCTGGGTCGTTAGCGACTTTTCTCAAATACTCCACACTGCCTCCAAAAAACTTTTCATCGATGAGTACTGAGATTGCGCTTGCTCCGCTTTTATCATATATCCTGGCTAGTTTGAGCGGATCAAAGTCCTTCCGAATCAAGCCTTTTGAAGGAGATTTCTTCTTCACTTCAGCGATAAGAGACATATTCGGTTTTTGGATCGCTTTATAAAAGTCTCTTGTTTTCCTGGCAGTCTGAATCATATCTATTAAGTCCGACTCAGGCTTGCATTTTTTCTTTTCTATCACTTCAGAATACTTGTATTCAATAATTTGGTCTAACATGTTCATGTAGCTGCTCTCCTTCTGTCAAACGCTGACTTTCATTTTTAATATGAAAAAAATGTTCTTTAACTTTTCCTGAGATTAGCAGCTCTCGTGCCAGCTCAGTACCTTGTTTTATACTGTCAGCTTTCCTTCCAAGATATAGAGCGGCTCCGGCATTCATAATGCAAAAATCATTAATAGCCGATTGCTGACAATCTAACACGCTGTAAAAAGCCTTGACGCTATCTTCTAAACTGTCACATCTGACCTCTTCGGCATTGCGCCAGTACACATTAAAATGTTCTGGATGAATGATATATTCTTTCGTCTCTTTGTGATCTATCTCACAAATAGAGGTAGGGGCTGATACACTGATTTCATCTAACCCATCCATACTACTGACAATTAAAGCTCTTTCCACCCCTAATTCCAGTAATAACTCGGCGAAAAATGGGATCAGCTTTGGATCGGGCACACCTAACAGCTGTCTTTCAGGCATTGCTGGACTGCACAAAGGTCCAATTAAATTAAAACAAGTCCGAAAAGTCAGATTTCTTCTGATAGACGCCAGTTTTTTAAGTTTCGGATGAAAGAATTGAGAAAATAAAAAGGTAAAATCAGTTGATTCTAACAGTTGCTGTGATTGTATTGCGGGCAATCCTATGTTAAGCCCTAACGCTTCTAATAAATCAGCACTTCCGCATTTGCTGGTAGAAGACCTGTTTCCGTTTTTGGCTACGGGTATGCCTGCAGAAGAAGAAATCAGGGAGGCTGTCGTTGATGCATTAAACGAATTGCTACCATCACCGCCTGTTCCGCATGTATCAAGCACTTCTTTAGTCCTTTCAAAGGGTATCATTTTGTCCCGTATCGCACGGACAAAACCAATCAGCTCGTCTTTTGTTTCCCCTTTGATCGTAAGCGAGGTGAGCAGCGCTCCTGTTTGCACTGCATTGTAACCATCTTCCAATATATGTTTCATACATTGATAGGCTTCTTCTCTGTTGAGGTGTTTCCCATTTATTATTTTCTTAATATAACGATTAAACGCTGTCACTCCAACACTCCTTTTTCCTTATATTGTTAAACAATCTCTCACTTGCGTAATTAATATATCATGGTAGTATTTACAATTATAGGTCCATTACCAAAAAAAACAGCAGTACCATTTTATATCGAAAATCGTTATAAAATGGATAAAATTTCTTTCTGATAATTTATCTAAAAAAGTATTTTATACAATGAAGGAGTGCGCACTATGCTTTGGATTAAGGTAAATAAAAGCTCAAAAGTACCGCTTACAAGACAGATTTACATCCAAATCAGACAAGAAATTTTATCGGGCCGGCTAAAGGATGGATGGAAAATCCCTTCAACAAGGGAACTTTCCAAAGAGTTAAAGATATCCAGAAATGTTGTCATTTCGGCCTATGAATTGCTATATGCCGAAGGATACATTGAAAGTAGGCAAGGGGCCGGGAGCTTTATATCCAAAGGTGTTTTATTAGATTGTGCAAAACGTAAGAATATAGAAGACCAAAAACCTGCTATTCTCACTAATCGCTGTCATACTGATACCGGGGATATTGTAGATTTCAAAACGGGAATGCCCGACCTGCATTTATTTCCGAGAATTCAATGGCAAAGGGTGTACAGTGAAACGATGAAAAATAGCCCAAAGCAGTTATTCGGGTATGGCAAACCTGAGGGACTGTATGATTTGAGAAAGGCTTTAGCTGATTATCTCTATTTAAAACGAGGAATTTGCTGCTCCAGTGAAAACATCATCATTACAAATGGGGCCGCACAAGGACTTTCTATTTTGTCTCATGCCTTGGTTCATCCTGGTGATTCAATTTGCTTAGAAGATCCTTGTTCAATTGATATTTACCGAATATTCAACCAAAAGAACTGCTCAATGCACTCTCTTGAAGTAGACCAGCTGGGTGCAGTCACCAAACATCTTAAATTCAAAGAAGCCCCAAAGCTGATCTATGTGACGCCATCCCACCAATTTCCACTCGGCGGAACACTGCCGATTCAAAGAAGAATTGAATTAATTCAATACGCGAGGCACCATAACACTTATATTGTAGAAGATGATTATGACAGTGAATTTCGCTATACTAGCCCCGTTATCAGTTCGCTCTATGAGCTTGATCCTGACCGTGTGATTTATATTGGCACATTCAGTAAAACATTGTCGCCCGCTCTTCGTATCGGCTATTTGATTTTGCCCGATGAACTGATTGAACAATGCAGAAAAGAAAAGTGGTACAACGACCTGCATTCCTCCCTTTTCGAGCAGAAAGCACTTGCTGAATTTATTTCACAGGGCCACCTTGACCGTCAGATCAGAAAAGCCAATAAGATATATAAGCAAAAAAATAATCTGTTAACAAAACTGCTGAAGGAAGAATTTTCATCCATTTGCATTATGGGTGAAAGCACAGGTCTTCATTTAGCGGTCGACTTTCAGTATGATCATCCGAGTGACAAGTTTCAGCAGGCATTAAAAAAGGAACGGGTTCATATCTATCCGGCAAATGATTATACTAGATTATCTCAAAGCCATAATTCAAAATGGCTGCTTGGCTTCGGCCATCTGAGCCTTGAGGAAATCGAAAAGGGTGTAAGAAGAATTAAGCGAGGACTAGACTCAATCATGGTTTAACTGTTACCTGATCACATACATACAAAAAGCGCCAATCAATGACAGGCGCTCTCTGATTAATCATCGCTGCTCAAAATGCCGAAGAAACGAAGCAGGTTGATGAACAAGTTGATAAAGTCAAGGTACAGCGATAATGCCATAACCGGAATTAAGTCTTCCGTAATATGGCGGTGTTTGATTTGGTTCAAATCATACAAAATGTAAAGGGAAAAGACGATGGTTCCGATCACGGAATACGCCATCATCGCCGCTGAGTTTAACGGACTGAAAATGTTGAAAATGCCGACCGCTACAAGTGCGAGCACGGCAACTAGCAGAAATGACGACAGGAAGGATAAATCCTTCTTCATTTTCGCGCCGATTGTGCCTAGAACAGCAAAAATGACAAATGTAGAACCAAAGGCTTCAAGCACGACATAGGCGCCGGCGATGGAAGCGTAGTGGCTGACGATCGGAAATAAGGTGATGCCGGAAACAAACGCGAATGTATATACAAACGCATACCCAACCGCTTTTTTTCTGCGCATCCAGAAGGCCAGAATAATCATTCCCACTTCAAGAATAGAAAGCGGCAGCATCAAAGCGGCAGGAACAAATTGGCCGATAAAAAGACCGACAGTCGCGATTAATAATGTGAAAACAAAGACTGTCAAAATACGCTGCATGATCGATTGCTTACTCTCGTGAACCGTAGCTTGCATGTCAAAAATCCTCCCAAAATATGATCTTAAAGGTCTATTATATAAAAATTGGATGAAATATGTATGTGTTTTAAGGAAAATTTAAAGAAACCAAACGCCTTTACGCCAAGACTCCCTTCTTTCCTTTTCAGCGACAAACGATGATTTTCTATTCAATACCTTTTGGCAAATCAAGAACTGTCACGGTGCCAAAACTGAGGTTGGTTGGGAAAGCCAAAAGGCATATGATCATCCGTTGGCGGACAATCATATGCCTGAACAACTTCCTATTTGTTTTCTTCTAATTGCTCCACAATACAGCGGACGCCCATGTTTTCTAATGCCTGCTTCAGCGTGCCATACGTTTCGTATTCACTGAAATCAAGCCCCAATTGAATCGATGTCTGGGCCACATCCGGGCGAATCCCTGAAAATACAGCTTTTACGCCTAGTAAGAAAAGTGTTTTTGACAGGTTGTACAGCTGCTGCGCCACCATGGTATCCACAATCGGAACACCCGAAAGATCAACGACAAGGCTTGTGATTTTTCTCTCGATACAGCTGACCGGCACTGTTTCTAAAATGACCTGTGCCCGTTTTGTATCAATGGAGCCGATAAGCGGCAATATCCCGATTCCATCTGCAATGGAAATCACCGGACAACCCAGCTCAGAAATCAGTTCCTGCTGAGACGTGAGCCTCAGCAGCATAAATTTTTGATACTGCTCAGAAAACTCAATAATCAGCTTATCAAACGACTGATTCACAATCCGGTTCCATCGGTCGGCATCCTGATTTGTGACGATATCCCGATTCTCTTTTATAAAAGAAACGACTGCGCCCCAGAATGAGATTCTGGAGTTTGAGATGGCTTCTACGACCTCATGCACCTGAACATCTTGCTCTACCCTGTTTTTCGCAACGGTTAGCGCCCATTTTGCCAGATTTTTTTGAAACTCAGTTTGATCCTCCAAAAACGCGCTTGCGATTGTGATATTGGTAAACGTATGCTGCTCGGTTAACTGCTTTTTCATTTCTTCACTTAAATTGTCGGCGGAATATAGCTCACCTTTCAGCTGACATCGTAAACTGAACCATTTCTCAGTAATATCCGCAGTGTTGTCTATGATATATTGATATAATAATTGATCGATATTCACGGTCTGTCTCCTTTTTCATAGTAGAAGCTCTTTTATTATAAAAGTATAAATCGGAATTGTGAATGGGACTAGAGAAAAATGATATGATTCTGCCTCCGGAGCGCATTCCAGTTTTATCCATAGGCGAATGCACCAATCTAAGTCCGCATGCATAAACTGCAGATGTACAGTTTACAATGAGAAAGGACGTTATCACATGTATTATACTGATCCTTATATGTTTGCCGGGCATTTTTATGAACCATGGCCTGTTTTTGAATATGATTACCGTTATCCAGATGGCTATCCATGGTCTGGCATTGGCGGCGGCGCTGTGCCAGGTATCGGCGGCGGCTCCGTTCCTGGCATCGGCGGCGGCGCGCCGCAGGGTCCCCCGCCTTCACAAAAACCGGCGAAACCGAAAAAGCCGCAGAGCGCTCAAGCAGGCACTTATTTAGTTGAGCCCGTTGCCATTCAGCCATGCCTCTTCCGATTTACCTATGTTTGGTTAACCAACGGCAGCTCATTCTGGTTCTACCCGATTATCCTTGGCAGAAGATCCGTCGGCGGCTTTTATTGGGATTCTTACCGGCGGCGCTGGATTTATTTCGCCTTAGACACAAATTTGATAGATGTTGTAAGCTGCTCGTATTAATCGAAAAATCAGCCGGTTTTGCCGGCTGATTTTTTATGTTACTTCGGCCAGGAATAGGTTATAGTATCATTATCTTTCAAATTGGAGGTTTCCCTATGATCAAACAAATTGGCACTGTTGCTGTATATGTTGAGGACCAGCAAAAAGCGAAGCAATTTTGGGCGGAGAAGGTTGGCTTTGATATTGCGGCGGACCACCCGATGGGACCTGACGTAAGCTGGCTGGAGGTTGCGCCAAAAGGAGCCCAGACTCGTTTAGTCATTTACCCGAAAGCCATGATGAAAGGCTCTGAACAAATGAAAGCTTCCATCGTGTTTGAATGTGAAGACATCTTTGGTACATACGAGAAAATGAAAGCAAACGGTATAGAATTTCTTGGTGAGCCCAATCAAATGGAGTGGGGCACCTTCGTTCAATTTAAGGACGAAGACGGCAATGTATTTTTATTAAAAGAATAACGATGACGGTAGCTTTATTCCGCCGTGCTCTTTCTTTGACATTGAGAATGAATTTCATTTACAATTATTCATATATGAGAATGATTGGAGAGAGACAGATGTTTGTTCAGTTGAGAAAAATGACGGTAAAAGAAGGCCATGCAGACAAAGTAATCGAACGTTTCAGTGCTGAAGGAATCATTGAAAAACAAGAAGGCATAATTGATGTAACAGTGCTTGAGAAAAACGTCCGCCGCGGTGATGAGGAAGTTGTTGTCATGATTCGCTGGGAATCTGAGGATTACTGGAAGCAATGGGAAAAAAGCGATGCGCATATCGCCGGCCATAAAGCGAACAAGGGCAAACCAAAGCCTGACTACCTGATCAGCACTGAAGTGAGCATGTATCATGTAAGAGCTGTTAAACAAGGGACTCATGAATAATGAAAAGAGCTTGCATGAGCTGCAAGCTCTTTTTTACGGTCATGACGAACTGCCTTCTCTATATGTGGTGACATATAGCGGCTGGTCGGCATGCCACTCCGCGTATAGGACGTCCTCAGCCTTTTCAACGCCTTGCTTTTGCAGCGATTGCTTCAGCCATTGTTCATCCACACCCGCTTCTGACAGGTTATCATACACAATCTCCCCATCAAGAATTAACGTAATCGGCAAAGACACTTCATTTATCGGAAGGTTCATATCTTTTCTGGTCGGTTTACCGAAATCGGCTTTCGGGAGTACACTGATCATTCCGTTTGTTTCCAGAATCGCATATTCCACTTCCTGAATCGAAAAACACCCTTGTTGCCTTAGAAGGCTTTGCAGCTGATTAATATCGAGCTTGTTTTTCTTCAGCATCTTGTATTTCACTTTTCCTTTATGAATCACAATATTCGGTTCGCCTTCCAGAAACTTTCTGGTTCCTTTTAGTTTTTGTGTAATCAATTCAATTAAAAAGATAAGAAAGCCCCATAGGAGTGAAGCAAAAATAATTTCTTTTATCTTGATTTCATGATCGTAGACGGCATTTCCGACCAGTTCTCCTAAAACTAAGGCAGAAATAAAGTCAAACGGGGTGAGTTGAGAGAATTGGGTTTTCCCAAGGAATTTCAAAATGACAAATAAAATGCCGAGACCGCAAACTAATTCAATTGCTACATTTACATAATCTCCCACAGTTGATAGCACCTACTTCTTAAGAGCTACTACCATTATGGACAACTGAACTTTTTCTAAACCGAAACTGCTGATTTCGATAAAAAAATCAGCCCGTTCGCCGGCTGACGTTTTTCACATCATTTGGTGCTTTGCCAGCATGTCATCAAAAAGCGGTTCTGCATCACTGCGGTCAATCGTGACAAGCGGATCATTGAGAAAGGCCTGGAAAGCGAGCGTGCGATTCTTTGTCAAACCGGCTTCCACCACTGCCTCCTGATTGGATACGTGCCTAGACGCCAGCATTTCCACACCTTTCGGCAGCGCTCCAGAGAAAATCGGCTGGACGCTGTTGCGGGTAATCAAGGCGTTCGTTTCGACAATCGCTTGTAAAGGAAGATTGGAAACTTGGCCTTGATTCGGCGCATTTACATTCGTGACAAGTTCACCCACTCCGATAAGAGCCGCTATGATGTTCACCCCTTCTTCTCCCGAGGCCTTCCCGGCAGCGCCCCGTTTTTGCACGATTAATCGTTCTGATTCTTTTCGTTTCTCCTCTCTGTCTTGTTTTCTGAATGATACAGGTGTGAGATGAAATTTCCATGACTCAGGCTGTTTGAGGTAAGGGCCGGGAAGAAATTCCGCCAGATGCCTGTCACCCGCAGCGGGGATGGCGCCATACGTATCAAATAAATCAAACGCCACACGGTGCGCCGAACGAAAGACGCTGTCCCTCCAGCTTTCCCCCTCCAGCTCATATCCTGATTCCCCATAATGCGCGCTGAATTCATGGAATACAGGCAGCAGATCAATATGGCGGTAAGAGGCTTCCGTGATCCATGTGAAATGGTTAATGCCCAGGACATTGACGCGGATATCTTCACGCCGCAGCACCTCTACTCCGAGCCTTTCTTTGACCATTTCCGCCAGCAGCTTTTGCGTGCCAAATACCTCGTGGCAGCAACCAATCGCTTTGATGCCGGGAAACACTTTATACAGCACTTTTGTACAGACAGACATCGGGTTTGTATAATTGATGACCCATGATTCAGGTGCGTAGTCTCTTATTGCCCGGGCAATTTCCACCAACATCGGAACAGCCCGCAAGCCTCTGATGATTCCGCCCGGCCCGACAGTATCACCTACGGATTGATAAATGCCGCAGCGCTCAGGCAAGTGGACATCGACTTCCATATCATTCAATGAACCCGGCAAAATAGAAATGATGACGATATCCGCGCCCGATAACGCCTTTTTCAAAGTAGAAACCGCTTCGTACCTCCATCTGCCTTCTCCGCTGTGATTGCCGATCATTTCGTTTTTCTGAGCCGCTTCAAAATCAAGATCATAAAGCGCCACCGTGCCTGACATCCGCTCATCAATCGACAGATCATTCATCAGGCTTCTGGCCCAGCCTTGGGATCCCCCGCCGATATAGGCGATTTTAATTTGATCTAACGTACTGATAGGAAACACTCCCTTTCTCAACCTTTCACCGAACCAATCAGTATTCCTTTTGCAAAGTGTTTTTGTAAGAACGGGTAGACCGCCAAAATCGGAAGTGTCGCAATGACAATGACGGCGAGTTTAATCCCCTGCTCCGGCGGGACGGCATTTTGCATCGTATCGCCATTGGTCGCCGTTAAATCCGATAAGATTGTGACTTGGCGAAGCACCATTTGCAGCGGCCATTTTGCACTGTCATTGATATATAAGAGAGCGTGGAAGAAATCATTCCAAATCCCGACCGCATAAAACAGCGCAAAAGTCGCAATGACTGGCTTTGACAGCGGCAGGGCGATCCGCCAGAAAACGCCGATTTCTGAACAGCCGTCAATTTTTGCCGATTCCTCCAGCTCGCGCGGCAGCTGCTGAAAGAAGTTTTTGATAATAATCAGGTTGAACGGATTAATCGCCATCGGCAGAATCAATGCCCAATACGTATCCAAAAGGCCAAGTGATTTCACGACAAGGTATGTCGGAATCATGCCGCCGGAAAAGAGCATAGAGAAAATGACCAGATTCAACAGCAGATTCCGTCCCTTCACATGCCGCTTCGCCAGCGGATACGCCATCGTAAAGGTGAAAAACAGCTGCACAGCCGTCCCGACCACGGTGATGAAGATGGAGACGCCCATGCTTCGGATGAACGTCGGTGTCGAAAACACATACTTGTAAGCATCAAGTGTAAAGGTTTTCGGGAAAATAAAGAAGCTGCGCTGGGCGAGTTCCGCTTCTGTCGCAAAGGAACCGGCGATAATATACAAAAACGGCAAAATGGTAATCGCGCCGACTCCGCCGAGAAACAGAAAGTTGCAGACGTCAAACACCCGTCCGGCTTTTGTGTTGTGCATAGTGTGAATGTCAGCCATACCTCTCCCTCCTCTAAAACAATCCTTCCTGATCAAACTTTTTCGCAATGTAATTGGCGCCGAAAATCAAGATAATCCCGACAACCGATTTAAACAAACCGACCGCCGTGCTGTAGCTGTACGCGCCTTGGGTAATCCCCATCATGTACACGTACGTGTCAAAAATGTCAGCCACGCTCCGGTTGAGCGAGTTCGTCATCAAATATACCTGTTCAAAGCCGAGATTCAAAAAGCTGCCGATTCTTAAAATTAACAGAACGATAATGGTGCTTCTGATCGCCGGCAGCGTAATATGCCACATTCTCCTGAACCGGCCCGCTCCGTCCATAATGGCGGCTTCATACTGCTCCTGATCAACTGTCGCCAGCGCGGCCAGAAATAAAATCGTGCCCCAGCCCGTCTCCTTCCAGATGCTTTGCATCACAATCATCGGCCGGAACCAGTCCGCATCCGATAAGAAGGATATCTGCTCACCTGTCAGGCCCATGATCAATTTGTTGATCACACCTGTATCGACAGTAAAGAAAACAAAGGTGATGCTGACCACAATTGTCCATGACACAAAATGGGGCACGTAAATAAAAGTTTGGATGCACCTTTTATACACGGCCTTCCTCACCTCATTCAAAAGCAAGGCCAAAATGAGAGGCGCGGGAAAGGCAAACAAAAGGTCCAGACTCGCCAGCATAAGAGTATTGCGCAGCAGCCGGAAAAAATCCGGATTCATAAAAAAGTCTTTGAAATAATCAAAGCCGACCCATTCGCTTTTCCAGAAGCCGAGATAAGGCGAATAGTCTTTAAATGCGATCAGCACGCCCCACATCGGCAAGTATTTGAATACCAAAAAATAAAGCAGGCCGGGAATAAGCAGAAGATAAAGCCATTTGTCCCGTTTGAACGCAGCCATCCAGCTGATGCCTTTTCCAGCAGTGAGAACAGGTGCATCTCCCTTCTTCGGCACAGTTTCCATATCTGTTCTCCTTTCGTGATACCGGCGCTCCCGCCGAACGGCAGGCGCATCGGTTTATTTTGTCGATTGATACAATTTGTTCAAGTCCTTCATCAGTTCATTGCCGCCGCTTTTTTCCCAAAGCTCCACCGCATCCCCGAATCCTTTTTCATCAATTTCTCCGATGATAAATTGCGTTCTCGCGTCGAGAATGATGTTGTCAAGCTGGGCTCCTTTTTGGGTATAGACATCAGATACAAGCGACTCAGCCGGGTTAAAGACGGCTATTTTTTCTCCTTCGGTGATGATGTCCTTGCGATGCTGAAAGAGCTTTGTTTTCTGGTCTTCGATGTAATACTCGCTTTTCGGAATCGACATGCTGAACTGCGCCAAGCCTTCATGCTCATAAAGAAGGGATTTGTTGTTTTTTTCAAGCGAGGTGAATACGCCGTCCTTGAGCTCATAATTGCGGCCTTCCACTCCGTTGTTCGTGAGAATCTGCGCTTCCTTATCATTTATTTTATCCAGGAAGGACAGCACCTCTTTCAGCTCTTTTTCGGTTTTGACGCTTGATTTTGGTATCGTGATCATCCCTGAATAGCCGGATGTCGGGAAGGTGCGCTTGCCATTCGGCCCCTCAAGCGAGCCGACGATGTCAATCACATCCTTGTTCGACTCATCCGCCTCCTCCATCGCGCTTTGGATTTGAGACGCTCTGGAGCCGGTATCAACGATGACACCCGCTTTTCCTTTCACAACCGGATCATTCCACTTCGCTGAATCCATGACCGCAAAGTCCTTATTGATCAAGCCCTCATCATAAAGCTTTTTAAAGAACTTGAGCGCATCCATGTACTCCTTCGTTGTAAAATCAGGAATGAGCTTTCCATTTTCAACGCCGTAACGGTTCGGTGCGCCGAACCAGATTTGCAGAACATCCCACGGGCTTCCATTGCCGAGCCCCATCCATTTCGGGACGACCATACCGTACGTATCATCCTTGCCGTTACCGTCAGGATCTTTTTCCTTAAAAGCTTTCAGCACTTCATAGAAATCATCAAGCGTTTCCGGCATTTCCAAACCGACATTTTCAAGCCAGTCGGTTCTGATGATCATACACGCTCTGATCAGGTCCCTCGTTCTGTAGATTCCGTACACCTCGCCGTTCACAGAGCTGTTCTTCAAAATCTTTTCATCTGCCTGGCTTAAATTCTTGTAGTCTTTTAAATAAGGAGACAGCTCCCAAAATGCCCCTGCTTTGACAGACTTGATAAAGCCGGCTGACTTATCTTTAATCACAATCGCATGAGGCATCTCTCCGGAGGCCATGACGATGTTGAACTTGTCGTTGTAGGATGAATCAGGCACCCATGTGACCTTAATCTCTTTTCCTGTGTATTTTTCGAGCGCTTTTAATGAAGGGCTCTTTTCACTCGGGCTTTCCGGCGATAAGAGCGGCGCCATGATTTTGATCGTGTCTTTCGAGCCGCTTGCTGAATTGGATGTTTCCGAATTGCTGCATCCGGCGATCAGCATGGCAGCGAGCGGCAAGGCCAGCCATTTTTTTCGTATTCTATTTTTCATGATGCGTAAGTCCCCCTTTTTCTCATTTTGCAATTCCCCTTTGCCCCTCCTAATATAAAGCGCTTACATAAATTCTTGCAATCTTCATTTTTTGCACCAATTCTCCTATGAAAATCCGGCTGTTATCCTTTTTTGCCGGATGTCTCTTTTTTTGCCGGAAGGGCATCTCCGATTAATTCCAGCGCCGCAATGACGTTTAAACACCATTGAGAGACGGTGTTGGTTGTCACCCACGGGAGCTCTTCCAGCTGCGTCCATGTCTCAATGCGCTCTGGTTGGATCGGAAGCGGCGTATGGCTCAGCTTATCATCAAGCAAAAGATTCCACGCTTTGGCGGCGAGATTCTGATCCTGTTTGTTTCTCGCTGCATAGGCTGTCATGGCAGCGGCGAACATCGGCCAGTGAAAATGCCCGTCATGAAGCGCTCCTCCACTTTGTTTCCGTTTTTCTTCATCACTGAGTGTGTAAAATTCGCCGAATTCACTCAGCATTTCCTCCCATTCCCGGTCATCAAGAAGCTCAGCCAGCTCCATCCATACTTGCGGCGCACCGAAGGCAATGATCATATGATATCCGCCCGCTATGCCGTCGCCCATATGATGAAGCATCGAGGTCGCCGGATCATATTCGAATGTCGGGCCGGATAATAAGCGGAGCGGCAGCCGCTTCAGACAGCTGATGCCCGTTTGGATTTTCTTGAGATAATCTGGATTCTCGGTTCGCTCCCATTCCGCCAGCCAGTTCGAGCAAAACGCCGCCCAGTCAGGTCCCGTTCTGGCGTGGGTCGGATGCTTGCCTTTCTCGTAAAAAGCGCGCATCGGATCGGTTTTGACGAGGGCGTAATCGGCGTCCTTCACTTCTGTCAAAAGATCTCCCGTCCGCTCATCTCCCGTCAAATAATAATAAAATTTATAAAGACCGGCCATGCTGATCCTCGCTTCCTTGCAGCCGCATCCCCAATGCACAACGTTATGCCGTGAGCCAAGACCCGCGTATTCACCGAGATGAAAGCTGTCCGTTTCGCTCGTGTGGCGGGTCATGGCTTCTGCCATGCGATAGATATCCTCACGGCCTGAGCGGAAAAACGCCTGCCACAGCCATAAGGTCGGAACGAGCTCATTGTTTTGCCATGCGTATCCGCCCAGATCATAGCGCCACATATGCCGGATCGGATCATACGTATGCATGACATCGCCATAATGCCAAAACCCGTACCACCTGCGCTGCTCTACTTCCTTTTTGTAAAATTGAAAGGCAGCGTCGAGCTGTTCTTCCAGTTCTTTTTTGAGCGGATGGGAGGTGTCGATGACACTCCAAACCCCTAGCGTTTTTGACTCGTAATAGACGTCCGGCTCGCATACAAGCAGCGGCGGCGCTTGCCATTTGTCAGCGAGCGCATTGAGGGCATCCTCAGACGGCATGCGCGAAAAACACGACAGGCTGATTTCATTTGTGTTGGCAATGCCGGTCGGGTCAGAACGCATTTCATCAAAGCCTTCATAAGCGCTGGCCACATAGGTGTTTCCTGTATAATGCCGTAAATCCATCGCTTCTCCGTCCGGGGGCCAAAGCCAGACGGTCATTTTTGGATGGCCGCTGGCGAGACCTTTGATTTCCAGTGCTGACGGATATTTTTCAAAGAAATACCGCAGGCCGAGAGCCATGCCGCCATTTTCGCCGCCCGCATAGAAGAGCCCCTTCGCCCGGCTGCCATGCAGCATGCCGACCCACGCATAGTCTTTTCCGGTCCGTTTTGACAGGCTGTAATGATCGCTGGAATCCTGAACGATTTTGACATCATTCCAAACCGCGTTCTGTGTGCCGTGAGCAAACCATTCTTTATGCTCTTCACTTGGTGACAGCGTTTCGCCATTGATTTGCTTTTGATAAAGCGGATACCGTTCATTGAATTTACGTGTGCCAAACAGCTGGGCGGGTTCTTTATACATCCCTTTCTCTCCCGCAAAACGGAAATGGCGGTTGTACGGCTCCCCTTCCAAAAAAAGATCAAACACGATGCCGAGCCCTTTAATGAATTCTTGTTTGCCATTTCTGTCGATCAGCTGCGAGTGCACGATGCCGATCTCAGAAAGCCCGGCATAAAACGTCAATCTGACCACAAACGGCAGCCATTCCTCATTTGTTTTTTGAAGGATATGCACACCCTCTATTTTGATCACCGCTTTGACAGGGCCTTGCTTCTCAATCACCGCACGTTTGATGAGGCTGATAGACGCTTCCTGAAAAAGAACCGTTTCCGCCGCCGACTCCCGTCTCGTTTCTCTTATGGCAACGAGCCTCCCGCCTGCGGCGATCGGCTTTCCGTTGATCTGCAATGATTGAATGAGATCGGAGCCTGTTTTATGGATGGTACAGACGAGCGTTCCTGTATCCACTTGCATGTCATGCTCTGACTCATTGATGCTGAGGGTTTCTATTGGCTGCGGGGCTTCTTCTATTTGCACTGTAAAGCTTTGATGTTCCTGTCCGCCGAACACCGCCGCGTGCTTCGTCCACTTGATGCTCCCGTCCGGCCAATAGGCCGACGGTTCGCTTTGCACAAATTGGCTTTCCGCCTTTTCATTCACAAGCGCCAGAGGGTCACCTTTTTTCAATTCTCCTTTTTTCCATGGCACGCCCCACGTTACACCGCTTGTCACCTTCGGCTGCTTTGATAACCATTTGATCTTTTTCATCAGTTCTCTCCCTCCATAGAAAAAAGCTGATTCAATGCAAAGAATCAGCTGTGATTGTCAAACTGAATCACATGGTATTCATGCGGTCCGACCGCCAGCCTCCCCGCTTTCGCCGAACGGTTCGTCAACAGATCCGTTCCCGCTTCAGGCAGTGTCACGCTTCCGCCTTCTCCATCCATATTGACGATGATCCACACCATGCCGTGATCCCCTTTGCGCGGGGCAACGATCGTGCCGGGTGTCACATCCGACCGAACGGAGATGGCTGCTTCCGCTGCGTAATGCCTGACGAGCGCTTCCAGCATCGCATCCCCTTCTTGACCGGATGGAAGCGATCCAAGCATGACAATTTTCCCTTTGCCGAGTTTCCGTTCTGTCAGAAACGCATGGCCTGCTCCAGGTCCTGATTCAACCGTGCCAAGCGTGCTTCCGCTCTCTGTATCAAACACCGCACTCCACAGCCCGAGCGGCGCAGTGATGCCAAACGCTTTTCCTGTATTCACGTTCTCGTTCATTGGAAAGGTATATAGCGTTTTGATCCCGGCTGTTTTCTCAAGTTCTCCAAGCCCGCAATCCGTATGAATCGTATGCTCATTTGTGCGCCCGCCTGTCAGCGGCCCGGCGATCCAGATGCCTCCCGCTTCAGCGAATGCCAAAGCTTTGTTGATAAATTCGGAAGACAGATACGGCACAAATGGCGTAAACAGCAGGCGGTAGCCGTCCAGCGGAACGCCTTCCGGAATAAGGTCACGGTGAATCCCAGTATGGAGCATACGCTCATAAAAATGCGTCACAAGCGAACGGTGCTGGAGCCCCCGATGAGGCTCTGTTTTGATAAAAGCTTTTGCTCTGTCGGAGTATGTCATCGCCGCCTCGGCTTGAACAGGTTCTGTCGATAGAATAATTGATTCGATCTCCTTTCTTGCCCGCTCGACCGCCAGCACATTCTGGTAACCAACAGCCGGCTCACCCCAGGCACTGAGAACCGAACCGTGTGAAATCTCGCTTCCTGAACGCTGCTGGCGCCACAGCCAATAGCAAAAGCCATCGCTCCCTAAGGCGTAGGAAGATACGGCTTCGGCCTGTAAATACCCATCAGCATGCGGAAAAGCGGAGCTTTCAAGCGAAGCGGCATACGACGGACTTGTTTCCAAAATCCAAAACGGGCGCCCTTGTTTCAAATTCCTCCACAAATCACAGTTCAGTAAAAAGGCGGAGGCGTTTTCCTGCGAAGCGTACGTATCATAGGAGGCAAAATCGAGATTCTGAAAGATCCGCTCATTGTCCACGCTGAACATGACAGAGCTGTTATGCGTGACCGGCGCATCCGAATAACAGCGGATGATTTTGGCCTGTTCATCCGCAAATGAAGCGATCATCTCCATCGAAAACAGCTGATACATTGTGCTTAGAGAGGCGTGATGCAGAAACGGGGCCGGCCCCGGCTGCGGAACCTGCTCAAACGCCTGGTACGTTTCGCTCCACACATCGGTTCCCCATGCCTCGTTTAACCGCTCAATCACGCCATAGCGGTTTCTGAGCCAGTCATGCCATAAGTGCAAGCACGTCTCACACATGCATGCAGCAACATGGCATTTAAACTCATTGTCTAGCTGCCAGCCGATCAGGCCCGGGAGCTGGCCAAGCTCCTTGGCGATGCTTGTGGTAATCATGGCGGCTTTTTTTCGGAAATACGGGTTGTTCGTACAAGTATGCTGACGGGAGCCGTGCCCCATGACCTCCCTTTTTTCGTTTACATGCATGCGCTCCGGCCGGCCGTGCGACAGCCAAATCGGCGGTGTAGGCGTCGGCGTGCACATGATCGTTTCGATACCGTTGTCATACAGCCGGGTGATGATCTCTTTGAAAAAACCGACGTCAATTTTCCCTTCTTCCGGCTCCATGACAGACCAGGCAAACTCGCCGATCCGCACAACATTCACGCCAACTTCACGCATCTTGTCAATATCCTGCTGAATCGTTTCCTCATCCCATAATTCCGGGTAATAGCAAGCGCCATGATACAGTTTTCTCCTCACATTCTTCACCCTTCTTTGATGATCGATTCTGTCAATGGCAGGCCGAGCTCCTTGATGCCTTTTGCCACGAGTTTGGCCATTTCATTTGCGCCTTTTTTTGTAAAGTGTGTGTAATCGTTTATTCCTTCCGATACCATAAAATAGGTGTACACCTTTTCCTCACCCTTCTCGGTAAAGAAAGCGAGGCTTTTCTCCATGAGATCAATGAGCTGGACATTCTCCTCAGCAGCCGTCTGTTTCATGGCAATGCAATAATCAGGAAAGTCGTTCAAAAACACGCCGTTTTCGTAATGAAAGCGGGCTACAGGGGTGATGAGCAGCGGCTGGGCGCCTTTTTCCCGCGCGCCTGCGATATACTGCTTTAAATATTGTTTATAGGTGGTATAAGGCTCGGTGTAGCGCTCCGGCTTATTTTTCGACGCGTCATTATGGCCCATCTGCACAAACAGCCAGTCACCCGGCTCAATCACCTCCAGAATCGCCTGAAGCCTGCCTTCTTCCACAAATGTTTTCGAGCTTCTTCCCCCGATCGCTCTGTTGATCACCTGAATATGCTCCGGCAGATGCGAGCCGAGAAACTGTCCCCAGCCCCCTTGATTTGTGCTGTCTCCATACCTTTGAACCGTCGAATCACCGGCAAGATAAATATGATTTGCCATTCCTCATTCCCCCTCGTTTTTTTTGTTTTAATATGATTTCGATCATGGTCAGAAAACCGGTGCGTGCAACGCCTGAACCTGCCCGTACGCCATCCTTTCAAAGCGACCAGCTTTTGCTTTATATACGATACGTTCCTCCTATAGCCGCGTCTCCGTTTTGCTTCCCGCTGTGTACAGGGCGGGCTTCGGCGGTTTTTTCATTCCCGTTCCAAGATAAAAGCCCGTATGCGGCGGCTGGTTGTAGGCGGTATTCTGCCAGGCGATGCCGAGCCGGTAAACCGGGTCATGCATGAGCGTGTACAAGCGGTGGCCGGTGAGATGTGTCGATGTATAGATGCGGAGCGCGCTGCTGTCCTCCGTTCTCCATATCACTTCTTCCCGCCAATCTCCGAACAGGTTGGCCTGAAGAACAGGGTTTCCTTTTGTCCAGTTGTTAGACAGCACGCCGGCCGGCTGAAAAATTGTTTTCAGACAGCGGTTTTCAGCATCCCATTTTTCAATCTTCGGCCTGCCGATCGTTCCGTCCCAGTCATGATCGAGCAGTTCCCTGACCAAGTCGCCGTCCCACCAGATGGCAAAATTGGCTGAGGCTGGCGCTTTGTCGCTGATTTTTTCTCCTTTGCTTGTAAAAAGCCCATATGACATTCCGTCATTGCCCGGCGGATCAATTCCCCAGACGAGCGATCCTTTGTAGTTTGGATCAATATGGGCCGCCATGCCTCTGCCGACATCTGTCCCAGCATGAACGCCCCACAAAATCTCGCCCGTTCCGGCATCACGCAGCGACAGTCCGTACGGCTTCGAGGCATCCTCATGCACCTGAAACACTTCAAGCCCTTTTCGGGACGGATCTAGATCACCTACATGCATCGCGTCTCCGTGTCCAAGCCCCGTTGTGTACAGGCCTGTGCCGTCATGATCAACCGCCATGGCGCCGTAAATGATTTCATCCTTCCCGTCTCCGTCAACGTCCGCCACACTCAAGCTGTGGTTCCCCTGCCCTGCGTACGCTTCATGGCCCGGCTGATTGGAGTCAAATATCCAGCGTTTTTTCAGCCTTCCGTTTCTGAAATCGTATGCCGCGAGCACCGCTCTCGTATAGTAGCCGCGCGCCATCACGAGGCTCGGCCGCTCCCCGTCCAAATAAGCGATTCCGGCGAGAAAACGGTCCATCCGGTTGCCGTATCCGTCTCCCCAATCTTCCAGTTTGCCGCGGGGCGGTTCATATTCCACGGTCGTTAGCGCTTCACCGGTTTCTCCTTTAAACACCGTCAAATATTCCGGACCGGACAGGATTCTGCCCTGTTCGTTCCTAAAATCGGCATGTTCATCGCCAATGACGTTTCCTTTCCCGTCTGTTGTGCCGTCGGCTGTTTTCATGGCGATTTCTGCTTTTCCGTCACCGTCTAGGTCATAGACCATAAACTGGGTATAATGCGCGCCCGCTCTAATGTTTCTGCCGAGGTCGATGCGCCACAAAAAGGTGCCGTCCAGTTTATAGGCATCTATGAGAACGTCCCCGGTATATCCGTTATGGGCGTTGTCTTTAGAATTAGACGGGTCCCACTTCAAGATGATTTCATATTCTCCATCCCCGTCCACATCCCCGACACTGGCATCATTGGCGCTGTAGGTGTACGGCTTTCCGTCCGGCGTCACACCGCCTTCCGGTTTGTTAAGCGGAACCTCCAGGACATTTTCCCGCCAGACGGGAGTTTCTTTGGACAGCTTTTCTTCCCGTCCTTTATTGACGGCCGCCACCTGATAAACAGCGTCCGCCGTTCCGTTTTGATCGAGAAAATTCGTGCTGTCCGCGATCGGCTCGCGGGTGATTCGCTTTCCATCTCGATAAAGGTGAAAAACCGTCGTCTCATGATCCGTTCCGAGAAAACGCCAGCTGACAAACACGCCCTGCTCTGTCTTGACCGCAATTAAACCTCTGGTCAAGTATTCCATCTGCCTCTTTTTTGGTTTCATTTTAATGGGAACGGGCTGTGCGCAGCCCGTTCCTTCCCCCTTTCTGTTAAGGCGTATACATATTCGGTTTTGGCTGTTCCGCCATGCCGTCTCCTAAAAAGAAGCTTGTGTGCGGCGGCTGGTTATACGCGACATTTTGCCAGGCGATGCCAAGCCGGTACACAGGATCGTGCATCAGCGTGTACAGCCTGTGCTCAGTCGGAATGGTCGTCGTGTAAATGCGCAGCGCACTGCTGTCCTCCGTTCGCCACACAACTTCCTCACGCCAGTCACCGAGCAGATCAGCCTGCAGCGCCGGTGTTGCTTTTGTGCCATTGTTGGCGGCCGCCCCTGAAGCAGTCAAAATATTTTTCGATACGCCGTTTTGATAATCCCACTTATCGATTCGGTTACTGTCCAGCTGTTCCCGCAGCAAGTCGCCGTCCCACCAAATGCCGAAGTTGGTCGAGGACGGAACACTGCTTCCGATTTTGACCCCTTTCGCTGTGTAAAGAGAACCGTTCGCCCACACTTCCTGTCCCGGATAACGCGGGTCAATATCAGCAGCCATGCCCCGGCCTACATCCTTGCCGGCATAAACACCCCAAAGGATTTTCCCGGTTGCCGCATCACGGAAGGATAAGCCGTATTTTGCGTTTTTGTCCTCATGCACCTGAAACACCTCAAGACCCGGCCGGCTCGGATCAAGATCCCCGGTATGGAGGGCATCCCCGTGGCCTAAGCCAGTCGAATACATGCCTTTGCCGTCATGATCAACAGCCATTGAGCCAAAAATGATCTCATCTTTTCCGTCTCCATCAACATCCGCAATGCTCAGGCTGTGATTCCCCTGTCCGGCAAACGCTTCATTTCCCGACTTCGAAGAATCGAGCGTCCATAGCTTTGACAGCTTTCCGTCTCTGAAGTTATAGGCGACAAGCATGGTTTTGGCATAATACCCTCTAGTCATGATCAAGCTCGGCCGCTGTCCGTCGAGGTAGGCAATCCCAGCTAGAAACCGGTCAACCCGGTTGCCGTAGCTGTCTCCCCAATCTGACACATTGCCGCGGGCCGGTTCAAAATTTGTTGTGACAAGCTCTTTCCCGGTTGCACCTTGAAACACAGTGAGATATTCAGAGCCTGAAAGCACACGCCCCTGTTCATTTCTGTAATCAGCATTGGCATTTCCAATTACTTTGCCCGTGCCGTCTTTTGTCCCGTCCGCCGTTTTCATCGCCACTTCCGCTTTTCCGTCACCATCAAGGTCATACACCATAAACTGGGTGTAGTGCGCTCCCGCTCTGATGTTTTTGCCGAGATTAATCCGCCATAGCTTCGTTCCATCCAGTTTATACGCGTCAATCAGCACGTCACCCGTATAGCCATCCTGTGAGTTGTCCTTTGAATTAGACGGGTCCCATTTCAGGATCAGCTCATATTGCCCGTCGCCATCCACATCGCCAACACTGGCGTCATTGGCGCTGTACGTGTAAGCTTCACCCTTTGGCGACGTGCCGCCAGCCGGTTTATCCAGCCGGATGGAATGATACGGCTGCGCCCATACGGAGGCTTTTTCAGAAGCCGCCTGTTCGGTTCCGTTTACGATAGCCCGAATCGTATACGTGGAGGCCGCCGATCCGTTTTGATCCACATAGTTCGTGCTTTTGACAGGTGCGGCATTCAGCTTTTGCCCGTCTCTGTACACATTGAACAAAACAGATGCATTTTCAGTGCCAAGAAACCGCCAGCTGACAAAAATGCCGCCGTCCGTCTTGACTGCCACAAGCCCCCGGTTCAGCCCTTCCATCTGCCGCGCTGCCCCTTCAGCTTTCACAGGACATACAGAGGCCCCCATCACCAACAAGACCAGCAACATCACAGCGGTAAACATGCGTTTCCTTCGTGTATTCATCAGACAGCTCCTTCTCATTCATTTGTAAGCGCTTACTCAAATTGGATTTTATGCGCTGTATGAGCTGCCTTCAATTTCACTTTTTTGCATCCGCCTTATTCAGACACTGCACTCTTTTGCGAAATGGTCACTTTTTTGTTACCCGGCTTGGCGGTGCTGGGCCTCCGTCTTTTGAAACCCCCTGAAAGCAAAAAACATCGACACAAGCCCAAATAAACAAGGGCCGTAAAAGGGGATCAGGCCCGGGAGCGTATACAGCAAATAAAGGACAAATCCGCACCCGATCAGCATACAGCCGGTCGTCAGCGGCCGCATGGCGCCATACAGCAGCGCTTGCGGAATATATTTACGAAGCGGGAGCTGGTAGTGCACGTAAAGGGGAAACACATACATTAAGGCAATGATATACAAAAACCCAGCAAGCAGCGTGCAGCTTGTTACGGCAAAGGACAGCCAATCCGTACTGGCAGAAAAATAATGATAATTCGCGGACAATATGAGCAAAAGAGCCGCAAACGCCAATCCGATCGCATTGACCTTGAGAAATTCTTTTTTGTAGATATCGAAAAATAACGGAAACACCGGGACATCCTTTTGCCCCATCAGCCATTTTCGTATGACCGCACACATCGCGGCTGTGCTCGGCGCCCAGCCGAAAAGAATCCCGCCCAAAAGCGTAAACAACAGCCATAACCCGTTGAGCCACGCGATTTTCACCACCGCTTCGCATCCTGCGTAAAGCGCATCCGTTACCGTTGTTTTCATCTTCTCACCGCTTGGTGCACGGCAAAATCTCGATAAGCCGCCTTCATGGGCGCCATCTGCCGGAGCCCGATTTTTCCTTTTGTTAACACAGGCCCATGTGCGCTGCCGTCGTCCGTCCACTCAAGAATGGGCAGATCATTGATTGAAAAGTGCACATAGCCTTTGTCTTTGATGAGCTTCATCTGATACGGAGAATCAGCGTCGTCTGGAGAAGGCAGCGGGTCAGCTCCCATCGCGGCGAGGTGGAAACCGCGGCTTTTTCTTAAATTGCAGGTGCGGAACGCTCTTTCTTCCGCGTATTTTCTGCGGAAATACGACAGGTGGAGCGCGTTGATGTCTCCTGAATGATATTCAGGGTACTTTCCCGTTCTTTTCTTGAGACTTGGATCAAACAAATCCTCGCCTCCAATCCCCGCAGCGGAAAAAAACAGCATACAAAGTCCAGGCTGCTCAATCGGCGAGAAATCCCACGTCACAATGATGCCGTCCGGAAAGGTTTCCGGGCACCAATAGACAAAGTGTGCTTCGTCCTGAACATGCGACAGGTGCAAGCGGCGATCGTCAAATGAAATCTGTCCGCCCCCCTCCATCCGCCAATCCTTCACATCGCTTGCTGACCGGAGCGGATTGCGGTACAGGCACGCGCCTTCCTTATACATATTCTTTTCCCTCCCGGCTCACGAGATGGTCCTTCAGCGGAAGGCCGAGTTCCTCAATGCCTTCTGCCACAAGCTTCGCAACCTCCATCGCCCCTTCTTCCGAAAAATGCGTATTGTCCGCAATGCCTTCCGGATAATTCGGATGTTCATTCGGCTGAAGCCAAACGAACAATCGCTTCGACTCCTCCGGTCCGTATGCTTCATACAGCACCTTTGTTTTCGCCAGCAGATCGATCACGGGCACAGCAAGCTCCTTTGCCAGTGCTTTCATCGCATCAGGATATTCGTCAAGCGTATGCTCGATCCGCCCGTTTTCATCAAAGCGGCGGCGCTGCACTGATGTGACGAACACAGGATGCGCTCCCTTTTCGCGTGCCGTATCTGCAAACAGGGTGAGAAACTGCTGAAACGTAGAGTACGGCTGCGTCCCCCGCGGTTTCTGGTCATTGTGGCCGAATTGAATAAACAAATAATCGCCTGGCATGATACGGTCAGCAATCGCCTGAAGCCTTCCTTCCTCCACAAAAGAATTGGTGCTCGCTCCTCCTTTGGCGTGATTGCGCACCTTCACATCTTTAGAAAACAATTGCCCGAATACCTGCCCCCACCCCGCCATAGGCGCTTCATGAGGCGGGCAGTCACTCACGGTGGAATCCCCCGCTAAAAACACTTGAATCGCTTTTTCCATCACATGCCCTCTCCTTTCACGGCGTTTCCTGATACATTTGCCTGAAGACACCCGGCGGCACGCCGACCTGTTTTTTAAAAATCCGGTTAAAGTAATTGTGTCGGTAGCCGACTTCTTCTGACACGTCAAGAATTTTCTTATTCGTATTCACCAGCAGCTCTTTCGCCTTTTCAATTCTGATTTGGGTCACATAATCAATAAAATTAATGCCGGTTACTTGCTTAAATGCCTTGCTTAACGTGTATGAATTCATGCCAAGCGCATCGGCACAGCTTTCCAGCGAAAGATCCGCCATATACTGTTCATGAATCATGGCCATCACACGTTCCGCCAGCTGCTTTTCCTGTCTGTTTTTTCTGCCCTCAAGCTTGGAAAGATATGGTGTAACGACAGCATCCATCAGCCAGGCCGCCGCTTCACCGGATTCGCGCAATTCTGAAATCTCCAGAAGCAGATCCCGATGCTGAAACAGTTCGCTCGGATTGAGCCCGGAATGCAGAATATCCTCCTGAATGCGGGAAAACACTTGAATCAGGGCGGAGTGCACATGTCTGTCTATGCCCGCCTTTTCCGCCAGTTCCTCCATGCAGACACGTATCAGGTCCTCGGCTTCCTGTTTTCTTTCCAGACGGATGGCCCGAACAATTTGTTTTTCCAGCTCAAAAGGGTAATAAGGGGCGGACTGCTCATCCTGAGGGAAGCCGGCCTGTAAATCAATCACCTGATGCCGGTTGGCAAACCGCCTGTGGGATTTTCCGCTTTTCACATCCTGATATAAAGAACGGATTTCCGTGACGAGCTCCGTCTTCCTGCTCATCGTCCCGGTCAGGTGTAATCCGGTGAGATCGTCAAATTGGTGTGCAAGCTCCGTTACGTACGCCCTCAGATCAGCTCTGTTTGTTTTCATCACAAGCACGGTGACGGAAAGCCGGCCGATATGAAGAATGGAGGGCTGAAAACAGCGTTTTGCCGCAAGCTCCTCGGCCAGATTGGTCAGGGTAAATACAGCGAGCTGTTCATCACCGGCGCGGAAGATGCTTGTTTCACAACGGAGCCCTGTCACCTGAAGATCAAGCACCTGAAACACGTTTTCTCCGATGTTCCATCCAGCCTCCTCCATCCGTGATCTGAGACTTGCCTCGTTGTCATAGTAAAAATCGCCCTGCAAGAGGTGCTGCAAAAAACTCTTTTTCATATGGGGCGTCTGCCGCAGGAGCTGCTCCTGAAGCTTCCGGCTTTCAAGGGATAGGTCATGCCATCGCTTTTCAATCCACTTGAATTCATCCTGCCCGGACACCTGCCATGTTTTCTTCTCTCCCCCGGTAAACAAGCCAAGCAAATGCTGAATGGGGCGATAGATTTTTTTTGCTGCGTACCACGTCATGCACACCGCTAAGCCGATGCAAATGCCAAGCATGACGATGATCACTTTTGATAAAAACACCATCGGCGCTGTAATGGCTGAAAGAGGCGCCGCTGACACAAAGGTCCACTGCTGATGCATGCGGTTCATTTCTCCAAAGGAGACGGAATACAACGTGCCGCCCCATTCCATCTGAAAATGCCCTTTCTCGTCCGGCTGTTTTTTTATCTCTTCAATTAAAGTCTTTTCTAAATCCTTTTCTCCTTCCTGAAAAAGCACTTCCCGATTTTGGTCCAGAAGCAGCGCACTGCCCTCAGGATAAGGGGACAAGCTTTGCAGGATCGACTCCATTTCTAACGGATCAACCGCCAGCATGATCGCGCCGAACGGTTTCTCCGCCGAACCCGGAATGAGCTGGATCAGCATCGCTTGATTTCCGGATCGGTTCCAATAAATACTGTTGTCCGAGGCAAGCAGCGAGCGATACTTGCGAAGCGTCTCCTGTTCTGTCAAAGCGCTGTATTCAGGGCTCAGCACAAGAGGCCGGGGGCTGTTCAGAAAGATGGAAGCCTGCTCGATCAGCGGCTGCTGGTCCCGTAAAAGAAACAGCTTTTTCGTTAATTGATAGGAGAACGTATAATCTTTCTCCAAATCCTTCTCTGCCAATCCATTCATCAGCGAAGAATCGTACGCCATCTGGGTGAGAGTCAGCTCCAGCACTCCCAGCTTTTCATCCATCCGGCTGACTTCACGCGCCACCTGTGTTTCATGCGACCTCTGCAGTTCCTTCTCCACCTTGTCGATCGAAAGAAAATAGATAGCGCCGCCAGTCAGCAATCCGGGAATACAGGCAATCAGCAAAATAAAGACAAAGTTTCTTTTGAAATACGTTCCCTTCCAGCGTGAAACCTGTTCCTTCTGTTGAGGCTGTTTTTTCATCCCTTTCCCCCCGCCGCCGCTTTACTGATACACGCGTTTTTTCGTTCTCAGCACATCAGCAAGAAAAGTCAGCGCAAGTCCCTGTCCCCATCCTTGTATTCGTTTGTAAGGCACCTGTTTGTATCCTTCGGCATTTTTCATGACGGCTGTTCCGGCCGATACCTTGCTGACCCGTCCGTCCTCTTCCACCGCATCCAAAATGGCGGCAAGCGATTTCTGCGCGTATTTTGTATACAGCTTTCCGTTCGGCAAAAGAGCAGATGCAATCCCCGCCGAAGCCGAAACCTCGAGATACGAATCCGGATCATCCAAAATGGTGTGCCAGAGCCCTGATTCATCCTGCAGCCGGACGAGCGCGCTCAGCTGGTCTCTGAGCGAGCCGTCAATGATCATAAAAGAAGGATGCGTCACCTCAATGAGCGGAAGCGCCTTCGCCATCGTAAGTGCGGCCCAGCCGTTCGCCCTGCCCCAATAAATCCCCGACAGATGATTTTGCGCTTTGTTGTCCCAGGCGTGGTAGTACAAATTCGTGACAGGGTCCTGAAGCACATCTTCATGTCCGTGGAACTGGCGCAGACCATCTTCAAAATAATCCTCACGCTCCATCACCCGCCCGATTCTCAGCATAAACAGCCCTGCCATCATCAGCGTGTCCGCCCATGCCTGCTCAGGAAACACGTATTCCGTCGAATTAACCGTATGCTGAAGGATCCCCTCGCCAAAGCGCGGCGCCTTATGCAGCACATATTCCGCCATCTCACCCGCCGTTTCCAAATACACGTGATCACCCGTCACCTTGTGGAGAAACAAAAGCGTATGGCCGATGGAAACTCCGTTGATCGAAAGCAGCGGCAGCCCATCCTCAAGCTGTTCATCAACCCACGTTTTTAACAGATTGATATATTCCTCGTTTTCCGTCGCTTCATACGCCTCCGCCACACCGTAAAACGCCACGCCGCCCGGCCAATCCCATGCAAAATCCATTTGAAATGTCCTTTTTACAATCCGGTCAATGACGGATGTGACCTTTTCTTCATCAAAGATAAGCTGTGCCATCTGCAACACTCCTTTTTATTTTAATCCGGTCGTACTAATGCCCTGAACGATATACTTCTGAAACAAAAAGAATACAAGAATCACAGGCAATAACGAGACAGCCGACATGGCAAACATCGCGCCCCAGTTCGAAGCTGATTCCGTATCGAGGAAAAGCTTCAGCGCGAGTGAAACAGAGTAAAGCTCAGGTTTATTCAAGTACAAAAGCGGCTGAATCAGCTCCTCCCACTTCCAATAGAAGGAGAAAATCGCAGACGTCGCAAGCGCTGGGGCAATCAGCGGCAGAATAATCCGCCAAAAGCAGGCAAAGCGCCCGCATCCGTCGATTCTCGCCGCTTCATCCAACTCCTCGGGAATCGTCCGGATAAACTGGATCATCAGAAAAATAAAAAACGCATGCCCGAAAAATGGCGGAACGACAATCGGTTTAAAAGAATTCAGCCAGCCTAATTTCGCAAACAAAATATACTGCGGAATCATCAGCACTTCATGCGGCAGCATTAACGTCCCCATCATGCAGACGAACCAAAACGCTTTTCCCTTAAACGGGATGCGCGCAAATCCGTATGCAATGACAGCCGATGACAGGACGGCGCCGATTGTGGACAGCCCGACAATGATCGCCGAGTTTTTAATAAAGGTCAGAAACGGCTGCCCCGCAATGCCCTTCCATCCTTCCGCATAGTTGCTGAGAATAAAAGGGTCGGGAATGAGAGAATGAGAGGTTGTAAAAATACTGGAGCTTTCCTTAAACGAGCTGACAAACAGCCAAATGACCGGGTACAGCAATAACACCGCCAGCGATGCCGTAAAAACATGGAACAGTATGCGCTTGAGCCTGACGCGTCCGGCTTTTTTTCTCTCAAAAACCGGGGCTTCTCTGACAGGCTGGTTGACCGGCTCCATCCGTCATTCCTCCTTTGACTCGTAATGAACCCAATAGGCCGATGTCTTAAACAAAATCAGCGTAATCAGCCCGACAATGATCAGCATGACCCACGCCATCGCCGATGCGTAGCCCATTTGAAAATAGTTAAACGCCCGCTGGAACAAATAAAGCGAATATAAAAGCGTCCCGTCAAGCGGCCCGCCCTCTCCCTTTGAAATGATATAGGCAGGTGTAAACGTCATAAAAGCAGAAATCGTCTGCATCACTAGATTAAAGAAGATAATCGGCGTGAGAATCGGAAGCGTAATTTGAAAGAAACGCTGCACCCGATTTGCCCCGTCCACACTGGCCGCTTCCAAATACGAAGACGGAATGTTTTTCAGGCCGGCCAGAAAAATCAGCATCGATGACCCGAACTGCCAGATGGACAGCAAAATCAATGTCCACAGCGCACTTGTCGGGTCCTGATACCAAAGAATTTTTTGATCAATCCCCACAAAAAACAGCAGCGCATTGATGACCCCGTCATTGCCAAAAATATTGCGCCACATAATCGCCACGGCCACGCTCCCGCCGATGATCGAAGGCAGATAAAAGAGCGTTCTGTAAATGGCCGTTCCTTTTGATGCATTGTTTAAAATGACAGCGATAAAAAGCGCGAAGCCGAGGCGGAGCGGAACCCCGGCAAGCACATACGTAAACGTCACCTTCAGCGACTGCCAATACTTTTCGTCACCCGTAAACATTTCCTTGTAGTTATCGAGCCCGATCCATTTCGGCGCCGTAAACAAGTCATAGCTTGTGAAGGACAGAAACAGGGACGCTCCCATCGGAATCACCGTAAAACAAAGGAACCCGATAATAAACGGAGAAATAAAAGCGTATCCCGCCAGATTGTCTTTTCTCATACTCCGGCTTTTTTTCATTGCGTCAGCCCCATTTCCCGTCAATTATTCCTCTCTAAAATGTCATTGGCCTGCTTCCGGAACGTTTTGGCGGCTTTTTCCGGCGATACCTTCTGAAACAGAATTTGATCAGACGTATCCTTCAGCAGCTTGATGACCTCCGCGCTTCCCACGGGCTCCGGCGGATCGGCTTTGCTGATGTGTTTTGAAGCGGTTTCTACATATTCAACGATATTGGCTTCTTCCTCATTCAGCTTTGGTTTAATCGCATCCGCCACTTTGTCGGATACCGGCACTCCCCGCTCGCCTTTAATCAGCTGATTCGCTTCATCATTATTCACGAAGAAATCAATAAACTTCGCGGCCTCTTTTTTATGCTCAGAGCTTTTCGGAATCGAAAACAGCATACTCGGCTTCAGCGTCAGCGCCTTTTCCTTCATTTGCTCCGGCGGCAAATAAAGAGACAGCGGCGAGTCTGTCAGCTGGGCAAAACCCAAATATTGATTGGAGTAGTTCCACGTAATCGCCGACTTGCCTTTGACGATAAAGTCGTCCTCCATCCCTTTAATCTGTGCGCTTTCATCGGGCGTTGGAGATGTTTTCGCTTTCACCAGCCTCAGCTGCCGTTCAAAATAATCGACAAACAGCTGATCATCCTGATACGCGAGGCCTGTGCCGTCTTCTTTATAAAAACGCTCACCCTTCGTGCGCAAATAATAAGGGAAGAAAATATCAGGCGGATGCATGCCGTTGGAGCCGTAGACGCCGGCTTGTTCTTGAAGATCATACGCCAGCTTCTCGTAATCCTCCCACGTCCAGTTTTCCTGATTGACGGACGCACCGGCTTTCTTCAGCAAATCATCATTGGCAATCACAGACAGCACGTTGACGCCCAGCGTAAACCCATAGAGCTTATTGTCAATTTTTCCGCCCGACAGCATATTCTCGTCGATTGAACTGACATCAATCGTTCCATCCTTTGTATACGGCGTTAAATCTTCCAGCTGGTTCTTCTTGCCGTATTGTGCCAAATAAGCGGTATCCATTTGAATGACATCGGGAAGCTGGCCGGCGGCAGACATCGGCGCAAGCTTTTTCCAGTAGTCATCCCAGTTCGCAAATTCTGCGTCAATATGGACGTGCGGATTCTTTTTTTCGTAAAGTTCAATTACCTTCGTTGTATAATCATGCCTTGGCTGCCCGCCCCACCATGCGATTCTGAGCGTAATGTCTTCTTTTTTCCCCGATGCCTCTTCACCCGCGGAACATCCGCTGAAAAAAAAGACGCAGACAAGCGACAGCAGCACGTAGCAAATCTTCTTCAAATCAATCCCCCCCTTTAATGTAAGTGCTTACATTTTATTTTAAAGCGTTCAGATAGGGCGAAACACTCAAAAAACAGTGGGGAAAGTAAAAAAAACAGAGATGGCTATCCTGCGGAAGCGCCTCCCTGTTTTTTTCTGAATTCTGACGGTGTCAGACCGGTATATTTTTTAAAGACGAGACTGAAATACTTCGGATTATCGCCAAACCCGATTTCTTCCGCGATTTCTGAGACACTCGCGTCCCGCCTGATTTTCATCTGCTTCATCGCATGTTCAAGACGCACTCGCGTCACGTATTGGGAAAATTTCTCGCCTGTTTCCTGTTTAAATAATTTTCCCAGATAATCAGGATTCATAAACAGCATATCCTTCGCCGCCCATTTTAAGGACAGATTCGGATTTCCGAGCTCATCGGCAACAAGCCTGATCATTTTTGAAATCACTGCGCTCCCGTGCAGGTCACCAGACGTTTCGATGGTGTCCCGAAACAGCTGCCCCGCGTGCCGGAGTTCTCCCGCCTGGCTGATTGCCATCCGATCGTCCCCGAAAACGTCCGCCGCCTTTTCAGCGGCGTTTTCCTCCACGGCGAGCACCGTCCATTCTCCGCTGCTGCAAACCGCTGTCAGCGCCGAACCGAATGTCTCTCTGGCCCCGACATCAACAGGTTGTTCCCCTTTTAAAATCAGGAGGCGGACCTTTTTTCCGGCAAGTGAAGGCAGCGGTGACAGCTGGGCTACACCGGCGATCAAGCCCTCCAAGTATTGATCGGCGGCAAAGGAACGGATATGATCGAGCTCATGCTTCAGATGAGCGGTTCTCTTTTTCCGCACATCGAACTGCTTCAGCTCGGCCATGATCTCCTCCAGCGAGCTGATAATCTGCTGTTCATTGCAGGGCTTCAGCAAATAATGCTTTACCCCGTATTTCATGGCTTCCTTCGCGTACTCAAACTCTCCAAACCCGGATAAGACGATAAATTGAACCGACGGACTGGCGGCTGACACCTTCTTAATCAGCTCAAGCCCGTCCATACCGGGCATTTTCACGTCTGTAATGACAATATCCGGCTGCTTGCTTAAGATCTTGTCATACGCTTCATTCCCGTTCTGCGCTTTGCCGATCAATGAAGCGCCAAGCGCCTCCCACTCAATGATTCCCGCCATTCCGTCAAGAATAATCCTCTCATCATCAGCCAGCAGTATCTTATACATCACGCCACCTCATTTCGGCACGGTATTGTGATCACAATCCTCGTTCCCTTGTCTTGCTCACTATGAATGCGCAAGCCGTACGGCTCTCCGAATGTCAGCTTGATGCGTTCACGAATATTCCAAAGCCCGATTCCTCTTCCGCCCGATGTTTCGAGCATCTGTTCATCCATGCCGGGACCGTTATCTTCGACCGTAATACAGGCACAGTTCTTCATTTTTTTCGCCTGAAGGCGGATGGCGCACGGCCTGGTGAAGGGCTCAAGCGCGTATTGAATCGCATTTTCAACCAGCGGCTGAAGCGTCAGTTTCGGAATAAGGCAATGCTTTACTTCTTCGTCGATATCCAAAGTAAAATTCAGGCGCTCTTCAAATCGAAACCGCTGAATGGTCATATAGTGAAGAACGATGTCCGCCTCCTCCTGAATGGTCACTGTATCTTTTTTCATATGAATGCTGTTTCGCAGCAGAAAGCCGAGCGATTCCACCATTTTTGAAATTTGCTTTTGCTGATTCGCCTTTGCCAGCCAATTGATGGACTCGAGCGTATTATATAAAAAGTGCGGGTTGATCTGGGCTTGCAGTGCCTTCAATTCGGTTTCTTTAATGATGAGCTGCTTTTCCACATTTTCTTCCATAAGCTCGTTAATCCGTTTCATCATGACAGTAAAATGGCGGTTCAGCATGCCGGCCTCATCCTGTGTATGTTCCGGCAGAGAAAGCGATACCCCAGCCTCAATGCCGCCGTCCTGCACCGATTTCATCGCGGACACAAGCTGCTCAATCGGCTCCGTGATGCTGTTGGCGATTTTTCTTCCGAAAAGCAAAACCGCACAGAAAAACAGGAGAAAACACGTGCCGATCACCGTTTTCATAAAGGAAATTTTTTCGAACATCTGATCAAAGGGGATGACGTTATAGTAGCTCCAATTTTGATAGGATGATTGAAGGAAAGAAATAAAGTAACGTTTGCCATTCTTTTTTATCAGGTCATAACCAGGGTGCTTCAGCGTCTCCTTTGCCGCCTCGGACGCCAACACCGAAGCATGTGCCGAGTACACCAAATTCCCGCCTTGGTCGGCGATCATGATGTCTCCGACCGCATCGCCCCAATCCTTTGGCAAATCACGAATCATCTGTTTCACCTTGACTTGAATCAGCACCATGCCCAAACCGTTCAAACTCAGCTGATGATAGGATCTGATCTGCCGCGCTGAAATGAGGACAGGATCTGAACCGCCGAGCGTCATCCAAAGATTTCTTCCATTTTTCGCTTTGGCTCGTGTAAACACCTCTTTCTGCTGCTGCTTCAAAAGATCTGAGGAACTGCTTCCGGCTGAATACTCTGAGCCGCGGGCGTCAATCAAATGAATGGAATCGATGTACTTTTCATCGCCGGCATATTCCGCCAGCTGATCCCACAGCTCCTGCTTCATTTGATACTGATCGTACGTATCATCACGATTTTGCATGCTCAGGATGCGCTGAATCTGTTCGTTCGTAATGATTTCATATGACACATCCTCTATCTTTTTCAGCTCGTCTTCGATCCTTTCAGAAGACATCCGCAGCACCTCCGACGACTTGCGGTAAATCTGCTCATCATACACATGAAAGGCGTACTGCACCCCGCTGTATACAAACAGAAAGGACACGGCCATAATCAAAGATAGAAACACAAACAGCTTATCCTTAATCTTCATCCGTCTGTACCAGCCCGCGACTCTTTTTTTCATGCCGCCTTTTCTTTTTCCTGACGCTGATCCATTGACCGAAACGCTTTAAAGGATAGCTTCGTTAAGATCAGGCTAAGTAAACTCCCGCTGAAAAACAGCAGAAACACAACATGAAAAAGCACGAGAAACAACACACCGACAGCGCCCGCCGCCATCATGAGCGTCACCGCCGGACGGCTGAAGGCAATCAAAAAACTGATGCTCAGCACTTCCCTGATTTTCACATCAAAATGAGAAAACACCGGAAACACGTACAGCACAACAAACGCGAAAATCAAGCTGATGCTCAGGAACACATTGACGAGCACAGGCTGATTCATCTGAGCCGCAATCCGCATATCCGCAAACAGAAACAGGCCGGCCGTCACAAGCATGAGCCCGAGAAGCTGCGATGCCCTCCACTCCTTTTGAAACGCCCGAAAAAAGACAGAAAACACCGGTGCATCCGTGTTCCCCTTCGCCCATTCTCTCGCCACTGAAAACATCGCGGCGGTAGCGGGCAACAGCCCAAACACAACCAGACCCGCAAGAGAAAACAAGAGCCAAAGCACATTCAAATAAGCTAGTCTCATCACCCACGTACAAAAACGATTCAGCCCATTCGTCACACTGTGTATCATTAACATCACCTTCCCGATTCAGAAAACGCTTTCATTTTAAAGTAATATGTATTTCTCTTTTCGAAAGAAAATTCCTGCCGCCCCGTGAAAAATTCGACATCTTTTGAGACAGCAGACGCCCTTATCTTTTCCTGTATCGCTGAATGGCCTTTTCGATCAAATATCCAGCAATAGCTCCGCAAATGACCTGAAATCCAAGCATGCCGAGCGCAGCCCCCTCCCAGCCGCGTACATACACGAGGCTGTACCAGATGGCAAGCACACCAAGGACAATCAGCCCGGCCAATATCCATTCCGGCCACCTTTTGTCAGGAAGCTTCCCCCGTACAAAAACGGATACGCTAGCGAACAGACAAGCCGTTACGATCCCTATCACAAAAACAAGTGACCCCATCCCATGTCCCCCCTTTTTAGAAAAAGACAAAAAAGCCTCCTATAAAGGACGCTTATTCTGCCGCAAGCTCTTTCTCAAATAAATGATAACCGGATGCATCAGCACCCATGAACTCATATCCCATACGCCGATAAAACGAGTGTAAGGCGTCATTATCAGCGACACAGTCAAGCCGAATCCGTGTTTTCCCCGGATAGTCAATAGCCGTCTCCGCCCAATGAAGAACGCGCGCCCCAAGTCCTTGTCCCGCAAACCGGCGGCTGACCGCCAGACGATGCAAATAAATGGACGCCCCATGCCCATCGTCTCCCCAAAGCGTCTGATCCCACTCGCTCGGTTCCGGCAGCAGCATCACGACAGCCGCAAGCTCTTCACCTTTTTTAAACACAAACACATGTCCATTTTCAATTGAACCCATGATATCGTGTGTATCTTGCCCTTCCAGCAGTCCGCTCCATTGGTTAGAGCCCCGATCCCGGAGCCATTCAGCTGTTCGGACGAGCAGCCCGGTAATCGATTCTGCATCCTCATACACGGCCGGACACGCGCAAATTCCATCAGCTAGTGTTTCATTCGTAATCTTAAAAGATGACATAAAGGCCTCCCAATCCAAAAGTAAGCTTGCACACACCTTGATTATAATGCAGACCTTCCAGCAAAAACAGACATTTTCTCTGTATGTAAAAGGGGTGCATGAAAGAGAGGCCCGGCTGCCCGTTAGAAAAACTTCTTTTTATCCCGCTCTTCTTTTAAAATTTCAACCGCTTCTCTGAAGCGCATGGAATGCACAATTTCACGCTCACGCAAAAAACGCAGGGAATCATTCAAATCAGGATCATCGGAGATATCTATCAGCCATTGATACGTCGCCCGCGCTTTTTCTTCTGCCGCAATGTCTTCATATAAATCGGCAATCGGATCGCCCTTCGCCTGAATATAAGTCGCTGTAAACGGCACACCCGCCGCATTATGATAAAACAGCGCGCTGTCATGATTCACGTAATGTTCGCCAAGCCCCGCTTCACGCAGCTGCTCCGGCGTGGCGTCTTTAGTTAACTTATACACCATGGTCGCGATCATTTCCAAATGGGCAAACTCCTCCGTGCCGATATCCGTTAAAAGGCCGATGACTTTATCAGGAATCGTATACCGCTGGTTCAAATAACGGAGAGCCGCGGCCAGCTCGCCGTCCGCTCCGCCATACTGTTCAATCAAATATTTCGCCAGCGTCGGATTGCACGTACTGACCTTAACAGGGTATTGCAGCTTCTTTTCATACACCCACATTCAGGCATTCCTCCTTATACTTGCCACGGCCAAGGCCCTTGATTCCAATCCCAATCCTCGCCCGCGGGGCTGTTGCCGTACTGCAAAAGCGGTCCGTAAGAGGATTCGAACTTTCTTTTTAAGTGCCTTGAATAGCCGGAATATTGATTGAATTGCTTCAGCGCGTCTTCATCGTGAGGATGTGTATCTAAATAAAGGCTCAGCTCAACAAGCACAAAATCCGCGGCTTGAATTTGCTCAAGCTGACGGTAATACTCGGCATCAACCTTTTTTGCCATGTGCGTCTCCCCCTCGATAAGGGTTTTCATAAAAATCATAGAGATCCTTCCAAAGGGTGCCTTTCCTTAAAGCCTCCATCGGCGAAAACTGCTCCATATGCTCAGGCTGAAAGGTCATATAGAGATTAGGCGGCGTTCTGTAATATTTCTTCCCTATGGGCGGACAGGGATCAAAACGGCTGTGAAAGGGCGTGTATGATTTAACAGGCGTAAACGGCTGCATATCCTTCATTCCCGCTCCTCCTTTCTTAAATACAATGACCTTAATAGGTATGAGGCAGGAGGTATGATTATGACCGAAAACGCAACTGAGCTTTTTCATTTCAATTAAAAGATAAAAAACACCCTTGGTCTGCAAGAGTGTCCCTTTTTACATCATCTTTATTTATAGCAGTCTTTTCCCCAGTGGCCCATATGGTGGTGATTATCTTTTCCTTCATGATGATGGGGATTATCCTCTTGATGATGTGGATTCCCATCATTCTCATGGTACATGCCGTAGCTCGGAGAACTTACAGATCCCGGATAGCCTCCGTCTTGCATGCCGTAGCCCGGGTAGCCTCCGCTTTGCATGCCGTAGCCCGGGTAGCCTCCACTTTGCATGCCGTAGCCCGGGTAGCCTCCACTTTGCATACCGTAGCCCGGGTAGCCTCCGTCTTGCATGCCGTAGCCCGGGTAGCCTCCGTCTTGCATGCCGTAGCCCGGGTAGCCCCCGTCTTGCATGCCGTAGCCCGGGTAGCCCCCACTTTGCATACCGTAGCCTGGGTAGCCTCCACTTTGCATGCCGTAGCCGGGGTAGCCTCCGTCTTGCATGCCGTAGCCCGGGTAGCCTCCACTTTGCATGCCGTAGCCCGGGTAGCCTCCGTCTTGCATGCCGTAGCCCGGGTAGCCTCCGCTTTGCATGCCGTAGCCCGGGTAGCCTCCAGCTTGCATGCCATAGCCTGGAGAAACGCCAAAACCAGGTCCGCCATAGATATGTCTTGTATCCATATCAGTCATATTCACTCTCTCCTTCACATAGGTTACAGTCCAGAGTATGAGAATATCTTACAGATCGTATAGGCGGCCGCCCATTACAGCTCATACAAATTCAGGGGAAAAGAAAAAAGCAGGCCACCACAGCCTGCTCATTTCTCATTCACCTAAATCAACGTTGTGGTACACCTGCTGAACATCTTCCAAATCCTCTAATACATCAATCAATTTTTCAAATTGTTCCTTCGCATCATCCGGAAGCGTCACTTCACTTTGCGCAAGCATCGTCAGCTCGGCAACAGTAAATTCCTCAACGCCCGCGTTTTTAAACGCCTCCTGCACCGCATGGAATTGATCCGGCTCTGCATATACAATGACGCTCTCATCTTCTTCTAAAATGTCACGGACATCGACATCGGCTTCCATCAGAATTTCAAGCGCTTCGTCAGCTGTTTTGCCATCCACACCGATAACTGCTGTCGCGTCAAACATGTAAGCGACAGATCCGCTTACACCCATATTTCCGCCGTTTTTCCCGAACGCCGCACGCACTTCCGGCGCCGTACGGTTTACATTATTCGTCAGTGCATCAACGATGATCATTGATCCGTTCGGTCCGAAGCCCTCATAACGAAGCTCATCGAAATTCTCTTCCGCTCCGCCCTTCGCTTTCTCAATCGCACGCTCAATGATATTTTTCGGCACGCTGTACGTCTTCGCGCGCTCAAGCACAACCTTCAGCGCCTGATTGGATTCCGGATCAGGCTCGCCCTGCTTGGCCGCCACATAAATCTCACGGCCAAACTTGGCATAAATCCGGCTCGTATTCGCGTCTTTAGACGCCTTCTTCTCTTTAATATTGTTCCACTTACGGCCCATGATGCTCCACTCTCTTTCATATATATCTATCTACATATTGTTATTCACTTTATCCATTATACCTCAAATGGTTTGGTTGTTTCGAGTGTCTTGCGTTAGAAATAGAAGGAATGCAGCGGTGTAAAAGGATGAACTTCTTCCGTAAAGCAAGAAAAAAGCCCTAGCTAAGGGCTTTCTTCTCCTGATCAGCAATACTATTGTGAGGGGAATGATCGATATACGTCGTGTTTCGATCCGTTGATTCCTTAAAATCGCCGGACTTTGTCAGGAAAGGAACCGAAATGCTTCCGCAAATCAGGGTAACAGCAAGGCACATCATCACTTTTTTCTTAATAAGCATATAAACACTCTCCTTTTTGAATATCTTCTTGGGCTTTCAGCACTTTTCGATAAAACGCGGCAGCGTGTTCAAAATGACAGCGGCTCTCAAAAACAGCGGCAGCACTTCGGGCACATGCTTCAATGTAAGCGTGCAGGTTCTTTTTTTCAAAAAAGTTTAAAAGATCATAAATTTTGCTTTCGTCAACAGCCTCTTTGTACACGGCCTGCAAGAACGTATATAATTCTTTATAGAATTTATAAGACGTCCGTTGCGGATATGTTGTAATATGTGCTAATCCTTCTTCTATTGACTGAAACGCCTCTTGTTTCCGGCCAGCTTTACATCGTGTCCAGCTTAAACCTAACAAGACTTTCGGAAGCAGATCAGGTACCGTTTTCCTGCTTACTTTCGCCGCTTTTTGATAGTGTTCTACCGCCATATGATAGTCTCCTGATCTGTCATAGCTGTTCGCGATGTTCAACAAAGAAATGGCGATAAACCGGTCGTTTTGGATGTCCATTGCTAATCCCAACGCCGCTTCTAAATGCGGGAGCGCTCTGTCATAATGCTTGAAGTCATCATAGTTTCCGGCGATCACAAACAAGCTTTGTATGGTTCTAACACTGTATAGAGGATGTTTTTGATAAATGTCTAAAGCTTGAAGGATATGATGCATCGACACATGCGTTTGCTTCATATGGTAATACGCTTCCGCCACTTTAAAATGGAATTCCGCTTTCTCGATTTCATCTGACACAAACGGCAGCTCGTTCTCCGCCTCGCGATAAAACCCGATCGCTTCCACATATTCTTTCTGATCAAATTCATACATGCCGCGGAAAAACAAAGAGTAGTATTTCAAAAGGCCTGTGAGTTTTTTCTGAGGAGTTTCAATCGTTTTCCGAAGCTCTGTCACTGTAGGGCGATTCCCGTATGTTTGTCCCGGCTCTAAATAATCCAGCATCAGCTGGTGCCGAAAACACATGAGAGAATAATAGATCAGCAAATCCTGATCCTCTTCCATCTGCTGAATGTCCTGCTCCACCTCCGCTTTGAGAATCTCAGCATCCGGAACACTAAATTGACGAATCATCTTGTACCATTCATTAATCTTAACACCAACACGCGAAGACGGTATGGCTTGACTCAACGGCTTCCCTCCCTCTATGTAAGATATGTCATATTTTATCAACCCAAAAATTTGAAAACAAGATAAAAGGAAGAAATTGTTTTTTCATCCTGTCAATTCGTTTTTCCGTAAACAACAAATGCCTGACAGAGAAATCATATCGGAAACTGTCAGGCATTACGTGTTATCCATTCATTTGATTCATATGGGCCGCAATCTCTTGAGACACCAATAAAGGATTGTCCAGCATGGAATAATGGCTGCATTCCGGAAGCACTTTAAACGTGGAATTCAGGACCGTTTCCTGCAGCTTGAATCCCCAGTATGGAGGAAGGTACCGATCATATTGTCCATATAAAAACGTGGCCGGTACGCGCACTCCCTGAAGCCCGGGAACCACATCTTCTGTTTGATGATGTTCAAGCGCGAGGGAAGCTTCCTGTAACTCCCTTGGTCCGTTTTCATGGTCAAACGGCGCGATAAATGCTTGAAGAATCTCAGGGGTAACCATCTGCTGATGAAAGACCCCTTCCCTGATCATCCGCTCAATGAAATATGGAGACGGCTCAAACTCAGGCGCTGTCGGATACCGCAGCGATACAACTTTAGGCAGCGGCCAGTTGCTGAAGGTCACGTCATCAATGACAACAAAACTCTCTACCCGATCCGGATACTGGACAGCTAATATTTGAGCGACTCCTCCGCCCAGATCATGCCCGACAACGTTTACTTTCTGAATGCCAAGCATATCAGGAGCAATAACAATGTACTCCTTTGCCAGCTGCGGAATCACATTCATCCACAAAAAAGAGTTTGTCGGAATTCCATGTAACAGAAAATCGTTTTGCTGCCGACACCTGCAGTCCGGTAAAATAATCTGTGCTCCCCAACCTGAATTTCTTTCTGAAGCATGTCCAAGCAAAAGCACCTCCTCAAATAAAATTCATTATTTGGGGTTCCCTTTTTATGTATCTTTCACTCAAAAAAGCCTTTCCATTTGATCATTGGAAAAGCTTTCACCTATGGTTCACTCATTCCCGACATGCTGATAGTGCTGCAGCGTCAGCCGCTGCATTTGTTCACTGGCCATCGGAACAAATTCACCATTTCCTCTTCTGATCAGACGGGTATACAGCATTTGCAGCGCGGCATTTTGGAAAGACATTTGAAGATGAATATTCCTCACGTTAGGATGTTTCATCATTAATGCCGAATTAAAATTATCGCTTCCCATGAGTTTTGCGGTCGACCTAGCCTCCAGAGCGATATCTTTTTCAGCAGCCGAAAGAGCTCCTGAATGCTGGTGAAAATGAACGTGCGGCATTTCAGGCAAATACACCTCACTCGTTTGATCCGGATTGATCAGTGCCAGCATCGCCGTGACATGAGTTCTTAAAAGATTCGCATGCAGGTGGAGCAAATCCCTCAAATCGCGATGCCGAACAGTAGATCCGTATGCTTTCAGCTTAGAAATCACACCTTCATGGGTGCTCAAATGCTCTGCCATTATCCCCAGATCCGCGGCAGGAAGTTTCATATGAACATCCCTCCTTTATTGTCTATATAGGCTATGAACGATTGAAAAAATGGTGCATTGTTTTCCCAAAGAATGATGAAAATAAAAAACATATGAATCGAATCTATATAGAAGGAGCTTTCGCCAATGCCTATTCCTCAACTGATCATTAGACTGATCATCGCCTTTATCACCTTGTTGGTGTTAACGAGACTGATGGGCAGAAAAGAAATCGCCCAGCTGACCTTTTTTAACTTTGTTTCAGCCATTTCCATTGGAACCATCGGAGCCTCGCTTGCCATTGACTCCACCCTCAACATCAGAAATGGATTCATCGCCCTGTTTGCCTGGAGTGCTTTTACAATCATCGTCGGATTTCTGGATATTAAGTTCCCCGCTTTTCGGTTTGCTGTTGAAGGGCAGCCGGTCATCTTAATAAGAAAAGGTAAAATAATGGATAAGCAGTTAAGAAGCGTCCGTCTTGATCTCGATGCTTTACAAACCTTACTGCGCAAAAAAAATATATTTTCCTTAGCCGATGTCGATTATGCCATTTTTGAAACGGACGGCAGTTTATCCGTCCTGAAAAAGCAAGCAAAACAAAACGTGACGAAAAAGGATATGAACGTTCAAGGAGAAAATGCGAAGGTTTCCCATCCCGCTTCAGTCATAGCCGATGGGAAAGTGAGAGAAGACAACTTGAAAAAATTGAATCTGAACAAACAATGGCTGATGGACCAGCTAAAAGAATCTGGCATCCAACATCCTAAAGAAGTATTTTACGCAGAAGTTCAAACAGACGGCACTCTGTATATTGATAAAAAAGAAAATTCTCCATCTGAATAAAAAAGGGCTTGAAACAGTCTCATCTCCACTGTTTCAAGCCCTTGTTTGTCTCAATGTTTAAACCGCCTGTTTACAAGCCTCGGCACAGGAAAAACAAGCCTCGGCGCAATCCTGGCAATGCTCTTTGTCATGCTTTTTGCATTCATTTCCGCAAGCCTCACAAATCGCCGCACAAGCCTGTGTCAGCTCAGAAACAAACGGCGTGCCTCTTACAATCGCTTGCGCAACATACGCACAAATATCAGCACATTCCCGGTCCAGCCGAATGCAATCCGCCATCATATTTTCATTTTCTTCTTTTAAACAGGCATCATAGCAATGGTTGCATGCCACCATGCAGTCGTGCAGCGTCTCAACTAATGATTGATATTGTTCATATGCCATTCGTAAACCTCCTCAAGAATGATTTCATTTATACCATATCCACTTCCCCCGTTTGTAAAACATGACTCCCTTATCAACAAAAAAGGCCTATAGATACGTTGCGGCATAGGCCCCCTTGTTGATCCGTTCTCAAACTGGAAGGCGTGTTTTTATTTGTCTTATTCTAAGGAGTCAGACCTGTTTTAACAACAGGGGTACTGGGTATCGTCGGAATATACATCAAAACGGAGGTTGGTTATGAGTACACTCGATGTGATAGCTTATACCGCGATACTTTTAGGAGTTTTATCTTTTTTCACTATACTCGTAGATGTGGTTAGATACCCGCAAAAGATGAAAATTATGAGTGTGGTTTGGCCAATACAAGGACTCTATTTAGGGCCATTTGCGATTTGGTTTTATTGGACGATGGGACGTCAAACGAAAAACCAAAAACATTCACAAATGAATACGAATCACGGGGAACATTTTCATCATAGCACTCATAAGGAAATGAATCATCAAAGTCACGGGCACGGTAATAAGCCCTTCTATCAAAGCGTTTTTGTTTCTACAAGCCATTGTTCCAGCGGATGTGCTATCGGGGATCTTATTGGCGCACCTTTGGTTTTTCTAACAGGTCTTGCGATTGCGGGATCAACTTTATTTGCGGATTATGTCGTTGAATTCATTCTCGCATACCTATTCGGGATATTTTTCCAAGTCTTTTCTATTGTTCCAATGAATAAAGGAATGGGCTGGGGAAAAGGTTTTGTGGCTGCCATTAAAGCAGACACGTTATCCTTAATAGCCTTTGAAATCGGCATGTTCGGTTGGATGGCAATTGTTCATTACGGAATTTTTGCCTCTAATGCGCCTGAACCTAACGATCCCGTATTTTGGTTCATGATGCAAATCGCCATGATCTTAGGAACAGCAACAAGCTATCCCGCAAACTGGTTCCTTGTTAAAAAAGGCGTTAAACATGCAATGTAGCACTTAATATATGAATCATAAAACTAAATTTATAGATCAAAAAAAGAGTAATCAACGATTGTTGTGAAAACCATGCTTTTCTGGGATAAAAGAGAAGTCTATGTATTGATACATGTTGTCGGAACAAGGATTTTCTTCGTACCTCATTCGCCCGCTTTTTGAGAAGATTTCTTGTGCGGAACATCGACGATATGTTAAGAAAAAAATTACGGCTGTCGACATTTTCTCGGCAGCCGTTACTTTCAGAAAAGGAGAGATTGGAATATACTGTTTGCCATATAGTCTGAATGATCCCAGTTATTAATTTTTTGCCTTAGCTGATGGACCTGCCCCTGAAATGTCATTACATCCGCAGAAACTAGTGTCATCAAATGTTACTCTTTTCATTATCAATAACCGCTATCAAGCTGAAGTTAACAAATTCTATTATTCAGCCGAAGGAGATTTTCAAGACTATAGCTTTGGACTCTAATCAACCACAACAAAATCCTGAACCTTCACCTGTTCCTCAGGCAAATCAAACTGATAAAGCTTCTTCTTAGATTTAATATCAAACACACCCACGTACCCGCCAATGCCCTTCTTATGCTCTTCCTGAGCAACAATATACAGTTGATTCCCCTTAAACTTCGCCTCCATATAAGGGAATTTCAAATCGTATGCGTGAAAAGAAAAATCCTTCCCATATTCCAGCAAGTTAGCCTCACCCTCTTTGTCTTCATACGTCACGTGAAAATGGCCGCTTTTTTTGTCATAGTACACGGTATCAGCGTATTCAAGATCATCGGGATACGGAATATATGTCGTCTTCCATGTCCCTTTTTCAATAACAGTCAATTTGTGCTCCGAGCTCGCGACAATAAAATTCTCGGAGTCTGCGAATGTATCTGCGTATGAGGCTAAACCCAGAGTCTTAACAATTTCCTCTGTTTTTCTATCGATCACATAAAGAGACATGCTTTGGATGATATAAATATAGTTCTCATCATTAGAACCCATCGTGACAAGCGAAGGCAAAGTAAGACTATATTCCTTTTCCGTTTTTCTATCGTTTATATGGATCTCATTCCCCGTCGTATCAACGTTATAAGCCTTTACAGAAACATCCTTCCCCTCATACCAAAACGCAAATGGATCTGATAGCGGATGCTCTTTGATCACATCCTTCTCCAGCGTGTAATAAAAAGACTCGTGCTCCGCTAATAACACAAGGTCTGTTGATGCGTCAGATTTCGTTTGAATATAAGGCACATCCGCCACCTTGAACGTGCGCCTATTAAACCTGTCGCCTGTTGAAGTCGAAAGCAGCGTGCTTTCTTTGATGAAAGGATTGGAGTAAATAAAAAAGATGCGGTCTTCTTCGGGGTGTATGGCGGAAGACTGGACAGGATGCGTATTCTTATTTTGAAAATAAATATATACAGCCAATATAAAAACACTTGCGCACAAGCCCAATAGTATAAAACGCTTTTTCATATAAACAACTCCCAGTATATGGTTCAAAACTCTATATCGTTTTCAACATACTCTGTACATTTCCCTTGTAACCCCATAAAAAAAGAACTCCTCAATGGAAGCCCTCACTTATTTTTCTCATAGGATTGCTTGATCAATCCCATGATATATTCAATGTTTTCGTCGTCTTTTATAAAAATTTCATAGTCGCCATTTCCCCAGTGGCCGGTCTCAGAAACATCGCGCATTCTCTTTTCCGGATCGTGCAATTCTCCCTTTTTCATATTCACCCACACCTTAAGCCCGCTTTTTAAAAGAGAAATATCCACGAAGTTCCGCTTATTTGACGTAAACGCGATATAAATCTTCGTCGATTTGATTGAAATATGATCATCCAAATTTAAAATGAACTCCTTTAGCTGCTGATAAAGCTCTGTGGTGTCAAACGGCTTATCTGCAAGGTGATCCTCTTCAGAAAACACTTTAATTTCTTTACTGACCTCTTGAATGGTCTCACTTTGCCGCGAAATGGTCTTAATCGACTCGGATACGCCATCCGCTTTCATTTGGTTCATATGAATCAGATCATTTTCGTATCTTTTCATCTCCCACAATTCAATTGGCAGATCTTTAAAATGGATGGATTGCTTTTGATACACCGTAAAAACAGGGGAAATAAAAATGACCTTCGACTGCGACCAGTCCACATCATCCCGCTTTAACGGACGATCATGATTCTCATTGTATTCAAGAATAAAATCAGCTTTATGATTAAGCATCGCCGCTAAATAAGCATACCCTTGGTCGACAACACTAAAGTTCTTCGTATTTTTATACTCGATAATCACAAAAGCGTTCGTCTCATCATCAAACGCCAACGTATCAATGCGGAAATGGCTGATCCTGAATTCCGATTTCACAAACCTAAGACCCAACATCTGCTGAAGATTGGCTTCACATAAATCCTGAATCTCTTTTTCTTTTTTAAACGGTTTCTCACGAATATCTTCGATTTGGTTTTGATTGTTTACTTTATAGAGATACATGCTGGGCTCCTTTTAATTTACTAGTTCCATTAGGGTTTCTAAGGATAGACTCGAAACTGGATTTTGCGTTTTCGTTTTCAGCATATTGCCAATCAAATAAGAATAATCACGGCACTCTGCCAATTGAAACCGAACTCTATTATTCGTTTTAGTGATCTTGGCGGGTTCATCAGATTCCCAAGCGTCTACGATCTTGTAAACATTTAAAATCACACCGCTCCGAACAACAATTGCCCGTTTACATTCCTTTGCTCTGGACAATTTCATATCCCAGTTCCCGCAGGCGCGGTTCGTTAGCGTGTCGTCTTTTTGAATATCCTTTATCTTTATGATTAAGAATTCTTTATCCAAATGAGCTCTTCCCCTTTTTATTGATCTATCATCATCATATCAAACCTATGTATATAGACACACGCCTAATGACTCATTTTTCCACCAAAACATGTTCTCACAGCCTCTCTCATCCCGCTTCGTGGTAAAATTTTGATATCGAGCGAACAAAAGAAGGGAAATGGTCATGAAAGTATTTGAAGCGAAAACACTGCTTTCGGAAGCGACAGATCGTGCAAAAGAGTACAAAGAACTAAGAACGCAAATGGTTAACTTGAGAAAAGCGTTAAAAAGCGTTGCCGATCTAAGTGACAGCGAATTCTCAGGAAAAGGCGCCAGCAACATCAAAGCCTTCTACCACGACCACGTCGGCGCCACCGACCAATGGATCGACTATATCGACATGAAAATCGCATTTTTCAACAGCATCGCCGGAGCCGCGGAGGACAAAGGCATCTCTGATGCATACATCGAAGAATCCTTTCTGGAGCACGAACTGGCAAACGCCCATAAAACATCAAAGTCCATCATGTCCGAACAGAAAAAAGCAATGAAAGACATCTTAAACGATATCGACGACATCATCCCGCTCGACCTGTTTTCAACAGAAACCTTCAAAGACGAGCTAGCCGATGCCAACGACAAACGCAAAAAAACACTGGAAAAATTGGACGCCTTGGACGAAGACCTAAAGACCGAATACGCCCTGTCAGAACCAAACGAACAATTCATCAAGTCCGACTTCCAAAAGCTCCAAGAGGCAACGGGCAAAGGCAAAAACGCCACACCTATCCACTACAACGCCAAGGCATATCGTGAGAGTGACATACATAAGAAAAAAGGCGATATTGAAAAGCGGGCTGAGGCTTACTTGAAGGTTAAGAAAGAGGAAGAGAAGGAACGCGAGATTGAAAAACTGAAAGAAAGACTGAAAAACTACGATTATGCGGATGCTGATGAATTTTACTCAATGGCAAAAACGATCGGCTATGAAAATCTGACAGCAGAACAGCAAAGATACTTCACCCAAATTGAAAACACGCGTGAGCTTGAAGCAGGCTTCAAAGGGGTTGCCGTCGGCCTTTATGATTCTGGAAAGGATGCGGTCGTAGGCCTGTGGGATATGGTCACAGATCCTGGCGGAACCGTTGAAGCGATTACTGGAGCGGTGGCTCACCCGATCAAAACGTATGAAGCCATTTCAGCAGCAATCGAAGAATCGTACCAAAAAGACATGGTGAATGGCGACACCTACTCAAGAGCAAGATGGGTGTCATATGCGGTTGGCACTGTTGTCACATCAGTTGTCGGCACAAAAGGCGTTGGCGCCGTCTCTAAAACAGGCACAGCTGCCAAAGTGACGACCAAAGTCAAAACAGCAGCAAGCAAATCAGCAAAAGCTCAAAAAGCCATAACAGTCTCAAAACAAACCATTGATCACATCAAACAAAAAGTAAACACAGGCGTTGAAATATCAAAAAAACACGTCAAAACCAAATTAAATCAAATCGGAGATCTCAAACTTGCGGATATTCTCCCCTATCATCCCCGTCACGATTTAGTGCCGGCAGGCGTTCCTTACAACGCAGTCAACGGGGTCACACTTAAAGAAGGACTGCAGAAATTCGCCAAAGTCATCCTGCCGAAACCGTACGGAATCTCAGCAAGCGGAAGACGAACACCAGCGCCACATGTACCGCCGGTAACCGTCAAATACGGCGAGCATTACGCAAAATGGAGCAGAAAGAAAGTGCTAAAGCCAAATGTCGTTTATAAAACAAAAGAAGGCTACACGTACACCACAGACAACTATGGTAGAATTACAAGTGTCAAAGCAGACCTGCAGCTGGGAGAAGCAAAACGAAATCAATATGCGCAATCAAACGCTGGAAAGCCCCAAGACCGAAATCCCGACGATGATGGCGGGCATTTAATCGCCACCCAATTCAAAGGCTCAGGCCAGTTTGACAATATCGTGCCGATGAATTCTCAGATTAATAGGAGCGGCGGGAAATGGTATGAAATGGAGCAGGAGTGGGCAAAAGCCCTTAAAGAAGAGCCTCCCGAAACAGTTAGTGTGCAAATAGAAAATGTTTATCAAGGCGATTCATTGAGACCAACTTTATTTAAAGTAAAGTATAAAGTTGGTGATGGCAGATATAAAAATATGACAATAAGAAACCAAGCAGGAGGTTGATATTATGGAGACAGAAAAAATGGGCCAATTATATCAAAAAATAGCAGAACAAATTAATGAAATGATTCCAGCAGAATGGAATAAAATTGCTCTATACGCAGAGATTTTAGATGACTCTAGAGAAGTATACTTTTTCTTTAATACAAAAAATAGTGAAGATTTCATTTATTCACATGATATTCCGGAACATTATCAAGTAAGTGAACAAATTTATGATGACTTGTTAATCGAACTACAAGATTTATTTGATGAGTTAAGGGATGAATGGAAAGCGAGTAACTCAGATGTGTGGACTAACCTTACACTCAAGCTAGAGCATACCGGAAAGTTTTCAATTGACTATGATTATGATGATGTTATTGCTTCAGAACTAAACGGTACTCAACGTCAAGTTGTTTGGGAATATAACAATTTAGGTTTGGTTCCTACAGGTAAGAAAAACAGGGAGTTCTTGGAACGCTATCTCAATTCGGAAGAAGAATAAGCAATGATCAAAAATAGTTCAGCTCTTCACTGCTGGGCTATTTTTTATAACTAGGATTTCTCGACGACTGAGGTGAAAAGATTGGAAACTAAAAAATGCAAGATTTGTACCAGATTATTAGTGAGAAATTAAATGACATCATACCTTGTGAATGGACAATAATTTATCTTTATGCAGAAGTATTAGATGACTCTACTATGGTTCTCTTTCACTTCAAGACACCGGAAAAACATCAACTTATTTATTCACAAGATATACCTGCCCGATACAACATAAGTAAAGATATCTTCAAAACTTTATTAATGGAAATCCGAGAACTTTTTGAGAAATTAAGAATTGCGCACAAAAATAATAATGATCAGGTTTGGACTAACCTTACATTGACATTGGAGAGCAATGGTCAATTCCAACTTGATTATAATGATGACGATATTTTGGCCTCTGAATTAGATGGGTATCAAAGAATTGCATTATGGGAGTACAAAACTCTTGGAACTTTGCCTGAAGACCAGGATGATAAAGAATTTTTATTTAGCTACCTACATCTATAAATTTGATATAGCTTTTGAAATAAAACTGGAGGTTACTATGGAAGCAGAAAAAATGGGTGAATTATATCAACAGATAGCAGAAGGCATTAACGAAATCATTCCTTCTGTGGGAAAAAGTCATTCTTTATGCAGAAATACTCGACGATTCTTCTAAGGTTTTCTTTTATTTCAATCCTCCGCAAGGTGAGGATTATATCTATTCTCATAATATTCCTGAACATTTTCATGTTAGTGAGGACGTTTATGATGAATTATTATTCGAATTACATGACTCATTTGAGGAATTACGAGATGAGTTCAAAGAAAAAATAACCAGGATGTCTGGACGAACTTAACACTTCAGCTAGAGATAAACGGAAAATTCTCAATAGAATACGATTATGAGGATGTTTTACAATCCCAATACACAATCTCTCAGCGGAAAGCAATTTGGGTTTATGAACACTTGGGAACCCACCCTAAGAGAGAGTCGGTAAAAACTTTTTTAGAAAGTACATACAGTCTAAAAGCGGACATTAGGAGGATAAACCATGTCACTTCCAACGTTTAAATACAATCCAAACTCAGTTGCATTAAATGTAATTAGTAAAGAAAAGACAACCTGCCCTGTATGTAATCAAGAACGTGAATACGTATATGAAGGTCCTTTCTATTCAATAGATGATGTAGAAGGAATTTGTCCATGGTGCATTTCTGACGGATCAGCAGCCAAATTGTATGATGGTGAATTCCAAGATCCGGGCCGCTGTGATGAAGTGGAAAATGAAACATTCATCGATGAACTAATACATAGATCACCGGGTTACTTCGGCTGGCAGCAAGAATATTGGCTGAGTCATTGCGGAGACTTTTGTGCCATTGTCCAATATGTTGGATGGAAAGAAATCAGTCATTTAGAAGATGAGTTAGATAACGATATTAACAGCATATGCAATGACTATCGTATGACAAGAGAGGAATTCAAAAGCTGGTTAGTGAACAACGGAACTTTGCAAGGATACCTTTTTAAGTGTCTTCATTGCGGTAAACATCGTTTATGTGTTGATGCCAGTTAATTTATGTAATGACTCAATCATAATAACCGAAATTCAAAATTCACTTATTGAGAATTCACTAACCTTCACAAAACAAACACCCAAACTCCCTTTTGCGGACTGCACCGAAAATTTATTTTGCGGTCTCTCAACCCCTTCCTATTAAATTTCAGTATTGATAAAATTTACATAATTAGTGAGAAGAGGAAGGGTGAGAAGTTTGGGCATGATTTCGTCTCCGCACGTTGGGATGAAAATTAATGAGTGGAACCGGCATATTCAAAAGTTTAATGTGACAGATGCTGAAATGCTTAAAGCTGAGATCGAACGGGACATTGACAACATGGAAGAAGACCAAGACCTCTTGATTTACTATCAGCTCATTGCATTTCGTCATCAGCTTATGATCGACTATGTGATCCCATCTGAAGGAAATCAAATGGAGTTATCAGAATATTTAAAGAGAATTGAAGGCAGCAACAGGAAGATGGAAAAACTCGTTGAATACTACTATTACTTTTTTCAAGGGATGTATGAATTCAAAGAGGGCAATTTCTTAAGTGCCATTACATTCTATCAAAAAGCGGAAAACACAATTCCCTATATTTCAGATGAAATTGAGCGAGCGGAATTTTATTTTAAAATGGCTGAAGTGTTTTATCATATGAAACAAACCCACGTATCCATGCACTATTCTTCTCAGGCGTATAACATTTATAAAACGCACGACCTTTACTCAGTCCGCCGCATACAATGCCATTTTGTGATCGCAGGAAACTACGATGACCTAGAAAGTCATGAAAAGGCGCTCCCTCACCTCGAACAGGCACTAAAAGGCGCACGGCTGCTTGAAAGCAAAAACAAGCGGATTTACGGCCAAGCTTTATTCAATATCGGAAATTGTTATCTTAAAATGGGCGAATTGACGAAAGCAGCAAAATACATGGAGCAATCAATACTCCAATTTAAAAAATCAAATTTCAACAACTTGACACAAGCTTACCACGATTTAGCCTTAATTTATTTTCTTCAACACAAACAAGAACAGGCAATGGATTGTTTCAGAAAAGGCGTACGCTTCGCATGTAAATTCGACGATGATCTATTTAAAATTATGTTTGAAGGATTGCAGGCGCTGTTTATCAAGCAAGGAGAAGCGTCCATTTTATTAAATGTTTTCAACAAATTAGAGACATCCCAAGGATATCCTTATATGGAAGAGTTGGCATTATTAGCCGCAAAGTTTTATACTGATATTGGGCAGATGGATGATTCTGTTATCTGTTTCAAAAAGATGGTTCATGCCCGCAAACAAATTCAGAGAGGGGATTGTTTGTATGAGATTTAAACTGACTTTGTGCGCTGTAATTGCTTTGATCGGTGTAAGCTTTATCAGTTCTTCCTTAGTAAATGAAGTAAATGTGGCATCCAGAAACATGACAAGCAAAGCTGCAAACGATTCAACGAACTCCCTAGCAGACAAAACCATCTTTGACAAAGAAATGACGATTGCAGAAAACGGAACGCTTGGTTAAGAACAAGACGCAGCTTTTGGCTGCGTCTGTTTTAATAGCATCATGTTATTTAATACCTGTATTGTGCTTTTTCTTCAGCAACTGATGAAGTCTTAAAAAACTCATTCTCTTTATAATTCATTTGCATCTGTTTCATTCTCTTTAAAAAGTAATTTTCCAGTTCTTTGTCTATGCAATAAATAAAACAGCCTTTCTGTCCCCGAGTCATCAATGTTCTGTATGTGTTGCGAATAATTTCGTCTGCAAGTTTCTCAGCTTTATCTGAATTTTGCTTTAACATTTTCTTCAAACCACGTAAGGAGGTATCTGTTTTTGCCCGCTTTGAATGATCGGTCAATACTACTCCATCCCTGCATACTAGATCATCACCTATAATTACACCTACATAGTCAAATTCCAAACCTTGGCATGTGTGTATACAACCTATCTCATTAACAGAATCTTCATCAATTGCCCACGTGTCAGAGTTATTTAAATTCCAACTCATTCCGAATTGATATTCAGGAATCTCGATATCATGGAATTCTGTTTTAGCTTTTCCTTCCTTCACCCAATTCCAACAGTAACCGGCAACTATTCGAGATTTATTATTAACTTTATTCAGCTTTTCTATCTCTTTACGCAGTTCATTTGGATTTTTATATATACGAAAATCATAGTTCGTTCCAATATAATTAGAATTCGCAGTTTCCCGAATTTGCAGAACATCATCTAACCAGCTTATATAACCATCTGAACCATTGCAACGAAACTGTGAATCCAGTTTCATATTTGTAATCTTGGCACCTAATTCTTTTGAGAATTTATGAATTGTATCAATGCTCCCAATATCCTTTAGCGTCACTCTTTGACGTTCATCTATAAAAAAAACAGAAAGTTTGGAAGCATTTATTATTTCCTTAATTTGATTTTCCCCAAGGTTATTAAATAACCCTGATTTTTCATTTAATCGATGCGATTCATCAACAATCAGAACATCAAATTCATCTGATGGAGCATTAACATAACTGCCCGATCCTGTAAATAAATTATCAATGTGCCCCTTTCGAAAATTTTGTTTTAACTTAGTAGCATATATATTTCTGGGAGCTGCATTTTTTGTTACATATTGTGCAACCAGACTTCGATTTGTTGCTTCTACTAATAAATTTATTGCAAGAACAGACTTTCCTGTACCAGGGCCGCCTTCAACAACTAAGACTTGTTTTGTGTTTGTACGTAACGCTTCATTTGCCAAATGTAAAGCAGCCTCATAAACGACTTTTTGATCATCAATCATCATAAACTCTTGATTACCTTGAAGCATACTGTTTAACAAATCTTGAAGAGACTTTGAAGGCCTTATTCTGCCTTTATCTATTGTATATAGAATTTCTTTGTTGTCTCCATACTTAACATACTTTTTAATGAAATCACGAAGCTTACCTGAATCACCTTTGATAAAAACAGGTGCTTCTTTTATATAATAATCATATATTGAATCAATTAACGGATCATCTGTACCCTGATTCAAGTAGTTATGTAAGTATGCACAAGGATATAGATTAATATCTTCTTTCTGAGCATTTTCATTATAGTCTTTAATTAATGCAGCATAAGACCAAGCTTGATAAGAGGGGTGGGTTGTCTCACGTAAACCTTGATTTATAAACGTTTTAACGATAGCCTCTTTACCATCAATTTTCTCTACTTTCTCCCATTGTTTAAGTTCTACAATCACAACAGATGAACGATCATCCTTATCTGATCCAGATATAAGAAAATCAATACGCTTTGAAGTATGGGGTATTTTGAACTCAATAGCAATTCCTGCGTCCTTAGGAATTTCTCTATCACTTAATACCCTGTACATGTACTGCATAGAGTTATCCCAAGATCTAACCTCTCTCTCATTTATTCTGCCAATTTTATCATTGTAGTTTTTACAGATATTCGTCACCAATTTATCGTCAAACACATCACTTAGAAACTCTTCTTTTGTAGCTTCATAAACTATCATTTCTTTCACCTTTTCATTTTTACTATCATTTTAAAAGTGTAACATTTGAATTTATATGATATTTAACACTAAAAAACTTATTTGTTATAATTTTACCACATTCAAATAAGCTAGTTTTATATTTTTATCAGTAAAAAAAGCAATACTTCACTTCATTCATTTTTTAATAATTTATAAAAAAAGAAAGTGTCCTCTAAAAGAAGACACTGTTTATTTCAATATAAGCTTCGCCACACACTCTACATGATTCGTATGCGGAAACATATCCACAGGCTGTACTTCGAGCGTCTGATACCCGCCATCCTCAAGCACCCGCAAGTCTCTCGCAAGCGTGCCAGGATTACAGGACACATACACCACCCGCTTCGGTTTCATCTCCACAATCGTCCGCAGGAGGGCTTCGTCGCAGCCTTTTCTTGGCGGGTCTACAACTAGCGTATCGGCCGTGATGCCTTCTTCATACCACTTTGGAATCACGGTTTCCGCTTCCCCGACCGCGAACTCTGCGTTTGTGATGCCGTTTAATTCGGCGTTTCGTTTCGCATCTTCAATTGCTTCAGGCACGATTTCTACGCCGTACACTTTTTTCGCCTGCTTCGCCAAGAATAGAGAAATTGTTCCGATGCCGCAGTAGGCGTCGATGACGGTCTCCTCGCCCTTCAACTCCGCGTACTCAAGCGCTTTGTCGTACAGCACTTTGGTTTGCTCCGGGTTGACCTGGTAGAATGATCTGGCGGAGATGGCGAATTTGACGTCTCCGATGAGATCGTAGATGTATTCTTCGCCCCAGATAACGTTTGTTTCGTTGCCGAAGATGACGTTTGTCTTATTTGGGTTGATGTTTTGCACGATGGATTTAACGTGCGGGAATTGCGCTGTGATGTCTTCGATAATCTTCGCTTTGTGCGGGAAGTCGTTTGTTTTTGTGATGAAGACGATCATCATTTCACCCGTAACGACGCCGTATCTGACCATGATGTGGCGAAGCCAGCCTTTGTGGCGTTCTTCGTTGTAAGCTTTGACCCCGTAGTTTGCGCAAATGTCTTTGACGGCTTGGACGGCTGCGTCGTTTTTGGATTGCTGGATCAGGCAGGCGCTCATGTCGATGATGTCATGGCTTCTTTGCTGATAGAATCCGGCGACGAGTCCGCCTTCCCGTTCTCCTACCGGTACCTGCGCTTTGTTTCTGTAGTTCCACGGGTCTTCCATGCCGAGTGTCGGGTGTACGGTGACGTTTGACAGGTCCAGCTTGCCGATGCGTTCTAGGACGTCTTTGACCTGTTTCTGTTTAAACAAGAGCTGGCCTTCATAGGTCATGTGCTGGAGCTGGCAGCCGCCGCATTGCTTGTAAATCGGGCATGGGGCGTCGGTTCTATGCGGGCTTTCTTCCTTCAGCTCAATCAGTCGGCCGAAGGCGAACCCTTTTTTGACGCGTGTCACTTTGATTTGGGCTTTTTCCTCCGGCAGGGCGTTCGGCACGAAGATCGGGAAGCCCTGCACCTTTGCGACGCCCGCTCCTTCGTGGGTCAAATCCTCAAATGTCACGTCGTAGTATTCGTTTTTTTCTACTGGGGGTTTCATTTTCATCTATAATCACCTCTAGTTTTAAGCGAAAGAAAAACTTGGCCTATTTAAGCCAAGTTTTTAGTCATCCAGCTGTTCCGCTTTCTCTTCCGGCATGATGACGTGAATGTGCCGGTACAGATTCACGAATTCGCCCGGCAGCATGCCGCCGTATTCGCCGTCCAGATTCAGCTGCATCTTTTCTGATACATTGACTTTCACGCGGTTCGCTTTTGTATAAATAATGTGCTGGTCGTTGATGTGTTCGCCGCGGAGCGCCATCGTCGCGACTCTGATAAATTCAGCAAGGTTTGCTTTCTTTAGTATCATCAAATCAAACATGCCGTCATTCAGGCTGGAATCCGGTGCGAGCTTTTCGAACCCGCCGACGGAATTTGTCAGCGTGACCAAAAACAGCATGATTTCACCTTGAAACAGCTTGCCGTCATATTCAATCTCGACTTCTGTCGGTCGAAGTGAAGGCAGCATTTCCATTCCCTTTAAATAATAAGCAAGCTGGCCGAGCATCGTTTTGAGTTTGCTTGGCACGTCGTACGTCAGCTCCGTCAGGCGGCCTCCTCCGGCGATATTGATAAAATACTGGCCGTTGACCTGTCCGATATCAATCGGGCGGGCAGCTCCGTTAATGACCGTATCTGCAGCTTTTAAAATATCCTCGCGCGGAATATTGAGCGCTCTGGCAAAGTCGTTTGTTGTGCCGACAGGAATCACACCGAGTGTCGGACGGTTGTCTAAAGGCGCAAGTCCGTTGACGACCTCGTTGATCGTTCCGTCCCCGCCCGCTGCAACGATTAAGTCGAACTCACGCAATGCCGCTTCCTTGGCGGCGTGCGTTGCGTCTCCTGCGCATGTCGTGGCATGGGTGGAGGTTTCATAACCGGCTTGTTCAAATTTTTGCAGGACCTGGGCCAGATGCTTTTTAAAGATCTCCCGTCCCGAAGTCGGATTGTATATTATGCGTGCACGTTTCATTATCTCATCATCCTACTTAAGAGTATCCGATCCATTTTTACACTAACAACCTTTAATTATACTATGAGTTAAAAAAATCGCAACAAAATGTACATAATCTTACAGGTGAAAACGCACAAAAGCCTCAGCAGAGCTGAGGCTTTTTGTTTTTTACTCTTCTTCCGTTCCCGGTTTTTTCTTGCGGAACTTCGCCAATACTTCATATACGATTGGCACGATCAGGAGCGTCAGAAGCGTTGAACTGATTAAACCGCCGATAACCGTTACGCCGAGTCCTTTTGAAATGACCTGGCTTCCGCCTTCAAAGCCGAGCGCTAATGGAATCAAGGCGCCGATTGTCGCAATGGCTGTCATCAGGATCGGACGGAGTCGTGTAGAGCCGGCTTCTAGAAGCGCTTCTCTCGTAGACAGTCCTTCCGCTTCCTTATGAATGACGCGATCAATTAAGACAATGGCATTCGTGACAACGATACCGATCAGCATGAGCATACCGATCATCGCGTTCAGACTGATCGTTTCACCTGATACATATAGTCCGACCAGGGCACCGATGACTGTGAACGGCAATGAGAACAGAATCGCAAATGGCGCTAGGGCTCCGCCGAATGTAATCACAAGCACGAGGTAGACGATCGCTATTGCGGCCAGCATCGCTAAACCGAGCTTCGTGAAGGAATCAGCGATATCTGCGGATACGCCGCCTGTATCAATTGATACGTTATCAGGAAGGTCAAGCTTATCAATTTTCTTCTGGACATCAGCTGATACAGCTGTGACGTTGTCTGTTGTCACTTCACCTGTGACATCCGCATAGACTTTTCCATCACGTTTTGAAACCGTATCAGAGGTTGATCCTTCTTTCACTTTGGCGACATCGCCGATTTTGACTTCCTGGCCAGTCGGAGAAGTGATCTTTTTGTTCTCTAAATCTTTCACACTCTTATACTCGTCTTTTTCCGTCTTAATGTTCACATCAAGCTCTTTGCCGTCTTTTTTCACGGTTGTGAGCGGTTCTTGTGCTGTTTGTGTCATTAAGGCCTGAGAAATGTGAGACGCGGTTAAACCGAGTTTGCTTAATTTTTCTTGGTCAGCGACAAATGTGTACTCATCATATGTGCTGGAAAGGCCTGAGCTTACGTTTTTCAGATCCTTTTCATCTTTCATGATTTTTTCAATGTCTTTGACCGTGTCTTTAATATCGTTTTCTGAATCGCCATACACATAATATGTTAATTCATTGTTATTGCCTGAAGAGCTGAAGTCCTGTGACTTCCATTCTCCGCGATCTGACTGATCTTGGATTTTCTTTAGCACGTTGTCTTTTTCTTTATCAAAATCAGGCGTGTCGCTTTCATATTTGATATAGAACAACGCACCGTTTGAATCTCCCCCGGCAAGCGGGCTGCCAGAGCCTAATGAGTACTGGACCGTATCGACATGCTTGCGGTCAAGCAGAATTTTTTCCGCTTTTTCAGCTTCAGCTTCGGCTTCTTTTTTCGTTTCCCCCGGCTCAGGGCTGTATGTGAGCTGCATCGTTTTTTCTTCTTGGGACGGCAGGTAGCTGGCACCGATTAACGGTACGAGGAACAAGCTTCCCAGCAGCATTAGAACAGCGATGATAGACGTGATCCATTTGTGGCTCAGCGCCCAGTTCAGAACTTTTTTATAGAAGCCTGCCAGTCTGCTAGGTTTATGTTCTTTCGCTTTGACCGGCGCGCCCGATAATGATTTTTTGAACAGGCTGTGCGCGAGCATCGGCACAAGCGTGATCGAAATCAACAGGGATGCGGCAAGCGCAAATACGATTGTTAAAGCGAATGGAAGAAACAATTCACCGATTTGTCCGCCTACAAGCGCGAGCGGCAGGAACACCGCGATTGTCACGATCGTCGATGACATGATCGGTTTAAACATTTCCTTCGTCGCTTCACGGACCAAGGCTTTTCCGCGGAGCGGTTCATCTTTGAGCCTCATGCGGCGGTAAATATTTTCGATAACAACGATCGAGTCATCGACTACACGTCCGATGGCCACGGTCATTGCGCCTAGCGTCATGATATTCAGTGTGATATCCAGCTGGTTCAGCACAAGAAGCGCGATCAGCAGTGATAATGGAATAGAAATTATTGAAATTAATGTTGATTTGATATCTCTTAAGAATAAGAGAATAATCACAATCGCGAAAATAGCACCGAAAACGGCTTTGCTTAACATCGTTTCAACTGACTGTGTGATTGGCTCTGCCATGTCAAGTGTTGCGCTGTAATCGAAGCCTTTATGGTCTTCTTTGAACTGCTTCAACTCATCTTTGACATTGTCTGCAACCTCTACTGTATTCGCATCGTTTGCTTTAACGACGTTGATGCCGATGCTGTTTTTGCCATTTGTGCGTGAAACAGATTCAGCTTTTTTCACATCTTTCATTGTGGCAATGTCAGAAAGCTTGACCGTCGGCACAGCTGTGCTCGCGCTTTGCTGCGCCTGCGCTGCCGCTTGTGCACTTTGGGCCGCCGCTTGAGATGCTGCGCTGCTGCCTGCACTTGAAGCAGATGCCGTCGGGATTCTCATATTCTTCAAATCTTTAATGGTTTCAATATCGCCGCTGACGACGACAGATTTCTCTTGATTTCCGAATGTGTACAATCCAAGCGGAGTTGTCACATCAGAACCTTGAATCACTTGTTTGACTGTATCTTCATCAAGGCCGTAATCTTTCAGTTTGTCTTCTTTGAAAGAAAATTCAACTTCTTCAACCTGCTGCCCTGATACTTGGACTGAAGCAACGCCTTCTATACCTTCAAGCTTCGTAACGAGGCTGTCCTCCACTTTTTTCGTCAGCTCTTGCAGATTGTCTTTATCGCTGGACACGCTCAGCGTCAGAATCGGGAAGGAGTTCAAGCTGTAGCGTGAAATTTCCGGATCCTTCGCGTCATCAGGCAGGCTGGCGTTTTCTAATGCCTCAGCCGCTTCTGTTTTGGCTTTGTCCATATCTTTCTCATAGTCATATTCAATCATGACCGACGATGCGTTTTCATAGGAGGTCGAAGTCACAACACTGACCCCATCCAGATTCTGCACCGCTTGTTCAACCGGTTTGGTCACCTCATCAGCCACTTGGCTTGGCGTCGCGCCCGGATATGTGGTGCTGATCGTCAAGTAAGGCATGTTCACGTCAGGAATGGATTCTTGCTTCATATTCATACCCGCATACAATCCGGCTGCCGTTACAATAATCGTCATCAGCCATACGGCGAATTTGTTTTTCAGAACAAAATTAATAACGTGATTCATCATATCCTCCATTACATTTTTTATTGACTGACTGGTCATTCTATATAATACTAAACGTTATATTGCAACAACGTCAACTCATATACGAGAAAATTTTACTAAATTTTTCAAGGATTAAGGGGAAGCACGTCATGAATGAAAAAAAAGAAAGAATCATAAAAACCAGCATTCATTTATTTGCGACAAAAGGATTCACAGCTACGACAATCCAGGAAATCGCCAATGAATGCGGCATCTCGAAGGGCGCTTTTTATTTGCATTTCAAATCGAAAGAAGCGCTGCTGTTATCAGCCTGCGAATATTACATCGGCATGTCTATGAAAAAAATGAAACATATAGAAGAGGATCTCGCCGAAAAATCGCCTAAGGAAGTGCTGAAAAAGCAAATCGGCGCTCAATTTGAAGATTTCCGGGATCATAGAGATTTTATTGTTCTTTTGCTTACCGAAAATATCATTCCGGAGAATCAAGAGATCAAGCAATACTTTTACAAAATAACCGCGGAGACGGATAAACTGTACCGGAACGCCTTGCTGGCGTCTTATGGCGAGGGAATCGAACGGTACGTCGCAGACCTTTCCATCATGGCAAGAGGCATTGTACATTCCTATATGAATGTCATGATATTTAACGGTGAGCTCAGCATCGATGCAGAAGAAATCTCAGCCTTTATCATCGAAAGACTGGATGACCTTGTACAGGGACTGAGTCGTTCAACTCTCAATCCGATTGTGCCAAAAGACATTTTCAGACTGATGCCCGCGGGCAAAGAACAGCTGCTTGAGGACATTCAGAAAGTGAAAGAAAACAGCACGCTGCCCGAGGATATCACCGTGTCGCTTGATGTCATCGCGGAAGAACTGTCTCAGGATAAACCGCGCAAGCCGATTATGAAAGGCATGCTGTCCAATTTAACCGGAACCAATCACAAAGAAGTTGAAAAGCTTCGGGCTCTGATCTCTGTCTTCATCTCGATTTGACCATAAAAAAGCAGCCCCCTCTCTCAAGAGGCAGGCTGCTTTTTTTATATTAGCGTTTTTTAATTTCTTCAAGCAGGATTTTGTTGACCATCGGCGGGTTGGCTTGTCCTTTGGACGCTTTCATAATCTGTCCGACAAGGAAGCCGATCGCACGGTCTTTCCCGTTTTTAAAGTCTTCGATTGATTGAGGATTGTTGTCAAGCGCCTCTGTGACAAGCTTCAGAAGCACGCCTTCGTCAGAAATCTGAACGAGGCCTTTCTCTTTGACAATCTTCTCAGCGTCGCCGCCTTTTTCAATCAATTCCTTAAACACTTTCTTCGCGATCTTAGAAGAAATGGTTCCTTTTTCAATCAATTTGATCATGCCGGCAAGGCCTTCAGGTGTCAGCGCAACGTCGGCAAGCTCTTTTTGCTCAGCGTTCAGATAAGCTGATACCTCACCCATCAGCCAGTTAGACGCTTGTTTAACTTCAGCGCCGTTTTGAACGGTTTCTTCAAAGAAATCAGCCATTTCTTTTGTCAGCGTCAGAACCATCGCGTCATATGCAGGCAAGCCAAGCTCTTCAATGTAACGCTTGCGGCGCTCATCCGGAAGCTCAGGAATGCTTGCTTTTACGCGCTCCTTCCACTCATCGTCAATGTAGAGCTCGACAAGGTCTGGCTCCGGGAAGTAACGGTAATCGTCAGATCCCTCTTTGACACGCATAAGAATGGTTTTCTTCGTTGCTTCGTCGTAACGGCGTGTTTCCTGCTGGATGACGCCGCCGGAAAGAAGAACCTGCTCCTGGCGTTTTTCTTCATGCTCAAGGCCTTTTTGAACAAACGCGAAGGAGTTCAAGTTTTTCAATTCTGTTTTTGTGCCGAATTCCTCTTGGCCGATCGGACGAAGAGAGATATTGGCATCACAGCGTAGCGAGCCTTCTTCCATTTTACAGTCAGAAACGCCTGTGTATTGGATGATGGACTTCAGCTTTTCCAGGTACGCGTACGCTTCTTCCGGCGTGCGGATATCCGGCTCTGATACGATCTCAACTAGCGGCGTTCCCTGGCGGTTGTAGTCAACAAGAGAATAGCCGTCTCCTGTATGCGTCAGTTTTCCGGCATCTTCTTCAAGGTGAAGACGTGTGATGCCGATGCGTTTTGTTTTTCCGTCGACTTCAATTTCGATCCAGCCGTTTTCGCCGATTGGCTTATCAAATTGAGAAATTTGGTACGCTTTCGGGTTGTCCGGATAGAAATAGTTTTTGCGGTCAAACTTCGTATCCGTTGCGACCTCACAGTTGAGCGCCATAGCGGCTTTCATTGCGAATTCAACAGCTTCTTTGTTCAGAACAGGCAGGACGCCCGGGTATCCGAGGTCAATGACGCTTGTCTGTGTATTCGCCTCCGCGCCGAATGGCGTTGGAGAGCTTGAGAAAATTTTTGATTTTGTTTTTAACTCGACGTGGACTTCAAGTCCGATTACCGTTTCAAAGTTCAATTCTTTTCACCCCTTACAGTTCAGGTTTTGCTTTATGATGGTCTGTCGCTTGTTCAAAAGCATGAGCAACGCGGTATACAGTGCTTTCATCAAAGTGTTTTCCGATGATTTGCAGGCCGAGCGGAAGTCCGTCTGCTAAACCGCATGGCACGCTGATTCCCGGTACGCCGGCAAGGTTGACCGGAATCGTTAAGATATCGTTTGCGTACATTGTGAGCGGATCTTTCGTGTTTTCACCGATTTTAAACGCAGGTGTCGGTGTCGTCGGTCCGACAATCACATCATATTTCTCAAATACGTCTTCGAAGTCTTTCTTAATCAACGTACGCACTTTTTGCGCCTTTTTGTAGTACGCATCGTAGTAGCCTGAGCTTAAAGCGAACGTTCCGAGCATGATGCGGCGTTTGACTTCATTTCCGAAACCTTCAGCACGCGTTTGCTTGTAAAGGTCGATCAGGTTGTCCGCGTTGTCTGTGCGGTAGCCGTAGCGGATGCCGTCAAAACGTGCAAGGTTGGCTGACGCTTCAGATGATGACAGCAGGTAATATGTCGCAAGCGCATATTTGCTGTGCGGAAGAGACACTTCTTCCCATGTAGCGCCGAGGCCTTCAAGAACTTTCAGCGCGGCAAGAACAGATTCTCTCGCTTCTTTGCCGACACCTTCACCTAGATATTCTTTCGGAACCGCGATTTTCAGTCCTTTAATATCGCCAGTTAATGAAGAAAGAAAATCAGGAACATCCACATTTGCGCTTGTAGCGTCCATTTTGTCTGCGCCGGAAATCGCTTGAAGCAAAAATGCGTTGTCCTCAACCGTGCGAGTAATCGGCCCGATTTGGTCTAATGAAGACGCAAATGCGACCAATCCGTAACGGGGTACACGTCCGTATGTTGGCTTTAATCCGACAACGCCGCAGAAGGATGCCGGCTGACGGATGGAGCCGCCTGTGTCAGATCCAAGAGAAAACGGAACTTCTCCCGCAGCAACCGCAGCCGCTGAACCGCCGCTTGAACCGCCGGGAACTGTATCCAAGTTCCAAGGGTTTTTCGTCAGCTTGTAAGCTGAGTTTTCGGTAGATGAGCCCATGGCGAATTCGTCCATGTTCAATTTTCCGATTGTGACTGCTTCAGCATCTTGAAGGCGCTGAACAACAGTAGCATCGTAAATCGGATCAAAGTTTTCGAGAATTTTGCTCGAGCATGTTGTGCGCAGCCCTTTTGTTACGATATTATCTTTTACGCCGATCGGCATACCAAAAAGAAGACCGTGCTCAGAACGGCCGTCAACCGCTTCATCAAGCTCCTTGGCGTACGCTCGCGCTCTTTCTTCATCTAATGCCAAAAAGGCTTGTACCTTATCATCAACCGCTTGGATGCGTTTATAAGATTCGTCAACCAGATCAGAAATCTTAATCTCTTTTTTATGTATGAGCTGTTTTAATTCTGTGATTTTATGGTCAAATAATGACATTCTTGTGTCCCTCCTTTAGTCCAGAATTGATGGCACACGAATATAGCCGTCTTTATGGTCAGGCGCATTTTTCATAACGTCCTCAACCGGAAGGCCTTTACCCGCTTCATCTTCTCTCATGACATTTTTCATTTGCAGCACGTGAGTTGTAGGCTCTACATTGTCTGTGTTAACCTCATTAAGCTCCTCGGCAAATGAAATGATGCTGTCAAGCTGTTCAGTGAACATTTTTGCTTCTTCTTCTGTAATCGCAAGTCTCGCAAGGTGCGCAACGTGCTTTACTTCTTCTATTGAAATTCGTGACATCTGATCCACCTCCACATATTTCTCCGTTAAGTCATATAATACTGATCATATCAAAAACAAGCCCTTTAAAGCAACAAAACGCCTTGGAACAGGCTTGTGTTTTCGAGACAATACCTCATATATTTTATACTAAAAAGAGACGAAGGAGAAACAAAATATTTTTCTGAATATTTTTAATTTTATTCATTTATGAAAGCGCTTTATCTATTAGTCCCTTCTAGGTTTTCAGCGGTATTTCTTACTGCTGCTGAAAGTTTCATCGCTTGAATGGCCGGGAATACTTTGTTAGGTTAAGTTAACAAGTGCACCAAAATAGGTCACACTTGCGCCAGACTTAACTGGCACCATCAATTGGAGAGGTGATGTCACATTTATAGGATTGAAGAGAGGGTAAAACGTGAGTATTGAAATTATTATATCGTTAGGAATTTACTTTACTGCCATGCTGTTAATCGGCTGGTATTCATTTAGGAAAACAACTGATATCAACGATTACATGCTTGGGGGAAGAGGACTCGGCCCGTTTGTCACTGCTTTGTCTGCCGGTGCGGCGGATATGAGCGGATGGATGCTGATGGGAATTCCGGGGGCCATGTTCGCCACAGGTTTGTCGACATTATGGCTTGCACTCGGCTTGACAATCGGTGCGTATTCGAATTATCTTCTTTTGGCTCCGCGTCTTAGAGCGTATACGGAAGCGGCGGATGACGCGATTACAATTCCCGATTTCTTTGATAAAAGATTCCAGCATTCTTCATCAGTGCTTAAAATTGTATCAGCTTTGATCATTATGATCTTTTTCACATTGTATACGTCTTCTGGTATGGTATCAGGCGGAAGATTATTTGAATCTGCTTTTGGAGCCGATTATACACTTGGACTCCTGCTGACTGCGAGCGTTGTCGTGTTATACACACTGTTTGGCGGTTTCCTTGCTGTCAGTCTGACTGACTTTGTACAGGGTGCGATCATGTTTGCAGCACTAGTGCTTGTGCCGATCGTTGCTTTTACCCAGCTGGGCGGCGTCTCTCCTGCTTTACATGAGATTTCAGCCGTGGACCCGAAGCTATTGGATATTTTTAAAGGCGCGAGCGTCATTAGCATTATTTCTTATTTGGCCTGGGGTTTAGGCTACTATGGCCAGCCTCATATCATCATCCGTTTTATGGCGATTAAGCATATCAAAGATTTAAAACCCGCGCGCAGAATCGGGATGAGCTGGATGGTGATCTCCATTCTCGGTTCAACTTTAACGGGTTTGGTCGGTGTGGCTTACGCACATAAATTCGGAGTAGTTGTAAGTGATCCTGAAACGATTTTCATTATTTTTTCTAAAATATTGTTCCATCCATTGATTACGGGATTTTTGCTGTCTGCTATTTTAGCAGCGATTATGAGTTCGATCTCTTCTCAGCTTCTGGTCACAGCGAGCGCAATGACAGAGGATTTATACCGGACATTTTTCAGACGTGAAGCATCAGATAAAGAATTGGTCATGACCGGCCGTCTGTCAGTGCTCATTATCGCGGTCATTGCGATTCTGATGTCCTTGAATCCAAGCAGTACGATTCTTGATTTGGTTGGGTATGCGTGGGCCGGATTCGGTTCTGCTTTCGGGCCTGCCATTCTTCTGAGTCTGTATTGGAAACGGATGACTGAATGGGGCGCTCTTTCAGCCATGGTTGTCGGAGCTGCGACAGTATTAATTTGGATTACAACTGGTTTAGCTGACTCTACAGGCCTCTATGAAATGATACCTGGATTTTTCCTGAGTATGATCGCGGGTATTATCGGCAGCTTGATCACGAAACGTCCTGCAAAAGCCTCGTATCGATTATTCGGTGTCATGGAAAAGCTGTTAAAACGCAAAAAGTAAGCAATAAGCCATCAAGCACCGCTTGGTGGCTTTTGTGCTCTTGTTTTGCTATAAATACTGTGAGAAAATCATATTTATTTAAAAACACCTTAGAGAAGGGGGAAGTTGCTGTTGAGCTGGTATATTGACCCTGATATTTTATTAAAATTGGGCATTGCCACATTGATTGGCATGGTCATCGGGCTTGAGCGCGAATTAAAAAATAAGCCGCTCGGATTAAAAACCTGTATCGTTATCGCCGTCAGCTCATGCATGCTCACGATCGTCAGTATTAATGCGGCATATCATTTCCCTAAATACTATCGCATTATGATGGACCCGCTGCGTCTCCCGGCCCAAATTATCTCCGGCGTCGGATTTATCGGTGCCGGTGTCATCTTGCGGAAAAGCAACGACGTCATTTCCGGCCTGACAACATCAGCTATGATCTGGGGTGCAGCGGGGCTTGGGCTGGCAACCGGAGCCGGGTTTTATAAAGAAGCCTTTGCCAGTCTTCTGTTCATCCTGATCAGCGTGGAATTTTTACCATGGGCGATCAGAAAAATCGGTCCCGACCGCCTGCAGGAAAAAGACATCCGCATCAGAATGTCGCTTTCGGATAAAGACAAAATGACAGATATTTTAAAAGAAATGAAAAGAAAAGATATTAAAACGCACTCCGTCCGGATCGATGACCTGGGTGAAAAGGAATTTCCAATCATGGAAGTCAAGGTCCGCGTTCATAAAAACAGGTACACGACCGATGTCTACTATGACATTAAAGACATTGAAGGCGTAGTCGGCGTAAAATGTGATACATTGTAAAAGCCAATGGGGTTAGATTCCCTATTGGCTTTTCGCTGTTATCGAAAAAAGCATTGAAGTCTCTATCATTTTCAAATAAAATACATATTAGTAAATAAATATAACAAGGGAGATGTTTCTTATTACCAAAGCGCGTTTTACAGTAACTGTCACCCTCATTTTGACTGCTTTCTTAAGTGTTTTCGCCATAACAGAATTCATATCCTCTCCTCATTCTCAATCATCTAAGACAAGCAGCAAGAACCCTAAAAATGTGATCTTAATCATCGGAGATGGAATGGGTATGCCGATGATTAACAGCTATAGGACATTAAAAAGCGAAAAGCTGAATACCCCCGTCCAAACAGCATGGGACCCTTATTTAACAGGCATGCAGATGACACATCCTAACGATCCCAGAGACAATATTACTGATTCTTCGGCTGCTGCAACCGCCATGGCAACCGGAACGAAAACATATAATGATGCGATTGCAGTAGACAACAAACATCAGCAGCTCAAAAGCGTAACAGAAGCTGCCAAAGAGAACAAGATGTCCGTCGGCTTCGTCGTGACTTCGGACTTAACCGACGCCACCCCCGCTGCTTTCGGTGTACATAACGTCTCACGGAAAAACTACACTGAAATTGCGGACCAATTCTATGATGAACGTATTAATGGTTCTCATAAGGTTGATGTTTTACTCGGAGGCGGAGCGAAATATTTCATTCGCAAAGACCGAAATCTTGCTGAAGAATTCCAAAAAGACGGCTATCATTATGTGAACACAAAGCAAGACTTGAAAAAAAACCAGCACGATAAGCTGCTCGGACTGTTTGGAGAAGTTGAATTAGATAAAGCGATTGACAGAGAGAACAGCACACCTTCTCTAAAAGACATGACAGAAGCGGCACTCACCCAGTTACAGAAGAACGAAAACGGTTTTTTTATGCTTCTGGAAGGAAGCAATATAGACAATGCAGCCCACGAAAATGACGTGGTGGGCGCTCTGAGCGAAATGGAAGATTTCGAGAAAGCTGTTCAAGCTGCTCTGGATTTTGCGAAAAAAGATAAAGAAACACTGGTTATTATTACAGCTGATCACTCTACAGGCGGTTTCTCTTACGGTGCAGAGGGAATGACGCGCGAGACCGGCTATAAATGGGATCCTTCCCTAATCATCGCCGCTAAAAAAACGCCGGGCTATATGGCAGAGAAGATCGCTGAAGGCCAAGATGCCGAGAAGGTGCTTAGCACTTATATTAATATGAAGCTAACGGAAAATGAGATAAATCAGGTGAAAAACGCAGCCTCACAATCAAATACAGCTGCTGTCCAAAAAAGCATTCAATTGATTTTTGATAAACGGTCTTTTTCAGGCTGGACAACGTTAGCCCACACCGGTGAAGACGTACCGGTTTATGCTTACGGACCGGGAAAGGGAAAATGGAAGGGGCTCATCGACAATACGCAGCAGGCGAAAAACATTTTTGCTATTTTAGAACAAAAATAAAAAACTCCGGCTCACAGCCGGAGTTTTTTAATAAGGGGATCGGCGCAAATTTCTTACGCTAACTTCGAAAAGTCAAATTCGGTTATCGGCGTTTGATTTTCGATATCGTTTCTGAATCCCTTAAGCATTTCTTTTTCTTCTTCTCCTATTGAATCAAGGTCAAACATTTGATGCAGCAATCCATAAATCAGCATATGGCGCAGACGGAGGAAATCCGGGATTTTCTTGAGCCACTCGGCGGCAATTTCATTTTCCTCCCTGTATCCCTTTATAAAATGCGTCATAAATTCTTCTGTAAAGGCTGCTTTATTTTCATATGGGACGACTGGATACCATAGGACATTGTAAAGGAGAATGCTGATATCATTCACAAACCAGTTGTACCCAATATCATCAAAATCAAATGTAGTGATCTTACCATGATCCCAGTTAAAATTACCATGGTGAAGATCTGCGTGAACAAGGCCGTAGCTGTCACGGTTTTTTTGCAGTTGACGCAACTCATTCATTAAATCGTCCGCCTCTTGAAAAACCTTTGTCTGATCTTCGGGGACATATTTTCTGAGCTTTAATTGCTCTTCTTCATCCCACTCCTGTCTTTTAAATCTAGGATTGCTCAGTTTATAGCTTTTTGTCAGGCTGTGCATCTTCCCTGTATATCTGCCAAGCTCGAAAAATAGGGTTTCGTTCCACTCAGATTCGTCTACTTTATGACCCGGCGCCTTTTCATAGACTCTCAATAAAAATGCTCCGCCGTTTCCGTCCGGCACTTCCTCAACATCTTTACCGGTTAACGACGGAATTGGTTTGGCGACTGAAAGCCCGCCTTCAGCAAGATGGTGGAGCCATTCCATCTCTCCCATTATATAATCCGGCGACCGGCGAATCGTGTGTGTAATCTTTAAAATATAAGATTCATTGTCTTTGGCAAACTCATACACATAGTTTTCCGCATCCGCTAAAAACTGTACTTGATCTCTAGTAAATCCATATATAACGGCAGCTTCTGCCAAAACCTTATCTTCATCAAAAATTGCTTTAATATCTTTATGCATGCTGATTCTCCCTCTTCATATATTTAGATAATTCCCTTATCGTGTGTTTTTTCGCATGATTCAACTCATCAACATACCAGCCTTTCTTTTCCATCTCTACTTCCATTTTGACAGCGAGCAACGAATTTCCTCCCAAATCAAAGAAATCGTTGTCAATTCCTACATAATCCAAGTGGAGGATTTCCTTCCAAATGTCCACAAGTATTTTTTGCTGTTCTGTCTTCGGTCCGCTATCTTCTGCTTCAGCTCCTAATTGTTCCTTTACTAGCAGCGCCCGCAAATGCTTCGGCTGATGAGTATCTAAGGCCAGTAAATATGGAGAATGCAAGGATTTCTCAGCATGCAGCACTTCCCAATGAGCGCTTGTGTTTTCCATTAAAGCGGGTTGCAATCCGTCATCCGCAATCGCTTTCTCCTTTTTGCCAGACGAAGGCTGCAAAGAGGATGCCCATTCAATATGCCTGCTTTGATCCTCAACATCATGCACAGAGATTTGACAAACTGTTTTTAACGGACCCGCTTCTTCCGCAAAACGATGTGCAGCCAAAAATTCAGAAAAGGCGCGGTTTCTGCCTGAATCCTTAAACTCCAAGGACAACGTCGCAAGCTGTTTTTCCCTTGCATATGAAGCAAGACCCGACAGCAATTTATGTTCAATGCCTTTGCCTAGTGCGCGGCAGCTGAGAAGGAAAGTATCTAACTTTAATGAATCTTCTGTTCGAATTCCCATAATTGCACCGACGATGCCTTCATCACTGAATCTGTCCGCTGCTTCAACGATCCAGCCGATATGGCCGTCCGTACTGAGCCGCTGGGCAATCTGCTCCTCACGGTAGACTGACGGATTCATATTGAACTGATTAATTCTCGCGCTCATTTGAGCAACTCGCGGCAAATGCTCTTCTGTCATCTCAGTCAAGACTATACGCAGATGTAAACCGGAAAGAAATTCTTCAAGCGAACGGGACGTATTCAATTCTATTTTTCTTTCTTGCGCGGCCAAATATCGTTCCGTGCGCTTTTGATCAGCTTCTGTCACTGTGAACCTGTCAAATGCCCAGACATGTTCTAAGAACATCGGAATAGAATCTGTATCAGATGGCAGAAGCAAGGTCAGAACCTCTGGCAGGCGTTCGGTCATTTCCAGGCATTGAGCCGGATCATCATCTAAGAATATGAACCGATCCACTGAAATGTTCAGCTCATCGGCCATTTCTTTCATGTTTCTGGCTTTCTCATCCCAATTAATGCGTGACAGGACAAAGTCCTCTTTCTTCAAAATCATATCTGGATGTCGTTCAAACACATTCCAGACGTCTTCTTCATTATTTCTGCTTGAAAGCACAAGGAGCAAACCTTCTTCTTGTTTTCTCTTTAAAAATTGCTGCAGCGCTCGATGGGCAGGCGTAATCAAGATCCCTTCCGCCCCAGTTTCAGACACGGTTCCGCTCCACAAAGTGCCGTCACAATCGATGGCGGCCGCTTTAAACGGCGGTTTGAGCCATGCCGCAAACTCACGGGCCACCCGTGTTCCCATCGCCGCATAAAATTCTTCAGTAAACGGTATTCTTGCCGCTCTTTCACTTTGCGGGTCAAATATGGCATCAAGCTGGTATGTTTGATGCAGCTGTCGGAGATCAATCAAATGTACATCCGTTTCTCCAGCAAGCCCCGTGATCCAATTCTGCTGGGACTGTACAAGAATATCCCGAAGCTCCTGCTCTTTCACATTTTCCAGCGGCAGCAATCCAATGAAATAAGGCACTTCTTTTTTCTTTTGTTTAATGATGGCGAGCAGTTCATCTGAATTATATTGAACGTGGGCCATTCTTTCTTCCAAAGAAAGGCCTGAATCCCCCGCCAAATCCTCAAGGCGAATCAACAGCAGGCTGGCACCATTTTTTTGCTGTGACAGTAAACTTTCTTCATTAAGCAATTCTTGAAACACCTGTCCGTAAGGAGACAGCTTGATATCAAGCTTGATATCAAACTGTTCGCCCCACCATTTGAGGTAAGGCACAATCGGATCAGCCGTAAAATTGGAACAAATGGTTAATGGGCACGCGATGACTCGATTTGACTCTCTCTCCCTTTTTCGTTCGGCCTCTTCCTGCTCTTTTTGGCTCAGCACCGGAATGTCCTTTATGCGTTTTTCAGGCTCTTCCGCAGCTTTTTCAGCAAGAGAGATAAAATGAGAAACAAATGCCTGCATGGATTCATGAGTGAAAAGAGATCGGTTGTATTGAAGCACACATTTAAGCTCTCCCGTCACTTCCTTGACGACGTCCATTTTCATATCAAGCTTTGAAATGCCTTTTGCGAATTCATATGTTTCAAATGTTAATCCGCCGGCCTCCATTTTTATATTCGGGTCATACTCATTATGATAGATCAGCATGGTGTCAAAGAAAGGGTTGCGGTTCGGCTTGATCACCGGCTTCAGTGTTTCTGCCATTTGATCGTACGGATAATCCTGATGGTCATAAGCTTCAAGCAGAGTTTGTTTAGTGTGTTGAAGGTTGCCGGCAAACGATTCTTCAGGATTTAAATGAATTTTGATCGGCAAAAAGTTTGTAAACATTCCGATCGTATTCTCAATATCCGCATGACGCCGGCCTGCCACCAATGACCCGATCATCAACTCCTGCTGTTTTGTATAGCTGGACAAAAGCATGGCATAGAGCTGAAACAGCATGACATTGTTGGTCAGCTGCTGCGCCTCTCCGATTTTTTCAAGCTTTTCTAAAACGCGCGGCGGGATTGTAAACTTGATTGCCCTGCCTAAAAAGCTTTGTTCTTTGCGTTCATAATCAAGAGGCATATTCAGCACAGGCACTTCACCCTCAAGCTGTTTCAGCCAATACTCTTTTTGGCGTTTAAACATGTCACTATTAAAAAATGTCTGCTGCCACTCCGCATAATCTTTATACTGAATGATTTTTTCTGGGAGCTGTTCCCCTCTATATAATTGAGTAAATTCTTTTATGAAAATATTCATCGAGGCGCCGTCCGCCACAATATTGTGCATATCAACAAGCAACGCATGTTTTTCTTCTTCAATTTTGACGAATTTCACCCGAATTAATGGAGAGACCTTAAGGTCAAACGGCCGTATAAATGAACTGATTTCGTCATCGAGCTCATCCATTCTCGCTTCGGTCTGTTCAATCGAAAAATCAAAGTTATGATGGATTCTCTGAACAGGTTCTCCATCCTTAATTTCAAAGGTTGTACGCAGTGTTTCATGCCTTTCGATCAACTTTTTGAATGTGTCCTCGAAGCGGGCGGCATCAATTTTCCCGAAGCATAAAAGGGCCATCGGCATGTTATATGTGGTGACTTGCCCGATTCTCTGATGAATCAAATACGTTCTCCGCTGTGCCGCTGAAAGCCTGTACACGTCTTTTATTTCTGAAGGCTGAATGGATGTATATTGATTTCGGTCAGAACGCTCAATAAGTGCGGCAAGCGCACGGATTGTCGGATGCTGAAACACGTCGCTTAATGTAAGCTCCGCTCCAAATTCCTTGTGAATGCGGGAAATCAGACCAGTGGCGTTTAATGAATGCCCTCCTGTTTCAAAGAAATGTGTATCGAATGTGACATGTTTGACTCCGAGAATGTCCTTCCACATGGCCGCCAAAGCCGCTTCTGTCTCATTCAATGGAACATCTGATTCTGTATCCGCTGCCTTCTCGTCATTTACTTGCTCAGGCACCAAAAGCTCGACATTTTCTGCCGCCGGTGTGCCCGGCTGTTCTTTTGTCCGGCCAATCCAGTATCTTTCTCTTTCAAAAGGATATGTCGGAAGCGGAATAAGCTGGCACTGCTCCTTCTCATAAAAAGCTTTCCAGTCGATCGGAACCCCGTGCAGCCACATATCTCCCAGCCTGCTCAGCAAATACCGATAATCGGATGCTGACTCCTTCGGGTGCCTTAACAGCTGGATCGCGATTTGCGGCTGATCCTCCGCCTGATACAGCTTGCTGACAAACGATCGCAAAGCGTTTCCAGGGCCAACCTCTATAAAAATCGGATTTAATTCTTCTTTTAAACGTTTTGCGCAGTCCATAAATCTGACGGTCCCACGTAAATGGTGAGCCCAATATGCCGGATCTCCGGCTTCTTCGTCTGTGATCCAATTCCCTGTTACATTTGAAACAAACGGAATCTTTTGATTTTTAAATTGATAGCCAGAGAGTTTATGTTTCATGCTCTCTAAAACCGGTTCCATCATATGTGAATGGAAGGCATGAGATGTATGGAGTTTTCTGCAGCTATGCCCCTCGGCGCTCAACTTCCTTTCCAATGCCTCAATCTCGTCTAGTTCCCCTGAGACAACACATGAATTTGGCGCATTCACCGCAGCGATTGAAACAGTTTCGTCTGTATACGGTTTGATGTCTGCTTCGCTTAAGGATACGCTAAGCATAGATCCGGACGGAAGATTTTGGAGCGCTGCCCCTCGAAAGCTGACGATGTCAAGCGCATCTTCCAATGAGAGCACACCCGATATGGCTGCAGCCGTATACTCACCGATGCTGTGCCCCGCCATTGCTTTCGGCTTAATTCCCCAATCGATCAGCATTTTTGCAAGTGAATATTCGATACAGAACAGAAGAGGCTGCGTATATTCAGTTTGGTTAATCAGTTTCGCATCATGCTGCTTATTGTCAGAGAAAAGCACCGAGCGCGGATCTGTATCCATATGATTTTTTAATATGTCAAAACAGGCGTCGAGCTCCTCCTTAAAAATCGGTACAGTATTGTAAAGCCCTTTAGCCATATCAACATACTGCGCCCCCTGTCCCGGAAAAAGAAAGACAACGGGCCGGCTTGCTGATTGAGAGCTTCCGGTTTTAACAGACTCATAGTCATTTTCATGAATAGCCTGAATAAGCTCAGACACATCCGCTGCCACAATCGCTTTTTTATAAGGGAACGAATGACGCCCTACTTTAAGGGTATATGCGGCGGCTGCCAAATTGGCTTGCTGATTTTTCATGAAATAGTTTGATAGCCGGTCTGTCATGTTGTTTAAAGCGGCCGGTGTTTTGGCTGACAGCAATAAGAGTTCCGCGTCGTGTCTTTCCGCTTCTTTGTGATGCGCTGGTGCTTCCTCTAATATGACATGGCCATTTGTTCCTCCTATGCCAAATGAACTAACGCCCGCTCTGCGCGGGAATTCGTTTTCTTCCCAAGGGGTGAGTTCCGTGTTGACGACAAATGGTGATTGCTCAAAATCGATTTTGGCGTTTGGCTTTTCGAAACTCAGAGTCGGCGGAATCATTTTATGCTTTAAGCTTAGAACTGCTTTCATAAATCCGGCCACACCTGACGCATCATTTAAATGACCAATGTTGGATTTGACAGAACCAATTCTGCAGTAGCCGCGACGGTCTGTTTGATAAGCTTGTTTTAGCGCTTCTATTTCTATCGGGTCACCGAGTGTCGTCCCTGTGCCGTGAGCCTCGACATACGTAATGGTTTCAGGCTCCACCTCTGCCATGTGCAGGGCTGTTTTGATAGCTGTTACCTGGCCTTTGGTGCTCGGCGCTGTATATCCAACCTTTCTGCTGCCGTCATTATTGATTGCAGTACCTTTTATAACAGCATAAATATGATCTCCGTCTGCTTCGGCATCTTCTAGCGTTTTTAAAATGACCGCTCCTGCCCCGTCTCCAAATACTGTGCCCGCCGCCTCATCATCAAAGACGCGGCAATGCCCGTCTGGAGAATGGATCATACCTTCTTGGTAGAGATATCCGGATTTTTGCGGCAGGCGGATAGAGACTCCGCCTGCAACCGCCATATGGCAGTCTCCATTTAACAAAGCCTGGGCAGCAAGATGAATAGAGACCATCGAGGTTGAGCAAGCAGTCTGCACCATCATGCTCGGCCCTTTCAGGTTAAGCTTATAAGAAATAAGTGTTGCCATATAATCTCTCATATTCAAAACAGCTGTTTCCAGCGTCTTTGAGTCTTCTCCATGCTTTGCCCCCTGAAGAGCCCTCAGCACCCATTCTGCATTGAGGCCGGCTCCTGTATAAAGGCCGATCTGCCCTTTGTAAGTGAAAGGATCGTATCCAGCGTCTTCCAACGCGGTCCACACACATTCATGAAAGATTCGGAACTGCGGATCCATCATAGCAGCTTCCTTTGGCGTATAGTCAAAGAAGCCGGCGTCAAACAGGTCTACATCCTCCACAATTCCTTTTGCTTTTACAAATCGCGGATTATTCAGCAGCTCTTCATCCACGCCTTCTTCTCTCAGTTCCTCATCAGTGAAAAAAGAAATCGTCTCTTTCGCATTTATCAAATTGCTCCAAAACTCCTGCATGTTTTTCGCACCCGGAAATCGGCCTGCCATTCCGATAACAGCAATTTCAGCTCCGTGATTCGAATTGTTAGAATTACTCATTCTATTCGCCGCCTCTCAATCTTTTATCTCGCTGATTGCGTAACCGCGTTTTTCTCCGTACGCTGGATACAGCCGCCATTTCCTCTGTCTCCTCTTCACTTTCTTCTTGATCAGGACTGATAAATTGCGCTAAAGCAGCCACTGACGGGTATGTGAATAAAGTCACCACTGCCTCATTCGTTCCCAATTCCTTATTTAAGCGGTTTGTCACTTGTACGATATCTAAAGAGCTGGCCCCAAGATCAAAAAAGTTATCATGTATGCCGACTTGCTCCAAACCCATAAAATCCTGCCAGATGCCGCAAATCACTTGTTCTGTTTTACTGCGGGGAGCGACATATGGATTATTCAATTCAGGTCTTGTGTGTACGGCGGCTGCTTTTTTCTTCTCACCCGCTGCGCTTTCTGTATTCATGGATATCCATTGCTTGATTCTATGGCCCAAATCACCTGTTGAAACCAATAGATGGCGATTGTGGATATCAGACAGCACATATTGAAAAAGCTCGGCCCCTTCTTCGGGCAAAATCGCAAGATCAGCAATGGATTCACCAATTGTAGATTCAAGCTGTCCCCAGAAGTTCCAGGCATCCCAATTGACGCATATCCAAGGAATCTCGCTGCGCTGATTCATCCTCGCGGAAAAGGCGTCCATATAAATATTTGCTGCAGAATAAGCGGAAAAGCCGAGACCGCCGAGTAAAGCACTGATCGATGAAAATAAGAAGCAGAAATCTATTTTTTCGTTTTCCAATAACGATTCAAGCACTTCCAGGCCCCTTACTTTAGACTTGAATTGGTCCTCTCCGCCTTCAATTGCCCCGGGTATATCTTTAATAGCCCGGAATGACGAACTACCCGGGAGACCAGCGGCGTGAAAGACGCCGTTCAGCTGTCCGAATTCAGCATGAATCTCTCTCATAACAGATTGCATATCTGATAGGCTTCCTGCATCCGCCTGAAGAGCTGTCACCTTTGCGCCCAGATTCTCCAATTCTTGTATTTTTCGGATTTTCGCAGTCATCGGATCATCTTCCTGATGTTTTTTGCACCAGCTTTCCCACTGGCTTGGCGGCGGAAGTTCACTTCTTCCTGTCAGAATCAGACGGACATTCCCTTCTTGCGCAAGCATCTTAGATAAAATAAAACCGATTCCGCCCAATCCTCCGGTGATAAGATATACGCCATTAGGGCGGATCATCTCCGGTAAGGCGGATGCTTTATTTAACTGTACAGGCTGATACGCCTGCACCCATCTGCGGCGGCTTCGGTATGCGATAATCTGATCTGGGTCTGGGTCTTCGGCTTCCTCAAGGATTTGGTCGATCAGCTCCTCTTCTTTCCATGTCAAATTGTCCGGCAAAGGAGGGATATCGATGTTCCAGCACTTCATATGGTTGTATTCTTGCGGAATCACTTTCAATGGCCCTAAAACCGGAGACTTTTCTGCATCGATTTGCTCTTCTCCCGTCACCTCATGAATGCCGCTTGTCAGCACAAATATGTCACATTGGTTCATTTGTTTTTGATTGGCTGCTGCCTGTGCAGTAAAAATCAAACTGTAATAGCCGCTTTCACTGTAAGCACTGAAAGATTGCTGAGATTCACTTTGTTCAGAAACGCTCCAGAGATGCATGATGCGGTTTGGAAGAAGTCCGTCTGAAGCAAGTGAAAAAAACAAACGCTCATAATGCGTGCTGTCAGCCGGATTGATGATATACAATCCGCTGCTCACCTTTTCAAATTGCCGGCCCCTCGTGACAACTGCCGCTTCACGTCCATGACGGCGTATCGATTGCACAAGCCGGTCTCCAAAGGCTGTTCCTTCATGAAACACAAGCGTTTTTCCGCTTTCAGCCGGCTGTTCTTGTTTTCGGACATTCGCGGACTTGATCTTTCTTTCCCATGATGGAAGGTAGAACCATTGATCCATCTGCTCCTTTTTATTTGGCTCATCAGCGGAGGCGATAGCAGTAGCCGCATTGTCAGCCGCTTCTATCCAATAGCGTTTTCTCTCAAAAGGATAAGGCGGCAGCGGTACGAGGCGCTTAGGCTTATCACCGCTATACCGATTCCAGTCAATCTCATAACCGCATACCCAAATCTGCCCTAGTTTCTTCAAGAAATAAGCATGGTCATCAGCTGGTTCTTGAGCATGCCGGACTGTATGAACAATGTCATGCCGGTTTGATCGCTTCTTGTGCCTTTTGGCAAATGTACTGAGTGTGCTGCCGGGCCCGACTTCGATCAACAGCACGTTTTCATCATTTAGAATTTGCTCTAATCCTTTATGAAAACGCACTGTGCCTCTTAAGTGCTGAGACCAATAAGCCGGATCTTGTGCTTGTTCCGGCAGTATCCAAGTCCCTGTGACATTAGAGACAAAAGGGATGCGGGGAATATGCATATCCATCTGCTTCACAAGCGCTTCAAATTCCGCAAGAATCGGCTCCATCATATAAGAATGAAAAGCGTGAGAAGTATGCAGCTGCCGTCCGGCAATGCCCTTCTCTTCAAGGAAAATGGCTAACGCCTCAATCTCCTCACTTTTTCCTGAGACTACGCATAAGTCATGAGCATTGACAGCCGCAAGTGACAGACCGTTCGTTAGCAGCGGCTGCAGCTCTTCCTCTGATAGCTGAACACTTATCATTGCTCCAGATTCCAGCTGCTGCATCAATCGTCCCCGCTCCATGACGAGCGTTAAAGCCGTGTCTAATGAAAACACGCCTGACAAGCATGCAGCAGTGTATTCACCAATGCTGTGTCCAATCATATAATCCGGCGAGATGCCTGCACTTTGCAGCAGCTTTGCGAGCGCGTATTCAAATATGAACAGCAGCGGCTGCACTACAGCGGTCTCCGTCAGCTTCGCCCCATCAGTTGAATCCGGGAAGACGATTGCCTTCAAATCGACCTGATGTATTTTTTCAGCCAAGGCAAAACAGCGGTCCGCTTCTTTCTGAAATACTGGTTCAGCTTCATATAAATTTTTCATCATATCAATATATTGAGAACCTTGGCCGGAGAACATAAAGGCAGTCGGGCGCCCGCTGTGTCTTTGATAACCGGTGATCTCCGAACCGCTTTCCCATTCCGTTGATGTTGACAGCACGACGGATTTTCGGTATGAAAATTGTTTTCTGCCGACTTGCAAGGTGTATGCCACATCTTCTAATGGAACGTTTGGATGCGTTCGAAGAAATTCCTTTAATCGATTTGTCATCAGCTCTAAGGCTGTGTCTGTTTTTGCGGACAAAACAAGCAAATGCCGCTGGCTTTCGGAAGCTTCTCTGCCAGACTCCGGCTCTTCTTCCAGTACTATATGTGCATTTGTGCCGCCAATTCCGAAGGAGCTGACACCCGCCCGCCTAGGATAATCGGATTCCTTCCAGTAAGTCGCCTCGGTATTGACATAAAAAGGCGTCCGGTCAAAATGAATATGCGGATTAGGTGTTGTGTAGTTCAAGCTTGGCAAAATTGTTTTATGTTTTATCGATAAAACGGCCTTAAAGAGACCGGCAATGCCGGAAGCGCTGTTCAAATGTCCGACATTGCTTTTCACTGACCCGATTGGAATTGACATTGGCTTGTCACTTTTAAAAACCTGGCTCAGCGCTTCTATTTCAATTGGATCACCCATTTTTGTACCGGTTCCGTGAGCTTCGATATACCCTACTGTGTTCGGATCAATACCTGCATTCTCGTATGCATTCTTTAACACTTCGGTCTGGCCTTCTACGCTCGGGGCGGTAAAACCGACTTTTCGGCTTCCGTCATTATTCATTCCGACCCCTTTTATGACTGTATAAATGGTATGCCCTTCTTTAACGGCGTCCTCATATCTTTTTAAAACGACAATTCCCGCGCCATCGCCAAAAACTGTACCGCCCGCTTCCTCATCAAAAGGCCGGCAATGCCCATCCGGTGATTGAATCATGCCATCCTGATAAACATAACCTGACCGCAAAGGCGTGCTGACAGTTACGCCTCCTGCAAGCGCTGCGTCACATGCTCCGTTTTGCAGCGCTTGGCATGCCGCTCCAATATTCACTAGAGAAGTGGAGCAGGCTGTTTGCATTGTGATGCTCGGCCCATGCAGGTTTAATTTATAAGCAAGCTGGGTGCTGAAAAATTCTCTGTCATTTAACAGCATGGAGCTGAACTGTTCAGTCCCATCCAGTTTTCCTGCAAAACGTGTGATCCATTCGAGGTTCGGACTTGTCCCAGTGTAGACGCCAATTTTCCCTGTTGTCCGCTCAGGGTCACAGCCCGCATCTTCTAAAGCCTCCCATGCACATTCATGTAAAAGCCTGAATTGCGGATCCATCAATTCTGCTTCTCTTGAGGAATATTGAAAAAAATCAGCATCAAACCTATCAGGATCTTCGAGGATACCCTTCGCTTTTACATAATTGGGGTGCTTCAAGAGCTGATCATCCATACCTGACGCTTTTAATTCTTCATCCGTAAAGAAGCTGATAGATTCTTTGCCGTTTACAAGATTTTTCCAAAACTCATCCAAATTGCCGGCTCCGGGAAAACGCCCTGCCATACCGATAATCGCGATATCCGATCCCCGGCCATTCGAATGGGTTTGAGGCACCTTTTGAGGCTGCATCATTTCCGGCTGGCCGGCCACCGTTGGAACCTGTTGATGAAGATGCTTCGCCAGGCTGCGAACTGTGGCAAATTGATAAAGCACAACTGGTTCCACTTTCCATTTCAAATGATCTGTGAATTTTGCCGCTAATTGAGAGATATCAAGCGATGTAGCCCCCAGTTCAAAAAACGGCACCTCATCGTCCAGTTCATGGAATCCAAAATGCTTTAGGACAATTTCTCCGATTGTCTTTTCAACAGCTGATAACGTCAGTGCCGGCAATTCGGGATGTGTATCCGCCAGTTGCCGAGGCGCTTCTTCCTCCCTATCCTGCGCTGAATTGTCAGACAGCGGGAAATGCTGCTTTGTAAAAGGGTAAGTCGGCAGGGCTAACCTTTTATTATCCTGAGGTTCGTGCAGGACGCTGAAATCAATCTCAGCACCGAGACTCCACAACGCTCCGTATATATGTAACTTTAAAACGTCTGTGTGTCCTTGTGTGCCGAGTTTATCTGTCACGCCAACTGAACGGCGCTCTGTAAATACTGATGCACCCTGAGTCAAACGCAGATCTATGCAAACAGCAGGTTCCTTCCGCAAACAAGACGAGATATGTTCAAAAAATCGTATCGGCTTGCAGATTTGGCCGGCCCAATAGCTTGGATCTGCTGCTTCTGAATCTGCTATAACTTTTCCAGTAACAGACGAAACGACTGGAATGTCTGGTGATTTCATGTCCAGCATGCCAAGGAAGTGCATGAATTCTTCGGCCGCGTCAACCAGCAGATCCGATTGATACGCGATCTCCCCATCAAATAATTCAGCAGCTATCCCTTCTTGTTCAAGCCGCTCCTTCAGCTGATACACATCCTCTGGCAAACCGGAGACGGCACAATACCCCTCATCAATCAGCGCCAAGGATAATGATTTTTCTAAGTATTGAACGATATTCGGTTCTGACAGGCTGACACCGAGCATTTTTCCTGCCGGCGACATACTGATGAACTCTCCGCGTTTATATGCAGCAACAGCCCCTTCTTCAAAGGAGAATATTCCTGCCGCACAGGCCGCCGTAAACTCCCCGAATCCCCGTCCGATAAAGCGGCCCGGTGTTATGCCGATGTGTTGTAAATAACGGGCTGCGGCGTATTCCATGATGAACGACAACGTATGGACCAATCCCAGATCTTTCTCTTCCCGGTATGTGTTTGGAGCAGAAATGCACACTTTAAAGAAACCGAGAACATCCTGCTGAAAAGCGTTATGCACCTTTTCAAGGCAAACATCAACTTCTTTTTTGAACAGGTTCTCTGTACGGTATAGTTCCGCATATCGGTCAAAGCCCTCTTGAACGTCTCCCGCAAATACAAACATGGTGCTGCTTGATACAGCCGCCGATTCGCTGATTTGTTTCTCATCCCGATGATCAGAAAGCTGATCAAGCAGATCCTTTTGATCTGAGGCAACAAAAGCGACTCTGTACTGAAATTGCTTTCTGCCAAGCTGTAACGTGCGAGCTATAGCTGGCAGCGGCGATTCCGGGTTCCGGCGAAGAAAATCAGCCATTTGATCCATTGAGCGGGCCAGCTCCTGTCTTGTTCTCGCAGAAAGAACAACTAACTCAGGACCGCCGGCTGGCATTTCATCAGTAAGAGATGGGGGCTCTTCAAGAACAACGTGCGCATTAGCCCCGCCGATTCCAAAAGCGCTCACGCCGGCTCTTCTCGGCCCTTGCAGGGATGCCCACTCAGTCAGCTTTGTATTGACAAAAAACGGCGTGTTCTCAAATTTGATGCGCGGGTTCGAATTTTGATAGTGAAAAGCGGGCGGCAGTTTTTTATGATGGAGCATCATAACGGTTTTGATAAATCCAGCTACCCCAGAGGCGGCGTCCAGATGTCCGATATTCGCTTTGACAGAACCAATTCGGCAGTATGCTTTTTTATCTGTATTGAAAGCGCGGGTCAGCGCCTCAATTTCAATCGGATCTCCGACAGGCGTTCCTGTCCCGTGAGCCTCAACATAACCGATGGTTTCCGGTTCCGTTTCCGCCATCTCCATAGCTGTGGCAATGACATTCGCCTGGCCTTCAGCACTTGGAGCCGTATACCCGGCCTTATTGTTTCCATCATTATTAATGGCAGAGCCTTTGATGACGGCATAAATCGCATCGCCGTCAGCTTGTGCGTCTTTCAATCGCTTTAACGCCACTACTCCGGCTCCTTCACCAAAAATGGTTCCGTTCGCCTGTTCATCAAACGGACGGCAATGACCATCTGAAGAATAGATCATTCCTTCCTGATAAAGGTACCCAGATATATGCGGCAGGCTCAGGGTAACACCTCCGGCTAATGCAAGGTCACATTCTCCCCCAATCAAGCCCTGGCACGCCATATGTATCGCGACAAGAGAAGTCGAGCAAGCGGTTTGAACTGATACACTCGGCCCTTTTAAATTAAGTTTATAAGCGATTCGTGATGCGAACGACGAATCATTTAAATGCATGATTTGAAAAGCGTCTTCATGCTTATGAAGAGAAGACATATGCCGGCCCATCCAGGACAAATTGCTAGAAGCACCAGCATACAGCCCGATCAGCCCGTTAAACCGTTCAGGGTCACAGCCCGCATGCTCCAGCGCTTCCCAGGCACATTCATGCATGAGTCTGATTTGCGGATCCATTAAGGCAGCTTCTCTCGGTGAATAGCCGAAAAACTCCGCATCAAAGTCAGAAACTTCATCAATGATCGGTTTTGCTTTTACATACGCATCTTGGCGAAGCAGCGCCTCATCCACTCCGGCTTTGATTAATTCTTCATCGGTAAATTGAGTGACCGATTCTATCCCTTTTGAAATGTTGCTCCAATACTCATCAATATGTGCCGCGCCTGGAAACTTGCCCGCCATACCGATTACCGCTATTTCCAGTCCTGTTTCTGTCCATTGTTTTTCGTCAGCCATGGAAATCAGCCTCCTATCTATTTTCGTCTCATTCGCTGTTTTCGCCGTTTTTTCCCTTCATTTATGGCTTTTTGGCGATCTGGCTCTACTCCTTTTATGTGTAAGTCATCACCGCTTTGCTGCGCTTTAACAGCTTGGGTTAACGCCGCAACCGTCGGGTGGGCATACATCATCACAACCGGGATATCCACGCCGAGTTCGTTTTTGATTCTCCCGCTCACCTGAAGCAGATCCAGTGAAGAGGCTCCTAATTCAAAGAAATTCATATTTACATCTGTTTCAGAATGAAAATAATCTCTGAAGATATTCATTAACCTATCTTCAAGTGTATCTAACCGGTCTTTTGTCAGCACATGCTCTGCGGTTTGTCTGTCCTTTTTCACATAGCTGTCTTTCATTCGTTTGTTTACGTCCTGCAGTGAAATCAGGACTTGCGGGTAGCTCAGCTGCAAAGCTCTCATAAACGCTTTTGCGCCTTGACTCGGCAGAATTCCTTGGTTTTGCTCTTCTTTGTTCGCTATCTTCGAAAGAATGGTCGCCGTTTCTGATTCATATGCCATCCCTACTTGTTCCCAACGGTCCCAGTTAACCGTCACCATGTTTTCGCCTTCTTTTTGGCATGCGTGAGCATAACTGTCCAAAAATGCGTTTGATGCAGCGTAGCCGACTTGGCCCCCCGCTCCCAAAAATGAAACAAGAGAGGAACAAATGAAGAAGAAGTCTGGCTTTTTGTTTCTAAGCGCTTTTCTTAACAGAGCCGTTCCTGTTATTTTGGCTTTCGCCATATGCCTCTCATCGTCTGGCGTCCTTGCGTGAATCACTTTGCCATCAGGAATGCCTGCCGCATGAATAACGCCATGAATAGCTTGTCCGAAGCGAGATTCTGCTGTTTGCAGGGCTTTTTGAAGCTCTGCCTCGTCTGAAATATCCGCCTGCAATACCAGCACTTCGGCTCCAGCCTTCTCGAGCTCTGCCACAGCATTGCGTTTTTTTGCTTTATCGTCTGCTCTTAGTTGATCAGTCAGTCCTGTCCGGCTTAGCAGCACAAGCTTCGCGTGAACCGTTACAGCTAAATGAGATGCAAGAGATAACCCGATCCCGCCAAGGCCGCCTGTAATGATATAAACTCCTTTATGCCTGAGTTTGCCGGTCATATTGATCTCATCTTGCTTGGCCGGCTGCTTCGCCTGCCGAATCCATCTGCTGTTTCCGCGATAAGCCACAATAGGCTCATCATCTTCTTTTTGCAGTTCATAAGAAATCATTTCAGGCCAGCTTGATTGGCCGCGTCTCGGATCCGGATAAAGATCAACCGCTTTACAGCTGATCTGCTTATACTCTTGCGGAATGGTCAAACAGACTCCGGTCAGCGCAGCCTGATGAGGCTGAAGTTCCTCCGTTCCCGTCACATCGTGGGCTTGATTGGTCACTGCGGTTATGTTGAATCTTTTATTGCTCTGTGTTCCAAGTAAACGGACAAGATCAAGAAGAGGGAGATAACCGGCTATTGTGTGCTCCGCAATGTCTCCATCACGGCAATCACAGTCTTGCAGCCACATCCAGATGATTTCATCAGGGACAAACCCTCTTGAATTGAGTTCATCCAGCAGCTTCCGAAAGTGGGACGTATCCCCGCGTTTTACCGTAAACGTGTTGCTATCTGTTTCCGCAAAGCAATCACCCGGCAGGACAGACACTGCCTCCGCTTGCTGTTTTATGAGATGTTGGCTGACATCACTGTTTTCTTCAAAAACAAGTATCCTCTTTCCTTGATGAGTGAATGTCTCATTGACTGGTTCCATTCGTTCCCAGAACGGAACGGAAAACCACTTATCAAAAGGAAGCTGTTTTTCACTTGAAGCAACGTTTAATTTCAATTCGTTTTTGATCTTTTCTTCCATTCCGCCCTGAGATGTTTGCGGATCGGGAAATACTTGATGCTCAAAAGGATAAGTCGGAAGCGGGACCCTTTCGTATGAGCCTCCCTTGCGAAATTGCTCCCAGTTCATGTTTACACCATGCGTCCAAAGCCTGCCGATGCTGTTTAACAGATAGACACGATCAGATGATACTTCCTTTGGATGCCTGATGATATTTACCGCGGCATGCCGCTCTGTCATAAAACCCTTATGCTTTCTCACAAACTGCGTTAAAGTGTTCCCTGGCCCGATCTCAACGAATACAACATTGCCCATTTGTAAAAGTGTGTTCAGCCCTGAATGAAAATCAACCTTTTCTATGATTTGCGAAGCCCAATACTCCGGATCTGCCGCCTGCTCTCTTTGTATCCAATCGCCTGTCACATTCGAAATAAACGGAAGGCCAGGTACTTGGAATTCCATGTTTTTCAGAATATCAGCAAAACGAGAGGCCGCCGGCTTCATCATGCTTGAATGAAACGCATGGGACGTTTTTAAGTGCTGAATTGCCACTCCTTTGGACTGAAGGCGCATGGCAAAAGCATTGATTGGCTCCATAAAACCTGATACAACGGATAAATCAGAGCTGTTTGAAGCCGAAAGCTCAACGCCCTCCGTCAATTCCATTTCTATCTCTCTGCCAGACAGGCCGACGCTCAACATTTCTCCCTCCGGCATCTCCTGCATCAATCGGCCTCTCACCACAACCATATGAAGCGCGTCTTCCAATGAACAAATGCCTGACAGACAGGCTGCCGTTACTTCTCCTATGCTGTGGCCTATCATGTATTGCGGTTTTAAACCTTTTTTGATCAAGAAGGACGCCAGCGCATATTCAAAAGAAAATAAAATAGGCTGTGTATACGAAGTTTCATGGATAAGCCGTTCGGCTTCTTTGCTTTCTGCTTCATTAGCCGGAAACATGATGCTTCTAATATTGAGTCCTTCCTCAGCTTGCAGAATGGCAAAACAGCGGTGCAGCTCCTCCTGAAATATGGGCTCCATTTCATACAGTTGTTTCCCCATATTGACGTATTGAGAGCCTTGACCGGAAAACATAAAGACAACCGCCGGCTTTTCCAGCGCTATTGAAGAAGTTGCCTTATCGCTTGTTATTCCTAAAGGACCCGCCGTAAATGCCTGACGATACTGAAAATGCCTGCGGCCCTCTTGCAGCGTGTATGAAATGTCTTGGAGCGGTACCTCTTCATTCTCTTTTATAAATTGCTTGACTTGATCCGCAGCCTTAGTTGCAGCTTTTTCAGACCGGGCAGAAATAAGCATAAGGCAGTCTTCATGATCCTCTTTATGGCGTCTTTCCTTCATCGGCGGCTCCTCCATGACAACATGAACATTCGTGCCGCCGATCCCAAAGGAACTGACCCCCGCCCGAAACACACGGTCAGATGCTGTCCATTGTTTTGCTGATGTGCTGACATAAAAAGGACTGTTTTCAAAATCAATTTTAGGATTGGGATTTTTGTAATGAAGGCTTGGCGGCAGGATTCTCGCTTTGAGACTCAGCGCCGTCTTAATAAACCCCGCAATTCCCGCGGCGGAATCCAAATGACCGATATTTGTTTTAACAGAGCCGATCGCGCAGTATTGCTTCTTTTCTGTTTGAAACGCTTGGTTAAGCGCCTCTATTTCAACTGGATCTCCTAGCGAAGTGCCCGTGCCATGCGCTTCGACATAAGAAATACTTTCGGGCTCTACACGGCTGATGTTCAGTGCTTTTCTAATGACATCCGCCTGCCCTTCGATACTTGGCGCGGTGTAACCGACTTTACGGCTGCCGTCATTGTTATATGCTGATCCCTTAATGACAGCGTAAATATGGTCTTGATCCTTCAGCGCCTGTTTTAAGGTTTTGAGCACTACAACACCGCAGCCCTCGCCCCCGACTGTCCCTTTTGCTTCCGCATCAAATGCGCGGCAGCGGCCGTCTGGCGACATAATCATCCCTTCTTGATACATATAACCCTTTTTGTGGGGACAAGTCACCGTTACACCTCCGGCCAGCGCCATTTTACAGTCGCCGGTAAGCAAAGCTCTGGATGCGAGATGCACAGCGGTCAGAGAAGAAGAACAAGCTGTATCCACTGCGATACTCGGCCCTTTCAAATTTAATTTGTAAGAAATTTGCGTATTCATAAAGTCCTTGTCCGTCAACTGCACAGCAGCAAACTGCTCAGAAGAACTGCTGCTTCTCAGCAGCATTGAACTTGCCTGCCAGTACAAATTCGCAGACGCAGCGCCGAATAAGCCTATAGGCTGGGAATAGTTTTCGGGATTGTACCCGGCGTTTTCAAGGGATTCCCACGCGACTTCATGAAACATGCGCACTTGCGGGTCCATCACCTCTGCTTCGCGCTGTGAGTAGCCGAAAAACGCTGCGTCAAAGTGGTCATGCCGGTCTACTTTTCCTTTGGCCCTGACATAATTCTTATGATCGAGCTGCTCTTTAGGCACACCAGCTTCCATAAGCTCTTCTTTTGAGAAAAATGTAACGGATTCCGTGCCCGTTTTGATATTCTCCCAAAACTCTTCAATATTTTTGGCACCTGGGAAACGGCAAGCCATTCCGATAACCGCGATTTCCAAGCCTGTTGTTTTACTCATCAGAGATCCCGCCTAACAGTTGTGAGACATTTTCTAAATCTTCCGCTGCCTCTTCCGCTCTCTCAGCGTTTGCCTGAGAACCCTCAGACTCCGTTTGCCGGCTGAGCTGGGCAGCTATTGCTGAAACGGATGTATATTGAAACAGCTGAACAACTGACAGTTCTTGTCCAAACTGCTCTTTCAATTTGTTCGATAGTTCTACGATGTGAAATGAGTTTCCGCCGATATCAAAAAAGTTATCTTCCATGCTGATTTCAGATTCAGATATATTCAAAATGCCAGCAAAAATGGAAACCAGCTTTTTCTCTGTTTCATTGTGCGGTTTTATGACCTGCTCGTCAGATTCAGGCTCTTCCAAAGGATCTGGAAGAGCCTTGATATCAAGCTTTCCTGACAGGTTCATCGGAAACGAATCTATGCGAATGAATCGCCTTGGAATCATATAAGCCGGCAGCTTTGCTGCTAAAAATTCTCTCATTTTTCGAGTTTTCAACTTTTGATCGGAAATGAGATACGCCACAAGAAACTGGTCATCCGATTCCTTTTGAACTGGAATAATCACCGCGTCATGAATGATTTGTCCGGACTCACTGTAATCAAGCAAGGCTTTTTTAATCTCATCCAGCTCTACTCTGAATCCTCTTATTTTCACTTGATCATCATACCTGCCAAAAAATTCGATTAAGCCGTCAGAACGCCATCTCGCCAAGTCACCGGTATGATAAAGCTTGCTGGCGGGGATATGCTGCGGTACTGTAAACTTTTCAGCCGTCAGCTCAGGCTGACCGATATATCCTCTTGCCACACCGTCGCCGGCAATGCATAATTCTCCGTACAAGCCAATGGGCACAGGCTGGCCGCAATGATCCAGAATAAAAATCTGCTCATTTGGCATCGGCCTGCCGATCGGCACGGCGGCTTCATTCCAAGGCTCAGGAATAATAAAAGCCGCTGACTGTACAGCGCATTCCGTCGGGCCGTAATTATTTGTCATCACCGGCTTGTCGGCTTGAAACGTTTGTAAAAACTGGTCAACCAATTGGGGCTGAAGAACTTCGCCGCCTGCCAATATTAACTTCAATTCGTTAACGTGGTGCGGCTCTTTCTCAGCGGCTTTGATCATTAGGCGCAAATGAGAGGGGGTCGCATCTGAAATATGAATGCGGTTCTCCTCATAAAAAGACCACAGCTGCTTTCCATCCATCCTTGCATGATCCGGTGCAATATATAAGGTGTGTCCGAGAAGCACCGCAGGAAATAACGTTTGCACAGATGCGTCAAAAATATGAGATGCAAGCATGCCGATGCGTAGATGCACTTGTGAAAACGGCTGAAAATGAAGGCTGTCTATGCCATATACTAAATTGATGACTTGACGATGCTCCACCATCACGCCTTTCGGTTTGCCTGTTGTCCCGGATGTATACAGCACATAAGCGAGATTTTCAGGAGACGGCAGACGCCCATGCTCCGCCGTCCCTTCAAATTTCATCATTTCCTCTATCAATAAGCTTTTTTTATCCCCAGCAGAAATGTCATGATCCTCGTTCGTGATCACAAACCGCGAACCGCTGTTTCTCAGCATATAATCCATCCGTTCGGACGGCATATTTACATCTATCGGCAAATAAGGACAGCCGGCTTTTAATATGCCTAATATGCCGATAACCATTTCTGCCGAACGATGAACCATCAGCCCAACAGCCTCCTCATGACGAACACCCTCTTTTATCAAAAAAGCAGCGATCCTGTCTGACAATTCATCAGCCTCACTGTATGTGAAGCTGATATCTTCATAAACAATCGCAGGCTGATCCGGCTTGCGATCGGCCTGTTCTTTGAATAGATCGACAATTGATTTGTTTTTCGGATATGGCTGATTTGTTTGGTTAAATGTCATGGTGATTTTCTCTCTCTCTTCTTGAGAAAGAAATTGCAGCTCAGTAACTGGCGTCTCTGGCGCTGACATCGCCTGCTCTGCCAGCGTGCAAAAATGGCCGGCTATCCGTTCAGCCGTTTCAAAGGTGTAATGCCTTAAATTCCAGCTCACCTTACCAGTCAGTATCCCTTCGTCACGCTGAATGGAAATCAACAAATCGGTGTCCATCTCTTTCAATGAGGCGGGCTGCTGAAGGTCAGCCATTGCCACGGAAATGCCGAAGCGGGGACCCCCTTTTATATGCAAAGGATAGAGCTCATCCAACAGGATTTTCACAGGATAATTTTGATGGGCATACGCTTGTTGAAAAGACTGTTTCACCCGCTCAAGGCAGTCTCTGAAACTCATAGAAGGGTTTATTTTCACCGGCAGCGGAAGAAGGTCATTGATCACCGGCTGTGTTTCCCGCTGTTTCATCACTGGAGCCGACGCCACGATATCCGTTCTTCCGCTGTACCTGTGCAGCAATGTGACTGCCACAGTCATAAAAATGATAAACATACGCAAATCTGAAGCTCCGGATGCCTTTAAGATGGCCTTTTCCAGCTGAACCGGAAATGAAAAAGTGAATGAAGCTTCTTCATCGGTTTGATCAAACTGCTTTGAATCATAAGGAAAACGGCAGTCCGACGAAATTTGAGTTAATAGAGAAGTCCAAAATTGCCGCTCCTTCACTTTTTCAAGAGCCGCGGTTTTCAATTGAAAGACATCGGTTTGATTCATTGTTATTCACCTATTTCTGCTAGATTTTCAGATCGTCTAGTTCCAACAACGATACCTTTTCTAAATCATTGATGCCTGAAGTCAGGTCAATATCCTCGAGAGCGGTTTGCTTACAATCAATCACGGCTGACAGCACCTTTTTAATCCCTTTCGCAATGCTTTCAATGGTTTCTCTTGTAAACAGCTCAGTGCTGTATTCAATGACAGAAGATAAACCGTTTTCGTCTTCTGAAGCGATCCAAAGCAAATCAAACCGGGAAACCGCTGTTTCATATTCATAGTCGGTTAATGAGATCCCGTCTACCTCTAAAGCAGGCTGGCTTAGATTCTGCAGTGCAAAAACAGTATCAAAAATATGATTCCTATTTAACGTCCTATCTAACTTCAAATCTTGAACCATATGTTCATACTGATAATCTTGATGATCAAAGTCATCTATCACCAGCTGCTTGACATGGTGCAGAAATTGAGTGAACGCCATCTCTTTTTTCGGATAAAACCGAAGCGGAAGCATATTAACGAATATACCGATGATCCGCTGCAGTTCCTCCTGCCTTCTCCCCGCGACCGGAACGCCGACTACAATGTCGGACTGTCCAGTAAGCTTGTGCAGCAGGATTTGATAGATTGATAAAAGTCCCATAAACAGCGTCGCATCCTCATCGGCCATAATGGCTTTGAACGCCTCCAGCTCTTTTTTGCTTATATAAAAACGATAATGGGCGCCGGCAAAGCTTTTGACAACAGGTCTCTGATAATCAGCCGGCAGCTGAAGCTCACTAAATCCATCAAGCCGTTTCAGCCAATATGTTTTCACCTCATTCAGATCATCAGACTGAAGCATCAGATTCTGCCATTCTGAGAAATCTTTATATTGCAATTCAAGCGGCGCAAGCTCTTTGCCGTCATATAGATCCATAAACTCGCTGACTAAGATATCCTGAGATAGACCGTCAGAAATAATATGGTGCATATCGAGCATCAGAATATACTCGTTTTCAGAGTTCTTCATAACACCAGCTCTCATCAGGGGAGCCTGATCAAGCTGGAACGGCTTTAAAAAGCTGCTGATGACTTCTTGTTCTTTTTGATTTTGTCCTTCCTGGCCTGCCACATTTGATAGGTCAAAAAAGTTCGCATGAAATTCCGCATGCTCAGCTATGCACTGCATAGGAACACCGTCTATTGCTTTAAAGGATGTTCTTAAACTCTCATGACGTATAATCAATTGCTTGAACACATTCTCAAGCCTTTGCATGTCAAGCTTTCCTGCAATCTTGCCGGCCGTGAACTCATTGTAGCCTGTGCTTGTTGGATCTAACTGCTGTACAAGATAAAGCCGTTTTTGCGCTGAGGATAACGGATAATAATCCCTTTTCGCAGCTTTTTCTATCTTTCTGTACATCTTCTTGTCGGCTTGGCTGATAAATTCGGCCATCTGCCTGATCGTCGGAATGTTAAAGAAATCCGGCAGCGCAATTTCCACATTGAATGCTTGATGAATAATGGAAATGAAAGTAATCGCCTTTAACGAATCCCCGCCCATTTCAAAGAAATCATCGTCTATGCCGATTTGATCAATCTTGAAAAACGACTGCCATTGAACAAGAAGTTCTCTTTCCATATCAGTCACCGGTTCGGCATATTCAGCGGTAAGTTCCGGCCGGCCGTACAGCGAAACTTCCTCTTGCTCTTCACCGTTAGGCTTCTGCAGACGGTTCACATATTTTTGTATCCTTTCCTGCAGGTCCGTGGCAGACACTACAATCTGATCCATATGATCAAATGTAAAAATCTTCTCAAAGATCTCTCTGCCCTCATGCGTACGAATCAGGGTATTTTCTAAATCCCCTCCGATTGGAATATCCGGTTTTTTGCCGTCTTCAAATTCCCATCCGTCTAAATTTAGGGCTGTCCACTGAACAGGATGCTGCGCATTATGTTTATATACAAAGGCATCAACAAACTGGTTAACGGCAGTATAGGCGGTAAATCCAAGTCCTCCTAATATTGGAGACAAGGACGAAATCAAAAAGCAGAAATCAAGCGATCGATCAGCCAGCACTTTTTCTAATACCGCAACGCCCGTCATTTTTGCTTGAAAGTGAGCATCCGAGAAACCTTTATCCGTTTGTTCCATCATTCTGAATGATTGTTCGCCTGTTATTCCAGCTGCATAAATTACACCGTCGATGGAGCCGTACTTACGTTCAGCCATATGAACCAGTTCAGACATATCCGCTTCACAGCTTGCATCCGCAGCAACAGCAATAACTTCCGCGCCTGTCTGTTCTATCTCATATATTGATTTTATTTTTTTAACGGTTGGATCATCCTCAGCATGCGTGCTGATTAAGGACTCCCATTCACTCCGCGGCGGTAGGCCGGAACGGCTTGTCAGAATAAGTTTTCCTTTTGTTTTCTCAGCAATGGTTTTTGCAGCATGTAAACCGATGAAGCCCAGACCGCCAATCAGAATATATACACCTCCGGGACGAAGGTGCCCCTGCGATGATTCTGCAGGCACGGCTTTGTGAATAAAGTTCCTGGTGTACCTTTTATTACTTCTATAAACCGTTAAGAGATTGCCGGATTCGGTCATCAGCTCTGATCTGATGAGTCCCAGCAGCTTGTCTTCTTTCCAGGAATCTTCTTTCTGTCTGTCTATATCAATCACTCGATAGCGAAGGAACGGTGTTTCCTGAGATATGACCATACTCGGCCCCAGATGTACGGCTTTCTCTGGATACAGCATGTCTTCTCCGCCAAGCTGATACGTAAGGGACGATAACACAAAGATCGAAATGTCCTGCTTTGTTTCTTTCTTTTTCAATGCTTGCCCTAAGTAAAGCAAAGAGTAATAGGATTCGTTTTGCATCTGCTCAATCCACTCGGCAGCAGCGGTTTCATTCTTCTCTGCCAGCCCCCAGAGGTGCAAAATCCGGCTGTACTGAATCTTTTCCTTCTCCAACACTTCAAAAAGACGGCAGTAATCTTCCGCAGAGTCTGGGCGGAATGTGTACACTCCTTTTTCAACCTGCTGAAAGTTATGCCCTTTTTTAACGATGACACAAGAAGCACAGGTGGATTGCAGCCCCTGAATAAGCTTATAGGAAAAATCTCCATCCTCCATGAAGACAAGCAAACGTTGTTCCGTCGCTTCAATCTCGCGGGAAATCGGCAGGATTTCTTTTTCCCATTGCGGCAGATAAAACCACTCCTGAAGCGGGAGCTTTCCTCCAGAATGTTTTTTGCCTTTTCCGCTGGCAGTATGTTTCCGTTTGTGCCAGAAGGATTCCTTTTCAAAAGGATATTGAGGCATAGTAATTTTTTCAGGGTGTCTGCCCTCGTGCAGCCCGCGCCAATCAATGTCCGCGCCATACATCCAGAGCGTGCCAATTCTGCTGAGTAAAAATTGGACATCTGACATACTCTGTCTGCTGTGTTTCAGCACATTGCAAGCATGCTGGCGCAGCTCATCGTTAATCGATCTCTTCACCAGCACACTTAAATCTTGTCCCGGGCCGATTTCGATAAAAATAGCATCTTCCTGCTTCGTTAACACGCCAATACCCTCGGCAAAGCGAACAGTTTCAGTCATGTGCCGCTTCCAATAGTCATAGTCCGCAGCTTCTTCATCCGCTATCCAGTCTCCCGTTAAATTCGAAAAGAAAGGAACACCCGGTTTTTGATAAGAAATGCGCTTAGCCGTATTTCCAAATCGTTCAGCAGCGGAAGCCATGACGTGCGAGTGAGCAGCAATTGAACCTTTTACTCTCATACAAAGCACTTTTTTGGCTTTTAACTGTTCTTCAAATGCGGAAATGTCAGACTCAAGCCCCGACACAATGCAAGAAGCGTCATTAACAACAGCCAATGAAATGCAATCAGGGAGAATCGGTTTCAATTCCTCCTCTGGCAATGGGACGCTTAGCATGATGCCTGACGGCGCTTCGTGCATAACTTGTCCACGTAAGCTGATGAGCTTGATGGCATCACTTAGCGTAAACACTCCCGATACCGCGGCAGCCGTTAATTCACCGAAACTGTAGCCGATCATAGCCCATGGCCGCAGCCCCCACTTCATCAGCAAAAGTGACAGCGCATATTCCAGCATGAAAATAGCAGGCTGGGCATATTTCGTCTCTTGAAGCTTTATCGCGGCAGCGTCTTCATCCTGCTGGTCAGGGTATAGAATATCCTCAAGCCTCTCACCAGTCGCTTCATAGAATTCTTGAAAACAATGATCCATCGTCTCTTTGAAAAACGGCTCTTCCGTGTACAAATCCCTGCCCATGTTCACATATTGACTGCCTTGGCCCGAGAACATGAAGATCAATTTTTTCTCCTTTTTTTCCTGAATCCGCGACATTCGGCTAAGTCCTCTGTCCTTTTTCTCAGAAAGCAGGCGGATGACATCCTGTCTGTCCTTTGCCACAAACATTTGCCTATAATCAAAGTGCTGTCTCCCGGCCTGCAGCGTATAAGCGGCGTCCGCTGCATTAAGCTCTGAGTTCCTTTCCATGTGCTCGAGCAAAAGGTCTTTCGTTTTTTCTAAAGCATTCATCGTTTTTGCTGAAAGCGGAAACAGCTGATACGAACGCGAATGTTGTTCACGTTCACTGACAGGCGCTTCCTCCAGAATCACATGGGCATTGGTGCCGCCCATACCGAATGAGCTCACGCCTGCTCGTCTTGGGGTATTTGTTTTCTTCCACATTCGGAGCTTGTCATTCACAAGGAAAGGACTGTTTTCAAAATCAATATTCGGATTCGCTTCCCTAAAATGAAGGCTAGGCACAAATTGTTGATGCTTCAGAGAGAGAACTGTTTTAATGAGACCTGCCGCTCCAGCAGCAGCATCAAGATGCCCAATATTCGTTTTTACGGAACCAATCCTGCAAAACGCGGTCTTATTCGTTTGAAACGCTTTTGTTAAGGCTTCTATTTCAATTGGATCTCCGAGAGCTGTGCCTGTTCCGTGAGTTTCCACATAGCTGATGGTTTCCGGCTCAATCCCCGCGTCAGCAATCGCATCTCTTATGACCTCTGTCTGGCCTTCCACACTCGGCGCATTGAAGCCTACCTTTTGGTCACCATCATTGTTGACTGCAGACCCTTTTACAACCGCATAGATCCTATCGCCGTCAGCCAAAGCGCGGCTCAACGATTTCACTGCGACAAATCCGACTCCATCGCCTCCTACAGTGCCTTTCGCGTCTTTATCAAAGGCTCGGCAGTGACCGTCTGGCGATTTCACCATATTCTCTTGATAGATGTAGCCTGACTTAACCGGGTGGAGAATGGACACACCGCCTGCGAGAGCCATATCAGATTCTCCATTCAGCACTGATTTGCAAGCCAAATGCAGCGCGACTAAGGAGGTTGAACAAGCTGTCTGCAGTGTAATGGCTGGACCTTTTAAATTAAGTTTATGAGCAACCCGTGTGCTGATCGTATAGGTATCATTTAAAGAGCCGATTTCAAACAGCTCTGACATCCTGCCGTCTAATGAGTCAGCGAAATGCTGGAGCCATTGAAAATTTGAGGTTGTTCCTGTAAACAAACCAATTTTTCCTTCATATTCAGCTGAAACACACCCTGCATCCTCCAGCGTTTTCCATACATACTCATGAAGAAGACGGATTTGCGGATCCATGACCTCTGCCTGTCCCGGTGAATAGCCGAAGAAGGAGGCGTCAAATAAATCGGGGCCGTCGATGATTCCTTTCGCCCTTACATAATCAGTTCTCGTAAATGTTTGTTCATCAATGCCTTCCGCAAACAGTTCTTCATCAGTGAAAAAAGAGATGGATTCCTTGCCATTTTGCAGGTTATGCCAAAATTCATCTATGTTTTTAGCTCCGGGGAAACGCCCGGCCATCCCGATGATGGCGATGCTGTCATCTGAAGGATCCTTCCGCTTTGATATGAATGGTGTTTTCTTTTTTGATTGCTCTTCATCATGACCTGATAAGAATTCAGCAAGCATCTGAACTGTTGGACGGCGGAACATCTCAACCATCGGAATACTTTTTCCCGTTTCCTTAGAAAGCTGCTGATTGACTTGGATCAAATGCAGGGATGTGCCGCCGATTTCAAAAAATTTATCCTGCACATTGATGCTGTCTTGACCAAGTACGCGTTTCCAAACCTCCAGCACCATCTTTTCTGTTTCAGAAGCGGGGGCCGATGCAAACACCTCTCGTTTTGTCTCTGCTGCAAGCTCGGGCAGTGCTTTTTTATCCAATTTTCCATTGGCCGTCAGCGGCATCTCACTCATCACAATAAATCGGGATGGGATCATATATTCCGGCAAATAACGGCGCAAGTAAACGCGCAGCTGCTTTTCATCAATCGTCTCATCAGTGAAAAGATAAGCAGCCAGGCACGGCGTCTGGGACGCATCCTTCTTCACGACAGCCGCTGCCCCTTTTATACGCCCGTACCGGCAGAGCCAGTGCTCAATTTCCCCGCTCTCAATCCGATAGCCCCTAAGTTTGATTTGGTCATCGTTTCTGCCTAAAAACTGAATGGTTCCATCCGGTAAAAAGCGGGCTGCGTCTCCTGTTTTATACATTTTTTCTCCGGGTTTAAAAGGATTCGCCACAAAGCGCTCTGCCGTCAGTTCCTCCCGGCCTAAGTAGCCTTCTGCTACTCCTTTTCCGGCAATATATAGTTCTCCCGCTGCTCCTTGAGGCAGCAGATTCATATGTGAATCTAGAATGTATATATCAGTATGTGCTGCCGGCCGGCCGATCGGCACATACAGACCTTTATCCCTTTCAGATGAGTAGCGGTGAATCATGCAGCCGACTACCGTTTCCGTCGGGCCATATTCGTTAAAGATTTCAATTTCCCCATCGAAGTTCTGTTCAATTTTCGCCGCAAGAGAGGTTTCTAATTGCTCTCCCCCCAGTATCAGGCACTTCATCACACTGTCCCGAAACGGCATTCCGGAAATGAAATGCAGATGGGATGGCGTTAACTTCATAACATGGGCTCGATTATCTTTCAGAATCTGTTCCACAAGAAGCTGCTTGTTTTTATCACGATACACAATAATTGCGTTTCCTGTAATAAGCGGGGTAAAGATAGAAGTTACAGTTAAATCAAAAGATAGGGACGTATAAAGGGCAAAATCTCTTTTCTCATCTCTTACATATTGCTCGGCGGCCCAGGAAACATAATTTTCAAGACCAAGATGCTTAACAAGCACCCCTTTTGGCCTGCCTGTTGTTCCAGAGGTATAGATGCAATACGCAATGTCCTGCGAACCGTATTGTTTCACCAGATTGCTGTCGTTTCCTCGATAAAGGTTTTGATCGGTAATATCTATTTTCACACCATCGAACGAGTAAACCAGCCCCTCAATATCTTCTGTCAGCAGCAGTTTTATCCCGCTGTCCTGCAGGAGATATTCAATTCTTTCCGAAGGATAATCGGGATCAACTGGGACATAAGCGCCGCCCGCTTTTAATACAGCGAGACAAGCGATCACCATTTCAATTGAATGTTCTGTTAAAATACCGACTCTTTGTGCAGGTTTGACTCCCCGACTTTCTAAAAAGCGGGCGAGCTGATTCACTTTTTTATTTAATTGATCATAGGTCAGGGATTCCGAGCGAAAGTCCACAGCAAGCGCATCCGGCGTCTTTTCCGCCTGCTGTTCAAACAAATCAATAACAGTTTGATGTGTGTTGCCGGTCATACCTTTATAGCTGCAAAACTCTTCAAGCTGATAATGCACTTCGTCTTCGGAAAGCATATTCAAGCAGTGCACAGATCTGTCTGCCGGATACTCAATAACTTCCGATAACAGGTTGAGAAAATGATCTCCCAGCTGCTTCACTTGAAGAGCAGACATGACACCAGGATTGTATATAAATGAAAAATGGATATGCTCATCAAAAGCTTGTACGCTCAATGTCAAATCGAATTCAGTTTGTTCAAACATGTCGTATTGCTCGATTGAAAGAGGAAGACTGTTTGACTTAAGCATCTGGTCAAGCGGATAATTTTCAATCACGACAATCGTGTCAAATAATGACTGCTCAGCGGTCAGACCCGCATAGGTTTTTAAATCAGACAGCGGTGTATGTTCATACTCACTTCTCTTAGCAATCTGCTCATGTGCAAGCTGAATCACATCTAAAGGAGTGGAGTGAGGCGTGAAGCGGAGACGAAGCGGAATGGTATTGATAAACAGCCCCGTCATTTGTTCTATTCCAGGTACATCCGCGCCTCTTCCGGAAACGGTTGTCCCGAACACCACTTCTTCTTGATCAGAATAATTCTTTAGCAGCAGACCCCAGACACTATATAGAATTGAAGCCAGTGTAACCTGCCTTTCAGAAGCGAGTGAGCGCAGAGCTTTTCCTGCTGAAGCCGGAAGCTGTATTTCATGTTTAGAAAAAATAGCATTTCGCTTCCCTGGTCTTTCTGTATTCGGCAGCAATTGCACAGGCTCCCAGTCTTTCAATAATCCTTTCCAAAATGACGCCTGGCTGTCTTTTGTTTTACGCTGCTGTGCCTGCTGCCATTTCACAAATTCTTGATATGACGGTTTTTGTGGTATAACAGGTGTTTGACCCGTGGCTAACGCTTGATAGGACTCCATCCACTCTTTGAGGACAATCCCCATGCTCCAGCCGTCCATCAAGATATGATGAAAGCTGATCATCATCCAGGTCCCGTTTTCTTCTGTTTGATACAGTGTGACACGGAAAGGTACTTCTAGAAGTTGAAACGGCTCTTCCCGATCACTCTCCGCAAGCTCTTCCTTCAGCTTTTCCTGAGAAATGCCTTTCTCGAACGAGAGGCTCAGATAACGGATATCTATTTTATGATGCTTTAATATAACCTGAATTGGCTTAGCTGTTTCCTTCCACCTAAACACCGTCCGAAGCATTTCATTTTGCTGAACCGTTTGCTGCCATGCTTTTTCAAAAAGATCGCGGGCTGGCTCACTCTCTAGCTTGATTAGCATTTGTTCAAAATAAGCATTACCTTCCGGCTCCATTAAATGATGAAAAAGCAGACCTTCCTGAATGGTGGTCAGTCCGAGAATGTTGGCTATGTTATTTTTATCTATTTTTTTCATTTGCTCACTCACAGAATCCTCTCCATCCTCTGCCTATATATGTTTGACAAAATATCGTCTCAATCCATAATTCGCTATGACTTGCTGCTGAATTTGAGATGTTCCTTCAATGATTTCCAACACTTTGGCTTCTCTGTATAAGCGGGCAGCTGAATGATCTCTGCTGAAACCGCTTCCTCCATGGATCTGCACATTTGAATTGGTAATCTCCACAGCAATCTTTGAAGTGAAATATTTCGCGATAGACGTTTCCGTCACGGCCTCTGGATCTTGTTTCATCCGCATTTCGCCTGCTTTCATACATAAGGCTCGGGCTGCATGCAGCTGTGTTACAGCATCACCGATCATTCCTTTAATCATTTGATGTTTGTAGAGCTTCTCTCCAAATTGGCTTCTCTTCCGTGAATATGTGACTAAAGAATCGACGGCTTCCTGTGCAATCGCCAAGCCGGCCCATGCCACACTGTACCTCCCATGATCCAAGGCTAAATTAACGATGTAATTAAAGCCGCCCCCGATTGGCCCTAATATCTGATCTTCAGAAACCTCGACGCTGTCAAACTCTATTTCCGCAAGATAAGAAGCTCTATTGGCCATCATGCCTTCCATTTTTTTAACCGTTACTCCGCTCTGACGGCTGTCTACGATAAAGGCTGTAACCACTTCTCTATCACGGGCTATAACCAGAAAAAAGTCAGCAATGGCGCCAAAAGAAATCCATTTTTTTCTCCCGTTGATGACATAGCTGCTTCCGTTTCTTGTATACGATGTTTCAATGTGGTTTGCGTCTGAACCAATATTTGGTTCAGACAATGCAAACGCTCCGATTTTCTCTCCTTTTCCGATGGGGACAAGCCATTCTTCTTTTTGGCGCTCTGTACCGTACCGCAGCAGAGATTCACCGACTAACGAATTTACAGTCAAAAGGGTTCGAATATTACAGCACGCTTTACCTGCTTGTTCAGTAAACAAACCGTACTCGACAGGGTTCAATCCCAATCCGTGATAAACTTCCGGAATACCCGCAGCAAAATAAGATTTGCTCCCTAACTCTTTTATTAATTCTGCCGGGATGCATTCCTTCTCATCAAATTCGCCTGCAAAAGGTCTGATTTTTTCATCGCAGTAACCTCGGAAATCTTGAATGATGTCGGCTTTCATCTCAGCTGTTTTCATTAGCAAGCGCTCCGTTCTGTTTCTTTTCAATTAGGCTGACGATTCGGTTTACTGTGCTGAAGTTAGCAATATCTAAATCTTCGTTATCAAGCTGAAACCCAAAGTTTTGCTCAAGAAATGTTACAAGCTTCATCGCAAATAAAGAATTTACAAATCCCATTTCAAAAATGTGATCATCATTGGTTAATTCGATTTCATCGTCAAAGACCACCAAATTTTGTTCAATATATTCTCTAATTTGTTCATGAAGATTCATCTATTTGCTCTCCCCGCTATTTAGATTAATTGCTGCTTCCCGCAACAGGTGATTGGCTGAATTCCGTTTTGACCTCGACATACGCAGGATACGGCTGAATCCGGCTCAGGTCGTTTTCAAATAGAATGAAGCCGTCCGGGCCCTTCGTATGTTCTTTGAAATTGGCAAATTTATAGGTGATATACATGACTCTGTTGCGATCTGTTTGTTTAAAATCGGCAAACAGTTTTTTTCCTTTTTGTTTCGCTTCATTTAAAATAGCTGTCAGTAATATGGTACCGACACCGCGGGACATAACCCGGCATGACATTAAAAGAAGATTAATATGCCATTCATCTCCCTTTTCTTCTATTAAAGAGAGTCCGATCTTTCCATAAGAGCCGTACTTGTCCTCAAGCTCGCAGACTAACAGCATATGAGAATCTGACTTTCGGAAATCATTTAATTCCTGATAATCATATGTTTTTCCGCTTGCATTCAGCTGGTTTGTACGTACCGTTAGCTCTTCTGCCCGCTGCAAGTCGCTTTCTTGCGCATGGCTGATCGTAAACTTCATATTCAGAGTGGCAAGGAATTGTTCGGACGGTCCTTCAAACTGCTCTTCGTCCTCTTTTCTGCGGTCATCCTCAAGATACATCTGCCGGCGTCTTTTGGCATCCTCCGTTACGAATGCAGGCTTCAGCAAAGGATCGACGATGAGATCCTTATATCGAACGGCATCCCAGCACGAAATCTCCGGATGGGCATTTTTCACTTCTTCCCTTTCAAACGCTTGGTCGTCAATAAAGAGAAGCGTATCCTTATGAATATTGAGGTTTTTGCTGATTTTTTCTAAAGAAACCGATTTGGCATTCCAGCTGATTTCCGGATATAAAAAGAAATGATCTATTCCAAATTCCTTTAATTTTTCCATAGCAGCAGCTTCGTCATTTCTGCTTGCGACAGACAGCAATATGCCGCGTTCATCAAGCTCAGTCAAAATTTCTTTAATATTGTCCTTCAGCTTTACATCATCAGATTCAAGCAGAATACCATCCCATAGCGTATGATCTAAATCCCAGACAACACACTTAACTCCCTTTTTCAATGGTCTGCTCCTCCTTTAACTGTATTGAAAGAATCCTTGTCCTGACTTTCTCCCTAACTTTCCTGCGTCTACCATTTTCACGAGCAGCGGACATGGCCTGAATTTTGAATCTTTGTAGCTTTCATATAGAACCAGCAAGGAGTTAAGGATCGTATCAAGACCAATTAAATCCGCAGTCGCGAGCGGACCCATTTTATGCCCGAACCCGCCGCGGAAGATTTTATCCACATTGGCTGGGGTGGCCACTTGATCTTGAACCGTCCAAATGCTTTCATTAATGGTCAGCATTAATACACGATTTGACACAAAACCAGGCAAATCATAAACGACGACAGGATTTTTATCGAAAGATTTCAAAAACTCGACGGCTGCATTGACAGTCTCGTCAGAAGTGGCATCGCCCCGAATCACCTCTACAAGTTCTTTCAGAGGAACAGGATTCATGAAATGCGCTCCAATTACCTTATCCGGACGATTCATCAGTGAACCAACCTTCGTGATTGAGATACAGCTTGTATTTACAAGGTAGATGGTATCCTCTCGGCAGATATCCTTTAGTTGTAAATACACTTGTCTTTTTATCTCCCAATCTTCTGTTACGTTTTCAATGATGATATCAGCCGGCTCCAAATGGTGCGGCTCAGTCGTAAATTGAATGTTAGCAAGCACATTTTCCAGTGACATGCTGAATTTTTCTTTCCGCATTAGTTGAACAAGCCTGAATGTCTTTTTAATATTTTCCTCTGCGGCTTTCAGTTTTTCATCACTGATATCCAGCAAAATCACTTGATACCCGTTCGCAGACAAATCAAGAGCCATATCGGCCCCCATAACGCCTCCTCCGATAACACCGGCAGTTCTGAAATCCATTTCACACCACTCCTGTCTGATTCAAAATTTGATTGATTTTAGCTGTCACTTCTTCTGTCTTCTGATTAATGAAAAAATGATCCCCTTCAAATTCGTAAAACCTGCATGACTGATCGGTGTACTGATTCCAGTCGGATAAATCAAACAGCACTGACGGCAGATCACGTTCTCCATACAAAACCGAAATATCGCAGGATAAAGGAGCAACAGTTGTATTCTTGTATGTTTCCAGCAACTCAAAGTCAGCTCTTAATATAGGAAGGAAAAAGTCAAGCACCTGCTCATTTTTGCTGAATTCTTCTGGCACACCCCCCATTTCAATAATCGCTTGTTTTAAAGCGGAATCTGAAAGCTGATGAAGCACTTTCTTTTCCGGGATGTGGGGCGGGAAACGTCCGGAAAAGAACATATGGATCGGCTGTTTATGTTCCGCGGCTAACTTCTTTTGCAGTTCATATGCAAGCAGCGATCCCATGCTGTGTCCAAAAATGGCATAATCCGAATGGCCCAAATGGGGTATTGCTTGTTCCAAAAGATCTTCCGCCACGGGTTCCGCATGATGCAGCAACGGTTCAGACATTCTCGTTCCGTGTCCGGGAAGTTCTAAGGCCACCAATTCAACTGACGCATCAAGAAACCTTTTCCATCCGCTGAAGATGGTGCTCGAACCCCCGGCATACGGCAGACAGAATAATTTGATCATTTGACCCTCTCCTCTTTACCAATATCCTTCAAACATTCAATATGGGCTGCTTCCAGCTCCAGCACTTTCTGCAGTGAATCTTTGATCCGGTCTTTATAACCAGAAGAAGATCTTCCTGAAAAATAAAGCTTAGCCGCAAGATGCCGCGCTGCTTCCCATTCATCAATAATGTCAGATGTCACAGCGGCAAGCTGTTCAAAAGCCGGAAGAAATGCGAGACGGTATCGCTCTGTTTTTTTCACATTTAAAATTCCATTAAATGAATGAAGGAGTTTTTCGCTGTCTCTTATGCCGTGAAATTCCTCAGTAAACCGGCTGAAGCTCGCCAAACCGGATAACATCCGATCTAAGTGCTCGGTGATGTTATGAACAAAAAAGGCAGCAGCATCTTTGAAAAGGCTTTGCCCTGAGCGATCCCTGCCCGGATCATAAGAAAAGGAGGCATAAGAATGAAAAGCGGCAGGAGTCTGGAAATAACGATGAAAGCCTTGATAGGCTTTGGCCAAATGATCATATGAAATGTGTCTGGCTTCATATGACAAGTTATCGGGATAACGGTTTTCAAGGGCAAGAGCAGTTTGATTTGCGTCATGTAAGCCATAAATCAGTATGCTGTTCCGATTATGCTTAGACATATATTCCTGTCTATAAGGCTGTGCATATGTATCCAACCAAATGATGACGGGTTTATTTTTAAGAACATCCCGTTTGACATCATCTATGAGACTGCTGCTCATCGATTGCTTATCCGCGCTTATTCCCTGCTGATTCATGACATACTCAGGATCGTAAACTTCTGTCCGATCGATTATTGGATAACCGTCTTCATCTAATTGATATGAATACACGTCATTTAAAAGATAAGGATAGATTTCTTGTTGAAACGAGCGAACCACGGAAAAATAACAGTTGAAAAAACAGCTTCGATAAAATAAATCGTTAAACGGCTGAATACCAGGGATGTATGCTTCACATTTCATGCGTTTCACTCCTTCTTGCGGCACGGTGATTGAAAAAGCATGCGGCTAAACCGAATAGACAGGAGGCAAAGAGCAGTATATAATAAACCGCTGCCAAATAAAGAAGAGAACCGGGCCCCCAAATAAATATCATGCTCCAAGGCAATCCATTAAAGGCGAAGACTGAAATGAGCTTAGGCGCCACTATTCCCGCTGCCAGCAAAATCCCCCAAAGCAGCGCCTTTATTCTGATTCGCTGCTGAACAGGAACATTTTTCGATTTTACGCTTTTTAGAAAAATATAAATTCTCCACAGCAAAACAATAAGCAATAAACTGAATAAAACCAGCATGGCAACCGCAACTTGATCAATGACCTGAAACGGGTCAGTGACAGAACCTGCCTGTTTTTGCTTTTGGTCGGCAACCACTTCTAAAACAGAACGTGCGATTTTCTCAGCGTACGCGCTGTTCATATTTGCCAAAACCCCTACAGCCGCATTATCGTTAGGGCTGATGATAATAAACGAAGAAAAGTTAGGGTTGGAGCCGGCATGGAACATTTCTTTGACTGCGCCCTTTTTTTCAAAAATTGACCATCCCGCACCATAATAAACGCCCGGCTCATCCGTTTTTACGCTTTTATCAGGCAGGTGGCTCTGCTCGATCAAACGGCTTATATCAGTGTCACTGCGATTGAGCTGAAAACGAAGCCATTTGGATAAATCTTCTGCGTTCGTGATGATATATCCAGCAGGCGTGTTCCCTCGATACTCAGGCGCATTATAGGCTCTGGCCTTTAGAAATCCAAATTTAAAACCTGATGATACATAGCCGGCCTGTCCAGCGTGACGTCCAGCATACGTGTTTGACATATCTAACTGCTTAAAAACGTGCTCAGCCATATATTGCTCGTACGGCTGGCCTGATGCCTGTTCGATGATATATCCCAGTACATCATAATTGATTGTGGCATATTCAAATGTGCTTCCCGGTTTATGGCTAAGCTCAACTCCTCTTAATCCCTTCGCCGTTTTCCCCAAGGCATCTTCTTTTGAATCAACTTTGATATCAGCTATCGATAAAAAAGGAATCCCGCTTGTATGATGCAGCAGCTGATCAATTGTGATATCTACTTTCTTTCCGTCATAAACTGGATAAAATCCGCTGATATACCGGCTGACAGGGTCATTTAGACTGATTGCCCCCGAACGTACAAGCTTAAGTACACCCAGTGCAGTAAACGCTTTAGAGGTTGAGCCCATCTCAAATAATGTCGAAGTAGTTACAGGGCGGCTATGCCTTTCGCCGGCATAACCAAACCCCTTTTCATATACAACATCATCTCCTTTTACCACTGTCATAGAGATCCCGGGTATTCCGCTTTCCTTCATTTGCTTTTTAATCAGGACGTCAATGCGCTTATCAACTGGCGTCTGAGCGTTTACCTGCCCGCCATCCCAGACTAGAATTGACAGACAAAAACATAAAACCAGCCATACGTTTCTCATCATTTGAACAAAGAATCCAATTCTTCAATAGATAATGAGGCGGTCTCGAAATCTGATGGCGTATATTCGACAGACTCTTGTTTACAACAATGTTCTGCCAGCTCCTTCAGCTGTAGAGAAAACTCATCTAAAAGCAGTTCCATATCTCCTGTTTGATAAAGATCGCTGCAGATTAAATCCAACGTTAGCTGTCCGTCATAGATTCCCGCTGTCAAATCAAGACTGACTGTCAAATCATTTTCCGGTGATGACTCGGCTCCTGAATTTAAATAAGTTATCCGGTATTCTGATTTGTCTGCTAAAAAACGGTCAACTTCTCCTAGATAATTAAAGCGCAGCTCAGGCTTCCTGTGAGCCGGCATTCGTTTACTCAAATAGGTGAGAGCGCCGTAGCCAATACCCTTTTTGGGAATGCTTCGCAGGTTTTCTTTCACTGACCGGATTTGCGCCGGCAGTTCAGCCTCTGCCTGAAATACGGCAGGATACATCGCTGTAAACCACCCGATCGTTCTTGAAAAATCTAAATCTTCTTTTATTGGTTCTCTTCCGTGACCTTCTAATTCCAAAGAAATAACCTCTTTGCCTGTGCAATGATGGCAAGCCCGGATTAACGCAGCGATAAGCAAATCATTGGTTTGGGTTTGATACGCCTCATTTGCTTCACTGAGCAGTTTTTGAGTCATCTGGCGGCTCAAAGCCCGTTTCAGTTTTAAGCTATTTTTAACTTTGGAATTTTCCGAACAAAACTCATAGAGAGGCTCAATCTGTTTCACTTTTTCATCCCAATAGCTGCATTCTTCTTCCGCTTCACGCGAATTAGCATATTCATGGATCGAATCTGAAAATTTTTGATAAGAATGTGTCTTTAAAGGAAGTCTCCCCTCTTCCTTCTTATCTATTGAATGTAAAAGAGTAAGAAAATCATCAATCAAAATTTGCCATGATACACCGTCCGTGATCAGGTGATGAGCTGTAAATAACAAATGCGTTTTTTTGTTTGCTTTGATCACTCCGGTTTTAAAAAGCACTCCATTGTATAGGTCAGTGCTTTCTCTCATTTCCTGTCCGATTACCGCTATTTGTTTGGTTTGCTCATCCTCGGAAAAATTAGACAGATCCCAGTATTCGGTATAAGGTTCGATATCTGTATTGTGATAAAACAAGGTATTCGTTTCTTTTTCTACATTCATTCGCAAGCTGTCGTGATGATTGATCAAAATAGATAGAACCGCTTTTACATCTTCAAGATGAATCTCTTTTTCAGCAGTTAGCATAACCGATTGATGCCAGAAATGAGCGCACTTTAAATTCAAGGACCAGAACCATTGGGTAATCGGCGTTCCCATCACTCTGCCTTCTGCTTGTTGTTGAGAAATTGAAACCGATTGTTTGCTAGTCACGGCACTGACAAGTTCTCTAAATACGGGATATGTCATCATATCCTGAGTCTTGATAAAAAGACCTTTTTCTTTCATTTTTGAAACGAATTGAATGGCTTTGATAGAATCTCCGCCAAGCTGATAAAAATGATCCTCTGGGCGAATATCAGTCTGGCCGAGAATCTCCTTCGCGGTTTCTAAAAGAACCGCCTCCGCTTCTTTCTGCTCTTCAGTTAACAATCCATAATCTGTCTGCTCTTGAGACAGTATAGGGTCAGGGAGAGCTTCTCTGTCTGTTTTTCCATTTTGCGTCAGCGGAATCCGATCCATATGAATAAAGTAGGCCGGAACCATAAAAACAGGCAGTTTGTCAGAAAGCTTTTTCCGGAGCTCCAGCGCTGCCGTTTTGGTTGAGCTGACAACATATGCCGCCAATTGTTTTCTGCCCTGTGAATCATCAAAATCAATGACAACCGCCTCATCTATGTCTTCAAGCGAAAGCAGAGCTAATTCAATTTCTCCCAGTTCAATACGGTAGCCTTTTAATTTGATTTGATGATCTTTCCGCCCCGCATATTCAAGCAGTCCATTATTCGTTCTTTTCGCCAGATCGCCTGTCTTATACATTTTTCTTCCCTTCATGAAAGGGTTATCCAGAAAACGCTCGGTTTGCAAATCCGGACGCTTCCAATATCCTCTGGCGACATTATCGCCTGATATATACATTTCACCTTGAGTTCCCGGCAATACAGGCTGCAGCTGTTCGTCTAATAAATAAATTTCAGTGTTCTGCATCGGAATCCCTATTGGCACCGAAGCCTGCTGATCTTGTTTTAGGTCATATTTGTGGATCATACATCCCACTGTCGCTTCTGTCGGTCCGTATTCATTGAAAATCTCAATGCATTGATCTGATGATTCTGTTATTTGGCGTGCTAATAAAACAGGCAGCTGCTCTCCGCCGACGATCATTCTTTTTATAGAGGATTCTGACAAATTTTCATCTTTCAATAACGCTAAATGTGCTGGTGTCAGCTTGATAACAGCTGTTTTCTTTTCTTTTACGATTCGATGGAGTACAAACTCCGGTATATCTTCTTGTCTGTAAATGATGATTTTATTTCCTGTCACTAATGGGGTATAAATGGATGTAACGGTTAAATCAAAAGCTATGGATGAGTAGAGCGCAAAGCTATCATCTTGGGAAGAAGTGTAATTCTTTGAGGCTGATATAATGTAGTTTACAAGGCTCTGATGTTCGATCATCACGCCTTTCGGCTGCCCTGTTGATCCAGAAGTGTAAATCATATATGCAATGTCGGAAGGATCGTTCTTGATGTCTAACTGTCCCGTATCTAAATCATGAAACATGGCGCAGTCAAAACTGATTTTTTTCACTTGGCTTGGCAAACGGCAGTCTGTCTCAAAAAGCGGATTTGTGATAAAAAATGCCGCTTCGCTGTTTTCCAAAATATATTGAATGCGTTCGGCGGGATATTCGGGATCGATCGGCACATAGGCGCCGCCTGCTTTTAAAATGCCCAGCAACACAGCGATCAAATCGGGTGAATGTTTCATGCTCACGGCGGCAAAATGACCGCGGCTTATTCCTTTATGGATTAGGTAACGAGCAATCTGGTTGGAGCGTTCATCCAGTTCTTGATAGGAAACCTGTTTTGTTCCATCCTCAATCGCTGTATGAAACGGATACTGTGCGGCTTTTCCTTGAAATAATTGATCGATTGTGAGATCTTTCGGATAATCAGCCCGTGTCTGATTCCATTTCACGATTTCGTCTCTTTTTTCTTGTTCAGTTAATAGAGACAAATTCCTTAATTCCAGATCTGGATTCTCGATGACTGATAAAATCAAGCGCTGTAAACGTTCATTCAATAGCTGAATGTCCGCTTCGCTGTGATCGGATACCTTGTAGTCAAACTGCAATTCGATCGCTCCGCCTTCATCCCACTCTTTAACAGCGATCTGCAGAGAATAAGGCTGTGACCCGTTATATAATTCATCATATTCGACACGACACCCGCTTATATCAGAAGCCAGGTCGGTGTTATATGAATTCATATAAATTTGGAAAAGCTGGTCGTATCCCTGTTTTGCAAGCTGCAGTTCCTTCACCAATTCATCATAGGGGTATCGTTGATGGAGAAAGTATTTCATGTAATCGGAATTGACTTCTTTTAAAAAGTCCGAAAAACATACATCACTGTCTGTTTTCTTTCTGAACGGCATCGTACTGACCGTCATCCCTGCAGTGCTTTTTTCCTTCTTGCCTGATCTGTTTAATACCGGCGTGCCTATAATAAAATCATTCTCTCCGGTTACCTTGCTTAAATACCAAAACAACGATGCAGTAAACAAAGCGTTTAACGAAGAGCCTTGTCGTTGAATAAATTCATAAACTGCGGCAGAATGCTCTTGGTCAAGCTTATACCGCTTGCGCTTTCCGGCAATGTGTGCAGAGCTTTTTGACAGGAAGCTGTCCGGCAAGTGAGAAAATTCAGCTTTCCAGAACGCAGCATCTTTGTCATATCGTGATGAAGAAAGGTATTTTTTCTCTTTTTCTATAAGAATCGAATAATTGTCAGCTCCTTCTGTAAGAAGTTCACCGGATGTGAGCTGCATGTACAGATTCTTAATCTTATCAATGATGATTTTCATAGACCAGCCATCAGCGACAATATGATGGCATTTGATTAAATATCCGCATGTCGCTTCATCTGTTTGAAACACATAAAATTGAGCAAGTGCGTTATCATATAAAGAGAATGGTATTTTAAACTCCCGTTCTGCCCAATCCAGCATTCTTTCATAAGGATAATCCGTTTGGGTAAAATCGGCTGACGGCACTTGCGCCTGAGTTTTTCCGTCTATGTATTGAAGAACTGATTCTTCCTGCTTCACGAGCCGTATTCTGAGGGATTCTGTCTGTCTGATACAAAGCTGAATGGCTTTTTGTAATGTCTCCAGATTCAGCTTTCCATTGATTTGTATAAGGCCGCCGATATGATTAATAGCTGTATCAGGATATAAATTTTCGATATTTAAAATTCTTTTTTGATGATGAGAAAGAGGAAATAAATTCAATTTATCATTCAAAAATTCCCACCTCTTTACAAAAATATTTAACAACACCCATTTAAACATACAAAAATATCTTTGTAAATATTTATAATATATTGTCTATATTTGTTCATTTTTTAATTTTATTGATAGAAGTGCTGAAGCAGTAAAAATGATAAAATTCAAGAAAAAGACATATTGCACACCAAGCCAATCAGTAAGACTGCTCATAATTAAGATGGAAGCGCCGTATACAAATGTACTTATTGTATGCTGAGCAGACAGGATTTTCGGCAGCATTGTTTCGTTTATGTTCTCCTGTACATACGTTCTGATCGCAATCCCCCTGAGCTGAAATGATGGTCCCAGAATAAAGACAAAAAGCAGGGATGCCAGCGCATACTTGTTTAGTGCAAGACATAATGTGCAAGCGCCTATGGCAAGTGATGTCCATAAGATCATTGAGAACAGTTTTCCACTGATGTTTTTCGAAAGTTTCCATACAATTAAACCGCCTGTAATGGTGCCGGCGAAATAGCTTGCATTAATAAATCCCCACCATGTCTCACTTTTATGAAGCACTTCATCGACATAAACAAGAATGATGGCCCCAGTCCAAATGCTTCTGCCAAACATAGATAAAAGTTCTAGAACAGTCAGCATTCTGATGACAGGCATTTGATAAATCGCTTTCCAGCCAGCTGAGATTTTATCAATAAAAGACTCATTTTCTTCTTTTTCAGCATCTCCTTTCCCGGCATCCTTGACAAAAAATAAAGACACTGTCGAAGTGCCATAAAGCACAAAAGTCAGCATTAAAAGCAATTGGGGCCCGAGCCATTTGATCAAAATGCCGCCGAGCAGCCAACCGAGCAGGAGCACGATTTGATCAGAGGTTAATACAAGACTATTTGCTTTCAATAGCATGGATTTGGGAACAAAACGGGGAATCATAGAATTTCTGACCGGGATGGTTCCTCCATCTAACAGCGACATGAAAAATACGATCAAAAAAAAGATAAAAATAGATTTAAAATCTATGATAAATATAACAAGCAGCAAAGATAAAAGAATAGTTTGCGTCAGCTGCAAAAAAATCAAAATTTGTTTGAGCCTGTATTTATTAATAAAAACAGGTATAAATACTGCGCTTAATGACTGTCCGACAAATTGCATCATAGCCACAAGCGATGCCAAAAAAGCTGAGTCTGTGACTTGATAGGTGAATAGGGTCAGAACCAGCACATATAGAGAATCCCCTAAATTGGCAATCGATTGACCCGCCCATATGAAATAAAAGGATTTATTTTTCATAATTTCAACCCTTTTCTATTTTTAGAACATCATAACATAAATATATATCCCCTCCAATGATACCTAAATTCAACACAAACGCAAAATAACCCCAGCGCCGTTGCGACGCAAGGGGTTACCTTATTTTAGTCATAAATATGAACAGTCGGCTCTTTATCTCCTGCATTGCGGATAATGACCGCTTCCTGTCCATCTGAAGATTTGATATTCACTTCGAGATTAAGTGAGCTCTTAGAGTAGTAATCCATCACTTCACCCGTTAAGAACTGGGTAAACGCGACGACTTCACTTTTTCCATAGAATTGCATTGGAATGTCGATCTTCATTTTCGTCATTTCATCATTTTCATACAACGCTGCACCTACAACGCCTGTGTAGTTCGGGAAATACTCTTCGATTGAGTTTTTGAACCGCTTAAAGACCTCGGTGTCATCCGGGTATTTTTCTGCTGTGGTTGTATCCGCCGGATAAAAAACATAAGTTTCATTGATGTCATCCCAATTCGAGATATCCGTGGAGCCTGCTTTGACTTCTGTTTTGGAGATGAAGTTCCCCGGTACAATCGATGTTTTTGACGCCTGCTTGTAAAGTGCGATGGTGATCGGCACATTCTTCAGGTTATCTTTTTTACGGAGGCGGTTAATGACCTCCTGTGCGATTTTTTCTCCCTGTTTGCGGAGCGTGCTGTCCTTAATCTCCACCTCTTTTTGAGGGTCGCCTGTTTTTTCACGATAGTAATACACAGAGTTCAACGCCAGTCCGATCATCACGCCGCCAAGCTGGATGGAATTCTTGTCTTTTCTGACTAAATAATCGTGCTCCAGCATGGACGCTAAATAAACCGGGCTGCTTTCGTATTTCTCTTCTGTTGAACCGGAGTTTGGCAGCGCCGGGTTCAATCCTTCATTTTTGAAGTCTTTATCTTCTTTTTGGGCTTTTTTCAGATCTGAGCCTGTTTTTTTCCGTGCCAGCCAGCTTAATACTGTATCTTCATCTAAATATTGCCCTTCTTGGAACAGGTAATCTTCAGTCGAGAAAGAATCTTGGGCAAGACGCATCAGCCCTGTTTCAAACTCATCAATGTCCAGTCTTGTATTCAGCTGTTCCGTCGTCAAGCCTCGCGCTTTTCCCGCCTTAAATGGCAGCACCATTTTGTAATAGGAGTCAGAGATGTTATATTTCGGGACAATCGCTTTTTCTGACGATTTCGCTGTCTTTTGCGTGATCTCTTCCTCCTTCTCCCCCCCAAAACCTGACGAGCAGGCAGACAGCATTAACACTGCCGCCGTTGCCGCCATTGCCAACGTCTTTTTCAATAGAAAACACTCCTCTTATTTCTTTAGCTCTCCTATTAACTGCTCTTCATTCCACACTTCAATGTCCAGCTCTTGCGCTTTTGTCAGCTTGCTTCCCGCCGCTTCTCCGGCGATGACCAAGTCTGTGTTTTTGCTGACGCTTCCAGTCAGCTTTCCGCCGAGCGCTTCGATTTGCGCTTTGGCTTCGTTTCTAGACAGTTCTTCCAGCTTTCCTGTCAGAACAATTGTTTTACCGGCAAAGTAAGAATCGCTGTCCTCTGCTTTTACTTTTTTCGGGCCTTTGTAGAGTGTGTTTACGCCCAGCTCCTGAAGTTCATTCAAGAGATCAAGCATTTCTTCTTTATGAAAATAAGTGATGACCGCGTCAGCCATTTTTTCACCGATTTCATCGATCGCGAGAAGCTCCTCTTTGGAAGCTTTTTTCAGGTTCTCCAAACTTTCAAAATGCATAGCGAGCGTCTTTGCGGCCTTTGAGCCGATAAAACGGATGCCGAGCCCGAATAGCAAGCGTTCTAACGAATTTTCTTTTGATTTTTGGATGGAGCCGATCAGGTTTTCAGTGGACTTTTCTCCCATTCGTTCTAGCTGAATGACCTGTTCCTTTGTCAGCTTATACAAATCCGCCACATTGCGAACAAGGTTCTCCTCAAACAGCTGTGTGATGACTCGTTCGCCAAGCCCGTCAATGTTCATGGCATTGCGGGAAACGAAATGGATCAGCCCTTCCCGGATTTGCGCCGGGCATTCAGGATTAATGCAGCGGAGCGCCACTTCTCCTTCGATACGAACGAGCTCGCTTCCGCATTCCGGACATTCCGTCGGCATGCTGAATTCCTTTTCTTCTCCCGTGCGCTGTTCAACTAGGACGTTTACGACTTCCGGAATGATATCGCCCGCTTTTTTGATGACGACCTTATCCAAGATCCGAATGTCCTTCTCTTTAATTAAATCTTCATTATGCAGGGATGCTCTTGAGACCGTTGTGCCGGCAACTTTTACCGGCTCGAGAACCGCTGTCGGCGTAATGACACCCGTTCTGCCGACATTTAATTCGATATCGAGAAGCTTTGTCACGACCTCTTCAGCAGGAAATTTATACGCGATGGCCCAGCGCGGGCTTTTCGCCGTAAAACCGAGCTCCTCCTGCTGATCGAGGGAATCTACTTTAATGACGATGCCGTCAATTTCATACGGGAGGTCAGCGCGCTTAGCCTGAAACTCATCGATCAGCGCGATGACTTCTTCTATGCTGCGGCATTTTTGTCGTTCCTGATTCGTTTTAAATCCGATTTCATCGAGAAAATCAAGTCCCTGGCTTTGCGTCTCCACCCCAATTTCATCAAGCTCCGCTATACTGTAGACGAAGATATCGAGATTTCGTTTCGCCGCAATTTTCGGATCGAGCTGTCTGAGTGAGCCCGCGGCGGCATTTCGCGGATTGGCAAACGGTTCTTCTTCATTTTTGATCCGTTCCTCATTGAGCGCTTCAAACGAAGGCTTCGGCATATACGCCTCGCCGCGCACTTCGATGGACAGACCACGTTTCATTTTGAGCGGGATATTGCGGATCGTCTTCAGATTCTCCGTAATATCCTCACCAGTCGTGCCATCACCTCTTGTGGCGCCTCTGGCAAAATAGCCGTCTTCATAACGGAGAGAAACAGCAAGACCGTCTATTTTCAGCTCCACATTATACGCCACATCGTCACCGACCGCCTGACGCACCCGGCGGTCGAAATCACGGAGATCATCAGCATTAAAGGCGTTGCCCAAACTGAGCATCGGCGTGCCGTGAGTGACTTTCTGAAACGCTTCAAGCACGGCTCCGCCGACACGCTGCGTAGGAGAGTCAGGCGTTCTGAGGTCTGGATGCTCCTCCTCGATCGCAATCAGCTCCTGCATCAATCTGTCGTATTCGGCATCAGGGACGCTCGGTTCATCTAAGGTGTAATATTCATAGCTATACTTGTTGATGGTGCGGCGCAGTTCTTCTGCCCGCTGCTTCGCTGTTTCTTGGTCCATCTGCTTCTTCCTTTCCTCTTCAATTACTGCTTTTCAATAGGAGCGAATGCCGCTAATAGGCGTTTTACGCCGACAGGGCTCGGGAAGGCGATATCAAGCTCCGTCCCTTCTCCTTCGCCTTTCACACTGACGACAGTTCCTGTTCCCCATTTTTTATGGCCGGCCTTATCTCCAACTGCCCAGTTTAAGGAGTCACCGCCTGTTTTGCCGGCGTAGGATACCGGACGTGAAACAGGGCCGCGTCTCGGCTGCATTTTTCTCGCAGACGGCGTTCTCGTTTCTTTTTTCTCATTTAGGTTTTCCAATAAATCATCCGGTATTTCAGCAATAAAGCGAGATTCCGGGTTCATATTTGTTCGGCCAAACAAGGTGCGCATTTTGGCGTTGGTCAGATAAAGCTCCTGCTCCGCTCTTGTAATCCCAACGTAAGCAAGGCGGCGCTCTTCTTCCATTTCCGCTTCCTCCATCAGTGAACGGCTGTGCGGGAAGACGCCTTCTTCAAGCCCCATCAAGAAAACAACCGGGAACTCCAGCCCTTTTGCGGCGTGCAGCGTCATCAGCGTGATCGCATCCTTGCCGCCGGATTCCTCTTCTTTCTGGTCGAGCTGATCGATATCGGCGATCAGTGCCAAATCTGTCAGGAACGCAACGAGTGTTTTATCTTCGCTTTTCTGTTCAAAGTTTTTCGTGACAGACAGGAACTCGTCGATGTTTTCTAAACGGCTTTGGGCTTCGATTGATTTCTCAGCCTTCAGCATTTCTCTGTATTCGGTCTTATCGAGAATTTCTTCTGTCAGCTCTGTAATAGACAAGTAGTCCTGCATATTGGTCAGGTTCTCAATCATCTGTCTGAAGCTGTCGAGCGCGTTGGCCGCCTTAGCGCTGACGCCGATAAAATCAACCTGCTGAATCGCTTGGAAAAACGACAAGCCGTTCATCGCCGCATACGAAGCGATTTTTTCAAGTGAAGTGGCGCCGACTCCGCGCTTCGGCACGTTGACAATACGTGTGAAGCTGATATCGTCATCCGGGTTGGATACGAGGCGCAGGTACGCGAGAATGTCTTTAATTTCTTTTCTGTCATAGAACTTTGTGCCGCCGACAATGTTATAGTTCAAGCCAGCTTTGAGAAGCGTTTCCTCAATTACACGGGACTGGGCGTTTGTCCTGTACAAAATGGCGATATCCGACAGCTTCCGCTTGCCTGAGCTGTGAAGCTGATAAATTTTACCGGCAACAAACTGTCCTTCGCCGAACTCGTTATCTCCGCGGTAGTAAGCAATTTTGACGCCATCATCGTTTTCCGTCCACAGATTTTTCGGTTTGCGGTTTGAGTTGTTTTTGATGACCTCGTTAGCCGCGCTCAAAATCCGTTTCGTTGACCGGTAGTTTTGTTCAAGCAAAATCACGCTTGCGTTCGGATAATCTTTTTCAAACGAAAGGATGTTGGCGATATCCGCGCCGCGCCATCTGTAGATCGACTGATCCGAGTCCCCGACCACGCAAAGGTTCTGGAAACGCTCCGCAAGCTGCTTAACAAGCATGTATTGGGCTCTGTTCGTATCCTGATACTCATCAACATGGATGTACTGGAATTTGCGCTGATAAAATTCAAGCACTTCCGGCACACGGTCAAACAGTTTAATCGTTGTCATAATTAAATCATCGAAATCGAGCGACTGGTTTTTCAAAAGCTTTTTCTGATAATCAGCATATACGTCGCTGACCACCTGATCGTAATAACCGCCGGCAACTTTAGAGAATTCCTCCGGTTCGGTCAATTCGTTTTTCGCACCGCTGATCGTGCCCAGGATGCTTCTCGGATCAAACTTTTTCGGATCAAGATTGCGTTCCTTCAAAATCCCTTTGATGACCGAAAGCTGGTCCGCCGTATCAAGGATGGAGAAATTGCGGTTGATCCCGATCCGGTCGATATCTCTGCGCAAAATCCGCACGCACATGCTGTGGAATGTGGAAATCCAGATATCGTCCGCGCCCGGTCCGAGAATGCTTTCCACACGTTCTTTCATTTCTCGTGCCGCTTTATTTGTAAATGTGATCGCCAGAATGTTCCACGGCGCCACATGTTTTTCCGCCATTAAAAAAGCGATTCTGTGTGTCAGAACACGCGTCTTTCCGCTTCCCGCTCCCGCCATCAGCAAGAGGGGCCCGTCCGTTGTTTTTACAGCTTCCTGCTGAACAGGGTTTAATCCGCTTAATAATTGATTGCTAATGTAATTCAAAATTCGTTCACCCGCCTATACAAAACATATGTTCTATCATAAACCAAATCCGTACAATTTACTACTCGCCTTTCACAGCCGCTACTGTTTTTAAAGCCCGGTCAAAATCTTCATACACCGCATTGCCTACAACAACCACGTCCGCATGCTCCGCAAACTGCTTTGCCGTTTCCGCGTCCTTGATGCCGCCGCCGTAAAACAGGGTGGACGTTTCCAATACAGCCTTCGTTTTCTTCACGGCTTCTATGTCTCCAAGCATACCGCTGTATTCCAAATAAAAAATGGGAAGCTGCAGCAGCTCAGACACACGCGCATAGGCGGCAATATCGTCAACACTCAGATCGGCATTCGCCTCAGTTAATGCAGCCGCTTTGCAATCCGGATTTGCGATGCAGTAGCCTTCCGCCACAATTTCTTCCATAGACATCAGTTCTCCGTATTCCTTCATGGCCTTCTGGTGCATTCCGACAATCCAGTCCGCGTTTTTGCTGTTTAGTACACTCGGAATAAAATATAAGTCAAAGCCGGGAACGATCGCTTCAATCGCTGACACCTCAAGGACACACGGCACTAAAAACCGTCTCACCTTTGACATCATGCGCAAGACATTGTCCTCTGTCACACCATCGCTTCCTCCGATAATGACCGCATCCGTTCCTGATTCACAAAGAATCTCCAGCTGTTCATCAGGCAAATCTTTATTTGGGTCGAGTTTAAAGACATGCTTCCACTCCGTTACATCGTACACGTCATACGTTCCTCCATTCGTTTGTTACCATTTAAACATTATAACAAATTCACATAGCGCGTAAAAACGGAAAAAGCCGTTAATCTCGTTATTCACTGAAAAAGGTGTTTTGATTCTTTTTTCATAAAAAAAGAAAGCTCTAGAAAGCCTTCAATAGCATCAAGGCCTAGGCAAATGACTCCCTTCTGTTATTGTTTGGAAAGCGCTCAACTGTGGAAAAGGTTACATAAAAAAGGGAGGATGACAGATGGAAACCCTCATCATTGCACTTATCGCTTTTCTTATCGGGATCATTGCCATCCCCATCGTTTTGTTTCTCTGGATCTACATAAAGGATGAAAAACAGCAGGAGCATTCGATCCTCCGCAACTACCCCTTGCTTGGAAGATTTCGATATATCCTTGAAAAAATCGGGCCGGAACTCAGGCAGTATTTATTCAACAATGACAATGAGGGCAAGCCCTTTTCACGAAAGGAATATGAGCAAACCGTTATCTCGGGCAAATACAAAAGCAGAATGATGGGCTTTGGATCTGTAAAAGATTTTGACAAACCGGGCTTTTATATCCGTAATGCTCTATTTCCGAAACAAAAAAAAGAATTGCACGTAAACCAAACACCTAAAATTGAAACCCAAATCTATGAAATAGAAGCTGACAATCTGTTCAAACGAAAGGAACACGCCGAACAAATCAAGGCCGATCCGTATTATCTCCACCCTGATGATGTGCAGGTGATCGGCTCCCATACATGCGAGAAGCCTTTTTATGTGAAGGGATTAGTCGGCCAGTCCGCCATGAGCTACGGTTCCCTTGGAGAACGAGCGATTACGGCGCTCTCAAAAGGGCTTCATCAGGCTGGCGGCACATGGATGAATACCGGTGAAGGGGGATTATCTGAGTATCACTTAAAGGGCGGCGCCGATATCATTTGCCAAATCGGTCCGGGTCTTTTCGGCGTGCGCAAAAGAAACGGAGAATTTTCATGGGAGGAGTTTAAAAGAAAAAGCAGGCTTGACCAAATTAAAGCGTTTGAGCTAAAGCTGGCGCAAGGAGCGAAAACCCGCGGCGGCCATGTGGATGGCGCCAAAGTATCAGAGGAAGTGGCAGACATCCGGAATGTCGAACCCGGGAAATCAATTGACAGCCCGAATCGCTTTCATGAATTTTCAAACGCTCCTGAAATGCTCGACTTTATCGAGAAACTTAGAGATGTCGGGCAAAAGCCTGTGGGAATCAAACTTGTCGCAGGCCACCCTGACGAATTGCGCGAGCTTTTCTCTTATATGCAGAAAAGCGGAAAGCATCCGGATTTTATTACGATAGACGGGAGTGAAGGCGGTACTGGCGCTTCCTTTTATGAGCTCGCTGACACAGTCGGCCTTCCGATTATGACAGCGCTGCCTATGGTTGATACACTGCTTAGACAATACGGCTTGCGCGGCCAGCTGAAAATTTTTGCTTCCGGAAAGCTCCTGACTCCTGACAAAATTGCGGTCGCCTTAGCCCTCGGCGCTGACTTTGTCAATATTGCGCGCGGGATGATGTTTTCTGTCGGCTGTATCCGCGCCCTCGTCTGCCACACCAATACATGTCCGGCAGGTGTAGCGACAACAGATCCAAAACTGCAACAAGCACTAAGCGTTGAGGAAAAACAGCATCGTGTCTGCAACTACGTCATTTCGCTGCGCGAGGGACTGTTTAATCTCGCAGCTGCAGCCGGCATCAATTCGCCCATCCACTTTTCCAAGGAGCATGTTGTCTATCGAAAAGAAGACGGAAGCATCGTCGACATCGACAAACTGATCAACCAATTTGTTTCATAAAGAAACCGCCCATGCCAAACGGCAGGGCGGCTCTTTGTTAGTTTGAAGAAGACCCTGTTTCCGTCTCCTTCACACGGTCAAGCGCCATTTCATAAGCGTCATTTCCGTAATTTAAGCAGCGTTTCACACGGGAAATCGTAGCCGTGGAAGCGCCTGTTTCTGTTTCAATCTTATGATACGTGTTACCTTCGCGAAGCATGCGCGCCACTTCTAGGCGCTGAGCCAGCGATTGAATTTCGTTAATTGTGCAAAGATCATCGAAGAACCGGTAACATTCCTCCAGGTCTTTCAGCGATAAGATCGAGTTGAATAACTGGTCCAGCTCTTTGCCGCGTAATTTATCGATTTGCATCGTTACACACCTTCTCCTTTACTAATGGAAGCCGCATCGAGATCAGGCACGATATTGATCCAAGTTTTTCCGGGCACAAGCGGCAGCCATTTGCCGTCTTTCACCGGCACAATTCTGCCGTTTACTTGTTTCCAGTCTGTTTCAATAACGTTTCCGCGCTGAAACAACAGACCTTTCCCCCCTGATTCTAGATCGATGTCCCGCCTTCCATCTTGATCAATAATATGATGGCTCGCTTCAACAATGAAAATATTCTGCATTGCAACCGGCTTTCCGGTTTCCCGGTCTGTCGTAATGACACCATCAGAGCTTCTTGTATAAGCTTCGGCTTTTTTATCATAGTTGTATTCGACAAGATTCGTAACGTTCTTTGTTCCATAATCTACCCGAACATTGTAAAAGTCATTTGCAGGTTTTGCTTCTGATGTTTGAAACAGCAGCGGATCTGTTTTCTGCTTCAGCTCATATCCCATTTGCTCCGCCGCCTTTTTTATGTAATCATAAGACGTGTAGGAATTGTGGGGCGGTTTGCTGAAATCAGCTCTCCAAAATAAGCTTCCGTCAAAATCCAATCCGTTCATATAATCGGCAGCTCCGGATTCCAGCTGCTCTTTGGCGCCGGGACTCCAGCCGTGATGGACAAATATGCTGTCAAAGCCATTGCTGAGAGTGACGAAATATTCCCGCGCGCTCCGCACAGGCCCGACAGTTTCGGGCATCTGGCTTTGGAAAATGGCCAGAAATCTCGTAATTTGCCCTTCGGCAAGCGCTTCTATGACAATATCGGCTTTAGACAGTCCTGACTGCGGCCTCGCCTTCGGGTGATTATTCACCATAACAGCAACAGGCCGGCGTTCAGTCACCTTCTGTTCCGTCTCCAGTCCTGTCAAAGGAGCTTTCGGCTTCTTTTCAGAATCCGGGACAGCATCCTTCTGCTGGCAGGATACCAGCAGAAAAAACACGATACACAGCACGCAAACTGTCATCCATTTTTTCATATGTCGGCTCCCCGCTCTTTTATATTTTAACGCATTATCGATGGAAAGAGTACAGTTTTTTTCATGACGTCGAAGATTCCTCTAGGCGTAATGCGTATATACGGAAGGTGCGTACTTTGCAAAAAGAGCAGCGTATAGACGGGATCACAAAACTCGTAACCTCTTTCAGTCAAAAGATCTTTCAGCTTTTGTTCCTTCTCCAGCACGTCTTCATACGCTTCCGAAGAGGCGCAGCCGCACAGCGCAAGCGGAATTTCATGCAGAATGTTCCCGTTTTCCGCAAGAACGATTCCTCCTCCGATCTCTTTCATGCGGGCGAAAGCGAGCAGCATATCCGCTTTATTTTTTCCGATCGCGACAATATCACCTGTCGTCGTAAAGGAGCTCACAAATCCCTGCACGCTTGAGGCAAAGCCTTTTATCATCGTATTGACACGCCATTTCCCATGTCTGTCAAGCATCGTCAAATAACTTTCATCATGGTCAAACGAGAGCTGTTCCATCGAATTGTCGATCTCAATCATATACGGCTCCATAATGACCGCATTCCGCATTTTCACGCCCATCGGCATGGAAAACTGTAAATCATCCATCGTCATATCATATGAAAGCTCAAGCGGGACAAGACCGCCTTTGCTCCAGCCCGTCTTTGTAAACGCCTTCAAATCACAGCCATCTTCACGAAGGATGGCCCCTTTTGAGAGAACGGTCACGGGATTGGGATTTAACGGATCTTCTAGTACGTTCAACGATGCCAGCCTTCCCGGTCCGACAACTCCTAAATAATCATCCATTTGATAATACTTTGCAATATTAAATGATGCCATATTGTAGGCGTCGATTGCCGGGACTCCTTCTTCTAACGCGATGCGGATCAGCTCGTTTGTCATGCCGCCTTTATAAAAATTAGGCGTCGCGCCGTCTGTCGTGTAAAAGAAATGGTCATAATAGCGGAAACCCTTCTCATGCAGCTCCCGCAAGATTTTTCTTACATCAGGGCGAATGGAAGAGTTCCGAAGGGAAACATAATAGCCCAGTTCCAGCCTTCTCATCACTTCATCACCTGTCATCGCTTCATGATCACAATCCGCTCCGAACAGCTTCATTTTTGTAAGCGTTTTATTTGAAGCGCCGGGAAAATGCCCTTCAATGCGTTTTCTCTGCTTCTTTGTAGCTTGCATGCAGTGAAGCATTAAATCATCACCATCTACCAAACGCGGCCATCCGGTCATTTCTCCGCCTTGAATCACATCCGGATGTTCAATCCACTGCTTTCTGACATCAAACGGAAGAACGTGGTCCTCGTTCAGAACTTCGGTTTGGAGGTCATAACGTGACCACCAAAAATATTGAACAGGCTGCTTTTTGAGTTCATTTAAAATGGTAAGCGCTTTCTTTTTTCCGCTTTGTAAAAGCAAAAATAAGTTATCATTCACAAATGTCGTTGTTCCGTATTGAGACACATATTCCGCCAGCGTTTGGGGATTATATATTTGAAAAGGATGTGCGTGCGGTTCGATGTACCCTGGCACAATGTATTTTCCTTCACAATCAATTGTATGAATTTCTTCGGCTCTATTCGGAAGTTCATGGCCCACATAAACAATGCGGTCCTGATAAATCCAAATGTTTTTTTTCAGCCATTGTTTTACATATGGATTTAAGACGAGAGCATTCCGTAAAAGGAGCGTTGGAAGCAGCTTTGAGTCTACAACATCAACCTGTGCCCTGATGTCTTTGTTTTTCCAGTTAAAGGTGCGTTCGGACATTCACATACTCTCCTTTACATGTATTAGACTCATGTTATCACATCCTTCCTCATCACGCATGATAAAAACGTTACAAATTTTTGAAGGTTCAATTAAAAAACTTTTTTAATTAAAAAGGAGCGGATTTCCATGAAGCCAAACATCAGTCTCATCAATGCCGTCTTCAGAATCGCCTGCGGACTGACGATTATGTCAGCCGCCAGCGCAAAGTTTACGAAAAAGCCTTGGTGCAGAATGCACCTCTTTTACATCTTTATGGGGGCCATGAAAGCAGGATCGGGAATCCTGCGCTTCTGCCCTGTGACCTACATGCTTCAAAACAGCGCTTCCGGTCATAACGAACAAGAGCATCAAGACAGATGAACAAAAAAAGCTTGATCACGAAACGTGATCAGGCTTTTTCTCATGACATTTCTTTGTCTTCATATAGAGATACCCTGCGGCTGCCAGTGCTGCTGGATAAAGGACTGCCCAGCCGCTGAATGAGTAAATCACTGCGCACGCCGCAAAAGCCCCTAACGCCATCCACCAGCCTGAATCTCTCCAGCTCAACAGTTTTAGCGCTGCCGCCATTGTACATATGTATGATGCGATGAATGCCGCACTCGGCCCTTTTAACAGTGTTGTTAAATCGGTTTTAAAAAGGCCATATGCCGCAAGCACGAAGCCAAACACTGCGGCCAGCGCTGTTAATACACGGATAGGCGTAAGTTTTGTCTCACTGAGTTTCCCGAAATATACGGGAATGTGCCCCTCTCTCGCCAATGCGTACACCATTCTGGAAAAACCCGCAATATTAGCATGAATGGTGGCGAATGTGATAAACAGTGCTAAACACACCGTTACATATACTCCGCCTTCACCGACTCCTTTTGATATGAGCATGGCAAGTGATGCGATTTCTCCATTCACTCCGTATGAATGAGTACCTATCGTCACAAACGACAGCATGATATACAGCCCTGCCACACAAGTTGCTGCTAAAAACAAGCTGAGCGGGACATCTTTTTCAGGATGTGTAAACTCTTCAGCCAATGGTGTAATCATTTCCCAGCCTACAAAAGAGAAAAAAATCATTACAGAAACAGATCCTGCGGCAGACCAGCCATGCGGAAGAAACGGCTTGAATTCTGCTGCTTTGACGTGAGGAAATGACACGGCAATCGAAGTGACAAGCAGAATTACGATGACACAAATAACGAGTGTACTGATATTAGCGGATAGTTGAATGCCTTTTATATGAAGCAAAATGGAGACACCCAACATACAACCTGCAATCAATGTAATCTGCCAATCCGAAGCATCTGTGACGTAACTGACGTAATGCGCGCCAGTCAAAGCGATGACAGGAACACCGATTGGAACGGACCCTAACATGATCCAGCCCAAAACCGCTCCGGCTTTTTTCTGAAAAGCCAACTGCACATAAGCCGTGATTCCTCCGGCGCTGGGCGCTATTTTCACAAGCCGGGCCAGCGTGCCGACAAGAAGAAATGATAAGAAAGACATGAACACCCAAACAAATAAAGAAGCAGGACCGGCTGCGTCAGCTGTGACAGACGGCAGAATTAATATCCCGCAGCCTAAAACGGCCCCAATCGTTAATGCCGTCCCTTGTATCCAAGTGATCGAACGCTGCAATTCTGGCAACATGATGCCTCCTCTCCCGTTGATGGCTTTATTATAGGAAAAATAAGACGGCATCCATATGCTACAATTAAGTTAAATCGACAGCATCACCTTATGATAAAAGGAATTTTCACGAATTCTCTTAAACATGTAAAGGAGCCAGACAAATGGACGAAACAGACCTTCACATCCTCTCGCATTTGCAGCGAAATGGCAGATTAACGATGGTTGAGCTGGGAAAGCTTGTTGGACTCAGCTCTCCAAGCGCGGCGGAACGTGTCAGGAAGCTGGAAGACAAAGGAGTGATTACCGGCTACAGCGCGAATATCTGTTATGAAAAACTAAACAAGCATGTTACCGCTTTTATCCTGATGGAACCGAAAAGCTGCAAACACTACGCCGCCTTTGCCACAGCGCATCCGGATGTGACAGAAAACCACCGCATTACAGGCATGTACAGTTATGTGACAAAAGTGGTGACAGAATCGGTACATACGCTTGAAGATTTTATTGACGCCTCGATGGTCCACGGAAAACCAACCACGCTGGTTGTGCTTTCTTCTTCCGCACACCACCCCGCTTTTGCATAACAAAAAACCCGCAGTTCAACCTCTGCGGGTTTTCTTCACTTTATTTTTGGGCAGCCTTTAAAGCGCGTGCCCCAATGTCTTTTCTGAAAAAGAGTCCCGGCTTGATGATCTCATCAACGGCTTTGTACACTCGGTCTCTCGCCGCTTCAAATGTTTCATCAAAAGCCGTCACATTGGCGACGCGGCCTCCGTTTGTGACGAACTCTCCGCCTTCTGCTTTCGTTCCGGCATGAAAGACCACAACCTGATCAGTTTCCGCTGCAAGGTTGCCAATCGGCGTGCCCTTTGCATAGCTTTCCGGGTACCCTTCTGAAGCAAGCACCACACTCACTGCCGCGGTATCCTTCCATTTCAAGTCGACTTCTTTATCTTCTAAAAGATCAAGAAGCACCTGTACCAGATCAGATTCCATGCGCGGAAGCACGACCTGTGTTTCCGGGTCGCCAAAACGGGCATTAAATTCGATGACCTTTGAGCCGTTTTCAGTGAGCATCAATCCCGCGTACAAAACGCCAGTGAAGGAACGGCCTTCTTGTACCATTGCTTTTGCAGTCGGCTTGACGATCGTTTCCACCGCATGGCGGACGGTTTCTTCTGAAATTTGCGGAACTGGAGAGTAAGCGCCCATTCCGCCCGTATTCGGGCCTTTGTCTCCATCAAACGCCCGCTTGTGATCTTGGGCAATCACCATTGGATACACCTTTTCTCCTTTGACGAATGCCATCAGAGAAAATTCTTCGCCGGAAAGAAATTCTTCAATGACAACAGACGCGCTCGCATCACCGAATTTTTCATCCTCAAGAAAATCATGCAGACATGCAATCGCTTCTTCCTCTGTCATAGCAACGGTTACGCCTTTTCCAGCCGCAAGTCCATCTGCTTTTATGACAATCGGAGCGCCTTTTTCCTGCACATATGCCTTTGCCTCTTCAAAGGATGTGAACGTGTCATATTCTGCAGTCGGAATATCGTATTTCTTCATTAAATCCTTAGCGAACTGTTTGCTGCCTTCGATGATCGCAGCGGCTTTTGACGGGCCGAACACACGCAGACCGGCCTTTTCGAATTCATCCACCAGACCTTCAATTAAAGGAACCTCGGGGCCAACAATGGTCAGGCCGACCTGATTTTCTTTTGCAAACGAGACAAGCCCGGCGTGATCGCTTTCCTCAATGTTTACAAGCTGTGCGGAATCAGCCATACCGTCATTTCCTGGAGCTGCAAATACGTTCTCTACGAGACTGCTTTGCGCCGCCTTCCATGCCATCGTATGTTCTCTTCCGCCTTTACCGATAATGAATACATTCACGTCGTTTTCATCCCCTTAATGTTTGAAGTGTCTAATGCCAGTGAATACCATGGCAATGCCGTACTCATCTGCTTTTTTGATGGAATCCTCATCACGGATCGATCCGCCTGGCTGAATGATGGCCGTAACGCCCGCTTTTGCCGCTTCTTCGACAGTATCCGGCATTGGGAAATATGCATCAGAACCGAGCGCGCTGCCTTTCGCTTTTTCACCTGCTTGCTCAATGGCGATTTTTGCTGATCCGACACGGTTCATTTGGCCTGCTCCCACGCCGACTGTCATGTTGTCCTTCGCGAGAACGATCGCATTTGATTTCACATGCTTCACGACTTTCCAAGCAAGCTTCAAGTCTTCCCACTCTTGCTCGTTCGGCTCTCTTTTTGTCGGAACGCTGATCTCAGCATCATCAAAGCCGTGCATATCCAAATCTTGAATCAGCAGTCCGCCTTGAACAGATGTCAGCTGTTTTTCCTTTTGAGCAGCAGCTGTCATATCAAGTGTCAGCAGACGAAGATTTTTCTTCGCAGTCAGGATGTCAAGCGCTTCTTGGCTGAATGAAGGCGCAATGATGATTTCTAAGAAAATGTTGTGAAGCGCTTCGGCAGTTGCCTTGTCCACTTCGCGGTTCAGGGCGATAATGCCGCCGAAGATCGAAGTTTTATCCGCTTCAAACGCTCTGTCAAACGCTTCTGCGATCGTTTTTCCAGTTCCTACGCCGCACGGATTCATATGCTTGACGGCAACCGCAGCCGGCTCAGTGAATTCGCGAACGATTTGAACTGCCGCGTCCGCGTCTTTAATGTTGTTGTAAGAAAGCTCTTTTCCGTGAAGCTGTTCTGCTTGCGCAATGGAGCCTTTGACAGGAAGAGCTGTTTGATAGAATGTCGCTTCCTGATGCGGGTTTTCTCCGTAGCGAAGTGATTGTTTTTTCTCAAATGTCACAGTGAATTGCTCTGGTTCTTTTTCACCGACAACATCTGTCAGATAGTCAGCGATCAGTGCATCATACGCCGCAGTATGACGGAATACTTTTGCCGCCAGCTCGCGTTTTTTCTGAAGTGATACGCCGCCTTCTTCTTTGATTTGATTCAGCACTGGGCTGTAATCCGTCGGATCGACGATAACCGTTACATCCTGATGGTTTTTTGATGCCGCACGCAGCATGCCCGGGCCGCCGATGTCGATATTTTCGATCGCTTCTTCATATGTGACATCTGCTTTAGAAATCGTTTCTTTAAATGGATAGAGGTTGACGACAACGAGGTCAATCGGCTGAATCCCATGTTCATTGATCTGCGCCATATGCTCTTCATTGCCGCGAACCGCCAGAAGGCCGCCATGAATATTCGGATGAAGTGTTTTAAGCCGTCCGTCCATAATTTCAGGAAAGCCTGTCACTTCAGAAATTCCGATGACATTCACACCGTTTTCTTGAAGAAGCCTTTTCGTTCCGCCTGTTGAAATGACTTCAACGCCAAGCTCTGTCAGTTCTTTTACGAAAGGAACGAGATTTGTTTTATCTGAAACACTGATTAATGCACGTTTAATGGTCATGCCTTTTCACCTCTGTTATTTAATTCTAATAGCTGTTTAATCACAATGGGATACCATTTATGCTCAAGTTTGTGAATCCGCTGTTCGATTGTTTCCAATGTATCATGTTCGTTAATTTCGATTGCCTTTTGAGCGATGATCGGGCCTGTATCCATTCCTTCATCGACATAATGCACGGTGATTCCGGCAACCTTCACACCCGCGCGGTACGCCTGCCCGACTGCGTCGATTCCGGGGAACGCCGGAAGAAGCGACGGGTGAATGTTAATGATTTTTCCTCCGTAAGCCTGAAGCAGCGTGTCACCGATCAGCCTCATATAGCCGGCGAGAACGATCAATTCAACGTTATGAAGGTGAAGCTGTTCAATAATGGCCCGTTCAAATGCGGCCTTGTTTTCATAAGACTTCGGTTCAAATGCAAAGGATGGAATATGGAACGTTTCCGCCCGTTCGATGACTTTCGCCTGCGGTTTGTCGCAAACGAGAAGCGATACGGACGCATCCCAGTTCTCCTCTTTCAAACAAGTGACGATGGCTTCGAAGTTTGAACCGTTTCCGGATGCAAATACCGCAATTTTTTTCATGAAAGTGCCGCACCGCCGAATGTGACGCCTTCGCCTTGTTTCACACGCCCGATCAAATAGGCTTTTTCGCCATGGCTTTCAAGCGTTTCGATCACATCTGTCAGATGCTCTTCTTTGACTGCCAAAACAAAGCCGATGCCCATATTAAAGACGTTGAACATGTCTTCTTCCTTCAGCTTGCCGTACTCTTGCAGGAAAGAGAAAATCGGCGGGATCGGCCATGAGCCGTGATCGATTTCCGCGCTTAAGCCTTCTGGAAGCATGCGCGGGATATTTTCGATGAATCCTCCGCCTGTCACGTGCGCCATGCCGTCGACTTTTCCACTCTTCACCGCGGCGAGCACAGGCTTCACGTAAATTCTTGTCGGTTCAAGCAGCTCCTCGCCAAGTCGGCGGTCAAACGGTTCGTATGTTTTATCAAGATCCAGCTCCGCATCATCTAGAAGCACTTTTCTGACAAGGGAAAATCCGTTGCTGTGAAGGCCGCTGGAGCTGAGGCCGATCAATAGATGGCCCTCCTCGATGTTTTCACCAGTCACGATTTCGTCCTTTTCAACCACTCCGACTGAGAAACCGGCAATATCGTATTCATCAGCTGTATATAGTCCCGGCATTTCAGCTGTTTCGCCGCCGACTAAGGCTGAACCTGACTGCTCACAGCCGTCCGCCACACCTTGTACGATTTGCTCAATTTTCACAGGATCCGCTTTGCCGACCGCTAAATAATCAAGGAAAAATAGCGGCTCTGCACCTTGTGCCAGCACGTCATTGACACACATCGCAACAGCGTCCACGCCAATCGTGTCATGCTTATCCATAGAAAAAGCGAGCTTTAATTTTGTGCCGACACCATCTGTTCCCGAAATTAAAACCGGTTTTTGATAAGAAAGCTCAGACAGGTCAAACATGCCGCCAAAACCGCCAAGGCTGCCCATAACGCCAAGCCGTTTTGTACGCTCCACATGTTTTTTCATTCGTTTTACAGCTTCATATCCGGCTTCGATGTCAACCCCTGCGTTTTTATATGCTTCAGACATCCTATTCACTCCTTTAGGCGCTTTTTCAAAATATCTCCCCCGAACGAGGGCAGAAAGAGAAGGCAGCCGAACTGCGCTGCCTTTATGTCATTTTCAAGGTTTATTTGGTTAATACCGCTTCTTTTACATGAGGAAGCACTGTATCCTGGTAAATTTCAGTCGGATATTTTCCTGTAAAGCAAGCGAGACACTGTCCGCAATTAGAGTCATCGTATTTTCTGCCGATGCCTTTCAGCAGCCCTTCCACACTCAAAAATGAGAGAGTGTCGGCTCCGATTTCCTGACGGATTTCTTCAACTGAATGGGAAGACGCGATCAGTTCTTCGTGAGTGGAAGTATCAATGCCGTAAAAGCACGGATGAGCGATCGGCGGTGAACTGATTTTCACATGCACTTCTGTCGCACCCGCTTCTCTGAGCATCGTGACAATCCGGCGGCTTGTTGTTCCGCGCACGATCGAGTCATCTACCATAACGACTCGTTTGCCTTCCACAACCCCGCGCACAGCAGAAAGCTTCATTCTGACGCCTTGCTCACGAAGAGCCTGAGACGGCTGAATAAACGTTCTGCCGACATAACGGTTTTTGATTAAGCCGAGCTCGTACGGGATGCCTGTTGCTTCTGCATAGCCGATCGCCGCTGAAATACTGGAATCCGGAACCCCTGTTACGACATCGGCTTCAACTGCGGATTCCTGAGCAAGCATTTTCCCAAGGTTTTTACGCGCACTGTGCACGTTAATCCCTTCAATATTGCTGTCCGGCCTTGAGAAATAAATGTACTCCATGCTGCAAATGGAACGGTTGATATTCATGGAAAAACGCTCTGATTTCATGCCTTCATCATTGATGATCAGCATTTCGCCCGGTTCTACCTCACGAAGGTACGTCGCGCCGACCACATCAAATGCGCACGTTTCTGATGCGACCACATAAGCGTCGCCCATCATGCCGATTGACAGCGGTCTGAGCCCGTTCGGGTCGAGCGCGACGATCATTTCTGTTTCGGTCATGATCAGGAATGCGTAGGCCCCTTTCAGCATGGAAAGCGAGTTTTTCATTTGATCCTTCAGCGTGAAGTGACCGCTTCTTTTGATCAGGTGAGCCAAAACCTCTGTGTCCGAAGAGGTCTGAAAGATACTCCCTTGATTTTCGAGCTGCTGCTTCAGCTGAGTGGCATTGACTAGGTTTCCGTTATGGGCAAGCGCCAGGCTGCCGTTGTTTTGGGAACGGAAGAGGAGCGGCTGAACATTTTCGTATCCGCCGCCTCCAGCCGTTGCGTACCGAACGTGCCCGATTGCGCCTTTTCCTTTTACTTTGCTGAGCTCGCCATTTTGAAATACTTCCGTGATCAGCCCTTGGCCTTTGTGCGCCGTCAGTTTTTCACCGTCTGTCGCCACAATGCCAGCGCCCTCCTGTCCTCGGTGCTGGAGGCTGTGGAGACCGTAATACGTGATTTGCGGAGCTTCTTCATGTCCCCAAATCCCAAATACGCCGCACTCTTCATTTAAGCCTTTGATTTCAGCAAGCATGGGATAGCTCCTTTCCATGCGCGTTCAAGATCATTCGTTTGCGCATGAATCAATTGTTGTCCGTCTTGGTTTTGAATCGCCAGAAGTCCGTCCGCTGTTACCTCACCGATATGAACGGCATCTTTTACAGTCGCTTCAAACGCTGCTTGATGTTCTTTTTTCACAGAAACGACAAAGCGGGATTGAGATTCAGAGAATAATAACGCCGCTTCCCCTTCTACAGTCACGTTCGCGCCAAGGTTTTCCGTCGTCATGACACTTTCTGCAATCGCTACGCCTAAGCCGCCTTCAGACACATCATGCGCGGATTGAACAAAGCCTTTTTTAATCGCGTCAAGCAATGCTTTTTGGCGTGACAGCTCTACATCAAGATCGATTTGCGGCGCTTTTCCGTAAATGCTGCCTTCTGTCATTTTTTGCAGCTCGCTTCCCGCAAACTCAGGTTTTGTTTCACCGATCACGTAGACGAGATCACCCGCTTGTTTGAAATGCTGTGTTGTAATGTGGGCTGTATCTTCAATTAAGCCGACCATGCCGATAACAGGTGTCGGGTAAATCGCCGTGCCGTTTGATTCGTTGTAAAGCGATACGTTTCCGCCGATAACCGGTGTGCTGAGAACATTGCACGCCTCGCTGATGCCGTCAGCCGCTTTTTCGATCTGCCAGAAGATTTCCGGTTTCTCCGGGTTTCCGAAGTTAAGGTTATCTGTGACCGCAAGCGGCTCTGCGCCCGAGCAAATGATGTTGCGCGCCGCTTCAGCGACAGCAATTTTTCCGCCGACTTCAGGATCAAGATAGAGATAACGCGCGTTACAGTCTGTCGTCATCGCCAGCGCCTTTTTCGTTCCGCGGATTCTGAGAACACCTGCGTCAGATCCAGGAGCGACAACTGTGTTCGTCCGCACCATGTAGTCATATTGATCGTAAACCCACTCTTTGCTTGCGATCGTCGGCTGCTGCAGGAGTGCCTTCAGTGTTTCATTCGCATTTTCAATTTGCGGAGCCGGAACATCCGTCTCTAAAAACTCGCGGTAGTAAGCAGGCTCTTGAGAAGGCTTATGGTAAACCGGCGCTTCTTCTGCCAAGGCATCAACGGGCAGCTCGCACACAATCTCACCTTTGTGTGTGAGGCGAAGCATCTTATCATCTGTTACACGTCCGACAGAAACCGCTTCAAGATCGTACTTGTCAAAAATATCGATGATCTCCTGCTCACGTCCGCGCTCGATGACCAAAAGCATCCGCTCCTGTGATTCAGAAAGCATCATTTCATATGCAGTCATACCTGTTTCACGCTGAGGAATCAGGTCAAGATTCATCTCAATGCCAGAGCCGGCTTTACTTGCCATTTCCGCGCTTGAGCTTGTTAAACCGGCAGCTCCCATATCCTGAATGCCGACTAACGCATCACATTGGATGACTTCCAGACATGCTTCAAGCAAAAGCTTTTCCATAAACGGATCGCCGACTTGAACGGCAGAGCGCTTGTCTTCAGACGAATCAGACATTTCTTCCGAAGCAAACGTAGCGCCGTGGATTCCGTCACGCCCTGTTTTCGCTCCTACGTACATCACTGTGTTGCCGACACCCTTCGCCTGGCCTTTTTTAATGTCTTCATGATTAATTAAACCGACGCACATTGCGTTAACGAGCGGATTTCCTTCATAGCTGCTGTCAAACTGCACTTCTCCGCCGACTGTCGGGATGCCGATACAGTTGCCGTATCCCGCGATACCCGCTACTACTTCTTCAAACAAGTACTTCACACGCGGTGAAGTCAGTTCACCAAATCGAAGAGAGTTCAATACAGCGATTGGACGGGCACCCATTGAGAATACGTCACGGATAATACCGCCTACGCCAGTCGCAGCACCTTGATAAGGCTCGAGAGCTGATGGGTGGTTATGTGATTCAATTTTGAACACAACCGCTTGGTTGTCACCGATATCAACGATTCCGGCGCCTTCCCCCGGACCTTGCAGCACACGCTCGCCGCTTGTCGGGAATTTACGCAGAATCGGCTTAGAGTTTTTGTAGCTGCAATGCTCTGACCACATGACAGAAAAAATTCCGATTTCTGTGTAGTTCGGCAATCTGCCAAGAATGGATTCAATCAATGCAAACTCATCATCACTGACACCCATTTGCTGATACATTTTCTCTTCTTTTATTTGTTCTTTACTTGGTTCAAGCAGTAGTGACATGAGTTTCCCTCCAATTTTTCACGATAGACTGAAATAATTTAAGACCGTCGGCGCTTCCAAGCAGTTCATCGACCGCGCGCTCAGGGTGAGGCATCATGCCTAATACGTTGCCTTTCTCATTCACGACACCGGCAATGCCGCTGACACTTCCGTTAATATCGGAGCCGTATGTGAAAGCAATTTGGTTGTTTTCTTTCAATGAAGCAAGTGTGTCGTCATCACAGTAGAAGTTCCCTTCACCATGGGCAACCGGAATTGTAATCGATTGGCCCTTTTCGTAGGAAGATGTGAATAATGTTTCGTCGTTCTGAACAATTAATTCAGCAGGCCGGCAAATGAACTTCAAATCTTTGTTGCGTCTCATTGCGCCTGGCAGAAGGCCAAGCTCTTGTAAAATTTGAAATCCGTTGCAGACGCCGAGAACTGGTTTTCCTTCAGCCGCCGCCTGTTTGACAGCTGGCATAATATTCGCAAATCGGGCAATAGCCCCGCATCTCAAATAATCGCCGTAAGAAAATCCTCCCGGAATTAATACGCCATCGAAGCCGTCAAGGCTTGTTTCCTCATGCCAGACGTATTCCGCTTCATGGCCGAGCTCATCCTTTACAGCATGATACATATCGATATCACAGTTGGATCCAGGTAACACAATCACCGCAAATTTCACTGTGCGACTACCTCCTCAACTTCGTATCTGTAATCTTCAATCACTGTATTCGCAAGAAGTTTTTCGCACATTTCTTTCACTAGCATGTCAAGATCACGGTCAGATTTTTCGATCGTAAGCTCCATATATTTACCGATGCGCACATCTTGAACTTCGTTGTAAGTCATACTGTGCAAGGCATGCTGGACAGCGCTCCCTTGTGGATCTAGTACACTTTCTTTTAAGCTGACATAAACTTTTACTTTATACATGATGAATGCCTCCCAGTCTTTTGAAAATCTCTTCATATGCGTCGGTTAAGCTTCCAAGATTGCGTCTGAATAAATCTTTGTCCAGCTTTTCGTTCGTGTTTTTATCCCACAAGCGGCATGTGTCCGGTGAAATTTCATCGGCCAAAAGCACTTGTCCGTCTGGATCTAAACCGAATTCAAGCTTAAAATCTATTAATCTGACGTGACAATCGGCAAAAATGGTTTGAAGCTCTTCATTTACTGTTTTTGTAATGGACTTAATGTTTTCTACCTGCTCAGGAGTTGCCGCTTTCAAGAGCCAAATATGATCTTCCGTGATGAGCGGATCACCCAGCGCGTCATCCTTGTAGTAAAACTCGATAATCGGCTGTTCAAGCTTGGTGCCTTCTGGAATGCCGAGACGCTTGGACATGCTTCCTGCCACAACATTTCTGACGACGACTTCAAGCGGCACAATCGTTACCTTTTTGATGAGCTGCTCCGTTTCCGATATGCGCTCGATAAAGTGGTTGTTAATGCCTTTAGCGTGAAGATGTTTGAAAATCAGGCTTGAAATCTCGTTATTTAAGCGCCCTTTGCCGCTGATTTCTGCTTTTTTCTCGCCGTTAAAAGCAGTGGCGGAGTCTTTATACACGACATACAACGTGTTTTCGTCATCGGTTTTGTAGATCTTTTTTGCTTTTCCTTCGTATAAAAGTTCATTCTTTACAATATTCACGGAAGGCCTCCTAATCCGAATCTTGGGAATTTTCAAACCACGGCGGCGTAGAAGAAGCCGCCTAAAAGCTTCTTCTATGCTAAACCTAAACGTTCAAAGATCAGATCAACATTTTTCAGATGGTAGTTGTAATCAAAACAGTCAGCAATTTTTTCCGGAGAAAGACGGGACGTGATTTTCTCTTCCGCTTCCACAAGCTCACGGAACGGCACTTGTTTTTCCCAGGCTTCCATTGCTTTCGGCTGTACTGTATCATAGGCTTCTTCACGAGTCAGGCCTGTGTCGATCAAAGCAAGCAGCACACGCTGAGAGTAAATAAGGCCGAGTGTGCGGTCCATGTTGCGCTTCATGTTTTCCGGGAAGACCGTTAAGTTTTTCACGATGTTGGAGAAGCGGTTCAGCATGTAGTTCAGCGCGATTGTCGCATCCGGGAGAATAATCCGTTCTGCTGAAGAATGAGAAATATCGCGCTCATGCCATAATGGAACATTTTCGTAAGCCGTCATCATGTAGCCGCGGATGACGCGCGCAATACCTGTCATGTTTTCAGAGCCGATCGGATTGCGTTTGTGCGGCATTGCAGATGAACCCTTTTGCCCTTTCGCGAAAAATTCCTCAACTTCGCGTGTTTCACTCTTTTGCAGACCGCGAATTTCCACTGCGAACTTCTCGATGCTTGTCGCGATCAAAGCAAGTGTCGCCATATAGTCAGCATGGCGGTCGCGCTGAAGGGTTTGGGTTGAAATCGGTGCTGCTTTCAATCCGAGCTTCTCACAGACATATTGCTCAACAAATGGGTCAATGTTCGCATATGTGCCGACAGCGCCGGAAATCTTCCCAACCTCGATGCCTTCTTTCGCTTGTTTGAAACGCTCAAGGTTACGTTTCATTTCCTCATGCCAAAGCGCAAGTTTTAAGCCGAATGTTGTAGGCTCAGCGTGTACGCCGTGTGTGCGCCCCATCATGACTGTGTATTTATGTTCTTTCGCTTTTTCTTTTATAATGTCAACAAATCTCTCAAGGTCCTTGAGCAGAATATCGTTTGCCTGTTTTAATAAGTAAGAAAGAGCGGTATCCACAACGTCAGTTGACGTTAAGCCGTAGTGCACCCATTTTCTTTCTTCGCCCAGTGATTCGGAAACGGCGCGTGTAAAAGCGACAACGTCATGGCGGGTATCCTGTTCGATTTCTAAAATGCGGTTGATGTCAAATGACGCGTTCTCGCGCATGACCTTTACGTCTTCTTTCGGAATGACGCCAAGCTCCGCCCACGCTTCACAGGCAAGAATCTCAACCTCCAGCCATGCTTGAAATCTGTTTTCATCCGTCCAAATTGCGGACATTTCAGGTCTTGAATAACGTTCGATCATTCTGCTTGTCCTCCGTCTCTATTCATCCATTTATTTGTGATCTCCTGAATCCATTGGTCTTCAGGCTGCTTCATAAATGTAATATGCCCCATTTTGCGGCCTTTTTTGATTTCATGTTTTCCGTATATATAGAGCTTTGCTTCTTTTATAAGCTCCGGCTCTTCCTCAACAAGCTTCACTTCATCGCCGAGTAGATTCACCATCATGCCCGGCTTCAGCAAATCTGTTTTACCGAGCGGAAGGCCGCATACCGCTCTGATATGCTGTTCAAACTGACTGGTTTCGCAAAGGTCCAGCGTATAATGCCCTGAATTATGCGGTCTTGGCGCCAGTTCATTGACCAAAAGCTCGCCGTCTTCTGTCAGGAACATTTCAACAGCGAGGGGCCCGACAAGGTGAAGCTCATCTGCAAGCTTAACGGCCAAATCAGCAGCCTTCCTCTGGATCGCTTTTTCCACCCGTGCAGGCACGATGCTTTGGAAGAGGATATTGTTGTGGTGAATGTTTTCTGCTGCCGGAAATGTTGAAATTTCGCCGTTTACCGATCTGACGACGATGACCGACATTTCCATTTTAAAAGAAACCCAGCTTTCGAGAATGCAAGTACCGTGTTCTAATAGAGCGGCAGCCTGCTCAATTTGCGCCTCTTCCTTGATCACAAATTGGCCTTTGCCATCGTATCCGCCGCGGCATGTTTTCAGCACCGCGGGAAGTCCAAGCTCCTGTACCGCCTGTTTCAATCCATCTTTTGTTTTGACGATGCTGTACGGAGCAACTTCACAGCCCGCGGCTTGAATGGCTTTTTTCTCTGTTTCACGATTTTGGGTAATGAGCAGCAGTTCACTTCCTTGCGGGAGATAGGCATGATCTTTTAGCCAATGCAGCGCATCATAATCGATGTTTTCAAACTCATACGTGATGATGTCGCTGATTTCAGCCAATTTTCGAATCGCTTCACGATCATTGTAATGAGCGGTAATTTCAATATCCGCAACCTGCCCGCATGGCGAATCTTTAACCGGATCCACGACCGCGACTTTATACCCCATTTGTTTGGCGGACACAGCCATCATTTTTCCAAGCTGGCCGCCGCCGATAATGCCGATCACTGCTCCTGGATAGATGATTTGTTTAGACAAGCTGATCACTGCTTTCTAACACTGTCTGTTTAGTATTTTCTCTTCTCTCATCCAGCTTACGGGCAAGATCCTCGTCAAAAGCTGACAAAATTTGCGCCGCTAACAGCCCTGCGTTCACAGCGCCTGCTTTGCCGATGGCTGTTGTCGCAACAGGCACGCCTCCGGGCATTTGGACGATGGAAAGCAGAGAATCCATTCCGTTCAGCGCCTTGGACTGAACCGGAACTCCGATGACCGGCAGTGTTGTTTTCGCCGCCGTCATCCCTGGCAGATGCGCCGCTCCTCCGGCACCGGCGATAATCACCTTGATGCCTCTTTCTCTCGCGGTTTCAGCGTATTCAAACATGAAATCAGGCGTCCGGTGAGCGGAAACGACCTTCTTTTCGTACGGAACATTAAGTTCGTCAAGTATGTCGCATGCGTTTTTCATTGTCTCCCAATCGGAAGTGCTTCCCATGATGATTCCTACTAGCGGCTGCATTCTGTTCCCACCTTCTCATGCTTTTGTTTTCAGAAAATAAAAAATACCCGCTCTGCATTGCACTTATGAGGAAGCAATACAAACCGGGCATGGTACATGTATCGTCAGTCGTTCGCTTCTGCGATATATCCATGTCAGTTTTATCGATCACTTTCCTGCATAGTCCGGCAATTTACGGTTGCCGGGTAGAAACTTATGGGCCATATTCCCAAGATTATATGAGGTCGTGTTTTGATTTCATGTTTATCTTAACAACGGATATGGATAATGTCAACGACATTATCGAACGATACAAAAATTCATTCTGCTAATGTTCGTGTTTTAGATCAATTTCCCTTCAAATACGATTTTTTTCCCGCATGGAACGATCTGAATTGACCCGTTTTCCTTTTTCTCCATAAAAACAGGCTCCTCCATTCGCCGTACAGGCAAATACCCTTCTTCTTTCATTTGCTGAAGCACAGCATCAATCGTTTGCTGCTCTGTCACTTCAAACTTTTTCTTCTTCGGCTTTGCCATTATTCTTTAATTCTCCTCTTCTTCACCGCTTTGACCCAGAAGCCGCCGTGGATTGTTTTTGGTTCATACGCAATAATAAAGGCTTTTGAATCAATTGTCTTAATCGTATCATACAGCTGGAGTTCATATTTTCTCGGTGTCAGAATCTGAAGGGCTGTGCGGTCGCCTTCAAGCCCGCCGACCACCCAGTTTGTCACACCGTAGCCTTTTTCACGGAGCTGCCTCGGAAGATCAACATCAAGCTCCTTCGTAATCACATTGACCATCATATAGCCAAGCGCCAATTTTTCTTCTATTTTCATGCCGACAATGACGCCAAGACCGTAACCGAGCGCGTACGCAATCACATTTTGAATCTGGTCTAAGTTATCGAGCACCAGGCTCAATCCTGTCACATAAACCAGTATCTCAATCGTACTGATGCCGGCCGCTAAATAACGCTGGCCTTTCAGCGTTAAAATCATTCTTATCGTAAAAAATGACACATAGACAATATTAATAATGAGAATTATGAGAACCATGGCTATTCCATTTGATAAGATGGTTTGCATCATTTCATTTCATCCCCCTACTCTTCATCTTGCATAAAGCAATCATATTCTACTAGAGAAACGCGTCGTTTACAATCAACTGAGGCCGTAAGCCTAAGGAAAATATTTCGACACGCTTTTTCAGATTGAACAGTAGTAGTTTACCCTCTTTCTTACCTTTTCAACATCAAAACAAAAAAGCCCGCTTTTCAGCAGACTCACCTTTTCTCATATATTGTCAGATCTCTTTTTTCATTTTCAGAAGGGATTTGTATTCTTTCTCAAGCTCACTCAGCGTATAATCAGCAAGCTGTTCCCCTCTTCCCTGATAAAATTCCGAGAGCAGTAATTTGGTTTTTAAAAATTGCTTCTTTTGATTAATCGCTCGGCGAAGTACTTCAGCCATGTCCATCATCCTCCAAAATATAAAGGTTTGTACGCTGGACGTTTACAGCATTTTCCTCATCATACACGGATTAATCCTACAAATCAACTATGTTTTTTAGATATATTTGTAAAAATTGTGACATCAAAAAACCGGCTATGAACAGCCGGTTTTTTCATTAAAGCGGAATCAGCGACGCTGTGAAATATTCAGAAATAAACGGCCAAGTCACCGCCGCAAACAGCAGCGCGACCGCAACTACTGCAAATACACAATAGATATAATCAATCGGTGCATCTTGTGCCGCCTGATACAGACGCTGCACATACAGCGCCATCATAAAAAAGATCGAAAACAAGATCAGCACTGTAAAAAGAACTGTCAGCATCGGGATATTCACGATCGCAAAGATCAGCCAAAGAATTGAAACAGCAATCACCGGTACAAGCAATGAACCCAAACCCGCAGCCACTTCTCTAAACGTCACCTTCTGCTTCATCATATAGCGGGAGACGGCCCATACGGCTATGACCATTACCGCGAAAAAGAGAAGCAAATAGACAAGAACGATTAAAAATCCGTCATAGAAAGCGTGATGGCGTTCTCCGAAACCAAGCGGCCGATTCCAGCTGGCCTTTAACTGAAACCAGTTCCCGATTGAAAAGATCATACTGAATATAAGCATTGAAATCAAACCATACTTATAATGAGAAAAACCATCCGCCACGACGGTTTTCGCCGGTGATTTTAAAATCGAGAACGCAAAACCGCAATATCTGTTGATGGCTGCCCATACAGACGCAAGCTTGTCTTTAGCAATGGATACACCACCGCGTTCCTGATGCGGTTTCTGCTTTTGTTTTTGCTTCTGCTTGCTTTGCCGGCTCGCCTTTCTGGACATTCTCGATAGCGGTTCTTCATCTGTATCTATTCTTTCACTCTGGTTAACTTCTTCTTCAAACGTTTCTTTTCTTTCTTCCGTCATGTCAGCAACTCCTATCAAAAAAATACGGCGGAATACCATAAGAAAATAAAACACTTATATAAGGTACCGAAGCCTTCCTGAACAGTCAAGTCATTTCCATTTAAGTAAAGCATGGCGGCACATCTACATGACGGTATATCGTATGAAATGGTTTTACCTTTTGCAACAAAAAAACCAGCTGCCAAGGCAGCTGGTTTCATTCGTTATTTTAAGAAGATAAAGTACAGGATAAAAACGATAAACAGCCCGTACATAATCGGATGAACCTCTTTGGCTTTTCCTTTGCACACCATCGTAATCGGATAGAAAATAAATCCGATGGCAATCCCAGTTGCAATGCTGTATGTTAACGGCATCATGATCATGGTAAGGAAAGCGGGAACGGCCACCTCGAACTTATCCCAAGCGATTTTGCCAAGCGGCGCCACCATCAATGCACCAACAATGATCAGCGCCGGAGCCGTTACATTTGAGGTAACGACTGATAGAAGCGGCGAGAAAAACGTAGCCAGTAAAAAGAGAATACCTGTTACAATTGCCGCAAATCCTGAGCGGGCACCCGCAGCGACGCCTGAGCTTGATTCCACGTAAGAAGTTGTGGTAGACGTACCGAGCATGGCGCCGATCACAATCGAAGATGAATCAGCTAAAAGCGCACGGCCCGCACGCGGCAATTTGTTTTCCTTCATTAAACCAGCTTGAGTTGCCACAGCAACCAGTGTACCCGCTGTATCAAAAAATCCGACAAACAAGAACGTTAAAATGACGATCAGCATTTGTACGGAGAAAATATCCGGCAGATGAAGCCACGCTTGTCCGAAAGTCGGCTCAAGGCTCGGCACACTGCCGATGATTTGAGTCGGAACCGGAACCAAACCGAAAATCATGCCGGCAACCGCAGTTAACAGCATCCCGATAAACACGCCCGCGTTAACGCGAAGCACCATTAAAATAACCGTTACAATTACACCGAAAATCGTTAACAGCACAGGACCGCTGTGAATGTTTCCGATGGTGACGAGTGTGGAAGGGTTGGATGTAATAATTCCTGAACCTTGTAATCCAACGAATGTAATAAACAGGCCGATACCCGCGCCGACTGCCAATTTCAGCTCTGGGGGAATGGCGTTGATGATTTTTTCACGAAAACCTGTTAACGAAAGAGCAACAAAGATAAGACCTGAAATGAAAACACCAGACAAAGCGGCCTGCCATGAAATGCCCATGCCGAGCACGACAGAAAACGCAAAAAACGCGTTCAGCCCCATACCTGGCGCGATGGCGATCGGATATCTCGCGATCAGTCCCATTAAGATACAGCCTGCCGCAGACGCCAGCGCTGTCGCTGTAAAGACCGCGCCTTGGTCAATTCTCAGCGCTTCCGGAAAATCTTTCACGCTCTCCAAAGCAAGTGTAATCGGATTGACGAACAGAATATATGCCATAGATAAAAAAGTCGTTAATCCGCCAATGATTTCATTGCGATAGCTGGTGCCCAGCTCATCAAACTGAAAAAACTTTTTCAAGCTATTTGACTCCCTTCACTCTTTGTTATTTATCCTGCCCTGAAAACGCCAAATAAAAAACGCCCCAATGCATTTTGGGACGCTTGACTACAGACGGATTTCAGTTCGTATAAATAAACGTGTTTTATTTATATCAAACGAAAGAAATGTTTACGTAGTCAAGCCATTTACGGTAGCTTGGTAGAGACTTGCGAGCCATATCCCCGCGATTATACGAATTATCTTATTTGATTTCTGTGTCTATTGTACCAAGTTCGTTTTGAAATGACAATATAAAAAACGAACATTACCGATTCAAAAAAATGGTTTATTCGTCTATTGACTAAATTGATAACAATGATAAAAACCGTATGTATGACTTCATACGGTTTTTCAACTTATGCTTATTTTATCTTGGCAGGCTGACTCACCTGATGCACTGGTACAGTAAACGAGAATGGCTTTCGTTGAACCAGGTCATTTAAAACGCCTTTATCAATATAAAGACCATATTTATTAAACTCAAAATGCTTTAAAGAAAGCTTATCAAGATAGGCATCATCCAGTTCAAAAGTAGATACCATTTCGGCTGTGTTCATATTTTTCACTTCAGCTTTATTCCATTTCAAATAATAACCTTCTTCATAATAAGCCATTGGATCAGGCCATGATTGCATTTTTTTCATATCACCAAGGCCAATCATTTCACCTATATTCACTAAGTCATCTTCGTTCATACTTGAAGTATCAACTCCAGTGAAGCGGTAATAAACCAATACTTTCCTCCCTTCTTGTTTCATGTTATTGATTTCAATCCCTATGTTTTGATGGTTTGTTTCTGAAACACGAAACGGCATCTCTGCATTTAGCGGAACGATTTCACTGCCCTCAGCCTCAAATCTAATATCTGCTATTAATGTTAGCTTTTTCGCTTTTGGATTGATTGGTGATTTTAACTGTGTTTGGCCTTTTGCTCTTACCGTTCTCTCGTTTACTTTTTTGCGGTCTCCAAGTTCGATGTTTGACGCTGACATCTCATATGTGTTTCCTAAATCATCTTTGACCTCGTTAATTTCAACCTCATCATTCTTTGCTATGCCTTGATAATCTATTGTAAATTGAAGGACAGATCCAAGTTTTCCGTTTTCCACTTGAATATTGGAAAATTGATAACGATTATGATAAGCCGATACCTCCTTTGAACTTTCTAAATAACTTGCATTCTTTTTGGTAATAGGCAGATTAAATCTCCAATTCCCCTGTATTTCATTGATATGAGTAATCACAAAAGGCACAGTATCCCCATTTTTTATTTCAGTACCATTTGTATAAATCCTTAATTGTCCTGCGTATTGCTTGTTATTTAATTTTTTAAGCATTAAGAAATCGTAGTTGATTGAAAACTTGTCGTTATAACTCGCTTCGTCCACATCATACATGATCTCTTTTTCATCAGACTGGAAGTTATCCACAGTAAAGTTATAGACAAGCTGTCCGGCATCGTAATATGAGCTATTTACAGAAACAGTGATTCCCCTAGACTCTGCTTTTTCATTCAAAGCTGTGACCAAATTGCTTTTAAACAATGATAGGCCAACTTTATCTTGAAAATCCTTATAAATTTGGCCGACAATGGGTATGCTTCCCATCGCTTTGTTTACAGATGGCAGAAAAAGACCGGACGTTAAATACAGTATACCTACCACAGCAGTAACAGCGATACCATTTGTTAGGATTCGTCCCCATTTAAAACGGCGCCTGCTGTTACTTTCATTTTCAGCACGAACGACAGCTTGATGTATTGCCTTTTTGAGTGCTTTCTTTGGCACTTTTATTTCGTCATACATCTGTTTTACTTGGTATTTGTCCATTTGTTTTGGTCCTCCTTTTCCAGCTCCTGTTTCAAAGCTTTTCTTGCTCTATGTAAATGTGTTTTAATTGTGCCTTCTGCCATTCCTGTTTGTTCAGCTATCATTGAAATCGAATAATCTTGAAAATAATAGAGTTGAATCGTGAGCTGAACATGTTCATCAAGTGAATCAATCGCATTTCGCAAATCCATGTATTCCTCGATATTGGCTTGATCAGTGCCAGTATCATGCTGTTTCTCAAACGGAACCAAATCTCCTTTCTTTTTATTCATGGCGAAAATGGAATGAATCAGTATTCGAGTAAGCCACGTTAAAAAATACTTTGGCTCTTTTAGTTTTTCTATATGAATAAAGGCTTTATAAGCCGTTTCCTGTACAGCATCAAGTGCATCTTCTTTGTTTCTTAAATAGAGATAGGCTGTTTTATATAACGTCTCCTGATGTGCCAGCATAAGCTTTTCAAAGGCTCGAGCATTTCCTTTTCTCGCCTTTGTAATCAATCTTTCTTCCTTCACCTTATCCACCTCCTATGTTGTTAGATAGGAAAACTGCCGAAACGGTTTCAAAAAGTTCACAAAAAAAACGCCCCTTTTGTAAAAGGGACGTTTTTCTATTAGCTATTTACTTATTCCCACTCAATCGTCGCAGGTGGCTTACTTGTAATATCGTACACCACGCGGTTAATGTGCTTCACTTCGTTTACGATACGTGTCGAAATGACTTCAAGCACATCCCACGGGATACGCGCCCAGTCAGATGTCATGCCGTCAATTGATGTAACGGCGCGGATTCCGATTGTGTAATCATATGTTCTCGCGTCACCCATTACACCAACGCTGCGGATGTCAGGAAGAACAGTGAAGTATTGCCAAATATCACGCTCTAAGCCGTGATTCGCAACTTCTTCACGTAAAATCGCATCTGATTCACGAACGATTTCAAGCTTTTCTTCTGTTACTTCGCCAAGAACGCGGATTCCGAGTCCCGGTCCTGGGAAAGGCTGGCGCCATACGATGTCATCGGGAATGCCGAGCTCTGTGCCAAGCGCGCGCACTTCGTCTTTGAAGAGCGTGTTTAACGGCTCGATCAGTTCAAACTGCATGTCTTCTGGAAGCCCGCCGACATTGTGGTGAGATTTGATCGTTTGCGCCGTTGCCGTACCGCTCTCGATGATATCAGTGTAAAGCGTTCCTTGTGCAAGATAGTCGATGCCTTTGAGCTTGTCCGCTTCATCATCGAACACGTAAATGAATTCATTACCGATGATTTTGCGTTTTTGCTCAGGATCAGAAACGCCTTTTAGTTTATTTAAGAATCTGTCTTGTGCGTCTACTTTAATGACGTTCATGTTAAAGCCTTCGCTGAATGTTTTCATAACCCCTTCAGCCTCGCCTTTACGGAGAAGACCATGGTCTACAAAGATACAAGTCAGCTGGTCGCCGATCGCTTTATGAATCAAAACAGCAACAACAGAGGAATCAACGCCGCCGCTTAGCGCGCAAAGAACCTGCTTATCTCCGACCGTTTCACGGATTTTTTGCATTTCAATTTCGATAAAGTTCTCCATTGACCATTTGCCTTCACATTCGCAAACGCCGAATACAAAGTTTTTCAGAAGGTCATTGCCGTATTCAGAGTGGCGCACTTCCGGATGGAACTGAACGCCGTACCATTTTTTGTCCGCTTTGCTCATCGCTGAATTCGGGCAGTGATGGCTTGTCGCGTCAACAGTGAAGCCTTCAGGAACTTCTACAACCAAATCGCCGTGGCTCATCCAAACCACTTGTTCGTTCGGAAGATCTTTGAACAAATCAGGTGCGCCTTCGATGTGGATGTTTGCTTTTCCGTATTCACGCTGGCTTGCCGCTTCAACTTTACCGCCAAGGTAATGAGTCATCAACTGCATGCCGTAGCAAATTCCCAAAACAGGAATATCAAGCTCGAAGATTTTCTCGTCACAGCGGAAAGAGTTTTCATCATACACACTGTTTGGACCGCCGGATAAAATAATTCCTTTCGGATTCATTTCTTTAATTTCTTCAGCCGTCAATGTATGGGGATGCAGCTCGCTGTATACACCGAATTCACGGATACGGCGTGTAATCAGCTGGTTATACTGACTGCCGAAATCAAGGACAAGAATCATTTCATTCACTAACTTTGTCATGGTTGTCACCTAATCTCCTCTAAGTTTTTTGACACAGAAAAAAACGAGGACAGATATGAAACACGATCCGCCCTCTTTGGCAAGGCCGTTTGCCGGAGTCCGGTAACTCGCTCCCAGACTCCGATAATATTCACTAATTCTAACAACACGTCGATAAGCGGTCAAGACCATCTTCTTTTAATTAAATTTTCCCATAACTCTCTGGTTTCATTCCAAAGCGCCTTCGAATCTTCATTTCTGTAAAGCGCCCGTTCATAGCTTGATGTCAGCTTTGACATGTCTTCCGAGCTATATTTTCCATCGATTCGTTTCGCATAGTCACGCAGCGTTTCACTGTCTCGTTTCGGAATGCCTCTTCTCTTCAGCTGTTTCAGCAGCGCGCCATATGCCTCAAAAAACACGTGCTGATCGCTGCGCCGCTTCAATTTTCTTACAACGAAAATAGGAATCCATAGCGAACGGAAAACATACAGCAAGACCGCTGCCAAGAGCAGGACTGCAAGAACCCCAAGCGCTCCATACCAGCCCGCCCCGGCATTTTCACGTGAAGCGGACGGTTTTTTAGAAACAGGTGTCTCCCGTTTTTCCTTTTGTTTTTCCGGCTGTTTTTTCTCTTTTTTCTGCGCTTCTTTTGTTTTCTCCGGTGAGCTGCTGCTTTCGCTGCCGGAATCCTTTGTGTCAGAAGAAGTAAATGCAGCCGGGTTTGTAAACCCTTTAGTCGGCTCAAATGTGACCCAGCCCTGTTCTGGGAAATACACCTCTACCCAGGAATGGGCGTTGTTATTTGTCACCTCGTAGATGCTGCCGTTTTTGTTTCCCGCTTCTTTATATTCGCCTGATGTATACCCCTTGACCCAGCGGGCCGGAATGCCGGCCGAACGCAGGAGCACCACCATAGCGGAAGAAAAGTTATCACAGTAGCCCATCTTTGTTTCAAACAGAAATTGATCGACATAATCCCCATCATCCTTAGGGATGGTCACGTTTTCGGTTTCATATGTGAACTGATTTGAACCTAAATAGTCCTCAACCGCTTTCACCTTATCAAACATATTATCATGATCCTGAGTCAGCTTGGCCGCAAGGGTTCTCACCCGCTCAGGCAGTGAATCCGGCAGCTGCATATAGCGGTTGCTGAATGTGTATTCCTCACTGTTGTTTCTCACTTTCACCTTTCTCAGCTCATCCAGCTTGTAGACCGGGGAATTGTACGTTACGGAATAGCTCCCCATATTTCTGATCTCACCGGCTTGTTCACTGATCGGGGAAATTTGTTCCGTGTTTCCGTTCATTTCAAGCGAGACAGCCTGCTTTGGCTGTATGGTTTTCGCACCGATCGGATACATCACATGGTTATACCCGTAGTGTTCATCAACTTTGACACGGACGGCGCTGCGTTCTGTCGCAACCTTGTGGTCAAACCATAGATTTTCAACTTTCCCTCCGCTTAGCTGATATGACATGCCTGTGTCTGTTTCAATCCAACCTTTCCCGGTATACGTATCCTTCGTTTCCACACGGAAATACGTACGCTCTTTTCCCTGCCAAGTAAAAACAGGGGTGTCATCCTGCTGAAACGGGCCGCCGAGTGATTCGTCATGGTTCCCGTATCCGATTTTGCTTTCACCAGCCGGCACACGCTCTTGATTGGTAATTTTTTTGAGAAAAGGCACCGGATCAGGCCAAGCCGGATCTGATTTCGGAGCGGCAAGTCCGAATCCCACGGCAGCCAAAATGAATACCGATAACGGCAGAAACCATTTCAGGACAGATATTTTTGGCAATGCGATTCTTTCCATCAGCTTGATGCGTTCTAAGTATAAAAGGCCAAGCATAAAGAAGCCGATCAGCACGATACGGATGACGGCAAAAGTGGCATCATATGGCGTAAAGGTATCAAGAATCGTAATATACGCTACTGTCATCATAAAGAAAAATAAGATTCTTCTCTGGTAAATCACCCAATAATGAAGGAGATAGACCAGCAGCCACAACAGCACAAAAAACAACAGGGTCCGAAACGAAGGAATCATGTCATTCCATTGCCCTGATTGTATCAGCGTGATATTCAAATAGACATCCCGCAAAAAAGAGCTGACCCAGTTCAAATCAAATATGGACCCTTGATAAAACAGGATGTGCACCGAGATCAACGTAAATAAGACACAAAAAGGAACGGTGACAAACCACCTCATTCTGAAAAAACTCAGTAGAAACGTCAAGCCGATAAAGACAATAAAAAAGCCCGTATGTTTCGTATCTGTAAAACGGTCAAGCGGTCTGAGCCACTCCCACAGCAATAAAAACGCCAGAAAATAAAATAGCAGCAAGCTCAAACGGCTTCCCTTCTGATCATCGTGCGGCATGTGCACCGTCACCCCTCTTTCTAAACAACACGCGAAACTCGTCCGCCCCTCATGACCTGAACTCTGATTTGGCGTTTCATCATGCGTTCGACCATGACATTTTCAGCTTGAGAAAGCTCAGCGTCTTTCTCTTTTGCCAGGATCACTGTAAACCGGCCTCCCCCGGTTTCTGCTAAGTTCAACAAATCTTCCGTGAACTGCCCCGTGACGATCACCTTATCAGCTTTGCGAACAGACGGCTTCCCCAGCTCCTCCCGTACATATCGGCTTACCGGGTCAGCCGCATCACAATGAACGACGGCTAAATGCCGAAGCATGCGCTTAAAATGCTGCTCCCCTTCTTGAATAGGAAAAAGCGTTTTTTCCTTTCCGACTGAGGCCAAACCTGCCCCCGCGCCGCTTTGTAAAACAGAATGAAGAATCGAAGCTGACACAGTAACGACCTCTTCGAATGCTTCAGAGGAAAAACGGTCCATCAGAAGAAACAGGTTTTTGCTTCGAGACGGTTCAAATTCCTTCGTCATCAGCTGGCTCCGCCGTGCAGAAGTCTTCCAGTCTAACGCGGCAAACCGGTCTCCCGGCTGGTAATCCCGAACACTCGCTGCGACTGCGGAATGGTGCTGATGAACCCGAGAAGACCCGCTTACACCATCTTCCTGATGCCTCTCATTCACCTGATAAGAAAGATGCTGAAAAGATGGATAAACAAACAGGGTATCATCCAGCTCATAAAAAGCTGTTTTTTCAATCAAGCCGAGAACGTCCCCGGTTCGCACCCTGACAGCATGAAAATGATGTTCTCCGCGCGGTACGCGAGCTAGTTCATACGACATCGTCATACGCCGTTTGAACCAAGGAAAAACGAGACGTTTGGCCACGGCTTCGTCTCGGTTCAATGACTCGATTCCTTCTGGCAGGCAATCTTCAATCACCATATACATCAGCGGAAACGGCAGCTTCCTTCTCAGCGTTACCGACACGCCCAGCCTGTCCCCCGCTTGCAATTGTGTTTTGGCCATTTGCCGTGAAGCCTGAAAAGAGCGGAGCGGATACAACGCCAGCAGTCCGGCATACACGACAAAAGGGAGAAACGCGTAAAACAAAAACCAGCTGACAAAGCCGCCTTGAAACATCGCGTAAGAAAAAACAGCAGCCGTCAATAGCGTTAATACAATCAGCTTCCACCCATATACCAGCCATTGCGTCTTCTTCATCAGCGGATCGACGACCTTTGAACCGGTACCTTCACAACGGACATGATCTCCCGTACGATCGCGTCTGCCTCGATACCTTCAAACTTCGCCTCTGGCTGCAGCAGCATCCGGTGCGGAAGCGCGAAAGGAGCCAAATATTGAATATCATCCGGAATGACATAGTCGCGATGATGGAGCAGCGCATATGCTTGGGCCGCTTTCATGAGAGCGATTGATCCGCGCGGACTGACGCCTAATTGAACAGAGGCATGCTGTCTCGTTTTCTGCACGATTTCCACAATGTATTCTTTAATGCTGTCATCGGCGCGGACATTTTGCACTTCCCGCTGCAAACGGATGAAGTCTTCTTTTGAAATAACCGGCTCAAGCGTCTCAATCGGATGGCTTTTTTCCTGAAGAGATAAGACGTCCAGCTCCTCATTAAAGGTCGGATAACCCATGCGAAGTTTGAATAAAAAACGGTCAAGCTGGGCTTCCGGCAATGGGTACGTCCCTTCATATTCGAACGGGTTTTGCGTTGCCATGACAAAAAACGGAGCCGCAAGCGGCATCGTATGGCCATCTACCGTTACACTTCCTTCTTCCATCGCTTCTAGCAAAGCAGACTGTGTCTTCGGAGAGGTACGGTTGATTTCATCGGCCAGCACGATATTTCCCATAATCGGGCCGGGACGGTATTCAAATTCCATCGTTTTCGCATTATAGATGGACACGCCTGTGACATCAGATGGCAGCAAATCCGGAGTGAATTGAATTCTTTTGAAGTCGGCGCCGATTGACTTTGCCAGCGCGCGGACCATCATCGTTTTACCGACTCCGGGCACATCCTCAAGCAGCACATGCCCTTTGGCAAGAATGGCTGCTAAGCTGAGTACGGCGATGTCTCGTTTCCCCACCATTACTCTATTAATATGTTCAACTGCTTTCCCCAGCAAAGGATGCAGGTCTTCTTGGTATGCCATTCTTTTCCTCCTAGTCATCTACAAAATTCATCATATTGTAACCTAACTTTACCACAAAAAGCGATCTGTATAAAAAAACGATTCTAGCAAATTGTTTCCAATAAAGCAGAATAAATCACACCAAAAAGCTTCCTATGACAGGAAGCTCAATTATTTGCGTTCTAAAGGTTCCATATGAACATGTGAATAATCAATCGCATGCTCCTCCTTCATTCTCCGCTCAATTTCATTGGCAATATCGTGGCTTTCCGTAATATTTAAATCAGCGGATACTTCAACCACCACATCAACGTAGACCGTACTGCCCAAGTATCTCGCTTTAATATCTTTTATACGGCGTACACCTGGAATCTTTTCGATTGTCTGTTTATAAGCTGAAATGTCTTTTACGTCGAATCCATCTGTCAAAGAGTGAGATGATTCTTTGAAAATATCCCATGCCGTTTTGCAAATGAGCAGACCGATCACAAACGCCGTGACCGTATCAATCCAAGCAAGGCGGAATTGCGCAGCCGTAATTCCGATAAACGTGCCGACGCTGACGAACGCATCCGATTTATTATCAGCGGCCGCGGCAAGGAGCGCATGGCTCTTCACCTTTTTGGCCAGCCTTTTATTGTACTGGTACACCATAAACATCAGGACTGCCCCGCCTGCTGCCGTCCAAGCCGCAATCATATCCGGTGTCTCTTGTTTAGGAGAAAAAATAGATTCTCCGGCGCTGAACAGCACTTGCAGTCCGACAACCATCATAATAAAGGATGCGATAAGTGATGCAATCGTTTCCGCCCGGAAGTGGCCGTATGGATGATCTTCATCAGGAGGCTTTTGAGAGATGCGAAGGCCGATCAGCACAGCAACAGAAGCAATAATATCAGTTGTGTTATTAAACCCGTCTGCCATAAGCGCTTCCGAGTGAAAGAAATAACCGATGATCAGCTTAATCGCGGACAGGACAAGATACGCGGAAATGCTGACAATAGCCCCGGCTTCTCCCTTCTTCAGTTCATCGTATCTCTCCATACAAAACCTCCTCTCCGCTCGTGAATTCCTATTATAATGTTACAAAGCTGAATAGCAGTGGGTCTACAGAAACATGATTCACTCGCCACAGAAAAATAGTTATGGCGGAACACTGTTTCTCTAAACCAATTTCTTTCTCCTCTAAAAATCCTTAAAATTCAATGCCGCCAATACCTCTGCGATCTTCGATATTTTAAAATACTACGCTAGCTGCAAAAATGAATAATTAACGAAACATTTTTTCTTTTAATCCAAGCTTATCTGCTTAAAACACCACAAACAATAACCTACAAATTTAAAATAAACTGTTATATTTTCTTACACGAATTTTCGACAAACTGTATATTTATGATAGAGTTTCAATTATCATAATATTCAGTAATGGTTTCATTCTTTAAGGAGGTAATTTATGAACCAGTCTCAATCAGGATTAAAAAAAGAATTAAAGACCCGCCATATGACCATGATTTCGATCGCGGGCGTGATCGGAGCCGGCCTATTTGTAGGCAGCGGTTCAGTCATTCACTCGACCGGTCCCGGTGCTATTGTTTCTTACGCGCTAGCCGGCTTACTGGTTATTTTCATCATGAGAATGCTCGGTGAAATGTCTTCCGTAAACCCGACGAGCGGATCGTTTTCCCAATACGCTCATGACGCCATCGGGCCATGGGCCGGATTTGCAATCGGCTGGCTGTATTGGTTTTTCTGGGTCGTCGTTATCGCGATTGAAGCAATTGCCGGAGCCGGCATCATTCAATACTGGTTCCACGATATTCCTCTGTGGCTCACAAGCTTAATTTTGACCGTATTGCTCACGCTGACCAACATTTATTCCGTTAAATCATTCGGTGAATTCGAATATTGGTTCTCCCTTATTAAGGTCGTTACGATTATTTTGTTTTTAATTATTGGATTCGCTTTCATTTTTGGGTTCGCACCAGGAAGCAGTCCAGTGGGCCTCTCCAACTTGACGGGCCAAGGCGGATTTTTCCCGCAAGGCATCAGCTCCGTATTGCTTGGCATTGTCGTCGTTATTTTTTCCTTTATGGGAACGGAAATCGTTGCTATCGCTGCAGGAGAAACATCCAATCCATTGGAATCCGTGACCAAAGCGACGCGTTCCGTTGTGTGGCGCATCATTGTCTTTTACGTCGGCTCTATTGCCGTTGTCGTTGCGCTTTTGCCTTGGAATTCAGCCAATATTTTAGAAAGTCCGTTCGTCGCTGTGCTCGGGCATATCGGTGTTCCCGCTGCCGCGCAGATTATGAATTTTATCGTCCTCACCGCTGTACTCTCTTGCCTGAATTCAGGTTTGTACACCACATCCAGAATGCTGTATTCACTTGCAGAAAGAAACGAAGCACCGCGCCGCTTTATGAAATTAAGCAAAAAAGGTGCTCCCGTACAGGCGATTGTTGCCGGTACACTTTTCTCATATATCGCGGTTGTGATGAATTACTTTTCTCCTGATACCGTCTTTTTATTTTTAGTCAATTCATCAGGCGCAATTGCACTGCTCGTCTATCTCGTCATCGCTGTTTCCCATTTGAGAATGCGTAAAAAACTTGAAAAAACGAACCCTGAAGCTTTAAAGATTAAAATGTGGCTCTTCCCATACTTAACCTACGTGACCATTATCGCCATCTGCGGGATTTTAGTATCTATGGCATTCATTGATTCCATGAGAGACGAGCTGCTGCTGACAGGCGTCATCACAGGAATCGTTCTGATTTCTTATCTTGTGTTCAGAAAACGCAAGGTGAGCGAAAAAGCGGCAGCCAAGTCTGTCACACATCAGCAGTCCGACATCCTCCCTTAATGCTGATCAAATCCTAAACGGACTCCCGTTTAGGATTTTGTTATTTCTTCTTCGGGCAGGCAGCGGCACGCCATTTTTTTGTAACCATCACGTCCTTATTGTCATTAACTATAATACCAATATGGAAAATTTAGATAAGGACAGATGAAAAATGATACTTGAAAAATTTGCGGATGCTCTCCCTATCCCAGATACACTAAAGCCTGTTCAGCAAACAAAAGAAAAGACTTACTACGAAGTCACTATGGAAGAATGCACTCACCAGCTCCACCGCGATCTCCCCCCGACCCGCCTTTGGGGCTACAACGGCTTATTTCCGGGACCTACCATTGAGGTCAAAAGAAATGAGAACGTTTATGTGAAATGGATGAATCACCTTCCTTCAACGCATTTCCTTCCGATTGACCATACGATTCATCACAGCGACAGCCAGCATGATGAGCCCGAAGTAAAGACTGTTGTACATTTACACGGAGGCGTCACGCCAGATGATAGTGACGGGTATCCGGAAGCTTGGTTTTCCAAAAACTTCGAGCAAACAGGCCCTTATTTCAAACGAGAGGTTTATCATTATCCGAATCAGCAGCGCGGTGCTATTTTGTGGTATCACGATCACGCCATGGCGCTTACCAGGCTGAATGTCTATGCCGGACTCGTCGGCGCTTATCTCATTCACGATCCAAAGGAAAAACGCTTAAAGCTGCCTTCCGGCGAATACGACATACCGCTTCTTATCACAGACCGCACGATCAACGAGGACGGTTCTTTGTTTTATCCAAACGGACCGGAAAACCCTTCCCCGACACTTCCCAATCCTTCAATCGTTCCGGCTTTTTGCGGAAAAACCATACTGGTGAATGGGAAGGTTTGGCCATACTTGGAGGTCGAACCGAGGAAATACCGCTTCCGCGTCATCAACGCCTCCAATACGAGAACCTATAATCTGTCACTCGATAACGGCGGAGAATTTATTCAGATCGGTTCAGACGGCGGGCTTCTTCCGCGCTCTGCTAAACTGAACTCTTTCAGTCTTGCACCTGCCGAACGTTATGATATCATCATTGATTTCACAGCCTATGAAGGACAATCGATCATTTTGGCAAACAGCGCAGGCTGCGGCGGTGACGTCAATCCCGAAACAGATGCGAATATCATGCAATTCAGAGTCACAAAACCATTGGCACAAAAAGATGAAAGCAGAAAGCCGAAGTACCTCGCCTCATACCCTTCGGTGCAGAATGAAAGAATCCAAAACATCAGAACACTGAAACTGGCAGGCACCCAGGACGAATACGGCAGACCGGTCCTTCTTCTCAATAACAAACGGTGGCACGACCCTGTCACAGAAGCACCAAAAGCCGGCACAACTGAAATATGGTCCATTATCAATCCGACACGCGGAACACATCCGATTCACCTGCATCTGGTCTCCTTCCGTGTATTAGACCGCCGGCCATTTGATATCGCACGTTATCAAGAAAGCGGGGAATTGTCCTATACAGGCCCGGCTGTTCCGCCGCCTCCAAGTGAAAAGGGCTGGAAAGACACCATTCAAGCTCACGCCGGTGAAGTCCTGAGAATCGCGGCAACATTCGGGCCATACAGCGGACGATACGTATGGCATTGCCATATTCTTGAGCATGAAGACTATGACATGATGAGACCGATGGATATAACAGATCCCCGTAAATAACCCGACAAACTTGCCTCTCGCAGGCAAGTTTTTTCTTTAAGAAACTTTTGGCCCCATTTTTCGTATAACATAAAAACAGCAATAAGGAGCGTTTTTATGCTGAGCGAAAAGACAAAACAATACATTTCCATTTATGCCGAATTAAAATCAAAATTAAAATGGAAAGTTGCACAAGATCAGATATTAATACTCATTTCGTCTGCATATATTGTGAATAAAAGAGAGTTTGATTTTGAGCGCTTTTATGATTTGAGCAGCTATATCAAATCAAACATCGGCAGCTTCTCGACACTCAATTCCCACCACCGCTTTACAGTTGCTTCCATTCTGGACATTCATTTTCAGCATGAGGCAAAACAAACGTTTCTGACTTTCATCGACGTATACAATGAAATGGTGAAGCTTGGATATAAGCGGGATATATTCACGTACCTTTCCGCCCTGATCCTGCTCACCGGCAAATCAGACACAACAAACCTAAGAGAACAGATGAACACGGGGCTTTCTGTTTATCAGCAGATGAAGAAAAATCATTATTTCCTCACTTCACCCCAGAATGTTCCGCTTGCCGTATTGCTTGGCGAAAGCGGAAAAGGTTTGGAGGCGCTAAACAAAGCGGAAACATGCTATCATCTGCTGGCGGCCAACGGGTTTAAAAAAGGGCGGTACTTACATCAGGTCAGCCATATTCTGGCCTTACAAAGTGAAAAAGCCCCTGAAACACTTGTTTCCCATTACAAACATATATATCAATCCATCACTGCATCTTTCAAAAAGCCTAAGGATTATCATTATCCAGACCTTGCCCTTCTCACATTTCTGGAAGAGCCAGATATCAAAACCGTTTTGGCTATCGCTCGCGAATTAAACCAAGATAAAGCATTTAAACGGCAAAAGGGGATTAATTTTAAAATTGCTGTCTGCTTATATCTCAGTGAGTATATGGAGAACAATCTGCTGATGGAATCAGGCCTATACACCGCAATCGAAGCGGCAATTCAGGCTCAGCAGACAGCTGCGACAGCCGCCATCATCAGCTCAACAGCAGCCATTCATTCTCAAGACGGAAACTAGAGGAGGAGAAACATGCCATACATCACATTAGAAGATCAGACACGTCTATACTATGAAACGCACGGGAGCGGTACACCGATCCTGTTTATACACGGGGTGCTGATGAGCGGGCAGTTTTTTCACAAACAATGTTCAGCACTATCTGCCAATTATCAGTTTATTCGTCTCGACCTTAGAGGACACGGCGAATCCGACAAAGTGCTTCACGGCCACACCATTTCCCAATACGCCCGCGACGTAAGGGAGTTTCTAAAAGCAATGGAGCTCGATCGTGCCGTTCTCGCCGGCTGGTCAATGGGCGCTTTTGTCGTATGGGATTATCTCAATCAATTTGGGAATGATAACATACAAGCCGCTGTAATCATCGACCAATCCGCTTCCGACTATCAGTGGGAGGGCTGGAAACACGGCCCGTTTGATTTTGACGGTTTAAAAACGGCGATGCACGCCATTCAGACTGATCCGCTGCCATTCTACGAAAGCTTCATTCAGAATATGTTCGCGGAACCGCCTGCTGAGACAGAAAAAGAATGGATGCTGGCAGAAATCCTCAAACAGCCGGCTGCCATTTCAAGCACGATTTTATTTAACCAAACGGCTGCTGATTACCGTGACACCCTTCAAAACATTACTGTACCGACATTGCTTTGCTTCGGGGAAGACCGCAAATTTTTCTCTACAGCAGCTGGAGAACACTTGCGCGGCAAAATTTCCAACTCCACGCTCGTCACCTTTTCTAAAAGTAGCCATTGCCCGTTTTTAGAAGAGCCTGATGCTTTTAACAGTACACTCCTCTCCTTTTTAGATGGTCTGATTGGAAAGCCATAAAGAAAAAGGAATTAGGAGATTGGGGAAAAGTATGAGACAATAAGAAATGTGCAGTTAAAATACATGAGGGAAGAAGTGACTTTATGTCTTACTATAATAAACGTAATCAAGAACCGCTGCCTAAAGAAGATGTGAGTACTTGGGAATGCACAAAAGAAGACTGCAACGGCTGGAGCAGAAAAAACTTTGCCAGCAGTGACTCGCCATCATGCCCTTTGTGCGGCAGCAAAATGATTGACGGCATCCGTTCATTAGTGAATCTCCAAAACAACGGTCAAACGAAAACAAGCTAGCTCTTCCCTATAAACAAATGCAGTCTCCTGCAAGCAAACATTCCCCGAACGGAGACGCAAATTCTATATCCAGACTAAAAAGCCTCCATTTCAAAAGTGGCCTAAAACAAAGAAAGAAGCCCAAAACTGTCTACGTTTAGGGCTTTTTTTCGCCTGTCGTTATGGTATAATATGGATATCGATGAGGTGATAACATGATCGCAAACCAGCAGCGAAACGACCTAAAAAAAAGAGCTCAGATCAAAAAGCTGAACCTTGCCATCCACTCATATGTTGAACTTCTGTTTTTGTCGATACCGCTGATCCATTTCTTTAAATGGCTCGGTTCATCAGTCCTGCATCTCATCCATTAAAAAACCACTCAGCCCATGCCGAGTGGTTTTTTCAGCTAATAACAGAAAAGCTGTTGATGATGCCGTTCGGATTTTCCCACACTTTTTCGAACGTCTTTTTTTCAAGGTTGTAGGAATAAAACGTCCGAACCTTTGCTTCACGCCCTGTTTCATCCTTCAATTTTTTAGCTCCCTTGGCTTCGGCGAGAAAATAAATTTTCTTTCCATCCTTAGAAAACTGCGGCTGAGCGTCAATTAACAGCTTAAAGTTTTTTTGATTCGAAATGACGGTTTCATATTTTTTCGTATCCGCCTTCAGCATCTGAATAGAAGCGGTTTGCTCCGTGCCTTTTTGTGTATATGATGTAAACAACATACGTTTATCATCATCAGAAACAGCAATATCACTGATAAACTGGTCAAGGCTCTTCAGCTCATCAAATTTGTTTTGACGGCCTGACGCAAAATGAATCGTTGTCGGTTCAGGATCGATCCCCTTTTCGTTCGCTTCATCTGTTTTCTTGTAATCTTCTTCTACAGAATAATGAAGAAATGCAAATGAATCTGTTTTTTTGTTATAAAAGAAGCTGCTGACGCTGTCATCCTGATCATTCACGGCAGGATAAAGGTTTTTGTATTTCTTCGTTTTCAGATCAAAGGACGCGATCCGAAAATTGCTTTCGTCCGCTTTCCCTAAACGGAAATAGATGGTTGAACGGTCCCTCGATAAAAACAAGCTGTCCGCACTCTCAGCGCCTTTATACAGCATCATCTTTTTATTAGACTTTAGATCCAGCTTAAAGAGCCTCATTTCATTTTGATCATTATTGCCCGTATAATAGAGCACCCGCTGCTTTTGATCCAAGGCAAATGCCGGATAGCCGGTCAGCTCCTCCTCATGGATCACCTTGTCATTTTCATAATACTTCGTCAGCAGATCGGTATTCGTAATCGAAACGAGCAGCTGATCACCGCTTTCCGTATTGACTGAAACATCAGCAGCGCTCTCATGGCCTTTATCCTTTACAACATAAAACACAAAGCCCGCTGCCGCTATCACGACTGTTAACAATAATATGATTCTTTTTTTCATCTCTTATCTCCACCAATAGAAAAAGCAAGAATGTGACTTCTTGCTTTACAGATTATATATGTAGATTAATAGCTGTAATGTCCCGCTACTTTTCCTTTGCTTAATGGGTATCCAAGCGCTTTAAACGCTTTAGGGCTTACATCCAGTACTGCATGAGGCATTCTGCCAACATCATTTTTGTAAACCGTAATCACCTTTTTAGGCTTCGCTTTTGCATAAGCTCTGATTTTTGTCCCGTTTTTAGGAACATCAAATCCGATCTTGGTCGCACAGTCCCAGTGCCCAAGTTTTTTTCCTGAAGAGCCTTTTTTCCCGACTCCATTATACCAAGTAATATTTCCATTCACATGTTTCGCACTGGCATCTGCTGAAAAACTGAAAGCTCCCAAAGTACTTCCTACTAAGATAAAAGCGGCTAAAATGACTTTCTTCAACATTTCGTCCCCCTGTTTGTTAACATCTAGAAAAATTGTACACGATCAACCAGGGAATTTTTATTTCAATATCCTTACAGTAATGTTACAAAGCCAGAATAGTTGCCAATGCTAAAATAAACCATGGAAGATTATCCTATTATAATTGGAATATAAGCGTTATAATTGTTGATAGAGTAGTTATCGCATTCAATATGAACGAACCATTACCGTATTGTTCAAACCAAATTTCATAGTTATGTAAACGATTCATACTCTCTCATAATAAAGAAAAAAGAGCGTGCGAGACTCTTTTTTCTTCAAAATTTCTTTTTTTAAAAACGTAAATTACATTATATAAAATTTTCATTTCTTTTTTGGTTTTAAAAATGGCGATTTTGTGAACAGTTCATATTGATCAGTGCGGAATTACTCATATAAAAAGATATAGGAGTGGTAATCCATGAAGGCAGCAAGATGGCATAACCAAAAGGATATCCGTATTGAAAATATTGAAGAGCCAAAAACAGAGCCGGGAAAAGTAAAGATCAAAGTCAAATGGTGCGGTATCTGCGGCAGTGATTTACACGAGTATCTTGGCGGCCCGATCTTTATTCCGGTTGACAAACCGCATCCATTAACGAATGAAACAGCACCTGTCACAATGGGCCATGAATTCTCCGGTGAAGTTGTTGAAGTCGGCGAAGGCGTTGAAAATTATAAAGCAGGAGACCGAGTCGTAGTCGAACCGATTTTTGCAACACACGGTCACCAGGGCGCCTACAACCTTGATGAACAAATGGGATTCCTCGGCTTAGCCGGCGGAGGCGGCGGTTTCTCTGAATACGTCTCTGTAGATGAAGAGCTGTTGTTCAAACTTCCTGAGGAATTATCATATGAACAAGGCGCTCTTGTTGAGCCTTCCGCGGTCGCTTTATACGCTGTCCGCTCAAGCAAAATCAAAGCCGGTGACAAAGCGGCTGTATTCGGCTGCGGACCGATCGGGCTTCTTGTGATTGAAGCGCTGAAGGCTGCTGGAGCGACTGACATTTACGCTGTCGAGCTTTCACCTGAACGCCAGCAAAAAGCTGAGGAGCTTGGAGCCATCATCGTTGATCCGTCCAAAACAGATGATGTAGTCGCTGAAATTGCAGAACGTACTGGAGGCGGTGTCGACGTAGCATTCGAAGTCACTGGCGTTCCAGTGGTACTGCGACAAGCGATCCAATCCACTACAATTGCCGGTGAAACAGTCATTGTAAGCATTTGGGAAAAAGGCGCTGAAATCCACCCGAACGACATCGTCATCAAAGAACGTACAGTCAAAGGAATTATCGGATACCGCGACATCTTCCCGGCTGTATTGTCATTAATGAAAGAAGGTTATTTTGCAGCTGACAAACTTGTAACAAAAAAAATCGTATTAGACGATTTGATCGAGGAAGGCTTCGGGGCTCTTATTAAAGAGAAAAACCAAGTCAAAATCCTTGTCAGACCTAACTAATGGAACAAAAAAGAATCCGCACACAGATGCGGATTCTTTTTATATGCCTTATCCAACCACTTCAGAGCTGGAATCTTTCTTCGCCTCGCCGCGAACATAAGCGCGGAAATTATCCTCCAGCTGCTCAAGCGAAAGCCCTTTCGTTTCCGGTAAAAATGTCTTCACAAACAATACAGAGCAAATTCCTAGTACAACGAAGATAAAGAACGTTGTGGACAGCCCAATCGCGGCCAGCAATATCGGGAAAGTGAAACTGACTGCAAAATTCACCATCCACAGACAGAATACCGTGACCCCCATTCCCAAACCGCGAAGGCGGAGCGGGAAAATCTCAGAAAGCATCAGCCACGTCACTGGCGAGATCGCACCCTGCTGAAATGCAAGGAATGTCACTGTTAACGACAGAACCACATATGGAAGAGCCGGTGATCCTTCGAGCACAAGTGAGAATATCCCGATCAGCAATAATGCCGTTGTCGTACCGATCAAACCTGTCATCAGCATCGGCCGGCGGCCAACTTTCCCTAGCAGCCAGATTCCGACGAATGTTGCCAATACCGAAATCACGCCATTCGCGATATTTCCGATTAATGCGGCTTTCGTTTGAAAACCGGCATCTCTTAAAATTTCAGTACCATAATACATAATTGAGTTTACACCTGTAATTTGCTGTACAATCGCAATCCCGATTCCAATGAACACAATCCGGCGCACCCACGGTACCGCAAGATCTTTAAACGTCGCTTTTTCAAGCTTATCTTCTTTTTTGAAAGCGAATTCAATTTCTTCCAGCTCAGACGCAGCCTGCTTTTCATCCCTAATTTTTTTCAAAACCCGCAAAGCATCTTCTTTTCTCCCTTTAGAGACGAGCCAGCGAGGACTCTCAGGCATTCTAAGCATACCGAAAAACAAGAATACCGCAGGGAGCGACGCAATGACGAGCATAAATCTCCACACATTGGAGCTGTCTCCCATTGTTGTTCCGAGAATCGCATTAAAAATAAAGGCCAAAAGCTGTCCTGATACAATCATCAGTTCATTCTGCGTCACCATCCGCCCCCTGCTTTCCATAGGAGACATCTCCGCTAAATAGGCAGGAACCGTAACTGATGCGCCCCCGACCGCAATTCCGAGCACAAAACGGGAGATAATCATGATCGTTACATTTGGAGCAAACGTACACCCGAGCGTTGATATGAAAAATATAACAGCGAGGAACAAAATATTTTTGCGGCGGCCGTTAAAATCAGACATCCTGCCGCCAAATACGGCACCCAATGCGGCTCCAAAAAGAAGTGAACTGGTGACAAGCCCCTCTGTGAAGGCATTGAGGTTAAGCTGGTCCGGCTCTCCCATATACGGCAAAGCTCCATTAAGCACTCCCGTATCATAACCGAAGAGGAGACCGCCGAAAGTCGAGACTATAATAACTGTACGTAAAAATGACATTTGATTACCTTGTTTATTCATACTGTTTCCCCCAGTCTTTTTCAAAATCGATTACTGCGTATTTCAAAAACTTATTCTAGGGTTGCTGCTTTTCTTACATCTGGTGAGAAGGCTTCAGAAAAAATTCTTCATGTTTATCCAATGGCCTCATTACCTTCCCTTCAGCTTAGCCTCTCAGTTCTTTTGGAAGCGATTTCATTTTCATCTAAAAAAACAGTGAGCATTTCTTTGCACATACACTCGACAACTTGTTACTTTATAGTCACTTGATAGTTCTATTTTAGTAATATAATAGTGACATTTTTGTTACTTCTGATATTATCATAATTATAAAAACACTTACAGTCAATATAAATTTCTGAAAATTTTTTATCTAATCAAAGAAAAATCATCAATTCAAGGGGAAAATGAACTTTTTTCTTTGTGAAAATAAGTAAATCTAGTCAAAATTTCTGTGAGTTTCTGTTTATCTGCTATCAACGACAAGATGGTTAACTGTTGGGTAACTCCTCCTGTTTTTCTTCTATACAATGACTTTCTTATCAAACATTTGAACAATTGTTTCAGACTAAAGGTAAAAGGAAATAAAAAAGAAAAGATGGCTGGCTAAGGGAGGCAACAAAATTGAATGAGGTTTATGTCATTGCAGGCCTTTTATTGTTAACAGCAGGCATGATCGATTTTTTATGGACCACATTATGGTTAGAGAGCGGCGCAGGCCCGATCACAAGATGTTTGTCAGCATGGCTGTGGAAAGGCTTCCGCAAAATCAGCGGAGACCACGCAAAGGTTCTCAGCACGGCAGGTCCTCTGCTGTTATGCCTGACATTAGTGATATGGATCATTTTATTTTGGGACGGGTGGTTTTTGATTTTCTCAAGTGACCCCCATTCACTTATGGACACTCAAACGAAAGAACCGGCATCCTTGTCAGACCGAATTTATTTTACCGGTTATGTCATGTTTACATTAGGGAATGGCGACCTCGCACCAAACGGAGACCTATGGAAGCTCGTCACGGTCATAGAAACAGCTCATGACCTCCTCACAATCACATTTTCTGTCACCTATTTGATTTCCGTATTAAGTGCGGTTAACCAAAAGCGCTCCTTTGCCCAAGGTGTATTAAGCGTGGGGCGTGACGGAACTGAAATTGTCCAGAATGCATGGAACGGCAAAGATTTTCACGACATTGATTTTCTTCTTGTCACGATCTCATCAGAGCTGGGAAAGCTGACCGCTCAGCATTACGCCTTCCCTATTCTTCATTTTTACCATAGCACGCAGCGCCAGGAATCATCCATTATAGCTGTCACTGTATTGGATGAGGCATTAACCATTTTGAAATACGGCATTCCTGAACAATATCAGCCGAACCAGCTTCACATCAAAGAAACGCGCTCAAGTATCAAAAACTACTTGGATACCGTTCATACCGCCTATATCCATTCCGCTGAACAAGTACCGGCGGAACCAGATATCACAAAACTTCAACAAAAAGGCATACCCACTTTATCAAAGCAGACATTCCAAACGGCTATCCATTCTTTACAGGAACGGCGTCAATTGCTGCTAGGCATTGTCCAAGCTGGTGCCCGAAAATGGCCTGTTCAGGAGCAGACAATAGATCACACGTAAAAAAGTCCCGAGTGTTTGATCACTCCGGACTTTTCACTGTATCATTCTTACACAAGCTTTTGGCCGCAATTCGGGCAAAAATTAGCTTCACCGGTTTTTGTGCCGCAGTTCGGACAGAAATTTGGTTTGCTTCCGCTGCCAGATGACTGTGATCCTGATGACTGCGCCTGCTGATTCTGATTCATTTGATTCATCATCTGGTTGGCCATATTCATTCCCATCATCATTCCAGCCATATCAGAAGCCGCCCCGCCTCCGCTCATCTTTCCGGACGCCATTCCATCCGTCATTGAAATTTGCTGGTATCTATTTACATCCCCAACCATGCCGTAGGAAGCGTTCTTTGTAATCATATCTTGAACCTCTTGAGGGTAATTAAAGCTCATGATTTGAAAACCGGTGATCGTCATTCCGTCGCTGATTAATTGCATATCTAAGTCTTCTTGAATCCCCTTCGCAATGTCAAAAGCGTTGGCTTGGAGATTAAACATGTCTTTCCCTTCTCTAGTGATCCACTTCATAAGAAGCTGATCCAGAATGGAAGTGATCCGGGTTTTAATATCCTCTACAAAATACTGATCCTTCACGCCGGCGATTTTATCAATCAAGCTGATATAGTCCTGCACCTTGAAATTAAATGTGCCGTTCGCGCGAATCGGCATCCCGCCAGGCATTCCCGCTGCCGGAATATTTATCGCCTGCTTTGTTCCCCATCTTACGGTAAATTCCTTCGTATTAACAAACAGCACCTCGGCGCGCATGCCGCTGTTAAACCCAAACTTAAAGCCCTTTAATGTTGACAGGAATGGCATAATCTCAGATTCAATATCATAATCACCGTCATCTTGAAACATCCCTTCAACCCTGCCATTGCTCAAAAACACAGCATCCTGTCCGGGACGAATGATTAAACGGCTCCCTTTTTTAATTTCACGATTGTTCCATTTATAAAAAATCATATCATCTCTAAATTCTTCCCACTCAACTACATTCGCTAATTGATTTCTGAAAAACGACATTATGCCTCTCCCTTTCTCTATTTCTTACTTTTAGAAACTGCCGCGGCTTCCGCTGTATGACGTACCGCCTTTCGTAACCCCGCCATCGCCGCTGTCTTTATCATTTGACGGTTTTCTTTCTCTTGTTACAGTCGTTCTGATATAAGTGTCATATTGATCAATCACATCGGACGTACGTTGATCCATATATGTATTCCCATTAACCGTTACTTTGCCGCCTGCATGATAAAGCATGATTGAAACCGCGATGCCTCCGACTGCGATGGCAACAATGAGCTGAAACCACCATGTAAAGAATATGTTGTCGGGATTGATTCCCGGTTTTATGCCCATATCTTTATAGGAAAGCTGAATATATGTCTGAAAAGCTTTGAAATAATCTTCATTTGATAAATCAGATGAAATCGTATTTCTGATGCTGTTTAGCCTGCTGTTGTCCAAATACTTTTCAGCTTTTTTGAAGCCCGCGATGAATACTTCTCTATCCGCCATATCAATCGTTAAAATAGCTGTACTGCCTTTTCCGTAACGATCATAAAAGTCGCCGGCATAATCGGCAATATCCTCACCGTTCGTGCTTTTTGTCGTAATAATGATGAAATCAGTGTCCCTCTTTGCCCCCAGCTCTGCCGAGAGAGATTCGAGTTTTCCGATTTCTGCTTTCGATAATAGATGAGCATGGTCATACACATGCTGCTGTGATTCAGAAGCTCTCACCGCTCCGATCCCCAGTACCGGCATCATGATGAAAACAGCCAGCACAACAAAAATCGCTTTCCCGAAAAATCCCCGCATCAAAATCCGCCTCCCATCATCAATGAGACGAGCTTCAACGCAAGAAATGTCCCGCCTGCTATTCCGCTAAACCACGCCGCCACTTTTCCTGAACTGATCGGCGGCTTTCCGACAACCTTGCCTGTTTGCCCGTTCATCGCAAAAGTATGCTCTGCTCTTTCATAATCGTAACTGACCATCCAAACGGGAAGCAGAACGTAAAAGCTGTTCACGTTTTTCGTGTGAATATGTTTGTCCCTCACATTGACTGACGTATATCCGGAAAAAGTAGAATGTATGTATGAATCTATATAATTGCTGACTTTCTCTTTTGCCCTCGGAAAAAGCTCCTCATCGGTATAATTGTATTTTTCCGCAATATAACCGGCCAAATATGCCGTTTGAAAGTCCTTCAGCTCATCGTATGAATAAGGCTCCAATTTATCCATTAATTCATCTTTCATTTTTTCAGAGGCATCCACAGGAATTTTCAAATAATCGAGATTGATATCACGAAACGCTTCAAAGTGCTCTGTTTCCGTGCAAATATAATCCCCTTCTTCATATTGATGGACTCTGGTACAGTTCGCTGTCACCTGTACTTCACTATTTAAATCAAACATCCAAAATGGAATATACATGCCGGTGATGCTTTTAATACGATCAGCCGACATGAAACCTCTTGGTGTCAGAAGACCTTTTTTGCACCACTTTCGAAATGCCTGCTCTGCTTCTTGTTTACTGATTGTAAATGGAATGACCTTCGCCGGCGCCAAATGTCCTGATAAACGATCGGCAAGTATAGCAGCACCTCCGCAAAAACTGCACGTTGTCGCTGTCGTTTCAGCTTCCGTCATTAAAACGGCACCGCAGTTTTCACATTGATATTCCTTTGCTTCATCATCAGAAAACCGCGCCGCAATGTTTTCTTTCGGAAAGCTTTCAATATTGTCCTGTCTTCCGCAGCTGCCGCAGGATAACGACCCGGATTCACTGTCAAATGCCATATCACTGCCGCAGTTCGGACACTTATAAGATATTATCATTACCGTTCCCTCTCACATCTTATGATAAAATGTGCCGCAGCCGAAAAGCTGCGGCCTCCTATGTATTATTTATCGAGCATCATTTTCGCTTTTAACGCCGCAAGTTCATCATCCACCTGACTTGAACCGGCAGTATCATATTTAGCAGTCAGATCATCAATATCATCCAGCGGAGCGCTGTTCAGTTCAGCCATTGCATTCGCCTGATCAAGTGCCTGATTTACTTTGTCCTCCATTCTGCCGAATGCAGACATTGATTGGCTGGCACCCGAAACAGAAGCGCCCAGCTTGTTCATTCTATCTTGCGTTTTCGCTACTGCCCACTTCGCCTTGATCATATTTTTGCGTGCTTCCAGCTCTCCAATGTCAGACACCAGTTTGTCATGCATCTTTCTCATTTGCGCGGCATTGGCAGCAGCCATTTGATTCGCCGTCTGCAGCTCAGAAAGCTTTGATCCTAAAGATGTTTTTCTTTCAAGGAATGTTCTCGCATCGCCCTCATTCCCCGCTTGCAGCGCCTTCATCGCATAGCTTTCCATTTTCTCCATGTCTGCCTGGCATTCACGTAATTCTCTTTTTGTCCTTTGCTCCTCAGCCATAACGGCTGCTGTTTCTGCCTTTACCTTAGACAAATCGCTGTTCATGTTTCTTAAATATTGATCTGCCATTTTCTCTGGATTTTCAGCCTTATCCAACAAAGCATTGATATTCGCCGACATAATATCTTTGAATCTCGTTATTATACTCATCATGTAGTTCCTCCGCTATTTCGTTAAACTTCTTACCACATATACTATTTATTATCGTTAAAAGTTTCACTTTTTTAATAAAAAATGAAATCCTAATAGAAAATACATAACTTTTTACCCGAATTTAACATTTACGCACAATATAAAAAAGGATGTTTCCCAAAGTCCAAAGACTTTCAAGAAAACATCCTCGATGGTCACAAATAAACTTCAATCTCTTCCATGCTGGGCAGTGCATCGATCGCCCCGATTTTAGTGCACACAAGAGCGCCCACCTTATTGGCAAACGCCACAATCTCACGCAGCTTCGCAAAATCAGCATCAACAGATTGAATGTGGTCCGTGTTTGCCAATTGATATAAAGCGGCGCCGACAAAAGCGTCTCCCGCTCCCGTTGAGTCAATTGATGTAACCGGAATACTCGGAATGATTTCTTTCTCCTTCCCATTTGAAAGAAGCGTCCCGCTTTTCCCAAGTGTCACAGCAACAATTTTGGCTCCAATCTCATGAAGGATCGCAACACCCTTTTCATGATCCTTTACACCGCTGATAATCTCAAGCTCCTCGTCACTGACTTTCACAAAATCACTTACAGTAATCGCTTTTTTTGCGACACTTACAAACTCTGAAACCCTTCCCTTCCATAAATCCTCACGATAGTTAGGGTCAAACGAGATAAACTGTCCCTTATCCTTCGCAATCAACATCAGCCGTAAATAGGCTGAACAAAACGGATCTGACAGCAGTGCCGTTGCAGAGCCGAAATGAAGGATTTTCGCTTCGTTTAATTTTGCCTGGTCAATATCCTCCAGCGTAAACAAAGCGTCCGCGCCTCGATTAAAAACAAAATCGCGCTCTCCATTTTGCTTCAATGAAACAAAAGCAAGCGTTGTAGCCGCTTTCTCATCCATGACCAGCATAGAGGTATCGACATGTACAGCGTCCAACGTTTGCTTCAGAAAATACCCAAACGGATCCTTGCCCACTTTTCCGCTGAAAGCCGCGTCTCCGCCCAGTTTGGCAATCGCTGCCGACACATTCGCCGGTGCACCGCCGGCACTTTTCAAGAATTGGCGCCCTTCCATTAAATCAACGTCAACATCGGTACAAAAGAAATCAATTAACAGTTCTCCAATACAAACAACAGAATGACTACGCATATGATCACACTCATTTATCTTTTCTAGATTACAGTCTCAGTATATTACTTTCTGCCATAAATACAATATTGAATATTGAAAATTTTACATCTATTTATCTTGCAGACCTTTTCTCAAGCTCAGAGATGAGGTGCTTATATCTTTTTTCAGTTAAAGGATAGAAGGCAATGAGAATAATAGAAAGCAAAATGAAAAATCCCGGAATCAAAGCATTCATGTTTTTAATCGCATTCAATGACGCAACTGTCTGGTCTGCATTCGCCATATATCCGGCGATTCCTAAATAAATGGCCGAAAATGAGCCGGCTAACGCCACACCCAGCTTATTAATAAAGCTCATGCTCGAAATCACCACTCCGTCGGCACGAACTCCTGTCTTCCATTCCGCATAATCGACACAATCTGCAACCATTCCCCAAGCAAGCGTGTTCAAAGGCGTCGTGAAAAATCCAGAAACGAAAAGCCAAAAGAAAATAAGGGGAATCGAGGAATACGATGTAAACTGAAGGCCCGCGTAAGAAAGAAGCGATAGAGCCGCCGTGATGATCATGACTTGTTTTCTGCCCCACTTCCCAGAAAAGAAAGGAATAAACAGATTGCTGATCAGCGCCGCTCCGAAAAATAATACGGTTCCTAAAAACACAAATTCCTTATGGCTGACGTTATACGTAAAATAGTACACCATCGTGCTGAGCTTAATGTTAAACCCAATCGCAAACGCTAAAAATGAAGAAACCAAAATAAGCAAAGGCTTATTTCTGAACAAAATAGATAACGTTTTTTTCTTTTTTCAGGCTGAATCCGCTCCCGCACAGTAAAGAAACTGAACATATTCAACGCGATGCTCACCGCCGCATAAATAAGCGCTGTCATCTGGAAACCAAATGCCTGGTCTTTCCCGCCGATGGCGTCCGCAAGCGGTGCCGCACAGGAAATCGATAACAGAATTCCTATATAAACCAAAATCATCCGGGTTGTGGTCAGAACCGTTCGTTCCTCCACAGAATTTGTCATCCGTCCCGTTAAGCTGTTCACCGGAATCGTTTGCATACTAAAGGACATCCCAAGCAGAATATAGGTGATGTACGCATATACCATATTCCCCGTCTCACCGAAATGAGGCGTCGTGAAGCATAAAAACGTAAATAACGCAAAAGGAAATGCCACCCACAGCAAATATGGCCTTGCCTTTCCCCACCTTGTGTTCGTTTTGTCTAAAATCAATCCCATAATCGGGTCAAAAATAGCATCCAGCACCCGCACAACAAGAAACAAAGTGGCGATGACCGCAGGCTGAATGCCTCCGACATCTGTATAATAGAATAGCAGGTATGCGTTTACAAACTGAAAGATAATATTATATGACATATCACCGAACCCATAGCCGATTCGCTCAAACCAGGACAGGCCGTGATGCTTCGTCTTCAATGCCGTTGCTTTTTCTGTTTCCATCATCATTTCCCACCCCAAGAATCCGTTTTCATTTTTGATAAGCAAGGGGGAGAATGCAAAGATCCTCCCCGTTCAATCAGCGATTTGGATACACCATCACTTTTAAACATTCATTCTTAAATTGAAGCGCCCGTTCCATCGCCTCTTGCGTCTGCTCCAGCGGATATTGGTCCGTTACAAGGTGCTTCGTGTCCACAATGCCAGAAGCGAGAAATTCGATTCCCTTCGGATACGTATTGGCATAACGGAAGATCCCGTAAATATCAATTTCGTTATCCGCAATAAACGGGACATTGAGCGGAATCTCGCTTTGCGAAGGCAAACCGACAATCGCCAATTTTCCGCCCCGGCGCACAGAAGCCAGTGCGGTTTGCAATGCCGCTGGATTCCCCGCTGTTTCCCAAGCAACATCAACGCCTCTGTCATTCGTGATCGTTTTAATCTCTTCAAGCGCATCCTGTTCACGAATATTGATGACATGAGTCGCGCCCATTTTTTTCGCAGCCTCTAAGCGCAGCGGCTCTAAGTCAGTGACGATAATTGTGCCTGCCCCAAATGCTTTCGCTGCAGCAACAGCCATTAACCCAACAGGGCCCATCCCCATAATCGCAATTGTTGATCCGGGCTGAAGCTTCGTTCTCGCCGCCGCATGGATGCCGACAGAAAACGGCTCGATCAAAGCAGCATCTTCATAAGAAAGTGAGTCTGGGATAGAGAAAACAAAGTCCTGCCGCATTTTGATATATTGGACAAACGCGCCGTCTACCGGCGGTGTAGCCAAAAACTGCACATCCGGACAAAGGTTATAGCGCCCTTCCTTACATGCCTCACAGCGTCCGCATGTGACACCAGGTTCAACAGCAACGCGGTCTCCCACCTTGAACTGGTCGACAGACGATCCGACGGCGGCAATTTCACCCGCACATTCATGGCCAAGGATAAACGGTTTTTCCACCACATAGTTGCCGATTCTGCCGTTTGTATAGTAATGCAGATCCGATCCGCAAATCCCGACAGCCATCACCTTAATCAACACTTCATCATGATTGATGTCAGGCACAGGCAATGTTTCGATTTTGATCTCTCTTGTGCTGTGCATAACAGCCGCTTTCATGCTTTGAGGTACTGTGTGAGTCATTTGGCAAATTCCTTTCTTTAGAAAATAAAATGTAAGTGCATACATTTTTGTTTTCTCTGATACTGCCCCCATTTTATCTGCTTTTCAAGACGTGCAAAAGCCTTTCCTGCTGTATAAAGGACAGCCGCACTGTACTTTACTATTTTCTCATATACAAAAAACGCTGGATTGATAAAATAGTACTAATAGGAGGTGCAGGCTTATGGCTGAACTTGAAAATCGAAAACAATTTGCACAACTGCTGGCACCTTGCGTCAAATCGCTCAAGCTTCATCCTGATTATAAAGTCAGAAGGAAAAAGAACGAAAAAACAGGACAGTCTTACATAGATAAAATCGCGCTCCAGCTGGGAGTCTCCGCAAACACGATCAAAAGCTGGATCGAGCAGATGGGTGAAAACTATATTCCCGGTTAGATCAAATGAAACAAGAATGGCCAAACATCTTAAAAGTTATCAAATGGGCAAGCGAAACCGATCAAAAAGAAATTTTAATCGTACTCATCACCCGTATCAGCCATTTTCTAAGCAGAATCAACCTGCCCCTGCGAATCGGATACGGACGCAAAGCCGTCGACGCCGCCCATCAAGTAGGCCAACACACGCGAGAAGCATTCTTTCGAATCGACACAGCAGGCTGGGCATTGATGGAAGTCAACGATTTGGACGGAGCGCTTCAGCAAATAGAAGCCGGACTGAAGATTCTGGAACAATCTGACGCTCAAGATGCCCATGATCTAAAGGTTTGGGGACACGCACTCAAAGCAAGGCTGTTTTTAAAAGCAGCCCAACAGGAAAAAGCAGAAACCATTTTAAACAAAATCGAAGATCAACCGATTTCCCCTACAATTCAACACAGAGTTCTGCTGGTACGCGGAGACCTAAGCTTTGCGAGAGGTCATGATGAAGAAGCCATTCAATTATACGAAGCGGCAAATGTAATCAGTTCCACGTACGGCGGCGAAAAAACGATAGAAGCCTACTTCAATCTGGGTGTCGCTTACGTGAAATGTGGTCGGTTTGAAAAGCGAAAGAAGCCTTTGAGCAGATGCTCTATGACAAACATAACGCGAATCAGGTTGAGTTGATCTATTTTTATTATGGGATGGCACAGCTGTTGTGCCGTAAAGGAGAGAAAACGCAAGCGTTGGAATCTAATCAAAAGGCCATTCGTTTGATTGATTCGTGGGAGCCTGGGATTGGGATTCGGGGTGAGGTGGAGCAAATGGATATTCTCATTTAAAAGACAACTACATTGCGGCTAGCGGTACGAGCTTTGAAAAACACTCATCACCTTGTTGTTTTTAAAGATAAAAAGGTATCTTTATCAGTACAGTAAATTGATTAAGATACCTTTATTGAAAAATTAATATCTCACAGAATGACAAATTTCTAAAGTTAAACTTTTTAACAACAAGAGGTTAATACTTATACAGCCGTATTAATGCTGTACTGTAATATAATGTTTTAGTTCACCTGACCAATATCTTCCTCCCCAATCCTGTCCAACTTGCACATCATACTTACCTGCGGGAAGATTTTTCGTTGAAAAACTCACACGAAAATTACGTGAACCAATACTATGCAAAATATCTTTTCTGGCAATTACTTTACCTTTATTATTTAATATAATTACTGAAAAGCCATTATCTAAATCCCTAGCCAAAGTACCCGTAACCACAATGGAAGTAGCTCTTTTCGTATATGTATTAGCATCTGTTTTAAATTTGATTGTACCTTTCGAATCCATAGCTAATGCTTCTGACCCGCCTGCGAAAATGGCAACTCCCAAAAGTGCTGCTGTAAACAGGGTCATTACTAACTTTTTCATCTTTAGAATTCCTCTTTTCTTTTTAATATTTTAAATCCTCCATTATAATAACATATTTCTCTAAAAAATAGGGATTTTTCCATATCTTCCTTCTAAAAAATGAATAAGTATGATAGAAATTTATTAATATTAATGCAAATTTAAGATTCTTTTGAAAAAAATCTTGTTTTAATCTATTTGAAATGAAGCTTAAAATTTGAAGTATCATCTATAAAACCTTAGCCAAGGTGTTAAAAAATAGTTGCGAAGAATTCCTGGAACATATAAGTATCAAAAAATCATGCATAAATGTTCTCTTAGCATTCGGAGGAAATCAACAGCCATACTTTCGATATATCTAGAGTCATTCAATTAAACGGAACTTAAAACAATAAAATCCCATCTTTAGTAAACCCAACTTGTATAGAAACAATTTCTCCACAAGCCTTTTTGTTTTATAAAGGTACCTTTAATTATTATATTCAGCTTTAAGAAACAGAAAACAGCTCCCATATGCCTAGCTCTGCTTGTTTAGGGAATGTGAGTAATCTTCTTTATATTCTAGTAGGCAGATGTGAGGAGCATTTGTAAGTTGGTTGTATTTTCATAAAGCTAGTGCATTTCTTCCAGTTTATAATGAGTGGTGCAGAATATTATATCGTTGATATTCAATCCAAGAAACCATCTGTTACACCTTATTATAATAAATTTACCTTTAGAACTGTCTATCTAAACGGATACCATGAAGATATCCGTGAATATCATTTAATGAGATCAGCAGATTCCTTCATTTCACCATATTAGGGTTTAACTTATTTATGATGAAAAAGATTTATGTATTAATCAATTTTTTAAAACAGTGAACCTCTTTGTACGATTCGCTTAGGCAAATCAAATTCAGCTTATGCCGAAAAGAATTTCTTGTGTTTAATATTAAAAAAGAAACCGGCCTTTGAAGTCTACTATTTTCACAAAATGGATATTCCATTGAGAAATAAAAGGGCTGTTGAGTTTTGAAAGCTAAGTCTTACTTTTAGTAATCATTTATAGCTTTGGCATACTTCTTAAATTTTAGTTTTGACCAAATGTAGTATGGTTATACATAATCGTTACTTACCGACTAAACCCGCCATCAAAAGGCCTGCTACGATCAATAATAAGAGTAAAAGAATACAGAGTGCTAGGATAAAAATAGAAAGATACTTAGCAATCCCTTTAGGTGCTTTGAATGCTATAATCCCCCCAACAACTATCCCTAGAATTCCAAGCGCCCAATGGATATAGGGTAGAAAACACAATGTGAATAACAGCATGATAAGTGACACTATCCCTAAATATTTCCTCATGTTTTCCCCTTTCTTTCCTTCCATTAAATCAAAAAGAAAAATGAACTTATAATTTGTTGTATATTCTTAAGATCTTAAAATATAGAGTACCATATTTTTTGAAATGTATGGTACTCTACTCTAAATTTTCTATTCACTTGCTACAAGGTCTAGTATTTTATCAGCAAAAGCATTTGCAATAATTTCTCCCTCTTCTTCCGTATAATAAGGGACTTCCATTTGCATTGAACCCCTTAGGGCTACCCTTGCCGCTGTAATATCAGGATTATCTCCAATCATAATATTACTCGCATTCAGTCTCAAATTATTTTCATTACTATTAAATTTATTTTTATAAAATAGCTTATATCTTGAGAAAACAAGACTATTATAATACTCTTGAACTGCGTTTAAAATTGGCTTAGTGTTATTATTTAATAAGATCTGTGCGATGTTAATAGCATCGATATCTCCAAGGAAATCCGAATTATCAAAGTTGCCAGCCGATGTTTTTGTACCGATCAAGTCATAAGCAGCTTTGTATGTTCTTGTTTCATTGTCGCCACTATACTTATCTCTATTTTTATATACATCTGCAGCAACAGTAAATAAATCACCACCCCACCCTGCTAAATCTTGCTGTGTAGTTCCAACTAACGGAAGATTCGCATACAATAGAGCAGATAATGTAGCCATAAGATGAGGAAAATCAATAACTTCAGATTTTGAAACGGGATCAGTTGCATAGACAAAACTATTTTCTCCTACAGCACTAATAACATATTCCTCAAAGCCTTTATCAAATTGTCCAGAAGTTAATGTCCATATTAATGATTCATATCTTTTGCGACGATAATAGTTGGTTGTAAGCTTATTCGCTTGATTGATATCATTGTTTGTATATTGAAGGCCTAAAAGTTGAATTTCATATAATTGCTTGTATAGCTCTTGATTAAGATCAGTTGAGAAATCAAGACTTGAAGCCCCATTATCAAGTCCCGACTTAATATTATTGTCTATTTCAATTTTACTGTCTCCTGAACCAACACTAATAGTTGAAATTTGATCAAATGCCCAATTTTTTGGCAATGGATAGCCTAAATTTGCACTAAATCCCGTGGACATATCACTTACAAAACTGGTTGTTGCCCAACCTTTCTGCGATACTTGACTGCAAACATTCCGGGCACCATATATTCCAACTTTATAACGATTCCCCAGATATTTCATTTGTTCATTAATACCCTTAAAGTGTGGAAGAATTTTGTTAGTTATATCGTCTCCTAAAGCGTCAAAATCCACGGCAAAATATATTGTTGTTCCATTTTTAAATCCATAATTTTTGGCAGCTGTAAAAGCATCTTGAGCATCTCTTTTCCCTTGAGCCTCACTGAAATGTCTTGAATTATTCCCATAAGTTTGATATATAGGAAAAACAGTTAAACCAGCATTAAAAATAGTTTTTAATTCGCCAGGTTTTATTTTTTTCTCCAATCCTCCTGGAATGTCTACAAGATAACGACCAATTGTTTCATAGCCTGCATTTTTTAAAGCTTTAGCTCTAGCTGACGTAACTTCTGTTATACAATCACAAGCTGTTCCTTTACGATTAGGATCTCCTTTACTCTGCAACAAAGAAAGCCAAGTTTGTTTTCCTGTAACTCCATCAGCTGGCAACTTAACAAATTGTTGAAATTCACTTACTACATTTTTTAATAATGTACTGTACTGACCATTGAAATCTCCTGGATTAAAATTATTCACATATAATGCATATTGAAGAAGCTTAACAAAGTTTGCATTAGCACTCCCTATGCTCAGAGTTGGTAAAAGGTTGGTCGTAGAAGGCCCTATTGATCCCGTTTGTAGAGAGGAAGCAATTCCCTCTTCTGTTTGAATACCGTATATTAAAGCTTTATTAGTTCCTCTTTGGTAGTAACCATCACATGGTTGGACTCCAGATGTTTTGTAATATTTTGAATTAAGATCTCTTTGCATTTCTCTAATTCTAGAATTACCACCAGATGTGAGCACATAAGCATCCATAGTTAAAAATGCTTTAAATATATAGGAATAAACTTTCCCGTCACGAATAGGCAGTCCCGCATCAGTTTGTAATTTTATTACTGCAGCTTTAGTCCCTTCCCCAAAAGTTCCTGTAAATCCAGTTGGATTGTAACCTTTACAATACATAGCTCCTTGAAGGATTAGTACGATTCTTTTTCCTTTGTCATCAGTAGGAACACGCCCCATTACCATTTCTCCCCAGGATTTGTACGCTGCTTCAGTTCCTGGTCCAAAATTATCAGCAGGTGTAGAGATTCCAAGTTCAATTTGCAAAGCTCTAGTTAAAGCATACATCGTGGACCAACCAGTTTTCCCACTTTCAGGAGCTGGAACAAAGCCGGGCTTTCCAGAGTAAGCAGCATTTACCCATAGTTGAACTTTCTGAATCATTTCATCCATTATGGTCACCTCTTTTATTGTATTCATATCTAGGTGGCAAGCGTATGACAAGAAAACCCTTCTCAAATAAGAAGGGTTTCATTCATAATATGACAAACTCCATCAAAGGCTTTTTTGCATTAAAACACTTATAAATGAAAAATTAGGACATTTTAAATTAACACCATGCAATTATTGAAAAAGGTAAGTGGAGTCAACAATAAAATATATACTTACTTTTCACCTCATAATAAAAAAGGATGCTTCCTCTAAAGTCCAGTAGACTTTTGGAAGCATCCTCAATGAATGTTATCTGTTTATTATTTTTTCAGCTACTCGGGTGATGAAAAACGGTAAAACCCCTAATATATCAAGAGTTTTCGCCGTTTAATTACATCATTCCGCCCATACCGCCCATGCCGCCCATATCAGGCATACCAGCACCGCCGCCGGCATTCTCTTCTGGCTTGTCAGCGACAACGGCTTCAGTTGTTAACAACATAGCCGCTACAGACGCAGCGTTTTGCAGTGCAGAGCGAGTCACTTTCGTTGGGTCAACGATACCTTTGTCGATCATGTTTACCCATTCGCCAGTTGCAGCGTTGAAACCTACGCCGATTTTTTCGTTTTTGAGGCGCTCAACGATGACAGAACCTTCAAGACCAGCATTGTGTGCGATTTGACGGATTGGCTCTTCAAGCGCGCGCAGCACGATGTTGATACCTGTTTGAGCATCGCCTTCAGCTTCAACTGCAGCCACTTTGTTATATACGTTTACAAGCGCTGTACCACCGCCGGATACGATGCCTTCTTCAACAGCTGCGCGAGTTGAGTTGAGGGCGTCTTCGATGCGAAGTTTACGCTCTTTCAGCTCAGTTTCAGTCGCAGCGCCGACTTTGATGACAGCTACGCCGCCAGCAAGTTTCGCAAGACGCTCTTGTAATTTTTCTCTGTCAAACTCAGAAGTCGTTTCTTCCACTTGAGCGCGGATTTGAGTCACGCGGGCAGAAATTTTGTCTGTTTCGCCAGCGCCTTCAACGATTGTTGTGTTTTCTTTTGTAACGACAACTTTAGAAGCGCGTCCCAATTGTGTGATTTCAGTTGATTTCAGGTCAAGGCCGAGATCTTCTGTGATGACTTCTCCGCCAGTAAGAACAGCGATGTCTTCAAGCATTGCTTTACGGCGGTCACCGAAGCCAGGAGCTTTGACAGCAACTGCGTTGAATGTGCCGCGAAGTTTGTTCACAACAAGAGTTGCAAGCGCTTCGCCTTCAACATCCTCAGCGATCAGAAGCAATGGTTTGCCTTGCTGAACAACCTGCTCAAGCACAGGAAGGATTTCTTGAATGTTTGTGATTTTTTTGTCTGTGATTAAGATGTAAGGATTGTCGAGAACCGCTTCCATCTTATCAGAGTCAGTTACCATGTAAGGAGACGCATATCCGCGGTCGAATTGCATACCTTCAACAACTTCAAGCTCAGTTGTGAAGCCTTTAGACTCTTCGATTGTGATAACGCCGTCGTTTCCTACGCGCTCCATTGCTTCAGCGATAAGGCTTCCGACTTCCTCATCAGCAGCAGAGATCGCAGCAACCTGAGCGATAGACTCTTTGCCCTCGATTGGCTTAGAAATTTCTTGTAAGTTTTCGATCGCAACCGCTACAGCTTTTTCCATACCTTTACGCACGCCTACAGGATTAGCGCCTGCTGTTACGTTTTTAAGGCCTTCACGGATCATTGCTTGCGCAAGAACTGTCGCAGTTGTTGTACCGTCACCGGCAACATCGTTTGTTTTGCTGGCTACTTCAGCAACAAGCTTAGCACCCATGTTTTCAAACGCGTCTTCGAGTTCGATTTCTTTAGCGATTGTTACACCGTCATTCGTGATTAACGGAGAACCGAATTTTTTCTCTAGAACCACGTTGCGTCCTTTTGGTCCTAAAGTAACTTTTACAGCATCAGCAAGTGCATCAACACCGCGAAGCATTGCGCGGCGAGCTTCTTCACTAAACTTAATATCTTTTGCCATTTTTACAAAACCTCCTCGAATTTTTAAGTATTTGTTTATTTAAGAATTAGCCGATAACAGCTAAAATGTCGCTTTCACGTAAGATTAAGTATTCAGTACCTTCGTATTTCACTTCAGTACCTGCGTATTTTGAGAAGATAATGCGGTCGCCCTCTTTTACTTCTAAAGCAACGCGCTCTCCGCTTTCTAACACGCGACCTGAACCAGCTGCCACGATTTTGCCTTCTTGTGGTTTTTCTTTTGCAGAATCCGGCAACACAATTCCGCTGGCAGTTTTTTCTTCAGATTCTACGAGTTCAATGACAACGCGATCACCTAATGGCTTTAACAATGTAATAACCTCCTCAATAGTATGAATATGTAATTTTAGCACTCAACACTAAAGAGTGCTAACACAATTCTTATAATAAAGAATCTCACTTCCAATTTCAAGTGATAAGATAAAAAAATTTTCACGCTTACATGATTCTTTTCAGCACCCTTATCCCTTAGCTTTTTCACCCCCGTTCTGATTATGTTACAATAGCTGTAGACAACGAAACCCATTTAACAAAGGAGTACATACCATTTGAGAAAACAGTATTGGTTTATTATTTTGACATATATCATTATGCAGTTTTCCTACATAATTGCGATTCCCTTGTTCTTTAGATTCGGTTATGCCGGAGGACATCCTACCAAGGAAAACATGCTGCACGCACAAGGATTATGGTCCGTCATCAGCTTTATCGCCTGTCTCATTGTCGTTCTGCTTATTCTGAGAACGGTTCCGAAGACAACGTTGCGAAACGGCCGGAAAGACTCCGTCGGGCTTTCTATCCTTTGGGCGATAGCCGGTTTTTTCATTGCCCTTTTCTCTCAAGGAATAGCAGGCTCTATTGAATATTATATATTCGGCATCGGAAGAGAATCAGAAAATACACAAGCCATTCTTAAAGTCATTCAGGCAGTCCCGCTCATGATTATCGTTTCTTCTATCGTCGGGCCTATATTAGAAGAAATCCTCTTCAGAAAAATCATTTTCGGGGCGCTTTACGAAAAAACGAATTTCTTTTTTGCAGCACTGCTCAGCTCGATTATTTTCGGTATTGTTCACGCTGATTTGAAGCATCTTCTTCTTTATACAGCTATGGGCTTTACCTTTGCCTTCTTGTATGCGAGGACAAAACGGATATGGGTGCCGATTTTCGCCCATGTCATGATGAATACATTTGTCGTTATCATGCAGCTTGAACCTGTTCAGAAGTACCTTGAACAGCAGAGCACACAAATGCAATTGATTATTGGAGGATTATTTCTATGAGAAACCCGGTAGTTTGGGGAATGATCTATTTTGCCGTAGGGTGCATCTTTACTTATCTTGCCGCAAGCTCGCCAGGCAGCATGTGGTCATTTTACTCCATCCTGCTGATGGTGTTCGCCGCTTACAACATCAGCATTTCATTTAAGATGTTCGCCTTTTCATTGAAAATCAAAAAGAACCAGAAATAAAGAAAATCCATTTCTCCGTATGAGAAATGGATTTTTTATTATTGCCCGGAAGACACGTCCTGATCGGAAGCGCTGCTTTTCTGTGCTTTCCGATAGGCGGCCCTCGATATAAAAATACTGATTTCATATAAAATCAACAGCGGAACAGTGACCATCATATGAGACAAAAGCTCAGGAGGAGTAATCAGGGCAGCGATCACAAGCAGCGCAAAATACGCATACTTTCTGATTTTCGCTAAGAACATGGGTGTCACAATTCCAAGCCTTGTCAAAAACATGAGAATGACCGGCATTTGGAACAACAGTCCGAACGGAATTGTCAGCTGCAGAAGAAAATGAAAATACTCATTAATTCCGATCACCTGATTGACATTCAAGTCCTGAGAGATTCGCTTCATAAAATCAACAACAAAAGGAAATAAAATATAATACGAAAAAGATAAGCCCGCTAAAAACAACAAAACAGAGATCGGAATGTAACCGAGCGTTACTCTTCGCTCTTTCTCATAGAGGCCTGGACTTACAAAAGCCCAAAGCTGATAAAGAATAACCGGGGAGGTCAGAACAATGCCGATGATAAACGCAAACTGCATAAACACAAAAAGCGGATCTGTCAGGTTAAACGCGTTAAGCGTAAGCTCCTTCGCTTCATCTGTTTTTTGCAGATACACAATAATCGGCTTCGCTAAGAAAAATCCCGCGATAAAAAAAACGACAAACGCCAGCGCCACAACCAGCAATCGTTTTCGAAGCTCAGCAATATGCTCCAGCAGCGACATTTGATTCACATTCATTCGTGTCACCCTAACCTACTGATCTTCTTTCTTTTTTTCCTCTTCATCACTCGTTAATCCTTTAGTAGCGTTTTTGAATTCACGAAGTGTGTCTCCCGCTGCTTTCCCCAGTTCAGGCAGCTTTTTAGGACCGAAGATAATTAAAGCAACGATTGCGATAACAGCAAGGCTTCCAGGACCGATCGGCATATGTGGGCTCCTCCTTTCCCTCTATTCGATTTCCTCCAAAACTGAATAATGCTTCAAGAAATAAACCAGTGATTGAAGCTCTACAGCTAAATCTATATGATGAATTCGAATGTGTTCCGGCACATTCAAGCGGGCCGGCGTAAAGTTAAGAATACCCTTGATTCCTAACGCGACTAATCTGTCTGTAATAGGCTGAGCAGCAACTGCTGGCACTGTTAGAATGGCAACTGATTCATTTTTTACGTACTGTTCAAGGTCATTAAGGTTATAGACGGGCACGCCGCCTACCTCAGTTCCTATTTTACTCTCATTTATATCAAAAGCCATAGAAATTTTTGTGTTATTATTTTTTGTGAAATTATAGTGAAGAAATGCCGTTCCCAAGTTCCCGACACCAATCAAGATGACGTCTGTCATCTCATCCTGATCAAGCGTTTTGCGGAAAAAAGACAGCAAATAATCCACGTTATATCCATATCCTTTTTTGCCAAGAGCTCCAAAATAGGAAAAATCCCTGCGAATCGTGGCAGAATCAACCTTTACGGCATCACTGAGTTCAGCGGAAGATACACGCTGTTTTCCTGACGCATGCAGATTCTTTAAAAAGCGATAGTAAAGCGGCAGCCTTTTTGCCGTCGCCTGCGGAATTTTTGATTGATCCTTATTCATTTTTGGTCCTCCAAATTATACTCGGATAGTTCTCTTTTAAAGTCACCGTTTTTCCCGCCTGTCTTTTCCAGCAAGAAAGTAGGGCCGATGACCATCCCCTTATCAAGGGCCTTGCACATATCGTAAACGGTAAGAGCGCACACCGATGCAGAAGTGAGCGCTTCCATTTCCACACCTGTACTCCCTTTCGTCTTGACCTGTGCTTTTATATGAAGTATAACTTCTTTTTCTTTTATTTTCCAGTCGAACGATATATCTACTCCGCTCAGTGAAAGCGGATGGCACATCGGAATGATATTGGACGTTTGCTTTGCCGCCATAATGCCTGCCACTTGTGCAACAGCCAGTACATCTCCTTTGCCGATATCGTGACTTTGTATTTTCTCGTACACTTCATTCTTCATGTGTACGCTTGAAACAGCCGCCGCAGTACGGACAGTCGAAGATTTTTCGCTTATATCCACCATCTGGGCTCTTCCCTGTTCATTAAAATGAGAAAATCCATTCATATTAAAACTCTCCTTAAAAAGATCATACACTATTTTCTTCTCTATGTCTTATTCGGCCAATGTATTGTTTGCTGACTTCTGATTCATAAGCTACACTTAACTTATTATAGCAGAGGTGAAATAATATGATGATCTTACAAGTTAATCAGCTGTCCAAATCATTTGGTGCTGATACTATTTTAAACAATATAAAGCTGGAAGTCAGAAATCGTGATCGCATCGCCATTGTAGGTAGAAATGGTGCGGGAAAATCTACGTTGCTTAAAATTATCGCAGGCCAGCTATCATACGAAAAGGGCGAAGTCATTAAACCGAAAGATATTACAATGGGATATCTCGCCCAGCATACGGGCTTGGATTCTAAGCTTACCATAAAAGAAGAGCTGCTGACTGTTTTTGACCACTTAAAAGCAATGGAAAAGGAAATGCGGGCTATGGAAGAAAAAATGGCGGCAGCTGATCCCGATGAATTGGAAAGCATCATGAAAACCTATGACCGGCTTCAGCAGGATTTCAAAGATAAAGGCGGCTATCAATATGAAGCGGATGTCAGATCTGTGCTGCATGGCCTCGGCTTCAGCCATTTTGACGATTCTACACAGGTGCAAAGCCTCAGCGGAGGCCAGAAAACAAGACTGGCCCTAGGCAAGCTTCTGTTAACACAGCCTGATTTGCTCATTCTTGATGAGCCGACAAACCATCTCGATATTGATACACTAACCTGGCTTGAACATTATTTGCAGGGCTATTCAGGCGCCATTCTCATCGTTTCTCATGACCGCTACTTTTTGGACAAAGTGGTAAACCAAGTATACGAGGTATCTAGAGCGGAAAGTAAAAAGTATCACGGCAACTACAGCGCTTATCTCGACCAAAAAGCCGTGCAATATGAAAAAGATCTTAAAGTGTATGAAAAGCAGCAGGATGAAATCGCAAAGCTCCAGGACTTCGTAGACCGAAATCTGGCAAGAGCCTCTACCACAAAAAGAGCGCAAAGCCGCCGAAAGCAGCTTGACCGAATGGAAGTCAAGGCAAAACCGCTCGGCGATGAAAAATCCGCAAACTTTCATTTTGATATTACAAAACAGAGCGGAAACGAAGTCCTGCGTGTTCAAGATCTCACAATCAGCTATGAAAACCAGCCGCCGCTTTTAAAAGAAGTGTCTTTCATGCTCACAAGAGGAGAAAGCGCCGCGCTTGTCGGCCCAAACGGGATCGGTAAATCGACATTGCTGAAAACATTAATGGACACCCTGAAGCCAGATCAAGGAACGATCTCATACGGCTCGAATGTCAGTGTCGGCTACTATGATCAGGAGCAGGCTGAGCTGACTTCCTCCAAACGTGTCCTTGATGAGCTGTGGGATGAGTACCCCGGGCTTCCGGAAAAAGAAATCAGAACTTGTCTCGGGAACTTCTTGTTTTCCGGAGATGATGTATTGAAACCCGTGCATTCACTGAGCGGGGGTGAAAAAGCAAGAGTGGCCCTTGCTAAGCTGATGCTTCAAAAAGCGAATTTTCTCATCCTTGATGAACCGACAAACCATCTGGACTTAGATAGCAAAGAAGTTCTCGAAAACGCGCTGATTGATTATCCAGGCACATTGTTATTTGTCTCACATGACAGGTATTTTATTAACAGAATCGCCACAAGAGTCTTGGAGCTATCTTCAAACCATATAGAAGAATATCTGGGCGATTACGATTATTATACGGAGAAAAAAACAGAACAGCTTGAACTGGAGAAAATGAATCAGCAAGAGGAAACAGAAAAAACGCCCGCCACGGTAAAGTCTGACTCCAAACGTTCCTACGAAGAAGAAAAAGAATGGAAAAAGAAAGAACGCCAACGGCTCCGGCGGATTGAAGAAATTGAAACCACTGTTCAAACCATTGAAGAAAACATCAGCCGCAATGATGAATTGCTTTGTGACCCGGAAGTCTTTAAAGATCACGAAAAGGTACAAGACATCCATGCAGAAAACGAGAAACTCAATCAGGAGCTGGAGATTCTTTTATCCGAATGGGAAGAACTATCCACAGAAGAAGCTTAAAAAAAGTCAAGCACCTCTTTTTTGAGGTGCTTTTTATCCACAGAAAATAACCTTTTAGGCAAACAAAGTAAGCGCTTTATACACATTATCCACAAAATATTCTGAATTTATCCACTTTATTAACAGTGTCTTCAGCCCTTTATCCATCTATATCTCCATAATTACTCACAGACATGTGGATAAATTGAGAATTATCTGTTAATAAAAGATAAAAAGCCTCACGCCATTATATCGTGAGACTTTGATAAGAAGTCAATTCAAGGCCAGGCTGGCCATTCATATCATATGAACCGCGAATCCCCTTCTCAAAAGCAATGGTACCAGCCGCAGCAATCATCGCAGCATTATCCGTACACAACGCTAACGGAGGAATGACAAGCGCAATACCTTCATGCTGTGCAAATTCCTTTTCTAGTGCTGCTCTGAGTCCTCTGTTTGCAGCTACTCCACCAGCTAAAAGGACCTGTTTAACACCATATTCCTTTGCCGCACGCACCGTTTTCGTCACCAAGACATCAATTACGCTATTTTGGAAACTGGCAGACAAATCTTCCGGAGCAATCTCCTGTCCTTTTTGAGACGCATTATGAAGCGTATTAATCACGGCAGACTTCAACCCGCTGAAGCTGAAATTGTAAGAGCCTTCTTCAAGCCATGCCCGAGGAAGCGGAATATTGCCATTCCCTTTTTCAGCAAGCTTATCAATTTGCGGTCCGCCCGGATACGGCAGTCCCATTGTTCGCGCCACCTTGTCATAAGCTTCACCCGCTGCATCATCGAGCGTTTCCCCAATGACTTCAAATGATCCGTGTTCCTTCATATAGACCAATTCCGTATGGCCCCCTGAAACGACCAATGCCAATGCCGGAAACACGATCTCTTCTACAAGACGATTCGCGTATATATGACCGGCTATATGATGGATGCCAATTAACGGAATGTTATGCGCAAAGCTCAATGCTTTAGCAGCGTTCACTCCGATAAGAAGCGCTCCCACCAATCCCGGACCTTCAGTTACTGCAATCGCGTCAATATCACTATACGTCATGTCAGCTTTACGAAAAGCCTCTTCTATGACCAAAGTAATCTGCTCAACATGATGTCTTGAAGCAATTTCCGGAACAACGCCTCCAAAGCGCTTATGGCTTTCAATTTGAGAGGCCACTACGTTCGAAATGATTTCTTTACCGTTTTTCACAATTGCTGCCGCCGTTTCATCACAGCTTGTTTCAATTCCTAATACGTAAGTCTCTTTTTGCTCACTCATTTATCGTCACCCACATAATTAACGCATCTTCCCCGTTATCAGTATAATAGTTCTTTCTTATTCCGCCGGGCTGCATCCCGAACTTTTTATATAAACCTTGAGCAGGATGATTAGAAACCCTCACTTCAAGCGAAAGCCGCCTTGCGTCTTTTTCTTTGCACAGTTCCATCGCTGAGCGAAAAAGCGTTTCTCCTAAAGACTGGCCGCGATACTCCGGTTTGATCGCGATATTCGTAATTTGCGCATCGTCCATCACAATCCAAATCCCGCAATACCCAGCAACATGGCCGTTCTTTTCAATCACGAGATAATGAGCATACGGATTTTCCATCAGCTCATGGTAAAACGAATCCTTTGTCCACGGAGACGTAAAGGAGGATGTTTCGATTTCGTATACGTGATCAATATCATCATGCCGCATGTTTCTAACCGCTGCTTTTGTTTTCATCCTATCACCCTACTTTTGACTTTCAATCCATTTCGCTTCAGCTTCCGCCAGCCGCAAGTATTCCGGGACAAGGCCGTGAACATCAGCTGCTTCTTTTTCCGCCCCTAGAAAACCCAATTCTGAAGGACGCGGGTTATGCTGAGCAGCAGCTCCAATGATTCCTTTTGGTCCAAGCACATCCTCTATCATCTGCTTGTGAATGGAAGTATCATGACCTAAAAACAAAACAGGGCGTTCTTTTTCTTTTAGCATCTCCAGCCAATCGGCCAGCATCACATTTTGATCAGGAACAACTTGAACCAAAAGCCCGTTTTTGTATTCATACAGACCTGTATACACCTGTCCACGTCTGGCATCAAAGATAGGGCTGATCAGCCCGTCAAAATGCCGTCCATTTGCCGCAAGCGCCTCAAGGCTTGATACAGCAGTAATCGGAATGTGTAAAGACCAGGCAAGCGTTTTTGCGAGCGTCACGCCAATCCTGACTCCTGTGTATGAACCAGGTCCTTTCGCAACCACAATTTTAGAAAGATCCTGCGGTGTCATCTCACAATCCTTCAGTAATGAATGAACAGCAGGCATCGCTCTTACAGAGTGGTTCTTTTTCAAATATGTAATGTGTTCTGCTATGACGGTGTCTTCTCGAAGCAGCGCAATGCCCAACGTATAATTTGATGTATCAATTGCTAATATTGTCATGTCCACTTATCTCCTCACAAAGCATTTCATACCGATTCCCGTCAGCAGTAAAGGTAATTTCCCGCTCATCATCGCCTGCTCTTTTAATGACAATCTGCAGTCGCTCCTTCGGAAGCTGCTCTTCAATTAAATGAGCCCATTCAACGAGGCAGACACCTTGTCCGTGAAAATATTCGTCAAGTCCCAAATCCTCACTTTCATCTTCCATTCTATACACATCCATATGATAAAGAGGAAGTGTGCCATCGTTATATTCTTTTATAATTGTAAAAGTCGGACTGTTTACAACACGTGTAATTCCAAGTCCTTCCGCAAAACCTTTCGTAAAAGTCGTTTTTCCGGCCCCTAAATCGCCCTCTAATGTCAGGACGTCTCCCGGTTTAGCAAACGATGCCGTCAGCTTAGCAATCGCTTTTGTATCTTCAGGATTTACAGTTCTCCACTTTAATTGCTTCACACGAGTCACCCGTCTTATTTAAAATGATTATATCCTTTTTTTTCTATGATCTTTGATGTTTTATCTGTTTTTAGGATCACGTTGGATTCAGTTTTTTCTCTGACATGACCAATCTTTGTAATGGGCAGTTGACGTGTTTCGCACTCTTGCTTCAACACTTCCCATTCCTCCTTTGAAACCGTCCCTGTCAGCTCAAAATCCTCACCGCCAAACAAAGCCCACTCTTTCCAGTTATGATGGAGCTTAGGCAAGTCAGAATGGACTGGCAGCATGCTTTCATCGATTTCAATTGAAACACAGCTGGCTTCCGCAATCTCATTTAATTCACTTGCTAATCCGTCACTAATATCATTTAAAGCTGCCCGCTGAACATTCGAGCATAATCTGCCGATGCTTACTCTCGGCTGAGGCCGTTTATGCCTGTTGATAAAGTAATCCGCTTCAATAGCTGAGTTTTGGGGATCAATCTCTTCTAACAATAAAGAAAGTCCAGCTGCAGAAGAACCGATTTCACCGGTTACAAACACAATATCATTCGGTCTTGCCAAGCTGCGCAAACAAGCCTGTCCCTTTTCAACTTCCCCGATTACAGTGACTGTGACAACTAATTTGTCAGAGGTAGAGACTGTATCGCCGCCAATCAAATCCATATGATATAGTTTCGCCAGTTCATTCATACCTTCATACATCGCCTTAATTTCCGATTCCGTCCATTTTGAAGGTACTGCAAGTGATACCAAATAAAATTTCGGAATGCCTCCCATTGCGGCAATATCACTTATATTAACGGCTAATGCCTTATACCCGATATCTTTAGGTGAGGAATAGTGTAATTTGAAATGCACGTCTTCTACCATAGTATCAACACAAACAATTTCCTGAACGCCATGTTTCGCAGTGTAGAGCGCTGCATCATCACCAATTCCTACATCAACGGAAGAATGGTGAATGGTCCGCGGAGTAATGCTATGTATCAAATCAAATTCATCCATGAACCAAAGCCCCCCTTTCAACCTGCTTAGCCTATATGTACTCTTCCTAGTGTATCGAATTTTGCTGTAATATCCAAGATGTTGCCGATATAAAAGAAAGCTTGGCTATGACACCAAGCAGAAGCTACAGTAAAAGAAAACACAAAAAAAACGAAAACATGATCGTTTCGTTTAATAAAAAATGGCGGTCCGGACGGGACTCGAACCCGCGACCTCCTGCGTGACAGGCAGGCATTCTAACCAACTGAACTACCGGACCATATTTGTATAGGATTATTTAGTTGCACCCTTCGGGCACTCCTTATTTCATCCATATATTTTGGTTGCGGGGGCAGGATTTGAACCTGCGACCTTCGGGTTATGAGCCCGACGAGCTACCGAACTGCTCCACCCCGCGATGATAATAATTTAATTTAAGTTACAA
>NZ_JBAIZV010000005.1:0-220118 GCF_036765095.1 Bacillus sp. 0209A
TCGCATCCTGCGATGACACCTGCGTGACCTGCGTCGTGCAGGTCTAGTTTGACTGACTACGCACATCGCTGTGCGATTTATAAAAAAATGAATTAACAGGTACGTTTTGTCTTGTTTAGTTTTCAAAGATCATTCAATAATGGAGCGGGTGATGAGAATCGAACTCACGACATCAGCTTGGAAGGCTGAGGTTTTACCACTAAACTACACCCGCGTGGTATTTTATAATGGCGCGCCCGAGAGGAGTCGAACCCCTAACCTTTTGATCCGTAGTCAAACGCTCTATCCAATTGAGCTACGGGCGCTTATCAAGCGACTTAACTATCATACTATCATTTGATGTTGAAGTCAAGAAGTTTTTTAAGAATGTTTTTTCGTTAATCGAATCTTTTTTAATTCGACTTCACTTATTATACACGTTTTTTAAAACTTGTAAACACCTTAGAAAAACTTTTTTTGTTTTTCGTGTTGTTGTGTGCTGTTCATCAGCGACGTTTAATAATATACCATGTGTATTTTATTAGGTCAACACCTTTTCTACATTTTTTTATTTCATTCTTTCACGCTTTGTTAGATGTATACTTTATCTGATCTTACAAATAGATATGAATGCCTGATCAGGGTGTGAAGATGCTCAAGACATTCATGAGCACCTTCTTAAAGTGTACAATGCTTCCTATTCATTCAACAATAGGCGTTAAAGAATCACCGTTCCATATCTCTCCCTTATTAAGTGTCCAGCTGTCGTTATATAAAGCTGAAGCACCCTTGTTTGCAGCTGGGCTCCACTCATCATTCCATGCCAGAAAGTAAATGGTTTTAGGATATTTTTGTTTTATTGCATTGATCAACAGGCTGTAATCAAAGCTGCCGTTTGCTGTTTGAGGGCCAACTTCTGTAAAGGCGAATGGTTTGTTAAGCGCCGTTAGCTGATCGTATCCGTTAATCGAATAGGCATCTTGAAAATACGCATCTAATCCGACAATATCCACGTAAGACGCACCCGGGTAGAAATCGGTTTTAAAATCTCGGTTGGCATCGGGGGAGTAAACCCAAAGCAAATGGTCAAGTCCTCTTGTGTCGGTCATATAATGATAGATTTTTTTATAGAGCTGTTTATAGAGGGAGATTCTTTCATTATCCTTTTGATTATATGAAGTAAGTCCCCACCAAAACCATTCACCGTTCATTTCATGCAGCGGCCTGAACAGAACAGGCACGCCTTGGTTCTCCAGTTCTTGAAGTCCGTCAGCAATTTTGCTGAGCATGGCATTCAGCCGCTTCCCTTCCACTGTTGAAGAATCTAATATTTTTTTATACTGATCGTTTGTAATTGATGTTTTAAAATGTCCTGATTGAAAAGCCGGATTCGCCAGGTGCAGACTGATTTGCGGAATTCCCCCGCTTTTCCAATACGATAGCAGATCTCTGTTGCAGCTTACATCTATCGAATCTTCAATATTTGCAGTGTCAAGCCATCCTCTGGCATAATCACAGCCGTAAATAGCAGGTGATTGTCCCGAAGCGTTTCGAATTCTTTCAGCTTCAGTCATAGAGAATGTGTCATGACTATAGCCTCCAAACGCTCCGGAAAGGGCTCTGTTTTCTGTTCGATTCGGCAGATGCGCAAGCCAATTCATTACTTCTTTTGTTGTCTGCTGTGCATTAGGATTAACAGGCGGCACAGTATGCGCTTCAATTGGTTTTGCCAAAGCAGCAGACACAAGTAAAAATAAGATGAGCAAACAAATCGTATGTTTCTTAAACAATGCAATTCCCCCATTCATTAAGGATGAGATATTATCAACTCACACGTTCCTTCTATTGAAAACTCGCCAAAATGCGCAGGCAGAATAAAGTGTGAGCCTGCATTACACTCATACTGAATATCATTATTTACGATTCGGCCTGATCCATTCAGGACACTCCCCAGCAAATAGGTTTGATGAGAAAGAAAAACAGCTCGGCCGCTAATCTTCCATTTGTACACGGAGAAATCATCCGATTGTACATAAACAGTAATTACGGCATTACCGACTTCTTTCACTGCCGGTGTATGCACTGTATCAATATGCGGTATCGTTATGACTTCCATGGCTTTTTCTATATGGAGAGTTCTTTTTTGGCCTTTATCATCGCAGCGGTCATAATCGTAAACGCGATACGTTGTATCAGAGTTTTGCTGGATTTCAAGGATAAGGGTTCCCTCACATAAAGCATGGAGCGTACCGCTTGGGACATAAAAGAAATCTCCGGGCTTGATTTTGAGGCGTCTCAGCAGCCCGTTCCAATCGCCGCTTTCCATTCTTTGTCTGAACTCTTCCTTTGTGCTTGCGTGATGGCCCAAAATCATTTCGGCGTCATCTTTGCAATCAATAATATACCAGCACTCCGTTTTGCCGAGATCGCCGTTTTCGTGCAGTATCGCATAATCATCATCAGGATGTACTTGCACGGAGAGATCCATATTGGCGTCCAGCAGCTTTACCAACAGAGGAAAAACCCTTCCATCTGGAAAACCGAAAATCTCCGGATGATCCTGCCATACTTGGTCAAGTGTCTTTCCTGCCAGCGGGCCGTTTTTAACAGCCGACGAGCCATGGGCATGTGCAGAAACGGCCCAGCACTCACCTGTTTTTTCCGAGGGGATCGCGTAGCCGAAAGCGTCACGAAGCTTTGTTCCTCCCCATATTCTTTCTTTAAAGACAGGCTCCAAAAATAAAGGGTGCTTCATGACCGCACCTCCCCGGATGCTGATGCTTCTTGTAAGGCCTGATCCGCTAAAACAAACGTGCCGATGATTCCGGCGTTACCGCCTAAACATGGAGGTACAATATAATCACTTATACTTTCTGACAATTCAGAAAAATCAAGATAACTGTTCATGATTTTCGGTACGTATTGATAAATATAAGCAAACACCTGTCGCTGATTCATCACGCCGCCGCCAAGAATGATTTTTTCAGGCGCAAGGATCAAAATATATTGAGACAGCGCTTGGGCAATATAGTACCCTTCCAGTTCCCAAACTTGGGTTATATCTGATAAATCAGCAGCTTTTTTTCCCCAGCGCGCTTCTATGGCGGGACCAGAAGCCAGGCCTTCAAAGCAATCCTTATGATACGGGCACTTCCCTTGGTATACATCATCCGGGTGCCGCCGGATATAAATATGGCCCATCTCTGGATGTGACAGCCCCTGAAGGAGCCGGCCCTCTACAATTGCTCCTGCACCAATGCCAGTTCCAATCGTTATATACAGGCAGCTGTCTAGGCCCTTCGCTTCACCGAAAAGGAATTCACCCAGCGCCGCAGCGTTGACATCCGTATGAAATCCGACTGGGATTTTCATTTCATTTTTAACGGTTTGCAAAAAGGGATAGTGTCTCCATCCGTCTTTCGGCGTGGCCATAATGGTTCCGTATGTTTTACTGGTTTTATCGGTATCAACGGGACCAAAGGAACCGATGCCGATAGCCTGTAATGAGAATTGGCGAAAATATTGAATCACTTTCTCTATCGTTTCATCCGGCATCGTTGTAGGGATCTCAACTCGGTCAATGATCGTTCCATCTTCTTTACCGACGGCACAAATAAACTTTGTGCCGCCTGCTTCAATACCGCCAAGCATTCAGATGGCCTCCTTGTTATCTCCGCGATCAGCGCCGTATGTTTACCGAAGTGACGACAAATTTGTCATGACGATGACGGGAAAAGGAATATTCAAATGGAATGCCGTTATCTAAGAAGCCCACATGTTCGACTTCCAGAATTGGATCATCCTTTTTGCAGCCCAGATGCTGCTGGTCAATATGATCAGATTTGCAGGCTCTGATTTTCCGGTGTGTTCCGGCGATTTTGAGCTGCAGCTCGTTTGTGATGTGGTTGTAGATCGAATCATGAAGGACATCGTCATTAATGCCCGGTATTAAATGAGTCGGCATATATGTTTTTTCCAATACATAGGGCTCGCCCTCTACAATCCGCAGCCGTACGACATAATAAACAGGTGTTTTCTGATCAATAGACAAATGGGCGGCCACTTCCTCTGTGGGAAATTGCACTTCAAACTGAATGACCTTGCTTTTGATTTTCTTATCTTTCAGCAAGTTGGTCAATCCGAGGATTTCATTGCTGACCACATGGACATGGTCATCCTGTATCGCTGATTGAATAATAAACGTGCCATGCCCTCGTTTTCTGAACAGCAGCCCTTCGGCAACTAAATTATCCAAAGCTCTTTTCATCGTCATGCGGCTTGAGTTGAACTCTTTCGCAAGAGATACTTCATCGGGAATCGGCTGATCGATCGGATAGACGTTATTTTTGATTCTATTTCTCATTTCATTTGCAATGATTTCGTATTTATTCATTGGTCTCCTCCGGCAGCTGTTAGAGTTTGATATCACATAAGCTTTTACGGATATCATAAGTTCTTTTGCCTATTTCATCAATGTTGCGGCTGATCGTGGACTCTAATCATCATGATAATTGCCGGAAGATCTGTAAATTTAGAAACCGTTTTGCTCAACAATCTCCTTGAACCATTTTCCGCTTTTTTTGATGGTCCTTTCCCCGTCTTTCTCGAGATTGACTGATACAAACCCATATCGGTTTTTATAAGCATTGGTCCAAGACCAGTTGTCCATAAACGTCCATAGGTGATAGCCTTTTACGTTTGACCCTTCCTGTATGGCGCGGTGAATCCATTTAAGGTGTTCTTTTATAAATTCAATCCGGTAATTATCTTGAATGATGCCTTGCTCATCCTTGAAGCGTTCCTCGCCTTCGACCCCCATGCCGTTTTCAGAAATAAAGCACTCGATGTTCCCGTAGTTTTCTTTTAGATTGATCAAAATATCATAAACGCCTTTTTCGTAGATCTCCCAGCCGCGATGCGGATTCATTTTGCGGCCCGGCATGACGTAAGGGTCAAAATACCTGTCCGGCAAAAAAGGAGAGTCGGGGTTCGGAAGATGTTCTTTTGCTTTTACACGTCTCGGCTGGTAATAATTCACCCCCAACAGATCAACCGTATTGTGTTTGATGACCTCAAGATCTTCTTTCTTATAGTCAGGAACAAAGCCTTCGCTCTTTAAAATGTCAACCAGCTCTTTTGGAAATTCTCCTTTAACAGATGGGTCTAAAAAGGATCTGTTAAAAAACGCGTCTGCTATTTCTCCCGCTTTCACATCCGCCGGATGGCTGCTTCTCGGATAGGACGGTGTCAAATTTAAAATGATGCCGATTTTTCCGTCCTGCTTCATCCCCTTGTAAGCCTGAATCGCACGTGCACTCGATAGCATCGTATGAAAACCGACCTGGACAGCCTCTTTAAAATCGACCTTGTTTGGATAATGGAAATCATATAAGTATCCGCCTTCTACGGGGACGATCGGTTCATTATGCGTGAACCATTTTTTCACCCGGTCTCCAAATAAACGAAAACACGTTCTCGCATAGTTTTCATAAGCGTCAACCGTTTCTCTGTTTACCCAGCCGCCGATTTTTTGAAGCTCCATCGGCATATCGAAATGAAACAAATTGACAAAAGGCTCTATTCCGTTCGCGATCAGCTCATCAATGACTCTCTTATAGAAATCTTCAGCTTTGGCATTGACCTCTCCTGTTCCATCCGGTATTAAACGCGACCAGGAAATCGACATCCGGAACGAGTTGTGGCCAAGCTCCTTCATCAGCCTGATATCTTCTTTATAATTGTCGTAAAATTGAGATGTCGCTGCGGGCCCGACATGATCAAAAAAGCGATGCGGTTCTTTTTCAAACCAGTAATCCCATATATTCTGCCCTTTTCCGTCTCTATCGGCGGCACCCTCCGTTTGTGTTGCTGAAGCGGATGACCCCCACCAAAAATCTTTTGGAAAACGATATTGTTCTGTTTGTGCCAAGTCTCTCTCCCCTTATGTCACATTTTGATACTGTTATCATTTTGCTGAGCAGCTGTTTCCTGGACAGCCTGTTCTTTTTCTTTTGCCAGATTTAATTTATCCATTGCTTTTAGGAACGGAAACCAAATCACGAAGACAATCAGCAGATTGACAAGCTGCATCACGCCCCCCATGATCGAGTTCGTCGCCATGATGCCATTAATGAATAAAGGAACCGTCCACGGCACCGTAACACCAGTCGGAGGCGGAACGAGCCCCGCTGACATGGCCAGATAGGTGACGAGCGTAACAACCATCGGCGCCAAAACCCAAGGCACAATAATGATCGGATTCATGACAATCGGAAGCCCGAAGATAATTGGTTCGTTTACGTTAAAAATACCGGGAGCAAGGCCAAGTTTTGATACTTGTTTCATCTGCCTGCTTTTCATGAATATGAGAATGGTAAAGACAATCGCAAGCGTCATCCCGGTTCCGCCCATGCCTACTGTATAAATCTCCATAAACGGTTTTGAAATAATATGAGGGATTTCTTTTCCCGCCGTGTAAGCAGAAAGGTTTTCTACCTGCAGTGTATTCCAAATCGGGTCCATCACGGAGTTGATAATAATCTGTCCGTGCAGCCCGAAAAACCAAAGGATTTGAATGAAAAACACGGCAATCAGCGTCGGAATGATACCGCTTCCAAGTCCGACAAGCGGAGCCTGAATCGCATGATAAATGACGTCGTGCATATTTGTTTTAAATAGCTGCGTCACCAGAACGTTAATCAGCAAAAACACGGTCAATGTAATAAATGCCGGAATAAGTGCGGCGAATGATTTTGCCACAGCAGGCGGAACACCCGCAGGCATTTTGATCGTCAGGTTTTTTTGAACGATTCTTCTGTAGACTTCAGCAGAAAGAAATGCCGTAATCATACCAAGAAACATCCCTTTTGCACCGAGACGATCGACCGGGATAACCCCTGTAATGGCATCCCCTGTTTCCGGTTGAACGATAAAAGGCGTTAAGAGCAAAAAGGACACCAAAGCGATCGCGCCCCCAAATACGGCTTCGACTTGATAGCTTTTTGACAGGTAATAGCCTATCCCGAACACGACAAAGACAGACATAATGCCCATAGTCGCCGTGGAGGCAATGCCGAATTGAGACTGAAACGATGTAAGCATTGACGCATTCATAATTTTGTTTAAGAACGGCAAGTTCGTTAACACCACAAAAATGGATCCGAATATCGTAAGCGGGAAGGCCAGCATAAACGCATCTCGCAGCACTTGCAAATAGCGGTTATTGTTTAACCTCCCTGCAATTGGAACAAGGAATTGGCTGATTTTCTCGAACACCCTATCCACCCCGATTTTTTATAGATTCTTTGTTTGAAAGAGATCAAGCAGTTCTTTCACTAATTCTTTCATGGTCAATGTTGACATCAGGTGATCCTCCGAATGCATGAGCAGCAAGGAGAAATCCGCCGCTTCCCCGCCTGATTCTTTCTGTATCATTTGAAAGTGAATGTCATGGGCCGCGGATAAATCCCGCTCCGCCTTGGCAATGAGGGCATCCGCCTCTTCCTTGTTCCCTTCCTTGTAGGCGCGCAGTGATTGTATGATGCAGCTGCGGGCATTCCCGCTGTGCAGGATAAGCTGAAAACTGATTTGTTCGTCTGTTAAATCCGTGATTTTTATGTGCTCCATTATTGATTCTCCATTAATGACACTGCCTGCTCATACGCTTTTTTGCCATCTGCCATTCCGTAGGCCATCATGTCAATAACTTCAACTCGAATATTGTATTGATCCGCCTCTTTTTGCAGTTCGCTTTTCAGAAAGCTCATTTGCGGTCCGATCAAAACGGCATCCGCTTTTCTCATGTCTTCTTTCGCCTTATCTTGGCCGACAGCCCAAATCTCTGCTTCCTCTCCGATGGATTGTGCGTATTCCTTCATTTTTGTCACCAATAAACTGGTGGACATTCCTGAACTGCACGCAAGTAATATTTTTTTCAACTGCTATCCCCCCTTGTGATTAAAACGCTTACAATCATTATTATAGTCATTATTTTTTAAATGTCTATACTTTTAAAAAATAAATATAATCATATATTGGTACAGTTCATCGCTTGTACATTTTTCTATGGAAGATTCATTCATAATGTGTTACACTCATCAACAGAAACGAATCAATTGAATAGCTATGATCACTTGTATAACCTCAATAATATGGTTTGAGGGTGTCTACCAGGAACCGTAAAATCCTGATTACAAAAATTGTTTATGACATTTTTTGTAATCAGGATTTTTTTATTTGTCAAAACATTTTAGTAAAGGAGTTTGTTATGAATTTTAAAGTTTTCCTGCTTGCAGCTTCTACAATTGCAGTCGGATTGGTTGAGTTAATTGTGGGAGGAATTCTTCCTCAGATCGCAAATGATTTAGATATTTCCATTGTCTCAGCCGGGCAGCTGATCAGTGTGTTTGCGCTTGGCTATGCAGTGTCAGGGCCTCTGCTTTTGGCATTGACTGCGAAGATTGAGCGGAAGCGTTTATATTTAATTTCCTTATTTGTTTTCTTCCTTAGCAATCTTGTGGCCTATTTCAGCCCTAATTTTGCAACGCTGATGGTGTCAAGGGTATTGGCTGCGATGAGTACGGGGCTGATTGTTGTACTTTCCTTAACGATTGCCCCGAAAATTGTAGCGCCTGAATACAGAGCGCGCGCAATCGGCATTATTTTTATGGGATTCAGTTCTGCTATCGCATTAGGTGTGCCGCTCGGAATCTTAATCAGTGATTCCTTTGGATGGCGCATTTTATTCCTTGGCATTGGACTTTTGGCGCTAGTCTCCATGCTGGTTATTTCAATCTTCTTTGAAAAGATACCGACGGAAAAAATGATACCTTTCCGAGATCAACTCAAGACGATTGGCAATCTGAAAATCGCGAGTTCACACCTTGTCACGATGTTTACTTTAGCGGGGCACTACACGCTATACGCCTACTTTGCGCCGTTTTTGGAAGAAACTCTTCACCTGGGCTCTTTCTGGGTCAGCATTTGTTATTTCCTTTTCGGGATATCTGCTGTGTGCGGAGGTCCTTTCGGAGGAGCGCTTTCTGACCGGCTTGGTTCGTTTAAGAGCATTTTGCTGGTGACCGGTTCCTTCGCCATCATTATGTTCTTACTGCCGCTGTCAACGTCATCTATGATTTTCTTTTTGCCTGTCATGGTGATTTGGGGACTTCTGAGCTGGAGCCTCGCCCCGGCTCAGCAAAGCTATTTGATAGAAATTGCGCCAGATTCGTCTGACATTCAGCAAAGCTTTAATACGTCTGCTCTCCAAGTCGGAATTGCCCTTGGCTCAGCCATTGGCGGTGTTGTTTTGAATCAGACGGATAGTGTTGTCTCAACGGCCTGGTGCGGCGGATCGATTGTCATTATCGCTGTCCTGTTTGCCTTAATTTCTTTAACAAGACCTGTCCAGACAGCAAAAAAATCCTCCTTGTAAAAAGAGGATTTCAGATTGTTGACAAAATCCTAAAACGGTTTAGTTTTAGGATTTTGTCATCTTTTCAGCGTGGTTGAAAACCCTTGAAGTCTAGGAAAGGCGAGCATTGGAGCGGAGCGAATGTCCTAATTCGTGAGCACCAACGCACAGGCTTGACAACGAATGCTAGGGTTTGTCGACACGCTGAAAATCCTCCTTGTAAAAGGAGGATTTTTTATGATTTAGCTGAAAGCTCGTCTTCGGTGACCCATTTGTGGTTTTTCACTTTTTCACCGCTAGTTGTCGATGTATAGTCAACCATGTATACGGTTGTTTTTTCGGCGGAATCGATCTCGGCTGTTGCTCCCTTCATGCCTTTCATATGAGAAGCCTCTAAGATCACCTGATCTCCGGGGTTTAAAGTTTTCTCTCCCGCATCTTTGATTTCTTCTTGGATCACCCATTTGTGATGATCTACACGCTGTCCTCCGTTTGTCGGAGTGTAAGAGACAACATACGCCGTTGTGTCATAGGCGCCTGTCACTGTAGCTTCGGCACCTTTCATGCCTTTCATATGAGATGCATTGATGATCACTTGGCTGCCTACTTTATATTTCGGATTTTTAGATTCCTGTAATCCCTCTGGTACGTCAGCTGATCCGGAATGGTCCATTTCTTCATGTGATGATGAATCTGAATGATTTTCATGTTTATTTTCTTTTGTGCTATTGTTATTGCCGCATGCTGATAAAACAAAAACAAGAGATAACATCAGGATTCCCAGTGCTTTTTTAGAGAGTTTCATGTTCATTCTCCTTTGCTTCATTTTTTACTGTTATTTTTGCCAGCAGACAATAAAACGAATAACTGCAAGCAAATATGTCCTTTCGATAATACTATACCCCCGAACGGTATGTAAATACGCTGATATTCTCATAAAACGATCCCACAGTTTGTCCTATTCCCCTTGATTTACATAGCCAAACATGAAAAAAGCCGCTGTCACGCGGCAACTAGTGATGCAACACTTTTATATACACACCTTTTTTTGCTTTTTGATAAGCCGCCTTCCCCATCTTTCTCACCTTTTCAGAAACGTCTGAGGCTTTGATCCATTCATCTTCATGAAAAATGGATGGATCGATGAGACGCATTTTCTTCTTTTGATGGAAATCGTACTGGATGTCATCTTCTTTTACTTGGATGCCGGGATGAATATGTTTAAGCAAGCTGATTACTTCTTCATGTTTTGATGCATGCAGAATGTGGAGTACCTCTTGATCCGTTTTTAGCAGATCTTCTGCGGATATGATATTGTGCCGCAGCGCAGCCTTCAACGTTCTTGCTAAGTATTCATAGCCATATACATTCACAGGATTCAAAAAGAAATCAATCACTTCCATGTAATACACCCCGACAAACCATTCGGCGGCTTCGATACCATCCGGAAACGTCTTTCCGTTTCTCACAATAAGATGATCTAAAAAGCTTTGCGCTTCGAGCAGGCTAATGTGTCCATATCGGTACATGTCGCGCAGCGTATAGTCTATCCGATCGGCACAAAGCTCCGGAGCGGGCTGTTCCAGCAATGTCCATCTCGTATCGTCTGATAAAAGTTCTTCGGCTTCATAACCGTGTTTTTTTAGAATACCCGGGATCTCAGAGTGAACAATGACTTGTTGAAAGATGTTTTCATGATAATCTTCCTCTTCATTTTCAAAGACAACATCGATTACATGAGAAAAAGCGGTGTGTGACACATCGTGGAGCAGGCCTGCAATCTGTTCCTCTATTGTTCCTCCAAGCTTTTTGATGAGGAGCATCACGCCGATGGAGTGCTCATACCGGGTCACATTCCACTTTTGATTGACTAAAAAGCTTGCTCCGCCTTGATAGATTCCTTTTAATCGTTGCACCGGCGAGCTTTTGATAAGCTCTTCCAGCACTCCGTCTATATGATGCCGCCCGTAAATGACATCGTTGATTTCCATACCGTCACCTCAATATTTATTTTCTTATCGTTATATATTGTATATTTAGATAATATTATTGAAAAGAATGGGATCGGCTCAGCTTTACTGCTGCAGGTTGAAAAGATGGCTAAAGCTTATCACAACGAACGATAATGTACCCGATGGCGTTTTATCAAAAGAGGGGCTATCAATTTGCCGCATTGTTTCCAAACGCAGTTGAAAAAGCGAGGCGGCTCAAACCGAAGAAAACGGCATTTTGATCCGGGATGAAATTCTTTTTTCAAAGGTAATTAATTAAACGAATAGGAGTTTATTATGTCCAGTCTTTATAAATACCCTCTCATTTTCACGGCATCCCTATTATTGGTTTTCTGCTTGATCTTTTTTTCGTATCAGCTTATTCATCATCTGCGATTGGAATATCCGAATTGGCGGGGAGAAAGCAAAGATCGGAATTGGGAAGCTGTTTTTACCAAAAATGAAGATGCCCTTAACGAATACAGCGGCAATCTTTATTGGATCGGTGATACGGCTAAAGCTGACAACACTTATGTGGAATCTCTGATTGTAAAAAAAGATGATGAGGTTCTGCTGAATTCTGATACAGAAATCCCCATCCGAGATTATTCCGGCGGCACTTCCCGCGATGGAAGCGCAAAAGAGAAGTCCGTTTCTTTTTTGGAGCGATTAGATGAACATGAGCTTGAAGGCCATGATATTACGGTTGAAGTGAAATGGAAGCAAGGTGATCATTATACTGCGAGTCAGTTTTCCCTTAATGAAAAGACCTTGTTTGATCATTAAATAAAAGCAGGGATTTTTATAGAGGTCCCTGCTTTCTTTTTGTAAATTGTCATATCTCCCAGTCTCTTGATCCCCCTTGTCCCCGGCATCCAGCTTTTCTATATGCTCATCCTCACTCAGCCTGAAGGCCCCCCATTGTCCCCCACTCTCTTATTCTTGTAAATCTAATCTTTATAATCGATTAATACTTGCTTAACACTTAAAAAATATAATGGGGTTGTCATTGAGATCATATATTATAGGAGGTTATCCAGTTGAAAAAATTCCCGAAGAAATTACTGCCTATCGCGGTTTTATCATGTATTGCGTTCAGCAGCTTAGCCGGAGGCAGTGTGCCTGAAGCCAGCGCCAAGGAAAAGAAAAAGGGGAATCAAGACGAAATTAAGAATGTGATCGTACTGATTGGTGATGGTATGGGTGTGTCGTATACGTCCGCTTATCGTTACTTAAAGGATAATAAAAAGACAAAGTTTGTAGAGCCTACCGCTTTTGATCAATACCTTGTCGGCCAGCAAACGACTTACCCTGAAGATCCAGAACAAAACGTAACAGATTCTGCAGCTGCGGCAACGGCTATGTCAGCTGGAGTGAAAACATATAACAATGCGATTGCGGTGGATAACGACGGGTCAGAGGTCAAGACGGTTCTTGAAGCAGCGAAAGAAAAAGGAAAATCAACAGGCCTTGTGGCTACTTCAGAAATTACACACGCCACTCCCGCCTCTTTCGGTTCCCACGATCACAGCCGGAAAAACATGAATTCGATTGCCGATGATTATTTTGATGAAATGGTAAACGGCAAGCACAAAATTGATGTGCTTCTTGGCGGAGGAAAAAGCAATTTTGACCGCAAGGACCGCGATTTAATCAAGGAATTCAAAAAAGCGGGTTACAGCTATGTGGATGACCGCAAGAGCATGCTTAGAAATAAAGACAGCCAAGTTCTCGGCCTATTCGCTGACGGCGGCCTGCCTAAAATGATGGACCGTACGAAGGATATCCCTTCATTAAAAGATATGACAAACACTGCGATTAAAAAATTAAGCAAGGATAAAGACGGTTTCTTCCTCATGGTCGAAGGCAGCCAGATTGACTGGGCGGGACATGACAATGATATCGTCGCCGCCATGAGTGAGATGGAAGACTTTGAACAAGCTTTTAAGGCGGCTATTGATTTCGCCAAAAAAGACAAACACACATTGGTTGTCGCAACGGCTGACCACTCCACAGGCGGATACTCAATCGGTGCGGACGGCATCTACAACTGGTTCAGTGAACCTATTAAAGCCGCAAAGCGCACACCCGATTTTATGGCAGAAAAAATCGCTGACGGCGCAGGTGTTGAAAAAACATTAAAAACGTATATTGACCAAAAGAAATTGGCTTTAACTAAATCAGAAATTCAATCTGTTGAAAAAGCCGCAAAAACGAAAGAAGTACTTGAAATCGATAACGCGATTGAGGAGATTTTCAATAAACGCTCCCACACTGGATGGACAACAGGCGGACATACTGGTGAAGATGTTCCCGTCTACGCGTACGGGCCGTCAAGCGATGATTTTGCAGGCCAAATTGATAATACTGAAATCGCGAAAAAAGTTTTCAGCGCTTTACAATACAAGATTAAGATTAACGATAAGTAAAAGAATACAAGGTGCCCCGTTGCTTGTATGAAGTAACGGGCTCTCTTTTTAATGGAGGAATCATGATGAGAGGAATTATTTCGATTGCTGTTTTTATCGTCATGCTTGCGGGCTGCTCATCAAACGTCAATACAGAAAAACAAAATGCGGGCGAGGAGCAAGCGGTAAAAGCCACACCGCAAAGCACGTCATCTCAAAAAGACAGCAGAGATGATTATCAGCCCAATTCACAAGTCACCGATGACCGATCTTTGATGAAGGCGGGCCAAACGTTTTCTGATGACAAGGGAAAAGCTGTTTTAAAGAATATCAAGCAAGTGAATCAAACCTATAAGATTGGCGACGTGGAGTTAACAGTAAAAGAAATGAAGCTGATCCACTTGCGCCCGGACTACAGCATGATTGATTATTTTCATGTATTAACACACGATGAAGAGTTTGATTTCGTTAAGGTCTTCGTTGACATCAAGAACACATCTTCAAAAAAAGTAAATGTTGCGCCGGTTGCCTTGATGAAAACAAATACAGGGGAAACCTTTGATTGGAACAAAGATATTTATCTTGAAGAGTTGAATGGCGAATTGGAAGGCGGAGCAGAAAAGTCCGGAAATCTCGGATTTATTGTAAATGCATCAAGCGGCCATGCTCATGATGAAGATGCTGATGATAAGAAGAAAGAAAAAGAGATCAAGTGGATCGAAATCACAACAAGTGACGTCTTTGACCACAACCATCAGAAAATCAGTGATGCTCAAAAGATCAAAATCGAGTTTTAAATGACGAACTCCCGTACCAGGTACGGGAGTTTGTTGTTTATTTGTTTTTTTGACCAATCAATTCATCAATCCGCTCCATCACTTCATCCATGTCCATACACTCTTGGAAGCTTTGATTGATTTTTTGAATGCCTTCCGTATATTGATCGTGATGCATAACCTCATCTACGCCCTGTTTTAATTTTTGTACATCGACGTCATCTTTAGAAATGACATAGCCTGCATGGAGTTCCGAGAGACGCTGCGCCACCATCGGCTGATCCTTGTCATGGGGCATTACAACCAGAGGCACATTGAAATGAATGCCTTCATTTACGCTGTTCATTCCGCCGTGTGTAATAAAAACATCAGCTTGCTCCAGCACTTCAAGCTGAGGGACATACGGGGCGATGATAAAGTTTTCCGGCGCCTGCTTTAGTTTGGTCAGATCCGCTTTTTCCCCGGCAGCGATGACGACTTTTCCGTTGAAGCCGGAAAATGCATCTATACAGTGATTGAAGAATTCTTCCGTATTGTCCAGAACAGTTCCCATTGAGATATAAATGACCTTTTCATCTTTTAACTGTTCAATCGGGAAATCTGTTTTTTCCGCTCTCTTTGGAAAGCTGGGACCGATAAACAGACAGTCATCCCCAAAGCGATCGCTTTCCGGCTGAAAATAACGGCTTGTATACACTACATTTAATTCCCCTTTATTGTTCATGAATTGCACCATGTTTTTCGGGGCAACACCGTACGTTTCTTTCATTTTTGCCAAAAGGTCTTCGCACTCTTGATCCAATTCAAGCGGCGCTCCGGATTCCGGATGCAGAGGCAGGATTTTCAGATGCTCTTCGCCAAACAGGAAGGACGCCGATGAAGAGACTCCAGGAATATCTAAGAAATCCCTCACCAATTCCCCCGCGCCGAATTTATCATAATAAACAAAATCAAATTGAATACTCTTAGATAAGTCTTTCACAATATGTAAAATATCCAGCGAGGTTTTGATATGGATTTTAAGAAACTCAAGAATTCCATTGGGTGAAGCGATTTGAATAGGTGTTGTTCGCAGCAGATCCTGATGTAGATGGACAGTTGCTCCCGCCGCTTCTAATCGTTTTTTATATTTTTCAGTTGAAATATAATGGACGTCATACCCCTTTTCGGAAAATGCTTTTGTGATGCCTAAAGTAGGGTTCACATGGCCTTCCGCGGGGAAATTTAAAATCAATACTGTTTTCATTTTGACTACTCCCTCTCACACGCTTTGTTTGATCAGACTACTACTAATCGTAAAATGGGGACGGAACGCCATGCAAGGGACAAATGATTGAATTATTCTGCGTCTCTTGTCTAAAACCTGAAAAGACACCTGGCTTTGGTGTCTTTTTTTATACCTTTCTGATCGTAAAAAATTTCCGCAAGAGCCATGGGCCTGGCGTGAAACCCAAGGTTAACTGCCAAGCGCCTATAGCTTGCAATCCGTATTCCCGGACGATCAGCATTTTCCGGCTCATGCTTCTGACATCTTCAAACCATACCTCATGCGTCCGCCCTTCTTGATCACTGTACCGGTAAAAAGGTGATTGATATTCGGCTGAATATTGGATCGGCGTTTGGTACCTCATCGCTCTTTCGATTGCGTTTTGATTTGAAATGGCTGAAGCAACAGTTCCCGGCTGGTACGGGATGATCCAGTCGTACCCATAAAGAGGGACTCCGATGATGATTTTTCTGCGCGGCACCTGCGCAATCGCAAACTCAATGGTTCTCCTGATCTCAGTAATCGGCGCTACCGGGCCCGGCTCACTTCCTGCATGATGCCAATCATAAGCCATAATAAACATATAATCGACAACTGCTCCAATCCCTCCGTAATCGTAGCCTCTCAGCCATGGGATCTGATCGCTTGTTTTTGCCGGAACAGCTATCGTCAGCACATACCCTCCTGCCTGAAGGCGGTCTCTCAGCTGACGTAAAAACCCGGTAAATAGATCACGATCCGCGGCGCTTACCTGTTCAAAATCGATTGTCACCCCCCCATATCCTCTTGTGGAAACTAAATAATAAATATTGTTAACCAGATTGGTTCTCGCTGTCGGGTTGTTCAGGACTTGGTGAACGATCTCCGTACTGAAGCCTTCTGATGTGAGATTCGTGATCGTTGCCAGCGGTGTGACTCGTCTTTGCCATGTTGTCTCAATCGCGGCCTTATCATTTAATTGGTTTGCAATGTCGCCATTAGGTGCAATATGGTATTCGAAAATCGAAATCGAAGACGAGTATGGCGCAAAGTCATTAATTAACTCCCGATCGAGATCAGGATTTCGGAGCACATAAAAACTCAGCGTCCCCGCAATGTAATTTGAGATAGAAGGGATCGTTATTTTTGCTCCGACTTGCAAAGCATTTGGGCTGATGCCCGGGTTTGCGGCCCGCAGTCGCTCTAATGGAACAAACGCTTTTTCCGCAATGGCGGTCAGCGTGTCTCCCGGCTGCACTGTATATACATAAAGAGGGATTAGCAGAGCCTGCCCCGGCACGATATTCGTTTCGTCTAACCCATTCACACCCCGGATTTGATCAACAGCAGCATCGTATCTTCTGCCTATGGAAAACAAAGAATCACCAGGCCGGACGATATGGATAAACATGTGTAACCCCCATTATTCGTTAGTCAATCTATCATAAAATCTTATTACCATAATCCCTTATATATGTTAGTGAGCGCAAAAAAACCAAGGGGCAAGATTCCCCTTGGGACGGATCACACAATAATCAATTCTCTTTTCTTTCTTCAAGCACATGCTTCAAGTGCTCACAGTCATGATTGAAATGAGCCTCCACATACTGTTTGGCTGCTTTTTTGTTTTTCTTTTTCACTTCTTCAAATATTTTGCGGTGTTCACTCAGTATCGTTTCTGCACGGTGGTCGCCAGTATAATTAAGGATTCTGCAAAAGTGAATCAGATCATTTACATGCTCAAGCAAATTGTTCAAATGTTTGTTATGGCTAAAATCGACAAGCAGCTCATGAAACTTTTGGTTTAAACTGATGATTTCCGTATCTTCCATTCCGTTGTGAATGGCTTTTTCTGTTTCTTCAAGCTGTTTTTCAAGAATGGCAAGCTCTTCCTCATCCGCTTCGTCTATGACTAACTCAACTGCCAGCTGCTCCAGCGGAATTCTGATTTTATAAATCTCATCTACATCTTTTGCCGTTAACGACGTAATAGAAAATCCATTTCGGTCATCTGCTTTTAACAAACCGTCTTTTTCAAGCAGCCGCATGGCTTCCCTTATTGGAGAGCGGCTGACACCAAAGCTTTTCGCCAGCTGGGTTTCGTTTATCCGTTCCCCCGGCTTAAAAGTTCCGTTGAAGATCATTTTTTTCAGTTGGTTATAAAATTGCAGGTAGTAAGGAGTCGGTTTGTCTAATTTAAAATCGTCCATATATAATACCTCTTTTGAATATATTCATGGGCTTTTCTTCATGAAAATCATATAACAGATGGTAATGGGAAGCAATAAACTGCCTTGTCAAATCTCAGAATTCGGGGTACGATATGTTTGCTGAACGACGGTCGACGGACTACTGACAACTGAAAAATCGGCATGTTTTTTCATCGTCAATAGAACACCATACCTCCGCCAGAATAGCACTTATTACATTTTTAGACCTTTTCAATGGAGGAAAAAATATGCTCATTATTCTTGTTATGTTTCTTCTCGGGATTATTTTAGGCTTTATAGGTGCCGGGGGTGCAGGCTTTGTCATTGCACTTTTAACTCTTCTTTTCCATGTTCCTATTCATACGGCTTTAGGCACTTCCCTCGCCGGGATGGCTTTCACCAGCTTATCAGGGGCATACAGCCACTATCGTGAAGGCAACATTCAAATGAAAATCGGCTTAATAGTCGGATGCTTTGCTGCGGTCGGCTCATTTTTCGGCGCCAAACTGACATCGTTCATTCCGGCTGATTTGCTTCATTATTTGACGGCGGGAATGTTGTTTTTATCAGCGATTCTCATTTTAATCAGATTGTTTCTTTTAAAAGAGAAGGCTCAAATGAATCAGAGCCATCTTTCAACGTATACGAGAGCGGTCATCTTAGGAATTGTTTCCGGCGTTCTTTCCGGCACATTCGGCATAGGGTCGGCGCCTTTTATTCAAATCGGTTTAATGATCATGCTGAACCTGTCTATTCGCCATTCTGTCGGAACGACGATGCTTGTGATCATTCCCCTCGCTGTAGGTGGAGGAATCGGATACATTACAGAAGGTTTTGTCGATTATATACTGCTGATCAAAGTCTTGGTCGGCACGATGTGCGGTGCCTATGTAGGTGCGAAATTCACCAACCTTATGCCAAAGGTGGTTCTGAAATCGGCCATCTTCTTGACTCCGGCGATTGCGGGCCTGCTGTTATTATTCTAACTAAAACAAAAAACCTGACGCCATGTCAGGTTTTTTGCTCCGCTCGTTCTTTCGTTAATCCAAAAAACGCCAGCGAGCCGATGACCGCTGTCACAAACATGATCGCTCCCATTGGAATGGCAGTCGTTTCATTAATGCCTACAAACGGGGAGACGATCGATCCGAGGAGAAGCGGCAGCATGCCGAGCAGCGCGCTTGCGCTTCCGGCTCGGTGCCCCTGCTTCTCCATGGCCAGCGTAAACGTGCTGGTCAAAACCATGCCAATTGTAATCATGTAAATGAAGATGGATATGACTAGTGTGGCCAGAGGGCCGTGAATCATGGTCATAGTCAAAAGCACAGCCGTCGCAATCATAGCTGTAATGACCGCTATGCGAAGCAGTTTTTTTTCATGGATGATTCCGCCAAAGCGCCCGATCATAAAGCTGCCCGATATAATCGCCAGGCCGTTAATGCCAAACAGAATACTAAACACCTGCGGCGACACCCCGTAAATACCCTGGTATACAAATGGGGTACCGGACACATATGCAAAGCTTCCTCCATGTATAAACCCAACAGTTAACGCGTACCCCATAAAGGACCGATCCTTCAGCAGACTGCCCATCGTTTTGACAGATGTTCCGATTGAGCTTGGAATCCTTTTTTCCGGCGGCAGCGTTTCTTTTAGTCTAAATGCAATCAAAAGAACAAGTAAAAATCCGATGATCGTTAACAAGTGAAAAATCGTATGCCACGTTGCAAATGGCAAAAGCAAAATGGCGCCGCCTGTCATAGGTGCTACCATTGGCGCAACTGCTGTAATGACCATTAACAGTGAGAAAAATTTAGAAAGCTCTCTTCCGGTAAACACATCGCGGACGATGGCGCGAGACAGCACAAGCCCTGCTGAAGCTGTGAACCCCTGTAAAAAACGCGCAGCCACTAATGTTGTAATATTGGGCGACAGCGCACAAAACAGAGAAGATAGCGCAAATAAAAAAATACAGATTAATAGCGGCTTCCGTCTTCCCTGCGCATCACTGACCGGCCCGACAATCAGCTGGCCGATGGTAAGCCCGACCAGACAGGCTGTTAAACTTAACTGTACAAGTGAAGCGCTTGCTGATAAATCATTCGCGATTTCAGGAAAACTTGGCAAATACATATCGATATTAAGCGGGCCCAATATAGCAAGCATGCCGAGCAGAAACGCCAATGCCAAGCGTTCTTTTCCAGTTGGGTTTTGCAGCATGTTATCAAACCTTCCCTTCAACCTAGTCCCTTATGTAAGATGTCAACTTCAACGATAGATTGAAGCTATAAAAACATTTGTATATTGTATCATAACTTTCAGTCTGTGAAAGCCGCTTAAAGCTTGAACGAAAGACACAAAAAAATCAGGGTCTTCTGCCCTGATCAAGTAAGTGCCGATCCTCTTGTTTTATGCCCATAATCGCAAACCCGCCATAAGAAGAACGCCGGTGATCACAGTAATGGATAAACTTTTCGTTTTCATCGCAATCAAGAGAGTCGGGATCAAGATAACGGCTGCGGGCCAATTCAATTGAAGAGTATCATTTGACTGAATCATACAATCCTTTACGACAAGTGCTGTCAATATACAGACCGGCACATAGGAAAGCCACTTGAGCACGGGCTTCGGCAAAGTGATATTTCGAACAACTAAAAAGGGAATGACGCGGGGAATCATCGTGACCAGCGCACAGCCGATAATCACCATCAAGATGTATATATTGACACTCATTTATCCGTCACCACCCCGATTGTGGCTACGATAACCGTTGATATGATGACCGCAAGATGAGACGGCATAAAGAAAGAAAAAACAACCATGGCAATCACCATATAGATCATGAGTGATACATAATGTTTAAGCTTCGCCGGCACAACATGTTCCAGTTGAAGAACCAGCAGCGCTAAAAACATAGCCGTCACCGCAAAATCCAGTCCGAACGATTCCGGATCGGTAATCCACTTGCCAAAAACAGCCCCCGCCACACAAGACAGCACCCAGCACGCATATGCTGTAAGATTTAAACCGAACATCCAGCGATCGTTAATGGGCTCGTTTTTGACAATCTTATTTGAAGCAACACCGAACGATTCATCTGTCACCATCATACCGATACCTACATTTTTCGCCAGTGAATACTTTGAAAAATGAGGAGCAAGCGCGGCGCTTAATAGAAAATTCCGCAAATTCACAATAAACGTAGTCAGAATAATGGCGGACATCGGGCTGTTCGCCGCTAACAACGCACACATAATGAACTGGGCGCCGCCTGCAAAAACCAATCCTGACATTAACACAATTTCCATTACGCTTAAATGCGACGCAACCCCCACGATTCCGAGAGCCAAGCCTACACTGATGTAACCGATCAGCGTCGGAACACAATCTTGAAATCCTTGCAAGAATGTTGGCTCGTCAGTTTTTGTATGAGTCATTTCTTTTTCAGATATCATTCTGTCCTCCTCCTCGTCTAACATATTATACACACGTATGTTATAACTGACAACAGAATGTGATAACAGACTTCCATATGTTATAATAAAAGCGAATATGGACGTAAGGAGATACATGTATGGATGATATCCAAGCCATTATTGCAATGAATCTGGTCAAACTTAGAAAAAACAGAAACCTGACTCTTGATCAAGTTTCTGAATTAACGGGTGTCAGCAAAGCGATGCTCGGACAAATCGAAAAAGGAAAGTCCACCCCGACTGTCACTACACTATGGAAGATCGCAAACGGGCTTCAAGTCTCCTTTTCTGTATTTCTGAAAGAAGACAAACCGATAGTTAGAAAAATTAATCTGAGGGATATTGAACCTGTTACAGATAATGAAGAAAACTACAGCGTCTACCCTTTTTTCCCCTACAATCCTGAAACAAAGTTTGAAATTTACGTTGTTGATCTGAAACCTGGATGTATTCATGAAGCAAAAACACATTTAGGAGAAGAATATCTTTTCATTAAAGAAGGCGAATTAACGGTTAATCTGCAGGGCCAGGAGCACATGCTCGCTTCAGGAGACGCCCTGCAGTTTACAGGGTCAACCCCGCACAGCTACATCAATTCTTCTGAAGACACGGCCAGCTTTTTTCTGCTGATGTTTTATCCTGAACCGCAAGAATAACCCAAAACCTCCCTTCACATCTGGGGGGTTTTTCAAATATGCAAATGGCTTGCAAGTTGAAATCAATCATTGTATATTAATTGATGAGTCAATCATTGATATATCAATTAATTATGTTGACAAGAAAGAAGGGATGGGTTTTGGCGTCATTTTGTTCAGAGGAAGCCGAGATTTTATATCAGCTGCAAGGCGTGAACAAGGTGATTGGCGTGAAGTTCGAGGCATGCACGGGTATCAGCCAATCTCGTTTGGAATTGCTGTCATTGCTTTATCATGCAGATGAGATCAGTCAAAGCGACCTTCAAAAGAAAGTAAATATTGATAGCGCCGCCGTCACTAGACACCTAAAACAGCTGGAAGCCAAAGGCATGGTCTCAAGACGGCGCAAACCCGAGGACAACCGCATCACCCTTGTTCAGTTAACAGATCGAGGAAGAGAGCGGATCGAGTCTTCTAAGCAAGAAAAGGAGCGTTTCATGAAGGAAATGCTCGCAAATGTAAGTGCAGACGAGCGCCGCCTGCTCATTGATGTGCTGGCGCGTATGCGTAACAACATAGACAATATCGAAGCTTAAGAGGAGTGTATCAACATGATCAAAACAAACGATTTTATGGAGATTATGAAAGGCCGCCGTTCTATTCGCAACTATGATCCGACGGTGAAAATCAGCAAAGAAGAGATGACAGCAATCTTAGAAGAATCAACAACGGCGCCATCTTCTGTCAACGCTCAGCCATGGCGTTTTCTCGTCATCGACAGCCCGGAAGGAAAAGAAAAGCTCGCACCGCTTGCAAGCTTCAACCAAACGCAAGTCACAACATCATCTGCTGTCATCGCTGTATTTGCAGACATGAACAATGCTGACTATCTAGAAGAAATCTATTCAAAAGCGGTGGAACTCGGTTATATGCCGCAGGAGGTAAAAGACAGACAAATCGCCGCGCTGACAGCTCATTTTGAAAAGCTTCCGGCGCAGGTGAACCGCGAAACGATCCTGATTGACGGCGGTCTCGTTTCAATGCAGCTGATGCTGACTGCACGCGCGCACGGCTATGATACAAATCCGATCGGCGGATACGATAAAGAAAACATCGCGGAAACGTTCGGGTTAGATAAAGAACGTTATGTACCTGTCATGCTTCTTTCTATCGGAAAAGCAGCGGACGAAGGCTATGCCTCCTACCGTCTGCCAATTGATACAATTGCAGAATGGAAGTAAAACAAAGAGCCCAGACGTATGTTCTGGGCTCTGTTTTCATTTTGTTGCTGTCAACAATCAGACAAGAGAGATGGAAATTCCCACCTCTTGTCTCTATTATTCTTTGATTTTCTTCCTGCCAAACGGCCACCAGTTTCCTTCTCCAAAGGTCACGATGATTGCCGGCATAAAGAGCGGAAGAATGACGAGGCCGTAAAGCAGCAGTCCGATAATGATAACACTTGCCACCTGCATCAGCGTATTGACGCCCGAGGGCATCATCGCCGCGAACGTGCCGGCCAAAATAATGGCCGCCGTAATAATGACTGATCCCATTTTGCTCATTGATCTGATGACACCTTGTTCAATGCCAAGGTGCACCTCTTCCTTAAATCGGTCAAGCAAGAAGATCGAATAATCTACGCCTAACGCGATCAAGATGACAAAGCTGAAGAATGGTACTGCCCAGCTGACGCCGGCATTTCCCAGGCCGTTCACAAAAATCAATTCTGTTATGGAGATCGACGTATAGTATGTCAGCAGCAATGACGCGATCATATAAATCGGCATGATCATCGAGCGGAACAAAATGGTTAACACAATAAACAAGCCTATAATCATGATCACCATTGTTCTGGAGAAGTCCGTTGTGGACAGTTCTTTTAAGTCCGCATTCACACTTGTGACTCCGCCGTATACGATCTGGGCATCCTCCAGTGGAGTGCCGTCAACTTCGTTTGCTACGGCTTTTTTGATTTGATTGATTGTTGTAATGGCCTGTTCTGAATAAGGATTAGAGTCCAGAACGACGCTTAATTTCACGCCTTTGCCATCCGCAAAGGAATATTGGTCAATTGACTTCTTAAAGCCTTTATCCTTCATGACTTGATCAGGAATGAATATGCCTGTATCTCTTACGCTTGAGCTTTTGCTCATGTTCTCTAACATATCACTGGAAGCTGACATGCCGTCAGAGATTTTCGTCAAACCGTCATTTGCGCTCTTCACGCCTTCGGCCAGCTTCTTTAGGCTTTCTGTCAGCGTCCCGGCTTGTGCCTGCTGGCCTGAGAGCTGCTGGTCCGCTTGTTCAAGGCCGGTTTGAATCTGTCCAAGCTGTCCGCTGATTGCCGTAAGCTGCTGTACGGTCTGTGCGGTATTGCCGGTTTGGGTAATCTGTTTGCTCACAAGCTGCAGCTGCTGATTGATTTTGCCCAATCCGTCTGCCGCATCGCCTAGTGAACCGCCGGAGCTGCTATTTGAGGCTGAGCCCGTTTGCCCCGCCATTTGATTCATTCCGTTTTCTATATCCGTTAAACCGCTCTGGACATCGGCAATTCCTTTACCCGTCTTATCCAGCCCGTCTGAAACCAAGCCTAGCTGTTTATCAATATATAAATCTTTGATTTTTTCTCCAGTCGGCTGCGTGATGGTCATGACAGAGTCCACATGATCGACTTTCTCAATCGCTTTGCTGACATTTCCGAGATAAGGGATTGTATCAGCTGTTGTGAGTTCTTTGTCTCCTTTCACGACAACATTGATCGGGAACGCTTTCCCTTCACCGAATCCATCTTTGATAGCCTCAAGAGCTTTTATTGATTTATAATCGCTGCTGATCTCTGCAGTCGAATCGAATGAAATCTGGTCATCATAGGTCAAGATGAACGGAAGCGTGATGATCACCGTAATGACAATAAACAGAAACGGACGCACAACCGAATGTCTGCCGAGAAACGCCCATAATTTATTATCACTGTGCGACAGCACTTTCTTAGAAGGCCAGAATAACTTTTCACCCAGTGTCACCATAAATAATGGCAGCAGTGTATAGAGGATGATCATTAAAATTCCCACACCGACTGCGACTCCTACTGCTGATTGGAAAATCGCAAACTTCGCAAAGCCTAACGCAGAAAACCCGATCAATACCGCAAATCCGCTGATAAATAAGGTTTTTCCCCCTGTACGATAAGCGATTAACGCCGCTTCTTTTTTTTCATGTCCATTTGCCAATTCTTCACGGAATCGGGTCAGAAGCAGTATGCAGTAATCTGTTCCGATGCCGAACAGGATGGCGACTAAGAAGGTTTGCGTAAACGTCGAGATAGGAAAATCAACATTGTACACGAGAATGCCCAATATGGATTGACTGATCAGATATGAAAACCCGACAACCACAATCGGGATAAAAGGCGTCACAACAGAGCGGAACACAATCAGCAGTAAACCGATGATCAAGCAGACTGTGATCACTTCCGTTTTCTTGAGCCCTTCCTCTGAACTGTGGGCGAAATCCTGATTGATGAGGGAGGCTCCCGTTATATATGCCGTCAAATTATCAGGAACGATTTTATACATGTCATCCGCGATTTTTTCCGCCTTTTTATCAGAACCTGTAATCGTGACAGGAACGAGGATGGTTTTCTTGTCTTTCGAGATTAATTGGTCTTTGACTTCTTTTTCCGCTGTAAGAGGAGACGTTACATCTTCTACACCGTCGATCTTTTTGATTTTATCGATCATTGTGCGGAGCTGATCTTCTGTCTCTTTTTTCAAAGCGTGGTCTAATGTAAAGACCATACTGATCGAATTATTGTCTTCTCCCGCTTGTTTTAAAATGGCATTTGCTTTTTCTGAAACAGCATCAGCGGGAAGCTGGGCCTGCCCCTTTTGATTCGCCAGCTCCGTTACGTTCGGAGAAAACAAACTCAGTATCACGGTAAGTGCTAATATAAAGGCTGCAATCGCCCACTTGAATTTGATGATCGCTCTCATTCGGCAGGATCTCCTCCTTTAAATTTGCTTTTTAGAATGGTGAATATCTCTATGATAGAGTGTAAGTGTTCCTCATCTATATCATCGATTAGCTCTTTAAGAGCGTTAAAGATGGCTGAATCTAATTTTCCCAGGATGTTTTCACCGCTGGCTGTGATGTGAATAAGCTTAGAGCGCTTATCACTTTTTGCCGGACAGTCATCCCATTCAACCAATCCTTTTTCAAGCAGCTTTTTCAGTCTGTTCGAAATCGCGCTCTTATGTACATTTTGATACATGGCCAGGCTGCCGGGAGAGGTTGGTCCTTTGACTTTTAAAATTTTTAACAGGTCCGCCTGTTCTCTGGAGATATGCTTGAAGACATCCTGATTGATTTCACGATGCACAAACTCTGTCCCTTCTAGTAATACTTCCACAAACAGGTTTATCGCCTGACATAGCTTTTGTTCATTCAACATCTTCCCCTCCTCATTATAGTTTATCCCCCTAAACTATATGATCAATGTCAATTAGTTTATTCCTCTAAACTAGGTCTGTCAACCTATTTTATTCACAAACACTCCACAAAGAACACCTGTTCGTGTACAATAGAATTATAAACACGAAGGGAGAAAATCCACATGCCAGATTTTCCACTACATTTTTATGAATATAACGTATGGGCTAATCAGCAAATATTCAACCGGTTAAAAGAGCTTCCAAAAGAGGTCTATCGCCAAGACATTCAAAGTGTGTTTCCGTCGATAGCCCATGTGTTGTCTCATATTTACCTCTCCGACCTCGGCTGGATTGAAGTGTTTTCCGGCAAAAGTATGAACGATGCTCTGGCATTAGCTGAACAGCTTAAAGAACAGACAGAGGCAAAAGAAATGGAGGAGATGGAAGCTCTGTTTCTGGAGTTATCCGAGCGCTACACATTATGTTTACAGCAAAACGAACAGATCGATAAACCCCTCCAGATTCAAAACCCCTCAGCCGGAATCATGCAAACGACTGTTTCCGAGCTGGTTCCTCACGTTGTTAATCACGGGACATACCACCGCGGCAATATCACAGCAATGCTGCGGCAGGCAGGATATGCATCCGCTCCGACAGATTATGGGCTCTACCTGTATTTGAAAAAAACAGAAATGGCATAAAACGACTGCGGCTCACTAAATGGAGCCGCTTTTTATAATGAATTTTTTCAAAAAACATTAAAATTTCTTTTCATTTACCTTTATAGTAAAAAAGATAGAAATTTTAGTGTTATAATAATCATTAAAAACGTATTGCTGACTCAAAACAATTTTCAATGGAGGAACACACAAAGTGACAGACGATATGACGAAAGATAATATAAATCAGCAAACCTTGGAGAGAGGCTTAAAAAACAGGCACATCCAGCTCATCGCCATCGGCGGTGCTATTGGGACGGGGTTATTTCTCGGCTCAGGAAAATCAATTCATTTTGCCGGCCCGTCCATTTTATTTGCCTACTTGATCACAGGAATCATTTGCTTTTTAATTATGAGATCTCTTGGTGAACTGCTGTTATCGAATTTGAACTATCACTCTTTTGTTGATTTTGTACAAGACTATTTAGGCGATATGGCAGCCTTTATCACCGGCTGGACATACTGGTTCTGCTGGATTTCCATTGCGATGGCAGATCTGACAGCCGTCGGGCTTTACACTCAATATTGGCTTCCGGGTGTGCCGCAATGGGTGCCCGGCTTAATCGCTCTGATTGTTTTAATGATTATGAACCTGGCAACTGTTAAGCTTTTTGGAGAATTAGAATTTTGGTTTGCTTTAATTAAAGTCATTGCCATTTTGGCGCTGATCGCCATCGGTCTTGTGATGATCTTCAAAGGGTTTCCCACTAGCTCAGGAGCCTCCAGTTTCACAAATCTCTGGAGCCACGGAGGTATGTTCCCGAATGGAATGCACGGGTTTATCCTCTCGTTCCAGATGGTTGTGTTTGCCTTTGTCGGCATTGAGCTGGTCGGACTTACAGCCGGTGAAACAGAGAACCCTGAAAAAGTCATCCCTAAGGCGATCAACAATATCCCTATCCGGGTGCTGCTTTTCTATATTGGTGCTCTTCTTGTCATTATGAGCATCTATCCTTGGAATGTTATCAATCCCAGCGAAAGCCCATTCGTACAAGTATTTGTCGCGGTCGGCATCGTCGCGGCAGCAAGTATTATTAACTTTGTTGTGTTGACATCCGCTGCTTCAGCATGCAACAGCGCTGTGTTCAGTACAAGCCGTATGATCTATTCCCTGGCGAAAGATAATAATGCGCCTGAATCAATGGCGAAACTGACTCCGCGTAAAGTACCCAGAAATGCGTTGTTCTTTTCAGCTATCGTGATTTTAATCGGTGTCACGCTAAACTACATCATGCCAGAAGGCGTATTCACCCTGATCACAAGCATTTCAACCGTCTGCTTTATCTACATTTGGGGTATTACGGTCATCTGCCATATGAAATACCGGAAAACAAGACCTGAATTAGCGAAAACAAATAAGTTTAAGCTTCCGCTTTATCCGTTTTCAAACTACCTGATTCTTGCGTTTCTGGCGTTTATCATTGTTGTTTTAGCATTAGCTCAGGATACTCGAATTTCCTTATTTATCACGCCGGTTTGGTTTATTTTGCTGATTGTGGTTTATAAAGTGAGAAAAGCAAAGCATCAATAAGACTCGCAGCTCCTGCCTCAAAAATGAGAGCAGGAGTTTTTTGATGAAAAATATCCCAAATGGCCTTTGCTTTCGAATTTGAAGTTATGCTATAGTGTGTGTAATCAAAACAAGAAGGGATGATGGGTGGACAATGATTAACTAATCTTATTTTTACCGTTTGAAATCAATATTTCAAATCAGAAAAAATAGGATTAGTCTGCCCATTTTCTATATAGATGACACTGCTATTTATGAACAATAGCTTATTTGATCATGCACAGGCGCGGCTAATCCTTCCAACACATTTGGGAGGATTTTTTGATTCTCCCTTTAAAGCGAGGGATATGAATGAAAGAGATCGTAACATTAACAAATGTCAGCTATGAAGTGATGAATCTGACTGTTTTTAAAAACGTAAATGCCAGTGTTCATCAAGGAGATGTCATTGGGATTATCGGCAAAAATGGCGCTGGGAAATCGACGCTGCTTCACCTCATTCACAATGACTTAACCCCTGCACAAGGACAAATCCGAAGACTTCGGCAAGATTTAAAAATGACGCTGGTAGAACAGGAAACCGCGTCGTATTCCTTTGCGGATCAGACGCCTGCCGAAAAGAAATTACTGAAGAAATGGTGTGTGCCCGTTCGAAATTTCCATCAATTAAGCGGCGGTGAAAAACTGAAAGCACGGCTGGCAAAAGGATTTTCAGAGGATGCAGATCTTTTACTGTTAGATGAACCGACAAACCACCTTGATGAAAAAAGCCTGCAATTTCTCATTCAACAGCTGAAAAGCTATAGAGGCACTGTGATTCTTGTTTCTCACGATCGTTATTTTTTAGACGAATCCGCAACAAAAATATGGTCTCTCGAAGCTCAATCGCTGATTGAATTCAAAGGAAATTACTCTGGGTATATGAAGTTCCGGGAAAAGAAAAGACTCACCCAGCAGCGTGAATATGAAAAGCAGCAAAAAATGGTTGAACGAATTGAAGCACAAATGAATGAGCTGGCTTCATGGTCGGAAAAAGCGCACGCCCAATCGACGAAAAAGGAAGGATTTAAAGAATATCACCGTGTAAAAGCGAAGCGTACGGATGCCCAAATGAAATCCAAGCGGAAGCGGCTTGAACAAGAGCTGGAAAAAGCAAAAGCGGAATCCGTTAAGCCAGAATATCATGTACACTTTTCAATTGATACAACCCATAAAACGGGAAAACATTTTTTAGAAGTTCGGCATGTAACGAAGGCTTTTGGCGAAAGGCTACTCTTTAAAAACGCACATTTTACGATTCAACACGGTGAAAAGGTTGCGATCATAGGTCCTAATGGCAGCGGAAAAACGACATTACTGAAAATCATTCTGGGAAAGGAAACAGCTGAGGGAAGTGTATGGGTATCGCCGTCTGCAAACATCGGCTATTTAACGCAGGAGGTGTTTGATTTGCCTTTAGAACAAACACCGGAAGAGTTATTTGAAAATGAAACATACGAAGCAAGGGGACACGTTCAAAATCTGATGAAGCACTTAGGTTTTACAGCTTCCCAATGGACTGAGCCAATCAAGCATATGAGTATGGGCGAGCGTGTAAAGATTAAACTGATGGCTTATATCCTGGAGGAAAAAGACGTGCTGATTTTAGATGAGCCGACAAACCATCTCGACCTGCCGTCACGCGAACAGCTGGAAGAAACATTGTCACACTACAGCGGCACATTGCTGGCAGTGTCACATGACCGATACTTTCTCGAAAAAACAACCAACAGTAAACTCGTCATCTCGGACAGTGGCATCGAAAAGCAATTGAATGACGCTCCATCAGAAAGAAATGACCGAGAAGAACTTCGTTTAAAGCTTGAGACAGAAAGACAAGAAGTGCTGGGAAAGATCAGTTTTATGGCGCCAAATGATAAAGGATACAAAGAGCTTGATCAGGCTTTCAATGAACTTACGAAACGAATGAAAGAGCTGGATCAATAACGTTAAGGGATACCAAGGGCTGTTCGCTCTTGGTATTTTTCAAGTTTTCGCCTTCAGCCCTTGCCAAAAAATATCGAAGGAAATCTCTAAAGATCGCTCAAATGATTGTTTATTCTCGTAAACCAGCTGAATGTTCAGCCCATCGAAAAGAGTGATAAAGGCTATCGCACACTTTTCGGGCGGACAGGTGATGCCCGCTTCTTTAAAAACAAGTGCAACTCGGCTTTTCAAAGCATGCAGAAACAGCAGATACTGGGCTGAAATAAAATCACTTACTTCAACAGGAGCCTTAAACGACATCGCCTGCAAAAAGGCTACATTGGGCATGGCATGAAAGCGCGCCTGTGTTTCTTTTAAAAAAGCATATATAAGATTTTTGGCTGGCATATGCATTCGGGATTCAAAAAAATCATTGATAAACGCTACTTCTTCTTCAACAATCTCGGGGTATACTTCCATCAACAGATCCTTTTTTGACGAGAAATGGTAGGACAGAGATTGTTTCCGAATCCCCAGTTCTTTTGCAATATGCGCCATTTTGACTCCCTCGTAGCCAAGCTCATTAAATTGGCGAACGGCTGTGCGTTTTATATTCTCACGGGTCACTATTCTGCCCTCCCCTAATTATTTAAATCCGTTTTCTCTTTTCTCTTGGAATAGATAAATAAAATATATAATAAAAGAAACAGCAGGTACACCAAAATGGAAACGATATAAATCTCCCGATAAGAATAGATCGTTGCCACTACACCTAATAACAACGAGCCTCCGCCAATTCCCATATCAAAAAAATTAAAGAATTTCCCCATAGCATCCTCATGTTCATGCTCTTCAACTAGATTAATACACCATGTCTGGATAGCCGGAAATATAGAACCAAATCCAAACCCGTAACATATCGCCGCAGCAAAAAACATAGCATCGGTTTGGGCAAGATACAGTATGGATAGCCCTGCTAAAGAGAATATTGAGGCGGGGATAAGGACAGCAGCCGCCCCAAACCGGTCAAACATTTTCCCAGAGATCAAACGTATAAAAAAACTGGCTGCCGCAATCAGAAAGAAAAACATTCCGACACTTCGGAAACCCTTTTCCAGCGCATAGAGTGAAAAGAAGGACATGATCGCAGATGCAGCAATTCCGACTAGTAATATGAGAAACGAAGGAAACAGCACACGTTTTTCTAACACCTTGACCTTTACCATTCCCTTTTCAGCCGTGTCTTTTCCTTCAGACCGCCTCCGGACAAATACAGCCATTAGCACAGCCAGTAATAGAAAAGACATCCCGCCTAGAAAAAGTCTCTGAAAATCATAAAGCTCCAGTGCCACGATACCAATCATCGGTCCAATCGAAACCGCAATTGTTTCGCCTATCCCAAAATATCCAATCCCCTCACCTCGGCGCTCCTTCGGAATAATTTCTGCGGCAATCGTCGCAAAATAAGTAGTTGCTAACCCAAAACCGGCTCCATGTATGAAACGAATGAGCAATAGGACGCCTACGTCTGACGCAAGATAATAGGCACCGGTTGAGCAGGCACTGATCACAATCCCACATATAAGTAAATATTTTTTGTTAAATCGTTTAGCCAAAACCCCTGCAAAAGGACGTATGGCAATGGCAGATATCATAAAAATACCTGTAACCAATCCAACTTGCTTTGCCCCACCCCCTAAAGCAGTAACAAACAAAGGCAATGTCGGCAGTAACATTTCAAACACCATAAATAAAAATGCATTTGAAAGCGTGACAAAAATAAATGATAACGACCACATTTTTGCAGTGTGTATTTTTTTCGCCTGTAACTCCATCAGTTCTTCTCCTTTTCTTTTGATCTATCACACTCACTTTATCTGACCATAGTCAGATTGTAAACTTTAAATCTTAAAAAATTCGTGATAAACATCTGTTTTTAATTATTTATCTCTAATAAGACTGACAATAGTCAGATTCGTTGAATGGACTAAAATAAGTCGTTACAGCCGAAGAGCTCCATAGAATGTTGACAATTTCACCTTATTACATAAAAAAGAACAGCACACGCTGTCCTTTTTTCTTATTATTTTCAAACATCTAAACCCTTGATCTAACGAACCGAAATCCCCAATTCATGTAAAATGAATACAAAAAAGAAGGTAAATAACAGAAGGAGACAGAAGAATCAATCAAACAACCAAAGTGAGGATGGATCATATGACTGAAGACTTTTATTGTGATGAAGTATTTAGCGGCAAAACGAAAGTACATAAGGTTCTAGAGACAGATAACGTATTGGCTTACTACCATACAAAGCCTTTTTATCCAGTCCATATTGTGGCTGTCCCCAAGAAGCATATCTCCTCGTTGATCACCCTGGAAGACCACGATCATGGCTTGCTTCTTGAATTAATGGATGTCATTCAAAAGGTCGCTTCCATGGTGACGGAAGAAAAAGGCGCATGCCGTGTGATCACCAACTTAGGCGCTTACCAGGACTCTAAACATTTACATTGGCATATTGTGTTTGGAGAACCGCTTAAGTAAGCGGCTGGAGTCAGTACAGCTGTTTCCGCATACGTATATTGGTCATGGCATAGCCCATCTTCTGATAAAGATGGACGGCTGTCTCGTTGTGTGCAAACACATGAAGAGCAAGTCTTTCCGCGCCAAGCTTTCTTGCTCTTTCATCCAGCGTTTGAAGCGCCGATTGAGCCAGCCCTTTTCCGCGAAATGCTTCATACAATCCAAAGGAATAGATAAACGCTTCCTTCTGCGGATGGTGCGGATCAGCATACAGCCAGAGCCAGCCCACCTCTTCCCCTTGTTCATTTGTGATGTTCCAAAAGAAATGATTACTGCTGTTTCGTCCATTCGGAATCATTTTCTCATATGCCTGCTCCGATTTCTCAAACGCCTCTTTTTCCGTCCAAGTTCCCGATTGTATGTTTTGTTTCGCATAATTTTGCACGGACATCCCGCGAAATGCTTCGAACTCTTCCACAGTCATGTCTTCCAAGGTTAACGTCATTCTGTATTCCTCCTTATAAAAAAAGTCCAGCTGGTGCCGGACGAATAACGTACAAATGAAGATCTGTTTCTATTATTCGGTTTATACCTGTAACTTTTTATTATTCGATAAGAGAAGGAGATCTCCTGCAAATTGGTTTGTTATAAAAACATAAGTGAATAGCTTACGTGAACTCCCAAATGATTATAATGATAGAAGCAATCAAACAAATCATCGCAGGTATCGTCATGAGAACCGATTGACGCGCCCGAACAATGTGCGCATGAACCGCTCCCGCCATGAGAACGAGAAACAGTGCGCCTGCCCCCAACGCTGCATACCGATTCCAAATTCCCGCTGTCATAGCAAGTGCACCGGCTATTTCAAGAATGCCAGTAACAGTCAGAAACCATAATGGATATTGATAATGCCGCCAGTGCTCAACTTGAAAGGGAACGCGGAACACCTTGATGATGCCTCCCGCGAGCATAAAAACTGCCAAACTGGCTTTCATAATCATAGATATCATCTTACGTCACGCCCGTTCGGAAGCATCCCGTATATTAAAAGATTCACAACCTGTGCGGCGAGACTTGCCGGATCTTTGATACCGGTTAACAAAAATGAATCGGTTAAATGTACAATCATGCCGATCAAACACTCAGCCACCGTTTCCATGTCGAGTTCGGAGTGAAAATAACCCAACCGTTGTTCTGCTTCTAAGTTTTCTTTCAAAACCATCGCCAAGTCTTTTTTCATTTGTTTCGCTTCTGGGTTCAGAAAAACGCCAATCTTGGTTACATTCTTATCTTCAGCAAGACATTGAAAAACAGTTTCCACAGCGGACAGCACCCGTTTCGACACATCTTTCGTATTTAATCCGTTTTCTAGAAGAAGTGACTCTGTCAGCTTTTTTACACGAGAGTGAAAATCGGTGATTAACTCCTCAAAAATGGCTTCTTTGCTTTGAAAGTACAGATAAAAGGAAGGCTGCGTCAGTCCGGCTCTTTTCACAATGTCACTTACTTTCGTCTCATGAAATCCCCGAATCGCAAAATCATTGGCAGCTGCTTTAAGTAATCGTTTCCGGCTTTCTTCCCCTTTACGTCCTTTTTTGCTTTTCAACTAGGATCATCCTCCACAAAAAGATACTCAAAAGTAATATTATTTATGAGTATTATTTCATGCCATTGGATTTTATGTCAATGAATTTCAAACTGCCAACTTTCTTTATTAAGGGTTTTGCTTGCAATGCACGATTTCTTTATCTTTGAAACAGCCATCCCGTTACCGATCGAAATCAGCAGGAATCTAGCTGAGGATCTGAGCAAATTGCCGTTTCGCTGATTGTCTCTGATCAATTGCTGTTGAAATTAAGTTTTGATGACATAACACATGTGTCCAGCTTTTAAAACAAGCATGGACGGATGGTTGTTCCCTTTCAAAAAACAAAAACCCCCTTAAAGGGGGCTTGCGTAAACTTTATTCATCTTCATATAACCGATAAACCCTTTTCAGCCTTTCTTCAAGCTGTTCAAATTGAACAAAACGGGCTTCTCTCAAAAACTCAGTCCCATCGATGAACAAAAGAAGCACAGGGACAGTGAAGACTGAAAATCTGCCGGCGACCTCTTCTACATCGTCAGCATTGATATGCCCCAATTTGATGTTTGGAAACTGCTCCAATAATATTCTGAGCTGCGGCAGAACTGCGTGACATACTGTACAGCCGGGCCTTGAAATGTAGAGAAAACTGAAATGGTGCTGTTTAATAAAATTCTCTATAGCATCCAATGAATGTAATTTTGTCATCTCTTTCATCAAATTCCCCCTTCAAATTGGTCTGCCTTTCATGACCAAGCTCATCGATACGCGTATCATTCACTATACACATTTATCGTTATAATATCCGCTTTTTCGCTTTACGGTGTACCCGCAAGTTTGCTTGAAAATCCCAAAACAAAAGAACAGTTACCGCTTGCCAGTAACTGTTCTTACATACTTTCGTATTAAAAATGCAAGGCGTAAGCCCCTGAACCGATGAGTGCAACCCCGATAGAGACTGCAATCAGTACCAAGTTATATTCAAAACCGCCTGCACCATTCGCAAATCCTTTCGCTCCATGGACTTTTACGATGGCACCTAACATAATAATCGTGATGATAGCAGCTCCAAGCGGGAGGAATACACCTAAAATAAATAGAATTCCGCTTACTAATTCCCCAAGACCTGATAAAGCGGCCGCGACGTTACCTGGTTTAACCCCAATTGACTCGAACCATTGCCCGGTTCCTTTAATCCCGTATCCGCCAAACCAGCCGAATAATTTTTGTGATCCATAAAACAGAAACACCACACCAATCATAATACGAATAAGCAAAAGTCCTGCATCTTCCATTTTTATCTCTCCTTATTTTTGATGTAACATGATATGCTGAAAGGCAGCAGTCTGATTTCTTGCCTTCAGTACCGTCCAGCAATCATCTATTGACTATATGTCTTTTTATTTTTCTTCATGCGCCAGCATTCATTAAAATCAATCTAACTCTCTCACTTCAAACGGCAGCAGCCCTTGTTCAATTTGTGTTCGATGCGGTTCATATTGCACAGGCAGCATCAATTTTCTGCCCATTGTTTCTTGTGATTCATCATGTGCAAAGCCCGGAGGATCAGTTGCGATTTCAAACAGGATTTCTCCATGTTCTCTGAAGTAAATGGCATTAAAATAGTTTCTATCCCGAACAGGAGTTACACCATATCCGTGAGACGCAATATATCTTTGCCAATCTAATTGATCTTCGTCATCGTTAGCCCGCCAAGCAATGTGATGCACCGTTCCTGCTCCCATTTGTCCGCGGCCAATAGGCGTTAACTTAAGGTCAATCACATTTCCGATATCACCGGCAGAACGATAACGAATGAAGTCTCCTTCCTTGCCGACTCGTTCCAGCCCCATAATGTTTTCTAGCAGTTCACCTGTTTTTTCAGGCTGTGCTGATAACAGGGTTGCACCTCCGAAACCTTTAATAGCAACCTCAGGTGTTACATCTCCGAAAGTCCAAGTATTGGCTTCTCCTTCTTCTCTTTCCACAATTTCTAAATGCAGGCCATGCGGATCATCAAATTCTACATACTGTTCTCCAAAACGCTCGATTTTTGTGTATGGAACGTTGAATTTTTCAAGTCTCTTTTCCCAAAAAGCCATAGCCCCCTTCGGCACGACATAAGAAGTTACGCCTACTTGACCGTCTCCAATGATGCCTTGGCGGGCCCCCGCCCACGGGAAGAAGGTGATGATGGTTCCCGGCTTCCCGCCTTCATTCCCAAAATAAAGATGATACGTACCTGGATCATCAAAATTGACGGTTTTCTTGACCAATCGAAGCCCCAGCACTCCTGCGTAGAAATCTGCGTTCTCTTGAGGGTGACCGACGATTGCTGTAATATGATGGATTCCCATCGTTTTTTTAGCCATATTTATCCGCTCCTTTACGTTTATTATTTAGATATACTCAACAAACTCATTCACAGGCTTCCGGTATCCGCGCGGCCTCCTGCTCTCTGTTTTTTCTTTCCCAATTGTGATCATCATGACCACTTCAAATTGGTCATCTATATCCAAAATCCGTTTCACGGCTTCAGCATCAAACCCAATCATAGGACAGGTATCCCAGCCCTTTTCCTTAGCACTCAGCATAAACATCATCGCAGAAAGTGAAGCATTCCTTATCGCCTCGTCTCTCTTAAATGGTTCTCCCCTGTTTTCATAAAACGAAACGGTATCTTGAACCATGTGATCATACTCTTGCTTATTTAATACCCCCAACACCTTTAATCCTTCATAGATATCAGCCGCTTGCTGATATGCCTGCTTATCCCCCAATACCAAAAGAACCGCAGATGAGCTAAACACTTTATATTGTCCGTTTGCCGCCTGCTTCAGCTTTTCTTTTACATCCGGGTCAAGCACCGTCACATATTTTGTGTGCTGCAAATTAAAAGCTGATGGAGCCAATGAAACCAATTCAAACATCTCATTGAGTTCTTCTTTTGTGATTGGATGATCTGAAAGGAAGTTGCTTGCAGATCTTCTTTCATGGACTAGCTGTGAAAACTCAGCCATTTACGATACACCTCTCTTTATCTCGAATTCGAGATATTATTTTATAAAAAAACACATTGCATATCATTTAAAAGAACAGACAATGCTTGTGACATCTCTTCATTATTCAACAACACTCAGGTTTGCACTTGATCGTTAATTATTTATCTTGAATTAAAATATCTTGAATATGAGATAATAATAAAATACAGATGGTCTAATGTCAACAGGTTTTTAAAAATCAGGTGGAAATTTTTCACTGAAGCAAAATTTTAATTGATGCTAATCACAGCTTGTTACACAATAACGCATTGGTTTGCTCTGTTAGCTTTTAGCCCGGCTCCAACTTTTTTTCTGCCACCTTATTTATTAGTAAATAGGAAACAACGTTGCTATAGACCCACTCGAAATTCAGTTGGTATGATAAGCAAAGTGATTTCACAAGAAAGGGTACGTTGAGTGAATAACAAGCACTCCTATTTTTTGTGCAGTTTTACAGGAGGAAAAAATGGCAAGTGAAAGAGAACAAATAAGCAAAAAAGTTGCTTTGATTGCATTAATAGCCAATCTGATCTTAATGGCCGGAAAGGTCTTTTTTGGCCTTATAGGCGATAGTGATGCCGTTTTTGCAGACGGTATACATTCCGCAGCGGATGTCGTGGCTTCGATTGCTGTTCTGGCAGTGATCGGTATTTCCAATAAACCGCCTGATCAAGACCATCCGTTTGGTCATGGAAAAGCTGAAGTCATTAGTGAGGCGATTGTAGGAATTATCTTAGTGATCGTATCCGTTTATATCCTAATAGAAGCGATTCTGTCCTTTGTTGAAGGGCCAAGCGTTCCACAATACAGCGCATTGTTTGCAGCTCTGATTTCGTACGCAGCTAAGCAGATCTTATATCGTTATTCCATCAAGCAGGGGGAAAAATGGAACAGTAAAGCGATTATAGCGATTGCATACGATCATAAAGGCGATATCGTTGCCTCTCTCGCCGCTTTTATCGGCGTCCTATTGGCGATTATCGGGAACACCTGCGGATGGACTTATCTGTTGTACGCCGATGCAATTGCCAGTGCGATCGTGGCTTACCTCATTTTTAAAATTTCAATGGAATTAATCAGGCCGTCTGTTGATGTTCTCATGGAGAAAAGTGTTGATCCCAAGCTGATAGCGGAATATAAAGCGGTTATTTTTGAATGTGATCAAGTAAAACGAATCGATAGAATCCGCGCGAGAGAACATGGCCACTATAAATTGCTTGATGTGCGTTTATCTTTAGATCATGATTTGACGATTAAGCAGGGACACGATATTGCCCGCGAAATCCGAAATGAAATCAAAAGACAGTTTCCAGATGTGGAAGAAGTGCTCATCCATGTGAATCCCTATTTTGAAGAGTAGAAAAGCTTCTTTCATAAAGGAGCCAGGCTGGCGAGGTTTTCTCGACAGCCTTTTTTGAATTTCAACCATACAATATATCGGATTGAAATCTATCCTCAGCCCCTAACCTGATTTTGCCGCAAACTTTACCTTTAGGCCTCTGCCATCATATATAATGTGGAATATATAGAGAGTTCACCAATCAAAGAACAGAAAGGTTGATAGAATGAAGAAATTTTTTTCGATTGGAGAAGTGTCAAAGTTATTCAATGTGAAAATCTCTGCTCTTAGGTATTATGATGAAATCGGCCTTTTGAAACCGGAATATAAAGACGAGCAAACAAACTATAGATACTATTCCACCCAACAGTTTGAGCGGCTGGATACCATCAAGTATTTGAGGGATTTAGGCCTGCCAATCAATAAACTTCTTGACTTTTATAATTCTCAAAATACAAACACTCTGATTCATATACTGAAAAGCCAGCAGACTGAAATTGATCGCAAAAAGAGAGAATTGGAACGCATTGAGAAAAAGATCTCCCGCCGCATCATCCAAATAGAAGATGCCGTTCACACGCCGTTAGATCACATTTCAAAAATCAAACTTCCCGCCTTACGTGTGGCTTATTTAGAGCATGAATATATTCTCGGCCATGATATCGAACATTCATTAGCAGAATTGAGAACCCGCCTGAATGTAAACGAGGATATCTTTATAGGCAAGATCGGTTTATCCATTTCAGCAGCACATGTAAAAGCAAATCAGTTTGACAAATATTCCAGTATATTCATGATTCTTGAAGATGAAAGTGAAAACACTTTATCAGAAACCATTTTCCCTTCAAGAGAATATCTGCAAATCAGGTTTAAAGGATCACATCCAGAAGCCGAACCCTATTACAAAAAGTTGCTGGCATACATGAAAGAACATCATTATGAGGTAGCAGCCGACTCAATTGAAATTACACTCATTGATTATGGAATTACGAATAATCTAGACAACTATGTGACTGAAATCCTCTTGCCAATCAAATCAATCTCATGAATATGTTTTCAATCTCCCTTGACTCTCTACTAACTTGAGGGTTTATTTTTTATACAGGAATCGTTATTGGAGGAGAAAACGTATGTTTGGAACCATTTTTAACACAGTTATGATCATTGCAGGAAGCGTCATCGGAGGGATATTTAAAAAAGGCATTAAAGGCGAATACCAGGATATCCTGATGCAGGCAATGGGGTTCGCTGCTGTCGGACTGGGGATTAATGCCCTTACACAGCATTTGCCTGATAGTAAATACCCCATTCTTTTTATCGTGAGTTTGGCCCTTGGAGGATTAATTGGCCAGAGCATCAATCTGGAGTTGCGATTCAACAAGCTGGTGAACAAATTCTCTAAAAGCAATTTAGCGGAAGGTTTATCAACTGCGATCTTATTATTTTGTATCGGTTCGCTGTCAATATTGGGCCCTATTGAAGCCGCGCTGAATGAAAATTATACGTATCTCTTGACAAACGGTATGTTAGATGGGATTACCTCCATTGTGCTCGCTTCGACATTTGGTTTTGGAATCGCAGCGGCTGCCATTGTGCTATTTGCCTGGCAAGGCTCCATCTATTTATTTGCTAAAGTGATGGAGAGTGCGCTTAATACAGACCTTATCAACGAAATCACAATTGTAGGAGGCATCCTCATCCTCAGTTCAGGGTTAAGCATTCTGGGAATTAAGAAGTTTAAAACCCTGAATCTGCTGCCCTCCCTGTTGATTCCGCCAATTGTTATTTTCGTGATTCATACATTTGGGCTGCGGTTTTAATGTTCGGAAAGAAAGTCATACTGAAAGGAAGGAGACGCTTGTTGTTCTCTTTCCTTTACGTTTGACTGCTGAATAAAACTGAATCTCCTTTTTTCAGCTCTGGCAGCAATGTTTTCAGCTCAAGTAAGTCATGGATGACAAAGTCAGCTTGAGCAAGTTCCTCTTCCTGCGCAAAATCAAAATGGCATCCTATGGCCATCAAACCATTATCTTTAGCCGCATTTATGTCAACTGCCGCCTGCTGAATGCCGTATTTTTTCAGGATAGTGTTTACTAAATCGCCTTTATTCAGTGTATGTATTTGTTGAATACTAAACGTTTCAGTCACCCACCTGTCCAACTGATAAAAACTCACAATTGCTTTGAGGTATTCTATTAAGCCATTACTTGCTATAAAAATTGAATAATTGTTGTCTCTCAAATAACTGAATATCTCTTCAACGTGAGGATATAATGCGCCTTTCCCTTGGTTGATATTAGCTATTGACCTTTCTAAAAAATAAGCATCTATCTTTTCTCTTATTCGTTGGATGATGCGGCAACAACATCTTCCACACTTTAGGAAAAGGAACACCCATGATCTCCCTGTATTTCTCAATAGGGGTTGCTGTATCCCATTGGCCAAGTGACCTTAAATAATCGAAAGCATCATCTAATGATCATTCTAAAATTGTATTAGTTTGAAACAACGTTCCATCCATATCGAAAAAGAGTGATTCCACCAGATTGACTTCTCCTTTTTCTCACGACTTTATCTTCTAAATCTTACCACGAAATAGGATCATTTTAGCTTTTAAAAAAAGAAAGGTAAAATCACAGTTTATATGTAAAAAAACAGCCATATCACATAACATCAGCAATATGTGATATGGCGATCATCAAATCATTTCTTAAGGTCTATTCTTTATAATTCAGCAATCTTAGCGCATTTAAAATCACAATCAAAGCGGCACCTGTATCACTCAATACAGCAAGCCAAAGTGTTAGCCAGCCAGGAAAGATGAAAATCAATGCTATGACTTTAATCATGATGGAGAACCAAATATTTTGTTTAATGATAGCTAAAGCCTTTTTGCTTACCTTCATCGTATGGGAAAGTTTATCAAGGTGATCGGCCATTAAAATAATATCTGCTGTCTCCATTGCAGTGTCGGTTCCCGCACCGCCCATAGCAATACCCAAATCTGCTGCTGCGAGTGCCGGCGCATCATTTATACCGTCTCCCACCATTGCTGCCTTATGGCCTTCTTTTTGTAATGTCTTGATAGCCTCTACTTTTTCTTCCGGCATTAATTCTGCAAAATAACGATCGACATTAGCTTCTGAAGCAATCACTTTTGCGGTTCCTTCATTATCTCCGGTCAACATGACTGTCTGTTTGACTCCGCTTTGTTTTAACGCTTGTAAAGCTGAAGCTGACGTTTTCCGTATTGTGTCAGAAACAGCGATCATCCCGATGATTTGATTTTGGGTTCCGATTATAACGGCTGTCCTGCCTTTGTTCTGCTGTTCTTGAATATATTTTTTCGCATCCTTTACATCCGCATTCATTTGTTCAAATAGCTTTAAATTGCCTGCGTAAAAAATCTCTCCTTGGATGGCCGCTTGAACGCCTTTTCCTACGATATTCTTGAATAACTCGCCCTGTTGAGGCTGGATTCCTTTTTCATTGGCGTAATCAACGATTGATTTAGCAATAGGATGTGCAGAGTAATCCTCTAATGTAAAAGCGATCGATAGCAATTCTTCCTCAGATAGGTGTAAAGCCTTAATGTCAGATACGTTAGGCTTTCCCTCGGTTAATGTTCCTGTTTTATCAAATGCCACAGCAGAAATGGCCCCAGCGGTTTCCAAAAATGTTCCGCCTTTTATTAAAACGCCATGCTTTGCAGCGTTACCGATAGCTGATACGATGGCAACAGGCGTAGAAATCACTAAAGCACAAGGACAAGCTACAACGAGAAGTTCAAGCCCTTTGTAAAACCACCCGTCCCAAGTGCCAAATCCAATGAGTGGAGGAAACACCATAATCGCCAATGCAAGAATAAACACAACTGGTGTATAAATACTTGCGAATTTATCTATAAAGGCTTCTGTTGGCGCTTTTTGTTCTTGCGCTTCTTCAACCAAGTGTATAATATTGGAAATGGTTGTATCCTCAATCAACTTCGTGACCTTGATTTCAAGGGAACCATGTTCATTGATAGTCCCAGCATATACCGCATCTCCAATTTGCTTATCTACGGGGATGGATTCTCCTGTTATCGGAGCCTGGTTGACACTGGATTCGCCCCGGGTGATTTCACCATCTAATGGAATCTTATCACCTGGTTTAACAACGATAATATCACCGATGGTTATGTCTTCAACTGGTTTTTTCATCAGCTCTGAACCAACTTGGACCCAGGCTTCTGATGGTGCCAATTCCATAAGATGGTGAATGGAATTTCTTGTTCGTTCAATTGACTTCGTTTGCAGGTAATTGCCAAGGGCAAATAGCCAAACAACTGTAGCGCCTTCAAGCCATTCCCCGATGAAAGCCGCTCCAATCGCCGCTGCTGACATTAAAACATTCATATCGAGTGAACGGCTTTTGATCGCATAGTATGCACTTTTCACGGGCTTGTACCCGCTTACCGCCATAGCGATAAAGTAAAGCGCCGCTGACATCATGGCAGGCATTCCATAAAAGGAACCGATAAAACCAAGGGCGATGAGTACACCAGATAAGATGACTACACGCTGTTCATTTTTGTTTTTCTGTATCGATTTCTTACCTGATTGCAGGGAAGCTTGATAGCCAATTTTTGAAACCTCATTGATAACATCTTTGACACTGCCCGAATGTTCAATTTTCATTTTTCCAGTGGAGAAATGGACAGTGACATGTTTAACGGAAGGAAGACCATTTAAATGGTTTTCAATACTCTTAGCACAACTGCTGCAGTCCATTCCCTCAATATCAAACGTTTTGGTGTCCCCTTGATGTAAAGCTTCAATAGAAAACCCTAGTTTTTTTATTTCACTGGCAATTGGGTTAAATGCTTCTTGGCTGCTTGCTGCCACTTGCATTTTCGCAGTACTGTAATGAACCTTTACATCAGCTATATCCTTTAATGTACGCAACCCTTTTTCAATTGTTTTTGCACATGCAGGACAATCCATCCCATGAATCCTGTATGACCTCTTCTCCCCGGAAGGAAGAGGGTCCAGGAGTGTTTCTGTTTTTTCTGCTGTGTGCTGCTCTTTACTGCCGCAGCAACTTGTTTTCACTGAATGATTCTCTGCGGGTGATTTGCTCTGGCAACAACTTGATTTACCTGTTTCTTTCGATGAATGGCTGCTGCAATTTTTCTCTTTATATTCAGTTTCTTTAGTAGAACGACAACATTTGTCAGCCAACTCAATCCTCCTCATCTATGTGACGTTCACAACAGGCAACATCATGTTGAACATCTTGGAGAACAACATCGAACATGGTTAATAAATCCCGAATATGATGGTTTTTCACACTGTAATAGCAGTATTTTCCTTCATTTCTTCCCACAATAATTCCGCACCCTTTTAAACACGCAAGATGCTGTGAGATGTTCGACTGGTTTCCTTTTATTTCTTCTACAATTTGAGAAACCGTTTTTTCCTGTTTTTTTATACTTTCAAGAATTTGAATTCTTGTTTTATTAGAAAAACCATGAATGAGCTTCACTTTCATATCTAAATCGATATTTTGCAATTGCATGTATTCTCCTCCTCACATTAGAAAATCCTAATATGTTTATTATCATATTAGCAATCCCTAATATGTGTGTCAATTAGGCAATCATCGTTACCTCTTTTCATCACAAAAAAGCAGATCTCGCAAAAGATCTGCTTTCTATTACATGATTTGTTTCTTTTGTTCCTGATCGATCTCCGGCTGAATTTCCTTCGTGAGTTGATGCCCTTCTATATCTACATTCGGAATAATCTTGTCTAACCATTTTGGCAAATACCAGGCTGCATTCCCCATCAGCTTCATGACACTTGGAATCAGTGTCATTCGTACAATAAATGCATCAAAGAGCACACCAAAGGAAAGAGCCAACCCGTTGGCTTTAATAGAAGCTTCACCAGCAAAGATAAATCCTGCGAAAACGAATATCATGATCAGACCGGCTGCGGTGACAACAGGACCGCTGTGTTTTAATCCAGCTTGAATCGCTTGGACTGGATTCTTTGTTTTCACATATTCTTCACGCATTCTGCTTACAAGGAATACTTGATAATCCATCGCTAATCCAAACAGAATCCCAATGGATAAAATCGGCAGGAACGCGAGTATCGGCCCTTTTTCAGGTATTTTGAAAAAGTCGATCAGATTCCCGTCTTGTAAGACAAATACACAGATTCCAAGAGTGGCTGTCATCGTCAATATAAATCCTGCAACAGCAACAAGAGGCACAAGCAACGAACGGAATACGATTGTCAGTAATACAAACGCAAAACCAACAATGAGTACAGCAAACACCGGTATCGCATCATTAAGGCGGTCTGAAATATCAATATTCACTGCAGTCGATCCAGTAACGAGCAAATCTACCCCGTTTTTATCTGATAAGCTGCGTACATCCTTTACCAAATCCTTCGTTGTTACATCATTTGGACCTGTTGTAGGAACTACCGTAATGATGGCAAAGCTCCCTTCTTTATTAGGCCTTGCAGGAGTGACACTTGATACATGGTCTAGTTCCTTTATTTCTTTCACTGCATCAGTGAATGCTTCCGCCTTATTTCCTGTCACACTTGTGGCGTCCGCTACGATTGTTAACTGGCCATTGAATCCTTTTCCAAATCCATCGGCAAGTAAGTCATAAGCCCGGCGATCTGGATTATCCTTCGCTTTCATCCCTGCATCAGGCAAGCCCAGCTCCAAATGCATAGATGGGCTACTAATGACGAGCAAAATGAGAATGCTACATACACTTAACATGATAGGATTTTTTGTGACAAAGCGTCCCCAGACATTTGTTTCAGAGCTCTGTTTTTCTTTTTTCTTGTTTGCTTTCGGAACCATCCGTTTCCCCGCTATCGACAAGACGGCAGGCACAAGCGTGATTGAAGCGAGAACAGCCATCAGTACACTAAGTCCTGCTGTCAGCCCCATTGCGGACATAAAAGGAATGTTAACAACCGTCAATCCGCAAAGTGCGACGATAACAGTAAGTCCGGCAAAAACAACTGCACTCCCAGCTGTTCCTGTAGCTCTCGCAATTGATGCATTTTTTTGTATACCTTCGCCTAAAAACTGGCGGTGTTTCGTAAAAATAAATAAAGCATAATCAATCCCAACCGCAAGACCAATCATTCCGGCTAATGAAAGACTGACGGAAGCAATATCGAATACCTGTGTCCCAATCAAAACCAGTCCAATGCTTACACCTAATCCAATGAGCGCAGTTAAAATCGGCAAACCAGCTATTAATAAAGACCCGAATGTAATGGCTAAAACGACAAAAGCCAAGATAATGCCGACAATTTCAGACACTCCGCCTATCTCCATTTCGGCTCCCGGTACATCTCCGCTAAGTTCAGTTTGTAGTCCCTCATCATCAGCCATTTTCAAACTGTCTTTTAAGTGTTTGATAGAGTAATCTTTTATATCATCTGCTGAAGATTTATACTTAATATCAGCATAGGCAACCGTGCCGTCTTTCGCGATTGTTCCTGTCACAAAAGGACTTGCGATCGAGTCAACGGAATCATCTTTATTGATTTCCTTGAACGTATTTTCGATTGCTTTTTTCGCTGTCTTTGCAGTAAGTTTCTCTCCATCTTCAGCACCGAAAATCACCCTTATGCTCCCTTTATCAGGGCCGCGAGGAAATTCTTTTTGAATCACATCCAGCGCTTTTTCCGAAGGTGTGTCAGGTATGGACATATCCTCAGAAAAACTTGGTTTTAACGTGATTGCAAGGCCTATCGACGCAACTAACACAACGATCCACGCACATATTACTTTTACGCGATGGCGAGCAACCCATCCTCCTAATTTATATAACATTCTTGACATGATAATCCCCTTTCAACACATTGCTTGATCATATTCCTTCTCATTGTAGTGGACAATGAAATAAAAAAAACGTACATTCGGGCATGTACGTTTGGGCAAATTTCTAATATAGGATGTTAGTTGTCTAGTGTCAGAATGCCTCTTTGCATGGCAATCGTCACTGCTTCAGTTCTGGAATTCGCGCCTAATTTATTGTAAATGGACGTTAACCTGGACTTTACGGTTCTCTCAGAGACGCCCAAATCAAAGGCGATCGCTTTGCTTTTAAAACCTTTAGCAATTGCTTTTAGGACAATGACTTCCTTTTCTGTCAGCTGGGTATGACTGTTCTGCTTCTTCATCCGCTCCACTTGAATTTCTTGCAGACGTTTTAAGATATCAGGCTGCAACAGCACGTTTCCTCTTATTGCTGCATCCATTGTATGAAAAAGGGTTTCTGAACTCGTATCCTTCAATAGATATCCTTTCGCCCCTAATTCAATTCCTTCGATCATTAAGTGATCTTCATTATACGTAGTTAAAATAATGATAGGGATGTCGTGTTTTTCTTTGATTTGTTTAATGGCTTCTAACCCGCTCATCTCAGGCATATACAAATCCATGAGAATAATATCCGGTTTTAATTCATCTGCAAGGCGGACTGCTGATTTGCCGTTTTCCGCCTCTCCTATGATGGTGTAGTGATCATTCGTTTCAATTAAAAGCTTCAGACCTTCCCTCACGACAAGGTGGTCATCAACGATTAAAACCTTATTCATCTTGCATCTCTCCCTGAATTGGTACGGTGATCTCAATTTGTGTTCCTTTAGATTTTGTACTCTTTATATTGAAATGGCCTTTCATTGCTCTGACGCGTTCTTGTATGCCGAGAAGCCCATAATGTCCTCTCTTTTTCTTGCCCTTTTCAACATCAAAGCCTTTGCCATTGTCTTTGACCGTTAAATGGAGCCCCCCGTTATCATCCCAAATGGATACCGAGATCGTATCTGCTTCAGCATGCTTTGCTGCATTCGTTATACATTCCCCAATGATGGAATAACAGTTTTCAGCTGTACGAACGTCTAACACCTGATGTAATCTGTAGTCTAAAAAACCGCCCATGCCTGTCGACTCTTGAAAATGATCCATCAGTGAGGTAATTCTTTCTTTTAAAAAACCGATTTCTTCTGATTTGCTGCGCAGATCATCAATCGCTGAACGTGCATCCGCTAATGTGCCTCTCACTCTTTTCATCGATTGTTGAATGATTTCTTTTGCTCTCTCTGTATTGCCTTTCGTAAGATGAACATGAATAGCATCCAGCTGCATATTTAAACTGACCAGCCCTTGAGCAAGCGTATCATGTAAGTCCCGGGCCATACGCTGCCTTTCATTTTGCAGTGTCAGCTGTTCGACCTGCTGATGAGCCAGCTCCAGCCTTTCAAGGGTCAGCTGCGCTTTTATCTTTTCATCAACTTGGGCAAATAATGTAGCTGCATAAGTAATAATCACGATCATAATAGGTACGGCAATGACAAGAAAATGCAAATATTCACCTTTGTGAATCTGATGTAGTACATTGATTGACAGCAGAAAGAATAAATAAAGTATGAGGAAAGCCCTTCTTCTGTCTGCCATTCCTGCAATCTGTCCAATCAAAAATGCATAAAGGCCAATGATGATCAGCACTAAGAAGCCAGTCATGACATTAGCCAGTATAAAAGTGATCAAACCTTGCAGCACAAAATATAGAATGACCCTTTTCTTAACCCAGCGATATGAATGCCAATGCAGCAAAGCAAAAATGGCGGTCAATACTGTGAACACATGAAGCAATAAAATGGACCAGCTCCCATTAAGAAATTGCAGCACGATAGAGGCTACATAGATCATGAGAATAAAAGCCAGTCCCGGAACTCTGAGTGCAAGCATATTTAATGCCTGTCTATCATGTGAATAGTATTTTTCTTCGAAAGGATTCCTTATACGCAAACCTCATCCACTTCCTTTCCATTGATAGAAGCGATACACACTTGAACCAGACATACATTTATCCCATCATTTTATAGGAAGAGAGGGAACTCAACAATACAAAGATGCAGTGAACCGTTAGATGTTCCCAACATATGATCATTGCCCAAACGTACATAAGCGTTCTGCCTTTATGTACGTTTTATCTTTCCGAATTTCCATTTACAATAATGGAGAAGTCACTATATTGAAGGAATGATCATCATTGAAATCGATTGATCTTACAATTTTATCATTAAAAAGAAAAGGAATCTGGACTGAAAAAGTGTTGAAAAATCAGCGCCCTGATAGGTTAAGCAATGAAAAAGACGAAAATACTCAATCACAGATCACCTGCAAGGAAAAAGAGAAATGAATATGTATTGGTTTTTAGGTGTTTTATTATATTTTCTCATCGGTACTTGTATATTCATTGGAGTCATTAGAGACAGTCACTCAGGCTCATGGATCCTGCTTGCATTAGCAGCTCCGCTCATCATTGTTGGCTATCCCTATTTTTATTCAAAGCAGCTTCTTGCCAAAAGATAGTGAAATAGACGCCATACTATTGGTAAAATGATCAATATCGGAATACAATCTAATGTATCTTGAGGAAAGGAGTCTTGCCTTATGAGCCAAAGAGTGTCCTACTATGATGTTGCACCTGAAGGTATGAAGATGATGATGGATATGGAGAAATACACGAAACAATCTTCAATTAACCGAACGACGAGAGAACTAATCAAAATCAGAGTTTCTCAAATAAATGGCTGTGCTTTCTGCATAGATATGCATACTTCCGATGCCCGCAAAATGGGTGAAACGGAACAGCGAATTTACTGTTTACACGCTTGGAATGAATGTGATTTTTATTCACCTGAAGAGAAAGCAGCGCTCGAACTCTCTGAACACATTACGCTTATTCCAACGAAAAGGGTTCCCGATGCGCTGTATCATCAAGTGCGTGAACATTATGATGAAAAACAATACGTTGACCTTGTTTTCATCATCAATCAAATAAACAGTTGGAATCGCATTTCTATTGCAATGGGGAACCAAGCAACTTCAAGATAATAAGAAGGAGTAAGATTCTTAACGAATCTTACTCCTTCTTTCTCATTCCCTTAATAAAAAATTCCCTAAATATTCATTTTAAAGTATTTCTCAAATGCCGCTCTCCCGCTTTGTGTCATCTTAATCGCTCTTGTTTTAGGCATACGAACGATCCATTCTTCCTCTAACATTCGCACCAATAGGGCGTTTCCTAACGCTCCTGCAATATGATGCTGCCGCTCACTCCAATCCAAACAGCAGCGGGCAAATGCTCTCCGCTTATTTCGCTGCTGCTCTTCGTTGATGCCTAAATTCGAAAAGAACAAAGAACCCTCTGAAGTTACCTCAAAGTCTAAATCGGCTTTTTTTAACATTCCCTGCTCAACCAGTGAATGAGTGATTTGCACGCCCACATAACCTGCCAAATGATCATAACAGGTGCGGGCGAAATGCAAGTCACTTTTCTCTTTTGAATCTTTTAAAGATGTGACTTTGGCTTTAGGGGCAATCAGAAGCAATTGCTCAATCACGTTTGCTGCATCTGAGTCAGACAATCTGTAATACCTATGTCTTCCATGCTTCTCTACGCTGATCAGCTCTTCTTCAAGCAATTTTTTCAGGTGAAAACTTGCGGTTTGAGGTTTAATGTTAGCGAGATATGCAAGCTCTCCCGCAGGGTGTATCCTTCCATCCATTAGGGTGAGAAGAATGGAAGAACGCGAGGGATCAGATAACAATGCAGAGATTTTTGCGATATTAGGATTCATGTTTTTCCTCCTTACATTCATATTTCGATGATAGTTGAAATGTTAAACCTTTACAATATGAATGTCATGATGACAAGGAGGAATAAGCATTGGACATTGAAAAACAAGACACTCTTCGTTTTAAAGAAATTAAACCAAGAATCATGTATTATGGTACCTCAGCATTTCTTCTTACGACATTGAATGAGGATGGTACCACTAATATTAGTCCTATGTCTTCTTCTTGGGCTCTTGGAAACTATATTGTCCTTGGAGTAGGCCTAGGGGGAAAAGCCATTGAAAATTTAGATAGACACAAAGAATGTGTCATAAACTTGCCTGGCCCGGAATTATGGGAAAATGTTGAAAGAATTTCATCTTATAGCGGAAAAAAGGATATACCGCATTTGAAGAAACAGCTCGGATTTACATATCAAAAAGAAAAATACGAGTCAGCAGGGTTAACACCTTTACAATCAAAGACAGTTTCACCAACACGCATTAAAGAATGCCCGATTCACATTGAAGCTGAAGTCAAGCATATTCGGATTCCTGAATATGAACCATCATTTGCGATTGTAGAGACGCAGGCATTACATTTTCACGCCGAGGAAAGCATCATATTGAACGAAAACCACATAAATCCTTCAAAATGGAGTCCACTTATCTATAATTTTAGACATTATTTTGGCTTGGGAAGAGAAATAGGCAAGACCTTTCGTTCAGAAACATGACCATTTTTAACGTTTATAGACCAAGCTGTAACTTGGTCTATTTTAGTATCCATGGAATTATCCATTTTTCCGTACAACGCATTCATAGACCCTCATGACATGCACTCATTTTAGCTCTTTTTCATCACGATTTTCCAGAATAAAAAATAGAGTATTCGGTTATTGACTTAAATCCTAGTTTATTTGCTAATGTGATGGACGACGTATTCCAAACATCACAATCCCAATTAGGATTAATTCCATGTTTCAGACCATATTTTATAAACTCATTTCCCACACAGTAAGCTAAACCCATACCTCTATATTCTTCAAGTGTATAGATATCCATTTCCGCACGATTACGCCCTGAAAATATCGAGGTACACTCACTCACAACATGATTGCCATGTAATACGGCAAACCCAAAGCCTTTTGATGAAAAATGTGAGACAGAATCCCAATACTCCTCATAATAAGCTCTGTTAAATTCCGTGCTGTTTGAGATGATGTCTTCGTCTATCCTTTTTAAAACAAACCCCTTTGGAAGTTGTAATCCCGTTATAGAAGGTTTTTGCTGAAAAGAAAATGCGACTCTTTTCATTTGATTCAATTCGTCTTTCAGGATTGTTTTCATTACTCTGTCCCATGTATCGCTAGAACTAAACAAGGTAAATCTTTTTGTTGATTTCGCTTGTTTTTCATAATATTTAGCAATGAAATCATTAAAATCTTGATTCCCCTCTTCTCCCGCAATAAAGTAAATTCCTGATTCAGTCCCTATCAAAAATGATTTAGGGAAGGTGTGGTCATCTACATAAACAACGCCCGGAATCGTTTGTTCTAATATTGAATAGACAAATGTTGGGCAAACTTTTTCATGAAACCTTGTTTTTATGCCGTTATATTTTTCTTTTGTTAACTCCTGCAAACTGACAACTCCTTTAAAACAGCGTCTCCTTCATGATTCTGTTTACAAAATCAATTTTCCTCTGTCACAAGCTAAATAACTTTCCTTTTAAAGCGGACAGTTCACGGATCACAGTCAAGTTAAACCAAAAAACAGGTGTCTGCACTTAGCTCGCAGACACCTGTTGAACAATACACGCTGAGTATATCTATTACTTATTCCCCAGTTTCAGCAAACTGTTTTAAGCGCTCGCCAATTTCATCACGCACTCTTTGGAAAAACGCCCATTTTTCTTCGTCTGTTCCTTGTGCTTTTGCCGGATCATCAAATCCCCAATGCTCACGTTTTACATGCGGAGGCGTCATTGGACATTTGTCAGCTGCATCACCACAGAGAGTCACAACCAAATCAGCATTGTTTAAAATGTTCGGATCAATCATATCCGAGGTTTGATTGGAGATATCAATCCCTGCTTCTTTCATCGCTTTCACAGCATTAGGATTTAATCCATGAGCCTCGATTCCTGCGCTGTACACGTTCCACTTGTCTCCAAGGTATTTTTTTCCCCATCCTTCAGCCATTTGACTGCGGCAGGAATTTCCAGTGCATAAAAAGTAAATGGTTTTCTTTGACATATTAATCTGCTCCTTTTTGAAACATTAATGGATGATCATCAGCCAGATATACAGGCCGACAAGTGTAATAAATAATGTCGGGATTGTCAGAATGATTCCTGTTTTAAAATAAGTGCCCCAAGAAATCTTCACACCTTTTTGTGAAAGGACATGGAGCCATAATAGTGTCGCCAAGGAACCAATCGGCGTGATTTTAGGTCCTAAATCTGAACCGATAACATTTGCATATATAAGCGCTTCTCTCATCATTCCATGTGTGTCTGTACCGGCAATAGCCAATGCATCAATCATGACAGTCGGCATGTTATTCATAACGGAAGAAAGAATCGCCGCGATAAAGCCCATTCCAATCGTACCCGCAAACAACCCTTGATCAGCCAAGGCTTGAATCACATCTGAAAGGATATCTGTCAATCCAGCATTACGGACACCGTACACAACAACGTACATGCCGATCGAAAAGAACACGATAGCCCAAGGCGCTCCTTTCAGCACTTGCTTTGTATGAATGGCTGGGCTCTTTTGTGCAGCAATTAAGAAAAAGATGGCAATGATGCCCGCTACCACTGATACGGGAATAGAGAAAAATTCACTTGCAAAATATCCAATTAAAAGCAGTCCTAAGATATACCATGATAGTTTGAACATATTTTGATCTTTTATTGCTTCTGCAGGTCTTTTAACCTCAGTCAAATCATAACGTTTTGGTATGCTTTTTCTGAAGAAAAGGTAAAGTACAATGATACTCGCCAGTAATGAGAACAAGTTAGGGACAATCATTCTGGATGCATAATCAATAAACGTAATATCAAAATAGTCCGCTGAAACGATGTTGACCAAATTGCTCACAACTAACGGAAGCGAAGTCGTATCTGCAATAAACCCGCTGGCAATGATAAAAGGAAAAACTAATTTTTCATTGAAGTTTAAAGCTCTGACCATCGCTAATACAATTGGCGTCAATATAAGGGCCGCGCCGTCGTTTGCAAATAATGCTGCGACGATAGCTCCTAATATAGATACATAAATGAACATGCGCACACCGTTTCCTTTTGCAGCCTTAGCCATATGAAGCGCTGCCCATTCAAAGAAACCAATATTATCAAGGATTAACGAGATAATAATAATGGCCACAAAAGCCAATGTCGCATTCCAAACAATCCCTGTCACAGTTAACACATCTTGAAAATCGACAACTCCGGCTATTAAAGCCAAAGCAGCTCCTCCACAGGCTGACCATCCAATAGATAAGTTTCTCGGCTGCCATATGACCAATACTAAAGTGAATAAAAATATAGCTAAAGCCAAAATGACTGAAGTCAATCTAATACCTCCTTACTGGCAAGACGCTTGAGTTTCCCTTTGTTTGATGTGCAGTAACAATTCGTCTTCCTGATCGATTTGATGCAAAATCAATTGCAATGTATCAAACTCGGGGCATGATTGATTGATTGAATAATAACGCCATTGCCCTCTTCTGTCCTCGTTCACAAATCCTGCGTTTTTTAATTTCCGCAAATGCTGGCTTATGGCTGGCTGACTCATGTCGAACATATCAACCAATTGACACACACAATATTCTTTTTCAAAAAATAATGTCATCATCATGAGCCTTGTTTGATCACTAAGTATTTTTAAACAGCTAGTCATTGCTGCAACTCCTATTTTTGAATCAACAGTCAAATGAACTCCTCCTTTAACCCAATATATAATGAAATCATGATATATTGGCCCAGTGATCAGACACCCCAATAAAAAAGAGGCACTGTGCGTACATAAAAATGAACATTAATTTTTTCACAACGTCATTATATAAGTTTTCAATTATATAATCAATTGTTTATATTAACCTAAACAAGAAAAAATCCTGCTTGATGGGAACAGGATTTCAACAAATCATGAGCAAACAGCTTCATAAGGCTCGTCAAAACATATGATGGCTGTTTTGCCATTCGTCACTCTTTTTTCTAATGATGATTGACCCTTCTAAAATTGCTGCCCTTCACTTCAGCTACATCATATACGGTAACGAAGGCGGTTTTATCAATTTCATTAATAATTTCCTTTAGTTTGGTTTCTTCTAAGCGGTTGATGACACATGTGATTTCTTTGAATTTCTCATGGGAAAAACCCCCGTAAGCTTCTTTATATGTGGCGCTTCGGCCTAATTGATCACGTATGGTCTCTACCATCAATTCAGGTTGGGTTGTAATAATTTGAAACATTTTAGAACCGCTTAAGCCTTCCTCCACGACATGAATGACTTTGGATGCAATGTAGTAAGCAATGACTGAAAGCAATGCCCCTTGCAAACCAAATACGGTGGAAACAAAAATAAACACAAAAAGGTTTAAGAATAAAATGAGATCGCTCGTTCCGAATGGCAGTTTTCGGGACAGCAGCACTGCAAGCATATCAATTCCATCTAATGCGCCGCCATTACGCAGCGCCAGCCCCATTCCAAACCCAAGGATAATCCCGCCGACAACGGTTATCAACAAAGTATCCCCTTCGATGATGGCTGGAGTGTGGTGCATAAAACTTGTACCCGCGGCAAGTGATGCGATTCCGATAATTGATAATAACGCAAAGCGTTTTCCAATTTGCTTATATCCTAACCAGACAAACGGAATGTTAATAGCAACAATCAGAATCCCCAGCGGCAAATGGAACAGCTGTGACCCAACAATGCTGAGGCCTGTCACCCCTCCATCAGATACGCTGTTTGGAATGAGCACCGTTTCCAGTCCATATGCCGCTATGATTCCTCCGATTATGACCATGATGACTTGCAGGATGATTTTCGCTTTAAATTTCTTATGTTTTTCGTTTGTATTCATGCCATTCCTCATTTCAAATATTTTTTATATTTAAACTATACCATAATAGATTTTTCCGGCTAAAAACATGCTTTTTATTAAAAGGATTTGTCAATCATTTCTGTAAGCAGGCTGCTGCTGATATCACTCTATTTCATACTTAATAAAATAGCTGAAAGTTTCCTTATATCTTCCAGGCAGCTTTCAGTTTTTTTATACCTTCTCGTATGTTAAATTCAGGAACCCCTGCAAATCCAAGCGACACTCTTTTAGCAGGGGGATGGTTTTGATAAGAAGGAGCAACAGGATAAATTTTCACTCCATGTTCCTTCGCCTTCTCAATTAACTCTTTTTCGCTAAATGGCAAATAAACGTCGAGTAAGATGCGAAGTCCAGAGTTTTCTCCGCGAATCCTGACATGCTCTCCTAATTCTCTTTGCACAGTCTCTAGTAAAATGGCTCTTTTTTTACGGTAAAGCTTTCTCATTCTGTTGATGTGTTTTTGCCACTCTCCATTTTTTATAAAGTCAGCTAGCGTGAGCTGACTGTGGCAGGACACCGTTTGCTTATATAAAGACGCGATTTCATGGCCTTTTTTTAAAAGAGACGAAGGAAGAATCATATAGCTGATACGCAGCGAGGGAAGAAGAGACTTAGAAAAAGTGCCCATATAAATGACACGGTTATCCTGGTCCAGCCCTTGTAAGGATGGGACCGGCTGTCCGGTGTATCTAAACTCCCCATCATAATCATCCTCTATGATAAATGACTGATTCTCAGCAGCCCATTTAAGCAGCTGAATTCTTCTGTTAATCGTCATAATGGTTCCTAGCGTAAATTGGTGAGAAGGCGTGACATACACAAGATTTGGCTGCTGTTCTTTGATCTTCTGTATACAGATTCCTTCATCATCGACTGGTATAGGAAGAATATTCATACGATTGGCTTCAAAAATCTCGCGTGCTCTCGGATAACCCGGATCCTCATATCCTATGAAAATATTCTGATCAAAAACTTGACACAAGATTTGGAGAAGGATAGGGTTCCCGGCACCTATAATCACTTGTTCAGGGACACAATGAACACCCCGTGATTGATACAGATACTCTGCAATGAGCGTCCTCAGCTCAAACTCTCCTAAAACATGTCCCGGCCGATAAAGCTCGTGTCCATATTGGTCTAAACTATTGACCATGCTTTTTCGCCATGCGGAAAAAGGAAAGTAAGAAGAATCTACATTTCCATAGTGAAAATCAATCCACTCTTTATGTTCCTGCTCTTTTTGTTGAATGGGTAATGTGCGCGGCATTTTACGATAGGCAAAATCAGAATCGTCATAATCAGCAAACCACCCGCTTCTTGGCTTGCTCACGATATAGCCCTCAGCAGCAAGTTGTTCATAGGCACGTTCTACAGTCGTTTGGCTGATGGATAGCTGACTCGCCAAGAGTCTTTTTGAAGGGAGCTTCATTCCTTTTTGAATACGCCCCTGATGCATGTTTTCTTTGAAATCCTGATAAAGCTGCTGGTAAAGCGGAATATCCAAATTTCTATTTAAAAAAGGCGTGATATCCATTTACACATTGTTCTCCTAACTGGTATGCATTTTTTTATGAAAACTGGCTGTTTATGAAAGGTCAATTCCAGTTTATAGTCATTGTAATCCTTAGATGCTGGTTTTGTTAAGAAAATTCAGATTAACAGTTAAAGAATGAAAAGAATCCTATTTGGAGTGATTATAATGAACAAAACAACAAATGGCTGGATAAATGGTTTTATAGGCGTCCTTATTTTCAGCGGCTCACTGCCAGCAACCCGCTTGGCTGTGGCGTACTTCACCCCATTGTTCCTCACCGTATGCCGCGCTGCGATAGCTGGTGTATTGGCTGGAGGCCTCCTTCTCATCTTTCGGCAACAGCATCCTGCCAAAAGCGACATCATTTCATTATTGGTGGTAGCGTTCGGCGTGGTGATCGGGTTCCCATTGCTGACAGCTTTGGCGCTTCAGTATGTCACCTCCGCACATGCCATTGTCTTCCTTGGGCTTCTTCCGCTTGCGACAGCGGTCTTCGGCGTACTCCGCGGAGGTGAACGTCCCCGGCCAGTCTTCTGGATGTTCTCAGCGGCTGGCAGCTTACTAGTAGCAGGCTTCGCCCTATTCCAGGGAGGTGGATCATCCCCGCTTGGAGACGCGTACATGCTGGCTTCTATCATCGTATGCGGGCTTGGTTATGCAGAAGGCGCTAGGCTTTCTCGACGTCTGGGGAACTGGCAGGTGATCTCTTGGGCACTCGTTCTGTCGCTTCCTCTTATGCTGCCTTTGTCGTTCTTTTTTACACCGGACTCATGGTCGAGCATCGGGGTACCAGCGCTGCTCAGTCTTGCCTATGTATCCTTATTCAGCATGCTGATCGGCTTCGTCTTCTGGTATCGAGGTCTCGCCCAAGGCGGAATTGCGGCGGTTGGGCAGTTGCAGCTTCTTCAGCCATTCTTTGGACTGCTGCTTGCCTCAGTGATTCTGCACGAGAAAGTAGGCTGGGCACTCGTGGCAGTGAATATCGCCGTTATCATGTGCGTGGCTGCTGCTCGGCGATTTGCAAAGTAAGGCGAGGTAAACATCAAAAGTACCAAGAGTTTGCTGTCCTCGATATTTTTCATGCGGCCGGAGAACTCGAAGCTGTTCTTCATTTGCCACTTCCAAAGATACGTTTTTTCTCTATTGCGCTCATAGATTGAAAACCTGAAGAAAAAGGGGCAAAAGTTCTTAAGAATTCTTAAGTACGAAGCTAACCATAAATCTCTTTTCAAACAAATTTCAAACGATCATATCTATTGTATGGTAATATTTAGATCCATGACTTTTACATGAAGATGAAACCTAGTTGATGAGAGGAATGAAAGAATGAGGAAACTCGGAAAGATATTTTACTGCAATGCCGCCTTCCTGCTGCTCGCCTTATTGCTTGCTGGGTGCGCGGGCAGTAAGAACGTAGAATCAAAACAAACTTCAAATGATGATACTGCTATACAAACTGACGAAGATCATAATGATAATGAAGACAGCAACAAAATAAGCAAAGATGAATCAGAGCCAACAACGGGATTAGAAGAATCCGCAACAGTTGAATCAGATGACACCTCTTCAGAAAAAGCAAAAAATGAGGAGAAAGGCAAAGAAGACGATGTATTGGCAGCGTATTCTTCTGAGAAAATCGAATATGCCCGTGTTTGGCTGCAGCTTGGACCTAATCAAGAGATAGATGAATTGAATGTTCGGCACATTTCGGCTGGCGAACCCATCAATCCTAATGATGACACCAGTGCCAGCTACCCAGAAGATGTGATCCAGTTAGCTGGTTCTCGATTAGTGGATGGATCAGTCACTTACCATGGTAACGGAGATGGCACGATTCATGTATACAATGTCCCTTTACGCTGGGATTCCGCTGATGATTTAGATCAAGGCGTAATGCGGGAAGTGACTGAGAATATCATTAAAAATAAAAAAACAGTGTACGTCGATACAGGAGACGATGCAAAAATCAAACGACTCATTGACATCATGGTGATTCATTAATCAGTTATCGCCAAACTTTTTGCACCTGAGTTCCTTTCTATAAATAATGGCTTTTAAGGAAAAAAGTATGATATATTCATATTGAACAAAGTTTGGAGTGTGATCACTTGCTAAAAAATCTACCTATTCTATTAGCTCTCCTATCAGTTGGAAACATTCTAAATGTGGTGAGCAATACCATTGAATTATCCGGTGCTTTTCATTGGATCATATTATTACTGGGTGTGGCATTAGTATTTTATAGCGCCGTATGTCTAGTGGCATACACTATTAATCAAAAGAAACATCTCACAGTAAGTGAATGATTCTTTAGAAAAACAAGCATTTCACATGATGCTTGTTTTTCTTTTACATGTAGCAGTTTGTCAGACTCATACCTCCACATCTAAGAGGTTAAACACGGTTAAATTTTTGCATTCACGTAAACAGTATAGGGTATAATCATTATTCTTTTGAGCAACATCACAGTAATAATCGCCTTCCGCCATTTGTTCGCTTGGGCCTTATTCAAAAGATTGACGCTCAACATTTTATCCCCAAAGGAACCCTATCCAGATTTTAATGGCTGTCGCTGATATTAATAGCGCTAAAATCCATTGCAGGAATTTTGTATTTACCTTTTGTCCAACTTTTGCGCCAATAGGAGAAGCAATTAAACTAGCGATCATAAGAACCAAAGCTGGTACAAAAAGCACCTGTCCTGTGATTACCTTTCCAACTGTTGCGCCAATAGATGATAGAAATGTAACCGCAAGAGATGAAGCGACGGTGATTCTTACAGGAATATTTAAAATTGATAACATAATAGGAACGAGGACAAAGGCGCCGCCAGCTCCTAAAATACCTGATACCCCGCCAATGATAAAGGCTAAGGATGAAGCTAACCATTTATGAAATATGACTTCTTCGCCTTCCCTATGTTCTTGTCCTTTTTTAGGTATAAACATTAATATAACAGCTATAATAGCCAAAATACCGTATACGAAGTTCATTCCTTGTTCAGATATACGATGAGAAAAGTAACTCCCCAAAACACTCCCTATCAGGATGCTGCTTCCCATGTAAATGATTATTGCTTTATTTAAAAAACCACTCTTACGATAAGCCCAAACACCGCCAAGTGTCGCAAAGAAGACTTGAATCGCTCCTATCCCTGAAACTTCATGAGCGGTTAATGACATCACTCCCACTAAAGAAGGAATGTACAATAGCATTGGATAATTAACAACAGATCCGCCAATACCAATCATTCCGGAAATAAAGGCACCAATAAACCCTATAATGAAAAGCGTGATCATAAAGGCAATATCCATTCGGGTTTCCTCCTTTTCAAAGAAAAAGGGTATCTGTTTATTCGATACCCTTTCACATTCATTAGCCTTTTTGAATCCAGAATTTAAGTACATCGCCTTCTTCAGTATGCTCTAAAAGGTCATGCCCGCCGGATTTAGACCAAGCTGCCAGATCACTTTTAGCTCCCTTATCTGTTACATGCACTTCTAATATTTGACCTGAATCCAGTTCATTCATCGCTTTCTTCGTTCTGACGATTGGCATAGGGCATGCCAGTCCTTTTGCGTCTAATACTTTAGCTGATTTCATGTTCATCTCTCTCCTCTTTTAATAGAATGGTTGTGTTACCGAATTGCACAACGGTTTGGCCCAATCTCCATTTCACGCTGTTTTTCTTCATCTGGATTGATTTTCCCCATATTTGTTTCGCGAATCTCTTGATATGCATTTGGCTGCGGAGGCAAATGATTTGTCACTAGGTGTCTAAATTCTGTTTCATCCGCAATGTTCAAACCATGATTCTCGGTAAATAATGTACTTAATTTTTTACCTACACTTCCATCCTCATTTAACTCATCAATGATCATAAAGTGTGCCGGTAATACGATTAAATCCTTTGATAACGCTTTGTAACGGTTATAAAGCGTTTTTCTTAAATCTCCTACCCAATCTTCTGCCATACCGGCTAAATCCGGTCTGCCGATTGAATCGATAAACAAGATATCACCTGAAAGGAGATACCGATCATCTATAATGAAAGAAGTGGAGCCAATTGTATGCCCAGGAGAATAAATTGGTTGAATTCTAATCGTTGTTTTTCCAATGACAACGTCATTTCCTTCTTCCAACGGCTGATAATCGAATACCACTTCTTCAGCATCTTTAGGCGGTAACCAGTAGGTTGCTTTTGTTTTTTCGGCAATCACTCTGCCGCCTGAAATATGGTCTGCGTGAAGGTGTGTATCAAATACGTGGGTAATCGCCGCACCCTTTTCCTTTGCAAAATCCATAAAGACACCCGCCATACGTGTCGCATCAATAATCGCCGCTTCACCATTGGAAATCACCATGTATGACAGACAGCCTTTGCCGATTCTCACAAACTGATACATCTCACCGCCGTCTTTTAAATCGCCGACTTTTACCGGCTCTAAATGCTCGCTCCACGCTTTCATACCACCTTTAAGATACGATACAGAAAGACCGGCTTCTGAAAGCATCTCGGATACCATTACAGATGAACCTTCTTTTGCGCATACGACTAGCACTTCTTTATCGGAAGGAATTTCCCCTAAGATATCTTCCACGCCATCTAAAAGGTCGAAATAAGGCACATTCAAATGTTCAAAATCATGTCCTTCAATTTTCCAATCGCTAAAATCATTTTCATTACGCACATCAAGAATGTATAAAGGTTCTTTGTTAAAAATTTTTTGTGACACTTCTTTTGCGGTAGTTGCCTGTACAGTCATGTTTAAATCCCTCCTTTAATTACTCTGTTTTCCCTGTCCAATCACGCATACCGGGGACAACGTTGATTACCTTTTTAAAACCTTGTTTTTTCATCGTTTGGGCTGCCATTTCACTTCTTCTTCCTGAATGGCAAATGATATAAATTTCATCATCTTTATTTAACTCGCTAGAGCGTTTTTCCACTTCACCAAGAGGGATATGCACAACACCCGGAATATGGGCTTCTTCATACTCCTCCACCTCCCGAACATCTAAAATGTGAAGAGGCTCGTCACTTTCTACTTTCTGTTTGAAAGTGTCTAATGAAATGTCCGGAATGGAAGATGCGTTCTCTGATGCAGGCTCGCCTCCTCTGCGAAGAAAATGGCGAAATAGATCTCCCTCTGTTTCAGTACCTAGATATTGATGACCTGTGCTTTTTGCCCATGCTTGCAAATCTGCCGTAAAGCCTTTGTCTGTTGCTTGAATTTCTAATACTTCACCAGCTTTTAAATCCTTCATTTTCTTCTTCGTTTTGACGATAGGCATCGGACATGCTAAACCTTTAGCATCTAATACAACATTTGCTTGTATCATGTTATTTCCTCCTTTTATCTAATAGGGGTAGGGGTATATGATCCGTCAAAAAAAGAGATCTTCTTCCTTTCACCGACATTAATGCCATGCATTCATGCCGCCTTTTACATTTGTAACACTTTTAAATCCTTGTTTTTTCAATACCTTACTCGCCTTCATACTTCTCATGCCGCTTTGGCAAATAACGAAAATCTCCCTGTCTTTTGAAAGTTGATTTGTTTGTTGAGGCAGTATTGACAAGGGAATATTCTTAAAACCTTTAATATGCTTTGTACGAAACTCAAAAGGTGTTCTGACATCTATAAACTGTTTCCCTTGACTTTTCAGCTCTGATTTTAAAACTGTCGTTGTCATTTGTTTCACACCTTTTACTGGTGAAACATTCCGAATCAATATCCATAGAAAAAACAAAATGAGTATGGTATAGATGATGACTCTGCTATCCATCGGATTCGATTCACCTCTCTTCAATTAAATAAATAAGTTAACAGCACCTTCTTCAGCATCAGCTAAATAAGCTGCTACACCAGCATAGTCGATATCATCTAATAGTTCTTTTTCCTGCAAACCAAGCAGATCCATTGTCATCGTACAAGCTACGAGCTTTACACCTTGTTCTTGAGCCATCTCAATTAACTGAGGCAATGTTAGCGCATTATGCTTTTTCATCACATTTTTGATCATTTTAGGGCCCATACCTGCAAAGTTCATTTTAGATAAGCCCATCTTATCAGCGCCTCGAGGCATCATTTTTCCAAACATGTTTTCAAGAAATCCTTTTTTTACAGGGACCAGCTCTTCTTTACGTAAAGCGTTTAATCCCCAAAACGTATGGAAGATGGTCACTTCATGGTCATAGGCGGCTGCACCATTTGCAATAATGTAAGCTGCCATCGCTTTATCATAATCCCCGCTGAATAAGACAATCGTTGTGCGTTTTGTTTGTTCTGTCATGTTTATCCTCCTAAACCCCCAATTACCCATAGGGGTATATCGAAAGCAAAATTTTTTAAAAGTTAAGGCTATAATTCAATCAATTGAATACCGGTAGGGGTATATTATAACACATATAAAAATTCGTCAACCTTAAAAATGATAGGTTGATGAATTTTTTATCGGCTCTTCACCAGTAAGTCGACTGCTTCTTTTACTAAATTGGATGTGTCTTCTCCCTGATCCAAGCTTTCACGAATACAAAGTTCAAGATTTGTGCCAACAATAACACCTAATGCTCTATCAATTGCATTGCGTGAGGCTGCCAATTGAGTCACAACTTCTCTGCAGTCTTTTCCTTGCTCCATCATCGTCAATACACCTTTAATTTGCCCTTCTATCCGGCGTAAGCGATTTTTAACCTTTTGATCATACTCCATATCGTTGAAATCCTTTCTTTCATTAATTTTTGCAATTCATAACTGTTCACATGAATACCTTCTTTAGAAAACACACTCCCACATTTAATTCTGCCTTATCATAAACTATTATGTGTATTTTATCACGCGGAATCTCTAAATAAAAACGTTTTAGATACGCATATGGAATGTTTAAAATAAAATCATTTTGAAAAATTGGTTACATCGTTAAAATGACGATATCTAATATGGTCACATCCATGGCTACTAATTCTTCTTTATTGAGACAAAAATACCTGCAGAATAATAACGTCTAGACATGGCATAGATCAATATCAAAATAAGCAGGAATGCGACAGCCAAGTAAGAAATTTATTTACAGCGCCTTTTTAACTGCTTCTTATTTATGAACCAATAATATACCCCCGTAGGTATAAAGTCAAGTGCGTGAAAATTAGATTTCGGATCGTTTTGATACGAAGTGCTGTTTTGAGACTGTAAATAAAACCACCTATCACTTTTGCCCAGCTAAATTAACAACAGTAAAAAAACAAGCCGATTTTATATAAAATCGGCTTGTTCCATCCATCACTTTACAATCAGCACAGGACAATTTACTCGCTTAGCCACTTTATGGCTTACACTGCCCAGCACCATCTCCTGCAGCGAATTCAATCCCCTGCTGCCTACTACGAGCATATCAAATTGATTTTCATTTGCATAAGCAACAATGGCCGGTCCTGGTTCTCCGTGTTTCATCATTACATCATGCCGGACACCAGCTTGCTCAAATTTTTCTAAAATCGGCTCTAACTTTTTACACCTTTCCATTTCTAACTCTGCAGAACTCGCAGTATGAAGCACTTCGGTTTTCGTTTTTGAATAATCTTTAACAAAAATGATTTCCACTCTTGCATCAGGCACCAGTTTCGCTATACGAATTGCATGTTCTGCTGACCGAATGGAATGATCTGATCCATCAGCTGCCAACAAAATATTTTGATACATACCCCTTCACCTTCCCCTTAGTGGCTTGACGGCTGTGCGTTAGGATGATTGTAAGTAGCCAGCTTTTCAATCAAATGTTGGCTTGATTCGTTTAAGCCAACCAATGTAACATCTGCATGATTTTCTTTGAATTTCAAAACAACCTTATCCACTGCGGCAACACCAGAATCATCCCAAATATGCGCCTCTGAAAAGTTCATCACAACACGCTCTTTTACATCTTCATATGAAAATGAATTCACAAAATCTTGAACAGAAGCAAAGAACACTTGGCCCTTAATGTCATAAACAGCCTCTTTCTCAGAAACAGAAGACAAATCCACCTTTACTCGTGAAATTTTAGAAGCGAAGAAAATAGCACTTAACAGGACACCTACGATTACGCCAATGGATAAGTTATCTGTTGCCACTACAGTAATTACTGTGACAACCATGACAACAGAATCAGTGAACGGAACTTTTTTAAGGGTCCGGATTGAAGACCAATCGAATGTTCCAATTGAAACCATAATCATAACGCCAACCAATGCAGGCATAGGAACTTGAACAACCCATTCACCCAAAACGAGTATTAAAAACATGAGGAACATACCAGCCGTAAAGGTTGACAGTCTCCCTCTCCCTCCAGACTTTACGTTAATAACAGATTGACCGATCATGGCACACCCTGCCATACCGCCGAAAAATCCGGCAACGATATTGGCAATCCCTTGCCCTCGGCTTTCCCTGTTTTTATTACTATCTGTGTCAGTCATGTCATCAACAATGGAAGACGTCAGCAGCGACTCAAGCAGACCAACGACAGCTAGAGCAATAGAAGTCGGGAAGATAATTGACAGCGTCTCAAAGTTTAATGGAACATCGGGAATCAAAAAGTTCGGCAAAGCTTGTTTGATTGTTCCTAAATCTCCAACTGTTTGAACATTAAAGTGACCCCAAATAGAAATGACCGTGAGAAATACAATTGCTATTAAAGGACTTGGAACAGCTTTTGTAATAAACGGGAACAAATAAATGATGACTAAGGTTATGCCGACAAACACATATGTCAGACCGGATATTCCAACAAAATGAGGAACTTGTGCCATGAAAATTAAAATGGCCAGCGCATTAACAAAACCTACCATGACCGATCGAGGTACAAATTTCATTAATCGCGCCACTTTCAGAACCCCAAATATGATTTGGATGATACCCGTCAGGATCGTAGCAGCAAACAGATACTGTAATCCGTGATCCTTTACCAGCGTTCCCATTAACAACGCCATAGCCCCTGTAGCCGCAGAAATCATCGCAGGCCTTCCGCCCGCAAAAGAAATCACCACCGCAATACAAAATGAGGCATACAATCCCACCATCGGGTCAACACCTGCAATAATAGAAAAACCAATGGCTTCAGGAATTAGTGCCAAAGCAACGACAATCCCGGCTAATAAGTCCCCTCTTATATTTGAGAACCACTCTATATTTAATTTTTTTAACATAAAATACAGTACACCTCTTTATGATTATTTTTTGTTGACTTCTAACTCTCATAGAAGCCAGGGTCGTTTGTAACTATTTAGAATGTAACAAACAAGAATTCAAATGTCTACAATTTTTCGTTCCAAAATAGATCTTTTTTGGAACTGACGGCGCATTCTGCGCTATCCATCTTATTTTGTTATAATGAAATATACAAAATTCATCAGGAGTTGATGATTTGATTTTTGGATATGCGCGTCCGTTTAGTCAAGATCAGGATGTAACAAAACAGATAACTGCACTTAAAGGGTTCAACTGTGAAAAAATATATATTGAACAAACAAATTCAGCAAAAAACAGACCAGAATTTGAGTCATTATGCAACAGTTTAAATACCGGAGATACCGTAATCATTTATAAGTTATACAGCATTGCGGACTCTACAAAAAACCTAATCGATATCATAGATTTTTTCAAAAGGAAACAAATCCACTTTATTTCAATATTAGACAAAGTGGACACCACAAAGAAAAACGGTTCCATATTCTTCGATTTTTTAGAAAGAGTCGGCAAATTTCAATTTGACATGATTAGTGAAAACACAAAGCTTGGAATTCAAGAGGCGAAATTAAAGGGGAAAAATACAGGACGTCCGAGAAAACCAGACCATAATGTCCGGCGCGCGATGGAAATGTATCAAAGCAAAACGTATACCATTCAGCAAATTACCAAAGAGACGGGCATCAGTAAAACAACACTGTACCGTTATTTAGATAATTGGAATGATTTTGATTCATAATAAACACGAATAAAAAACATACCGCTATTTTGGGTATGTTTTTTATTCGTGATTCATTCCCTCTCAAAAATGATCCACATAAACAACGCCGGAAATGGTCTGTGTTAAAACCGGAAAAGATAAATGTTGGGAAATATCTTGTGAAACAGTCTCATTAACCCGCTCAATTTTTGTATGAATTGTTCTCCTTTTCCGCAGCTTCTGCATCCGCTTTAGTCACATGGACCGTGCCAAATGGATGGTTAGGCGGGGCATAAATGGAGTATAGTTTTAGCGGCGTATTGCCTGTATTGATCAGGTTGTGCCATGTGCCGGCAGGTATGACGATGGCTGAATCATCATAGACATTTCGCTGAAAGTTTACCTGATCTTTACTCTTGCCCATTTTAACGATCCCGCGGCCTTGCTCAATCCGCAAAAATTGATCGAGGTTAGAATGCATTTCCAAACCGATATCTTCTCCAATATCAATACTCATGACAGTAACTTGCAGGTGCGCTCCTGTCCATAGCGCAGTACGGAACGTATTGTTTTGTTTTGTTGCTTTATTGATATTAATAACAAATGGTTTCGGCCCATAATCTGTCAAGTGAAGGTTTTGGCCTGCGTTTTCATGCTTCATTTTATATGGATTCATCCAATAAACCGACCTTCCACCGCAGCACACATAATAAGGGTATTGATGTGTAACAGGTATATAATACATTTTCAGATCCCCACATTTTTTTATTTTATGATATTACCCTATGCGTTTGTTGTGGGAATGTGCCACTTACATAACTTCTTAATAAAGAAAAGCTGTTGTATTGGTCACCTTATTTGAAAAACCCATGATTTCAAGCATTTGAGTTCTTCACTACACTCATTTACCATAAAAGTTATAATTTAACTTCTCTATTGCGATCAATGAATAAGGTTACTACAACACTAGCTATACTAACGAACGTTCCTGCAATAGAAACAAGAATTGTCCAAAAGCCATCGGGAATAAGAAAGCCGATTGGGATTAGCCCCATAAAAGTCAAAACGATAAAACATTGGTATACTGCAGATATGATTCTTACAACACAAGGTTGCCAAAAAAGGACATGGCTAATGGAGGGATGAATAAAAATACAACGATCCCAATTGATATCATTAAAATAATAGGCTCATCAAATGAAATGACATGCTCTCCAGGTGAATTTTCAGCAGCCACTAGCATTACAACTATAGACATTATCAGTGTAAGTAAAACCAGAAAAAACCTTTTAAACAACATTATGACTCCTTTTTTAAAATGTACCTATAACGGGTCCTTTCCATAACCATTTTATGTGATTCAATAAAGAATATGCAGTTTTAACACAGCCGCCACAAGCACTATTTATCATTAAGACATAACAGATACCAGTGGTAACTAACCACATAAAATGTCGTATTTATAGCGGCTTAGCTGTGGTATACCCTTCTTTTTTTGCTGAGATGATGAAATTACCTTCCTCCTTTTTTACCAATTATGATAAAACCTTTATCTAACAGCTTATCAAATATATAGAAATTAAACAATTTTGTATTCTAACTCCCCTGTAATTGTATGATCACTTCCTTCATCATAAGTATCATCTTCATTAATTGAATAGATAGGTATTCCCGTCATTTCAACTACCGCTTAAATATCTCAATTTCATTTTGCCTACTAACATTTCTTTGTTCCGGTTATAGGACAAAAAATACCAAGGGTCTACAATCGTTGGTATCGTTGGTGCGGCCGAGAGGACTTGAACCCCACGGATGATTCACCCACTGAGCCCTCCTCAACATATCACTGATTATGAAAGGATTGTTTTCGTTACACTCTCTATCTTCCATATTCATCATTTCTATAAAAAAAATTGATGGCAAGTCATGAATTCCTATAGGGGATTTAATAACTCAAACTGATTTACTGTAAATTAGTCGGCTTTCAGGATATACACGGACCAATAGACCTCGTTCCCTATTGTTTTGATGTTGTTTGTGCTCGATCTGATTTTTTCAAAAAGTTATTGACAATAAAAAAATAATCATGTTATTATTGAATATTTGATATTACACCTCCATATATGGTAACCTTAAGAAAGGTACCATATATGGAGGTGTATGATATGTTTCAAATTGGCGATCACATTGTTTATCCAATGCACGGCGCAGGTATAATTGAAGCCATAGAAGAAAAAGATTTTTTAGATGAAAAACAACAGTATTATGTCATCAAAATGTCAATCAGTAATATGACAGTTATGATTCCAGCGCGTAAACTATTGAGTTCAAGTATACGACCAGTTACTGATATACTTGCATTAAAACACATTCTACACATTTTTCAGCATGGAGAATCAGATAGGCTACTGCCGTGGAAACAAAGGTATCAAGTAAACACGAACAAAATAAAAACAGGTGAAATACTAGAAGGTGCTGAAGTTGTACGTGATTTAAGGCGTATGAAGAAAGAAAAAGCACTTAATACAAGCGAAAAAAAAATGTTGGATCATGCACAAGAATTTTTGATTAGTGAACTGGAAGTCATTAAAGGAATCACTGAAAACCAAATAAAAAGTTTCTGTTAATATTAATTATTGATCATGTATTTCATTCTGAAAAATATCCTGAATTTTTTGATGATATTATGATTACAAGTAAAGTAAATCATTTCAAATATGTTCAACTTCTTCAACTTACTTTTGGAACATGAACCTCTTTTGTTATTCCTATCATCTATTCCCTTTTTATTATATAAATTTTTCTGCGAACATTTGAAGAAAAAAACGAAATAGTCTTGATTTTTTCAATCCTGATTCACACTGCCACGGACAAGGAGCCGCAAAGATGGAAGAAAGGGAGGGCTTTCATTGTTTTAGGATCTTAGTGATTATTTCTAGGTTTCCCCTCACGAGTTGGTAACATCTAAATATATGGTCAACAATAAAAAATGAAGAAATTTTTTGAAATAAAACAATAAGAGGGTGTGGAGATACGAAACGTATGCCTGCACAAGAATTAAAAAAGCGAAAAAGGGTTGCTTCTATTGTGGAATTCTTGTAGTAGTTGGACCCAGCTGTTATTTTAGCTAATCAAGAGTTCTTAAAAATTGCCGAATGAACGAAGAAAAGGATGATTCTTTACGAGAAGGGATGGTCCTTTTTGTTTACTTTTCGTAATAATAGGATAAACATACATTTCATTTGATCCTGATGAATTTAAAGGAAGAAGAGTGTCGGGATTATCATCGGTACTTCGTTTAGCGTGACGCTTTTGGCAGATGGCACAACACATTTACGCTGGCTTTTTGTTCGTATTGGAAAAGAAAATACATTCCACATATTGTAAATCGAGTATGTTATACTGTAAAAAAACCTTTGAAGCTTTAAATCTTTTTCTATTACCTTGTACCATCTCCCTACTCGAACGTTGAGTGGGTTTTTTTGAGAACATAAAAAAACAGGCCCTATTTAAAGAACCTGTTTGTATAAACGATTGAAGATTAAGCTTTTTGAACGTTAGCAGCTTGAGCTCCACGAGCACCTTGCTCAACGTCAAACGTTACTTTTTCACCTTCGTCTAAAGATTTGAATCCGTCACTTTGGATTGCAGAGAAGTGTACGAATACATCGTCTCCGTTTTCACGTTCGATGAAGCCAAAACCTTTTTCTGCATTAAACCATTTTACTGTACCTTGTTCCATTATTGTTGCCTCCTAGTGTGTTACCACACAGTATATACTATCCTTGCCCATAGTATCATCAAGACGAAAAGTTAATATTCATACTATCCTTTACACCGAACAAAAATAATTCTTCTTTATCATAACACGAAACGGAAATCATTCCAAATTAATATTTTCGTTTTATTCATTATTATTTCTTAAATGTATGGAATCCAGTACAGCAGCAGTAAAAAAACAGAAAATGCCAATCATACTGCACCAATTTTTTAATATGTCTAAGAGGTCTATTCCTAACTATGGTTTGAAAACACCGTGAAAATGAATCACGAGTGTCTTCAAGCCTTTTCTTTGCTCTTTAGCACTTCATTATTGATTATTAAAGATTTCTATCAAAAGCTCAGCTGTTTCTTGCCCAAATGGAGCAGGGCTGTTCACTGGTAGAGCTTTGTTCTGCAGATTTCCAAAGCCTTTATCCTTCTGTCTCTCTTTTTGACACTTATCAATCCATCCAAATTTTCTCTACTATTTCCTCAAACACTCCATGTTCACAGGCTCAATAAACCGATCGCCATAGGGAAGCAGGGAGAGAGTTTGGCCAGATAAATAGCCGGGTATACTCTTCATATCCTTTTGTATCCCGGTTGGCTCTGCTAATAAAGATTTAACTGAACTTGAAACATTTTGATTTCCAATAATTTCACAAATAATTGGGAAAGATACCTTCATATATGGAGTATGACGCTGGGTCTTCAAAGGCAATAAAACATTTTCTATACTCAGAAGATCATCAGGGAAGGGGAACCTTTTAAAAATGAATGAAAAAAACCTCAGGACTTTGAGAAAACTGGTCACACCTTATGAAAAGTCCGATTTACAAAAAAGTATTTGTCAAATCATGAACACATTGGTACCATTTTTCCTGTTATGGTGTTTGGCATATAAGAGCTTGTCGATTTCTTATTTTCTTACATTAGCGATTTCTGTCGTTGCTGCAGGTTTTTTAGTGAGAACATTCATCATCTTTCATGATTGCTGCCACTATTCCTTTTTTAAGAACAGAAAGGCGAATCGAATCCTTGGAACAATCACAGGAATTCTAACTCTGCATCCTTTTGATCATTGGGCACACGACCATTCTGTCCATCATGCGACAAGCAGCAACCTGGACAAACGCGGGACAGGCGATATTTGGGTACTGACCGTTGAGGAATATAAGGAAGCCTCAACTAAGACAAAAATCATGTACCGTTTGTACAGAAATCCGTTTGTTATGTTTGTGGTTGGGCCGCTTTACGTCTTCGGGATTACCAATCGTTTTAATCGTAAAGGGGCCAAACGTAAAGAACGGCTGAATACGTATGTAACGAACCTGGGGATCGTCACTTTGGCAGCACTTTTATGTTGGGTTATTGGCTGGCAAAACTTCCTTCTGGTTCAGGCGCCAATTTTTCTGATATCGGGATCTCTCGGCATTTGGATGTTTTATATTCAGCATACGTTTGAGGACTCTTATTTTGAAGAAGATGAGCATTGGGAATATGTAAAAGCAGCAGTTGAAGGAAGTTCTTATTATAAGCTACCAAAAGTCATGCAATGGCTAACAGGCAATATCGGTTTCCATCATGTTCACCATTTAAGCCCGAGAGTGCCAAACTATAAGCTTGAAAAAGCGCATAACAACGCTGAACCATTGCAAAACGTTCCGACCATTACACTGGCAACAAGTCTTAAGTCGTTAAAGTTCCGCCTATGGGATGAAGAAAGCAAAAAATTTGTCGGTTTTAGCCACTTAAAAAAAGCTTCTAAAAACCAAGTATCACCGCGGCTAGGAGCGGATTAAATAAATCCCCGTAACCGATGATAAGGGGCAGTGTATCTTGCAGAATAAAAGTGCAGTCTCGCGCAACGGTTTTGTGCAGAGGCCAGCACTTTTTTAGTGCCCAATACACTTACAGACTCCACAATCGTATTCCGCCCAAAAAATAATACCAAAGGTGGTTAAACCCTTGATATTATTGGGATGCGGCCGAGAGGACTTGAACCTCCATGGGTTATTAACCCACTAGGATCTCAATAAAGTGAAAGCTTATTATCAGTTACAAAAGCCCGTCATTTCAAGCATTTGAATTCATTTATTACATGTATTTTCATCGTTTTATATTCATTTTGGGCATAAAATGGGCACTGTTTTTAGGCTGTAAGCACACTGATTAATTCAAAGTTCGCATCCCAATCTAATGAAAGAAAGAGCAATGAATAGAAGCTGCAAACATAACTGCTCCAGTTCCATTCTTTAATTCTCGAATCTAAAGGTTTAATAAAAGTGGGCTTATATTTAGTTTTTTAATCTCTTTTCCATCTGTTCTGCCATTTGTTTCGAATTTGGATTTCCTTCATTTTGCAATTGATCAATGATATTCATATAATCCATTTCACTTCGGTTCTGACTTAATTTATATGCAGCCTGAATGTCATCCACCTTAATCTTAAAACCGACAATCGCTTTCAGTTGTCTTTCTAAGAGTTCAGGGGAAAGTTTATCCCATAAAATTGGATTTTCTCGATGTTTTTCGTATTTTTCCATCATTGTTGTTAATTCTTCTATTAATTCATCTCTCTCTAAAATACTTGCTTGACCGTATATATGGACGGCTTGATAATTCCATGTCGGAACATCTTCATGCCCGTACCAAGAAGAAGAAATGTAAGCGTGTGTTCCCTGAAACATAACAAGCACATCTTCACAGGTTTCAAATGTTCTCCACTGCCGATTTCCATAAGCGATATGCCCAGTGATATAGTAATCATCACCTTTTTTATTTAACCCCAAAGGCAAATGCGTGGCAATTGGTTTCCCTTGTTCTGTCGTGACGATCGTGCCAAAAGAGTTTTTTTGAACGAAATCCCAAATTTCATCAACATTTGAGACCTTAAAATATTTTGGAATATACATAATCATCCTCCTTCCAAAAATTATATAAGTGTTTTAGCCATTATAAAGTCCGTTTGTTTTTCATGCCCCATATAAAAAGAATGGGCTCCAGTTTGAACAAACCCCATTTTCTTATAAAAAGCAATAGCATTTTCGTTTTTTTCCCATACGCCCAGCCAGATTTTCTTTTTATTCAGTTCCTTCGCAATTTCCATAGCTTTATTCAACAGATATTTACCAAGTCCATGTTTTTGAAATTTGTTCTTGATATAAATCCTCTCGATTTCAAGTGATTCATCACCCATTTTTTCAGTCTGGGCATCATTGGTATTGACCTTTAAATATCCAGCGACTTCATTATTAAAATATACAAAAAAGAAGCGCGAAGAAATATTGGATAATTCTTTTTCTAATTGTTTTAAGTTAAAAGCCTTTTCCAGATAGGCATTCATATTTTCGGGCGAATTCTGATCCTTAAATGTCTCATTAAATGTTTCATAACTAATGTCTTGAAGTTTGCCCAAGTCTTCAAGTGTGCACTTTTTTATATTGATAGTCATTTAAATATGTCACTCCTTTATAACATCAATAATTTCTCTTGTTCCCTTTTTTTACAAAATCCCAATCTTTTTCTATATTTTTTCTTACTCTTTGAAGAAAATTGAAAATGGTCTCCGCTTCTCTTTCAGAAAATCCCTCTAAAGCGACACGATTCGAATGATCATTTTCTCTTTTTATAAAAGGAAATACCTCATTCCCTTTTTCCGTCGGAAAGAGTTTTTTTATTTTTTTGTTATGTTCATCATCTTTCTTTTCAATAAAGCCCTTCATTTCAAGTTTTTTTATTGCACGAGCTGCGGTTGTTCGGTCTACTTTAATCATCTCAGCTAACTTTTCTTGAATGATTCCCGGGTTTTCACATATTCGGACAAGGTACAAATACTGCCCTTTTGTCAGGTCATGTTCTTTAAATTCGATATTGCTTATAGAATCCAATGCTCGTGCAATCATTCCAATTTCACGAAGAATATCCTTCATCATTAAACTCCTTACGTATGTGTTTTTGTTGTATTTGCAATAAAAATAGCGTACATTAAATATAACTCATCTTTGTTGTATTTACAACAAAAAATAAAGATAAAGAGGTCGAGTAAAGTGAAATATGTTTTTTATGTATTAGGAATTTTAATCTTAACCCTTGGTATTTCTTTCACGATTCAATCAGATCTTGGAGCTTCCCCTTTTGACGCACTTTTGGTGGGACTGTCCATAAATGTGGGGCTTACTGTGGGAAGTTGGGAAGTCATCATAGCTCTTATATTAATATGTTGTAATTCATTTTTAAAAAGACAAAAACCTGAAATTTCGGGGTTGTTAACGGCCTTTATAACGGGTATGGGGATTGATATATGGCTTTTTTTATCGCACTTTTCTGTAACACCTGAAACTTTGCACAGCAAAATTGTTTGTTTTGCAATTGGCTTAGTTGTTATAGGATTGGGAACCGCAACATATTTACACACAAAATTCGCCCCGATTCCTGTTGACCTGCTAACATTAATCATAAAAGAATTAACGAAAACCAATATATTTTTTTCGAGAACATTCATTTACCTCGTCTTCTTGATAATGGCGTTTATTTTGAATGGACCAATTGGCGTTGGAACTATACTAACCGTTTGTTTAGGTGGGTTAATTCTTAATTACTTCATGCCCTTTACTGAAAAAGTGTTGGATCGCATACTAACAAACTCCAGTACATCACCAAATGATGGTCAAGATAAAAAGCATTCCATATAGAAGGTAATTTAAGTAAGTGGGCACAAGAGGTAAAAACAGATGAATATGAAAAATACCAAGGTCGTCAAAACCCTTGGTATCATTGATGCGGCCGAGAGGACTCGAACCTCCACGGGGTTTGCCCCCACTAGGTCCTCGACATAGTGAAAACGTATCATGTATTACATAAACCTTATAAATAAAGCATTCTTTATCTTCATTTCCACCTATTTTCTTCTTTTTCATGAATTTTGAGCAAAAATTGGGCACTACTTTTTTTAAAAATCACTAAAATATTAGCTTTAAATAATTCCAGCTAAGACCTAAGAAACCACTAACAAGAGAAGTAATGTGGTCTCGCCCACTGGGTGCGATAGTTTTTTCTTTTGGTAGTATCTTGACTTGTCCGATTTTGTAATTCAGTTTAGATAGACAGAGATAAAAAAGAGTACGTATTAATCTTGAATAGCACAAAAAACACTACCCTTTTCGTTACTTTAGAGAAAGGATAGTGTTTTTTCGTTTTGCGGGTATCGGGAAAATCTCTGCTAATAGCAATACCTCAATAAGAAGATCGCAATTTCCACTTACCAAGCTATATCAAGGCTTACTTGTCTGATTTGGGATGTTTGGGGTACAAAAGTTTGAGTTACAAACATTATTGTCCAAAAAATCATTTACTGTAATTATTTTACATGGTATTATTTGTATTATGCATGCGAAGTATGCATGTATAATAAATTAAATTAAAAAGGAGTGCTTGATCGTGAATCTTAAGTCCATTTTCAAAGGAGTAACATCGACTCTGATAGCTGGTGTAATTGTTGGAACTTGTGCTATACCTGCTTTTGCGGAGTCGACTACAAGTGTATCGTCGAAAAATTATGCAGTTACAAGTGGAGAATTCAAAGCTCTAGACAGGGAGGTTTCAGATGGCTCTGTTGATCAATCAAGCTGGAGTCGGACGTTCGAATTAGATGAGAACGACGGGGCACAAGTAAACTTCTGGGCTTCAAATAACGGGAGTAATGACATAAAAATATCAATTGATGGAATAGTCTCAAGAACTCTCGCACCAGGCGAGCAAGGCAACATTTCTGCTGAGGTTGAAAATGGTTGGTTTGGTTGGACATACAATTACACATTTACAGCTTCACCAACGGCTCAAGGTGGTAGTGTTAAGATGAACTATCGTATTGCTCAAAGAAATAATTAACGAATTACGGAAAGGTAATCACTCATTACCTTTCCGTAATTTCATCATTTTTTAGTTTTTTAAAAGATTCCTTACTTTCTATACTTTGGAGATAAATTCACTCCAGGTTTTTCATCTTCTCTTTTTCTAAAAATAAAAGGTTTTGTATTAAACCCTATATGATGCAAATCAAACCCATTAGTAATTACTTTTCTCTAATTTTCTACTCCTGCTTTTCCTGCTCTTTTCCCCTCAACCTTATGAAATCTTATCATGTCCTATATTTAAGGGTTATACAGCTCTTATTATCATTATTTACACCTTTTTTGATGTTTTTCATATTTTCTGGGCAGTAAAGAAACCTTGACCACTCGCCAAGATAAGTAAAATAAAAAACGAAGGCATCAATAAAGTGGAAGCTTATTATCAGTTATATAAGCCTGTTATTTCAAGCATTTGAAGTCATTCATTACACTCATTTACACCATTTTATATTCATTTTGGGCACAAAATGGGCACTGTTTTTAGTCTGCAAATAAACAACCATTAGATAAAAATTTAGAATCTTGCACATGTCACCAATGTTATATTCACTAGAATAAAAATGTACCAACACCCCTTGTTGATATGGGGATAAACTAAAACCGAATCCCTTATAAAAGAGATTCGGTTATCTTTACAGAGTCTTATGTTAGTTCTGAAAGTTTACCGTCATCGATATACACAACACGGTCGCATAAATCTAACATTCTTTTATCATGAGTAACCATTACAGCAGCTTTTTCTCTAGATTTCACTTCATCTGCTAACATTTTTACAATTGTACGGCCGCGCTCTGAGTCAAGACTCGCTGTCGGCTCATCAGCAAGAATGATCTCCGGGTCATTCATCCAAGCCCGAGCAATGGCAACACGTTGACGTTCTCCCCCGGATAAACTTTGCGGATAACTATTCATACGATGCTTTAATCCAAGTCTTTGAAGAAGATCAATTGCTCTTTGTTCTGCTTTGTTATTAGAACTTCCCGCTAGCTTCGAAATAAGCAATAACTGGTCACGAACCGTTAAATAAGGGATTAAATTAGATGACTGAAATACAAATCCGATTTTTTTTAATCTAATGCGATTCATCTTTTTTTCCGTTACTTGACTGATATCACTTCCATCAATCATAATGCGGCCTCTTGTTGGAGAAAGCAACGCTCCGGCAATTGAGAGAAACGTACTTTTACCAGAACCGGATGGCCCGACAACTGCAACAAATTCTCCGGCTTTCACTTCAAGAGACACTTGATCAAGAACTTTTACAGACGATTCGCCGTCACCGAACACTTTATCAACATGGTCAAGAATCAATTTTTGACTCATTGTGCTGCACTTCCAATCGCTTCAATAGCGTCAATTTTTGTAACTTTATATAGAGATATTAACGATCCAATCACTGAAACAGCCAGAAAAAGACCTGAAGAACCTAAAACTAATTTCGGTGTAAGGTCAAATGGCATGCTGCTTGGTAAAATAGCCGCCACACCATATGTTAGTACTATACTGATTACAAGACTGATAAATGTTAATAATAAAACTTGGAATACAATATTGCGCGCTATATAACCGGTCGTTGCACCAATAGCCTTTAATACCCCGAATTGATTGATTTTCTGTATGGTCATAACATAGAAGAATACGGCTAACACAAAAGCTGCAATAATAAATAGAAAAACAATCATCATGATAAGCGAGCCTTGCTCCTCAGAGTATCCAGGAATACTCTTGAGAGCCTCACTTTTATCAATTAAATCAACCCCTGCTACATTCTTATCAATTTGCTCTGCAGCATCTTGACTTGTCTTTAAAGCGATTGCGTTAAAAAACAATTGTTTATTAGCAGAAAGTTTATGAATTTCTCCCCACTCTTTGAAATTGATGTGGATCACAGGTGTGTGGCTAAATGATTCTCCTTTTGAGAACCCCACAATCTCAAACGTTTTACCGGAGAACTGCTCTTTTATATAGTCCCCCAATTTCAATCCATCTTCTTTTAGCGAACTATCTGCAACGATTTCATTTGTGGTCTTGTTGTTAATCATACGGCCATCGATAACATCAGGAGCCAAAAATCCTTTCATATCTACGGCAAAAAATGTGGCATCAATCTTTTTAGAAGACCCTTTCTGAGTAAATGTGGTCATCTGTATTCCTAAAGGTGCAGCTGATTCATTGTTGGTGTAGTCTTGAATGACTTTCAGTTTGTCCTCAGACAATATTGAACGGACCAAGCGATGATCTGCTTCTTTTTGAATCACAAGATAGTCTGTATCCATCTTTTGAATTGAAGAAGCATTATCAGAAGCTAGTCCTTTTGCAAGTCCAGAAACAAAAAGAACAAGCCAGGCGATAAGAACCATGATGAACCCAATTAAAAAATAACGCAACTTAGCATATTTAAGTTCTCGTAAAGCAAGAAACACCGTCTTTTCCTCCAATCAATATCATTTATCCTTAACAGCTTTTTTTGCCTGAGATAAATATAGATTGGGAATATGAACAGAACATGAACGGGAAATTACATTACTTTTTAGGCAGGCAAATATGAAAAGCGGTTCCTTTCCCTAGTTGGCTTTCAACATGGATTTGACCATTATGCAGCTCAATAATTTTCTTAGTAATGGCAAGTCCTAAACCGCTGCTGGCTTCTTTACGGTTCCTAGCCTTATCTGCTTTATAAAAGCGGTTGAATATATGAGGTAAGTCATTTTGTGAAATACCAATACCTGTATCCTTGATCTCAATGTAATATTCATTTTCTTTTTTTATCAGTTTTATGGAAATTACCCCGCCTTTTTCAGTGAATTTGATACTATTTACAAGCAAGTTAGTCCAAACTTGATGGAGCAATTGCTCATCCGCATAAATGAGAGCAGAAGGGAGCTCCATTTCCACAGTTAAATCTTTTTCACGCCAGTTCCATTCAATCATAAATAACACTTGTTTCATTTGAGCAGCGACATCAAAGGTATTTTTACTCAATATTTCCTTCTCTTTATCTAAGGATGCTAGTGTTAGTAATTGCTTACTTAACTGTGACATGCGCCGGCTCTCATTTTCGATGATAGACAAGTAATGCTGACGCTGTTCTTTAGATAATTTCTTAGATTGCAATGTCTGTGAAAAGCCTTGTATAGAAGCAAGCGGTGATTGAATTTCATGTGAAACGTTAGAAACAAATTCTTGGCGCATAGCTTCCAGTTGCTCTAAACTTTTTGCCATTTGCGAAAAATGGTCGGCCAATTCACCAATTTCATCACGCAATTTTACGTTTAATTGAATATCATATTTTCCTTTAGCGATTTGTTTTGTAGCTTGAGTTAATGTAATGATTGGCTTAACAATATAACGGGTACTGATCAAAACAAAAAGAATGCTGATTAAAATGGTGAGAAGAAGAATCAATGCAAAAAAGGTTCGTAGTTCCCCAAATTGGAGCTCCGTATTAGGACGGAAAAAAAGGGCATATTGATGTCCTTTGTCCGTGATTGGAACTCCGATCGTATTGAGCAGTGCATTGTCAAAAAAACCTGTAATAAAGCCTTTAGAAGAAAACTGAGAAATACCGTGATATATGTGACCATCTAAAACGGATTGAATCACTTGATCACTTAAATCTTTTTCTCTGAAAGATCCGCCAAAAAAAGAGCTGTGGCCATGTTCATTGACTAAATAAATTTGGTAACCTAAATCACCGATATTCGTTAAATAGTCGTCAAGGTTAACATTAGGGTTGTTTTCATAAAATGTCTTTACATCTTCGGCCATGCGGGTTAATTTTTTGTCATTATAAGGTTTAAGGTTATATTGGTAATATGCATTGGAAATAAAAAAAGCAGCCACACTGCTGAAAATCATCACAACAATAGTGGTAATAACAATTTTTAAATAGAGTGTCCTCACTTTTGTTCCACCACCAATTTATAACCAATACCGCGAATCGTTTTAATATGAAAATCATCAGTAACAGAAAAACGACTGCGCAGCCGTTTAATATGAACATCAACTGTTCGATCATCTCCGTCAAAGTCGGCTCCCCAAATCAAATGGATTAATTCTTCCCGTGTAAAAATTCTGTCTGGGTAGCTTGCAAGCTGTGACAATAGTTCAAACTCTTTCATCGGCAGCATCAGCAATTTATCGTTACAATGCACTTCATAGCTTTTCCGGTCTATGACAGTATGATTAAGGCGGATTTTTTCTGAATTCACCATTTTATAACGACGAAGTAAGGCTTTTATGCGAAACATCAATTCTTTCGGCTCGAAAGGTTTAGTCAGATAGTCATCCGTTCCGGCAGAAAACCCTTTTTCTTTATCCATGAGCTGGTCTTTAGCAGTCAGCATAATAACAGGAAAATCATAATATTTTCTAATTTCTTCACAGAGCTGAAAACCGTCCTTATGAGGCATCATGACGTCGACCACAGCTAAATGAACTTGCTTTGTTGCAAGAATGGAAGAGGCTTCTTCACCATCGAAAGCTTCAAAGACACCAAAGCCCTCGACTTGAAGATAATGTCTAAGTAATTCAAGAATATGTTCATCATCATCCACAATGAGTATATTTATCATTTTAAAGACCCCTATCAAGTACATTTTGTCTCTAGTCCATTTATATAATAAAAAGTATAACTGAATAATCTTCCATGACACTTGTTTTAGATTAACATATCCATCATAACCTTCAACTGACAGTCAGTAAAACAAAGCTTTTAATTAATTGTAAATCAAGGGATCGTTAAAAGTATGAATACCAAGGGTGACAATTATTCACAGAAACAAAAGGCCGTTATTTAAAGTCATCATTTATAGCACAAAATGAGCAAAAGTTCAGTAATCCATCAAATAAAAAAAGGAAGGTCTAATTACCTTCCTCTTTATGCACCAACTCGATCTGCGGCAATGTTGAAACCACCATTTGGAGTACTGTTTTTATCTACAGAATGAATAAATGTTAAGATGCTACTTAACACCATTACTGTCAATAGAATTCGGCTGATCTTCATTTATAATCTCTCCTTTCTTTATTTTTGTCTCGCCCCAATACTAATACTCTGTTGTTCGGTTAATAACTTAATACCAATAACTAAGACTAGCGTTACTATACAAGCTATGTTTATCCATTTCCACCAAGACATTTGTAAAACTCCCTCTAACTTGATTTACATTTCCAACACTCCCTTCTTATATAATTTGCTTTGTTTTTTCTAGGAATAATAAAAAGGATGCTATACGATGTAACACCCTTTTTATGCTTTGATTCTCAATATAAACTTTTAAGCTAGTCATTCGACCGTCCGGCAAATATCTTGTTTTATAGAATGTGTAACGATATTCAGCAAACCCTCTTATTCGTTCGCCTTCGACAACCAACATGCAATCTCTGCTTAAACTTCTCACAAAAACTAAAGAGGGGATACCCACATTAAAACCTAAGCTTTTGAATCGTTTGTCTGCAGCCCACACCGCACATTTTCACTCCACCTTATGTCATCTGTACTTTAACTATTTCTTAAAAATTGTTGAAATAAATAGTATATTTTAACTTTGATGGTATAATTAAAGAAAATTTTATATTACTGGAGTGATAGCTTGAATAAATCAACTTTGAAAGGAATTATAAGCACCGTTATAGGGGCAATGCTAATTAACTTTTTATTTTTTTGGAAACAAACTGACGGCATATTTGATTTTATAATCTGGCTCGGTTCTTCCGCCATTCTAGGCTATATAATTTTTGCACCTTTTACTATGTCAAAGAAAGAAATGAAAAACTTTGAAGAAAAAGTCGACAAATGGCTTGAAGATGACGATAGCGTTAAAAACTAACAAGTAAATTAAGACCATTTAAGCATTAAGAGTCTCTTTAACTAGGGATTCTTTTTTTTGAACATTAGTACTGGCAACAGACACCGCACATTTTCCCCATTTATCGGTAGTAGCTAATCCCTTCAAACTCCACAGTCCTTTCATCTGTCTCAGCGTCTTCATCCTCCAGAATGTTGAATGTGGCTTGAAGTTAGCATTTACGTTATCTATAACTGCAAAAGTTTGGACTATGACTCTTTGAGCAACATCACTGTAAAAAACATCTTCCATCATTTTTTCAATCAGTTCCTCGGCAATCTCTAAACAGCCAAGAGACTCCAAATTATTTTCCGTCGGGCCTTATTCAACAGATTAATGTTAAACATCTTATCCCTTCGATTTAAGTTCTTGGTTTTCATCCAAACCCACCAACGAAAGCCCGTTGGATTGCTGTTTATCAAGCCCCCTATTCCTCCGAATCATCGGGGGAATCCCTCGCCTGTAGGCAGGAACAAACGGTTGTTTGTTCAATGCCAAGAGGGTTTTGGTGGCGCTGAATATGTCAACTCCTTACCCTCACTTCGTTCTGGTACCGTTGACCCAAACGTTTAATCGCATCACCTGTGTTTATAAAGATTTAACAGATTGTTTTTAAACGACCATGTCAGCAACATCAGCAATAAACACATCTAACATTTTCTTATGTTTGTCCGCCAGTTCAGCTTCTGCAATCATATCTGAACAACAATTGATGTTTATGGACACCTATATCCAAACAAGCAAAAGGAAATGGCTGATAAATTAGATGACTTACTTTAGGTAAGTGGGCAGTAGATCATTTAAAAATAAACACAAAAAAATACCAAGGGCGTCAAAACCCTTGGTATCATTGATGCGGCCGAGAGGACTTGAACCTCCACGGGTTATTCACCCACTAGGCCCTCAACATATTAAATCCTTATCATTGGTTATGAAAGCTTGTTTTCATTACACTCCGTATCTTCTCTGTGTACCATTTCTATATGTTTATACGAATTTTGGTTAAAAAATGGTGAGTCAAAACATAATGATATCAATCTGCCCATTTGGTATTTTCATTCTTTGAGTCCCTATTCGATAGGCACTTATCGCCGTAGTTAATTCTTTACGCCTAAACTCGTACATACCCTTAAAAAAGTAAAAATAATATTCCAACATGCCAGTTAATTGCCCTTGCTTCTCAATTTCTTTTATAGTCTCATAAGCATTATTGAGATCTTCTATTTCCTTAGATTTCATATAACTCAGCATTATCTTGTGCCTAAATTTAATATAACAAGGCATCTTGGTTTTCTTCCATGTTTAGTAATTCTTTCTCTACTTCTATTTTTATAATCTCTATTTACTCAATTTGATCATCTTTTATTGATGTATACCAATCATTTAACTTTGACTATGTCGTACGGAATTTTATACTTTATCTAAGAAAACACCCCGCAAGAAATTCCCTCATCCTTACACAAATTGTTCTAATTTTCACATTAATTGTATTATATCAGAATATCCTTTATTTCACAAAGATGAATTGTATAAAAAGGCTCATTACATCTATTCCTTTGCGGTTTTTTTGCGGTTACAGAGATACTTTTGCGACTTGACACAATAACCTAACCAAACTTATTCACACAAAAAATAGAGCAGTAAACATGTGAGTTACTGCTCTCTACTTAGTTTATTCACCGTTAATTTGTTTTACAATGTATTCAGCATCATTTCCTACGCCTTGAAGCAACGCTGAGCCTCGCCTATGCTGCCAAGGCAAACCTATAAAGTACAATCCCTCTACAGGTGAAACACCTCTATGATGTATGATTCGACCTTCTTTATCCAAAACATCTTTTATTTTTATCCAGCTAAGGGGATTACTAAAACCAGTAGCCCAAATAATATTGTTTACTTCTAATGAAGATGAATCTTTAAAAATGATTTCATTTTGCTTTCCAGCTATGACTCTTGTTTTTAAGATGATCTCCTTCTGTTTTATTGCATGTTTTAATTCATATCCAAATATAGGATCTCCTTTTTTTTGAATGAATTTTGCTAATATCGATGTATTACTTGCACTTAAAATTCCTAATTTATCAAACCACCAAAAGATACTTTTTTTTCTAACCAATAAAGGTAAATAAACCAATTTGTCACTACACGCTAAATATGTAACTCTTTCTTTAGATAATTCAACAGCTATCTGAGCACCACTATTCCCCCCACCAACTACTAGTACATTTCCAGGTACCAATTGTTTTGAATTCTTATATTGTGACGAGTGTAATTGATTAATATTATTGGCTAAATCCTTTGATATTGACGGAATATTAGGGGTATGAAAAGGACCGGTAGCAATTATAAGATTCTTTGTTTGATATTCTTCTCCATTTGTTTTTATTAAGAAATGATTCTTTAATTTCAGGACACTTATTACTTCTGTCCGTAATTGGATTGGAATGTCAAATCGTTCAACATATTTCTTTAGATAAGCAACAATTTCATTTTTTGAAGGAAAGCTATGCTTTTCACCTTCAAGGTGCATTCCAGGCAAAGAGCTATACATTCGAGAAGTAAACAAAACCAATGAGTCATACCGATCTTTCCAGCTTTCCCCCACCTCATAACTTTTATCCAAAATGATAAACTTTTGATTGGACTGCTTAAGATAATATCCAATTGAAATTCCTGCTTGACCAGCTCCGATTACTATATTGTCGTACATATTAATCCCCCCACCAATTTTACTTATATGAGTGATAGACTAACGATAGCTAGAATGCCTCTTAATTATTAGTAGAGATAAATCTGACTAATGTTAGTTTATCTCCTCAATGTAAAACAGATGAAAAATTTTAATGTTGATGGTGGTCATGCTGCTTCTCAATTGTGGCCTGACAAAGGATCGCATTGTCGTGATTATGTGCTTCGGTTTCCATTTGAATGGTTACGTGCGTAATGCCTTTATGCTCAAGCTCATGTTCAATTTTGCGTAAAATATTTTCACTTTCTGAAATCGTCAGTTGATCGTCAACAACTGCGTGGCAAGAAAGAGCATTCAATCCACTTGTGATAGACCATATGTGTAAATCATGAATGTTTTGAATTCCCTCTGTCTCTTCAATTGTACGAATGATGTCGGTGACATCGATATTTTCTGGAGTTCCTTCCATTAATATGTGAATGGAATCTTTAGTGACATTGTAACCGCTTCTTAGAACAAGAATAGCCACAATTATACTAGCCAATGGGTCTGCCCAGCCCCATCCAAAGAAGATGATAAGTAGGGCAGCTAAAATGGCACCTACAGAGCCGAGCATATCGCTTATTACATGTAAATAAGCTCCTCTTATGTTCAGATTATTCTCTGTATCTCCACCACTCATCATAATCCAAGCGACCAATATATTCACAACTAACCCGATAATACTAATCGTAAGCATGCCGGTTGTTGCTACTTCTGGTGGATTAGAGAAACGTTCGATTGCTTCATAAATGATATAAAGAGAAATAAGAATTAATGCAACACCGTTTATCACAGCTGCAAGAATCTCAAATCGCTTATAGCCAAATGTCTTATTGTGATTCGCCTTTTTTCCAGCTAATGTAAAAGCAATCAGGGCAACCATTAATGAGATTGAATCACTCAGCATATGGCCTGCATCTGATAAAAGCGCAAGACTATTTGTTAAAAATCCACCTATGGCTTCTATAATCATATAACCTGTAATAATGATAAAAGAGATCAATAAAACCTTTTTATTGGCTCCTGCAGTATGATTGTGGCTATGATTTTGCCCCATATAAATCTCCTCCTTAACGAAAGTTTATTGATACATATGTATGTATTATTTCAAATCTGTTATTGAACAATCTAACGTGATGCAATAAACATTTATATATATGATCATGTGTTCATATATAAATATATATACCCTTTACTGAAATGTCAAATATTTTATAAAAATCCCGATTATGTCTTTTAATCTTACCCATATAGGTTCACAAGAATTCACCTTACGAATACCATCTGAATGAACTTTTTGAGGTTCGATGATCTGATATTACGATTGTTATTGATAATAGGTTGATTCTCTACTTTTGTAAGTTGATGGTTTGAAGGAAACGTGAAGTTTAAAGGAATTAACTACTACTATTAAGGGGTGGTGTCTACTGTAGATGACTAACTCCAAATAAGTGGGCAGTTTGTGGACAGTAACAAATTTGAAAATAAGCACAAAAAAATACCAAAGGTCTACAACCCTTGGTATCATTGATGCGGCCGAGAGGACTTGAACCTCCACGGGTTATTCACCCACTAGGCCCTCAACCTAGCGCGTCTGCCATTCCGCCACGACCGCGTGATCATTAAATTGTTTGTGCTGGTTTATTAGGCTCTTAACCTAGCAAAACCGATTTTGCGTGCACTTTGTAATTAAAGTGCGGGTGAAGGGACTCGAACCCCCACGTCGTAAGACACTAGATCCTAAGTCTAGCGCGTCTGCCAATTCCGCCACACCCGCAAAAAGACAAATGGTGAGCCATGAAGGACTCGAACCTTCGACCCTCTGATTAAAAGTCAGATGCTCTACCAACTGAGCTAATGGCTCTTGCTATTAAATTTCAAAAAATAAAAATGGCTGGGCTAGCTGGATTCGAACCAACGCATGACGGAGTCAAAGTCCGTTGCCTTACCGCTTGGCTATAGCCCAACGAAAATGGAATGACCCGTACGGGATTCGAACCCGTGTTACCGCCGTGAAAGGGCGGTGTCTTAACCGCTTGACCAACGGGCCGATGGTTGAGAACTTATATCGAAATCTGATGGCGGAGAAGGAGGGATTTGAACCCTCGCGCCGCTTACGCGACCTACACCCTTAGCAGGGGCGCCTCTTCAGCCACTTGAGTACTTCTCCAATATGGCTCCACAGGCAGGATTCGAACCTGCGACCGATCGGTTAACAGCCGATAGCTCTACCACTGAGCTACTGTGGAATAATAAGACAAGACTTATTGTATCAGCCTTGATTTGCAGTGTCAAGAGGTATATGTTTTTTGTCTATCTCTCGTGACGACTTTTATAATGTACCATAGGCTTGCCATATCCGTCAACCTTTTTCACGAAAAAAATCTTTTTATTTTTCCGTGGCATTTTCCGCACCTGTATCTGTCAGGGTTCATGGCACGCTTCTTTATATACTGTTGGCCGCAGGCCGTACAGATATACCTATAAGTTTTTTTGTTTTCTGTTTTTTTCTTTAAAGGCGTACAGAACCTTGGCGCGTTGACCTGCTGCAGCAGCACTCGAAAATCTCTGTCTCTGTGCTTGTACCCTTTTCCTTCTAGGTGAAGATGGTAATGGCAAAGCTCGTGCTTGATGATGCCGATCAGTTCCTCCCTGCCATGTTCAATCAAATATTTCCTGTTCAATTCAATGTTATGAGAGGTTAACAGGTACCTTCCCCCCGTCGTTTTCAGCCTGTCATTAAAAAGCGCCTGATGGCGGAACGGCTTGTTAAAATACGTTTCAGAAATATCCTCTGTCAGCTTTTGAAGCTCTTTGTTATCCATGGCGCACCTCACTTAAAAAACATTGAACGGGACAATTCACCGTTCGCATACAATATGGTAATCACCGTCCCTCTTATGATAAAAGCTGAGGAGGAATGAGCCTATGCCAAATTGGCTGAAAAAGCAGATGCAAAAAGCGTTCCTTGAAAAAGATAATTACCAAATTAAACTGCTGAATCAATGCTGGTATTTCTATAGGAAAAAACACTGCTCGTAAGCAGTGCTTTTATTTTACCATAGACAGTGACACTCTGCCTTTTTGTACATCGACACCGTCAACCCAAACCGTCACGATGTCACCGACGGATACAACATCAAGCGGATGCTTGACGAATTGATTGCTGAGTTTTGAAATGTGCACAAGCCCGTCCTGTTTGACTCCGATATCAACAAACGCTCCGAAGTCCACTACATTGCGCACGGTGCCCTGCAGCTCCATCCCTTCTTTCAGATCCTCCAGCTGAAGAACGTCTGTTTTCAGCAGAGGCTTAGGCACCTCATCACGCGGATCACGTTCAGGTCTTGTCAGCTGTTCACAAATGTCTTTCAGCGTAATTTCACCGATTCCCAGTTCCTTTGCTGTTTCAGAAAGCTCAAGTTTGTTGATTTTATCCTTCAATTCCGCCGTACCGATCTGCTCTGTTGAAAGACCGAACTTTTTCAAAAGCGTTTTTGTTTCTTTATAGCTTTCCGGGTGGATGCCTGTTCTGTCCAGAGGCTCTGTCCCTTCCTGCACTCTTAAAAAGCCGATACATTGTTCATAGGTTTTTGCGCCGAGCCTTGGAATATCCTTCAGTTCTTTTCGATTCGAAAATTTACCGAGCTCTTCCCGCTTTTTAACGATGTTGCCCGCTACGGATTTCGATAATCCCGCTACATATTGAAGCAGCGCGGCGGAAGCTGTGTTGACATTTACTCCTACCTGGTTTACGACTGTCTCGACAACAAAGCGCAGGGATTCATTTAAGCGTTTTTGGCTGACGTCATGCTGATACTGCCCCACTCCTACAGATTTCGGATCAATTTTGACGAGTTCCGCAAGCGGATCTTGAAGTCTCCGTGCGATGGATACTGCACTGCGTTCCTCGACCTGAAGCTCAGGAAATTCTTCTCTGGCAAGCTCAGATGCCGAGTATACGCTTGCCCCCGCTTCATTGACAATCACATAATAAATATCACGCGGCGTGTCCTTCAGCACATCCACAATGAATTGCTCTGTCTCCCTGGAGGCCGTGCCGTTTCCAATCGCCACCATTTCCACTTGATACTCTTCAAGAATCGCTTTCACTTTCTCATGGGCTTCTTTCGTTTTGTTGACTGGCGCATGCGGGTAGATGACATCAATTTTCAAGACTTTCCCTGTCTCATCTGACACAGCAAGCTTACAGCCCGTACGGAAGGCTGGGTCAACACCGAGAACGGTTTTGCCTTTCATCGGCGGCTGAAGCAGAAGCTTTCTCAGGTTCTCAGAGAAAATATGAATCGCCTGTTCATCCGCTTTTTCCGACAGCTCTTTTCTGATTTCACGTTCAATAGCAGGCTGAATCAGTCTTTTGTAGCTGTCTTCAATCGTTTCCTGCAAGATTTCTTTTACAGACGTTGAACGGTTTTTGATGATTTGCTTTTCTAAGTAAGCCTTAATGTGATCTGCTGGCGGTTCGATAGACACCTTTAAAATGTCTTCTTTTTCGCCGCGGTTCATGGCAAGCACTCTGTGCGGAACGACCTTTGCGATTGGCTCTTCATACTCGTAGTACATTTCGTACACGTTTTTTTCATCTGTGTCTGCTGATTTTCCGGCAGCTGACTTGATCGTTCCTTTTTTAAAGGTTTCCTGGCGAATCCATTTTCTGAAATTCGGTTCGTCTGAGATTTGTTCCGCAATAATGTGCTTGGCGCCTTCAATGGCTTCTTCTCTGGTGAACACTTCTTTTTCTTCGCTGATATATTGGTCTGCTGTTTCTGCAAGGCGGTCATCTTGCGGAAGGGTCATAATATAGTCGGCAAGCGGCTCAAGGCCTTTGCTTTTGGCGACTGTCGCTTTCGTTTTGCGCTTTTGTTTATACGGACGGTAGAGGTCTTCTACTTCCTGAAGTTTTACGGATTGGTCAATTTTACGTTTTAATTCATCTGTTAGTTTATCCTGCTCGGCGATTAGCCTGATCACCTCTTCTTTTCGCTGATTCAGGTTTTGTATGTATTGCCATCGTTCAGAAATGGTCTGAATCTGAACCTCGTCCATTGAACCCGTCTGCTCTTTTCGATATCTGGCGATGAACGGAACTGTGTTGCCGTCCTCAAGCAGGCGGATGACGCTTTCAACATGTTTTTGTGATAAACCTATTTCTTTCGCAATTTGCTGTTTCAAAAGGGCTGACGTTTCCATGTAACCATAGCCTCCAATTTTGTCGTTCTTACTCTAGTGTATCAAAAACAGAAAAAAACACATAAAAAAAGACAGCTGCCGCTGCCCGTATTTTTATTCATTTTTCAAGAGTTCCTGTAAGCCGCTTAGAAAGTTCTCTTTTATCATGGCTGCTTCAAAAAAAGATTGGTCAATCCGCTCGACAATCGGCAGAGCAGAGGTTACTCTTTCCTCTCCTGTTTCTGTTAATGACAGAAGAACTTCCCTTTTATCCTGAGGATTTTTGCTTCTTTGGATAAATCCCTTTTTCTCAAGCGTCCGCACAACCTCTGATACCATCATGATATTGGTCTGGCTGAAGCCTGCGAGTTTTTTTTGCGTGACGGTTTCTCCATGAGCAATCATATACTTGCATGAGGTCAGGAGAACAAATTGAACGTGGGTAAGGTCATGCTCAGCCAATGCTTTCCCTATTTTCCGCTGCCAGCTTTGTGTGACCTGCCATAATAAAAAACCTGGACTTGTGTTCGGTCCGCTAAATTCAGAGTGCCATTTCACTTATATTACTCCCATCGCTTGTGATATTGTCAAAAAATCATTTTTGCTGATTTCAAAGTGCCCTCTTCGAAATAAAAGCCCGAGATGATTTGTTTCCTGAACAAATTCCAACTGAGATTTAATATCGTAAAAACCTATTTTTTCACACGGAAAGTAATCAATGTCTAACCGGTATGGGATAAAGTCCGGAGCCATTTGATATTGATAGACGTTTCCGCTCTTCACTTTTCCGATAGCGGTAAAACATCGCAGCAGCCTGCCGTCCGGATATGCATCTCGCGGAGAATAATAAATAAGCCAATCATTCTCTTTCATCCTGGCAAGAGGCGCTTTTTTACCGTGGCATACTTGGGCAAATCCGCCGGCGGTCCCTTTTAAAACATGCTGCTCTGACACGACGCCAACCCAATATTTTGTGTTCATTTTAGCATTCCTTTGCAAAGACGGACAAGGCAGTTGACTGACTCTGGGATGTCTTTAGACAGTTCCTGCCCGATTTTTTCTCCCCATTTTTTTGCTTCTGCGCCTTCCAATACAACCCCATGCGTGATGTTTAGACCCTCTTGTCGCTTTTGCAGTACATGATAAAATTCCATTTTTACATTTGTATTCGGAAGGTGGGATATGACAGAAAATGATTGATGCTTCTCCACATGTTCAAGCCAAAATGGAACTGTATTTCCTCGCAAAAGCAATGCTCCTTCCGTTTCATTTTGAAACGGCCCTTTCAGAGAAGCTGATGTGATGCCCGCATCCCACTGTTTCCAGGATTCTGGGTGCTGATAATATTTCCAGATTTCTTCTGGTGCCGCATCTGATATTGCAGTGTATTCATATTTCCACATTTGTAATCCCCCTAAATAATAAGTGCACTTATTAATTATAATAAGTGCACTTACTAATAGTCAATCACAAAAAAAAGAAGCCGGCTTTCCCAGCTTCTTTTTTCTACTCTTCTAGGACAGCTGCCCAAGAATATATGTCAGATCGTCTTTTCTTGATGTCGTGTACATTTTCAGTGAATTCGATATGTCTTCTACCGATTGGCCTTTTTTCAAATGGGAGCGGATATCGGGTACGTTGAGTCCATCTGTATGTATAATGAACTTAGAACCCTTTTCATAGGTAGCGGTGTGCGTTTTGTATTTTTGCGGCTTGCCTGATAAATAGCCTGAAATCGGCAGAGGATAAAAGCTTTCACCAGACGGGGAATGCAGGATAAAACGTACATTTCCGACGGAGCAGTACGTAAACTGCCTTTGTTCAAAGTTGATTTTTAAGATAGAAGCTGTCGCCCCTCTTTTGTTTCTCATCGCCTGATTACAGCGTTCGATAATGCTTTGTACGTCTTCGTTCGCATAGTTTTCCACTAAGTCTTTGATTGCTGAAGAAGATTCGTTGGCAAGCGATCCGCTTCCAAGTCCGTCAGCTACCGCGCAAATTAACTCCTTATCATCTGCTTTCATATAAAAGCTGTCGCCGCAAATCGATTTTCCTTCTTTATTCAGTTGGTATACAAGAGTTTGAATATGCTCGTTTTCTTCAACCTGGATCATTACATTAACTCCATCGAGGGATCTTCAGTCAAGGCCTCTCTGAGCTTCTTCACAGCTTTGCGCTGCAGACGCGAGACGTGCATTTGAGATATACCGAGAATGTCCCCAGTTTCTTTTTGGCTTTTGTTTTGAATATACGTAAGGTCTATGATTTGTTTTTCACGGTCTGAAAGGACATGAAGCACGCTTTGCAGCATCATTTGCTGGTTGACCCGCTCATATCCATCCTCCTGTGATCCGACGATATCAAGAATCGTGACGGTGCTTCCTTCCGCATCCGCTTCAATGCTGTGGTCAACGGATAAGGCTTGATAGCTTTTGCCCATTTCCATCGTTTCAAGAACCTCTTCTTCCGAAACATCGAGAAATTCGGCAATCTCTTCTACTTTCGGCGACCTTTGTGTTTCAGTCGTCAGCTGATCAACCGCCATTTTGATTCTTGGGCCCAATTCTTTGATTCGTCTCGGTACGTGAACGCTCCACGTCTTATCTCTGAGGAAACGTTTAATCTCACCGATGATCGTCGGTATCGCAAAAGCTTCAAACGATTTGCCGACCACCGGATCGTATCGCTTAATCGCTCCCAGCAGCCCGATCATGCCGACCTGGCGAAGATCCTCGTGGAAGCTTTTGCCTTTTGAATATTTTTTCGCAAGCATATCTACAAGATTTGTATATACCTGCACAAGCGTTTCTTGCGCCTGTTGATCTTGATTTGTTTGGTATTCGCTTATGAGCCGATCGACTTCATCCTTAGTTAGTTTCGTAGTTTTTGATGGTTGTGTCATGATCAACTCGCTCCCCATTTAAATACTTTGTCATCGCTACGGTGACGCCGGAGTTGTTCTGCACTCTGACTTCATCCATAAGCGTTTCCATTAAATATAGACCGAGCCCTCCTTCTGATAATTGATCAACTGTGTGCGAAGGTGTGTACGGTCCTAGATCCTGCTGCTTTTGATCGAAATCAAAGCTGTCTCCTTCATCCGCCACAATGACCTCTAAACGGTCTTCAAACACACCGAATCGGATTGACACTTCACCATTTTTGTCTTCTTTATAAGCATGCTGAACCGCATTCGTACACGCTTCACTGACTGCGATTTTCAGATCTTCAATTTCATCATACGTATAGCCCATTCTGCTCGCGACGCCTGACAGCGTCAGCCTTATAATCCCTACATATTCAGGCTGGGCCGGCACTTTCATTTCGATGTAATCAGCGTTATTCTTCATTGCACTCCACCTTCTGACTTTGCAGAAATATCAATGATGTCCTTCAAACCTGTAATCTCAAACAGACGAATCAGCCGGTCAGAAAGATTTTCAAGCTTCAGCGACCCGCCTTGTTTTTTCACTGTTTTAAAGATGCCTACAAAGACGCCGAGTCCGGTACTGTCCATGTAGCTGACATCTTTCAGGCAAATTTTTAAGTCAGCGCCTTGTTCTGCCAGAGGAACGAGCTTCTCTCTGAGCACCGGGGCTGAGTATACATCTATTTCTCCTGCAATGTTTACTTGTGTATCATTCTCGTTTTGCTTCACATCAATATTTATATTCATTCATATCACCTCAAATTATCCTTCAAATCATTAATTGTTGTATACCCCCGGCTGGCTGATGCTAAACCTTTCTTCGCAAAACAATTAACGTAAAATCATCGTGAAGCTGAAAGTCCTGCAATTTGAGGAGGCTGTCATAAATGTTTTTGACCATTTCCTGCGCAGAGGAACACATATGTTCCTCAATGAGTTTCTGCAAATCAGGACGCTCCAAGAAACCGTTTTCCGTTCTGCATTCTGTGACGCCGTCAGAAAATAAGACAATCATATCGCCCTTATCGAGATGCTGATCAAATTGTTTGTAGTCATAATCCTGCGAGATGCCGAGAACGAGCCCTTTGGCCTCTAAATCGTAAAACGTGTTGTCTTTTTGAGAATAATAGAATCCCGGTTCATGTCCCGCCGAAGCATATGTAAATTGATGCTTGTCCATATTGTAATTTGCATAAAGCATCGTAATAAACATACTGGCGTCAACGTTTTGTTCGACAACCCGGTTTAAATTTTTCAGCACCTGAGGAGGGTGTATGCCCGTTTCCGGCAAAGAGTCCATCGCGTATTTAATCATGGACATACAAAGAGCCGCCGGAATGCCTTTTCCGATCACATCCGCGATTGCGATATTAATGGATTCCTTGTCTTTGACAAAGTGGTAATAATCACCGCTCATCTGTTTAGCGGGCACACTGATGGCACCGATATCCAGCGCTTCTTCCTGCGGGATCTTTGTTCCGAGCAGCGTCTGCTGGACATTTGCCGCGATTTCAATTTCTGATTTAATTTCCTGCTGTATTCCCCTGAGGGTTTGATGCTCCTGATAAGCCATTCCATATCCAATCATGACTTCTATTAAAAAATCCAGCGAATGAAAAACATCTTCCGGGAGACTCGGATACAGCTCCTTCAGCACTTTTCGGTGAATGCTGATGATTTCTTCCGGAGGAATTTGATGCTCGATTGTTTTTCGGCTGAATTTTTGCGCTTGATATAAAGATGTTTCTGTTAATTCAGCTATATATCGACTAAGCAGCTGATGATACCGCTGCTCAATAACCTCCCTAAAATCCACTTTCTTACCTCCTACCGAAGCCATTTAATGGCTTGTATCTCTGTTCCTTCCCCCGATACGGAATTTAAACTGAATTCATCCATCAGCCTTTTGACACCAGGAAGTCCCGCTCCGAGTCCGCCAGACGTTGAAAATCCATCTTCCATGACTTTACGGATATCAGGAATTCCCGGCCCTTGGTCTTCCGCTATGATTTTCAGGCCCTTTTTTCCTCTGTCAGCGACCTGTTCAATACCAATCTGGCCTTTGCCGGCATACAAATAAATGTTCCTGGCTAATTCTGAAATAGCCGTTGTAATTCTAGCCTGGTCTACCGTGCCGAAACCCAGTTCTTTTGCAACATTTCGCCCCAGTTGTCTGGCGGCCACAATATCCCATTCTGTCATGATTTTTACACAGGATTGGTCGTTCATTCGCTATTCCCCCAATTCCCGCTTCAATGTCTCAAGCCCCTGCTCTAAGTCGAGCGCTGTTTCGATTTCCTCTAGCGCGATTCCAAGTTCAATCAGCGTCACTGCCACAGCGGGCTGAATGCCGGTCAAAACAACTTTGGCGCCCATTAGCTTAGACATTGTAATGACGTCGCCCAGCACTTTGGCGATAAATGAATCAATCATATCTACAGATGTCAGGTCAATCACGACTCCGTTGGCACCTGTTTCGTATATTTTATTTAATAAGTCTTCTTGAAAGGTTAATGCAGTTTGGTCATCAAGTTCCCATTGAATGGACACTAATAAGCAATTATACAGTTTCAAGATCGGGATTTTCGGATGTCTCAAATGTTATTCCCCCAATGAAACGATTTTTCGATCCGTCATTTCCAATGCTGTTTGAATTCCTTTTTGCAGGGTATTCTTAGTAATAACTTGTGATAAATCAATGCCCAGGTTGACAATGGTCTGAGCAATTTCCGGACGGATGCCGGCGAGCAGGCATTTCGCGCCAACAAGCCTTACCGCTTCAGACGCCTGAATAATATGATGGGCAACCATCGTGTCAACCACAGGAACACCTGTGATGTCAATCAGCACGACTTGTGACCGGTGTTTGACGACACCGTTAAGAAGATTTTCCATAATTCGTTTTGCACGTTCGGTATCTATTGTTCCGACCAGCGGCATCACGGTGATGTTTTCAAACACCGGGATAAGCGGCGCAGATAGCTCCTGCAGCGCAATTTTTTGCAAGGATACGGTTTTTTCCCACGAGATTGAGTATTGGTTGAAGATTTCTGTATTAATCGGGCTGAAAAAGCGGTCAAGCTGCCAGATTAATTCCGTACTCTCTTGATCTGGCAATCTCTTATCGTTCATCTTCGTGTAGAGACGCTTCCAGAATTCAGCAAGCGCCGTAGCCAGAAACTTCAAAGAAAGTCCAATTTGGACGGTTCTCAGCGCCAGTTCGCTGATCTGGCTTTCAGCCGCGCGGTCGTCCTTAACAGACTGCAGAAGAATGTCGATATATTCTTTAGATATATTTTCATACACTTGATCAGTCAGCTGGTATGATTCTTGCTCGCTTAATTCTCTTAGTGTGTCAGTCCACAGTTGGAGCAGTTCATTTTGATTCTCGGCAATGAACTGGTATACAGTCTGATTCGACATCAAATTCGCTTACCTCCCGATAAAAAACAACATATTTTTTGTTATTACACTATTATATCGTTTATGTTTTTTGAAAACAAAAAAAGTTGCTCTATTTGAGCAACCTGCACATATGTCTAAAAATCAATGAGTGCCAAACTGATTTGTAAGGCTTCATCAACCTTATCCATCATTTCATCATCCAGATGAGTAATCTTATCCGTTAACCTTTGCTTGTCAATCGTCCGAATTTGCTCCAGCAAAATAACGGAATCTCTTTCAAAACCGTAGCGTTTTGCATCAATTTCGACGTGGGTTGGTAATTTCGCCTTCTGTATTTGCGCTGTTATGGCTGCAACAATAGCAGTTGGGCTGAAGCGATTTCCGATGTCATTTTGGATCACTAAAACCGGGCGCACCCCGCCTTGTTCTGAGCCAACAACAGGAGATAAATCAGCAAAATAAACATCGCCGCGTTTCACAATCAAATGATTATCCTCCGCTGACTAAGCGCTCAACTGTCGTTTCAGCCTCGCACTCCGCAAAGTGAGCCTCAGAAGAAATATTCAGGTTGATTTTCGCCATTTCCATATAGCCGCGTCTCATCAAATCACGGTTGTGACGAGTTGTTCGTTCGCTGACATACGCTCTCACTGCTTGTGATATCAGTTCGTTTCTGCTTCGTTTCTCCCGCATCGCTACACCATCCAATTCAGCTACTAGGTTTTCGGGCAAGCTGATTTTCATTTCGGTTCTTGCGCTGGATTCAGACAAAAAACATACACCTCCACCAAACTTACGGATACGACTCTTTTATCCATCCAGTGATAATGATACCATTATTCACTCTTCAAGCAAAGCTGTTTTATGAATTCTCCATTATGAGATGAGCTATTTGCTTTTATTTTCCTGCACTAAAGGATTTCTTACTTCCATTATACTCCCATTTTCCAAAAACATACGGGGAACCCGGGAACTTATTGTACAAGACACCTCATAGTTAATGGTTTCGAGCCTGCCTGCAATTTCATCCATGGAAATATATTCATCTCCCTGCCGGCCTATTAATGTGGCTTTTGTGCCCGGCGGATATTCCTGATCCAGCTCCACCATAAATTGGTCCATGCAGATCCGGCCGGCGATCTTCAGCCGTTTTCCCTTCACAAGGATTTCGGTTCCTTCCAACTTTCGAAGCCAGCCATCCGCATAGCCGACAGGCACCGTCCCGATCCATGTATCTTTTTCCGCTGTGTATTCCGCTCCGTAGCTGACGCTCTCGCCTTTTCTGATCAGTTTGACATGCGACAGCGTTGAATGCAGGGTGAAAGCAGGGCGCAGCTCAAACGGTATTTCGTCCGTCATGTCGGCTGACGGACGGAGGCCGTACATGCCGATGCCGAATCTGACCGCGTTGAAAAAGCCTTTTTTCAGCCTGAGGCCGGCGGCGCTGTTCGCACAATGCACCATCAGTTTCTTGAGCGGCAGCGGAGCAATCAGTTCTTTAAAGCGCTCAAACTGCTTTAAAAAATAGCCTCTTTCTTTTTCATCCGCTGTCGCAAAATGGGTAAATACCCCTTTGCATTTTAAACGAGGGTTACGGTCAAGAATCGCCATGACGTGATGAACTTCTTCTTCTGTTTTTACGCCAAGCCTGTTCATCCCCGTATCGACCTTTAAATGAAAATGAAGAGAACCTTTTTTCATATGGCGGGCGGCTTCCTGAAGCCATTCAACAGAATAAGCTGTTATGGTCACGTCATATTCTGCCGCGATTGATACATACTCAGGGGGAACCGCGCCGAGCACCAAAATCGGCGCTTTCAAGCCCTTGTTGCGCAGTGAAATCGCTTCATCGAGAAAAGCCACTGCCAAGCATGAAGCACCTGCGTCAAGCGCCGCCTTCGCTGTTTCTGCATCGCCATGCCCGTAGGCGTTTGCTTTCACAACCGCCATTAGATGGACATGTTCGCCGATATGTTCTTTCATATTGCTGACATTTTCCTTTATCGCGGACAAGTCGATTTCCGCCCACGTATTTCTGTAAAAAGGTTTTGTGCTCATTATGACACTTCCTAGCTTTTATTCAATATTATTTACATATCATACTAAAATTAAAGGCCGAAGGGAAACGATGCAAGACGAAAAAAAGGCCAAATCGCGCTTGGCCTTTGGCGGTTATTTAGATGATTGTCCCTGCATGCTTTTCGCGACTGTCACCATTTCCTCTTTCGTAAGATCTTTAGATGAGAGAAGGTAATCTACGCCATCATACGTCCATGATAATGATGCATCCGACAAGGCGCCGATGGTGTAGCCGAGATTCACCGGTTCGCCGTTCAGCCTAACTGAGGAGGAAGCCTTGGCAATATGGGCTTTTTCCTGAATTAAGGTAAATGATTTTTCTCCTCCGTAGGTCATGATGATCCGCTTCCCGTCTTCAGTAGAGATATCTTTTTCTTCTAGCAGCTTTACGCCAAGCGGCAGTTCAAGCGGCGTTTTGACCGCGAATGTATCGGATGGCTTCGCGCTTGTGGCAACATCCATTTGGGAAAGGGTCATATTTTTCTTCTCGTCAAAGGATTCTTTGTCGAAATGTTTATTGAATTCGAAGCTGCTGAATTCTACTTTCACCATAACTTTTCGGTCAGTATCCATGACTTTGACAGATGACGGGCTCATATCTTTTTTGTTAAACGTGATTTCTTGCGTTGGCAGCATTTTGTTATGCTGATAGTTCGTTTTTGTTTCAAATACGTAGTTCTTTTCTTTCGCAGTGAAAACCGCATCTGAATCGTTTTGAACATCCTTTACGAGCGATTCAAACAGATAGACCTGGCTGCTGTTGTTCGGCCAGTCGCTTTGAAATCTGAAGCTCTTATTTAAAGACGGCGTGAGAACAAATACTCCGTTTTCATTTCGTAAAATGACTTGATTTTGGTCCTTTTTCGGATTTTCTAGATAAACCCTGTACAGAGACGGCTTTTTGTGCCAGATTTCCACATTGTATACTTGAGGCTCACTCCCTGTCTCGATGGTCATTTTCGCTTTTGCTTTGTACGAGGTATATTCTTTCGCCTTTTCATCTAACCCGGTCACAATATCTTGCTGTGTTTTTTGCCCGCAGGCAGAAAGAATAAGGACAGCAAGCAGTCCCGTTAAAAGCAAAACAAAGCTTTTTCTCACCTTTTTCAACCCCTTCTTCTCAATTGATGTAAAAGGAAGAAATCGCTTGTTTGACTTTAACGGTACGCTCGGTACACGTTAGGCAGAACGGATGCGTACCATAAAAGCCTCAAACAACTTGTCTCCCTTAATGCACTATCAAATATATGAGTGGGGCGCCCCTAATATGCAGACTAGCTTGACAACCTTTCAATCACCACCTGCGCGGCCGCGTATTCCTTTGTATGGGTGATTGATACGTGAACGGCGGCTTGGCTTAGTTTTGCGCAAATGATATAAGGCTTGCCATTTTGGTCTTTCTTAATTTCAATATCCTGAAAGCTAAGCTGCTTTCCTATACCGGTGCCAAACGCTTTCGAGAAAGCTTCTTTTGCCGCAAATCTGCCCGCGAGAAACTCGATTTTTCTTTTCTCTGAAAGCTCATCATATTGATCAAGCTCGTTTCGCGTCAAAATCCGCTCAGCAAATCGTTTCTGGCGGCCGGCCATAGAAGCGATCCGTTTAAGCTCGGTGATATCTAGTCCTATGCCGTATATCATGGGTGATAACCTCCTTTGCGTATGTACTATTTGAATGGTTTGTCTCATAAACGTGTTACTATAGAAATACCAAAATGAAGAAAAGGGGCTCGGAATGTTTATACGGACCGAAAATTTTCAAACGTTTATCAGGCTTTATCCCGTTGTCACCTTTATATTGGCTTTGCAAGCTGTTCTCTGGCTATTTTTTTCACTTCCTGTGCATTCAGTCGTGTTATGGAGAGATACCGTCACAGGCTATAATCTAGGCGTTGCAAACGGTGAATGGTGGCGGCTGATCACACCGGTTTTGCTGCACGCCGGTTTTACCCATCTGCTGTTTAATTCCATGTCGATCTTTTTATTTGCCCCGGCTTTGGAGCGTATGCTGGGAAAAGCGCGTTTCCTCCTTGTGTACGCCGGCTCCGGCATCATCGGCAATATCGGAACATATGTGACAGAGCCGCTTGATTACGTGCATGTCGGGGCTTCAGGCGCGATATTCGGGCTGTTCGGCGTGTATCTGTTTATGGTTCTTTTTCACAAAGAACTGATCGGGCAGGAGCACTCCAAAATGATTGTCACACTGCTCGCATTTGCCGTTCTGATGTCGTTTATCAACTCCAATATTAACATGATGGCCCATCTGTTTGGACTTTGCGGCGGGTTTCTTCTCTCCTTTTTATGTGTGCAAAAAAAAGAGCGGCGGTATTAACCGTCCGCTTTTTCATATGAGTACCAGTTCAAAATGAAGTCCGCATCCTTTTCACCTACATCCCTCACTGTTAATTCTTCCATATGGCTTGATGATTTTACCGCGGTAGAAATGGTATACAGGCGGCCTTTCTTTTGAAAATAGGATTGGCTGAATTTGCAAATCTGCATTCGTCTTTTCAGCACAATCGCGGTTGTTCTGCCGATAAATCTTGACGTCAGCTGAAGACGCTCCCCGTTGATCGTCCATGCTGCATCCTTATATGCGAGGTAGCCGAAGAACAATTCAATCGGCAGCAGCATGATCGACAGGTAGCCCCATGGCTGAAAAAAGATACATATTGGGATAATCAAAAAAAGTGAAAAAATGACGGAGCGGAACAAATATCGTTTCAACGCGCGCCGCGGCAGACGTCGGACGTTTTCTTCCAGCGTGTATTCCGGCGTAAATGTCTGAAGCATGTGCGGGAGCTTCTTTTTATGAATCATCGGAAAAAGAATCGTCAAAGCGCCTTCTTCTTTTTCCCGCTCGCCGCCGCCCGCGCTGACAATGGACACCGTCACATAGCCGAATAACTGGCGGATGATATTTTCTTTGATTTTAATGGCTTGTATTTTTCGGAGCGGGATCGTGACTTGATGTTTTTCGATAATCCCTCTTGAAATGACCAATTCCTGCTCTTTTTTTATAACTTGAAAGTTCGCGTATTTAAACATCATACCGGCGATGCTGAATATCCAGACGATAAATAAACCGATAAAAATGAGTACCGCATAAATGCCGATGCTGGCGTGCTGAAGGAAGGAGAATTTATCGAAAAACCAATCCATCGGCAGCACTTCATCAAGCTGAGAAATAAGCGCAAATACAGCGGAGATAATCACTCCGATTCCGCCGGAGGTAGAGGCGGCCATGAGCAACTCTTTCATGTTCATGCGATAGCGCTCTTGCGGCTCAACTTCCGGAGTCTGCTCCTGTTCTGCTTCCAGCAGCTCTTCATCGTGTTCGCTTTCGTGACTTTTTGCTTTTTTCTTAAAGACGGATTCCTTAATGCGTTCGGCTTCTTCAACAGAAATAGCCGACAGAACAGCTTCCGCCTCCTTGCCTCCGCCTGCCGTTTCAATTTGCAGCTTCACAAGCTTAAAGATTTGCTGTATCACGCCCGCGCTCGTATTCATCGTTTGAATCCGATCGATCGATATGTATCGCTTTTTCGTGACAAACAAGCCTTCTTCAATTCTGAATTCGTCATCTTCGATTCGATAGGTAAACCTTCTCCATTTGATGATGCTTGCGGCCACAAGCCAGATAAACAGCACACCAAGCGCAATAGCTCCGTAAAAACGGACCGTATGGTTTGAATTAACGATATACACAAAAAAGAATGGCAGAATGATATTTTTAATCGTTTGAATAATGGTATGGCATAAATTCAAAATGACTGCCGCCGGGTGCAGGCGTTTCGGTTCAGACATCATCTTCAGTCACCCTTGCCAGACGGGAAATAGAGTCTCTCAGTCGATCCGCTTCCTCCATCTCTAAAGCGGGGATCGAATGAACGGTCGCGGCCGTGGAAATTTTCACAGTTGCCAGGTTGTACTTTTTCAATAGCGGCCCTTGAGACGTATCGACGTGCTGAACCCTGACCATCGGGACAATCACACGCGTCACTACAAAAATACCTGACTGAATATCGATTTCATGTTCATGGACTTCATAGCGCCACACTTTATGACGGATCTTTGGAATGATAAAGACCGTCACAATCGAACCCAGCAGCCAAATCCCGCCGAGCACGCCGCTGATCGAGTACGGCCAATGAAAATAATAGCTTAACACTGCAACTGCTATGACGATAAGCAAGCAGACAGCGGATATGATGATCTCTTGAAGTCGCCAAACCTTTAATCCGTCTGGACTGATTTGGTTTTTAGGCTGCTCTCTCAAAATACCTACCTCCCGTTTTTTTATCTTTACTTATACGTCTCTTATACAGAAAGGTTTCATTCTTAAGCATACAGAGAAAAACAGCTTCCGTCAGCTCAAAGTTTGCTGAATACCAAGTCGTAAACATAAAAAAGCCCAAAACGACATGTTTTGGGCTTCTAATCGATAGAATTAGTAAGATTTTTTCTGGCGTCTGTCACCTGAAGAACGGCGATCGTTTGAACGCTTTTTGTCGTAGGAAGAACGGTTGTTGTTTTTCCCTTTTCCGCCGCGATAGCCGCCGCCTTGTCCATCTCTGCGTTTAGAAGAGCGCTGGTTCTTGTGGCGTTTGCCGACCATCGGCGCTTCGTCTGTTAAGCGAATCGGTGTGTTGTCCGGCTCTTTTGTAGACATCTTGATAGCCGCCGCAACCACTGTCACTGCATCATGATCTTCAAGCAGCTCAGCTGCCGCTGTCATGTAGAAGTTCAGGTTGTTTTCACTGATTGCCGTGCGAAGGCGTTCAACCGTAACCTGCTGCTGGCCTTCTAACGCTTCATCAAGTGTAGGCTCCTTCATGCGGTCCATTTTGCGTTTTGTTGTTTGTTCAATTGCGCGAAGCATGCTTTTCTCACGCGGTGTAATGAACGTCATCGCCATACCTGTTTTTCCTGCACGGCCTGTTCTTCCGATACGGTGAACATAGCTTTCAGGATCTTGAGGCACGTCGAAGTTGTACACGTGCGTAACACCAGAGATATCAAGTCCGCGAGCGGCAACATCAGTTGCAACAAGAACTTCGATTGCGCCTTCTTTAAATTTGCGAAGTGCAACCATACGTTTCGCCTGCGTTAAGTCACCGTGAATTCCTTCAGCCGCATATCCGCGAAGGTTCAAAGCTTCAGCCAGCTCATCGACACGGCGTTTTGTACGTCCGAAGACGATCGCAAGCTCAGGAGACTGAATGTCAAGAAGACGAGTCAGTGTATCGAATTTTTTACGCTCCTGCACTTCTAAATAGAACTGCTGAATGTTAGAAACCGTCATTTCTTTTGCTTTTACTTTCACGTGTTCCGGCTCAGTCATGAAGCGCTCCGCAATACGTTTGATCGGCGCTGGCATCGTAGCAGAAAACAGAAGTGTCTGATGCTCGCTCGGCACGTTTGAAAGAATAGATTCAATGTCGTCAATGAATCCCATGTTCAGCATTTCATCCGCTTCATCCATTACAACAGTGTTTACATTGTTTAAGCGAATTGTGCGGCGGTTAATGTGATCAAGAAGACGTCCAGGTGTTCCCACAATGATATGCGGGTTTTTCTTTAATGCCCGAATTTGTCGTCCAATATCCTGTCCGCCGTAAATAGGAAGAACCTTCGCACGCTTATCTTGTCCGATTTTATATAATTCTTCAGATACTTGAATGGCTAATTCACGGGTTGGCGCGATTACGATTGCTTGAATATTAGGAGACTCGGGGTTAATTTTTTCAACAAGGGGTATACCAAACGCTGCTGTTTTACCTGTACCTGTTTGCGCTTGTCCAATGACGTCTTTATTTGAAAGTCCGAGCGGTATCGTTTGTGCCTGAATCGGCGTTGCTTCTTCAAATCCCATACGGTTAATTGCTTTCATGAGATCAGAACTTAAATTAAAATCTTGAAACGTTATAGTCAAATTATTCAAACTCCTTCTAATTGCTGTGTCAGTAATGTCGTGATTTACCACCAAAAACTGCCCTTTCCACAAAAAGGACAGGTCCATACGTATACAAAGCCCGAATTACTTCTAAGTTTTATCTTACCATTACACTATTTGTTTTTCAATAAAATGAGAAGCAGATTGGCTTCTCGAATATGCCGGCTGCTGTTTCATCCGCTCCCAAATGTCCGGCGGGAGAACTTCGGGCAGGCGAATGAAAGTCCGGACAAATATTTTCGAATCGCAAAATAACCTGTATTTATTGTATCATAGCCGCAGCCAGCCAGACATACATTATTTCAGGCCGGCATACATTAGTGTTTGCACATCATTCTATTTTATGATGCAATATGCGTTTTTTTCGCAGGATTTTTTTTATGAAAGCGGGCTGTCTATTAAATCTTTAACGATTTCTTCAAGCTTCATACCTCTGGACGCTTTGAATAAAATCAAATCCCCTTTTGACGCGCTTTCCTTCACGGCTTGAAAAAGATCTTTTTTCTCGGTGAAGTGGCTGACGCGTTCTTTCTCAAAGTGGTTCAGTGCGCCTTCCGCAATAAAAGCGCCCAGCTTTCCGTACGTAAAGACGCGGTCGATTTTCTCAGGGCTGATGACTGCGCCGCACTCTTTATGGAATGTTTCTTCAAGATCACCGAGTTCAAGCATATCGCCGAGCACAAGCATTTTTTTTCCGTAGCCTTCAAGGCTTTCTGTCAATTGAATGGCAGCCTTCATTGAAGTCGGGCTGGCATTGTAAGCGTCATTGATAATCGAAATGCCGCTGTCTGTTTTGATGAGTTCGAGCCTCATGCCGGTTACCTTTAGTCCGCTCAGTCCTTTTGCCGCGTCATCAGCCGTGATGCCGAAATAAGCCCCCGCGGCGATCGCAGCCATAGCGTTCATGACATTGTGCTTGCCGAGTACCGGAATAAAAAACGATTTTTCCATCCCTTTAATTGTAAAATGGGTTCCCGCTTCACTCTGGCTGACATCCTGAAGCTGATAATCATTTTGCGCTCCCGATCCGTACGTTTTCGTTCGGCAGCTGTATGCTTTTTGAAGAAGCGGTTCATCCCCGATATAAATCAGCACTCCGTCTTCTTTAAGCCCGTTAATGATTTCAAGCTTCGCCTCTGCAATGCCCTCTCTTGAACCAAGATCTTGCATGTGGGATTCGCCGATATTTGTAATCACAGCCGCATCCGGGTTTGCCAGGCGGCTCAGGAGGTCAATTTCTCCTTTAGCGCTCATTCCCATCTCCAATACGGCGATCTCCGTATCTTCAGGCATGGATAAAACCGTCAGCGGCAAGCCGATGTGATTATTAAAGTTCCCTCCTGTTTTGTGAACACGGTACTGGGTTCCCAAGACGGCGTGAATCATATCTTTTGTTGTCGTTTTGCCATTGCTTCCGGTTACCCCGATGACACGCGTGCCAAGCTCCTGTAAATAAGCTTTTGCAAGTTGCTGAAGAGCGGAAAGGGTGTCGTCAACTAAGATGACAGCCTGTTCCTCGGGCGGATTTGGTTCTGACCGATCCCAAAGAACGGCCGCTACACCGGCGTCAAAAGCCTGCTGCACAAATGTGTGTCCGTTAAAATGTTCCCCTTTCAGCGGGATGAAAAGCTGATCTTGTTCCAGTTTCCTTGTATCAGTTGCCACTCCATGAATGACTGTTTGTTCGTATTGCGGATTTGTCAATGTGCCTTTGACCATCTCTGCCATATTTTTTATGGTTCGCTTAATCAAGTGCGGTCCCTCTCTTTCTTTTTGTATACGGGAAAAGACACTGCCCTCTTACCGGCAGTGTCCATCTTCATTAGAATGTATGCTTAATCAATTGTTTCTCAGCGTGGCGTTCTTTTGCAAGCTCCACAAGCTGTTCAATAAGGTCAGCGTATTCCACTCCCGCCTCTTTCCAGAGCAGCGGGAACATGCTGAAAGGAGTAAAGCCAGGCATTGTGTTAACTTCATTGATCAGAACTTCGCCGTCTGCAGTCAAGAAAAAGTCCGCTCTGACAAGTCCTGAACCATCGATCGCTTTAAACGCCTTAATTGCCATATCACTGATTTTTGCGTATTCCTCATCGGTCACGTTTGCCGGAATCACCAGATCAGTATCTCCATCCTCATATTTCGCTTTGTAATCGTAGAAATCTGTCTTCGGTGCGATTTCTCCCACAACAGAGCATTTAGGATCATCATTTCCAAGTACGCCGATTTCGATTTCTCGGCCATTAATTCCTTCTTCAACGACAACTTTTCGGTCATATTGGAATGCAAGCTCGAACGCTTTTTGCAATTCTTCACGGTTTCGGCATTTGCTGATTCCGACACTTGAGCCAAGGTTCGCCGGTTTTACAAAGCAAGGATAGCCTAATTCCTGTTCGACCTGCTCACAGCTTTCTTCCGGAGAACGAGTCCAGTCTTTCTTAAGGAAAGCTGCGTATTTAGCCTGAGCTAGGGCGGCTTGCGCGAATAGATGTTTCATCACGACTTTATCCATGCCTGCTGAGGAAGCAAGCACGCCGTTTCCAACATATGGAATATTCAACAGTTCGAGCATTCCTTGAATCGTACCGTCTTCTCCGTTCGGTCCGTGGAGGAGCGGGAATACGACGTCGATGGCTTCATTTTGCTGTGACGCTTCCTGCGGAAACATCTCCTGATTCAGGGCAGCTGGAGAAAAAGCACTGCCTCCTTGCTCAAATTGAAGCATTTTCACGTTTGAAACAGGCTCAGTTAAACGAGCGCCTCTTACCCATTCGCCTTTTTCAGTTATATAAATCGGATGTATATCAAACTTCTCAGTATTAAGCGCTTTGATTACAGCCAGAGCCGTCTGCAGTGAAACATTATGTTCAGCCGACTTTCCTCCGTACACTAATCCTAGACTTGTTTTCAATGGATACTCCCCCCACTACAATTCATCTTTACTATCTTATCACTTTCACGAGAAAATGATCTAATTATTTTTGGGCATGCTGATGCTGAATGCATTTGTATGTAATTCCTTTTTATTTTATATTAAAATGGCATTGAAAAGGAGATGTGACATATGAAAAAAATCACGACTAACGAACAATTTAATGAACTGATTCAATCTGATAAAGAAATTATTGTGAAGTTTTATGCAGATTGGTGCCCAGACTGCACACGCATGAATATGTTCATCGGCGATATTTTGGAAGAGTACAATCAAAACGATTGGTATGAGCTGAATAAGGACAAGCTTCCTGAGCCGGCTGAAAAATACCAAGTAATGGGCATTCCCAGCTTACTTATCTTCAAAAACGGTGAAAAAACAGCTCACCTTCACAGCGCCAATGCCAAAACGCCTGAAGAAGTGACTGAATTTTTATCTGAACATATAAGCTAATTCGTTAAACAGCCTTATTTTATGTCGTCGGGCTCTACATGAACATGAACATGAGTGACATCGTGTTCATGTTTTATTTTGTCTTCTACTTCATCCGCCACACCATGGCCTTCCTCTACTGTAAGCTTCGGATCAACCGTAATGACCATCTCAATATGAACTGTGCTGCCTAAATACCTCGCTTTCACATCTTTTAAACGATGTACATTCTCAATTCTGCCGACAGTCTGTTTGTAAGGCTCAAGATCTTTTAAGTGAAAGCCGTCTGTTAACGAATGTGAAGCGTCTTTAAAGATATCCCACGCCGTCTTGCAAATCACGATGCCGATGATAAAAGCTGTTACCGGATCGATCCACGGCAGCTGCAGCTGGGCTGACATCACACCTATAAACGCTCCGGCACTTACAAAGGCGTCTGACCTGCTGTCTTTTGCCGCCGCCATCAGAGCAGAGCTTTTAATGGATGCCGCCAGCCTTTTGTTATATAAATAGATGCCATACATAAACACAGCACTTCCTAACGCCGTCCATGCTGCAATAAGACTTGGCGTTTCCGTTGTTCCGTCCGCAATCGCTCTTCCTCCGCCAATTAACACTTCAATGCCGACAACCATCATTATAAAAGACGCAACGAGGGACGAAATCGTTTCAGCCCGATAATGGCCATATGGATGATCGTTGTCAGCCGGCCTTTGAGAAATACGCAATCCAATCAGTACCGCTACTGACGCTACAATATCTGTTCCATTATTTAATCCGTCTGCTCTCAGCGCTTCGGAGTGATAGAGAATCCCAACGACTAGCTTCACAACAGCAAGGATGACATATGCGAAAATATTGAGGAGCGCCCCTTTTTCTCCCTTTTTCAGATTTTTTGTCCGCTCCATTGAATATCAGCCTCCAATCTGTTACATAGTATGGTTCAAAACATAAAAAATAGCAGCAGCATTCAATGCACAGGAACATTTCGACAGCAATTATTGCCCGGGAAACATTTTGTCGATCTGTTGAATATTTGCAAATTGATGAAAGAATAGGACTGTTTTCACCTTTACAGGTTATTGGGGACATTGTATACTGTGGTTAATTGATAATGATTATCAATATCGTTTGATTGGAGGTTGGTGACACAATGACACCTCAGTCTGGAGAAATCAGAAAAAAACAGCTCATTCATCTGTTAATACAGAATGGTATATACAAAAAGTCCACGCGTCATTTATATGAATTGTCGCTGACAGAGTTAGAAAGTGAATACAAACATGTCAGGAGGGAACCAGAGCATGTCGAAGCGTAAAGTAAAAACCTACCAGCAGCTGATCCAGGAAAACAAAGAGGCGATTATGGGCAACCCAAAGCTGATGAATATCATTTATGACAGAATCGACCGCAAGCATCAAAAAAATCTGCAAGAGCAAAACAATACATAAAAAGAGCCGGGAAGGCTCTTTTTTTTCATCACTCAAACGCTTCTGAGGCCAGCTTTTGGATTACCGCATCATCCATCGGCGGGTTATGGAGGCCTGCGCGCGCATCACGATAATAGCGCTGAAGCGGGTTGGTTCGTTCTAGGCTTTTGGCACCGACAATTCTCATCGCTTTATCGACAACAGACAGCGCAGCATTTGTGACGATATGTTTCGCCGCACCGAGCTCGCTTCTCAAGTGAGGGCGGCGCTCCGGATCATCATACAATTGGGCGATATGGAAAAGAAAATGTCTGGCATTAGTCAGATCAAGCTCCATTTCGCCTGTTCTTTGCTGTACGGCCGGGACATTTTTGATCGGTCCCTTCAAACTGTTTGGAGAATACTCAGACGCAAATTGCACCGCATAGTCTCGCGCTGCTTGAGCAATGCCAAGATAAATCGCCGGGATGTGAAGCAGCCAGCCATTTGGCTTTGCTCCCCGAGGCCCTTGAAGCAATTCCACCAGTTTATCCTCATCAAGCGTTACCCCATTCAATACAAGGTCATGGCTTCCAGTAGCCCGCATCGCCATCATATCCCACGTTTCTTCAATCGACAATCCGGGATCATCTTTATGAATGAGAAACACGCCTGTTGATTGTTTTTCTTCAATCCATGCCGTGACTAAAAAATAATCCAGTGCTTGCGACATCGTCGTAAAGGTTTTTCTTCCGTTCACTGCCCATTTGCCATCCTTTTTGACGGCGTTTGTACCGGGGCGCCCTCCTCTTGTCGGGCTTCCGGTGTTCGCTTCTGTCGCCGCCCTGTTGATAACGGCTCCGTTTTGAACTTCCTTTGCAATAAACGCAAACACGTCTTTATCCCAGCTGTTGCCTTCTCCGAGCTCTCCGATTACGCTCATATGCCAGCCGATGCTTAGCGCTGCGGGAGCGTCTCCCCGTGCCAGCCGTTCTTGATACAGGAGCATATCGTAAACAGAAATGCCCCCTCCTCCATGAGATGCCGGCAATGTTAAAGCCGTATACCCAGCATCACGCAGTTTTTGTATTTTTTCTGCAGGAAACCGTCCCTGTTCGTCATCTTCAGCGGCCGTTTGCTGAAATTCATCCGCAATCCGTCCGATTCTCTCCATCCATTGCCGCTGTTGATCGTTTTGTATAAATAATGACATCCGGCAGCCCCCCAAGGTTTTAATTCCGATAAATTTAATATGTATTATAGATTTCCTGCCATTATTCCGCAACTGTTAACCTTTTTGTCGGGGATAAAAAAAATACGCCGTTCCGCAAGGGAACAGCGCGATTAGACAGGATTTGCATCCCGGTCTTGTTTCATGCCGAGATAAATCAGCATATATGTCAGGTACCCCATTGTCATCACCAAGCCGCCAAAGAAAAAGCTCGAGAAAATCGGCTCTTCAAAAGCGGTTACTGCCGCAAGCACAATCCAGCTTGCATACAGATAGATGATAAAATAACGGATGCCCGTCTTCATTTTATATATCATGTACAGCCCCGCGAGAGAAAACAATCCAAGCGCGAGTCTGAAATAAACAAGATGCTCAAACTGAAACATGAATGACACAAATGAGAATCCAAGCAGCAATACGATCGGTAAAGCGGTAATAAAGTTCCTCAATCGAGACACCTCCGTCAGTACCTTTAGTATAAACCAAAATATCAGCTGATATTGATTTACGTGATTTTTTTCACAAAAGTGTCATTCCTTGCCTTTATACCCGGACATCCCGTTTACAGAAGCACCACCAGCCAACCGCAATGAAAAATATGGCATGTATGACGATAATCCCCACTGAAAACAATGGCGTCATGCCTGAAAACAACACGGTCTGGCCGCTGCTGTATTGGGTAAAGTCAGTGTTCGCAAAAAGTAAAAAGCTGCCCCATTTGTTTTCAAACAGCTTCATGAGCTGGACAAGTGTACTCGCTCCATATAAAACGACAAAAGAAACGACGACAGCTACCGCGCTGTTGCGGAACAGCGAAGAACAAAGCAGCCCGAACAATCCCATCATTACGGCTTCAAGCCAGTTTGACCCGATCAGCTCCAAAGTGTTGATCAGCAATGCCTGTGATTCTGAAGTCACGGATGTGCCAAAAAAGATAAGACCGAATAATAATGCCAGAATGTAGTATGCCAAATACAAATAAAAGCTGGCCATCACAATTGTGATTAATTTTGACCAAAAAACCTTTTGACGTTTAACCGGACGAATGAGCAGAAATTTGATCGTCTTTTTATCAAACTCCATCGAAACAATTGTCGCTGCAATCACGATCGTTAACGCCTGCAGCAGGATGTTCAGGCTCGGTGTATACGAAAAATAGCCGATGAAGTTTTCATCTGTCCCGGCACTGATGACAATCCGTTTAATGATCAAAGCCATGAAAAATTGAAAGACCGCCATCAAGATAAGAGATATCAATGTGACCTTCCGATTAAAAAGTTTCATATGTTCATTCCAAACTAATTTAGACAAGCTCTTCTCCCTCCTCTTGATGGACAGTTGTCGCTTTTATGAATTCATCTTCCAGTGATTGCGTGTAAGGCATAACGGAAAATACATCCAGGCCTTGTCCGACAAGTGAGCGGTTCAGCTCCGGAATGTTTTCTTTTGCTACCTCAACAACAATCGCCCCGTCTTGCCGCTCAGCTTGATATTGATTGCTTGTCAGCCAATTGAGTGCTTTTTCTTCCGGCTGCACTTCAATGATTGCTTTTTCTGTTGTTTGATCTGTTCCATATAAGCTGACTTCCGCTTTGATCTCGCCTTTTTGAATAATAATGACACGGTCACACAGATCTTCAACCTCGCGCAATAAATGGGTGGCGAATAGGACTGCTGTCCCTTCCTTTTCCGCGAGCTCTTTAATATGATCGCGAAAATCCTTCATGCCAGCGGGGTCCAGACCGTTTGTCGGCTCATCTAAAATAAGAAGCTTCGGCCCGTGAAGGATCGCCTGCGCAATGCCAAGTCGCTGGCGCATGCCAAGGGAATAGGTTTTGACCTTATCATGAATCGCTGACGTCAGCCCGACACGTTCCACCACTTCATCAAGCCGTTCATCCGCTATTTTTTTGTGCATATTCGCAAAGTGCTTGAGGTTTTCCCAGCCTGTCAGGTACGGATAGAACTCTGGGTTTTCGACGATCGCCCCCACAGCTTCCATCGCTTGTTCAAACTCTGTATCATGCTGGAATCCGCTGATTGTCACACTTCCGCTGTTTTGTTTTAACAGCCCGACGATGATACGGATGAGTGTTGTTTTCCCTGAACCATTCGGGCCGAGCAGGCCGATGATTTCTCCCTCCATGACGTCCATGCTGATCTGTTTTAAAATCTGTTTAGACCCGATCTTTTTATCGAGGCCTTTAATATGTAAAATCGGCTCAGCCATAAAGCCTTCCTCCTTTTTCGGCAAAAAATAAACAGTGCCCAACAATTAGGCACTGTTTGTATTATAGCATTTGTTGCTTCCAAATGTTTGGTTAAACCGATAGAGTCGACGTTTGCTCAGGCTGTTTGTTCTTCTCTGTTTCTGTCACAATGACAGCGCAGGCCGCGTCTCCTGTTGTATTTACAACTGTACGAAGCATATCAAGCAGGCGGTCAATTCCAAGGATCAACCCGATTCCCTCAACAGGCAGACCGACAGATTGAAGCACCATAGCAAGCATAATCAAACCGACTCCCGGAACACCCGCGGTTCCGATACTTGCTAATACAGCCGTCAGTACGACCATCAGCAGCTGCGTGAGTGTCAGATCATGCCCGAATACCTGGGCAATGAAGACGGTGGCTACCCCTTGCATGATGGCTGTTCCGTCCATATTAATTGTAGCGCCCAGCGGCTGGACAAAGCTGCTGATCGGCTCAGGCACCTTTAGTTTTTTCTGTGCCACATCCATGGAAACCGGCAGAGTCGCATTGCTGCTGGAAGTACTGAACGCGACGACCATAACCTCTGAGAAATCTTTAAAGAACGTAATCGGATTTCTTTTGGCGATAAGCGCTACCGTAGATCCGTAGGTTACGACTGCATGTATCAATAATGCAATGGTTACTACAAGCATGTACAAGCCCATCGCTTTCATTGCACTGAACCCTTGGCTTCCCACGGCTGTCGCAATCAAACCGAATGTGCCATACGGAGCAAACTTCATGACCAGATTCACTAGGTACATCATCAATTCATTTCCTTGCTCAACAACTTTGAGAAGCATATCCGCTTTTTTACCGAGCATTGTAATCCCAAGCCCGACAAAAATGGCAAAAGCGATAATCTGCAGCATATTCCCCTCGGTCATCGCTTGAACAGGATTGGTCGGAATAATGTTTAACAGGGTGTCCGCAATACTTGGCGCTTTTTCAGCAGTGAATTCGGCAGACGATGTATCATATGTTCCAAACTCTCCCGGTTTGATGACAAGAGCTAAAATGATGGCAATGGTAATCGCCACTGCAGTTGTGACGAGAAAATAAGAAATCGCCTTTACACCGATTCTGCCAAGCTTCTTAGGATCGCCCAGTCCAGCTACTCCCAGTGTCAGTGAGAAAAAGACAATCGGAACGACAAGCATTTTGATAAGGTTTAAAAAGATCGTACCAAGCGGACCGAATACAAACTTATTCAAATTTTCAAATAATTCAGGTGATGTCAGGTTAAGAATAATTCCCGTCACCGCACCCAGCACCAATGCAATGATTATCTTTGTAGCCAGCTTCATCTGCATTCCTCCCTTTTTTGAAAAAAAGCCCGCGAGAGACTCCCGTGGGCTTTGGCTATAACATCAAACCACTGGATTCTCTCTTCACGCTGATGAGGTTAGCTGACGGGTTCGGACGAAGAGATGTCCGTTTTTCTGACGAAAAATTAACCCCAAAAGATCGGGTCCCCCACTCCTTAGTTAAAAGGATTAAGCGTGTGGCTTACTATTGTATGATAGTTTATTTATACAGAAAAGAACCAATTTTGTAAACTATTTTTTGTTACTTTTTTCTTGGAATCTTTTGGGTCCATCTTCCTTATTGGTCACATCAAGGATATCAAGGAGAAACACAAAGATCGGAATCCCGATAATTAAACCCCAAATGCCTAAAAAGTGCTCAGAGAAAATGAGTACTATGAAAGTGAAAAAGATCGGCAGTTCTGTTTTCGCAGACATCAGCTTCGGATTTAAGAAATAGGTTTCGATCGCATGTATGGCGAATATGACAAGCACAATGTAGAGCACATACATTCCGCCGCCTGTGCTGTATGCGATAATACTGAGCGGAATCAAAGAAATGACAACGCCTGCTACAGGAATTAATCCAAGGAAAAACACCATAATAGAAAGCCCAAACAGCTGCGGGAAATGCATAATCCAAAGCGCGATAAACGTCAGAACACAGTTGACGAGCGCAATGATAAATTGAGCCTCAAGCACTTTTCCGAACGTTCTTGCAAATTTTCTTCCGAAGAAAGCAATTTCCTCATAAAAGACCGCCAGTTTGCTCGTTTTAAATTTCCCCATAAATTCTGAAAGCCGTTTTTTCTCAAATAAGAAAAACATGCTGAGAACGAGCGCCATTACGACCTGCAAGCCAAATGTGCTGATATCGGCCAGATACGTATACACCACATTGAAACCCTCTTTGACATATGAACTGATATTAATATCTCCGAAAACACTGGTGATCTCATCAAAGAAAGGGATGGTGTCCGGGTGATACGCAATATGTTTAATCTGCTTAGCCAGCTGCTGAATCTGCGCCGCGACGATCGGATAAAAAACAAATCCCCCAACTGTAAGCAAAACAGCCAGCAACACGTAAAGAAACGTAATGACAACCCGCTGGCTCACGCGGAAGAATCGACTTGCGAACTGCCGTACGACAAACTCCAAACGATCCATTAGAAAGGTGAAAATGAAAGTAAGCAAGATTAAGTTGATCATGCTCTTAAATAGATATAACACACCAGTTAACACGACAAAGACGGAAAAACGCCTTACTCCCGGGTGCTGAAAAAATTTAACTAAAGCGGCCATTTATACACCCCTGTTAGGACAAACGTCCTTAATTCAATATAGTATCCATCTGTAAATTATATAACAAAAAAATGCTGAGGTCTCTGTCATTACCTTAATAATTCTTAAACAATTAAAAAAACGGCCCCATGGATGAGCCGCTCATTTCTTAAACTGCTGTTTTCATTTTTTTCATGTCTTCAACAGCCTCTATGCTTTTTGCTTCATCGAATTCATTTTCGCTTTTTGCAACAATGATCGTGGCGATTCCGTTTCCGATCAGGTTCACAATCGCTCTTCCTTCACTCATGAAACGGTCAACCCCAAGCAGGAGTGCAAGACCCTCCAGCGGAATGACCTGAAGCGCTGACAGTGTTGAGGCAAGGACGATAAATCCGCTTCCCGTCACACCGGCCGCTCCCTTCGATGTCAGCATCAGAACGAGGATAATTGTAATTTGCTGGCCAATGCTGAGGTCCACTCCAAACACCTGTGCCAGAAAAACCGTCGCCATTGATAAATAAATCGATGTGCCGTCAAGGTTAAATGAATAGCCCGTCGGAATGACAAGCCCGACAACGGATTTTGAACAGCCGTAACGCTCCATTTTATCCATCATACGCGGAAGCACCGATTCTGAAGAGCTTGTGCCAAGCACGATCAGAAGCTCATCTTTAATAAAGCGCAGGTAATTCCACAGACTGAATCCGTAAAGCTTGCAGATGATATTTAAAGCTACAAATACGAACAGGAACATCGTAATATAAACAGACATCATTAAACTTGCCAGCGGCTTGATGGAATCGAGACCGAAGTGCCCGATCGTATACGCCATCGCCCCGAATGCCCCGATTGGCGCCGCGCGCATGATATAGCCGATGATTTTGAAAAAGACGTGAGAAATCTTGTCGAAGAAATCAATGACGCTTTTCCCTTTTTCACCTAATGCCGCAAGACCGACTCCGAAAAGAATCGAAAAGAATAAGACCTGCAAAATGTCCCCTTTTGCGAAGGCATCAACCATGTTGGACGGAACAATGTGTGTGACAAATTCAATCCAGTCGATTCCCTGACCGCCATTTTGCGTGTATTGTGATACATCACCCTTTTCAAGCTTGCTGTAATCAAGCCCCGATCCCGGCTTTATAATATTAACGACGAACAAACCGATAATGAGTGCGAGAGTTGTGACAACCTCGAAATAAATAAACGCTTTTCCCCCTACTTTTCCAACCTTCTTCATATCGCCCATTTTTGCAATCCCGAGAACGATAGTGAAAAAAATGATTGGGGCGATCACCATTTTAACAGCGTTGATAAATGTATCGCCAAGCGGTTTCATTTCTTTTCCGATATCAGGCCAGACCAGCCCGACAATGACCCCGATGATGACCGCAGTTATGACCTGAACTGTTAAATTTTTAAACAGTTTCATATTCTGCATCCCCCTGTCCTATTCGCCTTTGTGTCTTTCTTACTAGAATGATAGCGTTTTCATATAAGGTGGGGAAGTTTATGATCATAACGGACATTTTGGTCTTTTTGGTCTCAGGTTTATCCTTTAAACACGTAGCGGTTGACAGGACGGCCGATTCCGCCGTATTGAACGTCCAGCTTAATGGTTCCGTTTTTTTCTAGATAATCAAGGTATCGCCTCGCTGTCACTCTGGCGATACCGAGCGCCTTGGCGACCTCTTCTGCAGAAAGAGATGCGGTTTGCCGCTTCAAAATAGCAGTGACTTCATTCATCGTAAAATGATTCAATCCTTTTGGCAGATCCTGTACGGCCTGCTGCGGAATATTCAGGATCGCATCGAGCTGTTCCTGGGACAGCGTATCGTTCGCTTCTATTTTTTGTTTATATTGCTTGTACTTTTCAAGTGCCTGTCTCATTCGCTCAAGCTTAAATGGTTTTAAGATATAGTCAGCCGCTCCATTTTGCAGCATAAGGGAGATCGTTTCTTTGTCTTTTGCAGCGGAAACGACAATGATATCCACTTCAAGCTTTTGCTTTCTGATCTCCTGCAACGTTTTGATCCCGTCTTTTTTCGGCATGTACACATCGAGAATGACGAGGTCGGGCTGTTTTTCTTTAATTAGCTTGATGCCTTCTTCTCCGTTTCCCGCTGTTGCACAGACAATAAAGCCGCTGACAGTTGTGATGAAATCCTTGTTTACCTCTTGAACCATCGGATCATCTTCAATGAGCAGAACCTTCCATTCTTTAAGAGCCATGCTGTGCTTCCTCCCCCTTCATTGGAAAAACGATAGAAAAAGCTGATCCTTGCCCTGCGTGTGAATCCACTTCTACCGTGCCCGATCCTTTGTCTGTTATTTGTTTGACTAGATACAGGCCATAGCCTGTGCCGCCTGTTTTATTGACTGTAAATCCTTTGTCGTAAAGGTGCGGCATATATGCCGATTCAATCCCGCAGCCGTTATCTTCTATTAAAATTGCCAGGATATCATCCGTTTGTTCGATGCTGATGTCAATCCGTTTGTCATTAGATTGAACCGTTTCAAATGAACCGAAGGCATTTTCAATCAGGTTGCCAAGAAGCACAACGATATCATGCTGATCAACATGCTCGGGAAATTGCTGAAGGCTGCTGTTTTCATCAATATGAACAGCAATGCCCAGCTCCCTTCCTCTTCTGATTTTACTTAATAGAAGGCCAGCCGCAGCGTCATTTTGAATCGAGCGATGAAGAAATTCAGTCACATTTTCCTGCTCAGTTGACGCCCGGAATGCAAGCTGCAAGGCTTTTTCAGATTTCCCCAGCTGGATGAGGCCGGCGATCGTATGCAGCTTATTCATATGCTCATGGTTTTGGACGCGGAGCGCCTCTACAAAGTTTTTGACGCCGGTCAACTCCTCCGCCATCTTAGCCGCTTCCGTTCTGTCCTGAAAAATCGCGACGGCGCCGATGACTTTTTTCTTCATGACGATCGGAATTCTGCTGCTCATAATCACTTTTCCGCTGACGCGAATTTCTTCATTATAAACCGCTTTGTTCCGCTCCACGATTTCGGGCAGGCGCGAATCCTTAAGAACCTCCCAGATCACCTTTCCGACCAGATCCCCCTTCACCTCAAAGATCTGTTTCGCTTTTTCATTAAAAATCGTAATGATAAGCCGGTTGTCGATGGCAATCACGCCTTCGTTCATGGAGTGAAACGTCGCAGTCCGTTCTTCATACATTCGGACAATCTCATGAGGCTCAAGCTGAAACATTTGTTTTTTGATATGGCGGGCCAGCAGAAAGGAACCTGCAAGGCCGAAGCCGAGTGTCAGTACAACGATGAATGTGATATCGTGTTTTAACTGAAGCAATATGTCGGTAATCCCCGGCAGTGTTTTCCCGACAAGCACCACGCCGATCTGGTTCAGCTCGTGATCCTTCACCGGATAAAAAGCGCGGACCGCCGTGCCGATCTCTCCCTTTGCTTCTGAGAAATAAATATGCTCCGCAAACGCCGCCTCTTCGTCTGCACCCTTGGATTTCTTGCCGATACTTGTACTGACAGGATGCGTGTAGCGGATGTGATTCATATCCATGATGACAATATAGTCTGCTTCATTAATCATCCTGATCTCTTCAACCGCATGGCGAACAGCTTCTGTTTGTTTTTTTCGCGCCAAGGCCTCTTTTACTTCTGTCATCTCCGACACCGTCCGGGCCGTATTCATCAAACGTTTTTTCAGCTCCCGCTCCTCTGTATGCTGGATATTGCCGATGAGCACAATGCCGCCGATCAAAAAGGAGAAAATGACGAGTATATAGGATAAGATCGTGATTTTCCAACGGATTGAGAGCTTCTTTTTGTTCATCATCTTCTCCTTTCAGGTCTTTACGAATGGCATGGGCCCCATTATCCTTAAAACATAGGGGAGGGCTTTTCATGAAGAGTTTGCTTGCATGTCTCGCACTGATGATCGCCGGAATTGCAACCGCTTTATTTATCGGATTCCATGATCGTTCCAGCAGTGAAGAAATCGTTTATGATGACGACCAGGAAGGCTTACAGGATCAAATCGTGTTTACATTCAGCCATGTGGTTGCCGAAAACACACCGAAAGGGCTGGCCGCCAATAAATTCGCCGAGCTGGTAAACGAGAAATCAGGCGGAAAAATAAAAATTGAAGTGTTTCCGAATGGAAGCCTCTATTCGGACATTGAAGAAATTGAAGCATTGCAAAACGGCGATGTTCAGTTTATCGCCCCCTCCACATCGAAGCTCGGCATGCTCTCGCCTGAATGGGGCGTGCTGGATCTGCCGTATGCATTTACAGATTACAATGCCGTCAAAAAAGGGCTGCACGGCAGCATCGGCACACAGCTGTTTGATTCCCTAAAGAAAAACCAATTAAAAGGCCTCGCCTATTGGACAAACGGCTTTAAACAAATCACGACAAATGAAGGGCCGGTCAAAACCCCGGATGATTTAAAAGGTCAAGATCTCCGCATTATGCAAAGCGATGTGATAGAGGATCAGTTCAAGCTGCTTGGTGCAACGCCTCATCAGGAATCCTTCAATTCTACCTTTCAGCTGTTAGAAAACAATACAGTCGATGGCGAAGAAAATACCATCTCAAACATCTATTCTAAAAAATTTTATAATGTTCAGGACCATTTGACAATAAGCAGCCACGGTTATCTCGGCTACGCTGTCATGACGGATGAGCACTTCTGGAACGCGCAAACACCGGAAACACGGCGCGTTTTAACGGAAGCGATGAAGGAAACGACAGAGTGGAATGAAATGCATGCCGAGCAAATGAACAAGGAGCAGCTGGAAGTCATCAAAATGAGTTCTTCTATTCACATCTACGAGCTGTCAGATAAAGAGAAAAAAGAATGGATGAAGCGCCTCGATCCTGTTTACCGGCAGTACGAGCCTATCTTCGGCCGGAAGCTGATTCAGGAGCTTTTGGAGCTGCGAGGTGATTCGTAGTCCCCAACTCGATACGCTGTTTTTCGTTTATCTTTCAATTGATCGGAAATATAAAAAGGGATAAACGAAAAAGGAGATGGGAACATGTTTAAGCACACGAAAATGCTGCAGCATCCTGCTAAACCAGATCGTCCAGATCCATTATTCGCGAAAAAAATGCAAGAAATTTTAGGCGGGCAATTTGGAGAAATTTCTGTTGCCATGCAGTACTTATTTCAAGGCTGGAATACAAGAGGAAATGAAAAATACAAGGATTTGCTGATGGATACGGCAACTGAGGAACTCGGGCATGTTGAAATGATCGCCACGATGATCGCCAGACTTCTTGAGGATGCCCCGCTCGATCAGCAGGAAAAAGCCGCTGAAGATCCGGTCATCGGCTCCATTCTGGGCGGCATGAACCCTCACCACGCGATTGTATCAGGACTTGGCGCCATGCCGGAAAACAGTACAGGCGTCCCTTGGAGCGGCGGCTATATCGTTGCAAGCGGAAACCTGCTGGCAGACTTCCGCGCCAATCTGAATGCGGAATCACAAGGCCGTCTGCAGGTCGCACGCCTGTTTGAAATGACAGATGACAAAGGCGTTAAAGATATGCTCAGCTTCCTGCTGGCGCGTGACACGATGCACCAAAATCAATGGCTCGCCGCCATTAAAGAATTAGAAGCACAAGAAGGCCCGATTGTGCCGGGAACATTTCCGAAAGCACTCGAAAAGCAAGAGTTCTCGCATCAGCTTATTAATTTCTCTGAAGGCGAAGAAAGCGCCGAGCAAACTTGGCTGAACGAAAAAGCGCCGGATGGAGAAGCCTTTGAATACGTGAAAGAAGCGAAAGCGTTTGGAGAAAAACCGGAGTTAAAACCAGCACCGCCTTTTGTTCATGATACACTTCCGGGACGCGAGTAAGATACAAGCCCAAAACATAATGTTTTGGGCTATGATTATGCCCTCAGAACCCTCCATTCTGGTTCGTACCGAATGGCAGGACTATGTAACAGATCGTGAATGAACGATTCATCCTCTTCGTACAGCGTCACTTCTATCGAATGAATCACAGCCTTCTGTTCGTTTTCTTCGAATATGCTATCGTGTTCGTTCTCCATAAAAGCCTCATAAACTTCTCTGTCCTCCCAAACGCTGATGATCTCTGCGGTAAGCGGCCTGTCTGCTGATGTTCGCCAGCCGCCGGCCTGTTTGACAAAGCCGGCCACATGTGACAATGCCCCCCACTGTGACTGCGCTTTTGAAAATGCTTCGGCGTTTGCAGCATCTACTTCACATACAATCTTTTTGATTAGCATGGCAATTCCTCTATGATGACTGTTTTCGCCTGTGTATGCTCGACACAGAGATTCACCGTTCTGACGTAAGAGCGCGTGCGGTGAACCGTTCCTTTCGTGATGAGCAGGCTGTCATTCGCTTTGAGTACCGCAGTTTCTTTGTCCTTAAAATCAATCAGCAGCTCACCTTCAAGAACAATGAACAATTCATCTGAGTCAGGATGATGATGCCAGTCATATTCTCCTGTAAACACAGCGAGCCGTATACAATGGTCGTTGACCTCTGAAATGGAGAAATTAGCGTGTTTTTCTTTGACTTCATTAGCGATGGCGAGCAGGTTTTGCACCTTGGACATTAGCGAAAACTCCTTTTTCACTTATTGTATCGCAGCACCGGCTTAGATCAAGTTATTTCCAAAATAAAAAAGCGATCCAGCTGTTTCGCTGGATCGCTTTTTATCTTCTACAGGTTGTCTGCCTTCATGCTTTTGATTAGTCGTTGTTGCGGGCGTTTCCGCCTTTTGAACCAATTTCTTGGTAGAATTCTTTATCATGATTTTTGCTTGTTGCCTCTCCGCCTTTACGGCCGATTTCTTGATAGAATTCTTTGTCATGATTTTCACTAGTGGCTTCTCCGCCTTTTTCGCCGATTTCTTGATAGAATTCTTTGTCATGGTTTTGGCTAGTGGCTTCTCCGCCTTTTTCACCGATTTCTTGGTAGAATTCTTTGTCATGGTTTTCGCTAGTGGCTTCTCCGCCTTTTTGACCAATCTCTTGATAGAATTCTTTATCATGGTTTTTGCTTGTTGTTTCTCCGCCTTTTCTACCTGCTTCTTCTCTGCTCATTTTGTTATCGTCTGCCATTTTGAATTCCTCCTTTAATTGGTGTTGGTTGTTGTATTCCCGCTATCCATCCTTTTAAACAAACAAAACACATTGGGTGTGTTTCCACTAAAAAAAGCAGGCGGAGCGCGGTGTCCGTCTGCTTTGTTTGTTATTCCATCTCTCGTTCTGTTTCTTGCAGCCGCTCAAGAATGCGGCGCTTTTTATACAACATCATGCCCGTTTCGGTAATGTCGTTTAATGTCGAGCGATTGGCTGACGCGCCAAAGACCATTCCCGCGACCGGCACCAGTTGAAAAAGCTTTTTCCAGCCAAACGTGTCGCGATAGCCTAAAACAACTTCACGCCAGCCTTGGATTTGAGAAGCGACATTCTTATATGTACGATCTTGATCGTAGTCTTTTAATTCATTCAAAATCGATTTTTTGCCGACAACATCAGCTGAAGTCAGCTGCATACATTTTACGATGAAGACCCGCTCCTTTTTCTCCTTTGGGTCAAAGCCGTAAGCAACCGCGATATCCTGCAACGTTTTTAACGACAGGCCAAGCACGGCCGGAATGTCTGCCGCCAGCGTAAACACGCCGCCCACACCCGTTGTCGCGCCTTGAACAGTTGCGGCGTTAATTCTGTTTTTGCCCATTCCTTCCGCAATTTCATCCATGATAGGAAGAGGGACTTGTTGTACGTCTTCGAGTGATTCGAAGGTCTCCTCCGGCAGTTTCTTTTGAAACATCTTGATAATCTGTTTTTCAGATGTCAGATACTGCCCTCCTGTTTGGACAAAGCTGCCGAGCTCATCCAAGAGCTTGCCGATCTTTTTCTGGATGAATTCCGGTGTCAGCTTGTCCAGCAGCTGAAACGGGAGACGGCTGAGTTTTTCCCAAAACCAGACTTTTTGCTGATCTTTTTCCCATTTCTCTATTTCTTTTAATTGCTGATGCAAGTCTTCTTTTCGTTCTGTTGTCACCCAACCCGCACTTCCCTTCTGTTTTTTCTACTGTATAGTATACCTTCATTTTCCGGAAACGTTTTTATTTTTCACCTGCGGGTACCATTTTTATAAAAGGAAAAGGAGTGATGGACATGCCTTGGTCGATGAAGGATTATCCCGCTTCATTGAAAAATCTTGAGAACCCGGTGAAGAAAAAAGCGATTGACATTGCAAATGCGATGATCGATGAGGGCTACGAGGACAGCCGCGCCATTCCGATTGCGACAAGCAAGGCAAAGGAATGGGCGGAAAACGCCTCGAAAAAAGAAATTGATGATTTCCTCAAGAATGGTGATGAGACAGAACACGATGAAGATCCAAGCAGCGGCAAAGGTTCTGAGCTCATGGATAAAGCAGAACATGTCATCAAGCATAAAAACGGCTGGGCGGTCAAAGCCGAGGATGCTAAACGTGTATCTGAGATCAAAGGTACAAAGAAAGAAGCAATTGAACGGGCAAAGGAGATCGCAGCGCATAAAGGCACTGAAGTGATTGTTCATTTAGCTGATGGCAGCGTGCAGAGAAAGATCAAAACAGGATCATAAAGCGATATGCTATTCGGTGTTTCGGGTTTGGCATGAGCGGTTATTGATTGATAAATCATTTATGAGGGGTGAACATGATGCTTAGCTTTTTGGTTTCATTAGTTGTAGCTATCCTAATCGGCTTAATCGGAAGCGCCATTGTGGGGAACCGGATGCCGGGAGGAATTTTCGGCTCTATGATTGCCGGGCTGGCCGGCGCCTGGATCGGACACGGACTCTTTGGCACTTGGGGACCTAGCCTCGGCGGCTTTGCCATTATCCCGGCAATTATCGGGGCTGCCATCCTCGTGTTCTTGCTGAGCCTCGTATTCCGCGGGCTGCGGAAGGAAGCCTAGACTCATTTTGATACAGGAGGCATCGTTTCGAACTGAAACGATGTCTTTTTATGTGGGACCTTATTTGAATCTTTACATATCATGTGACATAACAGGGGAAAATTTGAAAGTGGATGAACATTTTCGGTTGACAAGAAACCGGGATGGTCATATGATGTAGATAAAATAATTTGCGTTAAGGAAACTCTTTGTTGCGTGGCAAAAAACAATCAGAATTCAGGTGAGACATGATGAACAAGGACATCACAGCACAATCTCCCCGTTCCAAAGCAGTCCAAGAGGCGCTTGACGGGAAAATCAAAGGGTTCAGAGGGCTGCTCCCTTTTCTGGGCCCTGCATTTATAGCAGCCATCGCCTATATTGATCCCGGCAACTTCGCCACGAATATATCAGCGGGTTCTAAATACGGATATATGCTGCTATGGGTGATTTTATTTTCTAATATTATGGCGCTTTTAATCCAATCACTCTCCGCTAAACTCGGCATCGCGACAGGCAAAAACCTGCCAGAGATTGCCCGAGAAGAATTCCCTAAGCCTGTTTCCATCGGTTTATGGATTCAGGGCGAGCTGGTCATTATCGCAACTGATCTGGCGGAATTTATCGGAGCGGCACTGGGACTGTATTTGCTGTTCGGCATCCCGATGCTTGAAGCGTCTATTATAGCGGCGATCGGCTCTTTCGCGATATTAGAGCTTCAGCGCCGCGGATATCGCTCACTTGAAGCCGGCATTACCGGCATGCTGTTTGTGGTGGTGATCGCCTTTGCGCTGCAGACCTTTTTCGCCAAGCCTGATGCCGTGTCAGTGATGAAGGGCCTTTTTGTTCCGGCATTTCAAGGCACTGATAGTGTGCTTCTCGCAGCTGGTATTCTCGGCGCAACCGTTATGCCGCACGCCATTTATTTACACTCAGCCCTTACACAACGGCGGGTGGTTGGCAAAACTGATGCTGAGCGAAAAAAAATCTTCAGATTTGAATTTATTGATATTTTAATAGCGATGCTAATCGCAGGTGCGATTAATGCGAGTATGCTCATCGTGGCAGCCGCATTATTCTTTAAAAACGGGCTGTTTGTCGAGGATCTTGATGTCGCCTTTCAGCAATTCGGACATCTTGTCAGCCCAATGTCAGCCGTTTTATTCGGGATCGGACTGCTCGTTGCCGGACTGTCCAGTTCGTCAGTCGGCACGCTTTCAGGCGACGTGATTATGCAGGGATTTATCAACTACCGCATTCCGCTGTATGTGCGGCGTTTTATCACAATCATTCCGCCGATCTTGATTATCGCATCAGGCGTCAACCCGACAACAGCTCTCGTCATGAGCCAGGTCGTGCTGTCCTTCGGGATCGCCTTCGCCTTAATCCCGCTTATTATGTTTACAAGCAATAAACGGATTATGGGCGCCCTGATCAACGCCAAATGGGTCACAGTGGTTTCTTGGCTGATCGCTGTGTTGATCGTCGCTTTGAACGTGTTTTTAATTGTTGATACGTTTCGTTAGAAAAAACCGGCTGCTAAGCCGGTTTTCATATTGCGCAAAAGCTCATTGATACCCTTTTTGCCAGAAATTTGTTATGATAGAAGAAAAAATCGGAGTTTTGATGATGTCATTATTTATTCTGTTTTATTTATGGATTGTTCCTATTGTAATCGGCATTTTATGTTCTGCTGTTGCCTATAAATCCAAGGGGAAAATGAGAGTCGCGCCCGGCATCGCCATGATCGTGCTCAGTATCATTTCCTTGGTCACCGCGTTTACGGCCGGACACACCAATTTCCACGTGTTTATCGGCGGAATGTTTTTATTCGGAACGTTATTGGTTGGTTCTGCTTTTCCTTTCTTTTTTGGGCTTAAGAAGAAAGAGAAATAAACTCATAGAGACATGAACGCTGTAAGATTTGATAAAAATAAACATATGAAACATACAAGGACAAATGCGCTGATCTTTTTGTTTTGAAAGAAGATGCATTTGTCCTTTTGTCCGTTTTGAGCATGGCGAATATCGTGACAGGCTGCATAGATCATTCCTAGAGATCCCAATAAGTACACCGCTAATTTTATGGATTCAAACATGCTTTCCTCCTATCATTCAATATAATGCTATGATAACTTACAATCCATTTGTTTCCAACACCTAAAAAACAGGGGTCTCACGAGGCCCCTGTTTTTTTAGAATAACCGTTTTAAACTTTTCTTCAGTGACGGCATTTCGATTTTTTGGTTTTCGAAGAAATTTTTCAGCATGTATTTGCTGAAGCCTTTTGCCTGCCCATAGGTGATTTTGCCAGGCAGCGGCGGTTCGTTTCCGATCATGACGTCCACTACGACCGGCTGGTCAGCGTGTAACGCTTCATGGAAAGCGGGCGCAAGCTCTTCCGCTTTAGCCACCTTGATGCCCTTTGCTCCGCAGCTTTCTGCAAATGCGGCATAGTCGACATTTTGAAGTTTTGTGACATAGTCGATGTTGCCCTTCACCTGCTGCTCGTACTCGATCATGCCGAGATTTTCGTTGTTTAAAATGACAACGGTGAGCGGGAGTTTGTATTTGACGGCGGTCGGGAGATCCTGCATGACCATGGAAAAGCCCCCGTCCCCGCAAACGGCGATCGCCTGCCGCTCCGGTTCTGACAAACTTGACGCGATTGCTCCCGGCAGGCCGCAGCCCATTGTCGCAAGCCAGCTGGAAACGATGAAATCCTGATTTGCTTTCATTTTGAAATGACGCGCCATCCAGACTGTCACAGTGCCGACATCTACAGATAGCACCGCATCATCGGCTGCCGCTTCCTCAAGACGCGCCACGACCTGCTGGGGTTTGAGCGGTGTTGCCGCCTCTGTCTCATCTTTTTCGATTTCGTTCCACCAATGCTGCATATGTTCAGTGCAGGCTTCCAGAAACCTTCTGTCTTCCTTCCGTTCAATAAACTCTGTCAATTCGCGCAGGCCGTGAGCCGAATCACAAACAAGACCCGCTGTCACCGGATAGCGTTTTCCGATTTTCGCCGGATCTGAATCAAGCTGGATCGCCGGCGTGTCATCAGGCAAATAATCGCGATATGGGAATGAGGTCCCGAGCATGATTAATAAATCACATTCCTCCATTGCCTCGTAAGCCGGCTTTGTGCCGATCTGCCCGAGATTGCCGAGAAAATGCGGGTGCTTATCAGGAACAACGCCTTTTGCCGGGAGCGTGACAACAATCGGAGCCGCGGCTTTGTCCGCGAATTCCAGCAGCTCACGTTTCGCCTTTTTCATTCCCTGCCCCGCCAAAATAATCGGCTTCTTGGCGTTATTTATATATTGCGCGCAAGTGATGAGCTGTTCTTTTTTCGGTTCAAGGTTCCCTTCAATATACACTGGTGACGTGTATACGGGCTCGCGTTTGATTTTCTCCGCGAACAAATCATCTGACACGCTCAATACCGCAACGCCTTTTTTGCTGCAGGCGGTGCGGATCGCCTGATTCAAGAGATCCGGCAGTGATTCCGCGCTATGTACCTCTCTGTTGAATACTGCCACGTCTTCAAACATTTGCTCAAGCTTGATCTCCTGAAAATAATCCCGTCCGACTTCGCCTGATGAAACCTGTCCTGCAATCGCCAGCACAGGGGCGCCGTCCGCTTTGGCATCATATAAACCATTTAATAAGTGCACCGCCCCCGGCCCTGCGATCGACAGGCAGACGCCGATTTTGCCGGTGAGTTTTGCTTCAGCCGCGGCAGCCAGCGCAGCCACCTCTTCATGGCGGGTTTGAATGAATTTCAATTGATTTCTTTCGTGCCTTAATTCTTCAATAAACTCATTGATACTGTCTCCGGGGATGCCGTATACATGATCAACTCCCCATTTTTCAAGCAGTTCTGTCATTGCTTGTCCTGCAGTTTTGTGTGCCATGCCGTATCCTCCTTTTTCCTATTTTCAATACCACAGGAGAGCTTCTTTAAAACCCGGAGACCTTTATCACTTGCCCAGTCTTCTTTTCAACAGGCCAATCGCCGCAAGCATGCCGCTGTCCTTGAGAGTGACAGCTACGTCCAGAGAGCCTCTCATAAAATCTTTGATTTGCCTTTTTCGGTTCGGCACTATAAATAGCGGCAAACGCTGCGGAGAAAACCACTTCAAATCCGCTGTCTCCATGCCGCTCGTTATCGCTTGTCCGCCTGTTATGTGTCCGGCAAACACGTGCTGTTCATCTTGAAACTTCGGCCTTTGGTAGACACCTATTTTCGCAGAAAGCGCTGCGTTGTATCCGGTTTCTTCCAACACCTCCCGGACTGCCGCTGCCTCAGCCGTTTCCCCGGGATCGACCCTGCCGCCCGGCAGATCCCATAAAGGGACGTCCTTTCGTTTCACCAGCAGAATCTGATGTTTTTCATTCGATACAATGACAAACGAACCTTGCGTATACATTACCAATTCTCCTTTTCACGCAAAAAAGACCAAGGTCGTTTTCCCCTTGGTCATAGTTGCTTTCCTTTTTAAAATGATACGGCAGTGCGGCAATCATTATGTCCTTTTTTCACAACAGCGGACTCTGAGAAAGAAGGCCGATTGGCTGTAAAGGATGGTATGCCAGCCCGTTTTTCCAATCATCACGTTAGCAATAACCAGCTGCCAAGACATGGTTGGCAGCCAATGATGTTTCGTTAATGTTCCAGCAATGATGCGCCGTCGGCCGGCATTGTGCCGTGAACGTACGGAGGCGCCGGCTTGAGCACTGGTTTTTGGCCCATAGCCTCAGGCTCCCCAACATATTCGAAATTCCCTTTTCCATCCATACTAGTCCCTGACGCCCAGCGCCCGCTTTGGCTTTCAGTTCCTTTAGAGCAGTCCATGAATGAATAGGAAACTTCTTGTTTTTCGTATTCACGATTAAATGTACTTGGGACAACTACGCCTTCACGTTCCTCTAATTCTTGAATGGCCGCCAGCCATTGATTTTGATGCATCGTGTCCCTCGCTATCAAGAAGGACAGCATATCCCTCACACCTTTATCATCTGTCATTTCATATAGACGGACAGCTTGCAGCCTGCCTTGCGATTCAGCATTAAGGTTTGCACGGAAATCGGCGAGCAGATTTCCGCTTGCAATCGTATATCGGGCTGTCCAAGGGTATCCCACACTATCATCTGGTTTAGCCCCCAGACCTCCTACGATGGCATGCTGAGGATTCATCCCTCCCATTACAGCTCCAATGACAGGATCTTTAGCCATTTGCTCTTGTTCTTCAATTGGCGCTTTATCAAGCAGCTGAGCTATCATCGTTGCCAGCATTTCCACATGGGCAATTTCTTCTGTGCCGATATCAAGAAGCATGTCACGATATTTTTGATCAGCTCTGCAGTTCCAGCCTTGAAATAAATACTGCATCATGACAGAAATTTCACCGAACTGTCCGCCTAATATTTCTTGCAATTTTTTCGCGTAAACGGGGTCTGACCGGTCAGGTTTGGCATTATATTGTAACTCTTTCACATGGAAAAACATCTATATCCCTCCAATTCATCTATACGCTTTAGGATGGCTTTGTTTTCTGTTTTCATGTATAAGCTCTAAAAAAATACAACACTCTGTATGAGTGTTGTACCAAATCAATGGAGAACGATAGATACATCATTCTCAAGTGCTATCCCCTGTCTGCCTTTCTTTTTCTGCGTCTTACGGCAATCCAAATGAACACTGCCGCAATCACCATAATGAGTACCAGCACACCAATATACAGCCATTTCTGGCCATTATCTTGTGATGGCTGCTCTTCACTGGAACTGTTTGCTTCTGATTTGAGCTGCTGGTGGTTTGTAAACACCTGCTGGCTGTTTGTTTCATTAACGACGGTTGCCGAGTCATCGGTGCTGTTGAGATAGTTGATGATTTCTTTCGTGACGGCCGCGCCTTTTCCTTTTGACGGTGCAAAGACAGCCATTGTGTAGCTTGTATCCCAAAGAGATGCTTGGGTAAACGCCACTTGTTTTGTTGTCTCATTCAGCATCTCAAAACCTGATACATCAAACGAGCCGTTCTTCGCTTGCGGCACAAGCAGTTCTGATGATTGCTCCTTCAAAAGAGAAAATTGATTGATGCCCCCTAAGAAAATGAGGTCTCGTCCTTTGGCATCATTTGCTGTTACATCAGATGATTTCTTCACCGTATATGAATGCTGCGCTTCGCTGCCAAAGGACTCCGTAACAAGAGAAAGCTCCTCAAGCTTCGATTGGTTTACGGTGTCAGGAATCACGATCAGCGTTGCCTGTTCCTGATTTCCGGCGTAAGGAAGCGGCCACTCTTGAAAATCCGCTGACGGAGACATGCCTTTGACGGTGTAAGACAATGTACTGTTTTTATCGATAAAGACCCACTTTTCTTCGTCAGCGGTGTTGCAAGGATTGTTTTCCTTTAGCCCAGTTGTGACGAATTGAATATCAATGTAGCGGTTTTTCTGCAGCAGCTTAGGATCCACTTTTACCATGGCATGATAGAATCCGTTTTTATCTTCTTTTCCTAAATCATCAAGCCGGACCGAATGCGGCTGGCCGTTGATCATGACCTTCAGTTCTGCAGCCTGAGCAGCCGATTCGTTTTCGGCCGTTGAAGCTTGAATCGTTTCGGACTTTTTCAGCTTAAGCGACAGCTTCGCTGATTGGTTTTCATCTAAAACCGCCGATGCAGGATAAAAGTAATGTGCTGAAGATGTTTTGTCAGCTCCAATTGTGATATCATCCGCTCCAAAATTCTTGAGGGTCAGCCTATTGCTTTCTTTTTTTTCAGCCTGCTTAAGCTTGCTGATTGAGAGTGTATCGCCGCTGAGCTGGCCTGTATAAGTCTGATCCGTAATGACACTGATTTTTTCAGTGAGCACGTCATCGGATGCGGCTTGCGCAAACAGAACCGGCTGCTGCTTGCTCTCTGCTTTCAGCACCCGCTCCGCAAGCAGGAGTTTTTCTCCTTTTGCCTGTAAGCCGGCTTGTTTCATCAGCTTTTTCACCTTTCCGTTCCAATGCTTGTCCACTCCGATGAAAATCGTCGGCTTGTCGATTTTCTTCAGTTCAGATTCCGTGACATACGAAATGGTGACACTGCTGTCGGCCGTTTTCAAATAGCCTTCTGTTTTCACTGCTGCTTCAATTTCCGCCGAACTTGGGTCGTCCGGAATGACGATGGCGGTTTCCTCGGCTGTATTTCCCGATTGGGCGAAAGGATATGGATAATGGTCCAGCGTCGTTCCCTTCGCTTCACTGCTGTCCGCCAGCGTCAGGCGGCTGTCCGGGTAAATTTTGATCCAGTTTCCGGACGTATCCTGTCTGACGCAGACGCCCTCTTTCATTACACCGTAAAATTTCAGCGATACGTTGTGATAGCCTTGGGCAGACTGGCTTTTAGTCAGGTTCAGCTTCAATGTTTTCCGTTTTGAATCACCATTAAGCTTTACCGTTTTGACTGGTTCGTCGTCAATGACAGCCGTTAACGATGATGGAGAAATTAAAAGATTTGAAGCCTCGTATTCAATCACCAATTGCTGATTGCCGGAAGAGGCGCCTGCCGGAATCTGATACGTCAGCTCCGCGCTGTCTTTTGATCCGTACAGTGTCATCAGGTCGCTTGTCAGCACCTGCTGTTTGGCTTGTTCTTGGCTGCTTTTTCCGAGAAGCGAACCGCTGACCTGCACCTCTTTGGCTAAAGCCGCTTGTCCGGTCATCGCCAGAAGCATGAAGCTTGTGAGAAAAATCATTATTTGTTTCAAAAAGGTCACCCGCTTTTATGTTGATTGTATCGTTCTGTTTTGTACCATTTGACCTCCTGCTTGAATAAACGGTGCTTGATTTCTACGAATAAAGAATAGATAACGAGCACAATCCATGCCTGCGAGTATGTAAAGTACATGAGAAATACGATAAAAAAGTTTTGCCTGTTCATTTCTGTTTTTTCAATGCTCAACGTAATCATGACCTCTGTCATAAATAAGAAGAACGCCAAGATCCAGAGGACCATTGCCAAAAACCCGACCGATAAATGCAAATCATAAAACAAATTGACGACAAATATCGTATTTGACATGATCACGCCAAAGAAAAACAGGAAGTACGTAAAGAAAAAATAAAACAAATCAAAGATAATCCGTTTTCGTTTCAGTTTGAAAAACTGCGCCAAAAATTTCAGTACGACATATTGATTGCCGCGTGCCCATCTGGTGCGCTGGCGCCACCACACCTTCCACGTTTCCGGCTCCTGCTCCCAAGTGATGGCGGCAGGGAAAAAGCGGATGTGATAGCCGAGATTATACACCCGGATGGTCAGCTCGGTATCCTCAGCAAGCGCTTTGTCATCCCAGCCCCCGAGCTTTTCGATAATGCTTCTGCGGATCGCGAAGTTGGTGCCCGGGATCGTGGCGATTTTGAACCACTTCCATCTGCCTCCTTGGGCCATCCACTGAAAACAGATCGTTTCGATATTAATAAACTTCGTCAGCAGCGTTTTTGCCGCGTTAATGACGCGGAATTTCCCAACCACGGCGCCTGCCTTTTCGTCATTCATCAGGCCGAGAACGAGGTAATACACGGCCATTTTCTCAGGCGTGTTGTCGGCGTCATATACACAGATCACATCGCCGTTCGATTCGGCAAAACCAGAGTTAAGCGCGGAGGATTTGCCTTTTCCTGCGTTTGGCGGCTTCGTGATCACCATTTTAATGAAATCGTATGTCTCGGAAAATTCATTGACGATATCACCCGTCCGGTCTGATGAATTGTCATTAACGACGATGATCTCCAGCCGGTCTTTCGGATAATAAAGGTTGACCATCGCCTTCAACGTCTGCCGAATCACAACCTCTTCGTTATGCGCCGGGATAAGGACACTGACCTTTGGCAGCTCCTTCATGTTTTCTCTCCACTTCGGGATATTCCGTTCGAAGTTCATATAGTGGCGGAACCCGCCCTGCATGAGAAACATGTGGTAGAGAAGCATGACCCAAATTAAACTTAGTGAGATAAAGAACAGCGTATTACCCAAGGCTTCTTCTCTCCTTAAAAATTCGTTTTTTCAATGTGGCTCTCAAGTAAAACGTATAACTGAAAAACATGACGACAAATAAGAGCACGATCGCGGAGAGAATCCATAACGCCTTTTCCAGAGGAGTTTGCCGATGATGATCGAAAAACTCGTCAATGGCGCTTACGCCGTTTTTCACCTGAATCGTTCCGTCACCGCTTGTATGAATTTCAACTTTGCCTGTTTTGACGGTTTGTTTCGTTTTCTTTAAATCCAGCCATTCACTGTCTGGAATGCGTTCCATCTGATCAACCAGCTCCGGCAGATATTTCATTCCAAGATACGGGTGATAAAACCCGCCGGCTACTCCGCCTTCAAAATCAATCATCTGGGCGATGTGCTCCTCCATATCGCCGAGCGGGTTTTGTTTTGATGTATCGACAAAGCCGATCGTTTCCGGATACAGCGTCATTCCATCCAGCATTGAAGGAGTTGTCACATATGGAGACGCACCGGATGTTTTCCACGTTGTGCCGCTGAGCTGGACCTGCCCGAAAATGCTTGTAAAATACTGCGAGGCGATTTGATAGCCATATTCGGACATCGTGTAATGCGGCGCTTCAAACGCCAGCGGGTAGAGACCCGATGATGTCAAATCCTCAATCGCACGCGTCAGTTTTTGCTTTGTATACGTTTCTTCCTTTTCACGAAATGGTTTTAAATAGCTGTTATAAGCTTGTTCGTTCGGAAAGTCCCGTTCTTTTTCCAGAATGGATGGGGTGGCTTCGGCATTTCCAGATGTAATCGGCTGATCCGCCTTTGCATCCCAGAATTCAAAGCCCTCTCCCGTTTCACTGTAGCGGTAGGCGTGTGTATAGCCGTGGACAATGATACTGCCGCCCATGCTTTGCAGCTTTTTCAGCACCTTGACCATCTCCGGTTTATCAGACAAATACACTTTGTCGCCAGTTTCCGGATTCAAGTAAACCGGAATCACTGCCAGGATAAAAGGAACATGCCTCTTATGCAGATATGTACCGGCTTGAAGCAGCAATTTTTCATCAGACATCGGGCTGATATCCTCGAGGCGCAAATACAATAACGTTGTCCCCGCCTCCTCTCCGAAAGCTTCTCTGAGCTGTTTCGCCACGATCAAATTGTCATTTAACAAATTCGTTAATCCAATGTACACATTCGCTTTTTTTGTTTTCCATATAAAAGAATGCGTTTTGCCGTCATCGGCTTTAAAGGTATAAAGCGACTTTCCTTTCAGGCCTGATACGCTCAGCACGTTAAGCCCGCTCTCCAGAGACACATCGGCCTTTTCCGACCTGTTGTGAACCTGATATACATGTTCTTTGCTGATTAATGAAAGCCCGGAAAATTGGCTGATTTGGCCTGCGTTATAGCCGATGGCGACAACAGGTGTTTTAACGCTGCTGATCAGAGACACCAGTTTTTTGCTGAGCTTTCTTTTCGTTTGGCCGTAATACATCACATGGTCTTTGCCTTTGAAATCGGACGCTTCCACATCCGAATCTTTTTTGACTGTCACATGGGATGTAAAGTGGCCCGCAAGCAAATCAAGCATTTTGACTTGAGATGACTCTTTGCCGTCCAAGGTTGAATAGATGATGAGAATGCCGGCATCCCGCTCCTTCGCTTGTGCGGAAACTGGAAAGGACGCAATAGCTGTAAGCAGAAGCATTGTGATGCAGAGCAGCGTGATTCCTTTATAGTTCATTCATCATCATCTCGTTTTCCAGTTCTTCTAAAAAGTGATCGGCTGTTTTGATATCTTTGCGGTAAGGCAAATGACAGACATGGAACGTGAGCGACACATACTTCCCATTTTCCAGCTGATACGTGTCCAATTGTTTTTTCAGCTTTATCAGGACGGCCGGCATATGTTCAGCGGGCGTGTGCGTCAGCACAATCCCTATACGCTCGTCAGAGGGGCGGAACTTCTTATCCGTTTCCCGGACGCTTGCCCTAATTTGCTGACTGACATATTGGAAAAGACGGTCCGTTTCTTTTTCACCGTACAAAGACTTAAACTCTTTGAAGTAATGCATATGAAGCAGCAAAAACACGAAAGAATTTCCGTAGCGTTCCGCCCGCTTGATTTCTTCTGAAAGTTCCAGCTTCATCCTCTGCTTGTTATCAAATCCGGTCACTCTGTCAACAGCGACAAAGCTTTTGATTTCGGATTGCAGCCGTGCAACTGAATGCCTTAGCTCTGCAGCAATATCATGAATTCTTCCCGCTATAAAAGAAAACAACAAAAGCGCGATTCCCCACACGACAAGTATTCGCAGCCCTTCCTCAGCCGGAAACAGCGCAGCCTGTCCAGTCTGGAAAAACATCATTAAGGTGCCGAGAACAAAGAGTACGATTAAAGTCACCGCCAGCGCGTAAATCGGGCCGAACCATACGCCTGCGGCGATGACGACAAACGTGATGCAAAGGATCAGAGCGCCTTCCGATTGCTGGGCTGACACATAATAAATAAACAGAGACAGGGCTGCGATGAGCCCTGAAAAATAAGCAAATAATTTTTGTGATTCATTGAATGATATTTTCATTAAAAAGCTTCCTTTCGGCTAACAGCGGCAGCAGATTGTCAAAAGAATGCGTCTGAGCGCCGCTCATATAGCCTCCATAATACGATTTCACCGGATCAAGAATTTCAAAGTCATTCATTCTGTCATATATGGCTTTGGTGACTGAACTGTCTTCATATTGTTTTGTTAAAAACAATACGGCTAATGCGTATACGGATGGCGACTCATATTTGACGGCAGGCTCCTTCGTATCTGCCGAATATCGTCCGTACAGCTTTCCGTGTGTCTGAAATTCCTGCTTGATCCAGTCCGCTAAAACAGCGGCTTTTTCATCCCCTTCCGGCAAGTGCCAAGCAGCGTACAGCTGATCTATCAGATTGATCTCACTATCATATGTGTATCCCTTTGTCTCCGAGCTGTATACCTTTGGCAGAAAGCCATTTTTTAAAGGAGCCGAATAGAGAACATTGGCATTCCGTTGTTCTGTTTCCTCGTCTATAATTCCATTCTTCTTTAAGACAGCTAACGCATCGGGCATGACGTATGAAAGCGTCACATCCTTTGAAGCGGCCTGTGAGTCGTAAAAGTCTGTAAATAACCCGTTGTTCATATTGTATGCCTTCAAAGCCGTGCCGATATCCCGGGCCGTTTGCGCGTAGTCGCTGCGGCCCCATTTGGCGGCGGCTTGGTCAAGGGACAGCATAATTCTCATATCATCTATCAGTGCATTCGTTCCGCTCGCTTGGCCGTTTTGAATCTTCCACGTCACCAAGTGATTGCTCATCAGAAATGAATCAGTCAGATGCTGATATTGCTCCTGAAAATGCGGGGCGTCATTTTTGCTGACCAGAAACTCCATCCATAGGCCAAGAGATTCTGATAAATACGAAGGCTGGTCAGACATATCAGTTTTGATTAACCCTTGGCCATTCATTAGATTGTGATAAATGAAATACTCCGCCGGCTGAAGCGGGCTGGCGTTCACTTCTGACACCGACTGATTTTGGACCTTATTTCCAGCTTCAACACACCCTGCGGAAAGTCCGATAGATAAAAAGAATAAGATGACAGCTATTAACAAATGCCTCACAGGCAAATCCCCCTTTGTCGCCTGAAGCGAATCAGACGCTCACAAATATATATAGACGAAAGTATGACTGCCATGTTACAAATTACATTTACTATAAAAGAAAAAAATGCAGATTGCTAGCTTTTTTTTCCCTTTTTGAACATTGAAAAAACGGGTCCTAAGTCCAATAAAAAACCTGTGCGGTATGCACAGGTTTTTCGGTTATTTATCCAAACCGAGTTTCTTCAGCTGTTCTGCCAGCGCGTTGTTAATCGGCTCATCTTTATTATTTTGTTTTTTCATATAAGAGGAAACGTCCCGTTTGGAAGCGCGCCCTTTATCTTTGTTTTTTCGTTTTTCGAATACGGACAGTTTCTCACGGTGACCGCAGACACACGCGAAGGTCTGACCCTCGCCTTGGCCGCGAAGCTCCATTTTTTTATGGCAGTTCGGGCAACGCGCGTTTGTTTTTCGGGCAACCGTTTTTCTGCTTCCGCATTCACGGTCTTGGCACACAAGCATCGTGCCGCGTTTGCCGTTTACTTTCAGCATCATTTTGCCGCATTCCGGACATGCGGTTCCCGTGATGTTGTCGTGTCTGAAAGTCTGGCTGCTGTTTTTGATATCTTTTACCGTTTGGTTAGCGTAAGCTTTCATGTCTTTAATAAAGACAGCCGATTTCAATTTACCGGCGGCGATCACTGACAGCTTTTGCTCCCATTCCCCCGTTAAGGCAGGTGATTTCAAATCCTCCGGAACAAGCTGCAGGAGCTGTTTTCCTTTAGAAGTAATAAAAATATCTTTGTCTTTTTTCTCTATTAAAAAGCTGTTGAACAGTTTTTCAATAATATCGGCCCGTGTTGCCACCGTACCGAGGCCGCCTGTTTCACCAAGCGTTTTGACGAGGCCTTTTTCTTCTCCCTGCATAAAGGCGCTTGGGTTTTCCATCGCTGACAGCAGGGTCCCTTCGTTAAAGCGGGCGGGCGGCTTCGTTTGGCCGCTTGTTTCAGTTAAGGCGCGCACGGCAAGAGAATCGCCTTTTTGAAGTGCAGGGAGTGTCTGATCTCTGTCATCGTCCTGCTCGTCATCTTCATCCGCCATATCATAAACGGCTTTCCACCCTTGCGACTGTATGGTTTTGCCTTTCGCCGTAAAGGTTTCTCCGCCGATTTCTGCGATGACCTTTGTTTCCTCATATTCGAATGCCGGCATTAACACAGCAAGGAAACGTTTCGCAATCAGGTCATATAGCTTTCGTTCTTTATCGCTTAGACTGCTGAGAACGAGCGGCTCTTCGGTCGGGATAATCGCGTGATGGTCTGACACCTTCGCGTCATTGACGTAGCCTTTGTGGGATTTGATGCCGCGTTTTTTAATTTGATTGACATATTGGGCATACGGTTTTACTTCCATACCTTCCAGACGGTCTTTTAATGTCGGGACGATATCACTGGATAAAAATCTTGAGTCTGTCCGCGGATATGTGACGAGCTTATGCTGCTCATACAGCTTTTGCAGCACAGAAAGCGTTTCTTTGGCGGAAAATCCGAAGCGTTTGTGTGCGTCGCGCTGCAGCTCCGTTAAATCATAGAGCGCAGGCGCGAAGCTTTTTTTCGCTGTTTTTTTCAGCTCGGCGATGACCGCTTGCTTTCCGTCGAGGTCTTTTAGCAACCGGCTTGTTACGTCTTGATTGAACGTTCTCGTCTGCTTTGTTTTTTGATCCTGCCAGGTCAGCGTCATGCCATCAACCGCCGCGCGGATGCCATAATACGGAACCGGCGTAAACGCTTGAATGTCGGCTTCACGCTTTGCAATCATGGCAAGCGTCGGTGTCTGCACACGGCCGCAGGAGAGCTGGGCATTGAATTTTGTGGTGAGCGCACGGGTCGCGTTAATTCCCACAATCCAATCCGCTTCCGCTCTGGCGACGGCAGAATGATACAGATTTTCATATTCTTTGCCGTTGCGCAGCTTTTGAAAGCCTTCCTTGATCGCTTTATCTGTCACAGATGAAATCCACAGCCGCTTGATCGGCTTTTTGACATTCGCTTTTTCAATGATCCAGCGCGCAACAAGCTCCCCTTCCCGGCCTGCATCAGTCGCGATGACAATCTGATTGACGTCTTTACGGATAAGCTGGGATTTGACCGCATTGAACTGTTTTCCGGTTTTTTTGATCACCACAAGCTTTAAGGGCTCAGGGATAATCGGCAGATCCTCCAGACGCCATGATTGAAATTCTTTTCCATAGCCTTCCGGATCAGCAAGTGTCACCAAATGGCCTAAAGCCCATGTAACAATATATTGATCACCTTCAAGATAACCATTTCCTTTTTTATGGCACTTCAGCACCCGGGCCAAATCCCGGCCGACTGAAGGTTTTTCAGCTAATACAACTGTTTTTGACATGCTTGATCACTTCTCTTTCTTTCACGCTCATCCTTTTATTATAACAGACTTGAACAAGCACTCTCTAACCGCGCCCGTTTTTCGTGTCAATTTCCGAGAAAATCACGTGAGTGACGGTTTGCGCGTATGGCGAAGTTTTGTTAATGAAATCTTCTACCGCTTCAAGGCTTTCTGCGTTGATTTTCAGCATATAACAAGCCGCGCCGGCAATCCGGTAACAAAATTCGATATGCGGCAATGTTTGAATATAGCTTTTGAACCGCTCGTAATCCGCGTTTTTGACGGTTGCTTCCACAATGCAGGAAACAGGCAGCCCCAGTTTTTTCTGATCGACCTCCAGTGTGTATTGCTTAATGACGCCGAACGATTCAAGCTGCCTCACCCGTTCTGTCACGGATGGCGGCGATAGCTTAATTTTTCTGCCTAATTCCCTCATCGACAAACGGCTGTCCTTTTTCAGCTCCTCAATGATTTTCAGATCAACCTGATCAAGTTTCATGTCAACATCCTTCTTTTATGATTTTGTTCACATTATCTCGGGTATTTTTGTAAATGACAAGACCAGTTCCCAAGAAAAAGCATATAAAAATGAAAGTTTTCCGAACATTTTCTGAAAGCTGTCATACGGCTCTCCGGATTGTTTATCATATAGTATGAAAACGTGTCCACAAGGAGGGCGATTTATGCTGCAAACACCGATCGGAAGACTTCGCACGATGGGTTTTATTGAAGGAATGTCACTCTTAATCCTGCTGTTCATCGCCATGCCGCTGAAATATTGGGCAGGCCTTCCGCTTGCGGTGACCATTGTCGGTTCGGTTCACGGCGGATTGTTCATTTTGTATTTGCTTGTCTTGGCGTATGCGGCCTTCTCTGTCAAATGGCCGCTGAAATGGTCAGCCGCCGGCTTTATCGCCGCTTTTGTCCCATTCGGAAACTTTTTGTACGACCGCGGGTTAAGGAAATATAAATAATTTAAGGCTGGATCTTTATGATCCAGCCTTTCTTATTACAACCACTTTGTCAGCCACGCGATATAGTAGGCGCCCGGAATAAACATCAGCTGGGCGAGGAGTGTCCCCGCCACTCTTGATGTGACCATCGTGACAGAGGTCCATTTTAAATACGTATAGCTTCGTTTTCCTTTTGCCACATCATCGGCAAGAACGGATACCTTTGGGTCAACAAAAATCGCCAGCAACATCGTCGCAATTCCGTTGATTAAACCCGATGCCATGACGGCTGTCGTGCTGCGTTCCGGAGCCAGAAGGCCTGCGTACAAAGCCGAAAGCACACCGATCGTATAAATGGATGTGATCAGCATGTTGATGACAAACAAACGCTTCGGTATCAAGCGGATATGAAATCCTTTTACATACGAAAGAGACGGCAGACGCAAATAGGAAAGGGCATTTTTGAAACCTTGCTTCGAGAATCCCTTTTGGAACACTTGTAAAACAGAGCCGCCGCCGCTCGCCAAGTGAATAATCGCCCGTGAAAATAAAGCGACAAAAGACGGGAGCAGGATAATGCCCAGAAGGGTGCCGACTGTCGATCCGAATATCAAGAAGCGGAACTGCCCGGCGACAATCGCCAGTGCGTTTTTTCCCGCATCATCAATTAAATGTCCGGTAAAGGGCTGCTGCACCATGTTCGACATTCTGGACACGATGACCATGACATTAAAAAGGGAAAGCGCGGACGCAATAAATCCAACGCGGGCTCCGGAAAGCCTGGTGGCGTAGGCTAAGGTTTCTATCGAGTGAATCAGTAATAAAAAACAGAAAATAAAAAGCACTTGTGTTGTCATGACATGCACGTTATTCTTCCTCCAATTTCATCCTAGAGATAAGACTGGAAAGAAGACAAGCAGGTTTCAATGCGATGTGCTTTTTACAATAAAAAAACCGCCGGCATACGCCGAGCGGTTTGTCTTATTCTTTTCTATAGGCAAATAAAGATTATATGATCCGCCAAATCGGGCGGTTAGATTCATGAAGCATTGTTCCGTAGAATCATTCTGGAAAGTAAACACCATGGAATTTTCTTGAACACAAGACAACGAAAGCCCTACCTCTCAATCGTCACTGCGGCTCCGAAGCCGCGCCGGTGTGAATTGTAAAACAAAAAAGTCTTTTTTCCATCTCATCGTTAGGGGCGATTTGTTATGAAGGAAAAGAATAAGGGCAGCTGGTTTGCTGCTTGCGAAGCGGTAAAGCTTCTCTCTCAAACAGAAAAAAGAAGTTTACTTTCTTTTTTATTTGCTTATTATTCTTGCTTAGCAATTCATGATAACATATCGCCCCTGCAATTACAACCTTTTTATAATTCGAGTGAAACTGGCGTCTTCTCTCCGGCATTCATTAATCTAATAGCCTCTGGTTCAATTTCAAGAATCACCAGGTTCGGGTCATCCTTGCCGTCAAACCAGCGCTCTAATTTAGGATTCCAAATTTTATCCTTCAGTTCTGCTGAATTGTTGATCTTGGCTTTCCCGGAAACCTCGACATACGCGTCGCCAAAGCCTTCACAATCATAGCCTAATAAAATATGGACATTGGGGTTGTTCTCAATTTCTTCCGCTTTATGTGTTTCCTTGCTTGTGGGTGTGTAAATCTTCAGCCCATCATGAAAAAAAGTCATGTAGCGGGAATGCGGCTTGCCCTTTTGAACCGTTGCGAGCGAGCCTACTTTGTGATGATCTAGAACATCAAGCACCTTTTGTTTAATGTCTTGCTGATTCATCGTGAATCACTCCTTTTTAACGTCTCCGCTGTTACTTTTCCACATCCGGGGAAGATTTAAACAAGAAAATGCGCCTTTATTTTAATCCTTTCCATTCACGCTTCAGCAAGCTGTAATAGACAAGGTCATGATACCTGCCTTCAATGAATAAGCCATCCCGTGCCGTTCCTTCCTCTTGAAAGCCGAGCCGCTTAGGGACCGCTCTGCTTTTTTGGTTTCCGACAGCCGCACAGAGAGCAACGCGATTCAGCTCAAGCTCATCAAAAGCGTACGTGATGAGTGTTCGGCAAGCAGCGGTAACAATGCCTTTGCCTTCATATTCTTTGGCAATCCAGTATCCGATTTCCGCTTTTCGATTTACTTGATCAAGGTTATGCAGGCCGATCATGCCGCATAGGCTGCCGTCGTATAGAAGCCCCGCTTCGAGGCTGTTCAGGTCAGCATATTCCCGCCGCCAATCTGGAATGATCGTTTCTTTGTACGTTTCAACGCTGCTTGGGTTTTCCGCCCAAAATAGCCACTGGCCGAGCCGCTGTTGATTTTCGATAACGAGTTCGGCAAGCCGCTCCGCATCCTTTGGCTCCAATAATCGGATGGTGATGCGCTCATTTACCTTGCAGGTGAACATTCCCTCGCCCTCTTTCCTTTTTTACCCATTATAACGATGATTCCGTTTTTTTCAATACAAAAAAGGATGGGCTGTTAAGCCTCATCCTTATATTCTTGGATCGGTAAAGATATCATGTTTATCTGTGCTCGTCGAAGACATTTCCGTCACCACGGCACCTTCTTCCCCGGCTTGGAACCAATGCTTTGTGTTCGGCGGAATCGTGTATTGCCCGCCCGGTTCAAGTTCAATTTCGTGCCAGACCGTATAGTGTTCACTGTCCTCATGCGGCGGAAGAACCTTTGGAAGCTGCGTTTTTTCTCCTTCTACGTAAAGATACACTTTTCCGTAGCGGCAGCGGAATGTCTCCTGCTTGCCTTCTTGGCCGTCGACCGGCGGATGGCGGTGTTCCGGGCAAGTCTGTTCAGGAAACAGCACCAGTTCCTTTGAGCAATAACGGTCTGTATTGACGTAGACGAAGAGCTGGAGTCCGACTTTTCTTTCTTTTCCTAAGCCGTAGTCCATTAGCTGGATTTGGTCTACTTCCTCATCCGTTAATACAATACCGGCTTTTTGATAATAGCTGTTTACTTCCTCTTTCGTGATGCTCATGTGTCTCACTCCCTCTTACGTCGTCACAAAATCTCCGCCGTTGACATGCAGCGTCTGGCCTGTCATGTAAGATGACTCATCTGAAGCCAGCAGCACATAACAGCCGACATGCTCAACAGGCTGACCCGGACGGCCCATCGGCGTATTTTGCCCAAATTGAGCGACTTTATCTTCAGAGAACGTAGACGGGATTAACGGTGTCCAGATTGGACCCGGTGCGACTGCGTTGACGCGGATGCCGTCTTTGACAAGCGCCTGCGCCATTGTTCTTGTAAAGGCATTGATCGCCCCTTTTGTCGCTGTGTAATCAATCAGCGACGGGTTCCCCCGATATGGGTTGATGGATGTCGTGTTGATGATAGCGCTGCCTGGTTTCAGGTAATCAATTGCTTTTTTAGTCAAATAAAATTGAGAATAAAAGTTTGTTTTGAATGTGCGGTGAAGCTGTTCGCTCGTAATATCTTTGATGCTTTCCTTCGGATGCTGTTCACCGGCATTGTTTACAAGGATGTCAAAGCCGCCAAGTTCTTTGACCGTTTTTTCAACCGCTTCATTGCAGAAATCCTCTTCGCCTACATCACCAGCGATCAGCAGGCATTTTACGCCTTCTTGCTCTACACGCTTCTTCGTCTCTTCGGCATCCCCATGCTCATCCTTATACACAATGGCGATATTAGCGCCTTCCTTTGCGTATGCGACGGATACCGCGCGTCCGATCCCGCTGTCGCCGCCTGTAATGAGCGCTGTTTTTCCTTTTAATTTATCCGCTCCTTTATAATTCTCGTACTCATACATCGGACTTGGATTCATTTCGCTTTCGATTCCCGGCTGGCGATTTTGGGTTTGGGCCGGCAGTTCTTTTGGATAATTGGCCATGATGATTCTCCTCCTTTGTTTTCATGTGTCTATTTGTTGTGTACCTCACACGTACTCTGGATAAACATGGATTAGCACCTTCACATTGCTTTATCAGAAAAATGTTTCACATGAAACGCAAGGAGGAAATAACTTGCAAAGGAGGTTACTGAATGATGAACATGCTTTCTAAAACATTCAGCAGGCCAAAGGGCGTAATCGGTATGATTGCCGGGTACATCATGGCTGCTGAAAATCAGACACTGAATCAGTGGACAATAGATCAGCTGGGAATCACACGGGGGGACAGTATTTTAGAAGTCGGATTCGGACCGGGATACTGCTTGCAACAGATGCTGAAACGCGAAAAGGACGTTCAGCTCCATGGGATTGATGTGTCAGAGGCGATGCTGAAGCTGGCCGCCCGCAGAGTAAAATCGAAAGGTGTGCGCTTAATGCAGGGAAGCATCGAGACATTTCCTCTCACCGCCTCGTTCTATGATAAAGTGATTTCTGTTAACAACTACACCATTTGGAATGACCAGACAAAAGGCGTGAAACAGATTTATCGGGCGCTAAAGCCCGGGGGCAGAGCAGCGATTACGATGCAGCCGCGGGAAGCGGACGCCAGCCCTGAGAGAACCAAATCATTTGCAAAACAGATGATTGCTGACTTCAAAGCAGCCGGCTTCGAAGACATTGAGTTGCAATTTAAACACATTAAGCCTGAGCTTTCTGTCTGTGCAACAGCAAAGAAGCCCGCCACATAAGTGACGGGCATTTTTTTACGAATGCACAGCCTGCTTGCGCAAGACGTCTTTTTTCACCTTGCCGAGGTTATTTTTCGGCAGTTCGTTAACGAACTCAACTTCGGGTATTTTGTAAGCGGACAGGCGTTCTTTACAATATGCGATGACTTCCTCTTCCGTTAGACGCTGGCCGCCGTTTGTCACAATAAACGCTTTTGGTTTTTCCCCGTACAGCGGGTCTGGTATACCGACCACCGCTGTTTCAAGGATTCCCGGGACCTGCTGGATGACTTCTTCAACCTGATCCGGATAGACGTTGTCTCCTCCGAAAATAATGACATCCTTGTAGCGTCCAGTAATGAAAATAAAACCATCTTCATCTACATAGCCTGAATCTCCGGTTTTGAACCAGCCGTTTTGCAGCACTTTCGCCGTCGCTTCAGGATTGTCTTCATAGCCTTTAAATAAAAATGGCGTGTGAACAACGATTTCGCCGATTTCCCCTTGAGGGAGTTCTTCTCCCGTCTGAGGATCTTCCACTTTGACTTTAACACCTTCCACAGGTTTCCCCGCAGATGCGGCTTTATCCATTCCCATTTCAGGCATCCATGTGCTGATTCCCCAAGCCTCAGTGCTTCCATAGCCGTGGGCGAGCGGGATGCCGATATCAAGATAGCGGCGAATCAGGCTGCTCGGCACTTTTGTTCCGCCAGTCATTAAAATAACAAGCGAAGATAGGTCGGTTTGGTGTGTTTCCCATGCTTCAAGCAAATACGTGTAAAACACGGGAAGAGCCATCACGGTTTGAACCTTTTCTTCTTCAATGATTTTCAGCATATCAACAGGATCTTGATCCTTTGTAAAAATAAAGGTTGTTTCTGCAAAAGTTCCCAGCATGATGCAAATGAGCGCACTCGTATGATAAATCGGATGGCACGCAAGAAAACGCAGGCCCTTCATACGTGTTGTTGAACTTTTGGACCCTGTTACGTATCTATATATGCCGCCATGTGTGATCATGCATCTTTTCGGGTTTCCGGTTGTGCCGGACGTAAACATCAGAAGCGCTGTATCATCAGGGGAAACCATTTCAGTTTCAGGCAAATGATCAGGACCGGCAAACAGAGCTTCAAATTCAGCAGACGTTTCGTAAGCTGTTCCAGTTGCCATCGTTACAGACAATGAGGACAGTTCAGGAAGAACTTCGTCCAGCTTCTCTTTAAACTCCGCTCCGTAAAACAGCGCTTTCGGTTCACTAGCTTTTAAAATACCTGTCATTTCATATGGTTTGAGCTGCCAGCTGACAGGTACGACAACAGCGCCTATTTCAAGCGCGGCGAACATAATAGTTGAGGCGGGATGTCCGTTTTTACAAAGCAATGCAACACGGTCGCCTTTTTGAATTCCTTTTTGCAGCAGGGCATTCGCCAGCTGATTAATCCGTTTGCGGTAACCTGCATATGTCAGTGTATGGCCTCCGCTTTTTACAGCCTCTATTTCTTCGCTATTCGGCATGTCATGCAGAATCAGATGCTGTAATGTTTCCATATTGTCATCTCCTATATTCTCTTGAATCTTCAATAATTTGTTAGGTTTTCTTCCTCACCTCACCCATTTTAACCCAAAAAAGATAACTTGTAAAACTATTTCATTTTGGAACTATTCCATTAATGAATGATAAAATAGTCCCGCATTTTGTCATTTTGCACACCATCCACATAAAAACACACGCCAATTTTTTGACGTGTGCCATGCGGGATTACAATATGTTTTTTTCTTTCATCCATGTGAAGAATATGCGGTTTAATCGTTGATACAGTCCTTGTTCTCCCTCTCCCTGAAACCCTGCCATGCTTTCTCCGCTTTCGATAATGGCGGAGCTGATCGCGCTTAAAATCTCCGATCCTTCAGCAGATAATGAGCCAGGCGCCATCATTACGAGAATGCGTGTCATGCTGAGGGTATTTCCGTCCATGCCATTCACTTCATAAGAGGTGCTGAGATCATACATTTTGAAAAAAGGCAGGACGATTTCATCATTTTTGAGATGATAAAGCGCCATGTTGGTCCCCGGAATTCCCAATCCCCCTTGTTTCTCCCGCTCCGCCAGGCAAACCGCAGCTTTTTTCGGATCACGGATCAAGCCATCCTCCTTCAGCTGTTGAAAAAGCTCTGACAGAAGCTTGCTATGATCCGAGTTTGTTTGGAGTTGATTAAGTGTAAAGTGGCGCAGAACATCTTGAATGACGGCCATGTACCGCCCCATGCTTTCCGATGCTGCCAGCATGTCAGGCACGTCAGCTTGCTGCGCCTCTTCCTTAGGCGTTCTTTTTTTCTCAAGAATGAGCGGAATTTTCCGCTTGATATACTGTTTTACCTGATTTGCGTCTTCCTCATTTAAAAGCGGACTAACCATAATGTAATCGATGTTTTCGTAAGGAATCGGCACGGTGGAAACAATCATATCATAGGCTTGAACTTTCCTGCCCTTCAGCTCGATCAAGGATGACATATCAAACGATTCAATTTCCGGCAGCTCTTTCTTCAGTCTGGAAGCAAGCATTTTCGAAGACCCGATCCCGCTTGAGCAGACAACAAGCGCTTTCACTTTGGCTTCTTCTTTTTTGATTTCAAGGGCCGAGCCGAAGTGAAGGACGATAAAAGCGATCTCATCATCAGAAAAGGACATGCCCGGAAAATACTTTTCCACGCCTTCTTCGATCGCCATATAAAGCAGAAAATAATCGCGTTTGATCTGTTCCTTCATCGGATTGTATATTTCGATATTTTCTTTTATGCGGCTGACAGCCGGCTCCAAATGGGCAATCAGTCCTTCATATAAAGAATAGTTTTTCGTAAGATCCATTCTGATTTTGTCTGAAATAAAAGCAATGAGCCGCTTTGTATGCAGGGCTGTTTCCAGTTCGATTTCCTGCGCTTTGTATTCTGTTTTGTACTTTCGATTGGCGCTTCGAAGGTGGATTGTAATATAGCCCACCTCCGCCTCCGGAATCGTCACGCCGAAGGCATGTTCAAGTTCGCCCGCGATTTCAAGAGCTGAGCTGTATTCCTTCGCATTCTTCAGTTCCTCAAGCTCATTTTGCTCCATAGCAATGGTTTCCCCAAGCTTGATCCGCTCGATTGCATACGTCAGATGGACGACGAGTGCTATATAAGAGCTGTCGGACAATGAAAAGGCGATTTCTTCTTTCAGCTGAAATAGGATACGCTCCATTTTTAACAGCTCGCCTTTGCTGACTACGCCGAACATTTTCTCTGAAGAATCAGCTTTACCTTTGATGTTTAATTCTACCGCTTCCAAAAACATTTGGATGTCGAGGCGGTTCACAATCAGGTTGCCGACAATTTTACGTTTCGCATTCTCCGGCCCTATGAGCTGGATGCCAATACCTCTTTTACGAATCAGTGTCAATCTAAAGGGAGAAATCCATTTCTCCAGCTCGTCTAAATCATAGCTGACCGTGGCATTCGTCACCTGCAGGTCATGGGCAAGCGTGTACAGCTTGACGGGCTCCTGAGACTCTAATAGCGAACAGAGAATGAGCAGCTTTCGTTCATCCGCGCTGTATTCATGCTGTTCATATGTTAAGTCGGTAAGCAGCTTTTGTTTATTCTCGGGACTTCCCACTGCCTTCAACCCTTTGCCAGGCTGTTTATCGAGCGTAAGCCCGACGGGTTCCATCAGCGGCTTAATTGATTTGAGCTCCCTGTGAATGGTTCTCGTGCTGACTTCCATCAGCTCAGCAAGCTCAGTTACGGTTACATACCGGTTTTGTAATAATAAGTGCTTTAAAAGCTTTTGTTCTCTGGCAGTCATATACATCAAAAAGGCCTCCTAGACAGTCGTGATGTGCGGATGAAGTTGCAAGGAGATACAGGAGAGGAATAAGAGAGGTTTTCTTTATAATATAAAACGCTTTCAAACGAGATTCAATCACTTATAAATGGGAATTTGGCATCAAGCGGTGTGACAATATTGAAAAAGCACCAGCTGCTAAGCTGATGCTTTTTGTTAAGGTATATCGCAACCCTGTGCGGCTGTAAAAATGCGGAACCACTGATCCTGATCAAACTTGTATGCCAGCGTGTTTACCGCGAAGGGTATTTTAATTCGATTGAAATTGCTTTTTCGCTTTCTCAACAACATAGTGGCTGCCGCCGCGGTCCTTCACATTTTGGATCATCATGGCGACAAGCAGGTCTTTGTTTTCGTAATCGTAGCCGACGAACCAGCCATTTTCCGTGCCGTCTTTATCATCTTTTGATGTTTTCAGCTCGGCTGTTCCTGTTTTTCCGGCAACGGTGATTCCTTTCACGACCGGCTGATACGCTGATCCGCGCGCGTCTTCCACAACGCCTTTCAGACCTTTCGTAATGTCTGCCGCTCCTTCCTTCGTGACCACTTGCTTGTGCCAGACATCAGCTGTTTGCGAGTCTTTTTTGATCAGCGTCGGTTTGACGAGATCTCCGTTGTCGACAAATGGCGTGTAAGCAGCTGCCAAGTGAAGCGGAGACATTTGCATTTGTCCTTGTCCGTATCCTGTATCCGCAAGCAAAATGTCTGAATCGAGCTTGTCATTTGCGATAGACGATTGCTGGATCGGGAATTCATACGGAATGTCCTCTGAAAAGCCGAACGTTTTCAACCCTTTTGTAAAGTTGTCTGCTCCCAAATCAAGCGCATTCTGCGCAAAATAAATATTGTCTGACGTAATGAGGGCATTTTCCAGATCGACTTGCTGAAGGCGCTCAGACACACGTGTCACTGAATAGCCGCCCCAGCTTGAATCTTTTTGCCACTCTTTTCCTTTGATTGTTTTCTTCTCATCCGCTTTTAGGGTGCCGTTTTTAATTCCGATGGCAGCCGCAATCGGTTTAATTGTCGAGCCCGGTGCGTATGTCTTGTTGAATTTCGCTGAAAACGGATTGTTCTTATCTTCGTTTAGTTTTTTCCATTCCTTATCGCTCCAGCCGAAAATAAATCCGTTTGGATCGTAAGAAGGCGCGCTGACAAGCGCGAGTGTTTCGCCTGTCTTCGGCTGAAGCGCAACTGCCGCCCCGCTGTCGTCCTTCAATTCATCATATAGCTTCGTTTGCGTCTTGATATCAATGGTGAGGTGAAGATCCTCGCCGTCCTTCGCTTTCTTTTCAGCGATGACTTCTCCGGTTTGCGGAACGTAGATTTTCCATCCAGTTGTGCCCCTTAGTTTGTCTTCATACACATTTTCAAGTCCGGTGATGCCGATGTTTGACGTATCGCTGTATACTCCGTCTTTCTTTTTCTTCAGCTCTTCCGCAGTAATGGCGCGGACATAGCCTGTCAAATGGGCTGTCTTTTCGCCATACGGATAATAGCGGGAGCTGACATTCGTTCTCGTTACACCTTTTAATGACGTCGCCTCAGACACTAACTTTTCTTGGTCCGGCTTGACCTTTTTGACCGGCACAAACGAATCGTCTTTCACCCAGCCTTGATCCAGCTTTTTCTTGATGTCGTCTTCAGTCAAATCAAGTTTTTTCGCGAGTTCTTTTATGACTTTTTCTTTTTTGTCGCCAAGCTCTCCGGGAACAATGCCGATTTCCGGCACATCTGTATTGATGGCTAAACCTTTCCCGTTTTTATCGTAGATTTGGCCGCGTTTTGGTTCAACGCTGGCGATTTGCACTGTTTTATCATCAGCCAGCTGCTTGAAAATAAACGATGGGTTCCAATCTATATTCCATGACTCCTCGTCATCAGTTTTTTCTTTTTTCAGCACTGCGGTATTTTTGAAGCTGACTTTGCCCGCATTTGTGTCCATGCTGACTTTATACGGGATGTGCTTCATCGTCTTGTTATCTTTGTCGCCCTCATCCACTTCTCCCGCAGTGACTTTCAGATTTTTTACGCCTGCCTGCTCATAGATGGTTTTATATCTGCTGACGAAATCTTTTTTGGAGATTTCTTTTTTGACATCTTTGGTCAGGCTCTGATACATGTCATCGAATTGCTGATCGTTCCACTGTTTCACGAATGCTTCCATGCGATCCTCTGGTGAATCTGTCTTGGAGCATCCGATTAACCCAATCAATCCGACGCATAGAAATACTAGTAGAATACACTTTTTTAACATGACTTTCCCCTGCCTTCCACTTGTTATTTTCTCTTATATGAATTGGTGCACGCAAGATTTTTTTGAAAATGAAGGAAAAGGTTCACCGATTTTGCAGAAATCTCCTGTCGTTTGCTGTAGACTATTTGAAAAGAAGGAAAGAAGGGATGACATGGTCAGAGAGGCAGCGATACTTCACATTAAAGAGGGGCTTGAACAAGAGTTTGAGGAGGCGTTCCGGCAAGCGGCGCCGATTATTTCCGGCATGAAGGGCTATATCACGCACTCGTTATCAAAATGCATGGAAGAAACACATAAATACCTGCTGCTTGTGGAGTGGGAAACACTTGAGGACCACACGGAAGGCTTTCGCGGTTCTTCAGAGTATCAAGAGTGGAAAGCCTTGCTTCATCGGTTCTATACCCCGTTCCCGACAGTCGAGCATTTTCAGGATGTGTAATAGACTTATATAATATGAAGAGTAAAACCGATGAGAGAGACAGACCATACGAAAACGGCGGTATAAATATTAAACGCACCTGAGCCGTCGTTTTCTTTTTTACGCTCTTCAAGCCCCTGCATAAACATGACTGCGCCAAGAAAGACAAGCATGACCGATTGGATAACAGAGGTGTGTTCCGTATAGTTAAAAGCAACGAGCGCCAGAATAATAATGATAACCGCAAAAGACATTTTAAAAATCCGAAACAAAAGGACCATCCTTCCTTATATACGAAATATTGAACGTTATGGCTATATTTGCCTACGTCCTCCATTATTCTAGCGCACTTTTTTTGTCTGTAGAACAGGAGACAGGGAATTTTAAGTTTCTTTTAATGTTTCAATCACATATAAAAAAACGCGCTCTGTCATAAGGCGCGTTTCTATGAAACAGGCAATTCTTTATAACCCAGCTTGTGAACGGCTTGAGCCATTGCTTGATAGCCTTTGCTGTTCGGATGGACACCGTCAAAGGACAGATATTCCTGCTCTTTTCCTTTGAAAATGCTATAGGCATCCGCGATTTTGACATGGGGCGCCGCCGCAAGTGTTTCTAAATGCGAATTAAAAGATGTGATCCATTTGCCAGCGATGTCAATGCCGGGAAACGGATTGTATAAGTTGAACACACGGATGGCGTACGGAGACGGGTTTTCTCCTTTGATTTCGGCGATTTCGGCAATCATCTTTTCAAAATTCTCATGGCAATGAGCGGATGCTCGGCTGAATGTCGTTTCATCTTTAGACGTTTGGTAAGCAAAGACTGAATCAAAAAGATCATTTCCGCACCCTGTGATCGTTATCATGCCAGCAGCTTGAATGCATTTTTGCACATGGGGATGTGACAGGAGCCCCAGAATTTCTTCTGTATTTAAGCCTGATTTAGCAAAGATGGAGATGGCCGTTTTTGTTTTCAAGTCAGCTTCCATCATGTCTCCCAGACGTTGGACGAATCCGGGGGAAAACAGCCCGGCTCCTCTCCCTGTCGTCAAAGAATCCCCCAGTGCTGTATATTGAAGCACCATGTTTTTTCCTCCACTCCTGAACGTCGATACGTTAATGTACGCAGGAGGGAAAAGATCGGCTACTCAAGAATACCCTATTTTTGTAGAAATCTGCATAGCGGCATCCTTCACCTTTTCTGTTAAATAAGGAAGCCTGTCTTCTGTAAACCTTGCTTCAAAGCCTGCAATGCTGATGCCGGCTGCCACTTGCCGCTTATGGTTAAAGATCGGGGCGCCGATGGCCGCCGTATAGTTTTCGAGCTCTGAATAGCTGACGGTATAGCCATTCTGCACGGAGGCATCAATCTCCTCCAGCAGCTTTTCCGGATCGGTAATCGTCCCGGCACCAATTGAAATGAGCTCTGTTTGTTTGATGTATGTTTCGATTTCTTCACGGGGAAGAAAGGACAAAATGCTTCTCGCACACGCTCCCGCATACAGAGGAGAACGCCTGCCGATCGCCGTGTACAGCCGGACAGTCTGTGTTCCTTCGATTTTCTCAACGTATATCGCATCATTGCCGTCCCTCATGATCAATTGCACGGCTTCATCCACTTCCCGGCACAGCTCTTCCATCACCGGTTTCGCTATTTTTCTGATATCGAGCCTGTCAGCGACAAGCTGTCCAAATTCAAGAAACACCAGTCCTAGCGAATAAGCGCCGGACGAATCCCGATTGAGGAACCCCATTGCCTCCAAAGAGCTGACCATCCGGTGAACAGAGGTTTTCGGCATTTTTGACAGCGACACCAGTTCACTTAAGGTAAGGCTTGGTTCATGCAAAAACAAATTAAGCAGAGCCATAGATTTGACTACGGTTTTGTTTTTATTTTGCATCATTGATCTCCTTTATTACGTCAGCCATTCCATCTTCATTCTCGTTTTCAGTTCTTTTATATGCTGTTCCCGTTCAATCGCAAGCGCTTCCGCTTCTTGAAGGGATACAGGCTCAAACTGGACGTGCTCGCCCGGCATGATTTGGGAGACAATCGGAAGATCAGCGGATATGATATGCGCGATCCTCGGATAGCCGCCGGTCGTTTGCCGGTCTGCAAGCAGGATAATCGGGTTGCCGTCAGGCGGCACCTGAACAGTTCCAAACGAAACCGCTTCCGACACCATCTCAAGCGGCGCCTTCAGTTCGAGCGGTTCTCCTTTGAGCCTGTAACCCATACGGTCGGACTGCGGCGTGACCCGAAACGTTTCTGCATAAAAACGCGTTTTCGATTCTTCTGTAAAAAAGCCGAATTGTTTTCCTTCAAGTACACGGATAATGGGATTCTTTTTTAATGGCAGAAACCTGCCGCGGCTAACCGACCATTTCGGTGCCGCAAATTCCCGCTTTCCAAGCTGGAGGTTTAATTGGGAAAGGATGGTTTGCGAAAGAGATGATATTTCTCCAATGGACAGTTCATCTTCCTTCTGAAGCGCTCTGCCATGAAGTCCGCCGATGCCTGCTCTAACGTACGTGCTTTTGCTTTCCATGACGTCAGGCACATCGAAACCGCCGGCCGCCGCTAAATAAGCACGGCTGCCAAGTTTACAGGGACCAAAACTGACTGTGCTGTTTCCCTTGACGAGCACAGGCTTCCATAAAGGTGCTTCCTCGTCATTAATACGTAGCGTGAAGTTCGCCCCTGTCACCGCAATCAGCGTCTTTTTTGTAAAATAAAACGACGGACCGGGCCCCATCAGCGTAATTTCAAGACCGGCTTCATTTTCGCTGTTGCCGATCAGCAGATTGGCTATGCGCAGCGAAATTGTGTCCATGGCTCCGCTTGCCAGTACACCGTATTTTTGATAACCCGTTCTGCCTATATCCTGAACCGTTGTGAGCAGTCCGGGCTTTAACACTTTCATGCTCAATTGGACTCCTCCTTATAGGCGTGATAGTCTTCTTCTGAGATGCGCACGAATTTCACAGTGTCTCCCGCCCGCAGTAATGTCGGCGGGTTTTCCTGCGGCCGGAAAAGAGCCAGCGGCGTTTTGCCGATCAGCTGCCATCCGCCCGGCGTCGAAATCGGGTAAACGCCTGTCTGCAATCCCGCAATTCCTACCGAACCTGCGGGAATGGAAGGTCTTGGCGATGATTTTCTTGGAGCGGCAATGCGTTTGGACATCCCGCCTAAAAAAGGAAAACCAGGAGCAAAACCAAGCATATACACCACATATTCGCCGCTTGTATGAATCTCAATGACTTCCTCCGGAGAAAGCTGATTGATCTTCGCCACCTCTTCTAAATCGGGCCCGAATTCACCGCCATAGCATACGGGAACTTCTACAATACGGCGGCTATTTTCATAGTCTTTAGCTATTTCCTTCAGCCCCTCTTCGACATCAAGTTTTACCTTCTCAAAAGGTGAGCTCATGCCTTTAGGCAAATGCTTGTACACTTCATACATATCATAAAATACCGTTAGACTTGTAAAAGCCGGAATACACTCAATGAACCCCGGAAATGGCTGTTCTTCTATATAAGCGGCCGCGGCATGGACAAGACCGTTGACCTGTTCGTTTATTTCTTCTCCGAATCGGATCATCATTGCAGAATCACCGAGCTGTTCGATTTGACATCGTACAGTCATCTTTCTCACCTCTTTTATTTCTCGTTCATCAGGAGGACGAGAGGTTACAGCACCGCAAGCGACTCGTCTCGAATATCTGTGATGAGCATATGCCCCGGCGCATGTGTGATGACCATTTCAGGTTTTACATTCATAGCCACGGCTTGCGGGGTCACACCGCATGCCCAAAAAACAGGAACCTCGCCTTCACGAATGGAAACGGCATCTCCGAAATCCGGTTTGTCCGCATCAACAATGCCGATTGCTCCCGGATTGCCGATATGAACCGGCCCTCCGTGCACTGCCGGAAAACGCGAGGTCACTTGTGCAGCGCGTACAGCCAGCCGTTCTGGAACGGGTCTCATGCTGACAACCATCTTTCCTTGAAACATCCCCGCTGAAACACAATCGATATTCGTTTTATACATCGGAACGTTCGTCCTCTCATCAATATGCCGGACAGCTATTCCATTATTGATCAGCGCCTGTTCAAAGGAGAAACTGCATCCGATCAGAAAGCCGACAAAGTCATCTTCCCAGTATGGCGTGATATCAGATACTTCTTCCGTCAAGATACCATGCCTGTAAATACGGTATTTCGGAAAGTCCGTTCTGATATCGGCATCGGGCGCTGCCAGAAACGGCACAGGCGAACCCGCTTCTGTCACATCCAGCACAGGGCATGGCTTTTGATTCCGTTGGCAAAACAGCAGGAAGTCAAACGCTAGGTCTTTCTTCAAGATCACAAGATTCGCTTGGGCATAGCCGCCGGACATTCCTGCGGTCGGCCCGTTTATTTTTCCTTCTCGTATCAGGGCGCGCACATCCTGCGGCGCCATTTTGTTTAATTGCTCCACCTTTATCAGCTCCACAATTGAGGAAGTTGTGTAAATAACATGTAGACACCCATCACAGCCATTACGACCACCACAAGTGAACCTGAAACGGTCAGCCAAAGCGGATGCTTATAATCACCGATAATCTTTTTCTTATATGCGGCAATCAGCAGCGTTCCGAGCGCAATCGGCAGAATTAAGCCATTCAGCGAACCGACAAGCACGAGGATTTTCGCAGGTTGTCCGATTGTGACAAAAGCTAACGTGGAAATCACGATAAACCCGATAATAATGCCGCGTGAATTTTTTTCAATTTTCGGAGAAAAGGTTTTAAAGAACGAAACAGACGTGTAAGCTGCTCCGATGACAGAGGTAATGGCCGCAGACCACATGATCAATCCGAAAATTTTATAACCGACATTTCCAGCAGCCAGCTTGAAAACAGAAGCCGCCGGGTTGCTTTCATCGATATGCAGGCCTTTTGAAACAACGCCAAGCACCGCGAGGAAAAGAGCAATACGCATGACAGATGTAATTAAAATGCCGACAACCGAACTTTTTGTCACCTGCGGGATGGATTCCTTTCCTTTAATTCCGGCATCCAGCAAGCGGTGTCCTCCGGCAAATGTGATATAACCGCCGACGGTTCCGCCCACTAGCGTGACAATAGCAAAAATGCTGATTTGCTCCGGCGCAATCGTATTCGCCACAGCCTCGCCAACAGGCGGAGCTGTCGTAATCGCGACATACAAAGTTAAAAGGATCATGACAAAACCGGCAATTTGCGTAAACCGGTCCATCGCTTTTCCCGCTTCTTTAATTAAAAAGATTAAAATGGCAACGGCAGCACTGATCAAAGCGCCTGTTGTTGGTGTAATGCCAAACAATACCTGAAGCCCCAGTCCGGCACCTCCGATATTCCCGATATTAAAAGCCAATCCGCCAAGCACGACGAGAATGGCGATGAAATAACCCAATCCCGGAAGCACCATATTCGCAATTTCCTGACCGCGTTTTCCAGAAACCGCTATGATGCGCCATACGTTGGTTTGGGCGAAAATATCCAAAATAATAGATATGATAATGACAAAACCAAAGCTTGCCGCGAGTGTGTTTGTGAATGTTGCGGTTTGTGTCAGGAATCCCGGGCCGACCGCTGATGTCGCCATTAAAAAGGCGGCCCCCATCAGCAATGACCAGCTGCCCGCCTTTTTTCCTGCTGTTTTTTTCTGCTGCTCCATCTATTGTTCCTCCTTTATGTTGACTTCTGTGCTGAAATAGCGGCCACTTCAATTCCCGCCTCTTTGAGCTCTTTTCTGATTTTCTGCGCAAATGTCAGCGCATGGGCTCCGTCTCCATGAATGCAAACCGTGTCCGCTTTTAATGACACATCATGGCCTTGCTGAGATTTGACCGCCCCTTCTTTCACCATTTTGATCACCTGGGTGACGGCGGCATCATCGCTTTCAATGAGTGCGTCCGGCTGGGATCGCGGCGTCAGTGTGCCGTCCGCTTGGTATGTTCTGTCGGCGAACACTTCACTTGCTGTTTGCAGTCCGATCCGTTCTCCCGCTTTTACGAGCTCGCTCTCAGCAAGACCGAAAAGAACCAGGCCGGGATCAACTTTACAGACAGCTTTCGCGATGGCGTCAGACAGCTTTTGATCGACTGCCGCCATATTGTATAAAGCGCCATGCGGTTTGACGTGCTGCATGCGAAGTCCTTCTGCTTTTAAAAAACCAGAGAGCGCGCCAATTTGATAGACGACAAGATCATACGCTTCCTGAGGTGAAATTGCCATATTGCGGCGGCCGAAACCGAGTAAATCCGGCAAACCCGGATGCGCGCCGATTTTTACGCCTTTTTCTGCCGCAAGCGCGACGGTTTTCCGCATGACACCGGGGTCTCCTGCATGAAATCCGCATGCGATGTTCGCTGATGTGACATACTCTAAGATATCTTGGTCAAGGCCAATCGTGTAGGCTCCGAAGCTTTCTCCTAAATCACAGTTCAAATCAATCTGAAACACAGAATCCCTCCAGCCAAAGCAAACAATATGCTTTATATTATCATCGTTCCGAAATTCGGAACGACTATTCCGAATTTTTGAACTTTGCTTTATTATAATTCAAACCTATTAGTTTGTGAAATCCTTTTGTCAGAAAACCTCCCATGGTCCCAGAAGAAAACCTCCCAAACTAAAAAAGAGTCCATCTTAGGACTCCTTTTTTTATAGTACCCAATGGCGAATCGCTTTAGCGACACCATCCTCAATATTTGTATCCGTGGTCCAATCAGCCGTTTCTTTCACGACGTCTTGCGCATTTCCCATCGCAACACCCAGACCCGCTTCTTTGATCATCGCGATGTCATTGAGGCTGTCACCCATCGCCATCACATTCTCCATCGTAAAGCCGAGTTTTTCAGAAACCTTCGCAAGAGCCGCGGCTTTGTTGATGCCAAGCGCGTTGACCTCAATGTTTGTCGGGCTTGAATTGGTGATTTCAAGCTCTTTGTTTTTCCTCAGCTCCTCCAGCACTTCGTTTCGGATGTCGTCATCCTCAATGTCAAAGCCGAATTTGAGCCATTCGTGATCCGTAATGTTTTCCGGAAACTCGCCTCTCCATACTTTATTTACGGTAGAAGCCCAGAAATTAGTGTTGTGCTTATTCCGCAAATCCCACATCATTTGAATGTGATCCGTATGGAGCAGCTTGCGTTCCACCAAATTAAAATTCGAATCCCAAATTTCACTGCCGTTTGCCGTGATTAAAAAGGATGACAGCTTCAGGGATTCCGCCAGCTCCCGGCACGTCATCAGCGTCCGGCCCGTGCTGATCACCACGTACACGCCTTTATCCTCGGCTTCACGAATGGCTTTACGGTTTTCATCGGAGATCAGCTGCTCGTCATTCAGCAGCGTTCCATCCATATCGATTGCGATCAGCTTGATATCTACATTTTCTCTTTGAACAGACATATATGTACCTCTCTTTATCTTTTAATTGTGCATCTTTCTATTCTAATACATTATACCCATCGGAACAAAAAAGCGATTTCACATGTTTGAGGCGTCCTGATAAAAGGAAAACAAACGGTGAGGTGATCAAAGATGACAGAAAGAAAACAGCAAAACAAACCAAATGAAAATCCTGAACACAATGACTTAACCGATCCGATTCCGAATGAAGAGCTGAAGGAAAACATGAAGGATGAAAAACACAAACGGCAGCAAAGAGATGACTCACAAAGCGAACGGGATTACGATACGAAATAATAGAACCCCTCACAAAACGTTGTGAAGGGTTTTTTTCATTTTTCGATATAGATGCCGATTTCAGCTTCAGCAACAGGCTGTCCGCCAACTGACGCCTTGGCATGCCCGAACACAAACCCGCGTCGGTTGCGCGTAACTTCAAATGTAAGATCAAGCCGGTCACCAGGCGCGGCCGCTCCGAGTTTTTCCGCTTTCTTCACGGAAGACAATAAACCCAAGCTGTTCTGATCTGTAACTCCTGTAAAAGCCGCTGTTTGCGCAAGTGCTTCAATCACAAGTGAAAACGGCATTTCTGTTTGCTTATCATTGATAAACCAGTCGTTCTCACTGATCAGCTTATACGCTGCCGCATGTTTGCCGGGCTCGCTTTCCGTCACGCCATCAATAAACAAAAACGGATAGCGATGAGGCAAAAGTAATGAGTTCATTCTATTTCTCCTTTTTTGACTATTATATATCAGCCAAAAGCTGAACGATAGGATATAATGGAAAAAACGCAAAGGAGACCGTTATGCCCCCAAAACCGCTTGTCATTCTCGCACACGAAATATACGGTGTTAACAGCCATATGAAAAAGATGGCCCGGCTGATAAAAATGGCTGGATATGATGTGGTGACGCCTAACCTGCTCGGGGATGGTGAAGTCTACACATTGCAAGAGGAAAAAACCGCATACGATCAATTTACAAAACACGAACGGCTGAAAACAGGAGAAACCATCATTCAGAGCTTAATCAGGCAAAACGCCGGACGGCGCATCTTTGTGGTTGGATTCAGCGCGGGCGCAACGATCGCATGGAAATGCAGCAGTATGCCTGAGGTGAGCGGAGCTGTTTGCTATTACGGTTCCCGGATACGCGATTCTCTTCATCACGTGCCAGTCTGCCCGGTCCTATTGTTTTTCCCTTCATTTGAACCGTCGTTTGATGTTGCGCTTCTCATCAAAAAACTGCGGGAAAAACAGCATCCCGATTTGGAGATTTATCAATTTGAAGCTCTTCACGGCTTTGCCAACCCTGACTCTGATACTTTCGACAGGGCACTCTTCTTCAAAGCGCTTTCCATCATAAAAAACGAAGCAGAAAAACCGCCCCGCCCTGTTTCATCAGGTTGTTCTTAAACGCGCACAAATGGTCGTCAGTGACCACATCCGTGACTCGTTCCATAAAATTTTTATTTTGCTTGTCTCATCTCACTGAACGGATAAAAGACGAGAGATTCCGTACCGACGATTTCTTCATCAGAAGGCATACCCATTCCGTTTCTGCTATCCATCGAATTCAGGCGGTTATCTCCCATTACGAAATATTTGCCGGAAGGAACCTCAGCTTCGAAGTCACCCGTTAAGCTTACACCTATTTCTTTGGCTTCTTGTTGATGTTCCTTTAGGTACGGTTCTTCCACCTTTTTATCGTTTATGTATAGCTGATCATCCTTCACTTTTACGCTGTCACCAGGCAAACCGATTAAACGTTTGACGGATGAACGGCCGCTCGTTTTGTCATGAATGACGATAATGTCGCCTCTGTAAAAACCGCCTGTATATTTGGCTGCTTTGTCAACCAAAATTCTTTCTGAGTCTTGAAGCGTTGGAGCCATTGAAGAGCCTTCAACAATAAAGGGTTTGTAAAACGCCATTCTGATGGTAAAAATGAGCACTGCGATCAATACGATACTGAGTACAATGATCCATTTGGTTTTTCTTTTTTTCTTTAATGTGATTTTTTTTGCATTCAACTTCCTTCACCCGATACCTTCCTAAGAATTCCAAATCATTATACAGCATTTGGATCTTCTTGGTTAGTTTTTTATGGATATTTTCGTAAGGAAATTGATTGGCCGGGGCAACCATCGGCCCCGCCCTGTGTCATCAAAGTTTTCTCAAACGCGCACAGATTTCATCCGTGACCTCTGCCGTTGTGTTTTGTCCGCCAATGTCGCGTGTTTTGACGCCGTCTGCCGTTACTTGTTCCATCACATCGAGGATCTTCGCCCCCAGTTCTTCCTCTCCGAAATGATCAAGCATCAGCTTTGCTGTCCAAATCTGGCCGATTGGGTTCGCGAGGCCTTTGCCGGCGATATCGGGAGCTGATCCGTGGACCGGTTCGAACATGGATGGATACTTGCCGGACGGGTTGATGTTTGCAGAGGGGGCAATGCCGATGCTCCCCATGAGACTGGAGCTGATATCTGTTAAAATGTCACCGAATAAGTTGCTCGCTACAATGACGTCAAAGGTTTCAGGACGTGTGACAAAGAAAGCGGCCAACGCATCAATGTGCTGGGATGACGTGTCAATTCCTCTGTAATCAGCCGCAGTCTGCTGAAAGACTTCATCCCAGAACGGCATCGCGTGATAAATGCCATTGGACTTTGTTGCGCTCGTCACATGGCCGCGCCGCTTTTTCGCCAATTCGAAGGCAAAACGCATGACACGCTCTGTCGCTTTTCTCGTGAACACGGTATTCTGGATGGCAATTTCATCATCACCCCTGTGAATGCGACCGCCGACCTCACTGTATTCGCCTTCACTGTTTTCACGAATCACCACGAGGTCAAAATCATTTGGATGCAAAAGCGGTGACATAATGCCCGCCATTTGTTTAGCAGGTCTCATATTAATGGAAAGCTCAAGCTCCCTCCGGATTTTCAGCAGCAGCCCCCATAATGACATATGATCGGGAACCAGCTTCGGATTTCCGACCGCTCCTAAAAAAACCGCTTCAAATTGAGTGAGCGTATGTATTCCGTCTTCAGGCATCATTTCGCCGTGTTCCATATAATAATCACAGCTCCATGGAAAAGGCGTAAATGAGAATGACAAACCTCCGTGAACTTCGGCTGCTGTATAAAGCACTTTTTCCGCAGCCGCCACAACCTCTATTCCTACTCCGTCTCCGGGTATTGCCGCAATCCGAATTGTTTCATTGTGTCATTCTCCTCCCCCTATTATCGAAAACGCTTACTATTATACTAGATTGCGAGATGGCAAAAAAAGCCCGTGACATGCTGTCACGGGTCGGTTATTGGTTGAGTTTCTTTAAAACAATGGCATGAAGCGGTTCATGGGACTGAATGCCGCACACCTCTTGAAGCACGCCGCTGTATCCTTTTTCTTGGATCAGCTCTTGCAGTTCCACCGCTTCAGGGTCACCGGTGAAATTGAAGCGCAGTGCTGCGGCAATCCCTTCCGCCAGTGCATTCGGCTCTTTTATTTTCTTTGCAGGGCCTACGAGTCTATCATGCTCTCCCAGCTTTCTGAGAGGCGATCTCGCCACGCGGGTCACATCGTCCGTAATGAATGGATTTTCAAAGCGTCCAATGATTTTTTTGATATATTGTTCGTGTTCGGTTTGCTTAAAGCCATACGTTTTGATGAGATAGTCACCGGTTTCAAGCAGCGCTGAATGAACGACACGGCGGATTTCCGGGTGATCGATTGCTTCTTTTACGGTTTTTAATCCGCGCTGATAGCCGACATAAGCGGTCACTGCGTGGCCGGTATTGACGGTAAACAGTTTGCGTTCGATATACGGCGTTAAATCATCAACAAACAGCGCGCCGTTTATGATCGGTGTATCCCCTTTAAAGCCTGATTCATCAATGACCCATTCAAAAAACGGTTCAACCGATACTTTGAGCGGATCTTCATGATGCTGAACCGGCACGATCCGGTCAACAGCCGAGTTCGGAAAACCGACCGCTTCACTGATGGATTCTTGCTCCGCTTCCGTTAAATGGCTGTATATCTCTTTCTTCAGGAAGCTGCTGCCGCCGATCATATTTTCGCACGCAATGATATTCAGTATGTTTGCAGCTTTTCTTCGTCTTAAACCTTCTGCGATAGACGGAGCAATCAGCTTTAACACGTTCGGGCCGACCGCCGTTGTGATGAGCGCCGCCTCATTAATCAGCCGATACAGCTCCTCCGGATGGCTGCCGCTATTAATGGCGCTGACCGGGCCAATGACCTCTGATGAGTGGCCCGCTTCTGCCAGCTCCACTGTGTATTCCCGTTTTTCATTAAGGAGACTGACCATCGTATCGTTCACATCCGCAAACACCACATCATAACCGGAGTGGTGAAGCAGCGCGCCGATAAACCCTCTTCCGATATTTCCCGCACCGAAATGTAAGGCGATCATGTCAGTTCACCTCGTTGAAAATGGCGATCAAATCTTCTTCGCTTTTAGCAGATATCAGGCGTTCAATGTTTTCTTCTTCTGAGCAAATGATGGCGATGTTAGACAGAATGTCTAAATGCTCATTATTTTTGCCCGCAATGCCGAATACCACTTTTGCCGTGTTGCCTGCGCCGTAATCGACACCGTCTGGAATCTGTATGATTGAGATTCCAGAGTGAAGCACCTCGCTTTTCGCCTCTTCTGTGCCGTGTGGTATGGCGATGAAATTCCCCATAAAAGTAGATGATGTTTCTTCACGTTCAAACATTTTGCCAATGTAATCTTCTGTCACATAGCCGTTGTCAATTAGCGTCTGGCCTGCCATTTTGATGGCTTCTTCCTTTGATGATGCCGTTTGATTGAGTTTAATATTTTCCTTTGCGAGTACTTGCATGGGTATCACTCTCTTTCTATGAGATTACTTTTTAAGCTTTTCAAGAAGCTCGTCATATTTCGGACTGTTTAAGAAGTTATCCACTGATATGTGTGTCGCGTTCGGCAGCTTCGCTTTCGCGCGATCTGTTAAATCTTTGTGGGTGATGACAATGTCCGCATCGCTTGGCAGATTGTTAATGGCCGTGTTGGCCACACTGATATCAAGCGCCGCTTTTTTCACTTTGTTTCTTAAAATCGATGCTCCCATCGCGCTTGATCCCATTCCCGCATCACATGCGAAGATGATTTTGTTTACGCTTTCAGAAGACAGCTCAGACGCTTCCTCAGCTTTCGTTTGCTCCGCTTCTAAAACAGAGGCTGCTTGGCTTTTCTTCCCCTTCATGGACTGCATTTTTTCTGTTGCGGCAGCGAGGTCTTCTTCGCTTGCTTTTGAAGATTTCAGGATCACTGCTGATACGATGAACGAAACAGCTGCAGCTACTAATACACCCGCCAATACGCCGAAGTAGCCGCCTCTTGGCGTCATCGCCATCAATGCGATAATGCTGCCCGGTGACGCTGCTGCGACAAGTCCGGCATTAAAGATCGTGAATGTTAACAGTCCGCTTGCTCCGCCGGCAATGGCCGCCAGAATCAGGGCCGGTTTCATCAAAATGTATGGGAAGTAAATCTCGTGAATCCCGCCGAAGAAATGAATGATCGCCGCTCCGGGAGCCGTTGATTTTGAAGAACCTTTTCCAAAGAACATGTATGCCAGCAAAATGCCGAGCCCTGGCCCAGGGTTTGCTTCTACTAAAAACAGAATCGATTTTCCCGTTTGGGCTGCTTGCTCGATTCCGATTGGACTTAAGATTCCATGGTTAATGGCGTTGTTTAGGAACAACACTTTCGCCGGTTCCACAAAAACGCTGGCTACAGGCAGTAAATTAGCGTGTACAATGACTTCCACACCTGCCGCCAGCAATTTATTTAACGTCAGGACAACCGGACCGATGGCGTAAAACGCGAGAATCGTTAAAGCCGCGCCGACAATCCCCGCCGTAAAGTTGTTGATCAGCATTTCAAAGCCTTGTTTGACTTTATCCTTGAACAATTTATCAGTCTGTTTAATGAGGTATCCGCCAAGCGGCCCCATGATCATTGCACCTAAAAACATTGGTATATCCGACCCGACAATCACCCCGATTGCCGCTGTCGCCCCGACGACTCCGCCGCGGTGGTCGTAAATCATTTTTCCGCCTGTATACGCTATCAAAAGCGGCAGTAAATATGTGATCATCGGGCTGACAAGTGTATTCAGCTGTTCATTCGGAGTCCATCCCGCCGGAATAAACAGCGCAGTAATGATGCCCCACGCGATAAACGCGCCGATATTCGGCATAATCATTCCGCTCAAATAACTGCCGAAGCGCTGCACTTTCACTTTCATGCCGCCTTGCTGTTCTTGCTGCATATATAAACCCTCCTTGTTGGTTGTCGCTGTAAGCTATAAAAATAGATCAGAGAATTTTGCTTCCCTTTGACTCTATGTTAAAACGCTTACAGTCCCTATACAATTGAAAGTAAAGAGGACTTTGGCACATGAGTGTGACATTTTTTTAAAAATAAAAAGGCTCCTGGTATCAGGAGCCTTTTCTCTTACCTCTATAAATAATGTTGCCGTTTTGAATCACGTACTTTGCGATCATCCGTTCACTTACAATAAAAACAGGATACGCGCACACAAGCGCAAAAACAGCCATCGGGACGTGCTGTACGGCCGGCAGCATTGACCCTGCCGCATTGCGGAGGAGCAGCAACAGATAAATGAGCAGCACGATGACCGCTAGTGACACCAGCATCATCGGAGCTGATACTTTATATTCATAAAGCCGTTCCCGGCAGTGTCCGCAGCGAAATTGGCAAGGCACATTGGATGATCTGACCATGTCGCCTGTCAAAGGTTTGCCGCAATTGGGGCATAGAGTTTCTTTCATAGGGTATTCCTCACTTTCCATTCCATATGTCTATTATACCAGAGTCCCTTCTGTTTCGTTTTGTTGCTGTTCAACACATTTTCACATTTTTTATCATCAGCTTACTTGTCTCTGTCTCTAAAATCCTCTACGCTTAAATAGATCTTAATGGAGGGGATGTATGAATGCTTCCGATTAATAGACAGCAACACATACTGAAGTGGCTGAAAGAAGAAGGCGCGCTCAAAATTACTGATATCAGCGCACGGTTCGGCGTTTCGGAAATGACGGTATACAGAGATGTCAATCAGCTCGTTCAGTCAAACCAGGTCATCAAAACGGCCGGCGGCGTCACGCTCCCAGCCCGAACACCTCAAGCGGATCATATGTGCAGCTATTGCCTAAAACCGGTCAATCAAGTCCATTCGGTTCAGCTGATTACGGTAAACCAAGACATTGAACAGCTGTGCTGCGCACATTGTGCGTTTTTGCGTTACGCAGATAAAACGGAAGAGATTTCACACTTAATTTGCCGAGATTTTCTGTTACACACAACCGTCAGTGCCGGTTCGGCTTATTTTGTGGTAAATGCTGAATTAAACCTGCACTGCTGCCAGCCGCAGGCGATTCCGTTTGCGACACTCGATCATGCCGAACGGTTTCAAAAAGGATTCGGCGGAGCCGTCCGCACCTTTGATCAGGCGCTGGAAGATATGCTTCAGGACAGAAAAAAGCGCTGCACCTGCACCAAGAATTAAACACAACATATACAGCGGAAGGTGGTGTCTGAGTGATGAAGCGAAACAGATGGTGGATCATCTTTCTGCTTTTTCTTGTTTTCCTGCCGAAAACAAGCTTTGCTCACGCCTATATCGTCAAATCTTCACCTAGTGAAAACAGCGAATTAAAAAGCGCACCTGCACATGCAGAAATCGAATTTAATGAACCGGTAGAAGAAGGGTTTCATTACATTAAAGTCTATAATTCAAACGGCGAACGGGTAGATAACGGCAAGACTGAAATCAAAAAAGATAACAATCACATCATGACAGTGAAGCTGAAAAAGAATCTGCCGCATGATGTGTACAGAGCGGAATGGAATGCCGTGTCCGCGGACGGGCATCCGGTCTCCGGCGTCATACCGTTCAGCATCGGGAAAGCGGAAGGCGGATTCAGCAGCCAAAAAGCAGCAGGTTCACCTCTGAACCCGGAAACAGCCGCAGACCGAGCGATGCTGTATACAGCCTTATCTTTGTTTATCGGGACGGTTTTCTTCCATCTCTTCTGGTATAAAGGGGATTCAGAACAACTCGCCAAACGGACGAGACGCATCTTGATCGTCTCGATTACCGCATTGGGCCTGGCCCTTTTACTTCAGCTTCCGATTCAGACAAAAGCAAACGCGGGCGGCTGGGACAGCGCCTTCCAGCCGATCTATATCAGAGAGACACTGTTTGAGACAGCAGGCGGCACCATTTGGATCATACAGGCCGCGCTGTTCGTGCTGCTAGCACTGTCTGTGATCCCTGCGATACGCAAAAACCGCTATTCGTCCTTTGGCTATTGGACAGCGCCGCTCATTTTCTTTTTCGGTCTCCTGCTTGCCAAAGCGTTTACCGGCCATGCTGCTGTCGTTGAAGAAAAAGCGGTCGGGATTTTGATGGATTTCCTTCATTTATCATCCGCTTCCATCTGGGTCGGCGGAATAGCGGCACTCGTTTTGCTGCTCGCAAACGAATGGAAGCAGCCTGACAAAACGCTCGCATGGGAAACGGTAAGCCGCTTCTCGCCGTGGGCGCTTACTGCAGTCGGCGTCATTTTATTTTCAGGTTTGCTTAATGGATTTTTCATCATTCGTTCGATGGATTCACTGTTCCGCACAGCGTATGGGCAAGCTCTTTTAGTTAAAAGCGGATTGTTTGTGTTGATGCTGGCCTTAGGCGCGGTTCATTTTCTGCTCACCAGAAAACAGCGCCGCGCAGGAATCAGCCGGACCGTGAAAGCGGAATGGGCAATCGGCATCGCTGTATTGATCACAGCGGCCGTGTTTACCAGCCTGCCGAGCCCGCCTGAGCCGGTGCCGGAACCGTTCTACCAAACCAAAGCGATTGAGAACGGGCAAAGCGTTTCTCTCAGCATCAGCCCGAACCAGCCTGGCAAAAACGTATTTGAGCTGCGAGTCACCGACCATAACGGCGACCCGGTAAAAAACATCCAGCAAATCACGTTAACCGTTTATAAAACAGGTCTGTCAGGCAGCGAGAACAAAAACACCTTCCAATTAAAAGAGAAAGCAAAGGGCGTCTTCCAGGATGAAAACCTATCCATTAATGAAAAAGGAAACTGGAAGATCAAAGTCCACGGTTTGACCGGTGACTTTAACGAAATCAATATGATGTTTACAAAAACCAATTAGAGGAGTGTTTTACGTTGTTAAAAAAAATCGCATTCACACTATGTCCAGCTATTGTCGGCTCACTTTTATTCTTTACGGCCCCTGCCAGCGCGCACGTTACTGTAAAGCCCGCTGAATCCGCTGCAGGTTCATGGGAAACCTATACAATGAAGGTTCCTTCTGAAAAAAACCTGCCGACAACAAAGGTTGTCCTCAAAATGCCGAAGGATGTTGAGTTCCAGCAGTACGAGCCGATTCCGGGCTGGAAGATATCCACCCAGAAACACGATGATCAATCAGTTTCCGTCACATGGGAGGCGACTGACGGCGGCATTCAGGAAGGACAGTTCCAGCGGTTTACCTTTGTTGCCAAAAACCCTGACAAAGCGGAGGAAGCCGCTTGGGACGCATACCAATATTACAAGGACGGCAGCATTGTCGAATGGACAGGTGACGAGGATGCGGATACGCCTCATTCCATTACAAACATCACTGCTGCAAAACAAGTGACAGATGAGCACGGCGCCACGAAAACGGAAGACGATTCCGAAGACACAGGCTCTTCAGCTCTCAACATCACAGCGATTGTGCTGTCTGCCGCAGCCATCATTTTGTCTGTAGCAGCGCTTGTAAAGAAAAAGCGCGCCTAATGAAAAAAGCGATCCAGAAGACATATCTGGGTCGCTTTTTTGATTTATCCGCGTCCTGCCTGGAAGGAAGGGTATTGTGTCATACCGCCGTCCGCGAATAACGTGATACCTGTAACGTAGCTTGATTCCTTCGAAGCAAGCCATACCGCTACCGCGGCGATTTCCTCCGGTTCGCCGATATATCCCATCGGAATCATGCTTTCAACATCTGCTTTCTGTTTAGGATCAGCGAATTTTTCGGCATTGATTGGCGTGTTGATCGCGCCTGGCCCAATATTATTGACACGAATGCCCTTAGGCGCGTACTCCAGCGCTAATGTTTCCGTCATCAGTTTAATCCCGCCTTTACTAGCCGCATAGTGGACAAATAACGGCCACGGAATCACTTCATGCACACTGGACATGTTGATGACATTTCCCTTGATATCGTGTTCTACGAAATATTTAATCGCTTCCCGGCTTCCTAAAAAAGCGCCGGTTAAGTTCGTGCTGATGACTTTATCCCAATCCTTCAGCGGCATTTCGTGAGACGCCACAGGATTTTCAAGTCCGGCGTTATTTATCATAATATCGAGTGTGCCGAACTCTTTAATCGCAGTTTGTACAATGTTTTTCACATCTTCCTCTTTCGTAACATCTCCTTGGACGATAACGGCTTCACCGCCCGCCTTGATGACCGCTTCTTTGACCTCGTTCGGATTCTGTTTTTCGCTAAAGTAGTTGATCACCACTTTCGCCTGCTCCTTGCCGAAGCGAATGGCCATGGCTTTCCCAAGGCCTGATGCGGCTCCTGTAATGGCGACGACTTTTCCTTTTAAATCCGGATACATATATATCCTCCTCCAATTGTTATGAATTTGTTTTGGCGATTCCTAAAAATATGGCTGCCGCGATAATCAGCGCAATCCCAATCCCAATCCCAATAAGCTGGCGTTTTGATTTCTTTTCACGCAGGATGAATATGCCGCCGAGCGTAGAAATGACAATTCCCATTTGCGAGAGGGAAAAGCTTGTTGCGACGCCGACCTTCGGCTGAGAAATAAACAGAAACATATTTCCTCCTGCCCAGATTAAGCCGGGGAGGATATTTCTGATTGCATATTTGTTAAAGGGTTTGTGTTTATAGGTTAAAGCAAGTCCCCCGATTACCATCCCGATCGCCTGCGGCAAAAGAGCCGACCAGCCAGACACATTAAACAATCTGGCAACGACGACATACACCAAATAACCGAGCGTCGAGACAAGAAGAATCAATATGCCTTTTTTAAAGTTGCTTGGCTCACCCTCTTTCTTATCTTTCTTATCTTCCAATGATGCGAGAATGATTCCCACGATGATAAAGATCAGAGCGAGAATGCCAAGCGTAATCGCAATCGGTGTAGACCATTCACGAAACACAATCACACCGAACAGTGAGGTTGACACGAGCTGCATTCCAGTGGAAATCGGCATTGTTTTGGACACACCCATCAATTCAATGCTTTTCAGCTGGTTGCTCTGTCCAAGGGACCAAAATAAGCCGGATACGATGCCGACAATAAAAATGCGCAGTGACAGAGCGGGCTGAACAAAAAAATAAATCACGATAGACACAATGAGCGCCCCGATCGTCGTTCCGAGTGTCTGGCTGTACGGTCCACCGCCTAATTTCACATTGAAGAGAACAATGCTCCCCCAAAACAAAGCCGGGAGAAGAGCCAATAATAAATCCATTGTTGGGGAACCTTCTTTCAAAATGTATTTGCTGTTATTTTGGCTGGAATGGTTGGGTTTATTCGCCGGAAACACAAAAAGAGCTGCCGGAAGATCCGGCAGCTCTTTAGGAGCTTGCATTCTTTTACAAACCAATGGACATATATTTCGTTTCAAGGTACGGCTCAATGCCTTCCGAACCGCCTTCGCGGCCGACGCCGCTTTCTTTCATTCCGCCGAATGGCGCTTGAACCGCTGACGGTCCTCCGTCATTCCAGCCGATAATGCCGTACTCGAGATTCTCGGAAATATAGATGCCGCGGCGGTAGTTTTCTGTGAAGAAGTAAGCAGCCAAGCCGTACGGCGTATCGTTGGCAAGCTGAATCGCTTCATCAATATCAGAAAACGTGATGATCGGTGCAACCGGGCCGAAAGTTTCCTCGTGCATGATATTCATGGACGTATCGACATCGGCGAGCACTGTCGGATTGACAAAGTAGCAGCCTTTGTCATCGTTTCGGTCATACGTGCCCCCTGCAAGAACCTTCGCGCCTTTTTCAACGGCATCATCGATTTGGCTGACGATTTTTTCGAAGCCTCTTTTATTGATAATCGGGCCGACATTGACGCCATCTTCAAGCCCATTTCCGACTTTGAGCTTAGACACTTGCTCGCTTAGTTTCGCGGCAAATTCGTCTTTAATCGACTCGTGAACGATGAGACGGTTTGCACAAACACAAGTCTGTCCGGCGTTTCTGTATTTAGACAGCATCGCCTGTTCGACGGCAAGATCGATGTTGGCATCCTCATCCACAATCAGCGGGGCATGGCCACCGAGCTCCATGGAGACATGTTTCACGGTGTCCGCACTGTTTTTCATGAGGATTTTCCCTACCGGCGTTGATCCTGTGAAGGTGATTTTGCGGATTTTCGGACTGCTTGTGAAGACATTTCCGATCTCTTCGCCGTCGCCGATCACAACCTGAAGGACGTCCTTCGGAATGCCCGCTTCATATGCGAGGCGCGCAAGCTCATAGGCAGACAGCGGTGTGTCCGGTGCCGGCTTGATAATAAACGTGCAGCCGGCAGCAAGAGCAGGCGCCGCTTTACGTGTAATCATCGCATTCGGGAAATTCCAAGGCGTGATGGCAGCAACAGGGCCGACTGGCTGGCGTGTGACGACAATTCGTTTGCCGGTTGTCGGAGCAGGGACCGTTCTTCCGTACACACGCTTCGCTTCCTCTGCGAACCATTCGATATAGCCTGCGCCGTATAGTACCTCACCGACCGCTTCCTGATACGGTTTTCCGTTTTCCTTTGTAATTAAATCTGCAAGTTCTTCTTTATGTTCAACAATCAGCTCATACCATTTTTTTAAGAGAGACGCTCTTTCATTCGCTGATGTTTTAGACCACGTTTTAAACGCCTGATGTGAACGTTCAATGGCTTCTTCTACTTCTTTGGCTGATTGCTGAGGAATCGTTTTGATCTCCTCGCCCGTAGCCGGGTTGCAGACCGTTAATTGATCTGGCATATTGAACATTCCTTTCTGTTTTATGATTACTTAAAATGATAGCAGACCCAGCTATTTTCTTTCCAATGATTACGCTCGCAGGCCCGCCTCCAATATGCTGAGCCCTTCATTCAGAAGGCTGTCTGAGATGACGAGCGGCGTCAGAAAACGAATGATATTGCCGTTGATTCCCGCTGTCAGCAAAAGCAAGCCGTTTTGATTCGCATACGCCGCAATCGCTGCCGCTTTCGCCTTATCAGGCTCTCGCGTGTCGGGGTCCTTGACAATTTCGATGGCCGCCATTGCCCCGAGTCTGCGGATGTCACCGATGAACGGGAATTCTTGTTTCCACTCATACGCCTTCTCTTCAATGATTTTTCCAATTTCTTCAGAACGGTCATTCAATCCTTCTTCTTCAATGATATCCAAGACAGCCAAAGCCGCAGCGCACCCGAGCGGGCTGCCTGCATACGTGCCCCCCAGCTCCCCGGGCGCCGCCGCATCAAGCAGTTCCGCACGGCCGATCACACCGCTTAACGGCAAGCCCGCCGCAAGTGATTTAGAAACCGTGATCAGGTCAGGCACTACATCAAAATGCTCAATCGCGAAATAAGCGCCAGTTCTGGCAAAACCCGTTTGGATTTCATCAGCGACAAAGACAATGCCGTGTTCTTTGCAAAATGACGCAACGTGCTGCACAAACCTTTTCGATGGGATAATGAAGCCGCCTTCTCCCTGCACCGGCTCCATCACGACACACGCCACCGTTTCCGGCGCGACGGAAGCGATGAAGAAATCATTAAACGCTTGGATGATCATGTCGTCATAGCTTTCATCACTCATGCCCGCCGGCTTTTGATAATAATAGGGGAACGGTGCTTGATAAACCTCTGAAGCAAAAGGTCCGAAGCCGAATTTATAAGGTTTTACCTTGCTCGTCATACTCATCGTCATATTCGTCCGCCCGTGAAACCCGCGTGTAAACGAAACAACCCCTGGGCGCTTTGTATATTTTCTGGCGATTTTCACAGCGTTTTCAACCGCTTCCGCCCCCGAGTTCAGAAAGATCGCTTTTTTCTCATAGCTGCCCGGTGCAATGCCGCACAGTTTTTCGGCTAATTCGATATAAGATGGGTACATCATGACATTGAACCCCGGGTGAATGAGCTCCTCAGCCTGCCGCTTTACAGCCTCAACCACCTTCGGATGTGAGTGTCCGACGTTTACCGTTCCGATGGCGCCTGCAAAATCAATAAACCTCCGGCCGTCCAAATCGTACAGCTCAGCCCCTTCCCCTTTGGCCGCCAGACTGCGGTTGCCGTTGCTCACACCTTTTGACACGAATTGATCCCGTTTTTGCTGCCACTGGGCAGTCGTGATGCTTGCTGTTGTTTCACTCATGTGAATGTCCCCCTGTCGCTATTTTCTTATCATTCTGACTTCTTTTTGGTATGATGAAAAGTACCAATTATAACTTTTTGATGGTATCAGAAGGAGACACCGCAAATGGATATCACAATCACACTCGACCGCTCAGAACAAGCCGATTATATCTATCAGCAAATTTATCAAAAGCTAAAAAAAGAAATCCTCAGCCGCAATCTGCTGCCCCACTCGAAGGTTCCCTCCAAACGGGAGCTGGCAGAGAAGCTGAAGGTCAGCGTAAACTCAGTGAATGCAGCCTATCAGCAGCTGCTGGCTGAGGGATATTTATACGCCATTGAGCGAAAGGGTTTTTTCGTGGAGAAGCTGGACATGTTTTCAGCCGAGGAGCACCCTCCGTTTGTACTGCCGGATGATCTGAAAGAGGTTCACCAAGATCAGAGCGATTGGATCTCGTTTTCACACATGAGTGCCGATACAGACCATTTTCCGATCAAAAGCTGGTTTCGCTGCGAGCAAAAAGCGGCCTCCCGCTCATACCGCACGCTCGGTGATATGTCGCATCCGCAAGGAATATATGAAGTGAGAGCGGCCGTTGCCAGGCTCATTTCTTTGACGCGGGGTGTAAAATGCCGGCCGGAACAAATCGTTATAGGGGCAGGCACACAGGTGCTCATGCAGCTATTGACTGAGCTGTTGCCCAAGGAAGCGGTGTATGCGATGGAGGAGCCCGGTTACAGGCGCATGTACCAGCTTTTAAAACATGCCGGAAAACAGGTGAAGACCATTATGCTTGATGACAAAGGCATGTCGATTGCTGAAATCAATAGACAGCAGCCTGATGTGCTGGTGACGACCCCATCGCATCAATTTCCGGCCGGAACGATTATGCCTGTATCCAGAAGAATTCAGCTGCTGAACTGGGCAGCCGAGGAACCGCATCGCTATATTATTGAAGACGATTATGATAGTGAATTTACATACGATGTCGATAGCATTCCGGCGCTTCAAAGCCTCGGCCATTTTCAAAATGTCATCTATATGGGCACCTTTTCAAAATCCCTTCTCCCAGGCTTGCGGATCAGCTATATGGTTTTGCCGCCGGAGCTGCTCCGGACATACAAACAGCGGGGCTATGATTTGCAGACATGCTCGTCGCTTACCCAGCTCACCCTGCAGGCATTTATCGAGTCCGGAGAATATCAGAAGCATATTAAAAAAATGAAGCAGCATTATAAAGAAAAGAGAGAGCGCCTGATCACCGCTTTAGAAACAAAGTTCAGAGGAGAGATTTCCGTAAAAGGGGCGAATGCGGGACTGCATTTTGTCACCGAATTTCATACAAGCCGCACCGAACAAGACATTCTGGCACACGCCGCCGGCCAGCAGCTCGAAATCTTCGGAATGAGCCGATTTGACTTAGAGGAAAAAAACAAGCGGCAAACAGGCCGGCCCGCTCTCATTATCGGCTTCGCGCGGCTGAAGGAAGAAGACATTCAGGAGGGTGTCGAGAGGCTTTTCCGTGCTGTTTACGGACATAAAAAAATCCCCGGTACAGGGGATTAATTCACCAGCGATCCTGGTCAACATTCAGTATGGCTTCAAGCAGGCCGGGAAACGCCTTTTCAAGGTCTTCAGCGCGAAGCGAATAATACCGGCGCTTTCCTTCTATCCGAACTTGAGCGATGCCTGATTCTCTCAGTACTTTAAAATGATGCGACAAGGTCGATTTGGCAACCTGTACATCCGCACAGGTGCCGCACGTTTTTTCTTTCGCTTCAGCTAATTGCTTTACCAGCTCTAAACGAAGCGGATCACTAAGTGCGTGAAGAACCTTTGTCAGCTGCAACGTTTCTGTTTCTGGATGGTTTGGAATGTTCATGACACAAATGTATCACACAACAATTAGAATGACAATTTTACTATTTGAGGGTTTTTCCTTTACCTCATTTTGAATACATGATACAGTTAGTTCGATTAAATTCGAACAATAAAATCAGCATAACGATGGAGGAGATTGACATGATCGTATTACAAGCTTACATCAAAGTAAAACCAGAAAAACGCGAGGAATTTCTGAGCGAGGCACAATCGCTTGTTCAGCACTCAAGAGCTGAGGAAGGCAACGCGCAATACGACCTATTTGAAAAAGTGGGTGAAGAAAATACATTTGTGATGCTTGAGCAATGGAAAGATGAAGCGGCGATGAAATCACACAATGAAACTGCGCATTTCCAAGGATTTGTCGCAAAAGGAAAAGAACTGCTGAGCGCCCCTCTTGATGTTGTCCGCACAGAGCTTAGCGAGTAAGGAAAGGGTGTCCCATATGAATGAAGTCATCAAATCATTAACAGACCACCGCTCGATTCGCAGCTATACGGATCAACCTGTAGCACAGGAACAATTGGACCACATCATTCAAGCGGTGCAAGCAGCCCCCACTTCTATCAACGGGCAGCAAGTGACTGTGATCACAGTGCAGGATAAAGAGCGCAAAAAGAAAATCTCCGAGCTGGCAGGCGGTCAGCCTTGGATTGATCAGGCTCCTGTTTTCTTGCTATTCTGCGCAGACTTCAACCGGGCCAAAATCGCGCTTGAAGATCTGCATGATTTCAATATGGAAATCACAAACGGATTGGAGTCCGTTCTTGTCGGCGCCGTAGACGCCGGTATCGCCCTCGGCACAGCGACAGCAGCGGCCGAATCCCTCGGACTGGGAACGGTTCCTATCGGGGCGGTTCGCGGAAACCCTCAAGAGTTGATCGAACTGCTTGAGCTTCCGAAATATGTGTTCCCTGTTTCCGGCCTTGTCATCGGGCATCCAGCTGACCGTTCAGCGAAAAAACCGCGTCTTCCGCAGGAAGCAGTCAATCATCAGGAAACCTATTTGAATCAAGATGAGCTGACGTCCCACATTCAGTCATATGACGAGACAATGTCTGAATACATGAGTAAACGGACAAACGGACAAGAAACAAGAAACTGGTCACAGAGTATCGCTTCCTATTATGAGCGCCTATACTATCCGCATATCCGTGAAATGCTTGAGAAACAAGGATTTAAAGTTGAAAAATAAGCCTCACCCGGCCTGTCGGATTTTCCGGCGGGCCTTTCGATTGTCCGGTTAAAATCCATTGACTTCTATTTAGTTTATTTGGTAAAATTTTTTCATTGTTACTCATTGGTTTTCTGTGAACCAATGGGTTTTCTAATGTTCAAGAAAGAAGGAAGCCATGAGATGCATGATAAAAAAACAGATATCTTGTTAACTGCGAGAAAGCTTTTTTCAGAAAAGGATTTTACGTCGGTTTCTATGCAGGCGATCGCAGAAGAATGTAAGATGTCAAAAGCTTCGATATATAAGCTGTTTCAGTCTAAGGAAGATCTGCTTTTAGAGCTGCTGTCATTTAACCAGAAGCAAATGGTGGCCGCGGCCTCAAGACTTCAGGAAAATACCTCGCTGACACCGGAGGAGCGTTTGATGCAAAAGGTCAAAATGGAGCTGGAAGGCTTCAGGCGGAACCAGCAGTTTTTCAATATGCTGACCTACGGGAACCCTAAGCTGCATAATAACCGGGTCAAACAGCATATCCATCAGACCAGATCAACGATTATTTGCTGGCACCGCGATTCGCTGATCCAGGCGTATGGAGAAACCATTCTCCCGTTTGTGTGGGATTTAGTCATCATTCTTCACGGCATGATGCGCGAGTTTGTCATGCTGATCAAAATCGAGGAAAAACCGCTTGAGCTTGACCCCATCGCAGCGTTTATCATCAGCACCCTCAATCAGCTTGTCAAAAACAAGGAAACCCGGCAGTCTCTCCTTCCTCCTGAAGCCATCGAGCTTTATATTCATTCAGCATCCTCCTACAAGCCAAAGGATAAATCAGCCCTGTTGTCGGAAAGCCTGAAGGAATTACACCAAGGCATCTCTTCCCTGCCCCCCGCGGACTTTGACGTAGATGAACTGACATCCGCAGCCGCTATGCTGGAGGAAGAAGCGAAGAAGAAAGAACCCCGCGCTTTTTTGCTCAAATCACTGATTGGCTATCTGGAACAAACCGGTGTTTTAACACAGCCCGTTTCGATGTTAAAAACACTGTTAATTACTTAGAGAAAAGAAGGGATATGTATTGGATAAAAGTATTGCACCAAAACCTTTTAATCGTTCTGTCATTGTCGGCATTTTATTAGCCGGGGCGTTTGTCGCGATTTTGAATCAGACGCTGTTAATTACCGCGCTTCCCCATATTATGAGGGATTTCAATGTAGATGCCAACCAAGCGCAATGGCTGACAACTTCATTTATGTTAACCAACGGGATTTTAATTCCGATTACGGCGTTTTTAATTGAGAAATTCACGAGCAGGACGCTGCTCATCATAGCAATGAGTATTTTCACTGCCGGAACAGTCGTCGGAGCATTCGCGCCGAACTTCCCGGTTTTGCTGACAGCGCGTATCATTCAAGCAGCAGGTGCAGGTATTATGATGCCGCTCATGCAGACCGTATTCCTGACGATCTTTCCGATTGAAAAGCGTGGCCAGGCTATGGGTATGGTTGGATTGGTCATCTCATTCGCGCCTGCAATCGGGCCGACTCTTTCCGGATGGGCAGTCGAAGCTTTCTCTTGGAGATCTCTGTTTTATATTATTCTTCCGTTTGCTGTGATTGATTTAATTCTTGCCAGCATCCTGATGAAGAACGTGACGACTTTAAGAAAAACACAGATTGATATTTTATCAGTGATCCTTTCGACATTTGGATTCGGCGGGCTTCTGTACGGCTTCTCAAGCGTTGGATCTTATGGCTGGACCAGTTCAACCGTCTTGATTTCACTGCTGGTGGGTGCCGTCGCACTTATTTTATTTATTACTAGACAAATGAAACTTGAAAAACCGATGCTGGAATTCCGCGTCTTTACGTTTGGCGTTTTCAGCTTAACAACACTGCTTGGAACGCTTGTCTTCGCACTATTGATCGGTACGGAAACCATCCTGCCGCTTTATACACAAAACGTCAGAGACGTCACAGCTTTTGATACAGGACTCATGCTTCTTCCGGGAGCCATTCTGATGGGCTTCATGTCACCGATCATCGGCAGAATCTTTGACCGTGTCGGCGGAAGAGGGCTGGCAATCGCCGGTTTCTGCATCATCTTCCTGACATCGCTGCCGTTTATGCAGCTGACCGACCATACGTCACTCGCTTGGATTGTCGTTTTATACACTGTTCGCCTTTTAGGTACCGCCATGATCATGATGCCGGTGACGACAGCCGGAATCAACGCGTTGCCGCGCCACCTGATTCCGCATGGAACAGCGATGAACAACACCATCCGCCAGGTCGGCGGCTCGATCGGAACCGCACTTTTGGTGTCCGTCATGAGCAACCAGGCGGCACACGCAGGCACGACAAATGTGAAACACGCAGCCTTGCACGGCATGAACGCCGCATTTCTCGTGGCAGCCTGCATCGCACTTGCCGGCTTCCTTCTATCATTTACATTAAAGAAACCTCAGCGCCCTGCCGAACAGCAGGCGGCACGCTGATCACATAAAAAGGCCCCGCTTTTAAGCGGAGGCCCTTTTGTTTACTTCTCTAAACCGTCTTTTACTTCTTTAATCATTTGCGTCATAGACTCAAGTCCGCCTCCTGATAAGTACCAAGTAGCAGAATCAAGGTAAACGACGTGATCATTTTTCACTGCGTTTACGTTTTTCACATAATCGTTTTCAACGACTTGTTTTGTAGATGATGTTTCTCCGATTGCTGTACCGCGGTCAATGACAAACAGGTAATCCGGGTTTGTTTTTGAAATGTACTCGTAAGAAACACTTTGTCCATGAGTAGAGGCTTTGATGTTTTTATCAGCCGGTGTCACGCCGAATACGTCATGGATCAGGCCGTATCTTGATTTAGAACCGAACGCGCTGATTTTTCCGTCGTTCGCCATGATGACAAGACCGTTTTTGTTAAGCTTTTCAGCTGTTTTCTTAAGGTCTGCAATTGAGCTATCAATTGTTGCAAGTTCATCTTTTACTTCATCTTCTTTATCAAAGATCTTACCGATTGTTTCCGCGTCTGACTTAAATGACTCCATGTATTTCGCTGTGTCCACGCCAAGGTAAATCGTCGGCGCGATATCAGAGAATTCTTTGTATGACTCAGATTGTCTTCCTGAAATAATGATCAGATCAGGGTCTATTTCAGCCACTTTTTCAAAATCCGGCTCTTTTAAGCTTCCGACATCCGCATATTTGTCATCTTTGAATTGGGACAGATATTTAGGAAGGGCTTGTTTCGGGAGGCCTGCCACTTTATCATCAAGGCCGAGTTTATCTAACGTATCTAAGCTTCCAAAATCAAACACGACTACTTTTTCAGGGTTCTTTGGCACTTTTGTGCCGTCTTTGTCAAGCAGGTGTTTCACTGTGATTTGTTCATTCTTTGAATCAGAACCTTTGCTGCTGCTTGTACTTTGGTTTCCGCATGCAGAAATGACAACTGCCGTTACCAAAGCGATGAATAGTAATGCAAACTTTTTCATGCTCTTCACCTCTTCTATAGATTAAGAAAAATAAACACCTATTCTTTGATGATCAATCGTCTGAATCGGGATGGTCATATCGTAGATTTCTTCAAGCACAGAGGTTTCAATAATCTCCTCGGGCGGCCCCTCTTTTACGATTCGGCCGTTTTTCAAGGCAACGATATGATCGGAGTAGACGGATGCGAAGTTGATATCATGAATAACGATCACGATTGTTTTTCCAAGCTCCTCCACCAGCCGTTTCAGCAGTTTCATAATTTCAACTGAATGTTTCATATCCAGATTGTTCAGCGGCTCATCCAGAAAAATATAATCGGTGTCCTGGGCAATGACCATTGCGATAAATGCCCTTTGGCACTGTCCGCCGCTCAGCTGATCTAGGTATTTGTCCTGAATGTCTTCCAGTTTCATATAGCCGAGCGCCTGGTTGATATGACCCCAGTCTTCCTCTGTCAGCCGGCCTTGTGAGTAAGGAAATCTGCCGAAGCTGACGAGATCTTTGATGGTGAGCCTGATATTGATTTGGTTCGCCTGCTTCAAAATGCTCATTTTTTTAGCAAGCTCTTTGCTGTCGCATGATCCAATCTCTTGGCCGTCTATGAAAATCTCGCCGGAATCTTTTTTGATCAGGCGGCTCATTATAGACAGCAGCGTGCTTTTGCCGGCGCCGTTTGGACCGATAAACGAGGTAATTTTGCCCTTTTGAATCGTGACTGATGTCTCTTCAAGGACCACTTTCCCGCCATATTGTTTGCTTACATTTTTGACCTCTACCATGATTTATTCTCCTTTAACAGCAAGTAGATAAAATAAATCCCGCCGGCAAAATTGATAATGACGCTCAGCGTCGTTGAAAAGGTAAACACTTTCTCAACCACAAACTGTCCTCCCACCAACGCAATGATGCTGATGAAGACGGAGCCTGCGATTAAGTATGAATGCTTATACGTTTTCAGGAATTCTCTCGCCAGGTTGACGACAAGAAGGCCTAAAAACATAATCGGCCCGACTAGCGCTGTTGAAACAGAAACAAGGATCGCAACCACGACCAGCATCTGCTTCACCACTTTGTCGTAGTCAATGCCCAAATTCACGGCGTGCTCGCGCCCGAGCGACAGCACGTCAAAAAACTTCGTAAAACGCCAGACGTAAACGCCTGTCAGCAGGAAGATGATGAACGCGAGCCATGACAAATCCGTATTGATGTTGTTAAAGCTGGCAAACATCTTGTCCTGCACCACTTGAAACTCATTCGGATCAATCAGCATCTGCATAAAGGAAGACAGGCTGCTGAACAGTGTGCCAAACACGATTCCAACGAGCAGAAGGAAAAAGATATTTCTCCCCTCTCCCTTAAACATGAGATGATAAAGAACAAGGGAAAACAGTATCATCAGCAGAACAGAGATGATAAAGTTCATGTTTTTATTCATGATGACCATATTTGCAGAACCGAATAAAAAGATAATGCCGGTCTGAATCAGCATGTAGAGAGAATCAAGGCCCAAGATGCTCGGCGTCAGGATGCGGTTGTTCGTAATCGTTTGAAAGATCATCGTCGAAAACGCAATCGCTCCTCCCGTCAGCACAATGGCAGCGACCTTTTTGATTCTTCTCGGCAGGGTGTAATCCCAATTGCCTACGTCATAAAACAAAAACAAGCCAATACAAACAATGGCTAAACCAACGAGCATCGCAATTTTCATCTGGTTACGCATAAGCTTTTCTCCTTAACAGCATAAACAGGAAAATGCCGCTGCCGATGATTCCGACCATCAGGCCAATCGAGATTTCATAAGGGAAGATAATGATTCTGCCCAATATATCGCAAAACAGCACAAAAACCGCTCCCAATAGCGCCGTGTGCGGCAGGCTGTTCTTTAGATTGTCTCCTCTGTAAATCGATACAATATTCGGGATAATCAAACCGAGAAACGGAAGCATACCGACAGTCAAAATGACAAGAGACGTGATCAGGGACACGATCATGAGCCCGATGTTCACAACCCGCTTGTACTTCAGGCCGAGGTTGACAGAAAAGCTTTCTCCCATACCGGCCACTGTAAATTTATCCGCATACAAATAGGCAATGATGACGAGCGGAATACTCAGATAAAGAAGCTCGTATCTTCCTTTCACGACTAAAGAGAAGTCTCCCTGAAGCCATGATGACACATTCTGAATCAAGTCATATTTATATGCGATAAATGTCGCGATTGAACTGACGATATTCCCAAGCATTAAACCGACAAGCGGAATAAAGATGGTGTCGTTAAACTTGATTCTTTCAAGGATTTTCATAAACAGAAAATTTCCTGCAAGGGCAAAGACAAACGCGATCAGCATTTTGATTAAAGGACTGGCGGATGTAAACAGCAGCAAAGAAATTAAAATGCCGAGCCTCGCCCAATCCACTGTGCCCGCGGTTGTCGGTGACACGAATTTGTTTCTGGTGATCTGCTGCATAATCAAACCGCAGATGCTCATGCTTAAACCCGCGATAATGATGCTGATCAATCGCGGCAAACGGCTTGCAAACAGCGTTGACGCCTCTTGTTTGCTTAAATCAAAGAGATCAAGCGGCGACAGATCTTCTACGCCGATAAATACAGATGTGACTGCTAATATGATAAGTAGAATAAATAAGTAACGTAGCTTCATGCTGCCTCCTCACATCCTTACAGCAAAAAGAACGTATCTCCTACTCCGCAAGGACTCAAAACAATATGGCCATATAGTAATTGATTATCATTATCATTTACATATTACCATTTTTCTAGTGTTAGTCAATATTCTTTCAAAATATTAATCTGATCATATAATCAATTTTACTCATCGTTATCATCATTTTCAAATCCCAAATCGTTAGGCTGTTTACCATATTTATCTTCACAACGCATGTATACGGTCAACAAACCTGACATCGTTCCTCGTGGAAAATACAAATGTTCATTCCAGAAAGAAATTACCCCTTGATTTACAGGACTGAAAGAGAGATAATAAATACTAAATTTGTGAGAAAATTTTAAACATTAGGAGATGTAAACATGAAGGTCGTTAAATTCGGAGGCAGCTCACTCGCTTCAGGCGCTCAGCTTGAAAAGGTGTTTCACATCGTAACCTCAGATCCGGCACGGAAAGCTGTAGTCGTTTCAGCTCCGGGAAAACGCTATGCTGAGGATACGAAAGTGACTGATCTCTTAATCGCATGTGCAGAACAATATTTGGCATCAGGCAGCGCCCCTGAATTGGCGGAAGCTGTTATGGAACGGTATGCCCTCATCGCCAATGAGCTTCAGCTGGAGCAAAGCATTATCGAAAAAATCCGCGATGATCTGTTTACGCTTTTAGAAGGAGATAAAAACGATCCCGAGCAGTATCTTGACGCAGTCAAAGCCAGCGGGGAGGATAACAACGCCAAGCTGATCGCCGCCTATTTCCGCCATAAAGGCGTCAAAGCGGAATATGTCAACCCGAAGGACGCCGGCCTTTTTGTGACACATGAACCCGGCAACGCGCAAGTTCTTCCTGAATCCTATCAAAACCTCTATCGTCTTCGGGAACGTGACAGCCTCATTATTTTTCCCGGTTTTTTCGGATTCAGCAAGGATGGCGATGTGATCACATTCTCACGGAGCGGTTCTGATATTACCGGTTCCATTCTCGCCAACGGACTTCAAGCTGATTTGTACGAAAACTTTACAGACGTGGACGCTGTGTACTCTGTCAATCCGTCCTTCGTTGAGAATCCAAAGGAAATCAGCGAACTGACATACAGAGAGATGCGGGAGCTGTCCTATGCGGGCTTTTCAGTTTTTCATGATGAAGCGCTCATTCCGGCGTTCAGAGCGGGGATTCCCGTACAAATCAAAAATACGAACAACCCGTCAGCCCAAGGCACACGCGTCGTGAGCAAGCGGGATAACACAAACGGCCCTGTCGTCGGCATTGCCAGCGATACCGGCTTTTGCAGCATTTATATCAGCAAATATTTAATGAACAGAGAAATCGGATTTGGGCGCAAAGCCCTTCAAATCTTGGAGGAGCACGGATTGACGTATGAGCATGTTCCATCGGGAATTGATGACATGACCATCATCTTACGGGAGGGTCAAATGGATGCCGTCACTGAACGCAGTGTGATCAAACAGATTCAAGAGGAGCTGCACGCCGACGAAGTGATTGTCGAGCATCATCTCGCACTGATTATGGTTGTTGGAGAAGCGATGCGCCACAATGTCGGCACAACGGCGAGAGCGGCCAAGGCATTATCAGAGGCAAAAGTGAATATCGAAATGATCAATCAGGGATCTTCTGAAGTGAGCATGATGTTCGGCGTAAAAGAAGCCGAAGAAAGAAAAGCCGTTCAAGCGTTATATCAGGAATTTTTCGCGGGCGTGCTGATCTCTTAATTACATAAATAGCGGGCGCAAACGCCCGCTATTTTTTTATGCCCATCTGGCTCATAGCTGTGTCCATTTTTTCTCTTGTCCTCTAATGGCCCTGACAAACGGACCTGTTCTGCATACCTTATAGTATCCATTATAGGGAGGTGAAGCCTTATGTCAGGATACACTGGCGGCGGCGGTTACAATAATTCATTCGCTTTAATCGTTGTATTGTTTATTCTTTTGATTATTGTTGGAGCCGCTTATGTAGGCGGCGGCTTCTACTAAACCTTTTTCACTTACCTCGTATGGCGCCGTAAGACAAATTAATCTTACGGCGTTTTTGTTTTTTATATGGTCCATACCCAATCCTCTGTGATCATTCAGCATATGATAATGTAATCTCACAAGGAGGTGGCACAAGATGTCAGGTTATGGAGGAAGCTCATTTACTTTGATCGTTGTGTTATTTATCCTCTTGATTATTGTGGGTACTGCATTTTATAACGGGGGATACTAAGAAAAATATTCTCCGGTGAAGAGCAGCGCCGTGACATACATGTCTTGCGGCGCTGTTTCTGTAAAAAACCCCTTCTCACTAATGAGAAGGGGCTGGTTCTTACGTCATTCCTCTTTCCGCCACATGAAAGTCGAGTGCTTCCGCGTTAGCTGAGACGCCAGCCGCTGTAAAAATTGCAGCCGCGGCTAAACAAATAACAAACAACTTAGATTTCAATTTCATACAAACCTTCACTCCTTTGTATTTGTTTTCTTGCCTCTTCAACTTTTAGAAAGTAGGAAGCAGACAGTTTAAACCATTTCTGTTCATAGTAATATTTTGCTACTTCTAGGGCTAAATCCTCTATATCAGCGTACATATTTTTATTTTTTAAGTATTGGAAACATCGTTCGATTCCTATTTCATTGGGCTGATCCTGATATAGGGATTTCAAAAACTCGAATTTTACCGCGTAATCTGCATCGTCTGTTTCTTTAGCATATTCATAGCCCCGCTTGTGATATGCCGAAGCTTTATCATGTTTTCCCCGTTTATAATAAATCAGGGTGATTAAAAAATAGGCTTGCGGCAGTGAATTGATAATCCGGCTGCTTTCAAACGTGGAGACCGCTTTTTCAAAGTAGTCAATAGCAGGGTCGAGAATGTCTTGATTGTAATAGCATAGTCCGAGATTGTAGTATGCTCTTCCGACCAGCTGGGCTTTTTGTTCTGCTTCGGCCATATCGAGCGCCAATTTAAAATGGCTTGCGGCTTGTTCAAAATTCCTTTCATCCATCAGGTTAACCCCGTAGACGAAATGGCATTGAATGATTCTCACATTATAGGTTTCCTGCTCCACATAAATTTCATAGGCGTTTTTTATATTGATCAGTGAAAAGTACGTTTGCTTCATATAATAATAAGCTTCCGCGATTTTAAAATAGAATTCAGCCCGTTCAATATGGTCTGCGACAAAGGAGAGCTTCTTTTCCGCCTGTTTATAGTATGTAATGGCAGAAATAAATTCCCGCTTATCAAATTCATACATCCCGCGGAAAAAATTCACATAGTAGTCGAGCAGCCCTTTGAGATCCGCCTGGTTGCTGTCAATGTTTCTTGATAATTCAGACAGGCTTGGCTGGTCCTCGATATTTAATTTCTCTAACGGCTCAAGATAATCAAGCATAAGCTGGTGGCGAAATTCCATTAGTGAATAATAGAGCAGCAAGTTGGAATCATGCTGCATGTGTTTCAGTTCCTGCTGGATTTCAGCTTTTAACACTTCGGCATCCGGCACGCTGAATGTGCGGATATATTTGTACCACTCGTTAATTTTTTGACCGACCGCTGAAGAAGGAATCACCCCGCTCTTCATTCCTTCACCCTCTCCCATCAAAAACTGTTTATGTCATATTTTATCATGTTTACAGACCGTCCCAACCCGAAAAACACGCAATCTTTGTTTCGGGAGCACGCAATAAACCGAAGTGATACGCAAAAAAGGCGGTTGCACCTCATGATGCCGCCGCCCTGTATGTTATGGCTGTTTTGCCGTTAAAGGAAGGCGGATGATGAATGTTGTGCCTTTTCCTTCTTCACTCTTGATTTCTACTGTGCCCTGATGCATTTCAACGAGCTGCTTGACGATGGAGAGACCGAGTCCGTATTCCCCGTATGCCGTGTTCGTTCTTGAAATATCAGCTTTGTAGAACCGCTCCCAAATATGCTCAATATCCTCTTTTGAGATGCCGACTCCCGTATCTTCAATTTCGATAATCGTCTCTTTATATCCTTCTATTCCGCGCAGCCAAATGTTACCGTTTTGCGTAAATTGGATACTGTTTTTTGTCATGTTGACGAGGATTTGAATGAGCCGGTCGTAATCGGCGTGAACGATGACGTGATCCTCTACCTGAATCGTCAGCTTGTTTTGCTTTTCTTCCGCCTGCTGTTCCAAGTGCTCTTTCACAATTTCAAAAACCTCAATCAGCGGAACATCGAGCTTGTTCAAGGTAATTTGCTGGGATCTGATTTTTTCATAATCTAGATTTTCTTTGACGAGCCGCAGCATGCGCTTTGTTTCCTCACTGATGAGCGAGAAGCATTTTTCCTTCTTATCATCAGGAATCGTATGGCTGTTCAGTCCTTCAACCAAGCCGTTAATCGTCGTCAGCGGTGTTTTTAATTCGTGTGATACATCAGCGATAAACTGTCTTCTCCGCTTCTCAAGGCGGTCGATTTCATCCCTTGATTGCTTTAATTTTTTCGCCATGATCGTAAAATCAGACGCCAGCACGCCGATTTCGTCCCCGTAGCTGCTTTCCAAGTGAATGTCATAATCACCGGAAGCCACTTTATCCGTCGCTTCTCTTAGCTTTTCAATCCGTTTCACATGGAATTTCGATAGCAGCCAGCTAACGAGAATGGAAATGGCAAGCGTGCTGATCACGGCATAAAACATGTAGAGATTAACTTGATTGACCATCTGTTCAACACCGCTGATCGGAGAAATCAGTAGAACGGCCCCTTTAAATTCGTTCTGGACATAAATAGGCTGCGCCACAAGAGAGACTTCATCATCGAAACGGCCATCCGCTCTGATCATGACAGTCTGCCCTTTCTTCAGCTTACTCCACTCTGATTTCTTAAGCTTTTCTCTTGGCGGAAAACCTTCGGGCATGAAGTAAGGGCGTTGCTTTTCATCAAAGAGCATGAATTGTGTCTTTCTCGTGCTCAGCAAGTCCTGATACGGGTACAGCCTGTGCATGTCAATCTGGCCGCCTTGGAATTCGTTTGCGATCTGCACAGCGTATGACGTCAATTCCTCTACTTTGTTTTGATAGGCAAACTCTTTCACAAAGTGGGAAAAGAGAGAAATGATAATGACAAACGCTAAAATCAAAATACTGATATGGCTCAGCAGCAGCTGATATAAATATTTAATCTTCATCAAATTTATACCCTACTCCCCACACCGTATATAGGAAAGGCTTGTCCTCGCTGGCAAGCTTTTTCCGCAGCCGTTTAATATGAACGTCGACCGTTCGCTCATCTCCGTAGAACTGATAGCCCCATACCTGCTCAAGCAGCTGTTCTCTGGAGAACACCTGCCGCGGATTTTGGACCAGGTAATAAAGCAGATCGAATTCCTTCGGCGTGAGGTTTTCCACAGGCTCTCCGTTTAAGAATACTTCTCTCGTCTTCTTATTAATTGTAAAACATTCAGATTCGATCATATCATCATCCATAACCGCCTTGCCTGTCGCCTGATATCTTCTGATAACGGCTTTGATGCGGGCAACCAACGTCAGCGGACTGAACGGCTTCGTGACATAATCGTCCGCTCCCATCTCAAAACCGATAACCTGATCTGATTCAGTGTCTTTGGCAGTCAGCATGATAATCGGAACCGTGCTTGTCTCTCTTATTTTTCTGCAGATGGTCATGCCGTCCATAGAGGGAAGCATAATGTCCAAAATGATCAGATCCCAATTATCCTCCGTAAAACGCTGGTACCCCTCTAACCCGTCATGAACGAATTCCGCTTCAAAACCTTCCTTAAAAAAGAACATCTCCGTCATCGTACATACACTAACGTTATCTTCTATCATTAATATTTTCATTAGATCCTCCGGTTGTTTTGATGCTTTTCTATATCATAGCACCATTTTGCACAGGAGGTTTTGTGTTTCACAATTGTTAGTTTTTATTTAATCAACTAGCAATACATTGTTCATAGTTTTTTCATACCTTAGGACTACTATTAATTTATCAGCAAGCGGGCCCGCTCCACAGGCGGCCTTATCAATAAAACTACCTATACGGAGGAACATACATGAACTTTATCAAACGGGCCTTTTGGAATATGAAGGCGAAAAAGGGAAAAACGTTATTGCAATTATTTGTGTTTACAGTCATATGTGTCTTTGTTCTGTCAGGCCTCACCATTCAGTCGGCAGCACAAAAATCAAGCGAACTGGCCAGACAGGAGCTAGGCGGAAGCGTGACGCTCCAGGTGGACCGCCAAAAGCAAATGGAAAAACAGCAGGACAGCGGAGAAAAGCGCAGCTTCGAATCAACACCGATCAAAGTATCTGATGCGAATAAACTTGCAGCACTTGATCATGTGAAGAGCTACAACTACACCACATCAGCTTCAGCCAACGCGGGAAATTTTGATGCGATTGAAAGCTCTAGTTCAAGTGATTCCAGTTCAAGCAGTTCAAGCACAAATACGAAAAACAGCCAAGGCGGCGGACAAGGCGGACCGCAAATGGTTCAAGCCGATCTTTCGATTGAAGGTGTCATCAGCACAGCGTTAGTCGATGATTTCTCTGACGGAGATTCAAAAATCACAGACGGACGCGCGATTACAAAATCAGACGTCGGCAAAAAAATAACAGTGATTAATGAAACATTAGCGGAAGAAAATGATTTAAGCGTAGGTGATTCGATCACAATTGAATCAGCCACGGATGAAGATACAACGGTGACGCTGAAGATTGTCGGTATCTATAAAACAACGTCTTCAGGCGACGACCAAGCCCAGAATTTCTCTTTTTTAAATCCTTACAACAAGCTGTACACACCTTACACAGCAACAGCGGCGCTGAAAGGTGACGACTATAAAAACACAATCGACTCAGCTGTTTACTATATGGACGATGCGAAAAATATGGATGCTTTCGTAAAAGCAGCGAAGAAAACATCAATTGATTTTGATACGTACACACTGAATACAAACGACCAGCTTTACCAGCAAATGGTCGGTCCGATTGAAAATGTGGCTTCATTCTCTAAAAACGTCGTGTACCTTGTATCAGCGGCGGGCGCGGTCATTCTCGGCCTGATTGTTATGATGTCGATCAGAGAACGAAAATATGAGATGGGCGTATTAATGGCCATCGGTGAAAAACGCTGGAAATTGATCGGACAGTTCTTAGCTGAGATTTTGATCGTGGCCGTTATCGCCATCGGTCTTGCATCAGTGACGGGAAATCTAGTCGCAAACCAGCTCGGAAATCAGCTTTTATCCCAGCAGGTCAGTTCATCAACTGATTCAACGCAAAACGCAAGCGCACAAAACGGACAAATGCCTGGCGGCGGAATGGGCGGCGGAATGTTCGGCCACAGCTCAGCAAACACGAATGTCATTGATTCACTGAACGTCGCGGTTTCTATGAACGACATGCTTGTTCTTGGCGGAATCGGCATCTTAATCGCCATCATCGCAACATTGCTGCCGTCTATTTCAGTACTGCGGCTCCATCCGAAAATGATATTGACAAAACAGGAATAGAAAGAGGCGAAACCTATGAGCTTATTAGAATTTCAACAAGTCGGCTACTGGTATAAAGACAAGAGCCAACCATTGTTTCAGGATATCAACATCAGCTTTCAAAAAGGAAAATTCTACACGATCGTCGGCACATCAGGGACAGGAAAAACCACTTTCCTGTCTCTGGCAGGCGGACTTGACGCACCAAAAGAAGGAACGATTCTTTACGGCGGAAAAGCTGTTTCCAAAATCGGCTTAACAAATTTCAGAAATCAATATGTATCCATTGTCTTTCAGGCGTACAACCTGCTCCCATATATGACAGCTCTTCAAAACGTCACAACCGCAATGGAAATCACAGGTTCTAAAGAAAAGAACAAAGAAGCGTACGCGCTGGAAATGCTCCAGAAGGTCGACATCAATGAAAAACAAGCCCGGCAAAAAGTGCTGACACTGAGCGGCGGACAGCAGCAGCGGGTTTCAATTACAAGGGCTTTCTGCTGTGACACGGATCTCATCGCAGCCGATGAACCGACAGGGAACCTTGATGAGGATACATCAAAAGAAATAGTGCGGCTCTTTCAAGATCTGGCGCACAAGGAAAATAAATGCGTCATCATGGTGACACACGATGAGCAAATTGCGAAAGTCTCGGACATCAACATCAGGCTTTCAAGAGGAAGCTTTACTGTGAAGGAAAACGTCGCAGTCGTATAACAAAACGCGCCTCTGCCAGTGCAGACAGGGGCGCAACCTATATCCCCCTTTTATATAGAAGTGAACGTAAAAAGAGCGGCGGCTGCATCCCCCCGCTCTTTTTATTGTTTCTTTTCTTCCGACGGCTTTAATTTCTCTCTTCTCTTCTTTTTCCAAACGGCTAAGATAAACAAGAAAAGCGGAAACAAAAACTGAAAAGGCAAATGAATATAGAGCGGCACCACATTCAGGCCTTCGTTCAAATGCTCCGAAAAGTTGGTCGCAATCGTAATGGAAAGGACTAAGATGCCAAATCCCATCGGATAAGCCAGTTGAGAAGGGTTCTTTTCCTTAAAAAGCGTGGACGCGCCCACCACCACCGCGTATAAATAAAGGCTGACCTTAAAGAAACCGCCGATAATCAGCGCCAGCATAAAAAGGACGTCGAGACGGTCTAAAAATTCTTCAACCTTGATCGTCTGAATTGTGCTTAATAGCGGAAACTGAGATCTCAATGTCAAATCAACATCAAGCACACTGATATTAATCGCCACGGTAAGCGTCACAACCAATCCGCTGATGATCATGGCAAGCATCCCCGTTTTTTTTACACCTTTACGATCACTGAGATAAGGAAAAATCATCACAAATAAAACAACCTCACCGAACGGTACATACATCGTTTGCGTAAAAACCGAGTGAACGATAGGATAAACGCCGTCTGCTAAAACCGGTTTTAAATTTTGCGGTTCTACAGAGCCTGATACAATAAGCAGTACGAGACCGAGCGCACCTAATAAATACATGGCCCCAAAAAGAAGTTCCGCTGACCGGGCCAGCACTTCAATCCCTTTTCTGACTGCATAAATGCTTACAAATATTAATAGCGCATTGACAATAATGATAGGTGTATCATGATATGCAAACGTCAGCAGCATTTCTCCGAAATCACGCAGCACCCGGGCGGCAATATAGGCAAAGTATAAGATATAGAGAAATGAAAAAATCCAGCTGAGCGTGGTGCCGAGCATATCATCCATATATTCTTTCGGGGAAAAGTCCGGGTAGCATTGGTATATGCCCTGATACAAATAAAACAGAAACAAACCGCCCGCACAGCCCAAAAGCACTGCTATCCAAGCATCACGGCCCGCAATCGTCCCCGGGGTAATCAATAAGGAGCTGCCCAGCTCAAAAATGATAATCATGACAAACAGCTGCCTTATGCTGATTTGGGCTTTTTCCATCTGTCACTTCCCCTTTCTCTAAGGCCTATTCATAGTCAAGCTGGTGCCTGAGCGGATTATTACGCAATCCCGTTCTTCTGATATACGTCTCCGCCTTTACATCGACAGGCAGTTCAGGCAAATACTCTTTGTCCCATGTGCGTTTCATTTTTTCCCACTGCTTTGGATACTTTCTGTAGATCGTCTCTCCAAATCCGATAAAATCTATTTTATTCTTTTTAATGGTTTTAACAGTTCTGCTGATTTCATGTTCCAATTCTTTGTTTAGCGCTTTTTCGATGCTTGCCAGCACCTTTGGATCAGACAATTGAAACGGGTATTTGACCGCGTCTATGATGCCTTCGACAGTGACATGAACATGAATTCGCGGGCGGCCGTTACGCATCTCGGGGCTTAGCTTTGTGACTTGATGCGTGATCTGTAAGCTTACCGCATCCTTTGTCTTGCCCCAATCGGTATTAATATACGTGTGCTGAATTTGATTCTTAAGCCAAACCACACCGGAGCTTACCGTATCATCTTCAATCCAATATTTTAAATGGCCGGTTTTATCGAAGACCGCTAAACCGTTCGCCTGAAGAATCGCTTTCGGATCAGTCGCCTGTGTATTTTCCAGGCTGATCCCTTTTTCGCTGTCACCGATCATCAAATACCCGGGTATGACCGGCGCTTGTGTCGAAGCAGCAAGAGTTTTTATGACGTCCTGAATATTTGTTTTAATGACCCGCCCATATTGGGCCTGTGTAAAGTCGAGTGTTTTATTGACTTTATTTGACGGAATTTTGTCAATCGGGGTCAGGGTTTTCACAATGTTTTCCGCTTTCGTTTTATGAGCGATGACCACTGTGGCTGTTGTTCTGAATTCTGTGTCGCGGTCAAGATTATCTAACACAAAATCCAACCCTTCCTCTTTCGCCAGCTTTTCACTGATCACGATCAGATTCGTATGGGCAAAGTAAAGCCGCCTTGATACTTTCATCGAGGCTTTTCTAAGCGCTTCCGTCATGTTGTCACCTTCAATCGAATAAACGGATACAGGCGGCCTGTCTCCCGCGCCGCCTCCCTGAAGCCCGCCGGCTACATTTCCGGGATTGATAATTTGAAAATGCAGTACATAGTTTCCTTCATTTGTTCTATCAATGCCAATTGCCGAAATAATCGCCAGGTCCGTCAGTTCCCGCTTATCCCAGCAGCCGGGCAGCACAATGATGCTTAAAAGCATGATAACGGCTAATACACGATTACGTATCATCCTTATCCCCTTCTTCCAGTTCTTTGTTCACCATTCCCCGTGAAGCGTCAGGCAAAGGCCGCTGATGTTTTGACTGGCGCACTTTATCTTTCTTGCTGATTGATTCCGGCCGTTTTTCATCGGCCCACCACGGCACCCTAAACAGCGTGTCCTTTACACCTTGAGAAGAATAGGGAGCAAGCGGCGACATATAAGGAACGCCAAAGGAACGAAGGCTGCATAAATGGACAATCATGATAATAATCCCTAAAATCAGCCCGTAAAATCCTATAATAGCTGATGCAATAATAAAGATGAACCGAATGAGCCGGGCTGAAATCGCCATCGCAAACGCCGGTGTTGCAAAGCTGGCAATAGCCGTGAGGGCAACGATGATGACCATAGCCGGAGAGACGATGCCAGCCTGTACGGCGGCCTGGCCGATAACAAGCGCACCTACGATAGACACCGCCGAGCCGACGACACGCGGAAGCCTGACTCCCGCTTCTCTGAGAATCTCAAACGCAATCTCCATCGTGAGTGCTTCGACAACAGCCGGAAATGGGACAATTTCCCGCTGGGCGGCAATGACAACCAAAAGCTGTGTGGGAATCATTTCCTGATGAAACGTCGTGGCCGCCACGTAAACAGCCGGCGCCACAAGTGAAATAAAAAAGACTAAAACCCGCAGTATCCTTATGCTTGTCGCAATGTCAAAGCGCGAATAATAATCTTCAACAGACTGAAAGAATTGAACAAATAAGGCCGGGGCAATCAGAACAAACGGCGTTCCGTCCACAAGGATCGCAAATCTTCCTTCCAGCAGATTTCCCGCTACAACATCAGGGCGTTCTGTATGATACATGGTCGGAAACGTTGTAAATGTTTCATCTTCAATCAGCTGCTCGATATATCCCGACTCTAAAATACTGTCAATATCTATTCTTTTCAGGCGTGAGCGAACTTCCTTCAGCACCTTTTCCTCACAAATGCCATGAATGTACATCAGCGCGACATCCGTGTGTGTTACAGATCCGATTTTCATTTTCTCTACCCATACATTCGGATTTTTGATGTATCGTCGGACCATGGAAATATTGGTTTGAAGAGACTCTGTAAACCCTTGGCGCGGGCCGCGAAAGGACACCTGGGTGCTCGGCTCTTGGATGGAGCGCTTTTCTCCGCCCTGTGTGCTGCAGATCAGCGCCTCTTCTGAATCGTCTGCAAAAACCAGCGCATTGCCGAGCATTAATTCAGAAAAAAGCTTGTCCCAATCCTTATCCGCTTTCACCCCGCCCAGCGGAAGCGTTTTTTCTAGAATCTGCTGGATCGCATGAGAATTTTGAATGGACTGGTCTTCAACCAAAGGCTCAATTAAGGATTCATGAAGCGTGTTATTATCGACCAGACCCGCAATATAAATAACGGCGAGGCGGACACGCTCCTGTTCCCCGATTTTGATCTCGCGAATGATGACATCAGCGCTGCTTCCGACTTCCTTCTTCATTTCCGCTATGTTTTTTTCCAAACTTGGGGAAATGAGAACCGGCCTTTCTTTTTCTTTCTGCTGTTCGTGATTCTTTTCTTCTGTATTCTGCTTGTCTTTTGCATCGGTATTGTTCTTTCGCTTTGAAAATAAAGGCATACACAAATACCTTTCTTTGTCGTTTTCTCATATTCTCCCTTTAGGCGTTAAGATTATGCATGTGTCCGGCGAGCGGTATAACTCTCTGATAAAGATAGAAACTAAAAGGCGGAGGGTGATCAATCATGAAGATATTAGGCGTGACCGCGCTTTTATTGTTTTGTCTGTTAGTTATTTCTGTTTTCATGGACACGCTGCAAGGGTTCAGCTTGATAAAAGCCATATACAACAATATGTCCAGCTTCAAAATGACAACGTTTGCTGAGTGGATCGTGTTTTTATTTTTTATGTTGGAATTGAGCAGAGAAATATTCTTGATGTATAAATCGAAAAAAAAGAACCCCTAGAAGGGGCGGTTTTCAGACGATTATATTGCCGTCTGCTGTATCGCTGCTATGTTTGCTGATGGTTCCTTTGAAGATGCGATTGCCGATGATTTTCGAATTGGTTGAGGTGTTTGTTTGAATGGCTGTCGCCGTGCCTGCGGAGAGGTTATTGATGGTGTTTCCAGAAATGATAGAGCCCGTAGAACCGTTGATATACATGACGATCGGATTTCCGGCTGTTCTGTTGACTGAAATGGTATTATCCAAAATCTCATGCACACCGGCGTTGATATAGATGGTGACCAAAAGCGGAGATCTTTCGAAGTGGTTGCCGATAATTGAGGTTTTCGCACTTGTGGAACAGTAAATCGGGTAATTTTTAAACTCTTTACATGTGTTGTTTTTGATGATAGCGCTCGCATTGTTTGTAACAGAAACAGTATATGATTCAGGGACTGCTTCAAACGCGTCAGGATTCAGTGTATTTCCTTCAATCACCGCGTTTCCTTGAGCGATCCAAATCCCCCGGCTGAATTTTCTCAGCACATTATCTTTAATGATCATATCGCCCCCGGAAATATTCACGCCGTCAATGACTTGAATGAGGCAGTTATTCAAAAATGCGGCATCATCTGACAGCACTGCGCGAATGCCGGTACTGCGCCTTGTTTCAGACAGTCCGTTTTGAATCTGGTTGCCGTCTACCTTTACGTCGGATGACTGATAAACCAATATCCCTGTGTTTTCAAAGTTGCTGATTTTGTTGTTCGTAACAAGCACGCTCTTTCCCCTGACATCAATCCCGGATGAAAACCCGGTAATGAGATTGCCGGCGATCACCGCATCACTGCTCTCTTTTCCTTGTGACACACCGAGTCCCGTAATCCCGACTCTAGGCGCAGGAGCCGCGTCTTTCTCCCGTCTGAGAATATTTCCTTTGATCACAGTCTGCGCTCCATACCCATAGCTGATGGTATTGTCTGAGTGGTTTCCTTCTATTGAAATGCCGTACCCGTTAAAATTGGTCACAGAACTTGAAACATTCCCTATAAAATGGTTATTGCGAATGGATACATTGATCGGTTCTTCATAGTCAACATCGCCTTCGCCATATCCTTCTATGTCAATTCCGAATTTCGGCGCTGTTCCATTCCCCGTTCCGGCGCCTTCAATCACGCATTCCTCCACCGTAACCCTGTCACATCCGGTAATAGAAATGTTATTTCTCCTCGACCGCCGAACCTCACAGCGGCGGATGGTAATATGCTCTGACGTTCGATAATCATTATTTGTCTTTAATCCCCTTGGACTGACAATGATCCCGTCGCCGGTAAAATCCGAAATTTTGACATCATCAATGACAACATTCGAACAGCCTTCAATACATATGCCGAAGCCCCATTCATGGGTTGACCTTACCCCCGCGGACGCGTACGTATGCTCATCGCGTTCGCCGATAATTTGTCCTCCGGAAATGGTGATATTTTCTTGCTTGCCTACATAAAATGCGGAATAACCCCACGAACTGTTCGGGATGACTTTGATGATACACTCGGGGTCCATCACAATCTCAAGGTTGGCGGGAACCTTAATCCCCGCATGTCGAAACTTCTGATTAGGATCTGCTCCAAGCGTTCCGTCTATTAAATAGGTTCCCTTTGGAAACCAGACCGTATGATATCCTTTCGAAACAGCCATACTGAGGCACTGATTAATCAGTTCTGTTGAATCCGTTTTACCATCTCCTGAAATACCGAAATCCGCCGCATTTAATATGAATTCAGCCAATTGCGAGCCTCCTTCTCCATGATTACTATCATGATACTCACAAAGGCCCGATCCGCTTGCACATCTCTCTAAAATTTTATCAAAAAAATATAAAGGAATAGTTTTGTAAGAAAATCTTACGAAAAAGGACTTAATAATTAGGATAAAACCACTATTTTCATACATTTATAATTTTTCCATTATGGAACTATTTGAAATGCGTATAAATTATATTGACACAAGTATTATATAAGAATATGATTTTTATAATACACTTTTTTAAGAAAGGGTTTGGCTGACATGGCTTCGATTGATAACGAAAGTATCATCAAAAGCGTCCCGCAAAAAGGGTTCTTTGGTCACCCGCGGGGACTATTTACGCTATTTTTCACCGAATTTTGGGAGCGTTTCTCTTACTATGGAATGAGAGCAATCTTACTTTACTATTTGTATACAGAGACGGTAAACGGAGGGCTTGGCTTTGACAAAGGCACAGCGGTTGCCATTATGTCAATTTACGGATCACTCGTATACATGTCCACTATTATCGGCGGATGGCTCGCTGACCGGGTATTCGGAACCGCAAACACCGTGTTTTACGGCGGCATATTCATTATGTTCGGCCACATTGCACTCGCCTATCCGGGCAGCGCGACAGCATTCTATATCAGCATGGCACTTATCATTATCGGAACAGGCTTATTAAAACCAAACGTTTCAAGTGTGGTTGGAGATCTTTACACGAAAGAAGACCCGCGCCGCGACTCAGGTTTTAGTATTTTCTACATGGGGATTAACCTTGGCGGTTTACTTGCGCCGTTAATTGTCGGAACACTCGGACAGAAGTACAACTATCATCTTGGCTTCGGAGCTGCCGCAGTCGGAATGCTTCTCGGACTTATCGTATATGCTCTGACAAGAAAGAAAAACCTCGGGCTTGCAGGCTCAAATGTGCCGAATCCGCTGTCTAAAAAATCTGCGATTGGTACTGGAATCGGTGTTATCATTGTGGCGATCGCAGTGATTATTTCTGTACAAACAGGCGTGCTGACGGTCAATGGTTTCATCGACCTTGTCAGTATTCTCGGTATTTTGATTCCTATTGTTTATTTCATCATCATGTTTACAAGCAAAAAAGCGGACAAAACAGAAAAATCTCGTCTTGCCGCTTACATTCCTTTGTTTATCGGTGCTGTCATGTTCTGGGCCATTCAGGAACAGGGAGCGACCATTCTTGCGGTATACGCTGATGAACGCACAAGGCTTTCATTGGGCGGATTAGAACTTCAGTCATCTTGGTTCCAATCATTAAACCCATTGTTTGTCGTCATTTTCGCGCCAATTTTCGCGTGGCTATGGATGAAGCTTGGCAAACGCCAGCCGTCCACGCCAGTTAAATTCTCAATCGGAATTATTCTAGCCGGATTGTCATTTATCATTATGGTATTCCCGGCTATGCAAGGAAAAGAAGCACTCGTAAGCCCGCTTTGGCTCGTTCTCAGCTTCCTGCTTGTCGTGCTTGGAGAGCTGTGCCTGTCTCCAGTCGGTTTATCCGTGACAACGAAACTGGCGCCAGCTGCATTCTCTGCACAGACAATGAGTATGTGGTTTCTGACTAACGCAGCAGCCCAAGCGATCAATGCCCAAGTAGCCGGATTATTTGATAAAATTCCTGAAACAACTTACTTCGGCACCATCGGCTTGATTTCTATCGTACTTGGCGGCATTCTTCTGCTGCTTTCGCCGATTATCAAGCGTGCGATGAAAGGGGTCTTATAATAAGAAACAGCCCTCGGATTTTAGCCTGCGGGCTGTTTCTTATTTGTCCATCCTTTTGCTGAAGCTTTCCTAGGGCTTGCGGTTCTTCTAGCATCGGCTGATGGCCGCTACCCTCAAAAATAACCTTCTCCACATGGGAATATAAACCGTCAACAATATCCCACAGCGCAACAGGAGCGACCAGGTATTCATATCTTCTCCCTAATCCAATGTACACTGCATTTGAACATCTGCTCACCGCTGAATAAGACAAACCCGGCAAATGTATGGCCCCATCATTCATCAATGATCGGCATATTCGTGAAATCACCATTCCATAGAGCAGCATGCGGTCGCTCTTGATAAAAGCTTTTCGCCTCAGCGCTTCGTACACATGTGTACGAAGCGTCTCTCAGGATCTTTTTTGATGTCTTGCTGCAAATTCGCGATGTCTATTTCAAAGCGTTTCTTTCTCTCTAGACCGGCTGTTTCTAAGAAAACGATTCACTTTTTCGAGCTGTCTATATTACTGTTTTAATTCCTCAAGCGTCTTTTCCCATCTGTTCAGCACCTCATCAGGGCTGTGAAGCCGGATACGGACACCGGAAGTCAAATCAGCATATTTCCAACGTCTTCCTTCACAGAAACGACGCGGCAGGCAAAACGTTCTCTGTCATATTCGGCTTCTTTCAAAGGCGGCAAAAGCTCACATTGCAGCTTTACATAATGGGCTGATCCCTTCCACCATGCCGTGAACTGCGCTTTTCCTGTCCGAAGAATGTTGGCGGCAGTCACTGTGTTTTTCCACAAAGCGATTCGGATATCTGTCCGGCTTAGAGCGATGATTTCTCCCACGCTGATCATAGCGGCGTGCGGCCAGCCATCCTCCGATACCGTTTGCAGAACGAAAGCCTCCTGCTGCTTCTCCTTCAGGCGATTCCCGTCAAGCAGCTCAAAGAGACGGTCTGATATACAACTCACGCTGATCAGGCCTTTCGTTCCGGCACAGCCGGAACTTCAATTGCTGTTTCAGTTTCCTTCGGATTAATTTTAAACGCCGGATTGTATTTCGCGGGATTTGTCATGCTTTCCGGCTCACAGGATCTCCATGTAAAAAAGCATGTTTGGCACTGATAAACTTCCCAGGCGCCTTCTACAGGCGATTTGCTCATGATTTCTCCCTTTTTTGAATCGCATCGAGGACATGTATGCATGTCGATCATCCTTTCCTTATTTATTCATCAAGTCCATTAGTTTTTGTTCCCATTCTTTCGTTGTTAATGGTGAATCAAGCGGCTGTGAATAGTGGCCTCTTGTTTCTGGCGCAGTAGGTGTAGTGGCGTCCAGAATCATTTTATGAGTGATTCCTGATGGGTTAGATCCCGGGTCAAGCGGCAGGACAGATAATTCCGGGATGATGACCGCATCGTGTTTCGGATGCATTTTGGTCGAAAGCGCCCACATGACCTGCGGAAGGTTGAATGGATCGACATCCTCGTCAACGACAATGACCATTTTGCAGTAGCCAAGTCCGTGCGGTGTTGTGAGTGCGCGCATGCCGACCGCTTTCGCAAATCCGCCATAGCGGGTTTTTGTGGAAACAATCGCGATTAAACCGTGTGTGTACATGGCGTTCACAGCCACAATTTCATTCGGATATGCTTCTTTTAACTGCTGATAAAGCGGCACACAAGTGTTAATGCCAATCATGTAATCGCATTCTGTCCAAGGCATGCCTAAGTATAAATGTTCAAAAATCGGATTGTTTCTGTGATATACGCGTTTAATTTTGATAATCGGCATGCTGCGGCCGCCGGAATAATGGCCTGTGAACTCACCGAACGGGCCTTCATACTCACGTTCTCCGGCAATGATTTCACCTTCAAGCACCACTTCGGCGCCCCCTGGAACATCTAGATCGGACAGCTTTGATTTCACAATGCGATAAGGTTCGCCTTGAATCGCGCCCGCCATTTCGTATTCTGATTGATCATAAAGAAGCGGAGTCGATGCCGCCGTTGTAATGACCGGCTCACAGCCGAGTGCAATGGTGACTGGAAGATTGACCCCGCGTTCTTCAGCTTGGCGCAGATGGACCGCAATATCGTGCTGCGGTACAGGCTGAATGCCGAGGCGGTCTTTTCCTTTGACCTGCATTCTGTAAATGCCGACGTTTTGTTTGCCGAAGTTGTCTGGGTCTTCGAGATCGCGGGAAATGACACACGCTTTGTCTAAATAGTAGCCGCCGTCTCCTTGGTTAATTCTGAAAAGAGGCAGTATATCGAACAAATTGATGTCTTCGGTGATTTCATTTTCATGAAACGGCGCTGTTTCCTCACGTTTGACCGGCATCGGAAACTGTTCATAACGCTTTGCGAATTCAAAAAACTGTTCTTTAACCGGCGTGTCTTTCGGCATGCCGAGCATCATCGCATGGTTCGGCCAGGAACCGATCACATTCATCGCAATTTGCGCGTTATTGTAGCCGTAAATGTTATTGAATAAAAGCGCCGGGCTTTTATCGCCAAGATTGCTGGCTGCTCGTGCCGCGGCCCCTAAATCCGGCTCCGGCTTTACCTCTTCATTCACTGTCAGCAGCTGTCCTTCTTTGTCAAGGGCAGCGAGAAATTCTCTGAAATCTTGATAAGCCATGGTCAAGCTCCTCCTTTTTGTTTTTCAATCCCATTCCAGCGTTTCGCTTCAGGAAGGCGAATGCCAAATTGGTCCAACGTTCTGAAGACAATATGGTCGACCATTTCCTCTAAGCTGCCCGGCTGATTATAAAATGCCGGCATCGGAGGAAGAATGATGGCGCCCATTTTCGTAAGCGCTAGCATATTTTCGAGATGAATCTGGTTTAAAGGCGTCTCTCTCGTTAAGAGGACGAGTTTTTTTCTCTCCTTGAGCATGACATCCGCCGCACGTGTCAGCAGATTATCCGCCATCCCGGTGCGAATGCTTGCGAGTGATTTCATGCTGCATGGCGCAACAATCATTCCATCGGTATCAAACGACCCGCTTGAAATGGCTGCCGCCTGGTCCTTATGCGAATAAGTGTATGTAGCCAGTTGTTCCACTTCTTTTAATGTACAGCCTGTTTCGTGTTTGATCGTGACGTTCGCCCAAGGAGACACAACGAGATGGGTTTCCACTTCGGCGGCCTTCAGCCACTCCAGCAGCCTGACTCCGAAAATGGCCCCTGTTGCCCCTGTCATTCCGACAACGAGTTTCACTTTGCCCCCTCCTTTACGCTTGAATTGTGCTTTCATTTCCATCATACTCCTGATATATCCATATGATAAATATCTGTTAAATCTATATTTAATACCCAAAAGGTATAAGTGAGGAGGCGCTATTTTTTTGGACATTCGACAGCTTCGATATTTCATTACCATCGCCCAAGAAAAGAAAATCACATCCGCCGCCAAAAAGCTTCACATGGCGCAGCCGCCTTTAAGCAGACAGCTGAAGCAGCTGGAGGATGAGCTTGGTGTCGTTCTCTTTGATCGGAATAAGAAAAAACAAATGTCGCTAACATATGAAGGAACTGTTTTCCTGAAAAGAGCCAAGGAGATTCTGCACAGGTTTGAAGATGCAGTCATCGAGGTACAAGAGCTGAAGGAGGAGGTAGCCGGCACGCTGGCCGTGGGTTCAACGATCTATTGCGCAGCTCTGATGCTTGAAAAAGTAACACAGATCAAAGAGAGATACCCTCACCTCACCTTTAATATCTGGGAGAATGAGCCCGCGACGCTGCTAGAGCTGCTGGAAAGCCGTCAAATCGATGCGGCGGTCACGACGACAATGATCAAAAGCGACACGGTTCAATTCAAACAGCTTGATGACATTCCATGTGTGCTCGTGCTTTCCGATGAAGCCGGATATACGTGCGGGGACACCATTAAAATGGAAGATATCCCTTCCTTTCCGCTGATTCTGCTGCGGCCTGTCAACGGAAAAGGCGTCTATAATCAGGTCATGAATGAATTTCATCGTTTGAATCTGGAGCCGCGCATTGTTTGCGAATGCCACGATTCCGCAACTTTGCTCAGTCTCGTCTCATCCGGATTCGGCGCTTCCATTCTGCCCGTTACGATGATTCCCGTTCATATGAGGAATCACGTTCATACCGTTCATATCGAAGACAATCCCTTTATTATGACACCGGCTGTCATGTGGAGAACGGACAGTTATTTGCCAAAACCGGCACATCAATTTTTGGGTTTATTTTAAAAGATTTTGCCTTATGAAAACCAAATACTTGACTCATACTAAAAAAAAGTTATCCTTTAGATTTGTAAGCTAATTTTTTATTTCAATAAAATCAACCAGAAAAGTGGGGAATAAGATGAAAAAAGCATTAATGGCTTTATTCATGGTCGTAAGCATTGCAGTTCTCGCAGCTTGCGGAGCAGGAAATGACAATCAGTCAAAAGATAACGCCAAAGACGGCGATCTTTGGGCTTCAATTAAGAAAAAAGGTGTGCTGACAGTCGGTACGGAAGGAACATATGAACCGTTCACTTTCCACGACAAAGACACGGACAAGCTGACTGGCTATGATGTGGAAGTCATCACAGAAGCCGCAAAACGCCTAGGGCTGAAAGTCGATTTTAAGGAAACACAATGGGACAGTATGTTTGCCGGCCTGAATTCCAAACGGTTTGACGTTATTGCCAACCAAGTCGGAAAAACAGACCGTGAAGACAAATACGATTTCTCTGATAAATACACAACATCAAGAGCTGTTGTCGTGACAAAAAAAGACAACAACGACATTAAGTCTGAAGCAGATGTAAAAGGAAAAACATCAGCTCAATCACTGACAAGCAACTACAACAAATTAGCTACAGATGCCGGCGCGAAAGTTGAAGGCGTTGAAGGCTTGGCACAATCCCTTCAGCTCATCCAGCAAGGCCGCGTCGATATGACATACAACGATAAACTTGCTGTATTGAACTACTTAAAAACATCAGACAACAAAAACGTGAAAATCGCGTTTGAAACAGGTGATCCGCAGTCAACCTATTTCGCGTTCCGCAAAGGAAGCGGCGAGGTTGTGGATCAAGTCAACAAAGCATTAAAAGAAATGAAAGAGGACGGGACTCTTTCTAACATTTCTAAAAAATGGTTCGGCGAAGATGTTTCTAAATAATCTGCCGGCATTGACGCTTGGCACGGCGATCCCGTGGGATCTGGTGCAGCAGTCATTCTGGCCGATACTTTCAGGGGGAATCTACTATACGATTCCCCTTACCATTCTTTCCTTTATATTTGGAATGATCATCGCGCTGGTTACAGCGCTTGCCAGAATGTCGAAAGTGAGACCTTTGAGATGGGTGTTCAGCGTATACGTATCCGCGATACGCGGCACTCCTCTTCTCGTTCAATTGTTCATCATTTTCTATCTGTTCCCGGCTTTTAACATCACATTAGATCCATTTCCAAGCGCAGTGATCGCTTTTTCATTAAACGTCGGCGCCTATGCATCTGAAATTATCCGGGCATCTATTTTATCCGTGCCGAAAGGGCAATGGGAAGCCGGCTACACGATCGGCATGACACATCAGAAAACGCTGTTCCGCGTCATTTTGCCGCAGGCGTTTCGGGTGTCGATCCCGCCATTATCCAATACCTTTATCAGCCTGATCAAAGATACATCCCTCGCCTCTCAGATTCTGGTCGCTGAGCTGTTCAGAAAAGCCCAGGAAATCGGCGCGCGGAATCTTGATCAAATTTTAGTGATCTATATTGAAGCAGCCTTTATTTATTGGATGATCTGCTTCCTGCTTTCACTCGTCCAGCATGTCATCGAACGGCGTCTTGACCGCTACGTGGCCAAATAAGGAGGTTCCGAGTATGCTTACCGTTACAGGATTAAACAAATCATTCGGTGAAAATGAAATTTTAAAAAAGATAGATATGAAGATTGAAAAAGGGAAAGTCATCGCTATACTTGGGCCTTCAGGTTCTGGGAAAACAACGCTGCTCCGCTGCCTGAACGCGCTGGAGATCCCCAATCGCGGGGAACTTGCATTTGAAGATTTCTCTATCGATTTCTCCAAAAAGGTGAAACAGGCGGATATCCTTCGGCTTCGCCGGAAATCCGGAATGGTGTTTCAGGCGTATCACCTGTTCCCGCACCGCACAGCTCTTGAGAACGTGATGGAGGGCCCTGTTCAGGTGCAAAAACGGAACAAAGAGGAAGTCAGAAAAGAAGCGATTCAGCTACTTGATAAAGTCGGATTGAAGGACAAAATGGATTTATATCCGTTCCAGCTTTCCGGAGGACAGCAGCAGCGCGTCGGCATCGCCCGCGCTCTGGCGATTCAGCCTGAGCTCATGCTGTTTGACGAACCGACCTCAGCGCTTGACCCCGAACTTGTCGGAGAGGTGCTGAAGGTGATCAAGGATTTGGCCAATGAAGGGTGGACCATGGCTGTCGTGACCCACGAAATCAAGTTCGCCCAGGATGTGGCCGACGAAGTCGTCTTCATCGACGGCGGCGTCATCGTGGAACAGGGACCGCCGGAGCAAATCTTCTCCGCACCAAAAGAAGAACGGACGCAGCGGTTCTTGAACCGGATTTTGAACCCGTTGTAAAAAGAAAAACAGGGCGTCAGCGCCCTGTTTCAGATTGTTGACAAAATCCTAAAACGATTTTCGTTTTAGGATTTTGTCATTTTCAGCGTGATTGAAAACCTTTGAAGTCTAGGAAGGGCGAGCATTGGAGCACAGCGAATTTTAAATTCGTGAGCACCGAAGCGCAGGCCTGACAACGAATGCAAGGGTTTGCCAACACGCTGAAACAGGGCGCCTGCGGCGGCCCTGTTTTTTTGTTGATCCCCATTCGCCTATTCCGCCCTTTTGTCAGATGTGCTACAATGACACTCGACTGATTTTTACGAAAGAAGGGACCTCACGTGAAGCGAGAACTTGTGCTGCGCTGGACATTTTATTTTGCCGGTTTGATCATTTTGGCTTTTGGTATATCCTTGACGATAAAAGGAAAAGCACTCGGCATAAGTCCATGGGATGCATTTCATTACGGCCTGTTTCAACACTTCGGGCTTACCGTCGGCCAGTGGTCCATCATTATTGGAGCGCTCATCGTCGGATTAACGTCATTGTTTACGAGGGTTTGGCCAAAAATTGGCGCAATCCTGAACATGGTGCTCATTGGTGTTTTTATAGATTTTTTCAATTTTCTCCTGCCTGCCCCCTCCACTTATACGGGCTCCGTCATTGTCTTCTCTCTCGGCGTTTTGCTGATCGGCTACGGCGTCGGTGTTTATGTATCAGCAGGCCTTGGCGCGGGGCCGCGTGATTCACTGATGATGCTGATTACAGAAAAAACCGGCTGGAATGTGCAATGGGTGCGGAACGGCATGGAAATAACAATCTTGTTTGCGGCTTGGGGCATGGGCGGCCCGATCGGAGTAGGTACTATTTTGACCGCTATCCTCACCGGTATCATTTTGCGCTTTTCATTGCCGCAGTCAATTCAGCTTCTGAATTATGCTGTGGCAAGGCGGACAGCCGCTGTTAAAGCATCTCCGCCTCTGCATTAATCTTTAAACGGACCAGTTCAATGGCCCGTTTTTTTGTTTTCACTCATGTTTTGCAGGCTTGTCTCATAGATTGATACTATCTCTGATGAAAGAGAAATACTAGAGACGGAAGGTATCATGATGGAAGCTCTCCAACACTTTGCAAGACGCTCCTTCAGCATATTGCTCTTTTTCTTTTTACTGTACTGTTTTATTCTGCTTGAACCTAATAAGCTGTCTTTTTCTATTCCGGTTTCACTGCTGAATGTGAATACCATTTTCCTGAGTATTTTGCTAGAATCCATTCCATTTATCATGCTCGGCATCTTTTTTTCTTCTTGCATTGAATTCTTTGCCTCAGATGAATGGATGACCAAATGGATCGTCAAAAACCCGTATGGCGCTATAGGGTCCGCTGTCGTCATCAGTATTCTTTCCCCTGTATGTGAGTGTGCTGTCATTCCGGTGGTGCGCCGGCTCATTCAAAAAGGGCTTCCGCTTCACGTCGGCGCTGTTATCTTAGTTGGAGCCCCTATATTAAATCCGATTGTCATCCTCTCCACCTACTATGCCTTCAGCAAGCATTTGGAAATTGTGTACGCGAGGATTGGGCTCGCCGTCGTCATTTGTATCATCATCGGGCTCATGATGTATTGGATATTCGGAAACAAGAACATGCTAAAAACCCATAAAACAGCAGCCTTGCCGGAACACAGTCATCAGCAGCAAGGAAAACGCTTGAAACCTATCGTCACCCATGCTGTTGAAGAGTTTTTCGATATGGGCCGCTATTTGATCATGGGCGCATTTATCGCCAGTCTGTTTCAAACGTTTTTAAACCGCGGATCTCTCGCTGAGCTGGGGACAAGCGATCTGTCTGGTTCCGCTGTCATGATGGGATTGGCATTTGTCCTGTCACTTTGCTCACATGCGGATGCGTTTGTCGCATCTACTTTTTCAGGCACCTATTCTCACGCTTCCCTCCTCTCCTTCATGCTGTACGGCCCGATGTTAGATTTAAAAAATACGTTTGTGTATGCTTCATTTTTCAAAAAACGCTTTGTGCTTGTATTTTTTGTTGTCATTTCAGCTTCAGTTCTTGCAATAGCCTGGCTTTATGGTTTGATTACCTCATAAAGGATGAGTAAGATGAGACAAAATAAACCGTATTCTTTTGATGCTGTTGTGCGTGGGCTTCTATTAATCGGCTTTGCTTTAATGGCATTTAAACTTTATCTGACAGGACATATTTTGCATTTCATTTCTCCGCGTATGCTTTGGTTTACGAAGTTCTTTATTGTAGCTGCTTTTGCGCTTGGCATACTGTCATTGATCTGGAGAAAACAAGATAGTCCGCACGTGTGCTGCGCATGTGCAAGCAGTCAAACACATTCTCCGTCTCACCCATGGCTGTACAGCTTTTTTCTGATCCCTATCATGACCGGTTTCCTTTTTCCTAACCATGTGCTGACAAAGGAAGTCGCACAGAACAGAATCTTCTCAGCAAACAGTGCCAAGAGCCCGGAAGAGATGAAATCTGATGCTCAAACGCAATCCACTGATGAAGCAGGGACGGCTGCGGTACTGCCAAGCGGGTATGAAAAAGAACTGGCGCGGGAGCTGGAGGGGAAGAATGTCATTCCGATTTCAGATAAGTATTATGTTCCAATCGTCAATCTATTGCTGGAGAATGCAGAAGCGTATGCAGGAAAAGAGATCAGCATGAAAGGATTTGTCTATTATGATGAACAGCTGAATCACTATATCGTTGGACGTTACGGGATATCCTGCTGCATTGCGGATGCCGCGGTTTACGGACTGCCGGCTTCTTTCTCAGAAAATAAAGAGATAAAGGAAGGCGACTGGGTTCAGATCACTGGAAGGCTTGATCTATTCCATAAAAACGGCGAACAGCTTCCCATCGTTTCTGTCACACAAGCGGAAACGATCGATACGCCCAAAAACCCCTATGTATATGAGATCATCGAGGATCTTACTCCGAAGTAAAACAAAATATGATAGGATAGTTTTGACAATCTTTTGCAGACGGAGGATCTAGAATGAAGATTTACGGAATTTATATGGACCGCCCGCTTTCACAGGAAGAGACTGAACGGTTCATGTCATTCGTATCACCTGAAAAACGGGAGAAATGCCGGAGATTTTATCATAAAGAAGATGCTCACCGCACCCTGCTGGGAGATGTGCTCGTTCGCTCAGTCATCAGCGGACAGTATCAGCTGGACAAATCCGGTATCCGCTTCAGCGCGCAGGAATATGGGAAGCCCTGCATCCCTGATCTTCCTGACGCCCATTTCAACATTTCGCACTCCGGCCGCTGGATCATTTGCGCGTTTGATTCACAGCCGATCGGCATCGATATTGAAAAAACGAAACCGATCAGCCTCGACATCGCCAAACGTTTCTTTTCAAAAACGGAGTACAGCGATCTTTCAGCCAAAAATAAAGACGAGCAGACAGACTATTTTTATCATCTATGGTCAATGAAAGAAAGCTTTATTAAACAGGAAGGCAAAGGCTTATCGCTTCCGCTTGATTCCTTCTCGGTGCGCCTGCATCAGGATGGACGGGTATCCATTGAGCTTCCGGACAGCCATTCACCATGCTATATCAAAACCTATGAGGTGGATCCCGGCTACAAAATGGCCGTATGCGCCGCGCACTGTGATTTCCCTGAGGATATCACAATGGTCTCGTACGAAGCGCTTTTATAGATGGCTCATCAGCAGCTTGACGCCGCGTTCAATTTCTTCCGTTTTGACATTGGAAATATTGATTTTTAATAGATTTTCTTTTGGATAATCTGATAAATAATGACGATCTATCGCCTCAAGGAGAACCCCTTGTTGTTTCAGCCTTTGCATCACCCTTGAGGCCGGCAGATCGGGAGGAAGCACCAGATGGGTATGCATGCAGGGCGCCTGCCCGCTGGAAAACGCAAAGCGTCCGCTTCCCAGCTGTCTGTGCGTTTGAATGGCTTGATGAAGCCTCATTGATCGTTCCTTATAGGATTCTCGGATTTTGTCTTTATGCCGGCTGAACATTCCGCTTTTGATATAAATTTCTAACGCTGCTTGAGAAATCACAGAGCTGTCGATGTCGTTCAGCTTTTTATACGTGTGAAACGTGTTAGTCAGCGCATCCGGCAAAACAGCGGCCCCTACGCGAAGGCCTGGAAACATCATTTTTGAGAAACTTTTTAGATAGATGACACGCGAGGACAGATCATATGCGTACAGCGGATCTGCCTTTTTGTTTTCCTCCAGATCACCGAGATAATCATCCTCAACGAGATAGACATCATACGTTTCCGCCAGTCTTACAAGCTCTTGTTTATCACGCTCTGACAAAGAGCAGCCAAGCGGGTTATGGAAGCGCGGCATCGTATAAAACAATTTGATCGATTCTGTCTGAAACAGCCGCTCAATCTCGGTGATATCAAGCCCCTCTTCCGTTCGTTTCACACCGATGGCGGGTATCCCAAGCGCCTCAAGCTGTTCAACCATCAAATGATAGCCAGGCTGTTCAATGGCAATCTTCTCTTTCCCATTTGGAAATGGCATGGCGCAAAGCAGGGATAATGCCTGCTGGACACCTGATGTAATGAAAATGTGCCGTTCGTCCGCAAATACCTGCTGATTGGCCAACAGTTTTTGGAGTACACGAATAAGCGACGGAAGCCCCTTTGGCGTCCCATAAATAAACAAATCGTTTTTGTATGTATCAATCGCTTTGTTGATACAGTGCTGAAAATCAAGATACGGAAACACATCGGGGTCCGGCGCAGATGTGGCAAAGTCGATGGGCCCCGGCTTTCCGCTTTTTAATGTGCCCGTCTTTTTCACAATATAATAGCCGCTTTTCGGAACGGAGTAGATGAGATGGCGCTTTTCGAGCTCCTGAAGTGCGCGGATCACTGTGCTGTTGCTGACTTGATAGCGGGCGGACAGCTGTCGGATGGACGGAAGCCTGTCTCCTTCTTGATAGGCGCTGCTTTGCATCATCTCCTCTATCCTCGTCAATAGAGTCATATATTTCTCCATGCATTCTCCCCCTGTTTTTGTACCGGTACAGTTCATTGTTTTTCTCATTGTACCCTTCTGCTCACAGCCATACAATAAAAGGAGCGACCGGCGCTGCAAATCAGGTAAAGGAGCACCTTCCATTATGTTTAAAAATCAGCAAACCTCCGCTTATATGGCGGCTATCTTATATTCGTTCATTATCGGTTTATCCTTTTTATTCGTAAAAATCGCACTGCAAACAGCCGAACCGTTTGATATTCTCGCGCACCGGTTCACCATTGCGTTTGCCGCGGCCACTGTACCCGTCTTATTCGGCTGGGTAAAGCTATCAATCCGTGTAAAAGACGTCATTGCCATTTTGCCGCTCGCCCTGCTGTACCCGGCGTTGTTTTTCAGCTTTCAGGCATTCGGCCTTGTGCACTCGTCCTCCTCTGAAGCGGGAATTATTCAGGCAGCCATTCCGATTTTCACAATGGTCTTAGCCAGTTATCTATTAAAAGAACGCTCCACGTGGATGCAGAAGGGTTTCACGGTTTTATCCGTTGCCGGCGTTATGTTTATTTTTGTGATGAAAGGCGTCGATGTGGAATCAGCGAGCTTAAAAGGATCTTTGCTGATCCTTTTGTCAGCTTTGTCCTCCGCGATGTATAATACCGCCGCCAGAAAAATGACGCAGCGGTTCAAGCTGACCGAGCTCACCTACATCATGTCAGCCATCGGCTTTGTCGTCTTCAACGCCATCGCCCTTGTTCGCCACGGCGCGGCTGGAACTGTCAGCACTTATTTTCAGCCATTCCAGGAGCCCGGCTTTGTTCTCGCCATTGTGTATTTGGGCGTGCTGTCTTCACTCGTCACTTCGTTTCTGTCCAACTATACACTTTCGAGGATTGAGGCGTTTAAAATGAGCGCTTTTAGTCATGTGTCCACCATCGTGACGATGATTGCGGGCGTGGTGATTCTAAACGAAACTCTTGCCTGGTATCATCTTGTTGGAGCCGTTTGTATTATGATTGGCGTGGTGGGGAGCAATACGAATCTGCAGAAAAAGACAAATCACCATAGGGCCCCTGCAAAAAAATGAGAAATTATGCTAGACTGAAAGGAAAAACATGGTTTGAGGTGTAAGTGTACTGTATGATTCAATATGCTAGTGAAAGTATTAATCTTCCAGGAGAAATTACTTTTAAAGACGTAAGAGAAATCTTTTTTTATCAACTCGGAAAAATCTCATTCTTTTACTTTCTGTTGTTTTGCGCCATTTTTGCTGCAGTTCATTTCATTAACGGATGGCCCCGTATTGTTTATGGCAGCGAAGCGCTTAACTTGTTTGTGAATAGTATTTTGATTATCGTGATGTCAGTTCTGTTTACACTACTGCTCCTCCTTCTTCTATATGTAAAGTTTTCTAGAGCATACAAGAAGAACGAACGGATTAAATCCAAAAGAACGTATACCCTCAATCAAGAAGGAATCCGTATATGTTCTAAAAAGTATGACCTCATTTTTCATTGGAATGAAATCACGGCTGTTTTCGAATATAAGAATATCTTCCGGATCAATACATCCAGCAGCCAATATATTGCGATACCAAAACATTTTTTTCATTCCAAAGAGGAGCTGAACAGATTCCGAGGAATTATCCTTAATCATACCGAAACAAAAAAAGTAAAATTCAAAAAGGATCAGCGCTGATAGTGCTGATCCCTTTATATTGATTGATGCGTTTCTTTTGCCTTCTGTTTATCTAAAAACGGCATCAGCTCTATTCCAGCCGATACACCTACAAACACGATGCACACAACAACAATCAGCAGATAATCATGGGCCATGTCAAAAAACACCCCGCCCGCATACACGCTGAGAGCCCCGGCGATCTGATGAATAAAGAAATTGATGCCTAACAGCGAGCCGATCAATCCTGCTTGATAGCTTTCTGAAATAGACGCCGCGGTCAGCGGGATTACACCTGTGTAACTGAGCCCGAATAACAGGATAAAACTGAAGTACCAAAGTTCGCTGTGATGGATTCCGAGAATGGGAATGAGCAAACAAATCAGACTGAGCAGCCGAATGAAAAATAAGATGGATAACATCATGCTTCTGCTGCCGAGGAGATCTGACAGCCAGCCCGCCAGTAATCCGCCAATGATAATAAACGCCCCGAACGCGGCCATCATTCCGTTGACATGAGAGACATGCGCATCCTTCAGCATCGGAACGAGATGAGCATCAATGATTCCCATTGTAAATCCGCATGTAAACACGCCGAAGTACAGGACATGAATGAGACGGGACTGCTTTACCACGTCCCAAAATCCCCGCCAGTCATAAGATTTTTTCACTGACGGCGCTTGCACATGTGGCGGGTGCTTCATCCCGAAGGCAAGGAGCGGCAGCAGAACAGCAGCCATGACGATGCCCAATATCGTATAGGTGTTTTGCCAGCCGGCATGATACGGAGCCGCGGCCCAAATGGGCGAGAGCAGCAGCAGGCCCGCTGAGTTGGCATTGGTCAAAATAGCGAGCGCCAGGCTTGTGTGTGTCAAACCAGCGACTGATGAAATACTGGGTCGTCACGCCAACCGCACACGAATAGCCGATTCCGCCGAGCACTCCGTAAATGGCAGAAAACACATGAACATTCGGTGAATACGGAAGCACCAAAAAACTTACGCTGACGCAAACAGCTCCTAGCGCCATAATTTTTCTGACGCTGAACCGGTCAATAAAAAAACCGACAAAAAACTGAACGATGCCCGTTGTAATCATAAAAATGCTGACTGAAACCGAGATCAGCGACCTGTCGGCATGGAAGGTATCCGCCATTGGCAGCATAAAAAATTGAAAGGAATTTCTGAATGAGTTCATTCCGATGGCGAAAACAAACGTAAACAGCAATACAAACCATTTCATCTTGGGAGACGCGTGCATGCTTCGACCTTCCTTTGTTTGAGTATTGCGCCTATTATATCATGTAAAAATTGACATTACATGCAAAAAAAGCGGAACAGCCAGCGCTGTCCGCTTTTGATCATGATTGAATGATCGGATGCTGATTCAAGATCGCAAAAATCCGTTCTGCCACTTCTTCCGTATGTGACAGCAGAAACATGTGCCCGCCGCCAAATTCATGGAATGTGATGTCTTTCGCCCACTTCTTCCAGCCTTCCGCATCCCTAATGCATTTTTCATCATCAAGCCCGTTAAAGACATGAACAGGTGATTGGATTGGGGCGACATCGTGAAGCTCAAATTGCTCAAGAGCCCGGTAATCTGATCTGAAGGAAGGCAGAAAAAAGGACATGACTTCCTTGTTTTCAACGAGCTCCGCGGGCATCCCGCCTAATTTGATAATATGATCGAGAAATTGATCATCAGGCAGATGCGACACTTTCTTCCGCTGAATATGCGGCGGCTGTATCGCAGAAATGATCACCGCCTGAGGAAAGATGCCTTCACGCTCCAGCTTTTGCGCTAGCCTGAAGGTGATCATTCCGCCCATACTGTGTCCGAACAGCACAAACGGCCGATCAGGACGAAGGTTTAATTCTTGCTTGTACAAATCGGTCAGCTTTTCGAGATCCTCAACGGCTGACGTTTGATTCGTGCCGTGTCCCGGCGGCTCGGCAGCGAGCATCTCACACTCCCCTTGCAAAAAAGCATGGAGAGGGCGAAATGATGCCGAGTAGCCGCCGGCAAACGGAAAACAGATGAGCTGCGTTTTTTCCGACGCATCAAATGATTTGAAGAGCTGGCTCATTGGCCGTCTCCTCCTTTCACACTTCATTTAAGAAACCGTTATGGTTTGTGTATTAAGAAATTCGAGCAAAATTCCGGCATTCCTGTCTAGCGTTTCCCCCTGCAGCATTTCAGCGTGTGTTCCAAAACCTCTTTTCACACGGTAAGCACCTGTTGTGGCCTCTTCCCACGATGCAAGCCATTCCGGCATGTCAAAATCAACGCCGGAAGTCAGCAGATCAATATCCGCTTTCACCTGTCCTGTGCTGATCAGGTTCACGTAGTACGAGTAAAAAGCGTGTGTTTTTTGCTTGAGGCCTTGTTTGACGGCTTCGCTGTTGAGCGCTTCATTGTCCCGGTTGACATTCATCAGGACTTCGACATCACTTTCAACCGTGCGCCCGTCCAGATCGCTGACACCTTGTTTTTTATAGGAATCCACCATGATGATCCGCTGAACTATACGGCCTTGTTCCTCAAGCCTTTTGGCAGCTTCAAACGCCAGGCTGCACCCCGCTGAATACCCGAACAGTGTCAAAGGCCCTTCCGGCTGAAGCTTCTGGATCAAATCCGCATAGCGGTCAAGCCGGTTTTCCTCCTCAATGAAATCAAAGGCGCACAGTTTATATGACGGCAGGCGGCTGGCCAGGTTTTGGTACATGAGGCCATAGCCCAATACCGGCGGGAATGCGAAAATGATCTGATCTTCCTGATCGGGATTCATGACCGTTACATCCTGCAATCCATCTGAGCCCCCGTTTTTCAAATATGCTGAGATGCCGGCGATCGTCGGTGCATCAAACAAAAGCTTCACCGGTAGATCAATCCCGAGCTCTTTCTTAATGCGGGAAGCGGCGGTCATTGCCTTTAAGGAGTGCCCGCCGAGCGCAAAGAAATCGTCATGAATGCCGATCTGCTGTCTGCTGAGAACTTCAGACCAGATTTGCGCGATCGTTTCTTCCGTCTCGTCTCGGGGCCCGATCCATTCTTCCGCCAGCTGATCCTGATCCGGTTTTGGCAGCAGCCGTTTATTGACCTTTCCATTTGTTGTTAAAGGAAGCTCGTCCAAGAACGTAAAGGTTTGCGGCACCATGTAAGCAGGAAGCTGTTTTTTCAGATTCGCCTTTACGTCCCTAACTGAAAGCTGCGTTCGGTTCACGAGGTAAGCGTTGATTGACGCATCGCCAGACTCATGGCGGTCCGCCACAACGACCGCATCTTTCACACCCGGGTATTCCTGCAGGTGTTTTTCGATTTCTTCAAGTTCAATCCGGTGTCCGCGTATTTTGATCTGGTCGTCAATACGGCCGGCGTATTCAATCGTTCCATCCGGCAGCCAGCGTGCTAAGTCCCCTGTGCGGTAAAGTGTTTCTCCCGGCTTAAACGGGTTCGTGATAAACTTTTGCTTCGTCAGGTCATGACGGTTTAGATACCCTTTTGATACGCCCATTCCGCTGATGCACAGTTCACCAACCGCTCCGAATGGCTGGAGCTGATTTTGCTCATTGAGAATATAAACACTGGCATTGCTGATCGGCTTTCCGATCGGCAATGAGGAAATGGAATCCGGTATATCATGTACAACGTGAGCTGTCGCAAATACCGTGCCCTCAGTAGGCCCGTAGCAGTTAATCAGCTTGCCCGGCCCCATGATCCGCAGCGCTTTTCTGACGTGAGGCACTGACGCCCGCTCCCCGCCGAATAACACGCAGCGAAGCCCCTTCATCCAATCCTCTCCCGCATCGGTGAGTAGGTTAAATAGTGCGGTTGTCGCAAACATGACATTGACATTCTCTTGATGAATCAGATTGGTTAGACGTTCTGTATCAAGCAGCGTTTGTTCATCTGCGATCATCAGCCGTGCCGCATTCAGTATTGAAGCGTAGAAATCAAAGGTAAATGCGTCAAAGGCGTAATTCGAAACAGATAAGAACGTATCTTTTTCAGAAAATGCCATGTAGTCTACATGCTTGATCAATCCTTGAATATTGGCATGAGTGGTGATATTGCCCTTCGGCTTTCCAGTTGTGCCGGACGTGTACATGATATATGCCGGGTCATCGGGTTCAATCGCGATTGCAGGGTCGCTTGCCTGTTCCTCAAACCGAGTTTGATCGTCGATGAAGAGCGTTGTTCCTGTATACGGCAGCTGAGCCGCTTTTTCTTTCATCTCCTGATGTGTCAGCAGGCAGGCTGCCGCGCTGTCAGTCAGCATATACGAAATTCGGTCCTCCGGCAGCTTCGGATCAACCGGCAGATAAGCCGCTCCCGCTTTTAATACGCCGAGAATGCCGATCACCAGTTCAAGCGAACGCTTCGTATACAACGCTACAACGGAGCCTTTGCCCGCGCCTTGCTTTTGCAAACGGCGTGCAAGGCGGTTCGCTTCCTCATCTAATTCGCGATAGGACAGCGTCTGGCCGGAATACGTAAGCGCCGGTGCATCCGGATTGACGTTCACCGCTTCCTTGAACCAATCCGTCAGAGGCTTTGCATCATGAGTTTGAGCCGGCGGGTTTAAGCCGGTTAGTAAAAACGCTCTCTCCTTTTCGTCAACAAGGCTGATCGTGCTGACTGGCTGATCCGGCTTCTCGATCAGCTGCTGAATCGCGGTGAGAAGCTGAGATTTCAAGCGCAGGATAAACGCCTCATCAAACACATTCTCATTATAGGCAAGCTTTATCAGCATCTCATCCCCCGGAGAAGCCATCAGATTGAGATCATAATTCGACTTCTCAAAAACATGTACATCCTCCATCTCAAAGCCGTTTTCACTGTTTTCTTCATTTTTCGCATCCTGAAGCGGATAATTTTCAAAGACAATGATGTGGTCAATCAGTTTTGGCTGATCGGCCTGAGTTTGGATGTCATAAAGCGGCACATATTGATGCGGCTCGGACTGAAGCGATTGCTCCTGCAGCTGCTTGAGCAAACCGTTAAATGTGAGATCCTCAGACAATTTCACACGTCTCGGGACAACGTTGATAAACAGCCCGACCATATGTTCAACGCCTTTGATTTCCGCGGGGCGCCCGGAAACGACTGTGCCGAAGGTCAAATCGCCAGACTGCTGATAGCGGCTGATCAACACGCTCCAAACTGCCTGCAACGCCGTACTTAAAGTGGTATGCTGCGATTTCGCAAGCTCGGCAAAGGCCTTTGTTTCCGCCTCCGGCAGCGAGAAGAGCAGTTCTTTCGGCTCGTATTCGCCCCCTTGTTTCTTTCTTTGCTCCGCAAACGTCGTCTGCCCTTCAAAGTCCTCTAAGTACTCGCGCCAATAACGGAGTGACGCTTGTTTATCCTGTTTTTCGAGCCACTTGACATAGTCCTTATACGGTTTGACAGGCGACAGATTGTACGGCTTTTGTTCGCGCAGGGCATTGTATACCTTAAATAGGTCCTGCACGACGATGCCGAAGCACCAGCCGTCCAAAATGATGTGGTGGTAGGTCCACACCCATTCAAAGCTTTCTTCAGCTTTTTTGAAAATGGCTGCCCGCATGGGGATATCCCGGGTCAAATCAAAGCCCTTGATCTTATCCTGTTCTTTGTATTCATTGATTTTTGCTGTTTGCTCGCTGTCCGTTAAGTGCGTCAGGTCGATTTCTTCTATATGAAACTGGCGTTTTTTCAATACGACTTGGACAGGTCTTTTTACTTTTTCGTGAATGAACACGGTACGAAATACATCGTACCGGCCCATGATCACATTCATGCTTTCTTCAAGGCATTTGATATTCAAGCTGCCTTTCACTTTCATCGTAATTTGTTCAAGGTAAAAGCTCTGGCCGGGATTCAGGATGGTATGAAACAGCATCCCTTCCTGCATCGGCGATAGGTAATACATATCTTGAACCTGATCCTTGCTAAATTGACTCATATGCTTCGCTCCCGCCTCCTGTAATTCCCTTGCGTCTTATTTTAAATTCTCCTCAAGCATGTCAAAGATATCGCCCATTTCGTCCATTTCAAGATCATCGGCGCTGAAGTCGCTTGGCGTGAACTCCTTGTCCTCTTTTTCCGTGCAATGGCGGATCAGCATCAGGAGGTTTTCTTTAAACCGTTCCATTTGCTCCTCGACTGTAGCTCTTTCAAACTCCTTCTCATTGTAGGAGCAGGAAAGCACAAACCGGCCGTTTCTGATCATGCCGCTGAAGCTTAAAGCGTACAGCGCTTCTGATTCTTCGCTTACCTGACGCCCCATATCGAAAACGGACGGCTCAAAAAAGTCGGTTTTTACATCACTGTCGAATTGGCCTAAATAGTTAAAGCTGATCTCTGGCGTAAAGCCCTTGGTTTCCGCTGTTTCTGTGACATAACGGAGAATGCCGTAGCCAACACCTTTGTCCGGAATGCGGCGCAGGTTTTCTTTGACTGATTTGATCACGGCTGAGGCGTCTGCTTCAGATATGTCGAGCACAACAGGATATTGTGCGGTAAACCAGCCGACCGTCCTGGAGATATTCACATTCGGGATGATGTCCTCCCGTCCGTGTCCCTCCAGGTTTATGCCGATTTTGGCATCTTCTGTCCATTCTTTCATCGTTAAACCGAGCGCGCTGAGAAGAATATCATTGATTTCGGTTCCATATGGCTGATGAACATCTGTTAAGAGATGTTTGGTGTCTTCTTCCGTTAATTCACAGAGGACGGATGAGGTATGTTTGACAATCCGCCGCTCTGTTTCGTAGTCCTTCGGCACAGGAGAAACTTGTTCAGCGTCCATTTGCGCCCAGTAATCAGCCTGTTGTAAAAGATCTGCTGATTGGCTGAATGCCGCCAGTTCTTCCGCCCAGTCCTTGAAGGAGTTTGTTTTTTGCGGGAAGACAATGTTCTCTTCTTTCTCAGCCTGCACGTAGCCTGAAGCAAAATCTTCAAGTAAAATCCGCCATGATACGCCGTCGACCACGAGATGGTGTACAGCGATGAGCAGGTGATCGCCAGCTTCCGTACGGTATTGCTCGGCTTTCAGAAGCGGTCCGTTTTGCAGATCGAGACTGCTTTGCAGCCTGTCCGCGAGAATCTTGATCTGGCTTTTCAGCATCTCTTCATCAGTGCCGTACAAATCAACGATCTCGAAGCTGACCTTGCTTTCACTGATCGGTTTATATGCTTGAATGATGTCCCCGTTTTCCTCACGATAGACCATGCGGAGCGCGTCATGATGTTCGATCAGCGCCTGCAGCGTTTTCTCCACCCGTTCAGGGTCAAAGCCCTTCGCGGCGTA
>NZ_JBAIZV010000006.1:0-191805 GCF_036765095.1 Bacillus sp. 0209A
GTTTTGCGCCCGTAGCTCAATTGGATAGAGCGTTTGACTACGGATCAAAAGGTTAGGGGTTCGACTCCTCTCGGGCGCGCCATGATATACATGTAATCGGGAAGTAGCTCAGCTTGGTAGAGCACATGGTTTGGGACCATGGGGTCGCAGGTTCGAATCCTGTCTTCCCGACCATTCTTGGGGCCTTAGCTCAGCTGGGAGAGCGCCTGCTTTGCACGCAGGAGGTCAGCGGTTCGATCCCGCTAGGCTCCACTTGGTTTTAATAAATATTTGGCGGTGTAGCTCAGCTGGCTAGAGCGTACGGTTCATACCCGTGAGGTCGGGGGTTCGATCCCCTCCGCCGCTACCAATGGACCTTTAGCTCAGTTGGTTAGAGCAGACGGCTCATAACCGTCCGGTCGTAGGTTCGAGTCCTACAAGGTCCACCATTATACGGAGGAATACCCAAGTCTGGCTGAAGGGATCGGTCTTGAAAACCGACAGGGGTGTCAAAGCCCGCGGGGGTTCGAATCCCTCTTCCTCCGCCATATATATTCTTAATCATCGCGGGGTGGAGCAGTTCGGTAGCTCGTCGGGCTCATAACCCGAAGGTCGCAGGTTCAAATCCTGCCCCCGCAACCAAAAAATGGTCCGGTAGTTCAGTTGGTTAGAATGCCTGCCTGTCACGCAGGAGGTCGCGGGTTCGAGTCCCGTCCGGACCGCCATTTAAATAATACTTAGGCTCGGTAGCTCAGTTGGTAGAGCAACGGACTGAAAATCCGTGTGTCGGCGGTTCGATTCCGTCCCGAGCCACCATTTATCAATATATATGTTTTGGCGGTTGTGGCGAAGTGGTTAACGCACCAGATTGTGGCTCTGGCATTCGTGGGTTCGATTCCCATCAATCGCCCCAAATAAAAATTGCGGGTGTAGTTTAGTGGTAAAACCTCAGCCTTCCAAGCTGATGTCGTGGGTTCGATTCCCATCACCCGCTCCATTTCTATATTGTCATGGGCCTGTAGCTCAGCTGGTTAGAGCGCACGCCTGATAAGCGTGAGGTCGATGGTTCGAGTCCATTCAGGCCCACCATGATTTATATTCCACAGTAGCTCAGTGGTAGAGCTATCGGCTGTTAACCGATCGGTCGCAGGTTCGAATCCTGCCTGTGGAGCCAAATGGAGAAGTACTCAAGTGGCTGAAGAGGCGCCCCTGCTAAGGGTGTAGGTCGTGTAAGCGGCGCGAGGGTTCAAATCCCTCCTTCTCCGCCATATGATTACAGTTAGAAGTTCTCAATCATCGGCCCGTTGGTCAAGCGGTTAAGACACCGCCCTTTCACGGCGGTAACACGGGTTCGAATCCCGTACGGGTCATCATCCAAAAACCTTGCATATTCTGCAAGGTTTTTTATTGTGGAAAAGAAAACCCTCGGCTAGGCCTATGATTCCAAAAAGCTTCCAGCGCGTTATAAAAAAACATTCCTCCGAGGTGCTAAATATTTTTGGTTCGCCAACCAAAATATGAGCATACGGAGGAGTTATAATGTCAAAAGACAGTAATAGTCTAGCACACACATAGTATCACATCGTAATTGCCCCGAAGTACAGAAGACAAGTCATTTATGGGAAAATTAAAAAAGATATAGGGGGAATTTTCGGTACCCTACGTTAAAGAAAAGGTGTCGAGGTTATCGAAGCAACAGCGTGCAAAATAGATCCATATGTTAGTGAGCATTCCGCCAGTGATAAGTGAATAGGCATTCATAGGATATTTGAAAGGAAAAAGTAGTTTAATGATATTTGATCGTCACGCAAATTTGAAATACAGATATGGGAACCGGAAATTTTGGTGTACTTGATATTATGTAGATACGGTTGGGAGAAGGTAAACGAAGAATATATACGAAATCAGATACAAGATGATATCGTGGCAGAACAATTAACAATGATGGAATATATCGATCCATTCACAGGTGAAGAGGTCAAGAAAAAGAAAAGGAAATAGGGAGAAGGCCTTTGAGGTCTCGCCAGTAGAAGTAGTACATAAGGCGAACCATTCAGAAGCCCTTTAGGGTTTGGTCAGTAACAAAGGCTTTCAGCCGCAGAGAAAACCACCCGTTATCACGGGTGGTCATTATTTTATATAATTCATGATAGATTTCATGCTTTATTCTATAAAAAAACAACAAAAATCTCCATATATTTCGTTTTTCTTCAGAAAATGAATTTAAATGTCAATAAGTATAAGCGCTTTCATGAAAGGGCTTTTTTTTATTTCTTCGAATAAATACTATATATAAAAACTATGATGTCAGAAAGGATGATTACATGACCGCTGCCAGCCCGACAGCACATGATGTTTATCTTTATCACGAAGGCAGTCTGTTTAGAAGCTATCAGCTATTTGGCTCGCATTATCGTGAGCTGAATGGCCAAAGCGGATATGAATTCTGTGTGTGGGCGCCTCATGCGTCAGAAGTTCGAGTAGCTGGGGATTTTAACAGCTGGTCAGGAGAACAGCATGTGATGCATAGAGTGAACGATAACGGCATTTGGACTTTATTTATTCCGGGCTTGGCAGAACAGGAACGATATAAGTATGAAATCGTGACTCATAGCGGTGAGATCAGGCTGAAAGCAGATCCATACGCCTTTTATTCAGAAGTCCGGCCTCATACAGCGTCACTGACTTATGATCTGGCAGGATACAGCTGGCAAGATCATAAATGGCAAAAGAAACAAAAGGTTAAGACGCTGTATGAGAAACCACTTTTTATTTATGAACTTCATCTCGGTTCTTGGAAGAAACATTCTGATGGCAGGCATTACTCTTATAAAGATTTAAGTCAGTCGCTTATTCCTTATATCAAAAAGCATGGGTTTACCCATATCGAACTGCTCCCGGTATATGAACACCCCTATGATCGTTCCTGGGGATACCAAGGAACAGGGTACTACAGCCCGACAAGCAGGTTTGGCACGCCTCATGATTTGATGAGATTTGTCGATGAATGCCATCAAGAAAACATCGGAGTCATTCTCGATTGGGTACCCGGACATTTTTGTAAAGATGCACATGGTCTTTATATGTTTGATGGAGGGCCTCTTTATGAATATCAAGATGAACGTGATCGGGAGAACTGGCTATGGGGAACGGCAAACTTTGACTTGGGAAAACCGGAAGTTCATAGTTTTTTAATTTCTAATGCGTTGTACTGGGCGGAACTCTATCATATAGATGGATTTAGGGTTGATGCAGTGGCTAATATCCTGTATTGGCCAAATCAGCATGAACGCCACACGAATCCATATGCAGTTGGGTTTTTAAAAAAACTCAATCAAACGATGAGAGAGGCATATCCGCATGTCATGATGATTGCGGAAGATTCGACGGAATGGCCTCAAGTGACAGGTGCCGCTGAGGAAGGGGGGCTCGGTTTTCATTTTAAATGGAATATGGGCTGGATGAATGACGTACTGAAATACATGGAGACGCCGCCAGAAGAACGGCGGTATTGTCATCAGCTTATTTCTTTTTCATTACTGTATGCGTTTAGTGAACATTTTGTATTGCCATTTTCTCATGATGAAGTCGTTTACGGAAAAAAATCAATTCTTAATAAAATGCCTGGCGACTATTGGCAGAAATTTGCCCAGTATCGGCTTTTGCTCGGTTATATGACGGTTCATCCCGGAAAGAAATTGATTTTTATGGGAACAGAATTTGCCCAATTTGATGAATGGAAAGACACAGAGCAGCTTGATTGGTTTTTGGACTCCTTCCCCATGCATCGGAAAGCCAGCGTTTTTACGCAAGATCTTCTCCGTTTTTATCAAAAAAGCAAAATCCTTTATGAACATGATCATCGTGCACAGTCATTTGAATGGATTGATGTCCATAATGACCAACAATCGATTTTTTCTTTTATTCGATATGGCAAAAGGCACGGTGAGGCGCTTGTCATCATTTGTAATTTTTCACCCGCAGTCTATCATCAATATGATGTTGGAGTTCCTTTTCTTACCCAATACATCGAAGTGCTGAATAGCGACAGTGAAACATATGGAGGCTCAGGACAAATCAACAAAAAGCCGTTAGCATCCAAAAAGGGAGCTTTACATCATAAACCGGGTTATATCACGATGACCATTCCCCCTTACGGCATTTCGATTTTACGGGCGGTTAAAAAAAGAGGAGAGATAAAAAGATGAAAAAACAATGTGTAGCCATGCTCCTTGCCGGCGGGAAGGGCAGCCGTCTCAGCGGATTAACTAAAAATATGGCCAAACCGGCTGTTTCTTTCGGGGGAAAATACAGAATTATTGATTTTACGCTCAGCAACTGTTCCAATTCAGGCATAGACACAGTCGGGATTTTAACACAATATCAGCCGCTTGAGCTGAATTCCTATATTGGAATCGGCAGTGCGTGGGACCTTGACAGACATAATGGCGGCGTGACGGTTTTACCCCCTTATGCCGAGTCATCAGAAGTCAAATGGTATAAAGGGACAGCAAGCGCCATTTATGAAAATCTCAATTATTTGAATCAGTATGATCCTGAGTATGTGCTGATTTTATCAGGAGATCACATCTATAAAATGGACTACGGCAAAATGCTTGATTTTCACATTGAAAAGAAAGCGGATGTAACGATCTCTGTCATCGAAGTGGGCTGGGAGGAAGCAAGCCGGTTCGGTATCATGAAGACCAATGCAGATGGGACGATCACACATTTTGATGAAAAGCCCAAATTCCCTAAGAGCAATCTTGCCTCAATGGGAATTTATATATTCAATTGGCCGCTTTTAAAACAGTATCTTGAGATGGACGACCGAAATCCTTATTCAAGCCACGACTTCGGCAAAGACATTATTCCTATGCTTTTAGAGGAGAAAAAGAAGCTATCTGCTTATCCGTTCAAAGGATATTGGAAGGATGTCGGAACAGTGCAGAGCTTGTGGGAAGCCAATATGGATTTGTTACGAGAGGACTCGGAGCTGAAGCTTTTTGAACGGAAATGGAAAATTTACTCCGTCAATCCGAATCAGCCTCCGCAATTTATTTCATCTGACGCACAGGTTCATGATTCGCTTGTGAATGAAGGGTGTGTTGTGTATGGAAATGTGACTCATTCCGTTCTTTTTCAAGGTGTTACTGTCGGTAAGCATGCGACTGTCACGTCGTCGGTTATTATGCCGGATGTGACGATTGGCGAGCATGTGGTGATTGAAAATGCCATTGTTCCTAATGGTCTGGTGCTTCCGGATGGCGCAGTAATTCAGTCTGAAAAAGACATTCAGGAGGTGCTGCTCGTTTCCGGGGAATTTGTAGAAAAAGAATGGATCTAATACTGAAGAGGGGGCAGAGTCAGTGTTTAATAATCAAATGTTAGGTGTTATAGATGAAACCACATATAAGCATTCTCTTCAGGATTTAACGGCACAGCGGTCGCTGGGGGCAATCCCTTTTGCCGGCAGGTACCGTCTGATCGATTTTATGCTCTCCAACATGGTAAATGCGGATATTAGGAGTGTCGCGATTTTTCCGAAGTATCGCTACCGTTCGCTTATGGATCATCTTGGAGCGGGTAAGGAATGGGATTTGCATCGAAAAAAGGATGGTCTCTTTTTTTTCCCGTCGCCCCACCTTCATCAAGAATATGATGAATTCGGTTCTTTCCGCCAGTTTTCAGACCATCTTGATTACTTCCACAGAAGCACACAGCAATATGCTGTCATCTCCAACAGTCATACCGTTTGCAACATTCAATTTCAATTTGTGCTGAAACGCCATCAGGAGGTTGGCTGCGACATCACAGAGGTATTTCAGGACGGCCAGTCGCTGCAAATCTATATCATGTCTACAACGCTTTTGAAGGACCTGATCTATGGACATCGTGAAAAAGGCTATAAAACCATTCAGGAGGCTGTTGAAAAGGAAGCTTCCGCCTTGACCATTTGCCCTTATGAGTATTCAGGTTATGCCGCTGTCATTGATTCGGTGGAAAAATATTATACCCACAGTATGGAACTCATTCAGCCTCGTTTTTGGCAGCAGGTGTTTTTGCCGCAGCAGCCGATCTATACAAAAGTGAAGGATGAGCCGCCGACGAAATACGGAAAACACAGCACTGTTAAAAACGCCTTGGTGGCAAATGGCTGTGTGCTTGAAGGAGAGATTGAAAACTGCATTTTGTTCAGGGGGGTTCATGTCGGAAAGGGAACGAAGCTAAAAAACTGCATTATTATGCAAAAAACGCAGATTGGCGAGGAGTGTCTGCTTGAGCAGGTTATTTCTGATAAGGACGTTAAAATCGGCAATTCGACTGAGGCTGCGGGAACAGCCGAGCAGCCGCTTGTATTAAGAAAAGGTTTGGTGCAAGGCGAGCTGATGAATTCTTGAAGATATTGTTTGCTGTATCTGAATGCACCCCGTTTGTTAAATCAGGAGGTCTTGCCGATGTAGCCGGCGCTCTGCCAAAGGCACTTGCGCGATTAGGCAATGAAGTAGCTGTGATATTGCCGAAGTACAGCCAAATACCTGAACGCTGGAAAAAGTGTATGAGAAAAGCGGCTGAGTGTACGGTAGCCGTCGGCTGGCGTCAGCAATATTGCGGGGTTGAATATATGGCCGATGATGATGTGAATTATTATTTCATCGACAATGAATATTATTTTAACAGGGATTCGTTGTACGGGTATGATGATGACGGTGAACGCTTTGCTTTTTTTTCTAGAGCTGTGCTGGAGGCCGTCGAAGCTGTAAATATTCAAGCCGATATTGTTCATACTCACGACTGGCATACAGCGATGGTCAATTATTTGCTGAAAGAGGAATACGGGAAACATCCTTTTTATGAACAGATGAAAAGTGTGCTCACGATCCACAACCTGCAGTTTCAGGGCATTTTTCCGCCTGATGTCACACATGACTTGCTAGGGCTTGAGATGGATCATTTTCATTATGAAAAGTTAGAATGCAACGGATTCGTTAATTTTATGAAGGCGGGCATCATTGCGGCTGATCATGTGACAACTGTAAGCCCGACTTACAGAAATGAAATATTGACGCCTTATTACGGTGAACAGCTGGATCAGGTTTTGCGATATAGGGAAAATGATGTAACCGGCATTTTAAACGGCATTGATGATTCTTTATATCAGCCGAAGAGCGATCCTTATATAGCTGTGCATTACGATTCGGAGCATCTTGCATGCAAGGAAGAAAATAAAACGAAGCTTCAGCGGCGGATGGGGCTTCCAGAGCGAAACGATATTCCGCTGATCAGTATGGTGACTAGGCTCACTAAGCAAAAGGGACTTGATCTTGTGCGCAGGATTATGCACGAACTCCTTGAGGAGCAGGACATACAGCTGATTGTGCTGGGGACAGGGGAACGTGAATTTGAAGACTATTTCCGGTATGCAGAATTTGCTTTTCATGAGAAGTGCCGAGCCTATATGGGATTTGACGAGCTGCTTGCCCATCAAATTTATGCGGGCTCTGATTTGTTTTTGATGCCTTCGAAATTTGAGCCGTGCGGCTTGGGCCAGCTGATTGCTCTCCAATATGGCGCCATTCCGATTGTCAGGGAGACGGGCGGTCTTTATGATACTGTTCATTCCTATCAGGAGGAAGAGGGATCGGGCAATGGCTTTACGTTTTCCGCCTTCAATGCGCATGATCTGAAATATACGATTGAAAGGGCGCTGTCGTTTTATCGCCAAAAGGATGTATGGAAGAGCCTCATGAAGACCGCAATGAACGCAGATTACAGCTGGGAGCAGTCAGCGAAAGAGTATCAGCGCATTTTTGAGCATGTGACAAGGAGTGGACGGGATGTTCTCGAGTAAAGAACGATTTGCAGCCTTATTTTTAAGTCGTCTGGAAATGACGTGCGGAAAAAGCTTTAGAGACTCTGCCAAGCTGGACCAATATAAAACGTTGGGCAATATGGTCAGAGAGTATATCAGCGCTGAGTGGATCCAGACGAATGAAAAGAGCAGGTCCAATTGCGGAAAGCAGACATATTATTTGTCAATCGAATTTCTTCTCGGTCAGCTCCTTGAACAAAATTTAATGAATCTTGGTGTTCGTGATGTGGTAGAAGCAGGCTTGAAAGATATCGGCATCAATTTAGAGGAGATCCTTCAGATAGAGAGCGATGCAGGTCTGGGCAACGGCGGGCTTGGGCGCTTGGCCGCTTGCTTTTTAGATTCTCTCGCTTCGTTGAACTTGCCGGGACACGGGATGGGCATTCGTTATAAGCACGGCTTGTTTGAGCAAAAAATTGTAGACGGGCATCAGGTGGAGCTGCCTGAACAATGGCTGAAAAACGGAAACGTATGGGAAGTAAGAAATGCGGATCAGGCTGTTGACGTACCGTTTTGGGGCGAGGTGCATGTGACAGAAAAAAACGGGCGCCTGCATTTTCGGCATGAACAAGCTACAATCGTTACCGCTGTTCCTTATGATATTCCGATTATCGGCTATGAAACGGGGACCGTCAATACATTGAGGCTATGGAATGCCGAGCCCTATGCGCATTATCATGGCGGCAATATTTTGTCTTATAAGCGGGAAACAGAAGCCGTTACAGAATTTTTATATCCTGATGACACCCATGACGAGGGGAAAATTTTACGGCTGAAGCAGCAGTATTTTTTAGTATGCGCAAGCTTAAAAAGCATTGTGAACAATTACCGCAAAACGAATAAATCTATGTCCGGCCTGCATAAAAAAGTAAGCATTCATATTAATGACACCCATCCTGCGCTTGCGGTGCCTGAGCTGATGCGGATTTTACTTGATGAAGAGAACATGAGCTGGGAAGAGGCCTGGCATATCACCGTACATACGATTTCTTATACAAATCATACGACATTGTCAGAAGCGCTTGAGAAATGGCCGATTCATTTGTTTAAGCCGCTGCTTCCGCGAATGTATATGATTATTGAAGAAATCAATGAAAGGTTTTGCCGTGCGGTTTGGGAAAAGTATCCCGGAGACTGGAAAAGGATAGAGGACATGGCGATTACGGCGCATGGTGTTGTCAAAATGGCTCATCTGGCCATAGTGGGCAGCTACAGTGTAAACGGCGTTGCCAAAATCCATTCTGATATTTTAAAGGAAAGGGAGATGCGCGACTTTCATTTGCTGTTCCCGAATCGTTTTAACAATAAAACGAATGGAATTGCCCACAGACGCTGGCTTCTAAAAGCGAATACAGGTCTGTCTGCTGTCATCACGGAGGCGATCGGCGATGAATGGGTAAAACGGCCGGAATCACTGATCCGCTTAGAACCGTACGCCTCAGATCCCGCGTTTATTGAGCAGTTTCAAAACAACAAAAGCAGGAAAAAACAAGAGCTTGCTGATTTGATTTTTTGTACGGCTGGGGTGGTTGTGAACCCTGACAGTATATTCGACGTACAGGTGAAACGGCTTCATGCATACAAACGGCAGCTGCTGAATGTTCTTCATATTATGTATTTGTATAACCGTCTAAAGGAGGACACGGGATTTTCTATCTATCCGCAAACCTTTATTTTCGGGGCTAAGGCTTCACCAAGCTATCATTATGCCAAGAAAATCATTAAGCTGATCCATTCTGTCGCAGAAAAGGTTAACTATGACCCGGCAGTCAAACAGCTGATTAAGGTTGTTTTTTTGGAAAATTACAGAGTTTCTATGGCTGAGCGGATTTTTCCGGCGTCGGATGTAAGTGAACAGATTTCAACCGCAAGCAAGGAAGCGTCTGGTACAGGAAATATGAAGTTCATGATGAACGGCGCTTTGACGATCGGCACACATGACGGCGCAAATATTGAGATTCTTGAGCGGGTGGGATCAGATTGTATTTACACATTCGGTTTAAAGGCGGATGACGTTTTATCGTATCAGGAAAACGGCGGCTATAGATCGAGGGAATATTATCAGCATGACCGCAGAATCAGACAGGTGGCGGATCAGCTGATTAATGGTTTTTTTGAAGGGGAAGCAGATGAATTTGAATCGATCTATGACTCTCTGCTTCCGCATAATGATGAGTATTTTGTGCTCAAAGATTTCAGCTCATATGCGGATGCGCAGGAGCGTATTCAAGCTGATTATCGCGATCGGCGGAAATGGTCTGAGCGGTCGATTGTAAACATTGCCCATTCAGGTTATTTTTCCAGTGACCGCACGATCCGGGAATATGCGAAAGACATTTGGGGAATCCAGCCGATGATGTGAAAAAGCCGCTGTAAGAGCGGCTTTTTTTGTTCACAGGTTCATTGAATAGATTGTAAAGGATAAGAACGTCGCAAATGCACTCCATAAAAAATAAGGCAGCAGAAGATAGCTTGTGGCTCTGCTGTATTTTTTTGCTATGATCATTAATATGAATGCTGTAATGGCGACAAGCAGGCAGTCAATCGATGCAGCCAGCAGGTTCTTTTGCGTAAACTGAAAATAGCTGAATGCCTGATTAAGCACATAATTAATCAAAAGCATAAACCAAAAGTTTTTCGCGTCTTTAAATGAAAACGCGGCATACACAAGGGCAGCTGAAAGGGAGATCAGCGCAAACAGGATGGCCCAAATGATGCCGATCGCGGAGCCGGGTGGCGTCCAGTCCGGTTTTTTTAGTGAATTGTACCATTCTTGGTCAATTGGAAACAGGAAGCCTGCGGCTGAAAACAGTGCGTATGTAATCACAAAAACCGCTATGGCGCCGAGAATTTTCTTCATATTTGCAACCTCCGTATGTATTTATTTTACATTTAGACTTATCCTTACCCTTTATCTTATAAAGATCAAACCCCCGATATGCAGGGGGAATGATTATTTTAAATTAGCTGCTGCAATGCCTTTGCTTTAATGCGTTCATATTCAAACGCTGACTCTAACTCTTCCTTTGGCAAAGCGGACTTGCGGACGTATTTTTCGCGAATGACATCATAAAGCTCATAAGGAAAAAGCATATCAATAAACATGACTTGTTTTTGTTGATCAGTTAATGGGGTTCTGGATTCGTAAGCGTTCAGCATGACATGAAATGTTTCTTCATCCCAAACGCCTGTCGTATCCAAAAGCGGGATAATCATTTTGCGCAAATCTCGAATAGGCAGATCAAATGATACGGTATCTAAGTCGATAACCCAAATCTGTTCATTTTCCCCTAAGAGTGTATTTCCTGTTCCGTAATCCTGGTGGCAGAGGTTAGGGCTTTTTTTCAGCTGTTCAGTCCATGGAATATAGGACGATTGCAAAAGCCGGTCTTTGATGCGCAGTCCGTCTTCAATAAAGCTGTCTATTTCCTGAAGATAAAGCAGTGAGAAAGGATCTTCTTTTTCCATCTGCGCCATCAGCTTCCACGTTTCCATTTGTTTGCAGCGTTTCGTGTAGTGATTCGGCCAGCGCCCTAATTTCGTAAATACGGGAACGCCATTTGGCGGCTGATATCCGACGGAAGCTGTGTGAAAATCAGCAAGGCCTTTCATGATAAACTCCAAATCCTGCTTTACAGTCAGCTCAAACGGCCTTCCTTCGATCCAGTCATATACGACAAATAGAAAGGAGCCATGCTTGGAATATAGGCTGCCTTTTTTGTTTGGGAGTATGCCGGGAACATTCATGCCTTTTTTGGCTAAATAGTCCTGTGCGAAAATGGAAAACAAGGCTTTCTTTTCGGGTCTGTGTATTCGTTTCAGACAAACCGCACCGGATCCTGTGTGAACCTTCCACACAAGCGCCATCTGGTTACCCTGAATGACGTCTATTTTTTCAGCCTGAACATCCCATCCTTGAAGCACATTTTCAGCCAGCTCCGTTAATTTTCTTTCATCTTCTGCTGATAAAGGAAGCTCTGATGAATTCCCCTCCTCCATGACTTCTTGGTTTTCTGCCATTAAAGGACACATCCTTACCTGTTTTACTCCTACCTTATGAATCAAATGAAAAAAGTGATTGAGATATTTGACTATATGTATAAAAGAATATGGTTGTTTACCCGTTTTGTTTTTGGGGCAGTCCTATTCCGCACAAGTTGGTTGTTCAGCCGTATCATGATTTTAACTAGTTAAAAAACATGCAGGAATGGAGGCTATGTATGAAAATAGCACTGATCGCCACAGAGAAGCTTCCTGTCCCCTCGGTTCGAGGAGGCGCCATTCAAATCTACCTAGAAGCGGTTGCCCCTTTGATTGCCAAAAGACATGAGGTGACGGTGTTTTCGATTAAAGATCCGAATCTTGCTGATAGAGAGACGGCAGAAGGAGTCCATTATGTGCACTTGGATGAAGACCGTTACGAAGAAGCTGTTGGGGAAGAGCTGAAAAAGAGCCGTTTTGATCTTGTGCATGTTTGTAATCGCCCAAGCTGGGTGCAAAAACTGAAGAAAAAGACGCCAGACGCTGTTTTTATTTTAAGCGTTCACAATGAAATGTTCGCTTACGATAAAATCAGCCAGACAGAAGGCGAGATTTGCATTGATTCTGTAGCACAGATTGTTACGGTCAGCGATTATATCGGCCGGACGATCACAAGCCGTTTTCCGTCAGCACGATCAAAAACAAAAACCGTGTATTCCGGTGTGGACTTGAAAGCGTACCATCCCCGCTGGACGAAAGAAGGGCAGCGGGCTCGTGATGATATGCGAAGCGAGCTGGATCTTCACGGCAAAAAAATCGCCCTGTTTGTCGGCCGGCTCAGCAAAGTCAAAGGCCCGCACATTTTATTGCAGGCTTTGCCGGACATTATCGAGGAGCATCCCGATGTCATGATGGTGTTTATCGGGTCAAAATGGTTCGGAGATAATGAATTAAATAACTATGTCAAACATCTTCATACACTTGGTGCGATGCAAAAGGATCATGTCACATTTATTCAATTTGTGAAGCCAAAGGACATCCCGCGCCTTTATACCATGTCAGATGTATTTGTGTGCTCTTCGCAATGGCAGGAGCCTTTAGCGAGGGTGCATTATGAAGCGATGGCCGCTGGACTGCCTATTATCACAAGCAATCGAGGAGGCAATCCAGAAGTCATAGAAGAAGGGAAAAACGGCTATATCATTCATGACTTTGAAAATCCTAAACAATATGCCCAACATATCAATGATTTGCTCAGCAGTTCTGAAAAACGCGAACGGCTTGGGAAATACAGCCGCCGTGAGGCAGAAAGCCAATTCGGCTGGCAGAGGGTGGCGGAAAATCTGCTCAGTGTGTATGAAAGAAACAGATAGAAGGGGTGAACAGAGTGTACCAAAAAGAGCATGAAGAACAGATTGTATCCGATATTCTCAGCTATTATCCGTTCCATTTCGAACATGTGGCACTGAAATCAAACAAAAGCGGGCGCAAAATCTGGGAGATACAAACTGATCAAGGCCCAAAGCTATTAAAAGAAGCGCAGATGAAGCCGGAGCGAATGCTTTTTATCACTCAGGCACATGCCCATTTACAGGAGAAAGGGCTGCCCGTAGCGCCGATTCATCAAACAAAAAATGGCGGAAGCTGCTTAGGCACGGATCAGGTCTCTTACAGTTTATATGACAAAGTGACAGGTAAAGAAATGATTTACTATGATGCAGAGCAAATGAAAAAAGTCATGTCATTTGCCGGCCATTTTCATCATGCGTCAAAAGGATATGTTTGCACAGATGAAAGCAAGAAAAGAAGCAGGCTCGGCAAATGGCATAAATTGTATCGCTGGAAGCTGCAGGAATTAGAAGGGAATATGCAGATCGCGGCCTCTTATCCTGAAGACATATTTTCGCAAACTTTCTTAAAACATGCTGATAAAATGCTGGCCAGAGGTAAAGAAGCACTGCAAGCACTTGATGAGTCAGATTATGAAAACTGGACGAAAGAAACGCATGAACATGGCGGATTCTGTTTTCAGGATTTTACATTGGCGCGGTTAACTGAGGTAGACGGAGAGCCTTTTTTAAAGGAGCTTCACTCGATTACGTACGATTTGCCGTCAAGAGATCTGCGCATTTTGCTGAATAAAGTCATGGTTAAGCTTTCTGTATGGGATGCGGATTTCATGATTGCGCTGCTTGCAGCCTATGATGCAGTGTATCCGCTCACAGAAAAACAGTACGAAGTGCTATGGATTGATCTGGCGTTTCCGCATTTGTTCTGTGCAATCGGCCATAAATATTATTTGAAGCAAAAGAAAACATGGTCAGATGAGAAGTACAACTGGGCGCTGCAAAATATGATTTCCGTTGAAGAATCTAAAGACGCGTTTTTGGATAAACTGCCGGAACTGTATAAAAAAATAAAAGTGTATCGGGAGGCGAATTGACATGAGGTCATCGAGACAAAAAGCCTCCATTTCTAAACTCGATCTCGACCAATTCGTATTTACACCGCCCGGATCGATGGGATGGCAGGCTCATGACAAAAGCACGGCTGACAATGAAGAAGAGGAGCATATGGCTGCGGGCCGGATCCGAGAGCTCCCTAACATCACTGCACCGAGAGATTCTCAAGAAGAAACAAAGGAAACGGAAACAAACCACAAAGTCATGGATGATGAAAAGACGAAATTGAAAACCATTGGAGAGCTTGATGAAGAGCGTGATTCTAAACGATCAGCGCCTCCAATTGAAGAAGAGGATGAAGAATCAGCGGAGGAAGCTAATGTAGAAATCATTGTTCTTCCAAGTAAATCCGCACCAGCCCCATGGATTTCTCAAACTGTAAAGCGCAAGGCATAAAATCACATTTATGCCTTTTTTATGCGTACCTGCAGCAAAAAAACAGCTCGTATCTGCAACACGAGCTGTGAGGAATTATGATTTTGCTTTCACAAAAAGCTGATTTATAAATGATAAATCAAGGTTTTTCGTCAGAAGAGGCGGCGGAAATTGTTTGTTTTCCGGTGCCAGAACGGATTGATAAACAGCATTGAGCCGTTTGGCAACATGGGTAAAGGTAAATAAAGATTCTACACGGTGCCGGCCGTTTTTTGTGATTTTATTCATTAATTGTTGATCTGTAAAGGCTCTGTCAATTGCTTTCGCAAATGCAGAAGGTTTGTTATAGCTGTCGATGACAAGTCCGTTAACTTCGTGTTTTACGACTTCTCCGTTTCCGCCACGATTTGTGGTAATTAAGGGGGTGCCAGCTGCCATTGCTTCATAATTCACACGGGCCAGAGGTTCATTCCACTGAGAGCTGCACACGAATACATCCGCCATCAGAAAGAGGTTTGGAATGTCGTCTGCGGGAATGAATTTCGTAAAGATCACGTGTTCTCTGTATGGCAGCGCCAGCTTGCGCAGATAGGTTACATATTGGTTTTCGCCGTCATCGCTGAACCACTTTCCGCCTGCTATGACCAGCACAGCGTCGGGATGCTGCTGCAAAATCCGTTTCATGCTGTGAATGAGAAGGTGGGGCCCTTTGGTTGGGCTTAAACGGCCGGCGAATAAAATAACTTTTTTATCCTCAATGCCGTACTTTTTCCTGTATGTTTCTCTGACAGCCGAACCTTTCATCGTCCAGACAGGCGGATAGGAGCGGATATCAACGCCGGAATATACGACTTTTGTGATGTCCTCGGCTTCCGGGAAACGATCGATGACCGTTTGTTTAATAAATTCGCTGACGGTTGTGATCATGGTGACATTGTCGAGTACTTCTTTTCCTTGCGCGAAGGTCATCTTTTTTTCAGAAAACATTTCGTTATGCAGGCTCAAAACAATCATGCTGTTTGGTGAAGCTTTTTTATATAAAGAGACATTTAAAGGCCTGTTAAACACATGGATTAGATCAAAGGAAGAGGCCCGCAGCTCTTCGGCTACCGCCTCGCGGTAATGCTCTTTTGGCAAATGGATATACCGTACGCCGTCTTTCGTTTCTCTTTTTGGAAGTGATGGATCTTCTATTGAAAAAATGGTCAGATCGTACCGGCTGCTGAAATAAGGTGTGACACCGTCAATCATCATTTGAATAGCGCCGCCGCGTACCGCTGGCGCCGGCAGCTTTTCTGTACAGATAAAGGCAAGTTTCATTTTCATTCCCCCTTATACAGCGACGATAAATAGGCGATTTCGTTAGCCAAACCATCGTTTAAGGATGTGGCGGGATCGTAATGCAAGAGCTGTTTTGCTTTTGAAATATCCGCCCACGTTTTTCTTGGTTCCCCTGCTACTTTGTCCGAGAAGTGCAGTGTTGCTTTTTTACCGGAAATGTCTTCAATGAGGGAAACAACCTTTAAGACTGAGGCACGTTCTCTGCCGCCGATATTCACTGTTTCACCAATAAGATGGGGGTTCCCAAGAACAGCGGTGATGCCTTTGACACAGTCGCTGATATAGGTGAAATCTCTTGACTGCTGTCCGTCACCGAAGATGGTGAGCGGCTTTTTCAGAAGGTGCTGTTTGATGAGCCGGTGAAATGCCATGTCCGGCCGCTGTCTCGGCCCATAGACGGTAAAGAAACGGAGAATCACAATTGGAATGCCAAAGCTTTGTTGATATACATGGCAAAGCTTTTCTCCCGTCAGCTTTGTTACCCCGTACGGAGATAAAGGATAAAGCGCCGCATCTTCACTGACTTTCCCTTGTTTTTCGCCATAGACGGAAGAGGTGGAAGCGAAGACGAACGCTTGAACCGGATGTTTTCGGCATGCCTCAAGGAGCCTTTGGAGCGCTTGGATATTATGTGCGGCATATGGGTGAAAATGATCGCCCCAGCTTGAACGGACACCCGGTATGGCTGCCAAATGAAAGATGACGTTCACATCTTCCAGCAAGGGAGAAAGATCTGCTGTCAGCAGATTTTCCTTTATGAACGTAAATCGTTTTTCTGGCAGCAGGGCATCAAGGTTTCTTAATTTTAAGGAAAATGGAGTCGGTCCGATAAAGTCGTCGATTCCGATAACGTGATGTGTTTCATCCTTCAGCAATTCTTCGCAGAGGTGGGAGCCGATAAATCCCGCTGCTCCTGTGACGAGTATTTTCATGGGCGGCCAACCCCCGTGCAGATCAGACCGCAAGCCTCCAGAGATTCTTTTTTCAATACGTTGCGCCCGTCGATCACCACACGCCCTTTCATGGTGCCTGCGGCCTTTTTCCAATCAATCGCTAAAAACTCGGGCCATTCTGTGGCCAAAAATAAAAAGTCACTTTCTTCTATCGCGTCAAAAGCTTGAGAATGCTGGGTCACACGTTGCCGCAAATGTTCTGGCAGAACAGCTTCAGGGTCATAAGCATGGACATCACACCCCAGATCTGTCAGCCTTTCCATCAGCCTGACGGCTTGAGAATTCCTAATGTCATCGGTATGAGGTTTGAAGGAAATGCCGAGTATAGCCGCTTTTTTGCCGTGAAGTGTATCGAAGAAAGATTTTATTTTTTTGACATACAGGCCGATCTGGGTGTCATTGATATGCTGAACGGCTTGAAGCAGGTAGGTCTCCGTGTTTTTTTCAATGGCAGCGAATTGCAGCGCCTGCAGATCCTTTGGAAAGCAAGAGCCGCCGTATCCAATGCCGGCCTGCAAAAAGTGCTCCCCGATTCTCGGGTCAAGTCCGATAGCGCGGGAAATATCTGTGATATCTGATTGGTAGGCTTCACATATGCGGGCCATTTCATTAATGAACGAAATTTTTGCTGCTAAAAAGAAGTTATTGGCATATTTAATCAGCTCTGCTCCTGCTAAACTTGTGATGATATAAGGGGTGTCAATGTGTTTGTAAATGGATTTGACGATTGCTGCCGATACGTGATCTCCTTTCTCAATACCGATAACTGTTTTGTCAGGATACAGCATGTCATGCAAGGCGCTGCCTTCCCGCAGAAACTCCGGATTGGATACGATGTTAAATGAATTTGCTGAAACGCCGGAGGCAATCAGCTGTTTTGCTATGTTTTCATTTGTCCCGGGGGGAACAGTGCTTTTCGTAATGATGGTTTTATACGATCGGATCGTCTGGCTCAAATCGCTGATAACGGACTGCAGCGCTTTCGTATCTGCTGATCCGTCCGAGCGCGGAGGGGTTCCGACTGCGATAAAAATGACGGGACATTCCTCCATGCTTAATTTCACTTCGGAAGAAAACGAGAGATTATCGCAATGATGTACTGCATCTGAAAGCCCAGGCTCGTAAAAGGGAATGTCTCCATTTTTCAGCTGCTCGATTTTTTTGACGTCTTTGTCTGTGCATATCATGTCATGTCCGATGGATGCCAGTGCCGCTGATAGGGTTAAACCGACATATCCGGCGCCAACCACGCAAATTTTCATCACCTGAGCTCCTTTACAAGATTACTGGTCATATATCAATATCCTATTAAAAAAGGGCTGGTTCGTGATTCCGTTTTCAGCCCAGTTGCATCTGCCTAATTTCAGGTGTACAAACATCGGGGTGCGGTCTTGGAATATCATGTAATAAACATGAGCTGAGGGGAAAATAACATGATAAAAAAAGCAATCATTCCTGCCGGCGGATTCGGAACGAGGAATCTGCCGGTGACGAAGGTAATTCCGAAAGAAATGTTTCCGGTAGGATCTAAACCCGTCATTCATTATATTGTGGAAGAGCTTAAGGAGTCAGGCATTGAAGATATTTTGATGGTTGTATCGAGCCATAAAAATCTGATTGTCGATTATTTTGATTCTTCTTTAGCGCTTGAAGCCTTTCTGGCCTCCCGGCAAAAACTGCATTTACTCAGCAAACATCCGGTTCCGGATATACGCATTCATTATGTGCGCCAGCCTTATGCAAAAGGTCTTGGCGACGCGATTTCTTTTGGAAAGCAATTTGCAGGCGAAGAGCCGTTTGCCGTCGTTTTGCCGGATGATCTGATCTTCTCCGCTAATCAGCCGGCCCTGGGGCAGCTGATTGAGGCGTATACGAAATATCAGTGCAGTGTGATCGGTTTAAAGGAAACAAAAACGGAGGATTTGCACCATTACGGTGTGATAAAAGGGGAATCTGTAGAAAAAGGGCTTTATCGCATTCAGGATATTGTGGAAAAGCCTAAACAAAACCCGCCATCTCATTTTGCCGCAGCAGGGCGTTATATTTTCACACCTGATATTTTTGATAAGCTGGAGACATTGGAAGCTGATGCCGGAGGAGAAGTGCAGGTAACGGATGCGATTAAATCTTCACTCGGGATATCGAACGTTTACGGAAAAATTTTGGAGGGCAATCGGTATGACATCGGACTGCAAAAGGATTATCTGAAGCTGATCACAGATATGCTGAAAACGTAAAAGAACCCCCATAACCGGGGGTTCAATCAGCGTGGAGATCGCCGAATGTTGTCATGATTCCCTCTTCGTCGAGTTCTTCCTCATAACGCTCATGGGCTCTGCTTTGATAAACGGTAATTTCTTTGCCTGTGATATCTGTAGCGATGAAATTTTCGTACGACTCTGTATTGCCGATATTTTCTTCGGCATTCATCGTCATATCATCATAGCTGAGCGGCGGGTTTTCCATATCCTGCGGTGTTGATGAATTTCCGTATTTTTCGACGTCTTGGTAAGAATCTTCACTGTCATATGGCGCTCTGATTTCTTCATCATCGTCAAATTCAAATTGCCCGAAAGGTGTTTCTTCTTCGATCGGACGGTCTTTAGAAATGATATCCTGTGACGAATACTCTGCGAGCGTCGTGGCGGTCGGGAGCGCTTCAAGACGTTCGTATGGAATTTCCTTTCCGCTGACTTCACAAATACCGTATGTGCCGTTTTCTATTGCCTTCAATGAATGCTCAATGTCCCGAAGATGCTCTCGTTCATGCAAGTCGAGAGCGATGTCTTTTTCCCGCTCATAAAGTTCGGTTGCATGATCTCCGGGGTGGTTGTCGTAAGCCGAAAGTTCCCCCATTGAATCATATGGAAAGGCTGAATTGAGCTGAAAATGGTCATTGTCTTTGAAACGGTTTAAGATATCCTCTTTTGTTTGTTCCAGTTCATGTTTCAAATGCTGAAGCTGGTCTTTTGTAAGCATTGTAATCGCCTCGTTTCTCTGTGATGCATACCTTTAGTATGAACAGATCGCCTGATAACTTTCATAAATGACAGGTGGAGGAATCTAGGAGATTTCCCTTAAATGGTAAGCGGATACAACCTTTGCTTTCAGCGGAGAAAGAAATTTAAGGTTTGTTTCTTTTTCATTTCTGTAATTAGGTTTATAATAGGTAAGGCAGGCCATTTGGACTGCATGATCTGTGTGTTTGACACAAAGGAGACACAGGTGTATGGTATTAAAAGCATTTTAAGGATTATGGAGGAATGCCTCATGGTGACAACGGTGCAGCGTACGTTCCGAAAAGGAGTTCTACATGCATTACATAAAGCCAAAGAAGTCAACCATGCTGTCTTAATAAGCTATTCGAGACAAATCGAGTCTCTTGACCCTCTATCATTTTTCAATTACGGAGCAAAAAAATATACAGGCAATCGATTTTTTTGGTCAGATCCTGAAAGTGAATTGACAATAGTCGGTCTTGGCAAAGAAGCGATTTTCCAGACAAATCAAAAAAACAGCGAGCGATATCGCGAGGTTTTTGACCAATGGGAGCGCTTTAAAAAGACGGCTTTTCATATTTGTGAAGAAGAAAAGCTGCAGCATTCTGCAGTGGGACCTGTGTTATTCGGAGGATTTTCTTTTGACCCTTGCGAAGAAAGAGGTACACAATGGGACCATTTCTCGGAAGGGGATTTCTTTGTGCCTGCGCTTATGCTGACGATGACTGCTGATGGCCCTTTCTTAACAGTCAACAGATGGGTAAGCGGAGAGGAAGACGCAGAAGGTGTTTTGGAAGGCTTAATTGCTTTTGCAGCGGAATTTATGGTTTCAGATTTAGATCAAAGAAATCAGGCTGTGATGGCGGCATCAGAAGAGCTGGATAAGGATGATTGGCTCAAAGCGATTGCAACGGCAACAAGCCAAATGAAAGAGAAACAATACGATAAAGTGGTTCTTGCCCGAGAGCTGCTGCTAACGTTTGACGGCCCGGTCCAAATTGAACCGGTGCTTAAAACGCTTCTGAACGATCAGCAGACAAGCTATGTTTTTGCAATCGAGCAGGAAGGAAAAACCTTTGTCGGCGCGTCTCCGGAAAGGCTGATCAAAAAAGACGGCAGCACTGTCATGTCTTCTTGTCTGGCCGGTTCCATTAGACGCGGCAAGGATGAAGAAGAAGACCGCCTCATAGGCCTTGAATTATTAAACGATAAGAAAAACCTGCTGGAGCATGATATTGTGGTCGGCATGATCCATGACGCTTTTGTATCAAGCTGTTCGGAGGTTGAAAAGCCTGGCGGACCTGTATTGTACAAAACAAAAAGTGTGCAGCACTTATTTACCCCGATTGTCGGTCAGCTTCGAGAGTCTGATTCGCTTTTTGACTTAATTGAGAAACTGCATCCCACACCGGCGCTTGGGGGGGCACCTCAGAAAAAAGCTGTTGAAGTGATCAGAGAGATCGAGCCGATGTCCCGCGGCTGGTATGCAGCTCCTATCGGCTGGATTGACAGCCAGAATAACGGGGAATTCGCAGTAGCCATCCGTTCAGGACTGATCGAGGGGAGCACAGCTAGGCTGTTTGCTGGGTGCGGCATTGTGGAAGACTCGGACCCGCAGTCTGAATATGAAGAAACGCAGATTAAATTGAAGCCGATGATCTCTGCATTAGGAGGTGTGAGGCGTTGACAGCCAACCCGATTACTCATTATATCGGAAGTTTTATTGATGAATTCGCCCTTTCCGGGATTACGGACGCCGTCGTTTGTCCGGGCTCAAGGTCTACACCGCTGGCTATTCTTGCAGCCGCGCATCCTGATATCAACGTCCATGTTCAAATTGATGAAAGATCTGCCGGGTTTTTTGCTCTCGGGCTGGCAAAAGCGAAGCAGCATCCCGTTCTTTTGATCTGCACATCAGGAACAGCCGCGGCTAACTTTTATCCGGCTGTGATTGAAGCCCATTATTCGAGAGTGCCCATTATTGTGTTAACTGCTGATCGGCCTCACGAGCTGCGCGAAGTAGGCGCGCCGCAGGCTATTAATCAGCACTTCTTATTCGGTAACTTTGTTAAGTTTTTCACAGACTCAGCTCTTCCAGAAGCGTCTCCGAATATGCTGAGATATATCCGAACGCTGGCCGGCCGCGCCGCCGGGGAAGCACAAAAGCGTCCAATGGGACCTGTGCATGTGAATGTGCCGCTGCGCGAACCGCTGATGCCGGATCTTTCGGATGAGCCGTTTGGAAGAATGAGAACAGGCCGTCACGTGTCTGTGAAAACGGGTACGCAGTCTGTAGACCGCGAATCTCTGTCTGATGTGGCTGCAATGCTGGCAGAGGCTGAAAAAGGAATGATCGTCTGCGGAGAACTCCACAGTGATACGGATAAGGAAAACATTATTGCGCTGTCTAAGGCGCTTCAGTATCCGATTTTAGCCGACCCGCTGTCTAATCTGCGGAACGGTGTTCATGATAAAAGCACTGTCATTGATGCGTATGATTCATTTTTAAAAGATGATGAGCTGAAGTCGAAACTGCGTCCTGATGTTGTCGTCCGTTTTGGGCCGATGCCTGTTACAAAACCGGTTTTCTTATGGCTTAAGGATGACCCGGCGATCGAGCAGATTGTGATTGACGAGGATGGAGGGTGGAGAGATCCGACACAGGCAAGCGCACATATGATTCACTGCAATGCATCCGTTTTTGCCGAAGCGATCATGACCGAACATGCTGACATGACCAGATCACCAGAATGGCTGGAAAAGTGGCAGTTTGTCAATGAGAGGTTCCGTGCGCATCTGCAAACAATCAGCAGTGAAGAGGTTTCGTTTGAAGGCAATCTCTATCGAATCCTGCAGCATCTTGTGCCTGAAAACAGCTCGCTGTTTGTCGGCAACAGCATGCCGATCAGAGATGTTGATACGTTTTTTGAAAAGCAGGAACGCCCTTTCCGGATTTATTCAAACCGGGGCGCAAATGGGATAGACGGTGTTGTCTCCTCTGCCATGGGGGTATGTGAAGGCACAAAAGCGCCTGTTACCCTCGTGATTGGCGATTTATCTTTTTATCACGATTTAAACGGACTGCTGGCGGCCAAAAAGCTGGGTATTCCTCTTACTGTGATTCTCGTGAATAATGACGGCGGAGGGATTTTCTCATTTTTGCCGCAGGCTTCTGAGAAGGCACACTTTGAAGATTTGTTCGGCACGCCGACAGGGCTTGATTTCAAGCATGCGGCTGCACTATACGGCGGGACGTATTCATGTCCGGCCTCATGGGATGAATTCAAAGCAGCTTACGCCCCGCAGGCAGACAAACCCGGACTCCATTTGATAGAAATCAAAACGGATCGCCAGTCAAGAGTCCAGCTTCATCGCGATATGCTGAATGAGGCTGTGCGGGAAGTGAAAAAACAATGGGAACTGTAAACATAACGGTTTCAGATGGTGTCCGATATGCTGTGACAGACGACCGGCCGAACGCTTCAGAAGCCGTCGTCTGTCTGCACGGGTTTACCGGCAGCAAACAATCATGGACTTTTCTTGATGGGATGCTGCCTGATTCCCGTTTGATCAAAATGGATTGTTTAGGGCATGGTGAAACAGATGCCCCGCTGAATGGGAAAAGATACAGCACAAGCCGGCAAGTTTCTGATCTTGTCGAGATGTTTGATCAATTAAAACTTCACAAAGTGAAATTGATTGGGTATTCTATGGGAGGAAGGCTTGCTTATTCGTTTGCGGCGGCTTATCCCGAACGGGTATCGGCACTTGTGCTTGAAAGCACAACGCCGGGGCTTAAAACGCTTGAGGAACGGCGGGATCGGATCATACGGGACCGGAAGCTTGCTGATTTTATTTTGCGTAACGGGATCAAAGCTTTTGTGCAGTATTGGGAGAGTATCCCTTTGTTTTCATCCCAGCAGCGGCTGGCTGAAGATATTCTGCACAGGATACGGTCGGGCCGTCTGCGAAACAATAAGGTTGGGCTTGCAAATAGTTTAACCGGTATGGGCACCGGTTCACAGCCTTCCTTGTGGAGCCGTGTAGAAGAAATAGCCGTGCCTGTGCTTCTGATCAGCGGGGAGTGGGACGAAAAGTTTTGCGCCATCAATCAAGAGGTGCATAAGAAGCTCCCATCTAGTAAAATAGAGATTGTTCCTGAAGCCGGACATACGGTACATGTGGAACAGCCGCGTATTTTTGGTAAAATAGTGAGTGAGTTTTTGACAAGCTTATAACTGGTTCACATGGAAAAATAGAGGAGGTCATATCATGGCTGTAGAATGGAAAACTGAACGGACATACGATGAAATATTGTATGAAACGTATAATGGTATTGCAAAAATAACAATCAACCGCCCTGAGGTACATAACGCGTTTACTCCTAAAACGGTTGCTGAAATGATTGATGCGTTTGCTCGCGCGAGAGACGATCAAAATGTCGGCGTTATCGTGCTTGCCGGTGCCGGAGACAAAGCCTTCTGTTCTGGCGGAGACCAGAAAGTGCGCGGTCACGGCGGTTATGTAGGAGACGACCAAATTCCGCGCTTAAACGTGCTGGATCTTCAGCGTTTAATCCGCGTCATTCCGAAACCGGTTGTCGCGATGGTGTCCGGATATGCGATCGGCGGAGGCCATGTGCTTCACATCGTATGTGACTTGACAATCGCTGCCGACAACGCGATTTTTGGACAAACAGGCCCTAAAGTGGGAAGCTTTGACGCTGGTTACGGTTCTGGCTATCTGGCTCGAATCGTAGGACATAAAAAAGCCCGTGAAATCTGGTATCTGTGCCGTCAGTATAACGCACAGGAAGCGCTGGACATGGGTCTTGTCAACACAGTCGTTCCTTTGGAACAGCTTGAAGAAGAAACGATTAAATGGTGTGAAGAAATGCTTGAAAAAAGCCCGACCGCACTGCGCTTTCTTAAAGCTGCGTTTAACGCGGATACAGACGGACTTGCTGGAATTCAGCAGTTTGCAGGGGATGCTACCCTTCTTTACTACACAACTGATGAAGCAAAAGAAGGCCGTGATTCCTTTAAGGAAAAACGCAAACCTGATTTCGGACAGTTCCCTCGTTTCCCGTGATCAGCAATACTTAGTCAACAAACAGCTTGAGACTTTGCGGTCCAAGCTGTTTTCTTTTCAATACAGACATTTTACCTCGGAGATGATGACATGCTGACAGAACAGCCCAATTGGCTCATGCAGCGGGCCCAGCTGACACCTGAGAGAATCGCTCTCATCTATGGAGACCAAACCGTGACATTTGCAGAATTGTTTGCGGCGTCTAAGCGAATGGCAGCGCAGCTTGCTGCTTATTCAGTTCGGAAAGGAGACACCGCGGCTATTTTGCTCCAAAACCGTGCAGAAATGGTATACGCCGTTCACGCTTGTTTTTTGCTTGGTGTTAAGGCGGTGCTTCTGAATACGAAGCTGTCAACACATGAAAGGCTGTTTCAGCTGGAGGATTCCGACGCCCGCTTTTTACTGACAGATTCAAGCTTTGACAAGCAAAATTATGAGCACATCGTTCAAATCATTGATGTGGACGAGCTTGCCAAAGAAGCCGCAGAGGAAATTGAAATCCAGGCCTATATGAAATTGGAAGAAACGGCAACGCTGATGTATACATCAGGTACGACAGGCAAGCCCAAGGGGGTTCAGCAGACATTCGGAAACCATTATTTCAGTGCGGTGTCATCCGCGCTTAATTTGGGTATAACAGAACAAGACCGCTGGCTTATCGCATTGCCGCTCTTTCACATCAGCGGATTGTCCGCGTTATTTAAATCTGTGATCTACGGAATGGCTGTCGTGCTTCACCAGCGTTATTCAGTAAGTGATGTGCTGGATTCTATCAACAGGCATCAAGTGACAATGATTTCTGCAGTGCAGACGATGCTGGCCAGTCTTTTGGCCGAAACAAGCCGCTGTCCTGAATCCATCAGATGTATTCTGCTAGGCGGAGGTCCTGCCCCGCTGCTATTGCTTGAGGAATGCCGTGAGAAAGGATTCCCTGTCTTTCAGTCATATGGAATGACAGAAACATGCTCGCAAATTGTGGCCCTGTCACCGGAATTCAGTATGGAAAAGCTCGGCTCTGCGGGTAAACCGCTGTTTTCATGTGAGATCAAAATAGAACGGGACGGACAGGCATGTGAACCGTTTGAACACGGTGAGATCTTGGTCAAAGGCCCGAATGTCATGAAAAGCTATTTTAACCGGGAGAGCGCAAATGAAGCATCCTTTCAAAATGGCTGGCTGAAAACAGGTGATCTTGGGTATTTGGACAGTGAAGGCTTTTTATATGTATTAGACAGGCGTTCAGACCTGATCATCTCAGGCGGAGAAAATATTTATCCGGCTGAGGTGGAATCAGTGCTGCTTTCACACCCTGCTGTGGCCGAAGCCGGTGTTTCAGGGGCTGAGGACAAAAAATGGGGGAAAGTGCCCCACGCCTATCTTGTCCTGCACAAGCCTGTAAGCGCAGAAGAATTGACCGCCTACTGCAAAGAACGTTTGGCGAAGTATAAAATTCCGGCGAAATTTTTTGAACTTGACCGCCTGCCGCGCAATGCGTCTAATAAGCTCTTGCGAAACCAGCTGAAGGATGCGCGTAAAGGAGAACTGTTATGATCGAAATAGAGAAAATTACGCTTTACCATTTGAGTATGAATTTAAAGAAACCATTTAAAAGCAGTATTGAAACGCTTCAAGAGCGTAAATTTCTGATCGTGGAAGCCATTGATACATCCGGTGTCACAGGGTGGGGAGAAGTATCTGCGTTCTCTTCGCCTTGGTACACCGAGGAAACCATTGGAACATGTTTGCACATGCTTAAGGATTTTTTTATTCCCAATGTTGTCGGACGTGAATTCAGTCACCCTTCCGACGTGCCGGACAGCCTGGCGCGCTATAAAGGCAACCGGATGGCAAAAGCGGGACTTGAATCGGCTGTCTGGGATATCTATGCGAAAAAGAAGGGCATGTCTCTCGCCGAGGCATTGGGCGGGACAAGAGATAAAGTCCCTGCCGGGGTGGTTGTCGGCTTGGCGCCACTTGACGATATGCTGAAGGAAATCGAGAGTTATCAAAAAGAGGGTTATCGACGAATAAAAATTAAAATTCAGCCTGGACAGGATGTGGAATTGGTCAAGGCCATCCGCAGCCGGTTCCCAAACATTCCGCTCATGGCCGACGCCAATTCTTCCTATGAGCTGAAGGACATCAGCCGGTTAAAGGAGCTTGATGAATATCATTTAATGATGATTGAGCAGCCTCTGCAAGCTGATGACATCGTTGACCACCGCCACTTGCAGAAACATTTGAAAACCGCCATTTGCCTTGATGAAAGTATTTGTTCATTTGATGATGCGAGACGGGCGATTGAGCTCGGAAGCTGCAAAATCATTAATATTAAGCCTTCCCGTGTCGGCGGCTTAACAGAAGCCTTAAAAATTCATGATTTATGCAGAGAGCATCATATGCAGGTTTGGTGCGGCGGAATGCTGGAAACAGGCATATCAAGAGCGCAGAACGTGGCGCTGGCTTCACTGCCGCAATTCACAATACCTGGGGATATATCCTCATCCTCACGCTATTGGGATGAGGATATTGTGACCCCGGATATCCGTATTGATAATGGATTTATTTCTGTGTCCAAACAGCCTGGTTTAGGGGTTGAAGTGAATCAGGATATTATGCGAAAATATGTGACTAAAATGGATGTTTTCACGCAGCATGGATAAGAAAAAAACATTTTGCCATTTTGAGAGAATGTCAATGTGCTGTTATAGTAAAAGCGTTCGTTGAATACATCCCTTCTCGTTTGGACCGGCTGCTGACCCAGCCGGTTTTTTTGTATGCAAATTACGCTTGACAAAAGTGGACAAACGCGATATTTTTGCATTAAGGAAACTTTTTGTCTCGTTTAAACAAAATATGCTTTTGTCTAATTTTATGTCACATGTCTAAGAAATGAAAACATAAGATAATACAATCTGACATTGATGGCAAAGAGGAGGGAAAATATGAAAAAGAGACTGATGTCAGCAGTGCTTTTGTCCTGCATTGCCTTAACGGGATGCGGGACGGATTCAGCCGGAAAAAGCGCTGACAAGCGCCTGCAGGTAACGGCAACAACATCCCAAATTGCCGATGCAGCCGAAAACATCGGAGGAAAACATGTGAAAGTGACCGCTTTAATGGGACCGGGAGTCGATCCGCACCTTTATAAAGCGTCACAAGGCGACACGAAAAAATTGATGTCAGCCGACGTCGTTCTGTACAGCGGATTGCACTTGGAAGGGAAAATGGAGGACATTCTTCAAAAGATCGACGAACAAAAACAAACAGCGGCTGTCACTGAGGCCATACCGAAAAACAAGCTTATTTCCGCCGGAGAAGGCAAAATGTTTGATCCGCACGTTTGGTTCAGCATTCCGTTATGGATCTATGCGGTGGATGAAATTGAAGCGCAATTCAGCAAAGCGATGCCTGAGCATGCGGAAGATTTTAAGAAAAAGGCCAAAGAGTACAAAGAGGATTTGCAATATTTAGATAAATGGTCACGTCAAGAGATTGCGAGCATTCCGGAGAAAAGCCGTGTACTGGTCACCGCTCACGATGCCTTTGCGTACTTTGGGAAAGAGTACGGATTTCAAGTGAAAGGCCTGCAGGGGCTAAGCACAGATTCTGATTACGGATTGAAGGATGTTCAGGAGCTGGTCGATCTCCTGACAGAAAAACAAATAAAAGCTGTTTTTGTCGAAAGCAGCGTATCTGAAAAATCAATAAATGCAGTGGCGGAAGGGGCTAAAGAAAAAGGCCATACAGTCACAATCGGCGGTCAGCTCTATTCGGATGCCATGGGTGAAAAGGGCACAAAAGAAGGCACATACGAAGGGATGTTCCGCCACAATATCAATACAATTACCAAAGCGCTTAAATAAAGAAAAGAGGTGATGGATATGTTTCCTGTTGAGCTCGAAAATGTAACGGTCGCTTATCATAAAAAGCCTGTTCTGCAGGACATTTCACTGCAGGTGCCTGAAGGAAAGCTAATTGGCATTATCGGTCCAAACGGCGCGGGAAAATCAACCTTGATCAAAACCATTCTCGGTCTTGTGCCCCGGGCTTCAGGAGACATCTCTATTTACGGCAAAGACTATAAGAATCAACGGACAAGAATCGGATACGTTCCGCAGCGCGGATCAGTTGACTGGGATTTTCCCACAAACGCGCTCGATGTCGTGCTGATGGGGCGATACGGCCGGATTGGCTTATTGAAAAGGTCCAAAAAAGCTGATGTGGAAATGGCGAAAGCCGCTTTAGACAAAGTAGGAATGCTTGATTATGCGAAAAGGCAGATCAGCCAGCTGTCAGGAGGCCAGCAACAGCGGGTGTTTCTTGCCCGGGCGCTATGCCAGGACGCCGATGTTTATTTTATGGATGAACCGTTTGCCGGCGTTGATGCAGCGACGGAGCGGGCCATTATGACGCTTTTGGCAGAACTCAAAGAAAAAGGGAAAACAGTGCTTGTCGTCCACCATGATCTGCAGACTGCCGAGGATTATTTCGATTGGATCTTACTGTTGCATTTAAGAAAAATCGCTTTCGGGCCGGCAGAGAACGTTTTTACGATCGACAACCTGCAAAAAACGTATGGAGGAAGGCTGACTTTTCTAAAAGATAAAGTGCTGGCAGAAGGACTTAAGGGGTGAGCGCATTGTTTGAAAGTTTGTGGCTGCAGCTCCAGCATCCGAATACACAGTGGGTGCTGGCGGGTACGCTTTTGCTCGGAGCGGCAAGCGGGGTTTTGGGCAGTTTTGTGCTTCTGAGAAAGCAAAGTTTAATCGGTGATGCGATGGCCCATTCAGCTCTGCCGGGAGTGTGTCTCGCTTTTCTGTTCACCGGGCAAAAATCACTGCCTTTCTTTTTGCTTGGGGCAGCAATTGCCGGGCTGCTTGGAACGTGGTGTATTCAGCTGATTCCGCGGCTTTCAAAAACAAAAGAGGACTCGGCGATCGGGATTGTTCTCTCGGTGTTTTTTGGCGTCGGAATCATATTGCTGACATATATTCAGCAACAAGGGACGGGAAGCCAAAGCGGGCTTGATTCTTTTTTATTCGGCCAGGCGGCTTCATTGGTCAGGCGGGATATCATGCTGATTGCAGGAATATCCGCAGTTTTATTGCTGCTTTGTATTGTTTTCTTTAAGGAGTTTACATTGATTACTTTTGATCTAGCGTTTGCAAAGGGATTGGGAATGCCGGTGCGTTTTTTAAACGGGCTTTTGTCTTCCCTGATCGTCTGTGCTGTTGTTATCGGGCTTCAGACAGTTGGGGTGATTTTAATGGCAGCTATGCTGATTACGCCTGCCATAGCTGCAAGATATTGGACCGAGCGATTAACCCGAATGATGGTCATTGCCGGTTTCATAGGCGGTGTAAGCGGCGTAGCCGGAACCTTGCTTAGCACGACGATGAAGGGTATGGCGACAGGGCCATTAATGATCTTATCAGCAACGATGATCTTTCTATTTTCAATGATCTGCGCGCCAAAGCGTGGATTGGCAGCAAAAGCAATAAGGCTGATCAGGCTGCGGCGCAAAACAAGCCGGGACCAGGTGTTGCTGACGATTTACGAGCAGTATGAAAAGAACGATCTTTATGTAACGGCTGAAGGTGTAAGAAAGAAAAGGCGGCTATCCCCTTCATTATGCCATAAGGTATTGAATGAATTAGAAAAAGAGCGATGCATCGTGCGTGTTGAAAATGGGATTTGGCAAATGACACGAGCTGGAATAGAAAAAGGCTATCACATCGCTTTGAAGCATCGAATGTATGAAGTGTACCTCATGCATGAAATGGAGCTAGCGAATATAGAATTCGATCAGGAGCATTTTGTCCCGGATCGTTTGCCTGAGGAAACGAGAGAGCGGCTTTTTTCACTCTTAAAGCTGTATGGACGGATGCCTGAGCTTCAAAAAAAAGCATCTTCTGATTCAGAGAAGGGACAAATCGCAAATGAGTTTTGAAGCGTGGATAATAGCTACTGGTGTATTAGTCGGTGTAAGCTGCGCGCTGATCGGCACCTTTCTTGTGTTGAGAAGAATGGCGATGCTGGCCGACGCGATCAGCCATACAGTGTTGCTTGGCATCGTCAGTGCTTTTCTTGTGACAGGAAGTCTTGACGGGATACCTATGTTTATCGGCGCGGCCGTATCTGGATTGTTAACGGCATTTTTGGTTCAGCTTCTCCACAGCAAGGGGGTTCAATCAGATGCCGCTATAGGCGTTGTTTTTACATCTTTATTTGCGGTGGGCGTCATTTTGCTATCTGTGTATGGAGCGAATGTCCATCTCGATATTGAGCACTCGTTGATGGGAGAAATCGCTTTTGTGCCGTGGAATACGATCACGATATTCGGAGCTGACATCGGGCCGAAAGCGTTTTGGATGCTGGCATCTGTTTTGGTTTTAAATGTAGTGTTGATCAGTGTGTGCTATAAGGAGTTCAAAATCGCTTCGTTTGATCCGCAAATGGCTTTAGCGCTGGGGATACCCGTGTTGCTGATTCATTATGTGCAAATGGGCATGCTCTCACTCACGACCGTTGCTTCTTTTGATTCGGTGGGGGCTGTATTGGTTGTGGCTATGCTGATTGTCCCGCCTGCTGCGGCTCATTTGCTGACAGACCGGCTGCTGTATATGCTGATTCTCAGCGCTGTGATTGGAGGGCTGTCGGCTGTCATGGGCTATTTCTTCGCAACGTGGCTTAATGTTTCGATTTCCGGAGCGATGGCGGCCATGACAGGTGTATGGTATGCAGGCGCCTTATTGTTCTCACCTGCAAACGGGGTCGTGACAAAAAAGATAAGAACACTGAACATGCGAAAAGAAAGAGCTGGCTGATGCAGCTCTTTCTTTTGATTACAAATCATGCGGCTTAAACGTTTTACAGTCGGTTTCCCGGCTGTTGTCAGCCGTATCACCAGTATGGCTGACCACATAAATGGCATCAGCGGTGCACTTGTTTCCTTTGCCCCAATAAGAACAGTTGTTGACTTCGCATAGAATTTTCTGCTCCATGCCATCCCCTCCTTATAAAGGTTCTGGCTTAGTATAGCCGGCAGACTTGTCCTCTATTCCTCCTGGCGGATATAACGCTTATCCCTCATAAACATTTTCCAGAAGAAAAAGAAGCCGGGAAAAAGGATGATAAATGCAACGATATACGTCGCAAACAGCGCTCTGAACGTTGCCGGCTCTGTAAAACCCGACATGATTGTCACATCAGGGTAAATCATGTACGGAAGATGCGCCCGCCCGTACGCGTAGCTGGCGAGAAAATACTGTACCGCAATCGCGACAAGTGCTAGCCGCGGTTTGCCGATGTTTTGGCCAAAGCTCTTGTTAGGCAGAAAAAGAGCGATTCCCGCAATGACAAATGTAATAAACGATGCAATTATCCAGGAGAGATCATTCATCATGCCGCTATACAGCCAGTTGGCTTCATTTCGCATTGTCAGCATAATGCATATAGCAAACAGGAGTGAAATCGGGCCGGTAATCAAGGCGCTTTTTCTGTAAGCGCTGTACGCATCCTGTTCCTCCGCTACATTTGAAAAATCAGCAAGCAGAAGCGAGGACAAAAATAAAGTGCTTAAAATCGCAAACCCCATGAATGAATAGGCGTTCGGGCTTGAAAAGATTTTAGACATATTCAAATTATAGATTCCGTCCGTTTTTTCGATAAACCCTCCGTGTGTCACAGGGAGAACCAAAATTAATATAGCCGGGATGAGAAAACCGGAGATTCCGGAAATATATCTTAGCGTTTTTCGTTCTTTCGCTGTGTTTGAAAAAACGAGAAAGCCGCTTCGGATCGCTAAAAACAGTAAAATCATGCTGCCGGGAATTAATAAAACAGTTCCGAGCACAAATGTCGCGCCCGGAAAAAAGCTGAAAAGCGCCACGACGATGGCCACAATAAAGACGTTTGTGACCTCCCAAGTCGGGGACAGAAATCGGTTCGCAATATCGGTGGCCTTCATGTGCTCCTTGTTTAAATAGATCATAGACCAAAATCCCGCTCCGAAATCCATTGTCGCCATGACGGCGTAGATAAACACAAAGCCCCAGATAATTGAAATGGCGATCAGAGCGTCAGTTGTAATGTCCATTTGTCGATCTTCCTTCCGTTTGGTTTCCTGTTTGCGGAGCCATTACGAATCCGCTGTATTTAAATCTTCGTCAACCGGGTGTTTGCGGAAATAGTACAACAGCACGTAAACGACAGCCGCGCCTAACACGGCGTAAACAAATGTGAAAAATAAGAAAAGGATCCCGATCGAGCCGGTCGTCGTCACCACATCCGATGTTTTCTGGAGATGATAGATGACCCATGGCTGCCTCCCTGTACAGGCGAAAATCCAGCCGAATTCAATGCCGATGATACTAAAAGGGCCTGCCGTCATAAAAATGACCAAAAGCCACGTTGGGAAACGGTCTTTCTTCAGCACCTTTTTCCATACCACACCGATAATGGAATAGAGAATAAGCAGCATACCCACTCCGACCATCGCATTAAACAGCGTGTGAACGAACAGCGGCGGCCATTCGTCTTTTGGAAACGCGTTTAATCCTTTCACAACAGTGTCAAAACGGTCGGCTGCCAAAAAGCTTAACGCCCATGGAATTTCGATGGCCCATTTTACTTTTTCTTCATTCGGGTCGGTAAAACCGCCGATCGCAAGCGGGGCGTGAGACGTTGTTTCAAACAAACCTTCTGCAGCGGCTAATTTTTCGGGCTGGTATTCGTGCAGCATCTGAGCTGATTCGTGGCCGTTCAATGCCGTCAACAATGAAAAAATACCGCCGATTGTCAATGAAAGCAAAAGCGCTTTCCGGTGAAAGCGATAGATGTTTTCCTTTTTTTGCGACCGGATCATCTTGTATGCGGCAACAGAAGCGACGATAAAGGCCCCCGTCATAAACGCGGACACCACGACATGGCCGGCGGTGATAAAAAAGCTCGGGTTGAAAAACGCGGCCCACGGATCAACATCAGTAATTTTTCCATTTTCCATTTTAAAACCCGCAGGCGTGCCTTCAAAGGCGTGAACATTCGTGATGAGAACAGCTGACGCTGCCGCTCCGACTAATACAAAGAAAACGGCAACAATCCTCATAGCCGGTGATAAGCGGTCTGCGGCGTATACGTAAATCGACATGAATAGGGCTTCCACAAAAAAAGCATAGATTTCAATTTGAAACGGGAGGGACATGACTCGGCCGATGACTTCCATAAATCCCGGCCATAAAAGCGCGAGCTGGGTGCCCGCAATCGTCCCGGTCGGTATGGCGACCCCCAGCAAAACGGCTTGTGCTTTCGTCCATCTTTTCGCCATGATCGCATAATGGTCATCTTTCGTTTTTTGATAAATCAATTCAGCCACTAAAATCATGAGCGGCAGACCGACTCCAAGCGTTGCGAAAATGATATGAAAGCCCATTGTCGTGCCAAAAAGGCTTCTGGCCAAAACTAAATCATCCACAATCGTAAACCACCTTTCTCAAAAGACGTTCTATATGTATTTTGGGTTTATTATTTGCTTCCTCGTTTAGATTATTCTTCCTGTTCTTAAATGCCCATGAGGTTTACGATATGGAAACGCAGGGAAGGATGTAAGAAGATTGACAAAACGTTTTTGATAATATAGAATAAAACGTAATTATTACGATTTGAAAGAAGGAGATAGATATGAAAGAAGGAATTCATCCAAAGAACCACAAAGTCATTTTTCATGATGTCAACAGCGGCTACCGTTTTCTCAGCACCTCTACTAAAACATCCAATGAAACGGCAGAGTGGGAAGACGGCAACACATATCCGGTCATTAAAGTAGAGGTCAGTTCTGATACGCATCCGTTTTATACAGGCCGCCAGAAATTTAATGAAAAAGGCGGAAGAGTGGAGCAGTTCAAAAAACGCTATAACATGGGGAAATGAGGCAGACCTGAGGGTTTGTCTTTTTTTCTGTCCTCGTTTGTTTTCGATAAGATGACGAAAAGACAAATACTGTGATATATTGAAGAGTAAAAAGACCAGAAAGGATACAACTAGTTATGAGCCTGCTAAATGATATTCTCGACTTTAACAAAACATTTACTGATCAAAGGGAATACGAAAAGTATCAGACTTCAAAATTTCCAGATAAAAAAGTGGCGATTCTTTCTTGTATGGACACTCGTTTGGTAGAATTGCTGCCGCATGCGATGAATATGAGAAACGGTGATGTGAAAATCATTAAAAGTGCCGGTGCGCTTGTGACACACCCATTCGGAAGCATCATGAGAAGTTTGCTTGTCGCAGTGTATGAGCTGAACGCCGATGAGGTATGTGTGATCGGGCATCACGATTGCGGCATGAGCAAAATCAGCAGCAAAAGCATGCTTGATAAAATCAAAGAAAGAGGAATTACGGAAGAACGCATCGAAACATTAAAGTACTCCGGTGTGGACTTTGATCAATGGTTTAAAAGCTTTGATTCAGTGGAAGCGAGTGTGAAAGACAGCGTAGACGTTATTAAACATCATCCGCTGTTCCCGGAAAACGTTCCTGTCCATGGATTAGTCATTGATCCTAAAACAGGAAAACTGGATCTTGTCGTAAACGGCTATAACGATTAATGTTTTCGTTTCTTTTCAGGAACAGGATCGACTCCTCCCGGATGGAACGGGTGGCATTTCAAAATCCGTTTGATGGTCAGCCATCCGCCTTTTAAAGCGCCATGCGTTTTAATCGCTTCGATTCCATATTGGGAACAAGTCGGATAAAAGCGGCATGTTGGCGGCGTTAGCGGCGAGATGAATTTTTGATATCCTCTGATCAGAGCGATAAATAGGGTTTTCATATGTTTCAGCAACCTTTCTGATGCAAGTATAAGAAAAAAAACACAGATTGAAAAGTTATTCGATAATTCTCATCGGAAAGGTATGTTATAATGAAATTACATTTTAAAAAAAGAGGAGAGTGCCATTATGCCTTCAGTAGAAAGTTTTGAGCTTGATCATAATGCGGTTGTTGCTCCATACGTAAGACATTGCGGCGTGCATAAAGTAGGAACAGACGGCGTTGTCAATAAATTTGATATTCGTTTTTGCCAGCCAAATAAACAGGCGATGAAACCTGACACCATTCACACACTTGAGCATTTGCTCGCGTTTACGATTCGTTCTCACGCTGAGAAATATGATCATTTTGATATTATTGATATTTCTCCAATGGGCTGCCAAACAGGCTATTATCTTGTTGTGAGCGGAGAGCCGACACCTGCGGAAATCGCTGATCTGCTTGAAGACACAATGAAGGAAGCGGTAGAGATTACCGAAATTCCGGCTGCGAATGAAAAGCAGTGCGGACAGGCGAAGCTTCATGATCTGGAAGGCGCTAAACGTTTAATGCGTTTCTGGCTGTCACAGAATAAAGAAGAATTGCTAAAAGTATTTGGCTAAATATAAAAAGACCTTTTTGCGCTTAAGCAAAAAGGTCTTTTTTGTGACGTCTCATATTTTGTGTACCATTTGTTGTAAGCGTTTGCTACTATTTAGGTAAACAATGAAAGGGTGATGGCATGAAAAAGATGTGGATTTTTCTGCTTTTTTCTGCTTTTTTGCTTAACGGGTGCGGATCTGATGAAAACAAAGCAAATACTGCTGAGACGCCGGAGGTATTGGATGTCAAACTGACCGGCCCTGAAAAAGTAAATGCCGGAGAAAGCGCCGCTTATGAAGCAGCGGTATCATATGGCGACGAAGCGGTGACGGATGCCGATGAAGTGGAGTTTGAAGTGTGGAAAGAAGGAGAAAAAGACGCCAGCCACATGTTTAAAGCAAAGCAAGAAAAAGGCTTATACCGATTGGAAACAACGTTTAAGGAAGATGGTGTATACACTGTCCAATCCCATGTCACAGCAAAAAAACAGCATAGCATGCCGACCATAAAAGTCCAAGTCGGAAACGCCGATGCTGTCAGCAATCAGTCTGAAGACGAGCATTCACACAATCATTGATTTTTTGAATCAGAACGAGTTTCTTGCGGAGGATCAATGGTGTGCTTTACATTATAGGCTTTCACAGTCGACCAAATGGTTATAAGCAAAACAGCCAGCACAATCAACATACTTACCGTAATGAGAAGCGTCATGACATTCCACCTCCCGTTTTTTAACAATTGTAACATAGTGAAAACAGATAAGGGTAAAAAAGAGGTTTTAGCGTACGATATAGAGGGTATATATATTCATATAAACAAGGAGGAAGATAATCATGTCAGAACAATTGATTCAAGCAGTGAACAAACAAGTAGCCAACTGGACAGTCATGTATGTGAAACTACATAATTATCACTGGTATGTGAAAGGGAAAGATTTTTTCACTCTTCATGAAAAGTTTGAAGAGCTGTATAACGAAACAGCAACTTATATTGATGACTTGGCAGAACGTCTTTTGGCGCTGAACGGAAAACCGATTGCGACAATGAAGGAATCCTTGGAAACGGCTTCTGTAAAAGAAGCGGAAGGAAATGAATCAGCTGAACAAATGGTTCAGAGTGTATATGATGATTTCACAGTCATCGCGGAAGAGCTTAAAAGCGGCATGGATTTAGCTGATGAAGTTGGTGACGAAACAACAGGGGATATGCTTCTGGCGATCCATCAAAATATTGAAAAACACAACTGGATGCTGAAAGCTTACCTAGGATAAATTCAAAAAAAGAAAGGCCGGATGTCTTATATAAGACGTCCGGCTTTTGATGTTGTATCTGAAAAAATAGGCGACAACCAGTCCATTTTTCTGAAAAATCCAATCCGTTCGGCTTGTTTTCCATAGAATATCGTAAGGCCGTTTCTGTGAAAGGATGTTGGGATAATGGATAGAGACTTTGGCATCTTTTCGTTTTTAGCAGTCAGCGTTTCAGCAGCGGGTTTTTTCTTTGGCGGTTTTCAGTATTCATTCCTGATTTTGCTCTCTCTTATGGCAATTGAATTTATCAGTACGACCTTGAAGGAAACGATTATTCACAAGTTGGCGTTTAAAAAGGTATTTGCCCGGCTTGTTAAAAAATTAGTCACGCTGGCTCTGATCTCTGTATGCCACTTTTTTGATCAGCTGCTGAATACACAGGGGTCAATACGTGACTTGGCTATTATGTTTTATATTCTTTATGAATCTGTGCAAATTGTAGTGACAGCCAGCTCTCTCGGCATACCGGTTCCTCAAATGCTTGTCGATCTTTTAGAAACGTTAAAAAATAAATTCAAGCGCAAACCGTAACTTTTAGCTATTCACAGGTCATAATAAAGCCCAGAGCGTCAGTCGCACATCTTGGCAAAAGGCAAGGCAAAAACTGTACGAGCTAGTCTGTATGCTTTTAGACCCTGATGGCGTGCTGGGTTTCCCTTATTTTTTGTTAAAGGGCTTCCGAAGAAACATAACTGTGGTATGATGTATGGAAGATAGCTAGGAACGGATTTGAGGGATAAACATGTACGAGTTTAAAGATTATTATCAGAATACTGTTCAGCTTTCCTTTGACGATCAGCCTTTCTCGGACAGCCCGAAGCATGTCTGGGTGATTTGCCGTTTTGGCGGCAAATGGCTTTTAACAGAACATGAGGACAGAGGCTATGAGTTTCCAGGCGGGAAAGTAGAGCCAATGGAGTGCGCAGAAGAAGCGGCGCTCCGGGAAGTAAAGGAAGAGACGGGTGCGAGAGTGAAAAGCCTCAAGTACCTCGGACAGTATAAAGTTCTCGGTAAAGAAAAAGTGATTGTGAAAAATATATATTTTGCAGATGTAGAAAAGCTTGAAAAGCAAGCTGATTACTTTGAAACGAAAGGTCCGGTTTTGTTTCATCAGCTGCCGGAAAACCTTTCCCGTAATAAAAAATTCAGCTTTATTATGAAGGATTCCGTTCTTCCGATCAGTTTAAAAAAATTGAAAGAAGCTGGCTGGATTGAATAAAAACCTCGGCAGTATCAGGTTTTCTGATTTTGTCATTTTTCAGCGTGATTGAAAACCTTGAAGTATAGGAAGGACGCTCTAGCGTATAGCCGATGATCTTTTTTACGTGAGCACCGAAGCGCAGGCCTGGCAACGAATGCGAGGGTTTGCCGACACGCTGAAAACCCGGCACATGTGCCGGGTTTTTTTATGTCCTGCCCTTCGTCCATTTCTTTTCCAGCAGCTCTACGCCCTGATACATCAGAGTGGCGAATATGGCGATGATCAGCAGGCTTAAGAAGACGAGCGTAAAATTGAAGACTTGAAAACCGTAAATAATCATGTATCCTAATCCGATCTTGGAAACTAGGAATTCGCCTACAATGACGCCAACCCATGATAAACCGACGTTTACTTTCAGAGTTGAGATAATAGCGGGGGAGGATGCGGGCAGAATCACTTCTTTAAAAATGCCCCATTTCGTTGCGCCGAATGTTTTCATAACTTTTATATAGTTTTCGTCAACCTCCTGGAAGGCGGTGTACACGACGATGGTTGTGATAATGACGCTGATGATGGCCCCCATCGCAATAATGCTGATCAAACTGGGGCCGAGCGCGACAATCAGAATCGGGCCCAGAGCCACTTTCGGCATTGCATTCAAAATAACGAGATACGGATCTAAAATCCTCGCAAGCCGGTTGGACCACCATAACAAAGCAGCGAGGCACGTACCCATAAACGTCCCAAGCAAAAAGCCAAGCACTGTTTCAAATAAAGTGACGCCGATATGTGACAGTAAAGACCCGTCACCGAGCTTCTCCAGCAATAAGTTCCATACAGCTGAAGGAGAGCTGAAAATCAGCGGATCGATCCAGCCGAGCCTGCTGGAGATTTCCCACCCCGAGAAAAAGAGAATAAATATGGCAAGCTGAAAGGAATAGACATTCCGTTTTTCTTTTTTCTGTTTGAATTGATATTGCTCGTGAAGCAGATCAATGGTTTCTTTGCTGTTTCTCAAGAGAATTCAGCTCCTTCCATATCGTTTGAAACAGCGTTTGGAAGGATGGCTCCTGACGGGCGTCAAAAGGCATCATCGCGGCCAATTCTTTAGGGATCGTAAAAATCTGGTGAATGCTGCCCGGCTGATTTGAAAATAAAAAGATCGTATCGCTCATCGCTATCGCTTCCCCAATATCATGAGTGACTAGCACCGCTGTTTTTTGATACTCCTTTAATGTGCGGAATACCAGGTTTTCCAATGAAAGCTTTGTCTGAAAATCAAGCGCGGAAAATGGCTCATCCAGCAAAAGCAGACTTGGATTTGGCGCAAGAGTTCTTGCAAGCGCGGCCCGCTGGCGCATACCGCCCGACAGCTCTTTCGGATATTTTTTCTCCACATCTATGAGACCGAACCCAGACAATAGGCCGAGTGCAGCAGTCTTGCTTTCTTCCGTCAGCGTGTCGGCGATTTTTAAACCGAGAAGCACATTTTCCTCGATAGATTTCCAGGGAAATAAGTAATCCTGCTGAAGCATGTAGCCAATGTTATGTTCTTTTTGATTCGGCTCACTGCCTTCAATCAGAACTCTGCCTTCCGCTGGCTCAATCAGGCCGGCGATAATGGAAAGCAGCGTTGTTTTTCCGCAGCCGCTTGGGCCGAGAAATGAGATGAAATCACCTTTTTCGGCCTCGAAATGAATATCCCGTACGGCCGTCGTTTTTTCTTTAATAGAAAAATAAGTATGGGTTACATGGTCGACATGTAAGAAAGACATAGATGGCGCCTCCTATTTTTCCGAGGTGACTTTTTCGGCAATTTGTTTATTTACAAGCTGATTGTATGGAATGCGCTTCGGCAGTTCTCCCGATTGATCCATAATGGTTTGGAGCAGCTCCCATTCTTTTTCGTTGAGCAGAGGGTCCGGCGAATACGAATGCTGTTTTTTATAGCGGTCAATGGATGTTTCGATGACTTCTGGATCGGTATCATCAAATTCTCCTTTAATGGCTTCTGTGATTTCTTTCGCAGAGTGATTTTCCACCCATTGCTGTGCCTTATAAATGGCTTTTGTAAACTTGACTGCGGTGTCTTCATGTTTCTTCAGGTAGCTTTGTTTCGCCATAAAAGTCGTATAAGGAACCTGGCCTGATTCTTCTCCGAACGAAGCCGCGATATGGCCGATGCCTTTTTTCTCAAACAGCGAAGCTTGAGGTTCAAAGAGCTGTACATAATCGCCGGTTCCAGAAGCAAATGCATTGGCGATATTGGCGAAGTCTATGTTCTGGATGAGATCAACATCCTTATGCGGGTTAATCTTATGTTTGTTCAGTACATACTCGCCGACCATTTGCGGCATGCCGCCTTTTCTCTGGCCGAGAAACGTTTTTCCTTTCAGCTGATCCCAGTCGAAGTGTTCAGCATCTTCTCTCGCGACAAGAAACGTTCCGTCTGTCTGAGTCAGCTGGGCGAAATTAATGACGGGGTCTTTAGCTCCTTGCGCTTCGACATAAATAGATGTTTCTGATCCGACAAGGGCGATGTCGGAGCCGTTTGAAAGAAGCGAGGTCATCGTTTTGTCGCCGCCCCATGTCGTGCTTACATTGACATCAAGCCCTTGTTCCTTGAAAAATCCTTTAGACTCAGCGACATATAAAGGCGCGTAAAAAATCGAATGGGTCACTTCGGCTACTTTGACTTTGGTGAGTGTTTCTTCCTGCTTGCAAGCTGCCAGAGCGATCATCAGAAATATACTGCCGACACAGGCGCATCCCAGCCTTAACCATTTGTTCACATAGACAACCTCCTTATTTAGCATCAAGTTAATATCCTTTTTTGCTTTACATATCGTATGATGGGTATAAAAATGTGTGAATGCCTAATCAGGTTCGCCGGATGTAAGTTTAGAGTAAGGAAAACATATAGAAAAGGAGGCGGCTGCTTTGATTGTTGAGAAAAGAAGATTTCCGTCGCCAAGTCAGCATGTGCATCTGTATACGATCTGTTATCTTTCAAATGGCTTACGGATAAAGGGGCTTCTTGCTGAGCCGGCGGCACCGGGACAGTATGACGGATTTTTATATTTGCGCGGCGGGATTAAAAGCGTGGGCATGGTTCGGCCGGGCCGGATTATCCAGTTTGCGTCCCAAGGATTTGTTGTGTTTGCTCCATTCTACAGAGGAAATCAAGGAGGCGAGGGCAACGAGGATTTTGCCGGAGAAGACAGGGAGGATGCTTTTTCTGCTTTTCGCCTGCTTCAGCAGCATCCGAATGTCAAAAAGGACAGAATCCATATTTTCGGCTTTTCCCGCGGCGGAATGATGGGAATGCTCACTGCGATTGAAATGGGCCGGCATGCGGCTTCATTCGTTTCCTGGGGAGGCGTCAGCGATATGATCCTTACATATGAGGAGCGGCACGATTTGCGGCGAATGATGAAAAGAGTCATCGGGGGAACACCGAAAAAGGTGCCTGAGGCATATAAATGGAGAACACCGTTTGACCAAATAAACAAAATTCAGGCTCCCGTGCTGTTAATCCATGGAGAAAAAGACCAAAATGTTTCGATTCGGCATTCCTATTTATTTGAAGAGAAGCTAAAACAGCTGCATAAGCCGGTGGAGACGTGGTACTACAGTAAATTCACACATTATTTTCCGCCAAAAGAAAACCGGCGTATCGTGCGGCAGCTGACACAATGGATGAAAAACCGCTGACGGTGAAATATGTTATGATAAAGAAAAAAGAGAACGAAAGGGGATTTCACTTTGGGAATGCCTGTTGAATTTAATACACTGATTGTGACAAAAGGAAAAGAAGTTCGCATAGATGAAAATATATTCACGTTGGAAAAAGACGGATATCGTGTGTATCCGATGGAGATTCCGATGGACGTGCGTAAAACAAAGTTCGGCGAAAAGTCGGGCACAGCTGAAGTGCAGAAGCTTCAATGGGAAGACGGCCGGACCATTATTACGTACAAGCTGACGTCCCTGCATTCTGTCAATTAAAACAAGCCAAGAGCGTAAATGCTCTTGGCTTTTGCTTTTTAAACGAGAGGGCCGCCTGCCTGCGCAATGGCATCTGTATGTGCGAACTTTTTAAAATTCTCTTTGAATTCATTTGCGAGGTAGATCGCTTTTTCTCTGAATTCTTCCTTGTTGTTCCATGTGTTTTCCGGCTGAAGGATCTGATCAGGTACGCCGGGAACGTGAACCGGAATATGCAGGCCGAAAATATCGTCAGTCGTCATTTCTGCATTTTCTAATTTGCCTTCAATCGCTGCTTTGACCATCGCTCTCGTGTAAGAAAGCTTCATACGTTCGCCTGTGCCGTAGCCGCCGCCGGTCCAGCCGGTATTGACCAAGAAAACGTCTGCGCCGTGTTCATCGATCTTGTTGCCTAGCATTTCAGCATAGACATGGGCAGGAAGCGGCAGGAATGGTGAGCCGAAACATGTGGAGAACGTCGTTTCAGGAGACGTTACACCGCGTTCGGTTCCAGCAAGCTTGCTCGTATAACCGCTCAAGAAATGGTACATCGCCTGCTCCTTCGTCAGTTTGCTGATCGGCGGCAGGACTCCGAATGCATCAGCCGTCAAAAATACAATGGCTGAAGGATGGCCTGCCATGCTTGGTGTGACGATGTTGTCAATCATATGAATCGGGTAAGCCGCCCGCGTGTTTTCGGTATAGAAGGAATCATCATAATTGGCTTCGCGTGTCTCTTCATCAACAACAACATTTTCGAGAACAGACCCGAAGCGGATCGCGTTAAAGATTTGAGGCTCCTTTTCCTCGCTTAAATGAATGCATTTGGCGTAGCACCCGCCTTCAATATTAAAGACGCCTGTGTCAGACCAGCCGTGTTCATCGTCGCCGATCAGCTTGCGGTCAGCATCGGCTGACAGGGTGGTCTTACCTGTTCCAGAGAGTCCGAAGAAAAGGGCGACATCGCCTTTTTGACCGACATTGGCAGAGCAGTGCATGGATAGAATATCTCTTTCGGGGAGCAGGAAATTCATAATAGAGAAAATGGATTTCTTCATCTCTCCGGCATACTCTGTTCCGCCGATTAAAATCGTCCGCTTTTCGAAAGAGACAATAATAAACGTTTCGGAATGTGTGCCGTCTGTTTTTGGATCTGCTTTAAAATGCGGAGCGGAAAGAATGGTAAACGGCTGTTCAACTGTTTTCTTATCATGGCCTTCCGGGCGGATAAACAGCTGTCTGGCGAATAAATTGTGCCAAGCGAACTCATTCACGACGGTAATCGGCAGTCTGTATTTTTCATCTGCTCCGGCAAATCCTTCAAAAACAAATAGCTCATCCCGCTGTTTCAGATAGCTGACAACTTTTGTGTAGAGCCGCTCAAACGCTTCTTCTGAAATCGGCTGATTCACCGTACCCCAATCGATCTTATTTTTCGTGCTTTCTTCCTGCACGATGAATTTGTCTTTAGGCGAACGTCCTGTGTAAGCGCCTGTTGTCGCCCGAACGGCACCCGTGGATGTTAAAATGCCTTCGTTTCGGGACAGTGCTTTTTCTGTAAGCTGTGCTGCTGATAAATTATGACACACATTTGGACTTGTTAATAAGGCTTGTAAATCAGCGGTTAAATCAACTGAGTTCATATGAAACCTTCCTTTATCGTTTTTTGTGTTTTGCTAATTGTGAATTAGTATAACATATATTTTCAAATAGTCTATACTATTTATCGTTTTTTGTGTGTGCGTTTCCATTGTTTTCCCTTGATATAGGTGCCTATTTCTTCTGAATCATATTGACATTGCAAACCCTTTTACGATAAGATATTTCATTGAGCGGATACTCTTATCCCGAGCTGGCGGAGGGACAGGCCCTATGAAGCCCAGCAACCGGTTTCTCTGTTATTTATTAGGTTCAGCTGTGTGAGACAACCAAGGTGCTAACCTGTTGCAAGGTTGTATGATTCCTTGAGCGATAAGAGTGAAAGGCACAAAGACCAAACCCTTTCCTCGATGGAAAAGGTTTTTTTATTTCATAAAATATGCCAATTAACATTCTCTAATATAACGTTACATTGTATAAGAGGGAGCGAGTTCCGTATCATATATACAAGGTCTATCGGGAGGCCTTGTGCAGGAGGAAGCAAATCATGAGTAAAAATCGTCGTTTATTTACATCAGAATCTGTTACGGAGGGACATCCGGATAAAATCTGCGACCAGATTTCTGACAGCATTTTAGATGAAATTTTAAAGAAAGACCCTAACGCGCGTGTGGCTTGTGAAACGTCAGTGACAACCGGTTTGGTTCTTGTCAGCGGAGAGATCACAACATCTACGTATGTTGACATTCCGAAGACGGTTCGTCAAACCATTAAAGAAATCGGATACACACGTGCGAAATACGGATTTGATGCGGAAACTTGTGCGGTTTTAACATCAATTGACGAGCAGTCTGCTGATATCGCGATGGGTGTAGACCAAGCGCTTGAAGCCCGTGAAGGCACAATGAGCGATGAAGAAATTGAAGCGATCGGTGCGGGTGACCAAGGTTTAATGTTCGGTTATGCGTGCAACGAAACGAAAGAGCTTATGCCTCTTCCGATTTCACTTGCTCATAAATTGGCCCGCCGCCTGAGTGAAGTCCGTAAAGAAGATATTCTTCCGTACCTTCGCCCTGACGGCAAAACACAAGTAACCGTTGAATACGATGAAAATAACAAACCTGTCCGTATTGACGCGATTGTTATTTCAACTCAGCACCACCCTGAAATTACGCTTGAGCAAATCCAGCGCAACATTAAAGAACATGTTATCAATCCGGTTGTTCCTGAAGAGCTGATTGATGAAGAAACAAAATATTTCATCAACCCTACAGGACGTTTCGTTATCGGAGGCCCTCAAGGGGATGCGGGACTTACAGGACGCAAAATCATCGTTGATACGTATGGCGGCTATGCACGCCACGGCGGAGGCGCGTTCTCAGGCAAGGATGCGACGAAGGTAGACCGTTCTGCTGCTTATGCAGCGAGATACGTTGCGAAAAACATCGTTGCGGCTGAGCTTGCTGATTCTTGCGAAGTGCAGCTTGCTTACGCGATCGGTGTTGCACAGCCTGTGTCAATCTCAATCAACACATTCGGTTCCGGAAAAGCTTCTGAGGAAAAACTGATTGAAGTTGTTCGCAATAACTTTGATTTACGACCTGCCGGCATTATCAAAATGCTTGATTTACGCCGTCCGATCTACAAACAAACTGCTGCGTACGGCCACTTCGGACGTCACGATGTTGATCTTCCGTGGGAGCGTACAGACAAAGCGGAGCAGCTGCGCAAAGAAGCGTTAGGAGAATAATTTTATAGCCGCTTACTGGTTAAGCGGCTTTCCTTTTTTTATCGTTGTATTCATGTTTATATTTTTACATAACTGTGAAACCAAATACTATTCACAGCGTCTATAAATAGGGGTTCAATGATGACAATTTTAATTATGGAGGCAATACTATGTGTGGATTTGTCGGGGTTTTTAACAAGCATCCGTTAGCTCAAACCGCTGATCAAGAAGAACTAATCAAACAAATGAACCAAATGATCGTTCACCGCGGTCCTGACAGTGATGGATATTTCCATGATGAGCACGTTGGATTCGGATTCAGACGGCTCAGCATTATTGATGTAGAAAATGGCGGACAGCCTTTATCATATGAAGATGAAACCTATTGGATTATCTTTAACGGAGAAATCTATAACTATATTGAACTGAGAGAAGAACTTGAAGCAAAGGGGTATACATTCAACACGGATTCGGACACAGAGGTTCTTCTTGCGACTTATCGTCACTACAAAGAAGAAGCCGCGTCCAAACTGCGCGGTATGTTTGCCTTTCTGATTTGGAATAAAAACGATCATGTGCTGTATGGAGCAAGAGATCCGTTCGGCATTAAACCATTGTATTACACAACGATCAATGATCAGGTTTATTTTGCCTCAGAGAGAAAAAGTTTAATGGTTGCTCAAAATGATATTGAAATAGATAAAGAGGCATTGCAGCAGTACATGTCATTCCAATTCGTTCCTGAACCAAACACGCTTGATGCCAATGTGAAAAAAATAGAGCCGGGTTCACAGTTTACAATCCGCCCAGATGGCGATATCACATTCAAAACGTATTTCAAAGCGAACTTCAAACCAGTTCAGACTGAAGAAGATAAGCTTGTGAAAGAAGTTAGAGACGCGATCTATGACTCTGTAAATGTTCATATGAGAAGTGACGTTCCTGTCGGTTCATTCCTGTCTGGCGGAATTGATTCTTCCTTTATTGTATCTGTAGCGAAGGAATTGCATCCGAGCTTAAAAACATTCTCTGTCGGATTTGAGCAGCAGGGCTTCAGTGAAGTTGATGTAGCGAAAGAAACCGCCGCGGCGTTAGGCATTGAGAATATCAGCAAAGTCATTTCGCCTGAGGAATACATGAACGAGCTTCCAAAGATCGTATGGCATTTTGATGATCCGCTTGCTGATCCGGCAGCGATTCCATTGTACTTTGTTGCAAAAGAAGCGAAAAAACATGTAACGGTTGCTTTATCAGGTGAAGGTGCGGACGAGCTCTTCGGCGGATATAACATTTACCGTGAGCCGCTATCCCTTAAACCGTTTGAACGCATTCCGTCCGGCCTGAAAAAGATGCTTCTGCACGTTGCGGCTGTCATGCCTGAGGGCATGAGAGGAAAGAGCCTGCTTGAACGCGGCTGCACACCGCTTCAAGATCGTTACATCGGTAACGCGAAGATCTTCGAAGAGTCTGTCAAAAAACAGCTGCTGAAGCATTATAATCCGAACCTTTCATATCGCGATGTGACGAAGACTTACTTTACAGAGAGCAACTCATACAGCGATATTAATAAAATGCAGTATGTCGATATCCACACTTGGATGCGCGGGGACATTTTGTTAAAAGCGGATAAAATGACGATGGCGAATTCTTTAGAACTCCGTGTGCCATTCTTGGATAAAGTTGTATTTGATGTTGCTTCGAAAATTCCTGATGAGCTGAAAACGAAGAACGGCACGACGAAGTATCTTCTTCGCAAAGCCGCTGAAGGAATTGTGCCTGAACACGTATTAAACCGCAAAAAGCTCGGTTTCCCTGTACCGATCCGTCATTGGCTGAAAAACGAAATGAACGAATGGGTGCGGAATATTATTCAGGAAAGCCAAACGGATGCTTATATCCACAAGGAGTATGTCCTGCAGCTTCTTGAAGACCATTGTGCGGACAAGGCAGATAACAGCCGTAAAATCTGGACTGTACTGATCTTTATGATCTGGCATAGCATCAATATCGAAAAACGCTATATGCCTGAAGAGCTGAACCATCAGCCTAAAGAAGTCATCTTTGTGTAACAGACAAGGCTTTCGATTCGTCGAAAGCCTTGTTATGATACCTTTATTTCTCCATCATTATTGATTACCAATCCGTTTTTTTCTGTTTGCGTCTTAAATATCATTGGCATTTTTAGCATTTATCTTTATTCTTATGGCTTACAGTTCTGATACAGGAGGATCCGTGATTGTCGGACCGGTTTGGTTTCTCATCTTACTTGCTGTATTATGCAAAAGGTTTCCATAAGAAAAATGTCTATTGCCAGCGAACGAAATATCAGTTGACAAAAAGAGCTCACAGTGAGCTCTTTTTGTGTGTGCTCATAGAAAATCAAGAACAGGAAAGAATAGGAATGTGTTTTTGAGCGGCTGCCTACAGTTGTGAATCATGTTTTATGATAAGATAAAAGTCATACGTTTGATGCCATATGTGAATGTTTGATGGAAAAATCAAAACCCGAACGGTCATTACGCCCGGGTAACCGATGGTTATTGCTTTCAAACATAATTTGAAAAATGGTAAAGTAAGACGAAGCAGGTCTTATGTTTATTGAAGTGATTTATAGTATTGGCCCTTTGCTACATATTCCGACCGTATTCGCTGCATATCTTGCCGGTCTTCTTCCGTCAAAGGGCGGATGACTTTTGCAGGACGGCCAAAGGCGAGATGGCCAGGCGGAATGGTTTTTCCCGGCGGCACAAGACTGCCGGCACCAATAAAGGCGCCTTCGCCAATTTCGGCTCCGTCCAAAATGATTGAGCCCATGCCGATTAAGGCATTCTTGCGGATGACAGCGCTATGAAGTGTAACCTGATGGCCTATCGTGACGTCATCTTCAATGAGAAGCGTCCGGTTCGGGCTTTGATGGAGGCAGCTTAAATCTTGAATATTGACTCTGTTTCCGATTCTGGTCGGCGCGACATCTCCCCTTATGACAACAGAAAACCAAATGCTGGACTGTTCTCCGATAACAACATCACCGGTAATTGTTGCGTTATCAGCTACAAAGGCTGTTGGGTGGATATCTGGCATATGTTTCTTATAAGGGTAGATCATAATATTCATCCTTCTTTCTCTATTTAAATTTCGTATGAGGTGAAGAGCATGTGGACCTGGAAAGCAGACAGACCTGTTGCAGTCATTGTGATGATTCACGGAGCAAGTGAATATCACGGACGATATAAATGGCTGATTGAAATGTGGAGATCTTCGGGTTATCACGTTGTCATGGGCGACTTGCCGGGTCAGGGAACAACGACAAGGGCAAGAGGTCATATTCGCTCATTTCAAGAATACATTGATGAAGTAGATACTTGGATAGATAAAGCACGAACCTTTGAGCTGCCGGTTTTTCTTCTTGGACACAGCATGGGCGGCCTGATCGCGATTGAATGGTTTAAACAGCAAAGAAATCCCCGGATCACGGGAATTATTTTATCATCACCGTGTCTCGGACTGCAAATTAAAGTCAATAAAGCGCTTGATCTTGCATCAAGAGGCCTAAATGTCATCGCTCCGTCGCTTAGGGTTGATTCGGGTTTATCAATTGATATGGCGACGCGTAATGAGGATGTCATCGAGGCCGACCAAAACGACTCGTTATACGTCAGGAAAGTATCTGTCAGGTGGTACAGAGAACTATTGAAAACAATTGAGTCAGCGATGGTGCCGACAGATGCGTTTTTGAGAGTGCCGCTTCTTGTGATGCAGGCAGGTGACGACAAGCTTGTTGACAAAACGATGGTGATCAAGTGGTTTTCAGGTGTTGCTTCCCGAAATAAAGCGTACAGAGAGTGGGAAGGGCTTTATCATGAAATTTTTAATGAACCCGAAAGAGAAGATGTCTTTAAAGCAGCAAGAGCGTTTACTGATCAATATATTTGAACGAATTGGGGGTGCATGTGTTGACAGTACCGGAACATCCTTTTGGACTGATGGCAAAAGTATATCGAGATATTTTTCCGCTCGTTCATCAAGAGCTGGACATATGGAAGCGAAAATCAGAATCAATTCATAACAGTGAATTAAAAGCACAGGCAACCGCAAGTATTCGAGACAAAACGTTTCACTGTGAAGGCGGCGGCATACTGGCGTTATTGTCAGGCAATCAAAAGCAGAAATGTGTCGAGTTTATCATCGCGTATCAAACGATCAGTGATTATCTGGACAATCTGTGCGACCGCAGCACCTCACTTGACCCGCAGGATTTTCGGATGCTCCACGCCTCAATGCAGGACGCACTGACAGTGGGAGCGGAGCCGCGCAATTATTATCAATTCAGAGAAGAACAGGATGACAGCGGGTATTTGCATGAATTGGTCAAAACGTGTCAGCGTGTTCTTGGTTCAATTGAGCACTACGACATGATTAAACCGTATCTGCTTGAACTATGCGGCTATTATTGCGATTTGCAGGTGCATAAGCACGTCATTGAGCATGAGCGTGTTCCGAGGCTTGAGAAGTGGTTTACTCAATATGAATCAGAGCTTCCTGAGATGGAATGGTATGAATTTTCGGCTTGTGCAGGCTCTACATTAGGCATTTTCTGTCTTGTTGCGTATTCATTCCAGCCTGATTTCACGGAAAACACCGCTAAAAAAATTCGCAATAGTTATTTTCCTTACATACAAGGTCTTCACATTCTGCTCGATTATTTGATTGATCAGGAGGAGGACTTGCTGGAAGGGGACTTGAATTTCTGCTCGTATTATCAATCGCATGAAGAAATGATGAAGCGGCTTGAACACTTTATCCAAAAAGCCGATGAACATTTGCACGGCATTCCGCATGAAAACTTCCATCGTTTAATCAATCGCGGCTTGCTGGGCGTTTATTTGTCAGATGATAAAGTGGCGGGCCAAAAGGAAATGGGCCGGCTCGCGAAGAAGCTGATCAAAGCCAGCGGAAAAACCTCCTTTTTCTTTTATATCAACGGCAGAGCCTATCGAAAATTTCAAAAAATAGCCTGGATGAAAAACTCAAAGAAAAAAGCTCAAATCATTTGCTGATTTGAGCTTTTTTTTCGATGGCGACAATAAATGGCGGATCATTTTGCTGATTGATAAATCCATATGTTAACACACGGGCTGATTGCTGATCCAAGTCTCGGCAAAAATCGAGCACGTCGTTTTTTTCAGCTTTGCCTTCCGGGTGGCCATGATAAACAACCAGAACAATCAAGCCCCCATCTTTCATGATGCTGAGAAGCTGCTCAATCGCTTTGATGGTTGAATTTCCGTTGGTCGTAACCGACTTGTCCCCGCCCGGCAGATAGCCAAGGTTAAACACAGCGGCAGCCACTTTGCCATGTGTTTCCGGCGGGAGGGATTCAGCGATTTTGTCATGGCTTTTGTGAAATAACGTTGTTCGTTCTTGATATGTCTTACCGAGCCGATCCTTCGTGTTGGCTACGGCTGATTCTTGGATGTCGAATGCGTACACATGGCCGTTTTCACCGACGAGCTCCGCTAAAAACTGCGTATCATGGCCGTTGCCCATCGTTGCATCTATGACGATATCTCCTTCCCCCGCTGCCATTTTCAGCAGTTCTTTACTGTAAGGAAGAATTTTTTTCAAAATCATAGAGCTGATTCCTCCTCAAGATGCTGGAAGAACTTCCCTTGATAGCTGCCGCGATTTTCAAGTTCTTTATTAATGGCGCCAAGCACTTCCCATTTGTTGACGCTCCACATCGGCCCGATCATCAATTCAATTGGTCCGTCACCTGTAATGCGGTGAACGATCATTTCCGGCGGAATGATCTCAAGCTGATCACAAACGAGCTGCACATATTCATCTTGAGAAAGGAATTCCAGTTTTCCCTTTTCATATTGCTTGACCATCGGCGTGCCTTTCAATAGGTGCAGCAGGTGGATTTTAATGCCCTGGACGTCCAAATCTGCGACGGCCTTTGCGGTTTCCATCATCATGTCCCGGTCTTCCAAAGGCAGTCCGTTGATAATATGCGAGCAGACACGTATGCCGTGTTTTCTTAACTTATTGACGCCTTCCACATAACAGTTAAAATCATGTGCGCGGTTGATCAGAAGAGCAGTCCGTTCATGAACCGTTTGAAGCCCAAGCTCCACCCACAAATACGTGCGTTCATTCAGTTCTGCCAAATAGTCAACGACATCATCGGGCAGACAGTCCGGACGTGTGGCGATCGAAATGCCGACCACATCGTCTAGGGCGAGAACGGATTCAAATTTCTCACGAAGCACCTCAACCGGCGCGTGAGTATTGGTGAAGGCCTGAAAATAAGCGATGTATTTTCCGTCCTTCCATTTTTCGTGCATGCGGTTTTTGATGTCATGGAATTGCGTAATTAAATCATCGGCCCGGTTTCCGGCAAAATCGCCTGAACCTGCTGCGCTGCAAAAAGTGCAGCCGCCGTGGGCAACGGTGCCGTCCCGATTCGGACAGTCAAAGCCGCCGTCAAGCGCCACTTTAAACACCTTATGGCCGAAATGTTCTCTAAGATGATAATTCAATGTATGATAGCGTTTTTCCGTATTTGAATAAGGAAAAGGATTGTTCTGCATCACAATTCATGTGCCTCCTTGCGTACGATTGCATCCTAAAATTGTAGCACGCATTTCACAAGAGAACAAATGAATATCGACCATAAATTACTTTATTGAACGAAGTGAGATGGGGCTACAATATGAGTGATGGATTGTTTCCATTACCAAGAGGAGGGGTTACTGTGGCAACAAGACAATCAGTAGATGAACATCTCCAGCAATGTATGCAGGCGTATGATGATGCTGAAGAACAGCTTAAACTCGCTTCAAAACAAGAGCATTATAACGACCAAGAATACAGTGACGCGCAAATGCAGCTTGAAAATGCGGTAAATGCTTTAAATAAGCTGTGGCTGTCGTCAAATGACCAGCAGAGAGAACAGCTGTACAGAATGAGGCTTCAGCTTCAAGCTTTGCAAAATAATATGATCCTGCATCACCCTCTTGATGTGTAAGAAACGGACCCTTTTGACTAAGGGTCCGTTTTTTTGTAAAAAAAGGATTGACTTTAGGCGTAAAAGTATTTATTGTATTGAGTGTACTAATTGATGTAATACACTATAGACACTCAAAATAGATTAGTCAATTTAGATTGAAATGAAGGAGGCAGTTATGAAACATAAAAAACGAAACAAACGTAACTTGCCGATGCTGATCGCGGCATCTGTGATCGCTTGTTCTTTTTTTCTTGTTCTTGTGATGATCGGTTTTGAATGGCAAAAAAGTATAATTGATCAGTTTTATTTATAAAAGGTTCAGATCGTATAGAAAGTAGGGAAGTAAATGATTCAAATCGATCCAAGAAGCTCAACACCCATTTACGAACAAATCATTCAGCAAATGAAAGAGCTTTGTTTAAAAGGGATCATGACGCCTGGTGATAAGCTTCCTTCTGTCAGAGAATTGGCGACGATCATTATTGCGAATCCGAACACTGTCAGCAAAGCGTACAAAGAGCTTGAGCGTGAAGGGATTATCGAAACGCTGCGGGGCAGAGGGACCTATATTTCGGAGCAAGCGAAAACAACTTTGGTTGAAGGGAAGATGACGATGATTAAAGAGCAACTTAAACAGCTCATCATCGATGCCCATTATGCAGGGGTTGAGCTGGAAAAACTGCAAAAATGGATGAAGGAAATCAGCATGGATGTGAAAGGCGGGCAAGAGGATGATTGAATTACGGCAGCTGTCAAAAACGATTGACGGCAATCAAGTATTAAAAGATGTTTCATTAACGATTGAAAAAGGAGAAATCTTCGGGCTCCTCGGCCGCAATGGGTCAGGCAAAACGACGATGCTCCGTTTAATCCAGCAAATCATTTTCGCAGACAGCGGGACGATTTTGTTTGACGGCGTAGAAATCAAAAAGCATCCGAAGGTCAAACAAAATATTATCTACATGCCCGTTCAAAACCCTTTCTACGACAAGTATACATATAAGCAGCTTGTCGACATCCTGAGAAGAATTTATCCGAAATTTGACGTCACCTACGCGAATGAGTTGATGAATAGATACGAAATTCCAGAAACGAAAAAGTACCGTGAGCTGTCGACGGGCCTGAAAAAACAGCTGTCTCTCGTTCTGTCGTTTGCGGCGAGACCGGCGCTGATTCTCCTTGATGAGCCGACAGACGGAATAGACGCGGTGACAAGGCATGATGTGCTGCAGCTGATGGTCGATGAAGTGGCGGAGCGTGATACGAGCATTCTGATCACCTCCCACCGGCTTGAGGACATAGAGCGGATGTGCAACAGAATCGGTTTTCTCGAAGATAACAGGCTGACGAATGTGATGGATCTTGATGAGCTAAAAGAGGAATACATCAAAATTCAAATGGCGTTTGATACAGATGTCAACTTGGAGATCAGAGAACAAAATATTCCGATGCTCGATCAGGCCGGCGTGTTCTATACGGTCCTGATTCCGAAAAGCGACGAAGAGAAGAAGAACTTTTTAAGAAAGCTGAAGCCAAAAGTGTGGAACGAGCTTCCTGTCAACTTGGAAGAAGTGTTCATTGCGAAGTTTGGAGGGAAGCGGAGATGGTAGACCGAGGTCTCCTCTATCGAGAGTGGAAACAGAATCAAGTGGTGATTTTGCTAAGTATTGTGTTTTTAGTGCTGGCAAATCCGCTCTCTATTGTGAATACGTATTTGTCTTATCAAGGATGTCTTGCTCATCAAGACCCGCAATATTGTGATTTTATTGTCAATTATAGAGTAAGCAATCTGATAGACATCAACTGGATGCCAGGTGTCATTTTGGCGGTTTGCTTCTTGGGAATGGAACGTTCGAAAGACACGATGGATTTTATATTAAGCCTCCCATATAACAGAAGCCAAATTTTCCAGACGAAATTTTGGTTAGGCGGTTTAGTGATTATGCTGTCGCAATTGCTTGGCTTTTTACTTGCTTGGCTGCTAATTCTTGTCTATAACCCTGAACACGTCTACTTTTTTGAGCACGGCAGTGTTGGAGTAATCGTCATTAGTTTTATGGCTTACTGTTTGTTGATGGCCGCTGGGGCATTAACGGGGAATGTTTTTGCCCAGTTATTAACGGCCTTTGCTGCTGCGGCATTACCATATTTAATTGTTGCATTGCCGGTTGGAAACTTTGAAGTTGTTTTTGGTGTGAGTATATGGGAAATGTTCCCTTCCCCTGAGGCGTATTTCTCCCTGGCAAGCAATTTATCATATCTTGTACCTATTGGTTACGTTGCAAATGGATGGCTGTCTGACAGTAAATATATTTTATTGATTCCAGCTGCCATGAGCATTCTGTTTTACTTGATTGGCTATATAAGCTTCAAAAAGCATCCAAGTGAGCGAAACGGACACTTTTTCCTTTGGAACAGATTAGACCGTCCTGTACAAATTCTGGTTATGTCTTTCGGTATTCTTGGTTTTGGTTTATTTGGATATTCAGCCGGACATTCCATCATGGGTTACATTTTTGGAATGATTATTGGAGCCGTAGTTGGATTTTTTGTGAGCTACTTCTCTATTTATAAGAAAACGAAACATTAAGAAATACTTTCGGTTTGGAGGGAAGTGATGTGCCGGATTCCGGGCTATTTTATAAAGAGTGGAAGCAAAATAAAGCGCTGCTCATCATGATTTTTTTGGTATTTATGCTTAGCAATCCTTTTACCGTATTAAATACGTACATCTCATATCAAGGCTGCGTGGCTAATCAGAACGAGTGGGTCGGCCCCTGCGTATTCAGTGTTGATTATTTAAACGGCACATTCATTTCATTCTTTTGGATTTGGGGAGTCGTTTTAGCGGTCAGCCAGCTTGGAATTGAACGTAGCAAGAGCTTCTTTGATTTTACATTAAGCCTTCCATATACACGAGGGCAGATATTTAATGCGAAGTTCCTTACCGGCGGAATGGTGATTGTGGTGCCGCAGCTCATAGGTTATGTTTTGTCTGTTTTGCTGATCATGCTTTTGAAGCCAGATCAGGCCGTTTATTTTCACAATTACAGCCTTGGAATGATCATTGTCAGCATGCTGGCTTATTCGCTTGTTATGGCAGGAGGAGCTCTGACAGGCAATATTTTTGCACAGCTTTTGGTCTCATTTACCGTGGCCATTTCGCCATTTTTACTCATCAGCCTGCCTGCGATCAACCTCGAGATCCTTTTTGGCGGATCAATTGATTTTATCCATGGTCCAATACCTAAATGGGTGCAGTATTTCATTCCGATAACCTATGTAGACTCGAAATGGGTGGAGAATTCACCTCATTATTTAGTGATTCCGGCTATCATGACTATCATCTTCTACATCATCGGCTATATTAGTTTTGTCAAACTGTCTAATGAAAGAAACGGGTACTTCTTCTTATGGAAGCCGCTTGACCGTCCGGTGCAGATCATCGTTATTATCATAGGAATCATGGGATTTGGCTATTTTGGATTTTCTGCCAGCGAGAGCTTTGCAGGCTATCTCATTGGCATGGCTGCAGGCGCGGTAATTGGTTTCTTCATCAGTTATTTTGCGATTTATAAAAAAACAAAACATGTGTAAGGGAGAGAAAAATATGATTGATGTTCAGCATATCGACCATTCTTTCACGATCGGAAAAAAAGGCCGTGAGAATGAAGTGCCAGTATTGAAAGATGTTTCATTAAGCGTGGCGAAAGGTGAAATCGCCTGTATAGTCGGACGAAGCGGGTCGGGGAAGTCAACGCTTTTGAATTTAATTTCCGGCTACATATCGCCGACAAAAGGGCGGATTGTCATTAACGGAACTGATGTCACTGGCTTTAATGAAAAGGAATGGGCTCAGTTCCGCCTTGAACACTTTGGGTTTATTTTTCAAAGCTTTCAGCTCATCCCGGGGTTAACGACGTATGAAAATGTTGAAATGCCGCTGGCGTTAAAAGGGATCAAACCGTCTGAGCGCAAGCAAAAGGTGCAGGACATGCTGAAACGCGTCGGTCTGGAGAATCACGCCGCTCATTATCCGAATGAACTGTCAGGCGGCCAGCAGCAGCGTGTCAGTATTGCGAGAGCGTTGATTTTAAATCCATCCATTATTTTAGCGGATGAGCCGACGGGAAGCCTTGATTCAGAAACGGAACAGGAAGTGCTGGATTTGATTCAGCAGCTGAACCGCGAGCGGGGCATTACATTTGTGATCATTACCCACGATGATGAAGTCGCTTCTATCGGACATTCGAAATTTCAGCTTCATGACGGTGTGTTAAAAGGAGGAATTACGGTTGAGGTTTAAGGATCAGGTTCATTTTATCAGAAGAAATATGAAGAAAAACAGGCTCCGTGTCTTTATGACAATTCTTGCGACAACAATGGCGTGTGCGTTTTTGGTTGTGCTGTCGTCGGTTGGATTCGGGATACAAAAGACGATTACGGATATGACGATGAGCCAGCAGGTTGTGACGAAAGTCAGTGTAATGGGCAAGGAAGGCGATAAGCCCATTAAAAAAGCAGATTTAGAGAAGTATGATCATGTAAGGTCAGTTGTAGAAAGAACACAAGTGTATGAACCAAACAAAGCAACTTTAGGCAATCGCACAAATGAAAGTTCTAATCTCATCTTTACCAATATGAACGATGAACTAAAGGCCAATATGGAGTTGGATAAAGGAAGAGTCGCAAAGTCGGAAAATGAAATTGTAGTAGGATACGACTTTGCAAAGGGATTATTGACGAAAAAAGAATCGGAAGCGTATAACAAAAAAATAGAGGAAGCAAAAGGAAACCCGGAAGATATAAAAGAACCAGATGGCTATACAAAAGATATTCTGAACAAAACGATTGAATTAAGTGTATCAAAAACAAATCCTAAAACAGGGGATGTTGAAAAAACAAAAACATATGATTTTAAAATTGTCGGTATTACAAAAAAGCCATCTCAAGATTGGATGGAGGACTCAAACATTTTCATCAGTGATCAATTCAAGAAGGATTTTTCGGAATTCTTAGATTTCAAAGGCGGAAATGTTGAAAAAAACACTGGCGTTTTTGCTGATAAATTTGAGAACGTGGAACAGCTGACAAGTGATCTGACAGATGATGGATACTATGTCACATCAGTTACTACCGAGCTTGAGGGCGCCAACACCTTCTTCATGGTCTTCAAAATCGGCCTGATCTTTGTCGGATGTATCGCGGTTATCATCTCTGCGATCGGCATTTTTAACACGATGACGATGGCGGTGACAGAAAGAACGCAGGAGATTGGCATTATGAAAGCGATTGGGGCGAGTCCGTCCATCATTCGCCGAATGTTCCTGATGGAAAGCGCGTATATCGGAATTTTAGGCTGTGTGATTGGGATTATCATTTCTTACGGCGTAAGCTTCCTTGTCAATCTGGCTGTCCCGATGATTCTCGCGGCGACAAGCGGAAGTGATGCGGGCGATTTGAATTACACCTTCTCCTACATCCCGGCCAGCCTTGTGATCATCGCTGTGGTGATTTGCGGAGGGGTAGCCGTGATTTCCGGGATGAACCCGGCGAGAAAAGCGACCAAAACCAACGTGCTGACAGCGTTAAGAAGAGAATTATAATGCGTACGAGCCGGCTGAGACAGCCGGCTTTCTCTATGGCGTATGATGGTGTTTTGCTATACACTTGAATAAAAAAGGAAAAAGCGCGGTGAGTCGATTGTTTAAACTTTTGCTGATTGAAGATGATGAATCGCTGTTTCATGAAATCAAGGATCGTTTAACGGGATGGTCTTATGATGTATATGGCATTCAAGATTTTAGTCAAGTGCTGCAGGAATTTGCAGCGGTTAAGCCTGATTGTGTCATTATTGATGTTCAGCTTCCTAAATTTGACGGGTTTCATTGGTGCCGGCTGATCCGCTCCCGGTCAAATGTTCCGATTCTCTTTTTATCCTCCCGGGATCATCCTGCTGATATGGTGATGTCCATGCAGCTCGGGGCAGATGACTTTATTCAAAAGCCGTTTCATTTTGATGTGCTGATTGCGAAAATCCAAGCGATCTTCCGGCGTGTGTATCATTATAATACAGAGCCGAGCACGCTCAAAACGTGGTGCGGGGCTGCCATAGACGCGGAGCAGAATCTCGTCAGCAATGACAAAGGCTCTGTTGAACTGACGAAAAATGAAATGTTCATTCTCAAACAATTAATAGAACAAAAAAACAAGATTGTCAGCCGTGAAGAGCTGATCAGAAGCTTGTGGAACGATGAGCGGTTTGTGAGTGATAATACGCTGACCGTCAATGTCAATCGCCTGCGAAAAAAACTGGACGCCCTGCAGCTTGGCACATATATCGAGACGAAAGTCGGCCAAGGCTACATGGCGAAGGAAGAGGATCATTTCTATGATTAAAGCATTCCTTACTGAAAGGCGAAGCTGGATTGCCGTGTTTTTGTTTCAGCAGGTTTTGATGCTCTTCATTGCTTTTGTTGATTCCTCGATTTCATTTAACAATGTTCTTTATATGGTGTATTTGTGTATCTTGTTTTTTATCATTTTCATTTGGGTCCGCTATCTGAAAGAAACGGCGTTTTATAAAAGCTTGAAAACTTGGGAGAACAATCTTGATGTGACAGCGATAAATGAACCGGAAACGCCGTTTGAATCGATGGTTGAACGAAGCATTACCGGACAAACGGAGCATTTAAAACAAACCGCAGCCCGGCATCGCTTGGCATTAGAAAATGAAAAAGATGAGCTGATGGCATGGATTCACGAGGTCAAAACTCCATTGACAGCGATGCATTTACTCATCGATAGAATGGAAGACCAAGCTTTGAAATCCCAGCTGTCATATGAATGGCTGCGTATTCACCTGCTTCTTGACCAGCAGCTTCATCAAAAGCGCATGTCATTTATTGAGAATGATCTGTCTGTAGAATGCATTCAGCTTCAGCCCATCATTTTTAAGGAAATCAAAGATTTACAGTCGTGGTGTATCCAAAAAGGGATCGGCTTTGATATTCAGCTGGAGGCTGAGGAAGTGCTAAGCGACGCAAAATGGTTGGCGTTTATCATCAGGCAGCTGCTGACAAACGCGGTGAAATACAGCGAAGCCTCCGACATTGAAATCAAAAGCGTTCAAAAAGGGGAGCAGACGCAGCTTGAAGTGAAGGACTTTGGCAGGGGCATTGATCTCAAAGATGTGCCCCGCATTTTTGATAAAGGATTTACATCCACAACGGACCACCATAATCAAGGGTCCACTGGCATGGGGCTGTACTTGGCGAAAAAAGCCGCGGCCCCGTTAATGATCCATATTGATGTACGTTCGGAGTCCGGTGCGGGAACCGTTTTTACATTAACTTTCCCCAAACGGAATCAATTTGAACGAGTCATAGGCGTGTGACGAAAATGTCACATGCTTTTCTTTTTTGTTCGCCGTATCGAAGGAAAAGCCCGGCATTCCTTTTTATAATGAGAGTATCCAATATAAAGGAGATTATAGGAATGATGATCTTACAAGCGAATAAAATTCGAAAAAGCTATGGAAACAAGCTGAATAAACAAGAAGTGCTCAAAGGCATTGATATTCATATTCAAAAAGGTGAATTTGTCAGTATTATGGGGGCGTCAGGTTCTGGGAAAACAACTTTGCTCAATGTTCTGTCCTCCATTGATCAGGTCAGTGACGGAACCATTAACATTGACGGAAATGACATGACATCAATGAAGGAAAAGCAGCTGGCTGAATTCAGAAAACAGCATTTAGGTTTTATCTTTCAAGATTACAATCTGCTGGATACGTTGACAGTAAAAGAGAATATCCTCCTGCCGTTGTCGATTACAAAAATGCCCAAAAGCGAAGCGATTCGCAAGTTCGAAGCGGTGGCGAAAGAGCTGGGCATTGATGAACTCCGTGATAAGTACCCAAATGAAATTTCCGGCGGCCAGAAGCAGCGCACATCTGCCGCGAGAGCATTTATTCATGAACCGAGCATTATTTTCGCAGATGAGCCGACGGGCGCGCTTGATTCAAAATCAGCCTCTGATCTATTAAACAAGCTGAGCCAGCTCAATCAGAAACGCAATGCTACGATTATCATGGTCACCCATGACCCTGTCGCTGCCAGCTACTGCGGAAGAGTGATTTTTATTAAGGACGGGCAAATGTATACACAGCTAAATAAAGGAGACCAAGACAGACAAACGTTTTTCCAGGACATCATGAAAACGCAAGGCGTGTTAGGCGGGGTGCAGCATGAACATTAATCAGCTCATCCTAAGAAATCTGAAAAAGAATCTTCGGAATTACTATTTGTATGTGTTTGCGCTGATTTTTAGCGTGGCGCTTTATTTCGCCTTTGTCACACTCCAATATGATCCTGCGATTAATGAAGTGAAGTCTTCAATCAAGGGAGCCGCTGCCATTAAAACCGCTTCGATTTTGCTTGTGGTCGTGGTGTCGATCTTCATATTATATGCCAATACGATTTTTATTAAGAGACGGAGTAAAGAAATCGGGCTTTTTCAATTAATCGGAATGACGAAGCATAAAATCTTTCGCATCTTAAGTGCGGAAAATATGATGCTGTATTTCAGTTCCTTAGCGATCGGGGTAGCTGCGGGGTTTTCGATATCGAAGCTTGTCCTGATGATTCTGTTCAAAATTGTCGACGTCAAAGCTGATGCGAAACTGCATTTTTCCGGTCAGGCCTTGATCCAAACGATCATTGTATTCTGCGGCATTTACCTTTTAATCATGGTGATGAATTATACGTTTATCAAAAAACAAAGTATTTTATCTTTGTTTAAAGTGACGTCATCTACTGAAGACCAAGTGAAGAGAATATCATTTTTCCAGATGCTGATCGGCGCTTTAGGCATCGTGCTGATTTTGACAGGATACTATGTGTCTTCTGAGCTGTTTGGCGGTAAATTTAAGACCCTGAATGAACTGTTCGGCGCGATGAGCTTTATTCTGGGGACTGTCATTGTCGGAACGTTTCTCTTTTATAAAGGTTCGGTTACGTTTATCTCGAACATCATTCGAAAAAGCAAGGGCGGCTACTTACATATCTCCGAAGTCCTGTCACTGTCATCAATCATGTTCAGAATGAAATCGAACGCGTTGTTATTGACGATTATTACAACCGTTTCAGCGCTCGCCATTGGGCTGTTATCGCTCGCTTATATTTCGTATTACTCGGCAGAAAAGACCGCTGAACAAAATGTAGCGGCTGATTTTTCATTTATGAATGAGAAAGATGCCAAAACATTTGAAAGCAGTTTGAATGAACGCAACATTTCATATGTGAAAAAAGAAACCCCTTTCCTGCAAGTGAATGTTGACATTGCAAATATTATGGATGGAGACCCGAAGGAAATGCAGGGTGACCCCCATAACATGCAGCTTGCGGTTGTGAGTGACAAAGAGGTGGAACAGGTCGATGTGCCAGAAGAAGAAGCCGTTTTATCCGGATATAACGATTTACTGCAAAAAATCATGGGCTTAAAAGATTCAGGCAGCATAAAAGTGAAAAGCAAGCATAAGACGACATCTCTACAATACAAAGGGTTAAGGAAAGAATTTCTTCTCTCCTTTCCGTTTACGAGCGGGGGATTGCCCGCTGTCATAGTGGATGACAGCCTGTTTCAATATCTGAACAAAAACAAAGATCCCCGTATTCAGCTGGCGCAATCTGAATGTATCACCGTCAATGTGAAGCATGAAGACCAGCTGGATAAAGCGAATGAGCTATTTCAAAAGGTGAACAAGAAAGACCAGCATTTATCAAGCCTGGATGCAAGCATTGCGCAAAAATCACTGTTTGGTATCGTGATGTTCATCGTCGGCTTCTTAGGTTTAACGTTTCTGATTACATCAGGTTGTATCCTTTATTTTAAACAAATGGGTGAGAGTGAAGATGAAAAACCGAATTATACGATTTTGAGAAAACTCGGGTTTACACAAGGCGATTTGATGAAGGGAATACGCATCAAACAAATGTATAACTTCGGCATTCCGCTTGTTGTCGGCCTCTTCCACAGCTACTTTGCCGTCCAATCCGGCTGGTTCTTATTCGGATCAGAGGTGTGGGCGCCGATGATTCTGGTGATGGTGTTATACACCGCGCTCTACTCCATTTTTGGCTTTCTGTCCGTTCTTTATTATAAGAAGGTTATTAAATCGTCGTTGTGAAACAGCAAAAGCTCCAGAGGTTCTGGAGCTTTTTGTTTATCGTTTTGGCGGCCGGTAACCGGCGGCTTCAGCTTCTTCAACTGAGCAAAACATTTCAGCCGGATCGGTTGTCCGGTCATAGTATGTACTGCCCGGTGTGTGATAGATGCCGCTTTTGCTGCCTTTTATATTACAGCCTTCTGCTGTGGCAGCTGTTTTGGTTTCATTACTTTTATTCGTATTGCTAGAAGAACTTCCAGCGTTTTCTTGTGAACTTGCAGTTTGGCTTTTCGTCTCTTTTAATTGCTTTTCAAGCTGTGTTTTATCTTGCTGCAGTGCTTCATTTTCAGCCTTTACTGTTTTTGTATCTTCTTTGAGCTGTTTTTGACTTTCTTGAAGCTCTTTCATTTCTGCTTTTAATGATTTCTGAGTCTTTTTTAGATCACTATTTTCTTTTTCAAGCTGCTGTAGTTTGTCTTGGTCTTTTGTGTTGTCCTTCAACTTCTTTGCTTTAGAACTGGCTGCTTCATATTCTTTCTCTAGTGCTTCATGCTCTTTTGTAAGGCTTTTATATTCGGCGTTTAGCGCTGAATATTTTTTCTCGGCATTTGCTGCTGCAGCGTCTGGGTCTGTCAATGCTGCTCCGGTGACGAGCAGCACCAGGCCTCCTATCAAAAGCGGCCAAAAGAGTCTCTTAGAGAAACATTTTTCCTTTTTTAGCACATATCTGACAAGATGATATAATCCATAGCCAAGCGAAATGAGACATGCAAGAAATCCTAAGAATAATAATACCATTTCCATAACATTATCCCTTTTTCTATTTATTTTACATTTTTCAAACAATATTTGTTAGATTTTTTCAAGCTCATCAGTTGAAAAATGTGAAATAGACAGATAGAATGAATGTGCTATGATCATTCGATTCGTACGAAGCCGTTTTAGGTTTCGTTTTTTTCATGAGCTTTTTTAGGCGAGAAAGGGGGATGAGTATGCCGCGTGCTCTTAAAATTTTAGTTATTGGAATGTTTATTAATGTGACGGGTGCTTCTTTTTTATGGCCGCTGAATACGATTTATATCCATAATCATTTAGGGAAGTCGTTAACAGTAGCCGGGCTTGTTTTGATGCTGAATTCAGGCGCCAGTGTGGTCGGGAATTTAAGCGGCGGTTTTTTGTTTGATAAAATCGGCGGCTTTAAATCAATTATGCTCGGGATTGCGATTACGTTGGCAAGCCTGCTGGGCCTTGTCTTTTTTCATGATTGGCCGGCCTACATTGTGCTGCTGACGATTGTGGGATTTGGTTCCGGTGTTGTTTTTCCGGCAAGCTATGCAATGGCTGGATCGGTGTGGCCTGAAGGGGGAAGAAAGGCATTTAATGCGATCTATGTCGCACAAAACGCGGGTGTGGCCGTCGGCTCAGCACTTGGCGGTGCCGTGGCTTCTTTCTCGTTTTCATATGTATTTTTGGCGAATGCTGTATTGTATATGGCCTTTTTCTTTATCGTATATTTCGGATTTCGAAATATTCAGACGAAGGACGCGTCCCAAACGTCTGTGCTTGATTATGATGCTGTAAACAGCAAAGCGAAATTTGCCGCGCTCATCATATTAAGCAGCGGCTATGTACTCGGATGGCTGGCTTATTCTCAATGGTCTACCACGATTGCTTCGTACACGCAAAGCATTGGAATATCCCTTTCCTTATACAGTGTGCTGTGGACGGTCAACGGAATTTTAATTGTGTTTGGCCAGCCGCTTGTCAGCTTTGTGGTGAAAAAGTGGGCGGAATCTCTGAAGGCGCAAATGGTCACCGGATTTATCATTTTTATTGTATCCTTCAGTATGCTGCTGACGGCAAAGCACTTCCCGATGTTTCTGGCTGCCATGGTGATCCTGACCATCGGGGAAATGCTTGTCTGGCCTGCGGTGCCGACAATAGCCAACCAGCTTGCCCCTAAAGGGAAGGAAGGATTTTATCAAGGTTTTGTCAACAGCGCGGCGACAGGCGGCAGAATGATTGGTCCGTTGTTCGGCGGTTTGCTTGTCGATCATTTCGGCATTCAGGCTCTTGTGTTGTCTCTTTTGGTTTTGCTGATGATCAGTATCGCCACAACGCTTTTATATGACAAACGGATAAAACCGGCTAAAGAAACAAATAAACAAGCATCAATCTCTTCATAATAAAAGATCCCGCCGGATGAGCGGGATCTTTTTACATGATCGGAAGCACGTTAACGGCATCCTTTACATTTGAATATGTTTGCAGCGATGAAAAATTGGCATCCAGTTTATTCATTTTCATGGCCAATTCGGGTTTAATGCCGGTAATGATTAATTCGGTTCCGGTTAATTTCAGCAAATGGCTCAGCTTGAAAATTTGATCGGCGGTATGTTCATTCACTTGTGCCAGCCCTGATAAATCAATGATCAAATAATCATCTTTGGATGTTGATAAGATATTCGTCAATGTGCAGACGATGGAATTAAATCGCTCCTCTGTCAGGTTGCCGACTAGCGGAAGAGCCGAAACGCCGTTGCGAATCGGGACAATAGGCGTTGAAAGTGCAGTGATTTCTGTGAGGGAATCCTCGAGAAGCTTCTCATACTCTTTTTGCCGGGTGATATCTTTTTGAATGCCGACAAAATAGGTCTTGCCTTCAATCTCGAGCGGGTCAATATTCAATTCATTCCAGAATAACGTTCCGTCTTTTTTGTAGTTTTGGATCTGAACGGTAACCGGCTCTTTATGTTGTATAGCGGTTCTAATGTTTTCTACTTCAGCGGGGTCTGTGTGTTTCCCCTGTAAGAAGCGGCAGTTCTTTCCTAAAATCTCTCCGGCTTCATAGCCGGTCATTTGAACAAAGCCTTGGTTTACGTAGACAATAGGATTATCTTCAAGTGAGGGGTCTGTAATGACCACACCGACTCGCGCATGATCAAGCGCTTTTTTGATGACTTCCAGCTGTCCTTGTATTCCAAATGATTGAAAACTAGCCATATAAATCCCCCTTAGGCCGCCAGCTTGCTGTGCGAAAGCCTTGTATTCCCCTTTTTACAATGAATTATACAGTAACCGTAGCACAACACATGTTCTGATTCAAGCAAGCGCGTAGTTTGTTGTTTGTCATCAAGGCTTGTCCTCGTATACACTAAAAATAAGAACAGAAATTGAACATATGAACGGAAAGTGTATAGAAGCTTAATGAGTGACTAGGTAAATGTCACTGGGTGAAAAATGAATCCAATGCATCAAGCTTACCGATCATGTGTTCACATATAATGGAAGAAACAAGCTTTTTTCAGATTTGCCAGTATGTAGATATCGAAAATCATCGGAATCGTTTAAGGGGGCTGGATGGCCTGAAGTCGCTTTACGAAATAAGGGCTTTAGGAAGGTGATGATGAAGATGCTGCATCAGGTACTCATTGCTTGTGTAATTGGAGGAATCATGGGGATTCTCGGTCATGTGAAAAAGAGAGGCAGACTGGAGAAACCCAGAATGACGAAGCGGTTTATCTACCTTGGATTTTTGGAAGATTGGTTTATCGGAATGACAGCTTCCATTTTACTTGTATTATCCGCTGACCCCGATTCAGGAATTCAACTTGTCATCTTATCCATTATCTCAGGCTACGGCGGTGAAGCTGTTCTCAGAAGTTTTGACTTTGTGAGAGAAATGAACAGCGGCGGCGAACCGGCCGAGTCCAAACGTCAAACCAAAACTCCACCCGAATAATTGTCCTCAATCTCCGCCCGTTCAGGGTACATTCCCATTGTATACAAACCTGCTTGCACTTATGAACAGAATTCTATAAAATACAGTTAAGATTACGGTTGCGATAAGAACAATGAAGAGGAGCAGTAGGAAGCAGATATTGTTGCAGAGAGTTGACGGCTGGTGAAAGTCAATCAAGTTTGTTTCCGAACTCACCTCAGAGTTGCAGCGGTGAAAAGCCGCTGACGCATAACTGCGTTAAAAGTATCAAGTGAGTGCGGCGCACGCCGCGCTAACGAGGGTGGTACCGCGGGAAAACGAAAGTCTCTCGTCCCTTTTTGGGATGAGGGAGTTTTTTTTAGTTTGGGAATATTCTGAATATAATTCTCTCCTTCCCGTCAATACTTGAACCATACACGCCGTATTCAATCAGAAGGAGGTTTTCACTTTGAGTTTTCAGCACAAAGAGATAGAAAAGAAATGGCAAACATACTGGCTTGAAAACAAAACATTTGCCACTCTTGACCATAATGAAAAACAAAAATTTTACGCGCTGGACATGTTCCCTTATCCGTCAGGAGCGGGCTTGCACGTCGGCCATCCTGAAGGGTATACAGCCACGGATATCCTGTCTCGTATGAAGCGTATGCAGGGCCACGATGTCCTTCATCCAATGGGCTGGGACGCATTCGGCTTGCCGGCTGAACAATACGCACTTGACACAGGGAACGATCCCGCTGTGTTTACGAAGCAGAATATCGATAATTTCCGCCGCCAAATTCAGTCGCTTGGCTTCTCGTATGACTGGGATCGTGAAATCAATACGACTGACCCTGAATACTATAAATGGACGCAGTGGATTTTCTTAAAGCTATACGAAAAAGGCCTTGCTTACGTTGACGAAGTGCCTGTAAACTGGTGCCCTGCTTTAGGTACGGTTCTTGCCAATGAAGAAGTCATTGACGGCAAGAGCGAACGCGGCGGCCATCCGGTAGAGAGACGCCCGATGAGGCAGTGGATGCTGAAAATCACCGCCTATGCGGACAGGCTTCTCGAAGACTTGGAAGAGCTTGACTGGCCGGAAAGCATTAAAGATATGCAGCGCAACTGGATCGGCCGTTCTGAAGGTGCGCACGTTCATTTTGCTGTAGATGGACATGATGAATCCTTTACGGTATTTACGACAAGACCAGATACGCTGTTTGGCGCTACATACACTGTACTTGCTCCGGAACACGCATTGGTGGAACACATCACAACGACAGAGCAAAAAGAAGCTGTAGAAGCATATATCAAAGAAATTCAATCAAAGAGTGACCTTGAGCGTACAGATCTTGCGAAAACAAAGACAGGCGTTTTCACAGGAGCCTATGCGATCAATCCTGTAAACGGAGAAACATTGCCGATCTGGATTGCGGATTACGTTCTTGCATCATACGGAACAGGTGCTGTCATGGCGGTTCCTGGTCACGATGAGCGTGATTTTGAATTCGCCAAAACATTCGGCCTTCCGATGAAGGAAGTTGTGAAAGGCGGAAACGTTGAGGAAGCAGCGTACACTGGCGACGGCGAACACGTGAACTCTGATTTTCTAAACGGCCTTAACAAGCAGGAAGCAATTGCGAAAGTGATCGCTTGGCTGGAAGAAACGAAAAACGGCGAGAAGAAAGTGACATACCGTCTGCGCGACTGGCTCTTCAGCCGCCAGCGTTATTGGGGCGAGCCGATTCCGGTCATTCATTGGGAAGACGGAACATCAACGGCTGTGCCGGAAGAGGAGCTGCCGCTGATTTTGCCGAAAACGGATGAAATCAAACCGAGCGGAACAGGTGAATCACCGCTTGCGAACATCAAAGAGTGGGTGGAAGTCACAGACCCTGAGACAGGGAAAAAAGGAAGAAGAGAAACGAATACAATGCCGCAATGGGCGGGAAGCTGCTGGTATTTCTTGCGCTATATTGATCCGCGTAACCCGGATCAGCTGGCATCACCAGAGAAATTGGAAAAATGGCTTCCGGTTGATATGTATATCGGCGGCGCAGAACATGCCGTGCTTCACCTTCTGTATGCCCGCTTCTGGCATAAGTTCCTTTATGATATCGGTGTAGTGCCGACGAAAGAACCGTTCCAAAAGCTGTACAACCAAGGAATGATTCTCGGCGAAAACAACGAAAAAATGAGTAAATCTAAAGGGAACGTTGTCAACCCTGACGAAATCGTTGCCTCTCACGGCGCTGATACGCTAAGATTGTACGAAATGTTCATGGGACCGCTTGATGCTTCAATCGCCTGGTCTGAATCAGGCTTAGACGGCGCGCGCCGCTTCCTTGACCGTGTATGGCGCCTGTTTGTTGAAGAAAGCGGTGAGCTTAATGGCAAAATCGTTGAAGGCGCTGGTGAAACATTGGAGCGCGTATATCATGAAACGGTCATGAAAGTCACAGATCATTACGAAGGCCTTCGTTTCAACACGGGTATTTCCCAGCTGATGGTCTTTATTAACGAAGCTTATAAAGCGTCAGATCTGCCAAAAGAATATATGGAAGGCTTCGTAAAGCTTCTTTCTCCAATCGCGCCTCACTTAGCGGAAGAGCTATGGGAGAAGCTTGGCCATTCCGGCACGATTGCATACGAAGCTTGGCCTGTATATGATGAAACAAAACTTGTGGATGATGAAGTTGAAATCGTTGTTCAGCTGAACGGAAAAGTAAAAGCGAAATTACAGGTTCCTGCCGATGCGACAAAAGAACAGCTGGAACAGCTTGCTCAAGCAGATGAAAAGGTCCAAGAGCAGCTTGAAGGCAAAACGATTCGAAAAATCATCGCGGTGCCTGGCAAGCTTGTCAATATTGTGGCAAACTAAGCCTAAGGAAAAATCCCCTTTATCAAAAGGGGATTTCAGCGTGTCGACAAACCCTCGCATTCGTTGTCAGTCCTGCGCGTTGGTGCTCACTTGAGAAAAGATCAGCGGCTAAAAGCTGAGCGTCCTGCTCAAACGCCGCTGTCACCGCATCCTGCGGAAGTCTGCTCCAATGCTCGTCCTTCCTAGACTTCAAGGGTTTTCAATCACGCTGACAAGATGACAAAATCCTAAAACAAAAACCGTTTTAGGACTTTGTCTACAATCTGAAATCCCCTTTATCAAAAGGGGATTTTTTTCATCAGTCTCTGAATAGCAATCGCCCGGCTGACTTTGCTATACTGAACATGATCATTGTGAATAGGAGTGTTTTCTTTGGAGATAAAAGAAATCAGCACAGCCGCTTTAAAAGAAAAAATTGAGGCGGAGGAAGAGTTATATTTGATTGATGTCAGAGAAGATGAAGAGGTGGCGGAAGGCATGATCCCGCAAGCCGTTCATATTCGCATGGGGGATATTCCTGAAAAAATGGATACCCTTGATAAAGACAAAGAGTACGTGTTTATCTGCCGCTCAGGAATGCGCAGCATGAATGTCTGCAGGTACTTGGATGAGCAGGGCTTTAAAACCGTCAACGTTGAAGGCGGCATGATGGCCTGGGAAGGCGAAACAAAACCAAAAAACTAGGGGAGAGCGGTCCCCTAGTTTTTTATTTGTATTCCGGCAGCCAATCGCCGTGTGCTGTGAATAAATCGTCACACATGGAGATGATGTCAGTCATGGAAAGTTCCGCGCTTGTATGCGGATCAAGCATTGCGGCTTGGTAAACCGCTTCTTTTTTCAATGTGACAGCGGCTTCAATTGTCATCAGCTGTGTATTAATATTCGTCCGGTTTAAGGCCGCAAGCTGCTCAGGCAGTTCTCCGGCGAAGCACGGGGTAATTTTTTTTCTGTCGGCGACGCATGTCACTTCCACAACCGCTTTTGAAGGAAGATTGGTGATCAGCCCTGTATTCAAGACGTTTCCCCCGAAGGTGAACGGCTCGTTTGTTTCCATTGCTTCTATAATTCTTGAACCATATTCCTTTGAGCGTTCGTGCGTAAGGTTTTTATTATTGACGATTTCATCCCGCATTTTCTCCCAATTTTGAATCTGTTTGACGCATCTTCTTGGATATTCATCGAGCGGGATTTGCAGCTCGCTGATCAGCTCGGGATAGTTCCGTTTAATAAAGTATGGATGGTATTCTGCGTTGTGTTCGGACGATTCCGTGACATAATAGCCGAACTTATCCATCAATTCAAACCGCACCATATCATGATGTTTTGTTTTTTGTTTTTCTTTTGCTCTCCTTTTGATTTCTGGATATAGATCTACGCCGTCTTTTTTGACTTCCAAAAGCCAAGCCATATGGTTGATGCCCACGATGCGCTCCTCGATTCCGCCATGCTCCATTCCAAGAGATTTGAATAAATCCTTCGTGCACACTTGGACACTGTGGCAGAGCCCGATTGTTTTGATACTAGTATAGCGAAGCATGGTGCCTGTAAGAGAGGCCATCGGATTTGTATAATTTAAAAACCACGCATCCGGGCACATGTCCTCCATATCTTTTGCGATATCAAATAAGACCGGGATGGTTCTGAGTGATCTGAAGATCCCGCCGATGCCGACTGTGTCGGCAATCGTCTGGCGCAACCCGTACCGTTTAGGAATCTCGAAATCTATGACTGTGCTCGGTTTATATCCTCCAACCTGAATGGCATTGATGACATAGCTTGCGTTCTGTAAGGCGAGTTTTCTATCATCATAGCTATTGATGGCCACACTCGGGTTATAACGGTCTCTCAGATTTTCAAGCATCAGCTGGGATTCCTGCAGGCGTTTCGGATCAATGTCGTAAAGGGCGAATTCAAATCCATTCAGCGCTTCTGTTAACAAGCAGTCTCCCAAAACATTTTTGGCGAAAATGGTGCTACCTGCACCGATAAATGTAATCTTTTTCATATGGCTTCCTCCTTTAATGTTATCCCTTTACCGCTCCGGATGACAGGCCGGCAATAAAGTATTTTTGCAGCGCCAAAAACAGAATAACCATCGGCAGCATTGCCATAAGCGCGGCTGCGGCAACTAAATGCAGATTGTTGGCGTTTTCTCCGAAAAACCCTGCCATGGCCACTGTTAATGTCTGAACCTTTTGATCTTGTAAAAAGAAAATCGCAAATTGATAGTCGTTCCATATGAAGACACAAGAAATAATACAGATGGTCGCAGTGATCGGTTTCAGCAGAGGAAACACGATCGTAAAAAAGATTTTCAGCATGCCTGCACCGTCTATTCGTGCGGCTTCTTCAAGCTCTTTTGGAATGGTCGAACGGATAAAGCCTGAATACAAGAATACGGTTAACGGCATATAAGCCGCTGTATTGATCAAAATGGCGATGGCGTGTGTATTAACCATGCCGGCGTCCACAACCATTCTGTACAAGGGGACCATGGATGTTAACGGAGGGATGATCATAATGGAAATCAGCAAGGCAAAAACGGCTTTATTCAGCTTCGTTTCCCGCCGGGCAAGAGGGTACGCGGCAAGAGAGCCGAATATGATCAATAACAAGGCAGAAAAACCTGTGATGATGATGGTGTTTATAAATGAATTTCCTAATGAAGCACGCTCCCATGCTTCTGAAAAATTGTGAAAGGAGATGTCGGCTGGAAACTGCCATTTCGAACTGTAGTCTCCTTTTGCTTTCAATGAAGTGGTCAGCAGGATGTAAAATGGAATAAAATGCGCACAGGCTACAATAGTGGCAAAAAGCGTAACGATCCGCAGTTTTTTTGAACGGGCGGCTTTCATGACATTTCCGTCTCCTTTCTTTTAAAGTACGCAAGCGCGCAAAAGCTGATGATCAAAATGACAAATGCCATAAATATGCCTTGCGTTGCGGCATAGCCGGCATCCTGCCGTTTGAAATACAAATCATACATAAACGTAGACATGGATTGTGACGCATTTCCGGGACCGCCCGCGGTGAGCGCGATAATGATATCAAACAGCTTTAAGCCTCCGATAATGTTGATGACCATATTAATCGTGATCGAGGGCATTAACAGCGGCAGCGTGATCGTGAAAAACTGCTGGCCTTGTTTCGCGCCATCCATTTGCGCAGCTTCATAGTAGTCTTTCGGAATGCTTTGCAGGCCGGCTAAGTAGACAACCATAGCAATCCCGACATATTGATACGTGTTTATCATGACAATGAGCCACGGATTGAGCGACGGACTGGCGAGTGCATTGATCGGGCCGATGCCAAATACACCGAGCAAATCGTTGAGCGCGCCTCCGTCGTAGGAGAAGAAAAAGTACCAAATATAGCCCATGATGAGCGGGCTGATCATGACCGGCAAATAGACAATTGTTCTTGTTATCGCTTTCATTTTGATGCTTTGATTCAAGAGCAGGGCGTACAGGAGTCCGACCACATTTTGAAAAAAGGTACTGCCGAGCCCGTAAAGCAGCGTGTTTTTTAAGATGTGCCAAGTATCGGGATCAGAAAACAGCCTTTCATATTGCGCGAATCCCACCCATTGGTAGATTTGTGAAAAGCCGTTCCAGTTTGTAAAGGTGATCAATGCGCCTTTCACAAATGGATAAATCATAAAGACTAGAACGGAGAGCAAAGCAGGAATGTACATCCACCAAAGTGAGGACTGCTTTTTCGGCTTAACCTGTTTCACATGAACGTCTCTTGCGATATCACTCATTGTTTTCAGCTCCCTGTGTTTCCGATTGCTCCCGTAGTCGTTTGTATTCTCTTCCCAGCTTCTTTGAAATCTCTTGAGGCGTCAAAATGTCAGCAGCAAGTTCCTGCCCGGCCGTGCCCAGAACGTCCCACATTCCGTTTGGCAGGTATAAACGGTCGAAGTAAGGCTCGACTTTGACATCTTGATAATGCTCATAGTCATTTGCGTAGAAAATATCAGCTTTTACATTGGTCAGCCCTGATGGAAGCGATGTGGCTTCAGCCATTTGTTTGGCATTGGCGGGACGGGCCATAAATGCGATGAATTCTTTCGCTTCTTTTACATGAGGCGAGTCTTTCCAAGCTGCAAGCGTGTAGCGTTCACCGCCGATCCATATCGGATCATCTCCGGCATGTATGGCAGGTGTCGGGATAATGCCAACCTTGACGTTCGGATTGATCTGGGCAACGTCTTGGCCGAGTGTGCCGCCTTGCATTGTAAAGGCGATTTTGTTTTGAGCCATTAATTCAATGAGTTGTGATTTTTTTGCGGTTACAGCGTCAATATTAATCAGTTTTTCTTTCTGCATTTGTTTAAGGATGTCTGATAAATAAGTGAATTTGCTCCAATTAAAGGTGCCGTTGATGAGCTGTTTTTTTTCATTATGGGCAGGATCTGTGATGAGAAGAGGCGTAGCGAATTGATCGTAATATTGGGCAAATGAGCTTTTGTCATATCCGGCAAACCAGAAGGGAACGATGCTTCCTTTGCTCTTTTCTTTAATCGTTCTCAGTGCTTTCAAAAAATCATCCATCGTTTCCGGCGGGGCAATGCTGTAACGCTCTAACATATTGCGGTTATATGCCAGACCGTCTTTTGCCTGATTGATCGGATAGGCATAGACCTTTCCGCTTTTATTTTTAAGGATGCTGTTTAAATTGGGATCGAGACCTTGAGTCCATTCCATATCCCGGAGATCCGCTGTATATTCTCCGTACCTGATTTTCCCCCAGCCATGTGTATCGAAAAGATCAGGCAAGTCATTGGCTGCCATTCTGACACGCATCATATTTTCATAGTCATTGCCTGGGAAATGAAGGCTGACACGAATGTCACTGTGTTCCTTTTCAAACGCTGCCGTCAGTTTTCTGAACGTAGCTCTTTCACTGTCCGTTGACATTGTAGAATAAATGGTTAACGTCTTTTTTTCGGTATCTGCTGAGCTTTTCTCTGCTGAGCAGCCGGGCAGAATAACTAGAATAAGAGAGAGAAATAAAACAAAAGTGTGTTTCATCTTTTCCTCCTTATGATCGTGATGATTGTTTTCTTATGTCACCTCCTTAGTTGTACAGCCGCAGCTTTGTCTCACGATTAATGTTGTGGGCATGGTGACATGGTGAGGAAGCGTTCGGCCATTGAGGCGGTCAAGCAGCAGTTTTACGCCTGTACGGCCCATTTCCTCTGTGTACACCTTCACCGTTGTTAATGGCGTGCTGGCAAATTCAGCTTCTTCAATGCCATTAAAGCTGACGATCGCTGTATCCCGCGGCACTTGCAGTCCGGCTTCCTGGAGCGCTTTTAATGCGCCGATCGCCATGGAATCGCTGGCGATAAAGAATGCTTCCGGCAGATTGCCTTGAGCGATTGCTTTCTTCATCAGGCGATAACCCTCACGCATGCTGTATTCTCCGACCAGCACATGCTCAGGCTGGGGGACGGCGGACTCCAAAAAGGCGGTCAGCCGTTTGTCTTCAATTGTTCTGCGGATGCTTTGGCCGTCCTTCAGCGTATGCTCTTTTTCCTGTCCGCCAATGTAACCTAGCCGTTTGTAACCAAGGCCGAAAAGGTGATCAATCGCTTGGCGTGAAGCGGATTCAAAATCAATGCCAATCGAATCGTATGTTTGCGGATCAGGAGAATGATTGATAAATACGGCATGCTCCAGCCTTCCGCTGATATGCTTAACTGCTTCATCATGAACACGGCCGATGACAATGACACCATCCAGTTCCCGAAAGATATGCTCCTGAAAGGAACCGAGATGAATCGAATTTGTAATGAAAATTTCCTGTTCAAAGCATTCTTTTTCAATGCCTTTGCGAATCGAAGAAAAATAAGGGTCCTGCCGTTCCTGATCAGGGGACAGACAGCTCAGTACGCCGATCAGCGGTTGGGTCCGCTGTTTTTGCCCGCGGGCTTTCCGGCGTTTAGCAACCGTTTGATAGCCGAGCTCTTCAGCGATATTGATGACTCTTTGTCTCGTTTCGCCCGCAACAGAAAGCGACTCATCTTCATTTAAAATCCTGGAAACAGTCGCACTGGAAACATTAGCTTTTAAGGCGATATCTTTAATCCGAACCATGGTAATCCCTCTCATCTATTTAGTAAAATATGAACTCGTCTGTTTTTGATAAATTGATATTATCATGTGAAAGTAAGCGGTTACAATAATTATTTTCGGAATATTTCGTTATATTTACTAAACATTTAGTAAATAATGCGATTTAGTTTGAAAAAATAAAGGGGAAACCAGTTCTGTCTCGTAAATGTGAAGTAAGCGAATAAGGAAGGATGATGGAATGAGAGAGGAAAGAAGAAAGCAGCTGTTTCGATTGCTTGGAGATTTGCCTGATCGGAGGCAAATTAGGGCGGAGACCTTGCGTATTGAAGAAAGAGAAGGAAATATCATTGAAACGCTCCTGCTCGACTTAAACGGACATGAAAAGGTGCCTGCTTATTTTGTGAAGCCGGAGTCCGCAGATGGACCGTGTCCGTCCGTATTGTTTCAGCATTCGCATGGGGGGCGGTATGACAAGGGAAAAAGTGAACTGATTGAAGGAGCAGACTACTTGAAAGCGCCTTCTTTTTCCAGTGAGCTGACTTCTCTCGGGTATAGCGTGCTTGCGATTGATCATTGGGGGTTTGGGGATCGGCGGGGAAAAGCGGAAAGCGAGATTTTTAAAGAAATGCTTCTTACCGGAAGAGTGATGTGGGGCATGATGATTTATGACAGTTTAAGAGCGCTAGATTATATGCAGTCTCGCCCTGATGTTCAGGCTGACAGAATCGGAACCATCGGCATGTCTATGGGAGGATTGATGGCGTGGTGGACTACGGCGCTTGATGACCGGATCAAGGTGTGTGTGGATTTGTGCAGCCAGGTAGATCATCATGTGCTGATGAAAACACAAAATCTTGACCGGCACGGCTTTTATTATTATGTCCCGTCGCTTGCAAAATATTTTTCCGCATCTGAAATCCAAAGCCTGATCGCGCCGCGCCCGCACCTTAGCCTTGTGGGTGCACACGACCGGTTAACGCCGGCTGAGGGTGTGAACAAAATCGAAAAAGAATTGTCAGCTGTATATGCTGAACAGGGAGCTACTGATTGTTATCGGGTGGCCCGTTCCGCTTCAGGGCATTTCGAAACGGCCGTCATGAGGCATGAAGCTGTCCGGTTTTTGCAAAAGCGGCTGTGACGGTTACGGGAAACTGGCAGAAAGACGCAGACTTGAGCGAGGGATGTGGAACCAATGGAAGTACAAGATATTTTGGATTGGGCTTTCCGGCGGCATCTTAATCCATTAAGCTGGTATATTCGCCCCCTCTTTTTACTAGTACTGGTTTATGCTGCGTATAAGCGCAGCTGGAAAGGCATCATCATCACTTTTGTATTGATGATGAGCAGTATGGTCTGGTTTCCAGAACCTAAGAAGATTCACTTGCAAATGCAAAAAGTGCTCGAATTCGAGCAAATGCTTTTAAGCAGTCCGGTCTCGGCTGTTTTAACAATTTCTTTCATGATGGTTTTTCTCGGTTTTATTTTGGCTGCTTTCTGGAAGCGGTCGCTTGTATTTGGTTTAATCCTATTGAATGTGACACTCGCTGGGAAGGTGGCCCTCTCCTTATTTTTCACAGGCGAGAATGGCTGGGCGCCGTTAGGCAATACGATTTTTGGGCTGGTGATGGTAAATGGGATCGGCTTGTTCATTAAGTATCGAAATCGAAAAAAACGAAGAGGAATAGACATTTAAGGCTAGGACCGTTTTACTGTAAAACGGTCTTTTTGCTCGTTTCAACAATCAGTCTCAAACCAAAATGAAGATTTCTTATATTGACAGAATCATATGTGAATAATAATATTCTAATTGTTAACTTTTATTTATAATAGGTTAACAATTAGAATAGGATAGGATATACGTTCTTCAGTTAGCAGTGAAAGGGCGAGATGGGATGCAAGAAGAAACATTTTATAGTGTCAGAATGAGGGCTTCTATGAATGGATCTCATGAGGATGGCGGAAAGCATATATCCGGCGGAGAACGGCTTATTCCATTTCATGAGATGAAGCGCACAGTCAATGCCTTATTAGAAAAAGGATTATCCCATTCAAGAGGAAAACCGGATTTTATGCAAATACAATTCGAAGAGGTTCATGAACCGATTAAAACTATTCAGCCATTGCCAGTTCATACACACGAAGTGAGCTCCCCGGAAGAGGGACAAGTGCTTGCCCGATTGTTACTGGAAAGAGAAGGCGTTTCACGGGAAATGATTGAAAAAGCATATGAACAAATCCCTGAATGGTCGGGTGTCAGAGGAGCGGTTGTGTTTGATATTCACTCAGGGAAGCGGGTTGATCAAACGCGGGTGTCCAGAATAGATTGGACGGACGCCAATTTTGAAAAATGGGCGATTCGCTTTCACGTGCCGGCACATCCAAGAATAAAAGAAGCTCTTGCACTTGCTTCAAAGGTTAGCCGGCACCCGATAACCATTGCGGAATTATGCTGGTCAGATGACCCTGATTACATAACAGGCTACGTTGCGGGTGAAAAAATGGGCTATCAGCGTATTACAGCAATGAAAGAATACGGGATTGAAGAGGGCTGCCGCATCTTTTTTATTGATGGCTCTGAAGATGTCAACACGTACATACATGAACTGGAGAAACAGCCTATTTTGATAGAGTGGGAGGAAGACCATGACTCATGATTTGATAGAAAACAGTAAAAAGCACCTCTGGCTGCCATTTACCCAAATGAAAGATTATGATGAAAACCCATTAATCATCGAAAGCGGCAATGGAATCAAAGTCAAAGACATAAACGGCAAGGAATACTATGACGGTTTTTCTTCTGTTTGGCTTAATGTCCATGGGCACCGCAAAAAGGAATTAGATGACGCCATAAAAAAACAGCTCGGAAAAATCGCGCACTCCACGTTATTGGGCATGACTAATGTTCCTGCAACCCAGCTTGCCGAAACATTAATCAACATCAGCCCGAAAAACCTTACGCGGGTCTTTTATTCAGACAGCGGTGCAGAAGCGATGGAAATCGCCTTGAAAATGGCGTTTCAATATTGGAAGAACATCGGAAGGCCTGAGAAACAAACATTTATTGCCATGAAAAATGGCTATCACGGTGATACGATTGGCGCCGTCAGTGTCGGTTCAATTGAGCTGTTCCACCACGTATACGGCCCGTTAATGTTTGATAGCTACAAAGCTCCGATTCCTTATGTGTACCGCTCTGAAAGCGGCGATCCTGACGAGTGCCGTGATGAATGCCTGCGAGAGCTTGAACAGCTGCTCGAGGAACATCACGGGGAAATTGCCGCGCTTTCCATTGAATCAATGGTTCAAGGAGCGTCCGGTATGATTGTGATGCCGGAAGGATATTTGGCGGGTGTGCGCGAGCTATGTACAACATACGATGTGTTAATGATCGTTGATGAAGTCGCTACAGGTTTTGGCCGTACCGGAAAAATGTTTGCGTGTGAGCACGAGCATGTCCAGCCTGATCTGATGGCTGCCGGAAAAGGCATTACGGGAGGCTATTTGCCAATCGCCGTTACGTTTGCCACTGAAGACATCTATAAGGCATTCTATGATGATTATGAAAACCAAAAAACTTTTTTCCATGGCCATTCCTATACGGGAAATCAGCTTGGCTGTGCGGTAGCGCTTGAAAATCTGGCATTATTTGAATCTGAAAACATTGTTGAACAAGTAGCGCAAAAAAGTGAAAAACTCCATTTCCTTCTTCAAGATCTGTACGCTCTTCCTCATGTGGGGGATATTCGGCAGCTGGGCTTTATGTGCGGCGCCGAGCTTGTTCAATCAAAGGAAAGCAAAAAGCCTTATCCTGCTGATCGGCGGGTCGGATACAAAGTTTCCTTAAAAATGCGAGAGCTTGGCATGCTGACAAGGCCGCTTGGGGACGTGATTGCATTTCTGCCTCCTCTCGCCAGCACAACTGAAGAGCTCGCTGAAATGATTGACATTATGAAACAAGCAATCGAAGAGGTTACAAGCCTTGAAGCTTGACGCCTGGTTAAACGAGCGGTTAGACAGAGTGAAGGCAGCCGGCGTATACCGTAATTTGCGGGCAATGAATGGGGCTCCGTTTCCAGAGAGGAAAATGAACGGCAAGAATCAAACGGTCTGGTCCTCAAACAATTATTTAGGACTCGCAAGCCATAGCCGCTTGATCTCTGCGGCCCAAGAAGCACTGCAGCAATATGGGGCGGGAAGCAGCGGATCACGTTTAACGACAGGCAATTCGGTTTGGCATGAAAAGCTTGAAAAAAAGATTGCCGGCTTTAAACGGACGGAAGCGGCTTTGCTGTTTTCGAGCGGTTATTTGGCCAATGCCGGTGTCCTTTCATCATTGCCGGAAAAGGAAGATGTCATTTTAAGTGATCAATTAAATCATGCGAGTATTATTGATGGCTGCCGGCTGTCTAAGGCTGATACAGTTGTTTATCGGCATATTGATATGGATGATCTTGAAAACAAGCTGAACGAAACACAACGTTATCAGCACCGTTTTATCGTAACAGACGGGGTCTTCAGCATGGATGGCACGATTGCCCCTCTTGATCAGATCATCTCGCTTGCGAAACGCTATCATGCCTTCGTGATCGTTGATGATGCCCACGCCACAGGTGTTTTGGGTGATTCGGGAGGGGGAACGAGTGAATACTTTGGCGTTTGTCCTGATATTGTGATCGGCACCTTAAGCAAAGCGGTTGGCGCAGAGGGAGGTTTCGCCGCAGGTTCAGCGGTCGCCATCGACTTCTTGCTCAACCATGCCAGAACATTTATCTTTCAAACCGCCATTCCGCCAGCCAGCTGTGCGGCTGCTTATGAAGCTTTCAACATCATTGAAGACAGCAGGGAAAAACGGCAGCTTTTATTTTCTGATATCAACATGATCAGAACTAGTCTGAAGGACATGGGGTATTTGGTAAAAGGGGATCACACGCCGATTATTCCTGTGGTCATCGGCGATGCCCGAAAAACGGTCACATTTGCTGAAAAGCTGCAGGACAAGGGAATTTATGCCCCGGCCATTCGGCCGCCGACCGTTGCGCCAGGTGAAAGCCGGATCAGATTAACAATCACCGCTGACCACAGAATGAGTGATATTGATCATTTGCTGACATCATTTCATTCAATTGGAAAGGAGATGCACATCATTTGAGGGGTTTTTTTGTGACAGGAACAGATACAGAAGTGGGGAAAACGGTTATATCTAGCGGTCTTGCCGCTTTATTACGAGAACATAACAGAGATGTCGGGGTGTTTAAACCATTTTTAAGCGGCATATCTCGCCATCATCCGGATAGCGATACAAGTCTGCTGAAGTCCATGTCGCAGACGAGTCTTTCTCAGGAAGACATTACACCTTTTGCCTTCAAAGCGCCGCTTGCACCATACGTTGCAGGGAAGCTGGAGGGAAAGGCTGTCACCATGGAAGAGGTCTTAAGCCATTGGGAGCGGATAAGAGAAAAACATGAATGCTTCATCGTAGAAGGTGCGGGTGGTATTTCTGTGCCGTTGGGAGAGGATTTTTTAGTCAGCCATGTCATAAAAGCGCTGCAGCTTCCCATGATCATTGTGGCACGTCCTCATCTTGGGACGGTTAATCATACCTTTTTAACTGTCCAATATGCAAAAAGCATGGGTCTGCCAATCGCCGGAATTGTCATCAATGGAATCAGTGCTTCTCCTGCTGATGATGAAAAAACCAATCCTGAAATGATTGAGCGCTTATGCGGTGTGCCGATTTTAGGAGTTACGCCACAGCTTGCCAATGTGACGAAAGAAACCGTTCTACATATGGTAAAAGACCATATCAATCTATCATTACTGATGAATCAAATGGGGGTATGAGAATGAATCAATGGATGGAACTCGCAGACCGGGTGCTGGCTGGAACAGAAGTGACCAACGAAGAAGCGCTTTCGATATTAAACTGTCCAGATGAAGACATCTTGCTTTTGATGCATGGAGCTTTTCAAATCAGAAAACACTTTTACGGCAAAAAAGTAAAGCTCAATATGATTATGAATGCCAAATCGGGACTCTGTCCGGAAAACTGCGGCTATTGTTCACAGTCTTCGATTTCGAAAGCGCCGATTCAGGCTTACCGGATGGTGAATAAGGATACGCTTCTCGAAGGCGCAAAGCGGGCGCATGATCTGAATATCGGCACATATTGTATCGTGGCAAGCGGCAGGGGGCCGTCCAACAGAGAAGTGGATCAGGTCGTAGACGCGGTGCAGGAAATTAAAGAGACGTATGGACTGAAGGTTTGTGCGTGCCTCGGGCTGTTAAAGCCGGAGCAGGCGAAGCGGCTGAAAGAAGCCGGGGTAGACCGCTATAACCATAATTTGAATACATCACAGAGAAACCATTCCAACATCACGACTTCACATACATACGATGACAGGGTCAATACGGTTGAAGTGGCAAAAGAATCAGGGCTGTCTCCGTGTTCAGGCGCCATTATCGGAATGAAGGAGACGAAACAGGACGTCATCGACATTGCAAAAAGCTTGAAGGTCCTTGACGCGGATTCCATTCCGGTGAATTTTTTACATGCGATTGACGGCACGCCATTAGAAGGCGTTAACGAATTAAATCCGCTGTATTGTTTAAAAGTGCTGGCGCTGTTCCGTTTTATCAACCCGTCAAAAGAAATCCGCATTTCCGGAGGAAGAGAGGTCAATCTACGCTCATTGCAGCCATTGGGTCTTTACGCCGCTAACTCCATTTTTGTCGGAGATTACTTAACAACTGCCGGACAGGAGGAGACGGAGGACCATAAAATGCTGAGTGATTTAGGCTTTGAAGTCGAATCAGTCGAAGAAATGAAGGCCAGTTTAAGCGCGAAAAGCTGAAAGAATCAATAAAAGCGATCGGTGTGATGTCGATTGCTTTTATTTTTGACAGAAAGGAGAAGATCAAATGACAATTGCATTTTCAGCTGCATCATCTGAGTTTTTGAAAAATCCATATCCTTTTTACGAAACAATGCGCGCTGTCCATCCTATATATAAAGGGAGTTTCTTGAAATATCCGGGCTGGTATGTCACAGGATATGAAGAAACGGCAGCTATTTTAAAAGATGCGAGATTCAAAGTTCGTGCTCCGCTGCCGGAAACGTCAATCAAATATCAAGATCTTAAACATGTACAAAATCAAATGATGCTGTTTCAGAATCAGCCTGATCATAGGCGATTGCGGACGATGGCCAGCGGAGCGTTTACCCCGAGAATGTCAGCGTGCTATCGTCCGTATATCGATGAAACTGTCCACTACTTGCTTGATCAAGTGCAAGGTAAAAAAAAGATGGAGGTCATTTCGGACTTTGCTTTTCCTTTGGCAAGCTACGTCATTGCTAACATGATAGGTGTACCGGCCGAAGATAGGGAGCAATTAAAAGAATGGGCTTCAAGTCTCGTTCAAACAATTGATTTTACCCGGTCAAGAAAGGCTTTAACAGAGGGCAATCATATCGCTGTACAGGCTATGGCATATTTTAGAGAGCTGATTCAAAAGCGGAAACGCCATCCTAAACAGGATATGATCAGCATGCTTTTGAATGGGACAGAAAAGAATAAGCTGACGGAAGAGGAAGCGGCATCTACGTGCATACTCCTGGCGATTGCCGGACATGAGACAACGGTCAATCTTATCAGCAATTCAATCCTTAGTCTGCTGCGGCATCCAGAACAGCTTTTGAAGCTAAAAGAAAACCCTGATCTGATCGGTACCGCAATTGAGGAATGTTTACGCTATGAGAGCCCCACGCAAATGACAGCCAGAGTTGCCTCAGAAGATATTGACATCAGCGGGGTGACGATCCGTCAAGGGGAACAAATCTATCTTCTATTAGGGGCTGCCAATCGAGATCCAAACATATTCACGCAGGCAGATGTCTTCGATATAACCAGAAGCCCTAATCCGCACCTCTCATTCGGACATGGCCATCATGTTTGCATAGGATCCTCGCTGGCACGATTAGAAGCACAAATTGCGATTCATACCCTGATGCAGCGAATGACCGGTCTTAAGCTCGCTGTTTCTGAATGCCGATACCGGCCGCTTTTTGGCTTTCGGGCGCTTGAAGAGCTGCCAGTGACTTTTGACTAAACCAGCCTGTGAGTGCCAAAAAAAGTGTCAGCCCCGCCGAAAATGGGCAATCTATAAAAAAGGGGAGTGAACACAGTGAAAAAAGTGCTGATCGCCGGCGGAAATGGTGTGATTGGGAGACTGCTGGCTGAAGGGCTTACAGCAGATTATGAAGTGACAGTGCTTGATAAAGATCATTTCGATGGCAAAGCTTCTTCCATTCAGGCTGACGCGGCAAATTATGGGGAGCTGTTGAAGAAAATTCCGAAAGATACAGATGTGATCTTGAATTTATTGGCTGTTAAAATCAAATACGATGTCATGGACATCAATGAATTTGAGAAAATGACGGATGTTTTCTATAGGGCAAGCTATTACTTGTGCCGCGCCGCAGCGGAGCTCGGCATTCAAAAGCTCGTGTTCGCCAGCAGCAATCATGTGACAGATGTGTATGAAAAAGACGGGCGTTCGCTCTTAGGACGTGAGATCACAACAAGCGATTATCCGCTGTCAAAAAACTTGTACGGTGTATTAAAGCTGACCTCTGAACAGATCGGCCATTTATTTTATTTGGAAAATAAGCTTTCAGTAATCAACCTTCGAATCGGAACAGTCGTCACAGATGAAATGGATACGCTGCATGAAAAAGAACGGACGAAAAAGACACTGCTTTCTCATCCTGATCTGCTGTCGATTTTCAAAGCCGCCATTGAAACCAATATCCGGTACGGCACGTATTACGCCGTCTCTGACAACCAAGGCCGGCCGTGGTCTATTGCATCCGCTGTTAACGAACTCGGTTTTTCGCCCCAAATCAATACATCCGAACTTCTGGAAGAGGAAGAGAACGGAGCATAATCATTTTCTAAGATTATGCTCTTTTTCTTTTATCATCGGCTTTTCCTTCACGAGAGTCCCCGCCAGACCGGGGACTCTGTTCAAATGATTATAGACATGGCAATGACAGATTTGCTACATTTTAGACACGATATCGTCACGTGCTGCAGCTCGTTTGAAAAAGAATGGTAACGCTTACAAAAGAGAGGTGGGAGCTATCGCACATTCACTGAAAAGTCGCCTGTTTGATATTTTGATTTACGGGTTTTTGCTGATGTTCGCTTTAATATGCGTACTTCCGTTTATTCATGTCATCGCGGCATCCTTCGCCACAGTAGAAGAAGTTGTGTCGAAAAAATTCATTTTAATACCGTCTACTTTTTCGCTAGATGCTTATCGTTACATTTTTTCAACAGATATTATTTATAAGAGTTTGCTTGTTTCTGTGTTTGTGACAGTGATAGGCACTGCGGCCAGCATGTTTCTTTCTTCCCTGATGGCTTACGGGTTATCCCGCCGCGAGTTAATCGGCCGGCAGCCGCTCATGTTTCTCGTCGTATTTACGATGCTCTTCAGCGGCGGCATGATTCCGACTTTCCTTGTGGTCAAATCGCTAGGATTGCTCGATTCTTACTGGGCGCTCATTTTGCCGACAGCCATTAATGCCTTTAACCTGATCATTCTGAAAAACTTCTTTCAAAATATCCCGTCAAGCCTGGAAGAGTCCGCGAAAATTGACGGGTGCAATGACCTGGGCATTTTCTTTAAACTTGTGCTGCCGCTGTCTCTTCCTGCGATCGCAACGATATCACTATTTTATGCGGTCACGTATTGGAACACGTATATGACAGCGATTTTGTACTTAAATGATTCAACAAAATGGCCGATTCAGGTGCTTCTGCGCCAAATCGTAATTGTATCAAGCGGGATGCAGGGGGATATGTCAGAAATGGGGTCGGGCAGCCCGCCGCCCGAGCAAACTATCAAAATGGCGGTCATAGTGGTGGCGACCATCCCGGTTCTGCTTGTCTATCCTTTTATACAAAAGCATTTTGCAAAAGGAGCTTTGCTGGGATCTGTCAAAGGATAAAGAATATGAAACGGAGGGGTACGATGGGAAACAAATGGAGGGTGCTTTTGATTGTGCTTGTATTTGCACTCGGCGGAGTGATGGCGGGCTGTAAAGGGGCTGATCAGTCTTCGGCTGAGGGTAAAGCTGACTCGGATTCAAAGGTAAAGCTGTCTTGGATGGCGATTTTGTATCACCAGCAGCCGCCGAAAGACAGGGCGATTAAAGAAATTGAAAAGCTGACAAATACAGAACTGGACATCACTTGGGTTCCTGACGCAGTGAAAGAAGACAGGCTGAATGCGGCGCTTGCAGCCGGCAATCTTCCGCAAATCGTGACCATCCAGGATATTAAAAATTCGTCAGTCATGAATGCCTTCAGATCAGGAATGTTTTGGGAAATTAGCGATTATATCAAAGATTACCCCAACTTAAGCAAAATGAATAAACTTATTAATAAAAACGTGACGATCGACGGCAAGCTCTACGGGGTATACAGAGAACGTCCGCTCTCCAGACAAGGGATCGTCATTCGGAAGGACTGGCTGGACAATTTGAATTTGAAAACGCCGGGAACGCTTGATGAGCTTTATGAAGTGGCCAAAGCGTTTACGGAGGATGATCCGGATAAGGATGGGAAAGACGATACATTCGGACTGACAGACCGCAATGACTTCATTTACGGCGCGTTTAAAACACTTGGCTCGTATGAAGGCATGCCGACAGACTGGAAGGAATCAGGCGGCAAGTTCACGCCTGATTTCATGACGCAGGAATACAAAGACACAATGAACTACATGAAAAAACTGCGTGATAACGGCTATATGAATAAGGATTTTCCCGTCACAAGCAAAACCCAGCAGCAGGAGCTGTTTTCTCAAGGAAAAGCCGGCATCTACATTGGCAATATGGTAGATGCGGTCAATCTTCGCGACCATGCCTCTGATAAGTCTATGGCCCTTGAGATCATCAACCGCATAAAAGGCCCGGATGGGAAAGAGCGGGTGTGGGCGTCAGGGGGCCATAACGGCGTGTTTGCTTTCCCGAAAACGAGTGTGAAAACAGAAGCGGAGCTTAAAAGGATTTTGGCGTTTTTCGACCGAGCCGCTGAAGAAGACGTCTATAGCCTGATGACTTACGGTATTGACGGCGTTCATTACAACAAAGGAGAGGGCAAAACGTTCACACGCAAGGAAAGCCAAGTGAAAGACTGGCAGACTGATATTCAGCCGCTGTCCGCCTTAATCGCTATTGATAAAGCCTACTTAAAAAACACTGGGGATCCGCTTCGGACGGCGTACGAGGAGCTGACAAAAGATAATGAAAAGATCATCGTCTCAAACCCTGCTGAAAGCTTGTATTCCGCCGCGGAGTCGGAACGGGGAGATGAACTGAAGAAAATTATTGATGACGCGACCTATAAATATATAATAGGAGATATCACAGAAAGCCAGTTTGATAAAGAAGTGAAAAAATGGGAATCAAGCGGCGGGAAGCAGATTATTCAGGAATACGAAGAAGCGTTTAAACAGGCAAAATAACATGTGAAAACCCAAAACACGGTTTTGGGTTTTTTACATGCTTCTTTTTTGCTGGCGGTAGTTTCCCGGTGTAATCCCCTCCAGCTTTTTAAATGACCTGATAAAATTTTGCGAGTTTTTGTATTTTAGTTTTTCGGCAATGTCTTTTACCGCCATGTCGGTTTCGGCAAGCCAGCTTTTCGCCATATGGTGGCGGTAGCCGGAGACATAATCGCTGAATGAAATACCCATTTCTTTTTTGAATATGCTGCTTAAATAGTTTGGGTTGTAATGCAGCCTGCGGGCGATTTCATCCAATGTCAAATCGGATTCAAACTCATGGTGGATGATATGAATGATATTGTCGGAAATGTTTTTGTACTGGGCATCCGTGCGGGCGTTCACTTTGTCTGTCATCGGATCAATGAACTCATTCTTGAGCCAGTTTTCGGTATCCTCGAACGTTTTCAGCTCGAAAATTTGATCGTACAGCATTTTATTTTCTTCAAACTCAAACAATTCGATCCCGAGTACATGCATTAGTTCAATCACATGGTTCAAAAAGCGGGCGATTGCGATTTGGAATTGGTACGGATTGGTGTTTTGGGTGAAGATCGATTGCAAAATTGCGTGCAGGCATATGTCCGCTTTCTCCTTGTCCCCCTCTTTTATGGCATCAAACAGCTCATGCTGAAGCTGTTTTGGAAAATGGGTGTTGAAGGTTTTTTTCTGGTCAAGGTCTTCGTAAAAGATAATTGATTTGTTTTCCGCTTTGAGCCGGTATTTCAACGCTTCTGATCCTTCTGCATAGGCTGTTTTCGCGTTTATCAGCGCATCAAACGGCTGGCTGATGCCGATGCTGACAGACAGTTGCAGCTCCGCTTCCGCCTTATCCTGTATCATCCTTGCAGTCTCATTCAGCTCAGCCATGAATGCTTCCTTTGTCCCGTTCTGATTGATCAAAATCGTTGCCTGCTGTTTGTCAACGACAGCGGGTGCGAGATGTTTGTCCGACGGGATGTTTCGCTCAATCATGCTGTTGACGGCAAACAAAAGCAGATCCATATCTTTTTTCTCATAAGGCGTATGATTCAGCGAATCAATTTGAAGCACGAGCAGGGCAAGATTCCGCCAATTTTGCTCTAAACCAAGGCTTTCAAAACGGTTATTGACCTCCTCATCCGTCAGTTTTCCAAGCATGAGCCTGACCATAAAATATTGCTGCAGATGAGTGGCCTGCTGTTTCATCGTTTCTTCAAGGTCGTCATTTCTGTCCTTCAGCTGCTTAAAGCTCCGTTCAATTAATTCAAATTCATTTTGAGGCGGCTGTTTTTCTGGTATGGCACCATGCCTAACGAATGATTCGTAAAGCACCCTGATCGGCTTATAAAAATGGCGGGAGCCGAGCCAAGAGAACAATAATGAAAGCGTTAACAAAATGAAGCATACCGTAAAAGTGATCCAGCCGATTGACTTGGCTTCTTTTTTTAGTTCAGGCAAGGAAACGAGAGAGAAATAAGTCCATGTGTTATAGTCGGATCTTTGATAGGTGACTTTATAATGAATCCGGTCAATAACGGTTTCAAACTGCCCGCTTTTGGCGGTCTGCGCCAGCATTTTTTGGACAAAGTCGTCGTTCTGAAGAGATTCACCGATGTCAGACATGTTGTTATGCAGGATGATGCGGCCTTTTTCATTAATGATAAACAGGTTATTGGCATTTGAATAGTCGGGCATGTTTTTGACAAGCGAACAGCTCGGGATGCTTGCGGCGGCCAATCCCTTTGTATTTGTGCTGTTCAGAGGAAGCTGTTTAATTAAATTGATATTGTAGCGGCAGTTTTCTGAGGTCCCTTCCTTTGTCGAAATTAAATGATTGTTTTCTTCAAGCGTCCAATACGAGCGGCTCGCTTTGTGTGTTGTGTATGCTGCGGCTGCTTCATGAAGAGAGTCTGTATTCAAACGGTACAAGCCGGAATTGTTCATGTACCATTGTTTCATATAGCTGACTAGCGTCATGTTCGACAGGTCGGTATCGAAGCTTTGCAGGTAGTTGAGCTCTTGGTTCACTTGGTTATAGATTTGAAATTGATCAGAGTGCATAGGCTCGGACAGTGTGCGAAGGAGAGGCGGCGAACTCACATAGTGGGTTAAAGAGTGATCGACGGTTTTTAATATATGCTCGATGCTTTGCTGGGTCTGCTGGAGTGTGTCGAGTTTTTCCTCCGAAACGTTGGAGATAGCCGTTTTCTGCGAGTGCTCGTACGAAAACAATCCGACCAGAATGACCGGAATGGTGCTGAGCAGACAGAAAAACGTGATCAGTTTGTAATAAAACTTGTATTGGCTTCTTTTCATAAAACCCCCCATTTCATAACATCGGCTTTCACCTTAATACAATTAATCCAAAGATTGATAGATATTGTCAATAATCATTTTCTAATATTGGTGTCTTTTTTTCAGATGGAACGGCTGAATCCTTGATCATAAAGGGATAAGACAGGATGTGATCATATGATTGTAGACGGACTTTTGCCTGCTGCGCTACAGTGAATGCAAGAACCCGTGAAAGGAGGCTTGGAAAAGATGAAAACAGCAGAAGCGCAAGTGCCGGCTGTTGATGCAGTCATTTTAAAAAAAGAAAAAAGAAAGCGCTTACTAAACAAACTGGTCCAGCAGAAATATTTGTATTTGATGATTTTGCCGGGTTGTATTTATTTTTTGCTATTCAAGTATGTCCCGATGTGGGGAATTGTGATTGCGTTTCAGGATTATCAGCCGTTTCTCGGCATTTTGGGCAGCGAATGGGTCGGGCTGAAGCATTTTATTAGGCTGTTTACAGAGCCTACATTTTTTCTCCTGTTAAAAAACACGCTCGTGTTATTTGCTTTGAACCTGGTTATATTTTTCCCGGTGCCGATTTTGCTGGCGCTTCTATTAAACGAAGTGCGGATCGCTCTCTTTAAAAAATTTGTTCAAACGCTGATTTATATTCCGCATTTTATGTCTTGGGTCATCGTTGTATCGCTTTCGTTTGTGCTTTTAACAGTAGACGGAGGCTTGATTAATGAGCTGATTGTGTTTTTTGGCGGTGAAAAAATCAATTTTCTGCTGAATGAAGAATGGTTCCGGCCCTTGTATATTCTGCAGGTCATCTGGAGGGAAGCGGGCTGGTCGACGATCATTTACCTTGCGGCCATTACAGCGGTTGACCCTCAGCTGTATGAAGCGGCGAAAATGGACGGAGCGGGACGGCTGCGGCAAATGTGGCATATTACGCTGCCCGCCATCAAAAGTGTCATCGTCGTTTTGCTGATTTTAAAAATCGGGGACACGCTGGAGCTTGGCTTCGAGCATGTGTATTTACTGTTAAATGCGACAAACAGGGAAGTGGCGGAAATTTTTGATACGTACGTTTATACTGCGGGGCTGAAACAGGGCCAATTCAGCTACAGTACAGCAGTCGGCGTCTTTAAAGCGGCGGTCGGGCTGATCTTGGTTATGCTTGCGAATCGTTTGGCGAAGAAATTTGGCGAGGAAGGAATCTATTAAGAAAGGGATGGGATCAATGGATCAATCAATCGCTGTAAAATCGCCTCTTACGTACGCGGAGGCATTGGCAAACACCATTATGGACACGTACACAGTGGAGGAGCTGCCGCCTGCAAACCGCTGGCACTACCATCAGGGTGTTTTCTTATGCGGGGTATTGCGGTTGTGGGAAGCAACCGGGCAAAAGCGGTATTTTGAGTATGTGAAGGCCTATGCAGATCTCTTAATTGATGATTATGGCAATCTATTATTTAGAAGAGATGAGCTCGACGCCATTCAAGCGGGTCTTCTTCTTTTTCCATTATACGAAACGACGAAGGATGAGCGGTATGTAAACGCGGCAAAAAGACTGCGCGGCTTGTATGGGACACTGAACCGGACGTCTGAGGATGGTTTTTGGCACAAGGACGGCTATCCTTATCAAATGTGGCTTGACGGCTTATACATGGGCGGGCCGTTCGCGCTGAAATATGCCAATCTGAAGCAGGAGCCGGAGCTGTTTGATCAGGTCGTGCTCCAGGAGTCGCTGATGAGAAAGCATACAAAGGATTCAAAAACCGGGCTCTTTTATCACGCTTGGGATGAAGCGAAAAAAATGCCTTGGGCCAATGAAGAGACAGGCTGTTCTCCGGAATTCTGGGCGCGTTCCATCGGCTGGTATGTGATGTCTCTTGCTGACATGATTGAAGAGCTGCCGAAGAAGCATCCAAACCGTCACGTGTGGAAAAAAACGCTGCAGGACATGATCGACAGCATCTGCCGCTATCAAGACAAGGAGTCAGGATTATGGTACCAGATCGTTGACAAAGGCGACAGAGCCGATAACTGGCTGGAAAGCTCAGGTTCCTGTCTGTACATGTACGCAATCGCGAAAGGAATCAATAAAGGATATCTTGACAGAGCTTACGAAACAACACTGTTCAAAGCGTATCAAGGTTTGATTCAGCAGAAAACCGAGATGGCAGAAGACGGTGCGTTTCTTGTCAAAGATATATGTGTCGGAACGTCGGCCGGTTTCTATGACTATTATGTCAGCCGCGAAAGAAGCACAAACGACCTGCACGGAGCAGGCGCGTTTATTTTGGCCATGACAGAGCTGGAGACTCTTTTTAGGTCAGCGGGGAAATGACACCAAGTACACGTACGGCTTTGTGTGTGATCGTCTCAATGCTCTTTTTGGCATCATGCTCAAGCAAGAAGGACGGACTGCATGTCATCCTCTTTTCTGATATGCAGGCTGGCGTACAGGAAAACATAAAAGAGGCCGCTGGGCAGAAGGCCGGGAAGGTGGATATCTTTCCAGCCTTTCCGGAAAAACTGCTGACTGAAATCACCGCTCGTGAGGGAGATGTTTTCATCGTGCCTGAAGACATGTTTCAAGCGTATGATGATCCGGAAAATTTTCAGCCGTTAGATGGATTGCCGCCTGAAAAAACATCTCCCTATACAACTGTTGATCAAAAAACAGGAGAAAAAACGGTCTATGCCGTTCAGATCAAAAAAGGGAAAAAACAGCTGAATGGCTATTCTTTTCGATTGAATCGCAATATGGCGGCGTTTATCCCTGTGTACGCTAAAAAAACAGAGGAAGCGCTGCAGCTGATTTCCCAACTAACTGAAGCCCGATAGAGGTGAGGACATTGAAGAACATCGTCATTTGCGGAGTGAGCAGCAGAGCGCTCAGTATGTTTATCAAACCGCTGATGGAGCGGTTTTCAACACAATATGAGATTACGGGATTGCTGGATGCCGATCCAAAACGTTTTGCCGTTTGCAAGAAGAGGTTTCCCGAGCTTGCCCACGTGCCGGAGTACAACGAAGACACTTTTGATGAGATGATGCGCGTTTCAAAGCCTGATATTGTCATTGTGGCAGGCAGGGATGACACACATGTCACATATATCTTAAGAAGCCTTCAGTGGGATACGGATGTGATGACAGAAAAACCCATGGTGACGACGGTGCGGGATGCGAATCGGGTGCTTGAGGCGGAGGCGAAAAGCAAAGGGAAAGTCACCGTCGCGTTTAACTATCGCTACAGCCCGTTTCATCGGAAAATGAAAGAAATGATTCTGGATGGAAAAATAGGCAGGATCACCTCTGTTGATTTGAATTGGTATATTGATACGTATCACGGCGCCAGTTATTTTAAACGCTGGAACCGGTCGAGGCTATTTTCCGGCGGTCTTTCTGTCCATAAATCAACACATCACTTTGATCTCGTCAATTGGTGGCTCGGGCAAAAACCGGTTGAGGTATTTGCTTATGGCGCCTTGAATTACTATGGGGCGGACAGTGAGTGGAACCCGCTGCCGGAAGAAGACGGGCGTTTTTGCGGGACGTGCCGTGTCAAAGAAAAATGTCAATACTATTCAAGATGGCATTCCCGTTCTTCTATAGCCTCTGTAAAGGATGATCATCTTCAAGCGGGAGACCAGTCCAGCTTGTATACAGCGTACAGGCCTGACGCGTGCATTTTTGACGAGGAGATTGACATTGAGGATACGTACGTGGCGGCTGTCAAATATGACGGCGGTGCGCTCTTAAGCTACTCGATCATATTTTCCGCCCCGTATGAAGGCTACCGGCTGACGATCAATGGCACAAAAGGGCGTATCGAATCAAATGAATTTCACGAGCCTTCCAGAATTCCGTTTGCTTTTCCTGAGCAGACAATTGAATACTATCCGCTTTTTGAATCAAAGCAGACGATACAAGTGGTCAAAAACGAGGGCGGGCACGGCGGGGGTGATCCGTTATTGCTTGAGGATCTTTTTTTAGGAAAAGACCCGCTGCGCCGTTATGACATTTTAGCCGGAGCTGAAGCAGGAGCCTACTCCATCGCGGTTGGTGAGGGGATGTGGCGCTCGGTTGCCGAAAAGAAGCCGATCAACATTAAGAGGCTGTTTCAGATGCAAAATGTATAATGCGAAAAGGAGGGACCGCCGTGGAGCATGATGGTTCAATGGGGCGGGTGCTGCGCTTTTGTGAGTGGATCATGAGATTTGCGTATACAAACTTGCTTTGGCTGTTTTTTACGCTGATCGGTCTCGGGCTGTTCGGCATCATGCCCGCGACCGCGGCTTTATTCGCTGTCATGCGGAAATGGGTTCAGGGGCAGGACAACGTCCCTGTTTTAAAAACGTTTTGGCGAGAATACAAGGCTGAATTTCTCCGTTCAAATCTGATCGGCGCAGTATTGGTGATCATCGGTTTGATCATCTATATCGATTTGGCTTTTATTTATCCGAGCCATTTCCTTCTGCATGTCCTCCGCTTTGCCATTATGATATTTGGATTTTTGTTCGTATCCATGCTTTTTTATGTGTTTCCGCTGCTTGTCCATTTTGAATGGAAAAAACGTCTGTATGTGAAGTTTTCGCTCTTGCTCAGTGTGGCGTATTTGCAATATACGCTCGTCATGCTGGCGCTGACTGTCGCTCTCTTTTTCTTGCTTGCGTACCTGCCCGGCATTGTCCCTTTTTTCAGCGTCAGCCTGATCAGCTACTGTCATATGCGAATTGTTTATGCCGTGCTCCTCAAAGTGGAGCGGCAAGAAGATGAGCCGCAGAAGAAACGCCATAGACGGGCTTTTTATCCGGAGACGAGATAATCAAGATTTCTCTATCATAACGCTGTCCCAAGCGGAATAGATTGATAGAGAAAGGAGAGCGGATAAGATGCTGAAGGTGGCGGTATTTGATGAAGAGCATGAAAAAGACTTACAGACGGAAATTAATTCGTTTTTAAAAGGGATAGCGGAGGAACAGCTGATTGATATCAAATATACGGTTTCGGCGGCGTGCGACCCAGACGGCGAGCAGCTTTACTGTTTTTCCGCCCTTATTCTATATCGCAAATAAAAAAGATCTTCCCGCACAAGCGGAAAGATCTTTTTTGTGATTAAGCTTTTTTCACTCTCGGGCTTCTCGGTTTCTGAAGCTTCTCTGCTTTTCTGATCTCTTTTCTTTCTTTTGCCAATGATTTATAAAGAGCGACAATCATCAGCAGAATGACGATAGAAAACGGCAGCGCCGCGAGTATAGCTGTGTTTTGCAAAGCGGAAAGTCCGCCGGAATAAAGGAGGACAGCAGCCATGGCAGATTGAATGATGCCCCAGCTGAATTTTACTGAATTGGCCGGGTTCAATGAACCGTATGTCGTCTGCATACCGAGCACAAATGTTGCGGAGTCGGCAGACGTGATAAAGAACACGGCGATCAGGATCAATGACATAATAGATGTCAGCATCGTCAGCGGATAGTGGTCGAGTGTTCCAAACAGCATCGTTTCACTTGACAGTTTCGCTACATTGAAGATGCCTTTTTGCTGAATATCCATAGCCGATACGCCAAAGATAGAGAACCATAGGAACGCGAGAATACATGGTGTTACCAAGACACCAATTAAAAATTCACGGATCGTCCGTCCTCTGGATACCCGGGCGATGAAAATGCCCACAAATGGAGACCAGGAAATCCACCATGCCCAATAGAAAATCGTCCAGCCGTTAATCCATTCACGTTTCTCAGGATCGTACGGCGTCAGTCTAAAGCTCATTTGCACGATGTTTTGTATATACTGTCCGATAGAATCTGTAAAAGAGTTCATAATCAATACGGTAGGCCCGGCAAACAGCACAAACAGCATTAACAGTCCAGCTAATACCATGTTGGTGTTGCTCAAATACTTAATGCCTTTTCCGAGTCCGGACCACGAAGAAACCAAGAAAAGGATCGTAACAACAGCGATCAAAATAAATTGAACGAGAAAGTTATTTGGTATACCAAATAAGTAATTCAATCCGCCGTTGATTTGAGTTGCCCCGATACCAAGGCTTGTCGCTACCCCGGCGACTGTGGCAAAAACAGCGATACAGTCAATCAGTTTTCCGATCGGGCCGTTTACTTTATCACCGAGAATCGGTGACAGCGTGCTGCTGATTAATCCAGGAGCGCCTTTTCGGAATTGGAAATATGCAATGCATAATGCCACAACGGCATAGATGGCCCAAGCGTGCAGACCCCAGTGGAAAAACGTATAACGGAGCGCATCTCTGAAGGCTTGGGGGGTTTCTGTTTCACCTGATGGAGAGCTAATTGCGTAATGGCTGATCGGTTCAGCCGCACCGTAGAATACTAAGCCGATTCCCATGCCTGCGCTGAACAGCATGGCAAACCATGATAATAACCCGAATTCCGGTTTTTCATCGGGCTTACCGAGTTTAATTTTTCCGATCGGGCTGAAAATCAAAAACAGACAGAACCCGACAAATAATGACACAACTAAAAGATAATACCAGCCAAACGAATTGGTGATAAAAGCTTGCGCGGATTGGGTTACGTTTTGCAGGCTGTCAGGAGACACAACGCCCCACAATACAGCAGCAGCTGTGATCACAATCACAATCCAAAATACACTAGATATATTTTTCAAATATTCTCACCCTCTAAATTTTTTGTGTACGCCTATATCTTGCTCGCAGGCTTAGTATGGTCGTACGATGGCAAATCATTCCTCTCTTAAAATTACCCCGCAATCAGGTGAAACAAAACAAGTCTCACCGTACCATGAATGCGGAGAATTTTCAAATGTTCAGCGTTTTGTAAAAAAATGAAAGGTCTGGTCAAGAGCGGGCGAAGCGACCGGCATTGAGCCCCGCAAGCCTTCCTGTGATAAGGGCGGAGGTAATATTGTATCCCCCTGTGTAGCCGTGGATGTCCAGAATTTCACCGCACAAATACAGCCCCTCCATTTTTTTAGAAGCCATCTTTTTCGGGTCAATTTCTTTTACAGATACCCCGCCGCCTGTGACGAATGCCTTATCAAGAGACAGTGTGCCGTTTGCAAGTACGGTAAACTGCTTGCAGTCCTTTACAAATTGTCTGAAAGGCTCCTTTGGCAGCTCGGAAAACGATACGTTCGGAGAGATGCCGTTTTTTTCGAGCAAGAATAGAAGATAGCGCTCCTGCATCCAAGGCTTCAGCACGTTTTTAACGGTTTTTTTCGGTGCTTCCTTCAGTTCTTTATACATCTTTTGGAATAACGTTTCTTCATTGATATCAGGATACAGATCAATTTTGATCGGCACTTGCGGCTGTTTTTTCAGCTCTTTCACGACAAATTGGCTGCATCTGAGAATGGCCGGTCCTGAGAGGCCGAAATGGGTAAACAGCATGTCCATTTTATGTGTGATGACCGGTTTGCCTTTTTTATTTAACACACTGACGGCAACATCTCTAAGTGATAATCCCTGAAGTGTTTTTTGCTTAATGAACGGTTCGGAAGATGTGACGGGAACCTCTGTCGGGAACAGCTCTGTAATCGTATGGCCTGCAGCTTCAGCCCATTCATAGCCGTCTCCCGTGCTTCCGGTATGAGGCACACTTTTACCGCCGACAGCGATAATGACTGCCTGGCTATGGATCATTTCGCCGTTATTCGTCACAATCCCTGCTGTCTGTCCATCTTCATAGATGACAGATTTAATTTTCTCGTTCGTTCGGATGGTTACGCGCAGCTGTTTCAGCCTGTTTAACAGCGCGTCGACGACACTTTGCGCTTTGTCTGTCACAGGAAACATCCGGCCGTGATCCTCTTCCTTCAATTGAATGCCGAGATTTTCAAAAAACTTGATAATGTCTTCATTATTAAATTCAGAAAACGCGCTGTATAAAAAACGGCCGTTGCCTGGAATGTGCTTAATAATTTCTTCCACAGGAAGGCGGTTCGTCACATTGCAGCGGCCGCCCCCGGAAATCGCGAGTTTCCGGCCTAGCTTATTTCCTTTATCTATCAGCAAAACATCAGCGCCCTGTTCTCCTGCTGCAATTGCGGCCATCAACCCTGAAGGGCCTCCGCCGATTACGATAACGTCATACTGTTTCATCTTTATCATCAACTTTCTTTTTCTGTTTCGTCTGCGGACACCCCGCCCGCAGTACTATTATAGCGAAAGAAAGCCTCTCCTTAAACGTCTTTTGCCGCGAACCTGAATCGTTCACAAGATTGCTTTTGTATTTATTACCGTCTAAATGCCCAGTTGTGGTAAAATAGAAAAGTTGAATCTTCGTAGAAAATGGTGATGAAGAAACATGTCAAGCAAACTGTTAAGAGGCACGTTTGTGTTAACGCTCGGTACATATATATCGCGGATTCTTGGAATGGTCTATTTAATTCCTTTCAGCATTATGGTCGGGGCGACAGGCGGTGCATTGTTTCAATATGGATACAACCAATACACATTATTTTTGAATATTGCCACGATGGGCTTTCCAGCCGCCGTTTCTAAATTTGTTTCCAAATATAATTCCAAAGGGGACTATGAAACAAGCAGAAAAATGCTTAAGGCGGGTATGTCGATTATGCTTGTCACCGGTATGATTGCCTTTTTCATTCTGTATTTATCAGCTCCGTTTTTTGCGGAAATATCGCTGGGAGGCAAGGATAATAACGGCCTGACAATTGATCATGTCGTTTATGTCATCCGCATGGTCAGCTTAGCGCTTTTGGTCGTGCCGATTATGAGCCTTGTCCGCGGATTCTTTCAAGGGCACCAAATGATGGGGCCGACGGCTGTTTCCCAAGTTGTTGAACAGATTGTCCGCATCATCTTTTTATTGAGTGCGACATTCTTGATCTTGAAGGTTTTGAACGGCGGCCTTGTGATCGCTGTAGGTTATGCGACCTTCGCAGCGCTGATCGGCGCCTTCGGAGGACTGATCGTACTGTATATTTATTGGAATAAACGGAAGGGCAGCCTACTGGCGATGATGCCGAATACGGGGCCGACAGCAAACTTAAGCTACAAGAAAATGTTTCTCGAGCTGTTCAGCTATGCCGCTCCGTACGTTTTTGTCGGACTAGCCATCCCTTTGTATAACTATATTGATACAAATACGTTTAACAAAGCGATGATCGAAGCCGGCCATCAAGCCATCAGCCAGGACATGATGGCGATTCTTACCTTGTATGTGCAGAAGCTCGTGATGATTCCGGTCTCCCTTGCAACAGCTTTTGGATTGACATTAATTCCAACGATTACTGAATCGTTTACTAGCGGAAACTATAAGCTGTTGAATCAGCAGATTAATCAAACGATGCAGACGATCCTGTTTTTAATTATTCCGGCAGTTGTTGGGATTTCAGTGTTGGCAGGACCGACGTATACGTTCTTTTACGGATCAGAGAGCCTTCTTCCTGAACTGGGGGCAAACATTCTGTTTTGGTATTCGCCAGTCGCGATTTTGTTCTCTTTATTTACGGTCAACGCAGCGATTCTGCAGGGCATCAATAAACAAAAATTTGCGGTTGTCAGCCTTGTGATCGGCGTCGTGATCAAACTTGTGCTGAATGTTCCGCTGATCAAGCTGATGCAGGCTGACGGCGCGATTTTAGCGACGGCGCTTGGATATAGCGCGTCGCTTTTATACGGATTTATCATGATCAAACGCCACGCGGGCTATTCGTATAAGATATTAGTCAAACGGACTGTTTTGATGCTGGTCTTGTCAGCCATTATGGGGATAGCTGTGAAAATCGTACAGTGGGTACTAAGCTTCTTTATTTCCTACCAGGATGGTCAAGTGCAAGCTGCGATCGTTGTAGTCATTGCGGCCGCTATTGGCGGAGCTGTCTACCTGTATTGCGGATACCGAATAGGATTTTTGCAGAAAATATTAGGCCGCCGTTTGCCCGGGTTCTTAAAGAAAGGCAGACATGCCGGCTGATGAACTAGATAATCAAGAAACAGAGGGCTCGCATGCTGCGGGCTTTCTTTTATAAAGGAGAGATCGGGAATGAGACTTGATAAGCTGCTTGCCAACAGCGGATATGGTTCCAGAAAAGAAGTCAAAGCCGTTGTGAAGGCGGGGGCCGTCATGGTCGACGGCAAACCGGCCAAAGATGTAAAGGCGCACGTTGATCCTGATACGCAAGAGGTTACCGTATACGGAGAACCGGTTGATTACCGCGAGTTCATTTATCTCATGATGAATAAGCCGCAGGGAGTGCTGTCGGCGACTGAGGACAGCCGTCAGCAAACAGTGGTCGATCTGCTGACGCCGGAAGAGATGAGATTTGAACCCTTTCCCGCCGGCAGGCTTGATAAGGATACAGAAGGCTTTTTACTGCTCACCAATGACGGCCAGCTGGCACATCGGCTCCTATCGCCTAAAAAGCATGTTCCAAAAACGTATGAAGTCCATTTACAATCACAGATTTCACCGGAAGACATCTCGGATTTAGAAGCGGGTGTCTACATAGAAGGCGGCTATCAAACAAAGCCGGCAAAAGCGGAAATCAAGACAAACGACAACGGCGATACCGTGATATACCTGACGATTACGGAAGGAAAATACCATCAGGTCAAGCAGATGGCAAAGGCGGTCGGCAATGAAGTGATTTATCTGAAGCGCTTATCAATGGGGCGTGTTTCCTTGGATCCTGCCTTGTCACCGGGAGAATACCGTGAGCTTACAGCAGAAGAACTTCATTGGCTGAATGAACCGCAGGCATGAAGAAATCCCGCATTTAATGCGGGATTTCAGCGTGTCGACAAACCCTCGCATTCGTTGTCAAGTCTGCGCGTTGGTGCTCACGAATTAAAACATTCGCTCTGCTCCAATGCTCGCCTTTTCTAGACTTCAAGGGTTTTCAATCACGCTGAAAAGATGACAAAATGAAATCCCGCATTTTAATGCGGGATTTTTTTATATATAAGTAAGCACACAAAAACAAGGCTCAGAAAGTTCTTCGCCCTGTATCTATCAGGCCGCTCTCAGGCGGCCCTATGTAATTTTCAATGTTTATGATGTAATCTTTACTTTCTTTCTCGTTGTCTCCCACTTGCCACGGCTTGGACTATGAACAAGATCATTATATGCCAACACATTTAAGTCTCTTTGAATTGTTCTAGGTGTAATGCCGAATTCGTCAACCAGTTCCTGTGTTGTCACAAGGCCTTTTTCTTGGATAAACATGTAAACTGATTTAATTCGAGTTAGCATACGGTTTGTTGAAGGTTTCAAAAAACCACTCCCTATCATAAGATCGGATGGACTTGACTAACCACAACTCACGACTATCAACTGCGTACGAAATAGCAACAAAGGCAGACATTTTATATTATAGTTTTTAGATAATTCGCCCTCATTATACACGATATCGCAGTAATGAATCTAGGGATAACTCCTATTAATTTTTTCCAATTTGAGCTGTGCAGCCATCCTTGTTGGATTACTATGTATTTCGGCACAATATTATTATGGTTAAAGAAACTTTTTTTATTCTGTTTCGTAGTAAATTTTGGAGGAGGAGTGAGATTTGGCAAAAATGCTTGAGGCTTCAATAGAACAGGCGGGGTATACGAGCCGAAAAAAAGTGCTCACCGATGTTTTTCTGGAAGTCGGAAAAGGGGAGATAGTCGGGCTGATCGGAGCAAACGGCGCCGGGAAAAGCACCGCAATCAAGGCGATACTCGGCCTCTCAGAAGACTTTAAAGGCCATATTGCTTGGAATGACTCTTCATTTGCCTACATTCCGGAGCACCCGTCCTTTTACGAAGAACTGACGCTGTGGGAGCATTTGGATCTGGTCAGCACGTTGCACGGTATTGATGAGCGTGAATTTGCGCCTCGGGCAGAAAGCCTGCTGCAGACATTTTCGCTTGATCACGTTATGCATGAGCTGCCAATCACCTTTTCGAAAGGCATGCAGCAAAAACTGATGCTTATCCAAGCTTTTCTCTCTAAGCCGGATATGTATGTGATTGATGAACCATTTATTGGCCTTGATCCGATATCAACGAAACGTTTTGTGGACATGCTTAAGGATGAAAAACAAAGGGGAGCCGGCATTCTCATGTGCACACATGTACTCGATACCGCAGAAAAAATCTGCGACCGGTTTTATATGATTGAGAAAGGTTCTTTGTTTCTCCAGGGCACGTTACAAGATATTCAGGAACAGACCGGATCAGAGGGGCAGTCATTGCTTGACTGTTTTTATAAGGCGGTCCAAGGTGACCGGCCATGAACGGGCGATCGCTCTTTTTTCGCAGGCTGTTTGACTATTACAGGTATCAGTTTAAGGTATTGCATGCGGTCATTGACTGGACAGTCGCTCTCTACATTGTTTTACCGGCGCTTGCTTTTGTCATCTATCAGTATATCGATTTGATGAACGGAAGAGGCCTTTTTTATGAGTGGTCTGAGGTGATGGAATGGAGATGGCTGTACGCCGTCTGTGTGCTGATCGTGTGCACAGGCTCGATCCATACGTTTTTAATGGAAGCGGACAACGTGTTTTTGCTGCAAAAGAAAGAGCTGATCTACCAGCTAAAACGGTACGCGCTGGTGTATTCTTTTTTGGTCACGCTCGGCAAATGGCTGCTGCTCTATTTCATTGTTCTTCCTTTTATCAGTCATTCTCTTCATATCACATTAGCAGAAAGCGCGGCTCTATTATGTTATTTGTTTGGCCTTCATATGTTCTTCTTATCCTTAAAGCAAGACAGGATCAGAAAGCCGCGTTCCATTTCGAGGCGGGTTGCCGAAATTCTTGTCAGAGCCGTTCTTTTTGCTGGTTCTGCTGGCCTAATCATTTTCACTGAGTGGGGGTTGCTTGCGCTCATTGGCATTTTGTTTTTCATTTTCGCATTCGTCCGCAGTTTGAAAAAGACAGCTTCGTTCTCGGCTTTTGAAGCAGAGGTGACTGAAGAGAAAAAAAGCAGGCTGGCGCTTGCCGGGCTTGTGATGATGATGAGCCAGGAGGCGGGAATGCCGAAAGTGAAAGACAGGATGAGAAGAAAACCATTATTATTCCGAAATTCAAGAAGGATATTTAAAAAAAGAACAATCTACACAGGCTATAAGGAATTGTTTTTCAAAGTTTTGCTGAGGAATGGCGAGTATATAAGACGGATGTGTATGCTGTTGTCAGCTTTCGCCGTTCTAATCTTTGTCTCCCCGATTTGGCTGAAGCTGATTGCGCTCTTGGTATATATAGGTGTTTGCCGTTATATCCTTACGCTTATCTTTGACAAAGTGATGGATGCGCCTATTCTAATTGGCGCCGATAAGGAAAGTGATGAGTATTACCGGGCCAGAAAAAGCTGTATCAACATCCTGCACTATGCGTTTGCCGCATGCTGTTTATTAGCGGCTGCTGTCTTTTTATTGTTTACATAAAAAACCCAAACGGCTGACGTTTGGGTTTTCTGTATGTGCTATAAAATAAACAGCTGGATGAAAAACAGAATAGCGAAAACGATAACGAGCGGATGAATCTCTCTCCATTTTCCCCGCGCTGCTTTTACAATCGGATACGAAATAAAGCCAAGCGCGATTCCTGTAGAAATGCTGGATGTCAAAGGCATCGACAGAATGACGAGAAACGCAGGGAATGCCTCGTCCATCTCTTTCCAGTTCATATTGGACACCGAGCGCATCATCAGGCTGCCGACGATAATTAAAGCAGGAGAGGTGATGGCGGCTATGCCGGATAAGGCACTGACAAGCGGACTGAAAAACATTGAAACCGCAAACAGCACCGCAACAGTCAAAGCTGTAAGCCCCGTTCTTCCCCCGGCTGCGACACCAGCGGATGACTCGATAAATGCCGTCGTTGGACTTGTGCCGAAAACCGCTCCTACTGTTGTCGCAGTTGAATCAGCCAGCAGCGCTTTTCGCACGTTCGGCAGCTTGTTATTTTTCATCAGCCCGGCTTGCTCAGCAACACCGATCATCGTGCCTGTTGTATCAAATATCGTGACCAGAAGAAAAGAAAAGACAACAGCGTACAGGCCGTGATGTACAACATCGCCAAAAGCGGAAAACGGATTTGAAATGATCAGGCCGTCTGGCAAATGAGGAAGCGACATTAATCCCTTCGGTAAATGCAGCTGGCCGGTAAAAAAGGCGATCAAAGCGGTCGCTGCCATTCCGATAAATAAGGCACCGCTGACGTTGAGGACCATCAAGACCACACTGATCAAAAGCCCGATCAGCGTTAAAATCACACCAGGTGAATGCAAATCGCCGAGAGTAACCAAGTTTGACTCATCAGCTGCCACAATTCCCGCCTGCCGCAAACCGATAAAAGCGATAAACAGCCCGATGCCTGTTGTGATTCCGTATTTTAAATTGTTTGGAATCGCCTCAATAAGTTGTTTTCTTAAAGGCGTTAACGATAGAATAATGAAGAGAACCCCTGCTGTAAATACGGCGCTGAAAGCTGTCGCGTATGTGATGCCGCCATCGCTGGCGCTTACGACATGAAAGGCTAAATAAGCGTTCAAGCCCATGCCGGGCGCAATAGCAATCGGATAATTTGCTGCCAGGGCCATCCACAGCGTTCCGACAATGGAGGCAATAATCGTTGCGGTGAAAACCTGGTCGAAAGGAACCCCGGCGTTAGCCAGAATGACCGGATTGACCACGACGATATAGACCATTGTGAAAAAGGTCGTCAGCCCTGCTATGATTTCTTGCTTTATGGATGTTTTCTGCTCTTTTAGATGAAACATAGTATCCTCCAATTACGAACGTTTTAACAAAACACCATTAATATTATTCGTTTTATTTGGTTTTTGCAAGTGATTTCTTGCGGAAAGGGGAACGTTATGAACTGGGAAGTTGAAGTGATTAGAAGAAAAGAGGATTTAATTCGTGATACACAGGAATTTTTGAGAATCAACAGTGTAATGGATGAAACAACCGCAGGAACCGGCAAACCGTTTGGAGAAGGAGTAAACGCCAGCCTGACTTCCTTGCTGGAGCTTGGAGAAAAAGAAGGCTTTACAACAAAAAATCTTGACGGCTTCGCAGGTCATATTGAATGGGGCGAGGGCGATGACATTGTCGGCGTACTATGCCATGTTGACGTCGTGCCGCCCGGAGACGGCTGGAAGAGTGATCCGTTTTCAGCTCATATCCGTAACGGACGGATTTATGCAAGGGGGGCCATTGATGACAAAGGTCCGACAATGGCGGCATTCTATGCGCTGAAAATCGTGAAAGACATGAATCTGCCGCTGTCCAAGCGCGTCAGAATCATTATCGGAACAGATGAAGAAAGCGATTGGAGATGTGTAGAGCATTATTTCAAGCATGAAGAAATGCCGACACTGGGATTTGCGCCTGACGCCGATTTTCCGATTATTAACGCGGAAAAAGGAATCATTGATGCGTCTTTACTTATCCCGCCCCACTCAAACCTAGCCGATTCTGAGGCAATGCTTGTCTCATTTCAGTCGGGTCTTCGCTTGAACATGGTGCCCGATGCTGCTGAAGCTGTCATTGAAGGGCTGAAAAAAGAAGAGATTCTTGCTTCATTTAAAGATATGCTTCGCACGACGGATCAAAAAGGAGAAGCTGGCATAGAGAACGGTCAGCTCATTTTGCGTATGTACGGGCTTTCCTGCCATGCGATGGAACCGAACAATGGAATCAATGCCGGCATTTTGTTGTGTGAATTTCTGCAGCAGGCTGAGCTTGACGAAGCAGGACAGCGATTTGTGCAAGTCGTCACAGACAAGTTTTCAGGCGATACGAGAGGAAAGAAACTGAATATTGATTGTGAAGATGACATTAGCGGCGAGCTGACATTAAATGTGGGAACACTCCGCTATACGGAAGGGCAAGGAGGCGAACTCGGGATCAATATCCGCTATCCTGTGACCGCGGAAAGCAAAGTGATCCGCGATGCATTCGAAAGCGCATCTGAATTTAAGCTGGGAGAATTCAAAGACAGCAAGCCGCATCATGTGTCAGCAGACCATCCGTTAGTCAAAACCCTGCAAAAGGTTTATGAAGGCCAGCTGGGCAAAAAAGCTGATTTAATCTCAATCGGCGGGGGGACTTATGCCAGATCTTTAAAAGCAGGTGTCGCGTTCGGCCCGCTCTTCCCCGGACGTCCTGACAGCGCACACCAAAAGGATGAATATATTGAAATTGATGATTTGCTGAGATCGACAGCTTTATATGCGCAGGCGATCTACGAACTTGCAAAATAAAAGGACGGGCTTTTTCTGAAGCCCGTCCTTTTTTAAACAAATGACCATAAATCAGTTGATAAATACCGTTCTCCCGTATCGGCTGTCATACAGACCACGACTTGGTCAGGAGAGAGGCGTTTCGCTGTTTCGATTGCCGCGAAACAGGCAGCACCTGAAGAGGGCCCGACAAGAATTCCTTCTTCTGCAGCAAGGCGTCTTGTCGTCGTGTAGGCGTCTTCATCAGAGATTTTGATAATTTCGTCATAGACGTCTTGATTTAAAATCGGAGGAATAAAGCCTGGGCTCGTCCCTACAAGCTTATGTGCGCCGGGTTTTCCTCCGGATAATACAGGCGAACCCGCGGGCTCGACAACATGAACCGTGATATCCGGGAAAAGCTCTTTGAGCGCTTCACCTGTTCCGGTAATGGTTCCTCCCGTTCCGGAAGAGGCGACAAAAGCGCCGAGCGGCTTTCCAATTTCCTCTATTGCCCGGGCAATTTCAGGCGCCGTTGTTTTTCGGTGCGCGTCAGGATTTGCGGTGTTATCGAACTGCATTGGGATATAGCTGTTCGGAATTTGTTCAGCAAGCTCCTTCGCTTTTTTGATGCTGCCCGGCATTCTTTCCGCTCCGGGTGTTAATACAACCTCTGCACCGTAAGCTTTAAGAAGGTTGATCCGTTCCTTCGTCATCGTATCAGGCATAACTAAGATCGCTTTATAGCCGCGCGCGGCCGCATTCATGGCGAGTCCGATTCCGGTATTTCCGCTTGTCGGCTCGATAATCACTGATCCCGGTTTGAGCAAACCATTTTGTTCCGCTTCTATCATCATATGATAAGCAGCTCTGTCTTTCACACTGCCGCTCGGATTGAAAAATTCAAGCTTTAAATAGACTTGTGCCGCGTTTTCCGGCTGAAGCCGATTCAATCTCACAAGCGGTGTATTTCCAATCAGATCAGCTGTATTTTCAACGATTTTCAACATTGTCATTCCTTTCTGAATAAAACAAGTGTCGTATAATATCCTAACATAATAAACGTTTGTGCGAGAGTGTTTTCATACACTGTTCCTCTATCCGCACAGCCTCTTTATTGATAAAATAATAGCTGTTACAGAAGGGAGTGTCAGACGGATGCCAGATATACGGCCTCATTATTTCATCGGCGTTCCCATTCCTGAAGGAATTGCGAATCCGATTGACCAGGCTGCGAAAAACGAGCCGGTTTTAACGTTTCAAAAATGGGTGCACCCGCTTGACTATCATATCACGTTGATTTTTCTCGGAGCGGCGGATGAGACACAAATCCAGCAGCTTGAAGGCTCGCTAGCTGCGATTGCTTCAGAAACCGATCCGTTTCCGATTGAGTTTGGCAAAATTGATGTATTCGGCGACCGCAGAAGGCCGCGTGTTTTACACCTCGAGCCAAAGAAAAACAAAACACTTGAAATGCTGCGGGAACATACAAAACAGGCTGTTCTTCAAGCCGGCTTTCAAGTGGAAAAGAGACCGTACCACCCTCATATGACGCTGGCCAGAAAATGGACAGGCGAAGAAGGATTTCCGGCACATGTCCCGTTTGAAAGCGGAGAGGTTTCGATGATGGCTGAACGATTCTCGCTCTTTCAAATACATTTGAATCAATCACCAAAGTATGAGGAACTATTCAAATTTCATTTAACTTAATTTATTGCGGAGTGGAGAAACAAACATGGCACAAATCATCAAAATTCATGATTATATATCAAGATATGAGCTTGATCCGTACCATTATATAAACCAGTTTGTACGGCTGAAAAAAGAGCGCTGGCTTTCACTATTAGAGGCAGCGGAGCGCCAGCATGAAGAAAAACAAGCCAGTGCCGAAGAGCCGGAACCGGTGCAGAAACGAAAAAAATTTTCTTTGAAAAGAAGAAAAGAAGAGATAAAAGCCGATATACAAGAAGAGAGACACCAATGGTTTGAGGAAGAAGACAATTTACATGTAAGGCTGCCGAAGAGCAGGATGGCGCTTGCTTCCTTTTATAAAAGACATTTATATGAATTTCAGCTCAAATGGGCTAGCTCTACTCTTGCAGAAATATCCCATCTCTCAAACCAGGTGAAGCAGGACCGCATTTTGCGTTATCTGACCCAGCAGCTGCCTGATTCTTATTTCGTTATGTATAAGCCTGTGCTGAAAATTCAGCAGGCGGCGGTTGAATTAAGCATTGTGATTATTTCTCCCCTTGAGATTTATTGCGTTTCTTTCTTAGAGGCGGAGGAAGACAGTGTGTACATAGGGTCTAAAAATCGTTTTTGGGAGAAGAAAACAGCTTCTCAGACTGCATCAGTGTTAAATCCGGGGCTGAGCCTGTTTCGTACGGAATCCGTTGTCTCAAAGATCATAAAGGAAAAACAGGCTGATATTCCGGTTCGAAAATTGCTTCTGAGCAGAACGTCGTACATCGATTATCCGGAGCCGCCATACGGCTTAGAAATAGCGGATAAGCGGGGCGCGGAAGAATGGATTGAGCGGCAGAAGAAAAACACTGCCCCGATTAAACATCATCAGGTAAAGGCTGCAAAGGCTCTGCTGTCTTACTGCATGTCTGACTCCTATCGCAGACAAGAGTGGCTGGAGTGAAAGAGAACGATATGAGCGGTTTTCTCATAACATAAGCAGGTGAGAAAGATGAGCCATTGGTTTTTTATTATTAATCCGACAGCAGGCCGCCGAAACGGCCTGCGTGTTTGGAAGTCCATTCAAAAGGAACTGATCAAACGTAAGGTTGAGCATCGTTCATTTTTAACTGAACATCCGGGGCACGCCGAGGTGCTCGCCAGGCAGATTTCAACGATACAGGAATATAAGCTGAAGCGGCTGATTGTCATTGGCGGAGACGGAACTATGCATGAAGTTGTCAACGGGCTGAAAGATGTTGACGATATTGAACTGAGCTTTGTGCCGGCGGGCGCGTATAATGATTTTTCGCGGGGATTCTCTATCAAAAAAGTGGATCTGATGCACGAAATCAGGAAGCAGAAGCGTCCGTTAACCCGATCCTTTCATTTAGGGAGCGTCAATTTCTTTCAGGATAAATCGCAGGTTCTTTATTTTATGAATCATATCGGGATCGGGTTTGACGCATATGTCAATAAAAAGGCGCTGGAATTTCCGTTAAGACGGGTTTTTCTTTTTTTGCGCCTTCGATTTCTTGTTTATCCGCTTTCCCATTTGCGCGCCTCCGCCACCTTCAAACCGTTTTCGTTAGCCTGTACAGTTGAAGGAGAAACACAAGAATTTCATGATGTCTGGTTTGCGGTCGTATCCAACCACCCATTCTATAGGGGCGGCATGAAGGCGGCGCCACTTGCAAATCCGCGCGAAAAGGCATTTGATATCGTGATCGTTGAAAATCAGCCGTTTTTGAAAAAATATTGGCTATTATGTCTGATGGCATTTGGTAAGCATATCAAAATGGACGGCGTTACGATGTTTAAAGCAAAGGACATTACGTTTTACACGAAGAACAAAATTCCGTTTCACGCTGACGGAGAAATCATGGGCACCACCCCGTTTCGTTTGGCATCGAGTCCTTCACCCCTAAGGATCAAAACTTAAAATGTGTTTGGAGGAGAGAGTTTCCGATGGTCAGCATCCGCCGCAGCTTCGAAGCGTATGTCGATGACATGAATATCATTACCGTTCTAATTCCTGCTGAACAAAAAGGCATCATGAAACCGCCTTTTCGGCTTGAGACAGAAACAACAGATATTCCTTTGGCTGTCAGAGAGGAATATCTGCTTGAAGGAAAATACAAGTACGTCTGCGCATCCGACCGTCCAGTGACTCTCGGAACAACACATGCTGTGAGAGCGTCCAGCGGCGACAAAACGGATCTCCAAATAGGCGCGGTCATCCGGACGGACGCGTTTGATGATGTATTTTATTATGACGGAGAGCTTGGGGCTGTTTATACGGCGGATTATACTGAATTTAAAGTATGGGCGCCTGCCGCAGCCTCAGCTGCTGTCAAGCTTTCCCATCCTGAAAAAAACGGGCGCACCTTCCAAATGATTCGGATGGAAAAAGGCGTTTATACCGTTACGGTCACCGGCGATCTCCACGGATATGAGTATGTGTTCTGCATCTGCAACAATTCAGAATGGACGGAAACCGTTGACCCGTATGCAAAGGTCGTGACGGTAAATGGAGAGAAGGGCGTCGTCCTGCGCCCGGATGAGATAAATTGGGTTGATTCGGCCGCACCATTCTCAAACCCTGTGGATGCCGTGATCTATGAGATGCACATCCGCGACTTTTCCATCCATGTAAACAGCGGCATGAAAAACAAGGGGAGATACTTAGCGCTGACGGAAACAGAAACGCAAACCGCAAATGGCTGTTCTTCCGGGCTGGCGTATGTAAAAGAGCTCGGCGTTACACATGTAGAGCTGCTGCCGGTAAATGATTTTGCCGGAGTTGATGAAGAGAAGCCGCTTGATGCTTACAATTGGGGGTATAACCCGCTCCATTTCTTTGCCCCAGAGGGAAGCTATGCCTCAAACCCTCATGATCCTCAAACAAGAAAAACAGAGCTAAAACATATGGTCAACACCCTTCACCAGCACGGCCTGCGAGTCATTCTGGATGTCGTCTTTAACCACGTGTATGAACGGGAGAAGTCATCGTTTGAAAAGACAGTGCCCGGTTATTTTTTTCGGCATGACGAATTTGGGATGCCGTCAAACGGCACCGGTGTTGGAAATGACATCGCCTCAGAAAGGCGGATGGCTAGAAAATTCATCGCGGATTGCGTCATCTACTGGATTGAGGAATACGATGCCGACGGCTTCCGCTTTGATCTGCTCGGTATTTTAGATATTGACACCGTGCTTTACATCAAAGAACAAGCAACTGCGGTAAAGCCCGGAATCCTGCTTTTTGGGGAAGGATGGGATTTGGCGACACCGCTGCCGCATGAACAGAAAGCGACCTTGGCGAACGCTTCAAAAATGCCGGGCATCGGCTTTTTCAATGATACGTTTCGTGATGCTGTGAAAGGGAACACCTTTCACCTTACGGCAGCGGGCTTTGCGCTCGGCGGCGGTGAAGCAGCGGAAGCCGTTATGCACGGAATTGCCGGGTCTTCGGGATGGAAGGCATTTGCACCAATTGTTCCTGAACCCAGCCAGTCCATCAATTATGTTGAGTCACACGACAATCACACTTTTTGGGATAAAATGGACCTTGCGCTTCCTCAAGAAACTGAAAGCCGTAAGAGGAGCAGGCAAAGGCTTGCAGCCGCGGTTATCTTGCTTGCCCAAGGAGTGCCGTTCATACACAGCGGCCAGGAATTTTTCAGGACGAAGCAGGGGGTGGAAAACAGTTATCAATCCAGTGACAGCATTAACCAGCTGGATTGGGATCGCCGTGATACATTCAAAAAAGATGTTGACTATATCAGCAGGCTGATATCGCTGAGAAAAACGCATCCGGCGTTCCGTCTCAGGTCGGCTGCAGATATCCAGCGCCATCTTGAATGTTTGACGCTAAAAGAACACCTCATTGCATTCAGGCTTTCTGATCTCGGCGAGGTTGATGAATGGGAAGACATCATCGTTATCCACCACGCGAGTCCGGAAACTGTTGAATGGAAGCTGCCAAACGACAAGACGTACCTGCTTTTAAGTGATACATCAGGTTTTCGGCATGATCCGAAAGAAATCAAGAAAGCGGTTGCGGTAAACGGCATCGGAACAGTTATCTTATATTTAGCATCAGATCTTAAGAGTTTTGCTTGACGAAGTTTGTGCTATAGCGCTAAAATTTAAAGGACGGCTATTGATTAGCATATGAGACTCTCAATAGCTGTCTTTTTTATTTTCATACGATTCGTACGAAAAAGGCACTCGCTGGATAGACTAGAGACGATTAGCCTTTATTCTAAAATATTTTAAGAAATGATGGGTTGAACATTGATATGAACTGGTTGGGACAATTACTAGGTAGCGATTGGGAGATCTTCCCCGCCGGAGGAGCTACAGGAGATGCATATTATGCGAAACATAACGGGCAGCAGCTTTTTTTAAAACGTAATAGCTCACCTTTTTTAGCTGTTTTATCCGCCGAAGGCATTGTTCCGAAGCTGGTTTGGACAAAACGGATGGAAAATGGGGACGTGATTACGGCCCAGCACTGGATGACCGGCAGAGAGCTGAAGCCTAAAGATATGAGCGGACGGCCCGTTGCTGAATTGCTTCGTAAAATACACACATCAAAAGCCTTGCTGGACATGTTGAAGAGACTTGGAAAAGAACCGCTGAACCCGGGGGCTCTTCTGTCTCAGCTCAAGCAGGCTGTATTTGCTGTGCAGCAATCTTCACCGCTGATTCAAGAAGGCATCAAGTATTTAGAAGAACATCTGCATGAAGTGCATTTCGGTGAGAAAGTCGTTTGCCATTGTGATGTCAATCATAATAACTGGCTATTGTCTGAAGACAACCAGCTGTATTTAATTGACTGGGACGGCGCCATGATCGCTGATCCGGCGATGGATCTAGGGCCTTTGCTGTACCACTACGTCGAAAAGCCAGCTTGGGAGAGCTGGCTGAGCATGTACGGCATTGAGTTAACAGAGAGCCTGCGCTTACGAATGGCTTGGTATGTGTTATCTGAAACAATCACTTTCATTGCCTGGCATAAAGCAAAAGGCAATGATAAAGAATTTCATGATGCAATGGAAGAACTGCATATTCTCATGAAACGCATCGTTGAATAATCAGGAATACGAATTCATTTGCTCTACCCATTGAGACAGGCTGTTCTGATGCTCTTGTATGTGTGAGTCGATGGATTTCGACGATATTCCTGATTGGCTATAGCGGTAAACATCTTCCAGCACGTTTTTGAAGTTTGAATCAAGCTCGGTGTTTGCCATCAGCGATTTAATCACACGCTCAAGCTGTTCGTACTCTGCGACGGTTCCGCAGCAGTCCAATTGATGGTCAGTCAATATATCCTTTAATAAATGAACTTGATGCTCATAATGTAAACCCATAGCGGTACACATCCCTTCAGTATCATACGGGTTAAATTGTTCAAAACAGAGCGTTTTTATACATGTGAAAGGAGTGTTCCGGCAGACGGAAACCTCTTTTTTTTATATACTCAGCTTTAGCGGGCACGCTTTAAAAAACGAGCTTGCGGGTCTTTTTAATTCATGGTATGTTGTTAGTCGAAATAATAGATAGAGGTGTCAATCATATGAGAATGCGCCACAAGCCTTGGGCTGATGACTTTTTGGCTGAAAACGCACATATTGCCATCAGCAACCCTGCTGATTATAAAGGGAAATGGAACACAGTGTTTGGCAACGACAATCCGATTCATATCGAGGTTGGGACAGGAAAAGGGCAATTTATTTCTGGAATGGGCAAACAAAATCCAGACATCAATTATATTGGGATTGAGTTATTTAAAAGCGTCATCGTGACAGCCGTCCAAAAAGTAAAAGATAGCGAAGCAACGAATGTAAAGCTTCTGAATATAGATGCGGACACGCTGACGGATGTATTTGAGCCGGGTGAAGTCAATCGGGTCTACTTGAACTTTTCTGATCCTTGGCCGAAAAACCGTCATGAAAAACGCCGTCTGACGTATTCCCACTTCCTCAAAAAATATGAAGAAGTGATGGGAAAAGGCGGAGCGATTCATTTTAAAACGGACAACCGCGGCTTGTTTGAGTACTCTTTGAAGAGCTTCTCTGAATACGGCCTGCTGCTGACATATGTCAGTCTCGATTTGCATAACAGCAATCTGGAAGGCAATATTATGACAGAATATGAAGAAAAATTTTCAGCGCTTGGCCAGCCGATCTATCGGGCTGAGGTTGAATGGAGAACGTAAAACAGACTCTGATACAGGAGTCTGTTTTTTTTATGGGCCGTTTGCTACCATGATGACAGGGGGGATGAAAATGAAAACAATGAAAATCGGAAATATCACGTTGACCTGGCTTGACGGAGGCGTGACACATATGGACGGAGGCGCCATGTTCGGCGTCGTTCCAAAGCCGTTATGGTCTAAAAAATATCCAGTCAATGAAAATAACCAGATTGAACTAAGGACAGACCCTATTTTCATTCAAAAGGACGGGCTCAATATCATCGTCGACGCAGGAATCGGGTCCGGAAAGATGTCTGAAAAACAAAAACGAAACTATGGCGTGACACAAGAGTCGAATGTGAAACCATCATTAGCGGCACTCGGATTAACGGTTGATGATATAGACGTGATTGCTATGACACATCTTCATTTCGACCACGCATGCGGTTTAACAGAATATGAAGGAGAACAGCTCGTCTCTGTCTTTCCGAATGCAGTGATTTATGCATCGGCTGTTGAATGGAATGAAATGCGTCATCCGAATATCAGATCAAAAAATACGTATTGGAAAGAAAACTGGGAGGCTATTGCCAGCCAAGTGAAAACCTTTGAAGACACCTTAACGATCACAGAGGGGATTACGATGCATCATACCGGGGGCCATAGCGACGGACACAGTGTGCTAATATGCGAGGATGCGGGTGAAACCGCCGTACATATGGCAGATTTAATGCCGACACACGCCCACCGCAATCCGCTATGGGTGCTGGCTTATGATGATTATCCAATGACCTCTATACCGCAAAAGCAGAAATGGCAGGCATTTGCGGCGGAAAAAGACGCTTGGTTTATTTTTTACCATGACGCCCAGTATCACGCGCTGAAATGGGATGAGGATGGAAGCATCAAAGATGCAGTCAAGCGCAAGAAGCCATAGCATATTTTAATGTTTGCCCTGCATGTTTTCCGGCTAATAATGCAAACCTAGTACTAATTATGCTCAGAAAGGAAGAGGCAGGGTGAAACAATTCAAAGTAACAAACGAAGGAGACATTCAAACAACGTTAAGAGGCCTTGAAGTACTCTCTGTTCCTTTTTTGAACAAAGGTGTTGCTTTTACTGAGGAAGAAAGAAAAGAACTAGGTTTAAAAGGCTTTCTGCCGCCAAAGGTATTAACGATTGAAGATCAAGCGAAAAGAGCGTACGAACAATATTCCGCACAGCCTGATGATTTGAGCAAAAATGTCTATTTAACCGCGCTGCATGATCGGAACGAAACGCTGTTTTACCGACTCTTAAATGACCATTTAGGGGAAATGCTCCCCATTGTCTATACTCCGACAGTGGGAACGGCGATCCAGAGATACAGCCATGAATACAGAAAGCCAAGAGGGCTTTATTTGTCAATCGATGACCCAGACGGTATGAGAGAAGCATTTAAACAGTATAAAGATCAACGCGATACGATCGATTTAATTGTAGCAACTGATGCGGAAGGTATTTTAGGAATCGGAGACTGGGGTGTCGGCGGGATTGCGATTTCTATCGGCAAGCTAGCGGTTTATACGGCGGCTGCCGGCATAGATCCGAGCAGAGTGCTGGCTGTTGTTTTAGATGCGGGGACAAATCAGGAGAGCCTCTTGAACGACCCGCTTTATGTCGGCAACCAGCATTCCAGAGTGCGCGGGGAACGCTATGACCAATTTATTGACGATTATGTTGCGCTGGCGAGAGAAACATTCCCGAATGCATTGCTGCACTGGGAAGATTTCGGGGCGAAAAACGCGCGCAGCATTTTGAAACGGTATAAAGATAAGATTTGTACGTTTAATGATGATATCCAAGGTACAGGCGCTGTTTCACTGGCGGCCGTTTTATCCTGTGCAAAAGCGTCTAAAGTGCCGCTGAGAGATCACAGAGTCGTCATCTTCGGAGCGGGCACGGCAGGTATCGGGATTGCTGAACAGCTGCGCGAGGCTTTGGTGCGAGAAGGATTGAGTGAGGAAGAATCTTTCAAACGCTTCTGGTGCATAGACCGAAACGGATTGTTAACAGATGATATGGAACAGCTTTTTGATTTCCAAAAGCCATACGCACGTTCGGCTGATGAGGTCAAGGATTATCAGCGAAAGGGAGAAGGCGGAGGTATTGATCTCCTTGAAGTGGTCTGGCAGGCGAAACCGACGATTCTGATCGGGACATCAACTGTTTCAGGCGCGTTTACTGAAGAAATTGTAAAAGAAATGGCTTCACATGTGAAACGGCCGGCCATTTTGCCAATGTCGAATCCGACAACTCTTTCTGAAGCGAAACCTCAGGATTTGATCGAATGGACAGAAGGCCGCGCGCTTGTCACGACAGGAAGCCCGTTCCCGCCAGTGGAATATAACGGCGTGACGTACCATATCGGCCAGGCAAACAACGCGCTTGTCTTCCCGGGCCTTGGGCTTGGAACGATTGTCACCAAATCAAAATTAATAACCGATGGCATGTTTGAAGCATGTGCCCGGGCGATCGCAAGTATGGTCAATGTCGGAGTGCCGGGCGCGCCGATGCTGCCGAAGATAGAGGATTTGCGGACTGTATCGGCAACTGTTGCGGTGGAAGTGGCTAAAACCGCGATTAAGGAAGGCGTTGCGACGGAAGAGCCTGAAGACATCATACAGGCTGTGCAGGATGCGATGTGGTATCCGGTATACAAACCGATCCGCGCGATATCATAAAAAAGGGCCGCTGCTTGAGCAGCGGCTTCTATTTTATGCCTGTCCGGCGTTAGGAGGCGATTGTATCAATGACATCTACAATGTCCCCCGTTTTCGCGTCCACCATGACTTCATACTGCTCTAATTCTCCGAAAGCGGATCGTGTAATGCCGGTTTTGTATACCTGTACCGTTTCTCCGTTCACTTTGTAAGGCTCCGGCTGGGTGTAAATCCATGATCCGTCAATCGGCCCCCGCTGCTTAAAAGCGGATTTTACGATACGAAGCGCTTTTTCTGATGAAATATAAGGCTTCATCACATACTGTTTCACAACGACGGCCGTACAAATGCCAAGTCCTGCTCCTAAAAGAAGATGACGCAATTTCATAATATAGCACCTCCTGGTTGATCGTACTTTTCATTATACAGAAACCGCCAAATCCTGTTAAGCAATACGCGGCTGATGGAGCAGATTCGGTCACGGTGCTTGGAAAACTAGATTTTTTCGAATAAAATAAAGGGACTACATAGAAATGAGGGGAAAACATGAATCAAGAAACGAAAGCGCTTTTCCAAACACTGACGCAGCTTCCCGGCGCGCCGGGCAATGAGCATCAGGTTCGTGCTTTTATGAAGCAGGAGCTGGCTAAATATGCCGATGACATCGTTCAGGACAGACTGGGAAGTGTTTTCGGAGTCAGAAAGGGTCAAGAGGGCGCACCGAGAATCATGGTAGCCGGGCATATGGACGAAGTCGGCTTCATGGTCACATCCATTACAGACAACGGGCTGCTCAGATTTCAGACGCTTGGGGGCTGGTGGAGCCAGGTGCTGCTGGCACAGCGAGTTGAAATTCAAACAGATAACGGGCCGGTTCCGGGTGTGATTTCAAGCATACCGCCTCACCTGCTGACAGATGCTCAGCGAAACCGCCCGATGGATGTCAAAAACATGATGATCGATATTGGAGCGGATGATAAGGAAGACGCTATTAAAATCGGCATAAAAACGGGACAGCAGATTGTGCCTGTCTGCCCTTTTACGACGATGGCGAATGAAAAGAAAATTTTATCAAAAGCATGGGATAACCGGTATGGCTGCGGCTTGAGCATTGAACTTCTGAAGGAATTGCACGGAAAAGAACTTCCGAATACGCTCTATGCGGGGGCAACGGTTCAGGAAGAAGTAGGGCTGAGAGGCGCGCAGACGGCTTCTCATATGATTAAACCGGATTTGTTTTTCGCCCTCGATGCCAGCCCGGCAAACGATATGAGCGGAGACAAAAATGAATTTGGCCAGCTTGGAAAAGGCTTTTTGCTCCGCATTCTTGACAGAACGACAGTCATGCACCGCGGAATGAGAGAATTTGTTCTTGATATGGCGGAAACGCATGACATTCCGTATCAATATTTTGTATCCGGCGGGGGAACGGATGCGGGCAGAGTTCATATTTCGAACAGCGGTGTTCCGTCAGCGGTTATCGGCATTTGTTCACGCTACATTCATACGAACGCTTCGATCATTCATATTGATGATTATGCTGCTGCTAAAGAAATGCTCATCAAACTTGTGACAGCCTGCGATAAGCAGACGGTGGCTGCGATTAAAGAAAATATGTAAGATTTTATGAAAGCTTGTTGAACGGGGCAGTAAGCCCGGCTCGACAAGCTTTTTTCTTATTCTGTTTCAAATAGATAGGAGAGGGCTTTAATGGCTTGATTCACGGTTTCAACCGTTATATTTGCTTTGTTGGAAAGCTCTTTTAAAGGATGATGGAGCGATTCCGGCCGGATGATAATCAGGGGTTTTCCTTTTGCAATCGCATATGAGGCATCCATTGCCGTGTTCCACTGTTTGTATTTTTCGCCAAACAGAGCGATCACAAAGTCTGCTTTATTCATCAGGACAGCGGTTCTGAAGTTGTTCATGTCTGAGGCTTTGTCATCCTTCAAAACGGCATTTGGCTGAACGCCCACAATTTCTTCTCCGATATTGTCTGAGCGGTCATGATTTTCCATCGGGCCGACAAACGTAATCGGCAGCTTCAGTGATTTTGTTTTCTCTTTGATTTCTTCCCGCCAATTGCTGTGGATTTCTCCAGCTAAATAGACGATAAACTTCATACTGAATCCCTCCTTATGTATGTCCATCTGTAAATTTGACCCTCATGAACACGATGTTAAACGAAACGAGCTTGATAATGCAAATAAAATATGATAATGATAATGAGAAAGCCAATCTTACATATTCATTCGTTGCATATAGGTGGTTTTGCCGCAAGCAGTTTGGTATGATCCAAATGGACGAGTATCGATAAACCAACATGTAAGAATAACAACTGGAGGGATAAGAAATGAAAAAAATTGAATCAACTCAAGAGCTGGAAAAAGCGGTAAAGGATGATTGGGCGGTATTTATGTTTTCAGCTGACTGGTGCCCTGATTGCCGTTTTGTAGAGCCTTTTCTGCCTGAACTGGAAGCGAACTTCCCTGAATTCACTTACTACTACGTAGACCGCGACAAATTCATTGATACATGTGCAGAGTGGGAAATTTACGGAATCCCAAGCTTTGTGGTATTTAATGAAGGAAAAGAAGTGAATCGTTTTGTGAGCAAAGACCGCAAAACAAAAGAAGAAATTGAACAATTTTTAACAGACTCTCTCGCTAAAGCGTAAAGGAGGACATCGGTTTGAAAATGACCTCAAGGAAGCTGTCAGATATCCTGAAACAGCGCCTTCAGCACGTGAATCGCTCCTTTCTGTTTGACAGAGAAAAAGACACCCTCCGTGTTGAGGATCAAACGACCAAAAAAGGAATTACGCTCGACCTGCCGCCGATTATTGCAAAATGGGAGCTGAAAAAAGACGAAGCCATTGATGAAATTGTGTATTACGTCTCAGAAGCAATGACGGCAATGGAAGGGAAGGCTCAGGAAATGTCCGGAAAAGAAAGCCGTATTTACCCGGTGATCCGCTCGACTTCTTTCCCGGACAAGTCCAGCGAAGATATTCCGCTCATTTATGATGATCATACCGCAGAGACAAGAATTTATTACGCGCTTGACCTCGGGAAAACCTACCGTTTAATCGATCAGCGCATGCTTGAGAAAGAAAACTGGACAAAAGAGCGGATCAGAGAGACGGCTGCATTTAATCTCCGTTCCCTGCCGGCGGTTGTCAAAGAGGATACAGTTGCGGGCAATCACTTTTATTTCTTCAGAGCAAACGACGGTTACGACGCCAGCCGGATTCTGAACGAAGCGATTTTAAATGAGTACAAGGAACGTGCAGAAGGTGAGCTGGCGATCTCTGTTCCGCATCAGGACGTTCTGATTCTTGCTGACATCCGGAATGAATCGGGGTATGATATTCTAGGGCAAATGTCGATGAGCTTCTTTGCTGGCGGCACCGTTCCCATTACAGCCCTTTCATTTTTGTACAAGGAAGGAAAGCTGGAACCGGTGTTTATCCTGGCGAAAAGCCGTCCGAAAAAGGATTAGAAAGGATTTTTACTTATGAACGCATTTTATAATAATGAAGGTGTGGGAGACACGCTTCTGATCTCTCTTCAAGATGTGACACGCGAACAAATAGGCTATGAAAAACACGGCGATGTCGTTAAAATTTTTAATAACGAAACAAAGGAAACAACGGGCTTCAACATTTTCAACGCGTCTTCTTACTTGACCATTGATGAAAACGGCCCTGTTACGCTCTCAGAAACGTTCGTGCAAGATGTAAATGAGATTCTAAACCGAAACGGCGTTGAAGAAACAGTAGTCGTTGATTTATCTCCGAAGTTTGTTGTTGGATATGTGGAATCAAAAGAAAAACATCCGAACGCGGATAAATTAAGCGTATGTAAAGTCAATGTAGGAGAAGAAACGCTTCAGATCGTCTGCGGCGCGCCTAATGTTGACCAAGGACAAAAAGTGGTCGTTGCCAAAGTCGGAGCTGTGATGCCGAGCGGACTTGTCATTAAGGATGCTGAGCTTCGCGGCGTTCCGTCAAGCGGAATGATCTGTTCAGCAAAAGAGCTCGCTTTGCCGGATGCTCCGGCTGAAAAAGGAATCCTTGTGTTAGAAGGAGACCATGAGTCGGGAGACGCATTTCAGTTTTAGACTCCCATAAATCCGCCCAAAAAAACGAATCATGTGAAAAGCCGCTAAGCCCTTGTTTAGCGGCTTTGTTTTGCTGAAAGCTTAATCTTTTCTGGGCAGACCAGCAATGGTATACTAAAAAACGTCCCATAAAACTATAAGGGAGTTAGAGATAAATTATGAGTTGGCTTCATAAATTTTTTGATTTGTTTTTAGGCGAGAGCAAAGAGGATGCTGAACGGGAAACAAAACCCGCTCAAATTCCGCAGCAACAAGAAGTACATCATTCCGAAGGACAATTAAAAAGATTGGAAGATCCTAAAATATATTATGAATATCCAAACGGCAAGTTCCGTTTTCCAGTCGTGCCTGATGGATACAACAATCATGAGCTGAGAAGGCGCCGCGCACCTTCGGACAAGCCGCAATCCGCGCCCCGACCAAGCGCCGCACCGCACAAGGACCGCCCGAAAAATGAAAAAGAGCAGCATACATATCAAACATCAGAGCCGGCGAAGAAACCGTTTAAACCGACAAATATCCCTTCGCCTATATATGGATTCAATCAAAAACCATCCGTCAATAAGGATGTGCCGAAACAGCCTTCTGACGCATTGAAGGCACCGGACAAATCTGTTGAAAAAGAGAAGGTAACACTGCTGTCAGAAGAAATTGAACGTGAACGCTTCTATACAGATCCAGCTGCTGACAGAGCGGAACAGCACGTAAAAGAAGGGTCTTTCCTCCGGGATCCCCAATTTGAAGAACAGCCTTCTGGTGTCTTAAACGGAAAGTCTGCAGAGCGTGATGAAGCGCTGGCGAAGAACCCAGCCGAGCCGTCAGATAACAAAGGGCCAGCTGCATCCGGCATTCAGCAGCCAGAAAAAGAGGCGTCTTTCTTCGCTGCTGAACCTGATGAAAAGCCTAAGACACTGACAAATACCGTGACCGAGAGACAAGAAGAATCGTCAGACAGCAGTGTAAACCTTGAAGACACTGAAACGGCTGAGAATCAAGAAGAACTAGCAGTAAAACAGCCTGAGAAATTAGAAGAACTTGTCTTCCAAGCTGAACATGATGAGGAACAAAAAGCACCTGAGTCTCTGACAGAGGCAGTATCTGAGGCTGAATTATCGGAAGAGCCGTCAGACAGCGCAGTAAATAATGACCGCGCAAGCGCGCCAGAAACTGCTGAGACCCCTGCTGTTCGAGAAGAGCAAATAGAAATTCAACAGGAAGAGCCTTTCTCGCATGCTGGCTATGGGCGTTCAGCATCTGAGGCTCTGACTCAAGCAGAAACAGAAGCCAAAGAATCAGAAGAGCCATCAGGCAGCATAATAGAAACTGAGGACACGAAGATAGATGTTCAGCCAGACAATCATATAGAATCGGAGCACGATGACAACATGGAACTGGGTTCCAGACCGTTTTCTGAAGCCCGTGAAAACCGGAGGGAGATCCGTGAAGAAGAGACACATGCAGCTGCAGATGAATCGCAAAAAAGGCCTGTCATGCAGGAGAAACATACTGAACAAAGCGCATCTCCTCAAAAAGGGCCGTCCGTTCCTTTTAATGTCATGATGCTGAAAAGAGATACGCACAAACAGCAAAAAGCAGAGGAGCGCCGCGGCAGCTATGTGTTTCCGAATGTTGCACTGCTTGACGTCCCGCCAGCGCAAGTTCAAGATGATACTGCGTGGATCGAAGAACAGCGCCAGCTTCTTGATTTGACCCTGAAAAATTTCAATGTCCGCGCCAATGTCGTCCATGTGACCCAGGGGCCGTCTGTCACAAGATTCGAAGTGCATCCTGAGCCAGGCGTAAAAGTGAATAAAATCACCAACTTGTCTGATGATATTAAACTCAGCCTGTCCGCAAAAGATATTCGGATCGAAGCGCCGATTCCGGGGAAAAACACGATCGGAATTGAAGTTCCGAACCGCACGAGCAAGGTGGTTGATTTACGCCAGATGATTCGCAGCCCAGCTTTCAGGACAAGCAAGTCACCGCTTACAGCAGCACTGGGATTGGATATCTCAGGAAACCCTGTCGTCATCGACTTGAAGAAAATGCCGCATGGCTTGATTGCCGGTGCTACGGGCTCGGGGAAAAGCGTATGCATCAATACAATATTAGTCAGCCTGCTGTATAAAGCTGATCCGAGTGAAGTAAAGGTGCTGCTGATTGATCCGAAAATGGTAGAGCTGGCTCCCTACAATAAAATTCCTCATCTCGTCAGCCCGGTCATCACTGACGCCAAAGCGGCTACGGCTGCTTTAAAATGGGTCGTTGAGGAAATGGAGCGGCGCTATGAGCTGTTTGCCCATTCGGGAGTCCGCGACATTGACCGGTTTAATCAATTAACTGCAGATCATCACACGGGCGAAAAGCTGCCTTATTTAGTTGTGGTTATTGATGAGCTTGCTGATTTGATGATGGTGGCTCCAAATGATGTCGAAGAGAGCATTGCGCGGATTGCCCAAAAAGCCAGAGCGTGCGGAATCCATCTGCTCGTCGCAACTCAGCGGCCGTCAGTCGATGTCATTACCGGTCTGATTAAGGCGAATATCCCGACGAGAATCGCATTTTCTGTCTCAAGCCAGGTTGATTCCCGAACAATTATTGATATAGCCGGTGCGGAAAAGCTTCTCGGAAAAGGCGATATGCTCTTTTTGGAAAACGGCTCGGGAAAACCGGTCCGCCTGCAAGGCAACTTTGTATCGGACCGCGAAATCGACCGCGTCGTTTCCCACGTCAGAAATCAAATGCCGCCAACCTATTTATTTGAACAAGAAGAGCTGGTAAGACAAGGCTCAGCCCTGAAAGAAGAGGATGAACTGTTTGACGAAGCGTGTGAGTATGTGGTTGAGCAAAACAGCGCGAGCACTTCAAGCCTGCAAAGAAGATTCAGAATCGGATACAATCGCGCGGCAAGGCTGATTGATATGATGGAAGCGGAAGGCATGATCTCTGAGGCAAAAGGAAGCAAACCTCGTGAGGTGCTGATCACAGCAAGTGATTTAATAAACGAATAATATGGGTTCATTTTCACACCAAACATGGTATGATAGTGTTTAGAGCATTTAACAGCTATGCCGCTTTACAGCAGATGCGCATAGACAAATCTTGATATCTAGGTTTAATCGGAAAGAAATAACCGGATACTGAACATAACAAAACATATAAAAATACGCCGCTAAGGGCGGCTTTTCGCCGCCGCGGTCGCAAATTGAAATGAGCGTCATATACTGGGGAACAGATAGACGTTTGTTGGAGGTACAATTATGACTGTTTATCATTTTGTTGGAATAAAAGGGACGGGTATGAGTCCGCTTGCCCAAATACTTCATGATAATGGATATACTGTCCAAGGATCGGATATCGAAAAGTTTATTTTTACGCAAACAGCGCTTGAAAAAAGAAATATTACGGTTCTTCCTTTTAGCGCGGATAATATCAAACCCGACATGACAGTCATTGCCGGAAACGCATTCCCAGACACGCATCCAGAGATTGAAAAAGCCATGTCTGAAGGAATTCCGGTGATACGTTATCATAAGTTTTTAGGCGACTATATGAAAAAATTCACCAGTGTTGCCGTTACGGGCGCACACGGAAAAACGTCGACTACGGGCCTGCTGGCTCACGTGATCCAAAACGCAAAACCGACCTCTTTCTTAATCGGGGACGGAACGGGCCAGGGAAATGAAAACAGCGAATACTTTGTATTTGAAGCGTGCGAATACCGCCGCCATTTCTTAAGCTATCAGCCTGACTACGCGATCATGACGAATATTGATTTTGATCACCCTGATTACTTCTCAAGCATTGACGATGTGTTTGACGCTTTCCAAGAGATGGCTCTTCAAGTCAACAAAGGCATTATTGCCTGCGGAGATGATGAGCATCTGCCGAAAATTCATGCGAACGTCCCGGTTGTGTATTACGGCACTGGGGAAGAAAATGATTTTCAAGCCAGAAACATCGTAAAAAGCACGGAAGGGACAACTTTCGATGTATTTGTCCGCAATACATTCTATGATACGTTTTATATTCCTGCGTACGGCCACCACAATGTATTAAACTCATTGGCGGTCATTGCGTTATGCCATTATGAAGAAATTGATTCCAACATCATTAAGCATGCCCTCAAATCATTCGGCGGCGTCAAACGCAGATTCAATGAGAAGCAGCTCGGGGATCAAGTGCTGATTGATGATTACGCTCATCACCCGACAGAAATAAAAGTGACAATTGAGGCGGCAAGACAGAAATATCCTGATCGTGAAATCGTCGCGGTATTCCAGCCTCACACATTTACGCGGACGCACCAATTCCTTGACCAATTCGCAGAAAGCCTGAGCGGGGCTGATTGTGTGTATTTATGCGATATTTTCGGCTCAGCCCGGGAGAATGCAGGAAAGCTGACGATCGGCGACCTGCAGGGAAAAATTCATAATGCAAAGCTCATTGAAGAACATGATACATCTGTTTTAAAAGCTCATGAAAAAGCCGTTCTCATCTTTATGGGAGCAGGAGATATTCAAAAATATATGAGAGCCTACGAAAACGTCATGGCATAATAAAAAAGCAGTGTTCTCACTGCTTTTTATTTATCTGATGGAAAGCTTGTTAAAGGATTTTCTTACATAATGGAGAATACTATGTATACAGCCCAGTATACATGTTTATGATTTATGAAAACGGGTAAACAGCAGTATATCCTGCAGCAAGGAGGTTTAAGATGATTATTATTCTTTATTTAAGCGTTGCACTCATCGCAGTCGCATTTCTCGTATTAGTGATCTACTTGTCTAAGACATTGAAGTCACTGCAGCTGACCCTAAAACATGTCGCATCCACTCTCGAAGGGCTGGAGGGACAAATGAAGGGCATCACAACTGAAACAGCCGAGCTTTTACATAAGACCAACCGCCTGGCTGAAGATATTCAGGAAAAATCAGAAAAGTTGAACACGGTCGTCCATGCTGTTCAAGGAGTGGGCACTTCTGTACAGCAGTTCAATACATCCATGAAACAGGCGGCGGGGTCTGTATCGGCATCAGTAAGAGAAAATCAAGACAAGATCAATCAAGTTGTCACATGGAGCCAAGCAGCAATGGAAATTTGGGAGAAATGGAAGCAAAAGAAAAAGTCGGCTCTGTAAGAGAAAAAAAACTATGAGGAGGAATAATGATGAGCAAAGATGGAATTAATAGTAAAGATTTTTTAATCGGAACTTTAATCGGGGGAATCATCGGTGCCACTACCGCTCTTTTTCTAGCGCCGAAATCAGGCAAAGAACTTCGTGACGATCTTGGCAGCCAAGCTGTTGCTTTGCGGGACAAAACTGACAAAATGACGGCAGATGCGAAGGAAAAAGGCACGCAATATGTCAGCATCGCAAAAGACAAAACATCGAACATCACACAGCTTGTAGCGGATCAGTCAGGGCAGATCATGAACAAGGTGAAGGATTTAAGAGACCGGTCTAAATCTGCAAAAACGGATTCATCAACTGATATGCAAGAAATGAGAGAAGAAGCGATGCAGGCGGCCGGCGAAACAAAAGATCAGGTCCTTCAAACGAAAGAAGATGTAAAAGACGAACTGAAAGATGCGCAAAAACAGGCTGAGCATATCAATCGCTGAGCCGGGAAGGAAGATCTTGAGCCATGGCAAAACAGCTTATTCAATCTGAGGAAGAATTTAAACGGATTGCAGAACAGGAAGGCACTTTCGTCTTCTTTAAACACAGTACCACATGCCCGATCAGCCAGGCAGCATTTCATGAGTTTGTTGCCTTTGCAAATCAGCATGAGGATGTGCCGGCTTACTATCTGCAAGTACAAGAAGCCCGGCCGCTGTCAAATTTCATCGCAGAAACATACGGCGTAAAGCACGAAAGCCCTCAGGTTTTCGTCATCCAAAACGGTGAAGTGAAATGGCATACCTCACATTCACAAATTACAGAAGCGGGCATCAAGCAGCATTTGTCATAGAAAAAAGCGTCCAGATTCAATCTGGCGCTTTTTTTTTTGAAAAAACCCTTGAACATTGCCCTCACATGATGTAGGATAGCTTCATAGATCACTTTATCACTTAAAAGCGTTTGGGTAATAAAGAGGAGTTTTTATAAAATTTTTTTTATTTCAGTATTTCCATTTGGAATTACTTATAGTAAGATGCATGATAACTACAAAATAAAAAATGAATGTGCAGGGAAAGGATGAAAAAAATGAGCAACACAGAGTTAGAGCTTTTAAGGCAGAAAGCAGACGAATTAAACCTACAAATTTTAAAATTAATCAACGAACGCGGAAATGTTGTAAAAGAGATCGGTAAAGCGAAAGAAGCACAGGGTGTCAATCGATTTGACCCTGTCAGAGAACGCACAATGTTAAACAATATCATTGAAAACAATGATGGTCCTTTCGAAAACTCCACCATCCAGCACATTTTTAAAGAGATATTCAAAGCCGGTTTAGAGCTTCAGGAAGAAGATCACAGCAAAGCGCTGCTTGTCTCGCGCAAGAAAAAACCTGAAGATACAATTGTAGATATTAAAGGTGAAAAAATCGGAGACGGCCAGCAAAGATTTATTGTCGGGCCATGTGCGGTAGAGAGCTACGAGCAGGTGGCTGAAGTGGCTGCAGCTGCGAAAAAACAAGGAATTAAAATTTTGCGCGGAGGAGCCTTTAAGCCTCGTACGAGCCCATACGATTTCCAAGGTCTTGGTGTTGAAGGCCTTCAAATTTTAAAACGTGTAGCGGACGAATTTGATCTGGCAGTGATCAGTGAAATCGTAACTCCGGCTCATATCGAAGAAGCGCTGGACTACATTGATGTGATTCAAATCGGAGCGCGCAACATGCAAAACTTTGAATTGCTGAAAGCGGCAGGCGCAGTGAAAAAGCCAGTGCTTCTGAAGCGCGGACTTGCTGCAACCATCTCTGAATTCATCAATGCCGCTGAATACATCATGTCACAAGGAAACGATCAAATCATTCTTTGTGAACGCGGTATCAGAACATATGAAACAGCAACGAGAAACACGCTGGATATTTCTGCTGTACCGATTTTGAAACAAGAAACGCATTTGCCTGTCTTTGTTGATGTGACGCATTCAACTGGCCGTCGCGACCTCTTGCTTCCGACAGCTAAAGCTGCTTTAGCGATCGGCGCAGACGGCGTAATGGCTGAGGTTCACCCTGATCCGTCAGTCGCACTTTCTGACTCTGCTCAGCAAATGGCGATTCCTGAATTCGAAAAATGGCTGAATGAACTGAAACCAATGGTGAAAGTCAACGCTTAGTAAACAATAAAAAGGCCGCGTCTGCGGCCTTTTTTTGTGTTTTCTCGTTTATTTAGTTATAAAATCCAAGTATACGTTTTCATCATCTATAAAAACGTGTATAATTTCATGAGAAGTATTTAAATTTGATGAATAATGAAAAATAATGTAAACTACTGACTTACGCTTACAAATCATAAACGACATAAATTTGGACATTATGACATTTCTCTACATAAAGTGTTTATGCTATAGATAAGGATAAGTGTATCCAGTAAAAGGAGTGGTTTTAGGATGAGCAATATTACGATCTACGACGTAGCGAGAGAAGCTAATGTAAGCATGGCAACTGTTTCCCGTGTTGTGAACGGCAACCCGAATGTAAAACCGACAACGCGGAAAAAAGTTTTGGAAGCCATTGACCGTCTCGGTTACCGTCCAAACGCGGTGGCAAGAGGACTGGCAAGCAAAAAAACAACAACAGTAGGAGTCATCATTCCCGATATCTCAAGCATTTTCTATTCAGAGCTTGCACGCGGGATTGAAGATATCGCGACAATGTATAAATACAACATCATTTTGAGCAACTCGGACCAAAACATGGAGAAAGAGCTGCACCTGTTAAACACAATGCTCGGCAAACAAGTGGACGGCATCGTGTTTATGGGCGGAAACATTACGGACGAGCATGTTGCGGAATTCAAGCGTTCCCCAGTGCCGATCGTACTTGCCGCTTCTGTAGAAGAGCAGGAGGAAACACCGTCAGTCGCGATCGATTACGAAGAGGCGATTTATGATGCAGTGAAGCTTTTGGTTGATAAAGGACATACAGACATCGCATTCGTTTCCGGACCAATGACAGAACCGATCAACCGCTCGAAAAAACTTCAAGGCTATAAACGTGCGCTTCAAGAAGCGAATCTTCCGTTTAATGAACAATTTGTTGCTGAAGGGGATTACACATACGATTCCGGACTTGAAGCGCTGCAACATTTGATGAGCCTGGACAAAAAACCGACAGCCATACTTTCTGCAACTGATGAAATGGCACTCGGCATTATCCATGCGGCTCAGGATCAAGGCTTATCCATTCCTGAGGATCTCGACATTATCGGCTTTGATAATACGAGATTAAGCCTTATGGTTCGTCCGCAGCTTTCAACAGTGGTTCAGCCGACATACGATATTGGCGCCGTTGCGATGAGGCTGCTGACGAAGCTCATGAATAAAGAGCCGGTTGAAGAGCATATTGTCGAACTGCCGCACCGTATAGAGCTAAGGCAGTCAACCAAGTCATAAGAAAAACTAGAAAGCAAGCTTCACCTCTAAGGTGAATTCTTGCTTTTTTCATGAGGAGAAATGATGAAACGTTTTGATTATCTTACACCTGTTGGTTTTGTGTTAGGAACGATTATGATTGTGATCGGAATAATTTCGGGATCAGGAATAAGCGGTTTCCGCTCTTTTCTAGATCTGACCTCTTTCTTCATCGTTACAGGGGGGCTATGCGCCGCTGTTTTTATCAGTTTTCCGCCGAGAGAGCTGCGAAAAGCGCCCTCTGTGCTAAAGCAGGCATTTATCCGCCAGGAAGACAATGTGAAAGATCTCGTGAAAATCTTTGTCTCTCTTTCGGATCACGCGCGAAAACAAGGGCTTTTATCATTGGATGATCAGGCCCGGGAAATCAAAGATCCATTCTTGAAAAAAGGGCTGCTTTTAGCAATTGATGGCTGGGATGAAGAAACGATTCGGCTCGTCATGGATTCAGAGATCGCGGCAATGGAGGAACGGCACCGCAAAGGACGGCGTGTTTTTGAGAAAGCGGGGGAATTCGCTCCGGCATGGGGAATGATCGGAACACTCGTCGGGCTCGTGCTAATGCTTAAAAACTTAAATGATCCGCACATGCTTGGGCCAAATATGGCCGTTGCGCTTTTAACAACCTTATACGGTTCATTGCTGGCAAACATGGTGTTCAACCCGATTGCCGCCAAACTCGAAGAAAAAACAGAAAGTGAAATCTTCATCAAGCAAGTAATGGTGGAAGGCATTATCGGAATCCAATCCGGAAAAAACCCTCGTAACCTCGAAAGCCAGCTCGTCGTTTTCAGCTCCCGGGAAGAATGGCGGAAGCAGCCAAATCAAGTAAAAACAAAAAAGGGATCTATACATGAAGCTTAGAAGAGAACGGTTTGAAAGAAGGAAAGGAAGCGGGAAAAATAGACGATCTTCATCCAGCTGGTTGGTCACCTTTTCAGATCTGATCACTTTGATCCTTGTGTTCTTTATTTTACTTTTTTCGATGTCCCAAATTGATCTGCAAAAATTTAAAGCGGCAGTCGAATCGATCCAAAAGGAAGGCGGCGGGATCCAGCCTGACCAAACGTCCATAGAAAAAAAGAACACATCGCCAGCCAATGCGAAGAAGCAAAAGGATCAGCAGGATCAGCTTCTCAAGAAAGTAAATACATATATAAAAGACCATCACCTGAAGGCCCAAATGACAGCCAAACGGGATGAACGCGGTGTCGTACTCGTTCTGCAGGAGTCTGTGCTGTTTGATTCAGGGGAGGCCAAGGTGCTGAAAAATGCTGAAACACTTCTTCAACAAATTGCCGTTCTTCTGAAAACCATTCCAAATGACATTCAGGTGGAGGGCCATACAGACAGCCGAAATATTGCAACATACCGATATCCGTCTAACTGGGAGCTGTCAGCAGCACGCGCAAGCGGAGTCATTCAATACTTCACATCAAAAGAGAAACTTCCCTCAACGCGCTTTATCGCTGTAGGTTATGCGGATACAAAACCTGTAAAGGATAACAAGACAAACGAACACATGAAGGAAAACCGGCGTGTGGAAATTGTTATCAAAAAATCAAAAACGACCTCTTCGTGAAGGTCGTTTTTTACTTCGTTCTTTGCTGTTGCTCGGATCGTATTGCATATAATGCTTTGCTTACGGTTTGGGCATTTTTTTCTGTGATTTCAGGCTTGCGGGGAATCGGAGGATATAAATCGGCCGGATCGCTCCAGCTGGACGGAAGGGTGACAGGGCAGTGTTTTTGCCATTTAACGATCCATTCAGGAGGAATATCGTGTCCCGGATCAATGCCCTTCATTTCGAGCCATATTCTGGCCCAGGCGCGGGGCACTACACGCCATATATCATATCCTCCGCCTCCGACGGCAATCCATTTCCCTCCGCAATATTGATGCGCTAACGTGTGTGCAAGTCGCGGAATTTCTTCGTAGATGTTGATCGTTGCAGATAAATGCGTTAGCGGGTCATAGTAATGGGCATCGGCACCGTTTTGGCTGATAATCACATCCGGTTGAAAATAAGCGGCGACTTCGGAAGCTGCTGTCCGATAAGCTTCGAGAAAAGAATCATCCTCTGTGAAAGCGTCAAGCGGGATATTAAAGGAATAGCCATATCCCTTTCCGCTTCCTTTTTCCTGAATCTGGCCTGTTCCGGGGAATAAATACCTTCCTGTTTCATGGATAGACAGTGTGCATACGCCGGGGGTATCGTAAAACGTAAACTGCACACCGTCCCCGTGGTGGGCGTCGGTATCAATATAAAGCACTCTGGCTCTGTATTTTTTCTGGATATATTGAATCGCCACAGCACTGTCGTTGTAAATGCAAAATCCTGAAGCTCTTCCCCGAAATCCGTGATGAAGGCCTCCTCCAAGGTTGGCGGCATGCAGGGCTTGTCCTGACATCACCCAGTCTGCGGCCGTTAAGGTGCCGCCGACTAAGAGTGATGCCGCTTCGTGCATGCCGGCAAAGACAGGTGTATCTTCAGTGCCGAGCCCATAGCTTTCTCCTTCTTCAGCGGGAAGTTTACCGGCACCCGCAAGCTTTACCGCCTGAATGTAATCGTCCGTGTGGACAAGGGCTAGCTCCTCTTCTGCCGCGAGTCTCGGGCTGATAATGTCTCCATCATCAAAGGCATTGATCGTCTTGAGCAAATCATATGTTAACAGAACTCGCTGCTGATTAAATGGATGTTCCTGATGAAACATATAGGTTTGATAGGATGGAGAATAGATAAATACACTGTCTCTCATAGCAAATCCCTTTGCTCTGACGGCCAAACGACGTGGTGTCCATTTCTTTGTAATGCCTGCAAAAACGGCAGCGGATTCATCATTTTTACACGGAAGACAAGCACTTTCACACCGGAATCTTCATGCGGATAGACGAGCACACTCAATATTTTCACTTGGAGGTCTTGACAAAGGCTGCTGATTTCCGCAAGACTTTTGGTGATGTCGTTTACTTTTATTTCAAATTGTGACCCCGGCTGGTCAGCGCCTGTCAATTTGACAAATGTCCGCAACAAATCGGTTTTTGTCAAAATGCCTATTAATTTTTGGTGCTGCACCACGGGCAGACAGCCGATGCCATGCTCGTAGAACACCGCAGAAATTTCTTCAACAAAATCAAGCGGGTGGGCGCACACGACATCTTTTTTCATAATTGAATCTACGCTTCGTGTAAGAAATCGGCTTCGTTTGCTTTCTTCAAAAATACTCGGGCTGGCCTGTTTCATGTCTCTGTCTGTAATCATGCCGATCACATGGCGGTCTTCATTTACAACAGGCAGATGCCTGATATGGAATTCCTTCAGTTTGCATATTGCTGTTTCAAGCGTATCCGTCTTCGTTAATGTAATGATATCCCTTTTCATGATCTGCTCAACAATCATTATTTTTTCCCCTTTGTCAGTGTCAGTTAATACATAAAGCGATGATAAAAACGGAGTCTGTCAAATTGTTCAATTGATTCTTGGCTGACGTTTTTTCCGATGCGTGCCATTAGACAATTTGCAGGGTGGGAGCTGATCTCTGGCTCATCTGTCGCAAACCAAGCCAATCCGCCTGCATTCATCATCTTCTCCATGAGCTTTCTGTATTCCCACACATCTTTTTTCATCCCTTTTAAATCCCAATGCCAGTAATATTCCGTCGTCATCACGATGTAGTTTTCCATTTGTTCATCCATCATGCTGACGGTCAAAAGCGTCTTTCCGACAGAACATCCCCGATAGGCCGGCGCCACCTCGATGGCCCCGAGCTCAAGCAAATCCTCCATATTTCCTTCAGACCATCTTTCGAGCGGGTCAGGATATAAATACGTCACATAGCCGATAATGGTTCTGCCGTCTCTGGCAATGATAATACGCCCTTCGGGAAGGCCGGCAATGTCGACTAGCGCTTCATGCTGCTCGCGGGGCGGGCGAAATGCGGTTAAATCTGTATGAAACTCGTAACCTGCCAGATCCTCTGGAGAGACAGGCCCTTCTATCAGTAAGGAGCCGGTTGCTGTTTTGATGTTTGCTGAATGGTATGTTTTATGATGTTCCACTGATCCACCGTCCCATCAATTCTTATAAAAATACATGCTTCTTTAAGAATAACAAATTTTAAAGCGTTTTCAATATGGTTTATATTTTAAAAATTGAGAAGAATATGAATATATAATATAATAATTGTGACAACTTCAGCAAAGGGGGATGTTTGGGCATGAATTTGAAAGCGTTACCAGCAGTAGAAGGGGATTTTCATTTAAAAAATTATGAAGAAACGTACCGGCATTTTGATTGGGCCGAGGCAGAGAAACATTTCTCCTGGCATGAGACAGGGAAACTGAATGCGGCGTATGAAGCGATTGACCGCCATGCCGAATCGTTTCGAAAAAACAAAGTAGCGCTTTATTATAAAGACGCAAACCGGGATGAAAAATACACATTTAAAGAAATGAAGGAAGAAACAAACAGGGCAGGGAATGTGCTGAAACGGCATGGAAATGTGGAAAAAGGGGACCGCGTTTTTATTTTTATGCCAAGATCACCCGAGCTATATTTTATAATGCTTGGCGCTATCAAAATTGGCGCCATCGCCGGGCCGCTGTTCGAAGCATTTATGGAGGGAGCGGTGAAAGACCGGCTTGAAAACAGCGAGGCGAAGGTAGTTGTCACGACGCCTGAGCTGCTGGAGAGAATACCGGCTGATACACTGCCTCACTTGCAGCATATATTCGTAGTCGGCGGAAAGGCTGAAAGCGGCGCAAACATCATCAATTACGATGAAGCAGCAAAACAGGAGGGCACAAGACTGGATATCGAATGGATGGACAAAAAAGATGGCTATCTGCTTCACTATACATCGGGTTCTACTGGAACGCCAAAGGGTGTGCTGCATGTCCATGAAGCGATGATTCAGCAATATCAGACAGGAAAGTGGGTCCTTGATTTAAAGGAGGAAGACATTTACTGGTGCACAGCAGATCCGGGCTGGGTGACAGGTACGGTATACGGCATTTTTGCACCATGGCTGAACGGAGCGACAAATGTCATTGTCGGCGGACGTTTCAGCCCTGAAAGCTGGTATGGAACAATTGAACAGCTTGGCGTCAACGTCTGGTACAGCGCGCCGACAGCTTTTCGAATGCTGATGGGAGCGGGAGATGAGATGGCTGCGAAATATGATCTAACCTCACTCCGGCATGTGCTCAGTGTCGGTGAGCCGTTAAACCCGGAAGTCATCAGATGGGGGCATAAGGTTTTTAACAAACGAATCCATGATACATGGTGGATGACAGAAACGGGCAGCCAGCTCATCTGCAACTATCCTTGCATGGAGATCAAACCGGGTTCAATGGGTAAGCCGATTCCCGGTGTGGAGGCGGCAATCGTTGACAACCAGGGCAATGAACTTCCGCCGTACCGAATGGGCAATCTCGCCATTAAAAAGGGCTGGCCTTCCATGATGCATACCATTTGGAATAACCCTGAAAAGTACGAATCGTATTTCATGCCGGGCGGCTGGTATGTGTCCGGGGATTCTGCTTACATGGATGATGAGGGATATTTCTGGTTTCAAGGAAGAGTCGATGACGTCATTATGACCTCTGGTGAGCGCGTCGGCCCATTTGAAGTGGAAAGCAAGCTTGTCGAACATCAGGCCATTGCAGAAGCAGGCGTGATCGGTAAACCTGATCCAGTGCGGGGAGAAATCATTAAAGCCTTTATCGCACTCAGAGAAGGATATGAGCCGTCCGATAAACTGAAAGAAGAGATTCGCCTATTTGTAAAGCAGGGTCTTGCAGCCCATGCGGCTCCGCGTGAAATTGAATTTAAAGATAAGCTTCCGAAAACCCGAAGCGGAAAGATCATGAGACGGGTGCTGAAGGCATGGGAGCTTAATCTGCCGGCAGGAGATCTGTCAACGATGGAGGATTAAAAGGCGACATTGACACGGGATTTTATTTATGTTAAAAATGATATAGCTTCATATGAAAAGGTAAAGATTGAGACAAGTAGACTATCCTTACGTTCCAGAGAGCTGATGGCCGGTGAAAATCAGCACAGACGGATATATCGAATACACTCATGAACCGCTTTTGCAAACAAAGCCGGCCAGGCTTTCAGTAGTGAAAGAACGGACCTGATCCGTTATCAGGCAAAGTGATAAGACGAATGTTTTGCGTTCTCTTATTAGTAGGGTGGTACCGCGATAATCAATCGTCCCTTCGTGTAAACGAAGGGGCGTTTTTTATTTTAATCAAAAAGGAGCTTTATCTTATGACAAACTTACTTGAAGACTTATCCTTCCGCGGATTGATTCAGCAAATGACGGATGAAGAAGGATTAAATAAACAGCTGAATGAAGAAAAAATCCGCCTGTACTCAGGCTTTGATCCGACAGCGGACAGCTTGCATATCGGACACTTGCTGCCTATTTTAACACTTCGCCGTTTTCAGCTTGAGGGCCATCATCCGATTGCGCTTGTGGGCGGGGCGACGGGCCTCATCGGCGATCCGAGCGGAAAAAAAGCGGAGCGTACATTAAACACTGCTGACATCGTATCCGAATGGTCCCAAAGAATCAAAAACCAGCTGTCCAGATTTCTGGATTTTGATGCAGCAGAAAACCCTGCTGTCATCGCGAACAACTTTGACTGGATCGGCAAAATGAATGTGATCGACTTCCTTCGTGATGTCGGTAAAAACTTCGGTATCAATTACATGCTGGCAAAAGACACGGTCAGCTCAAGAATTGAATCCGGCATCTCATACACGGAATTCAGCTACATGATTCTTCAATCTTATGATTTCTTAAATCTGTACAGAGAGAAAAACTGTAAGCTGCAAATTGGCGGAAGCGATCAGTGGGGCAACATTACAGCGGGCCTTGAACTGATCAGAAAATCAGAAGAAGAAGGGGCAAAAGCGTTCGGCCTTACCATTCCGCTTGTCACAAAAGCAGACGGCACGAAGTTCGGAAAAACGGAAGGCGGCGCGATCTGGCTTGATAAGGAAAAGACATCGCCGTATGAATTTTATCAATTCTGGATCAACACAGATGACCGTGACGTTGTCAAATACTTAAAATACTTTACATTCCTATCAAAAGAAGAAATTGAAGCATACGCTGAGAAAACAGAAACAGCGCCAGAAAAGCGTGAAGCGCAAAAACGCCTCGCAGAAGAAGTGACAGCGCTCGTTCATGGACGTGAGGCGCTGGAGCAAGCCATCAACATATCCCAAGCGTTGTTTAGCGGCAATATTAAAGAGCTTTCTGCCCAGGACGTAAAAGTGGGCTTTAAGGATGTCCCTTCCATGGAAGCTGACAGCAGCCAAGAGCTTTCACTTGTAGATGTATTGGTGCAATCTACATTATCTCCTTCAAAACGCCAAGCCCGTGAAGACATTCAAAACGGAGCTGTTTACATTAACGGCGAACGCCAGACGGAAATCAATTATCTCTTATCTGCTGAAGACCGTATCGAAGGCCAATTTACTGTCCTTCGCCGCGGGAAGAAAAAATACTTTCTTGTGACGTATAAATAAAAAAAGATCCTTTGCCGATATGGGCAAAGGATCTTTTTTTGGTTTATCGCATAGGAATGACAGGAAAAGAGTATATTAGATAGGGCAAACACGACCAAGCACCTCCCAAGCACCTCCAAGCACCACCTTTTAAGAAAGGAGCGCTGACCATGAATCTCATGTGCACGATTGCAAAAGAAAGGCTCCAGCGGGATTATTGGGAGCACCAGACGCGAGATAGTGTTGGCCAGCAAGAGGCGCCAGACGAAACAGACGATAAAAAAACCCCGACCGCATAGCGGCAGGGGTTTTTAAAACGATTAACGAGAGTAGAACTCAACGATAAGCGCTTCGTTAATTTCCGGAGCAAGTTCAGAACGCTCAGGAAGACGAGTGAATGTACCTTCAAGCTTTTCAGCGTCGAAAGTAAGGTATTCAGGAACGAAGTTGTTCACTTCTACAGATTCTTTGATGATAGAAAGGTTACTTGATTTTTCGCGAACACCGATTGTTTGACCAGGTTTTACTTGGTAAGACGGGATATCAACGCGGCTTCCGTCAACAAGAATATGACCATGGTTAACCAATTGGCGAGCTTGACGGCGAGTACGTGCTAAACCTAGCTTGTACACAACGTTATCAAGACGAGAATCTAAAAGAATCATGAAGTTTTCGCCGTGTTTACCAGTTAGTTTAGCAGCTTTGTCAAATAAAGTGCGGAATTGGCGTTCGTTTACACCGTACATGTGACGAAGCTTTTGCTTTTCTTGCAATTGCAAACCGTATTCTGATAATTTTTTACGTTGTCCTGGACCGTGTGGACCTGGAGCGTAAGGGCGTTTTTCTAATTCTTTTCCTGTACCGCTAAGAGAGATTCCTAGACGGCGGGACAGTTTCCAAGATGGACCTGTATAGCGAGCCATAATGTGACTCCTCCTTTGGTTTTATTTTTGTGGAAAATAAAAACCGTCTGCTCTATTCGACCATGTACATTTTGTTTTCATGTATCCTCGCTCCAGCAGCAGAGAGTTACACGATACACCTTATGAATAAGGAACAAAATGAAAACATAGAAGCTGAACAAAAAGGCTGCAATATTTCACACAAAGGTCATTATATAATTTATTTGATTTGAAGTCAACCATTCCTTCATTATTGCTTCGCCGTTTATGATATAATAAACAAAAATTAGTAGTAAACTTTCAGGTGATAAAAACATGGTAGAACAAACAAAAGAACAATTATCCGCCTTTCATTATCATATGCTCGATTTTTTATTAACCAAATCTGAAAAAGTCACTTTCACCGACTCTTTCATATGGCTGACTTCGGCTATTCAAACTTATTTTTCATCCCTATGTGTTTCGCTTACACCGACACCATCCGTTGGTTCTGCTTCAAAACAGGCGGATGACGAAGTTCGATTTTCCGCTTCGAAAATAAACGCCTCATCTTACCTGATTGAGGACATCGGCGGCAGGCGCTATCATCTGACATGCAGGCAGGATGTAGAGATACCTGAAGGGCTTCCCGACTTGGTTTCATCATTTTTAAACCAGTCAATGAAACAGGAAAAACTCTATATCAAAACGATCTATCAAAAAAAGATATACAAAATGACAGAGCTGTTCCATTCACTGCTTGATCAGACAGAAGTGCTGAAGCAGCTTTTAGAAAGCTTAACCGGCACGTTTTCTATGTTTGAGTTTTCTCTCTATATATCGCACGATCAAGATCAATGTTTAGGTGTTCCTGCAAAAGAGCTTTATATGGAAGGGGAAAAATCCGATTCCTTTGCTCTCAAAGTGTATTTATCCGGGGATATTTTGCGGAAAAATGAATCTGCCGCTTATATTCCGATCAAAGGACAGCAGGGAACGTACGGGGTGTTGAAGGCTGAAGGAACGGGCGGCAGTTTTCTTAATGACGCCTATCTTGATGAAATGTCGCTGATAGCAAACGCGGCGGGAAAAGCGTTTGAAAACGCTCAGCTCTATGAGCAATCCAAAGCAAGCATCGCAAATTTGGAATTGATTAATGAAACGTCACGCCGCCTGAATCAGCGGCTGACACTGGCCGATACGATGAATGACCTGGCTGTGAGAATGGCAGAATCGTTTCAGGCGGAAGAAGTGGGTTTCTTTCATATAGACCATTTTGAAAACCTGACATTGCTCCCCGGCAGCACAGCGTTTTTTAAGGAAGCGAAGCCGTCTGAATTTTTTAATGAAATGAAAGAAAAGCTGTATGAAGGGGAAATAGGAGTTTTCATCGGAAATGGTCAGTCTGTTTTCGGAAAGGCCGGCTACGGCTCGCTGATGGCTGTTCCGATGATTGAGAATGACAGGCTTCTAGGTTTCGCGGTTTTATTGAAAGAGGAAATGTACGCTTTTACATTTGAAATGTACAAGCTGTTTCAGGCGCTGATTCGTCACGCAACTCTGGCTGTAACCAACTCAATGCTCCGCGACCGCCTTGAGCATCTCGTCAAAACAGATCAGCTGACTGAGCTGTATTCGAGGGTTTATTTAGATGAAAAAATTCAATACAGTATGAAGATCCACCAAAAGGGTGTTTTTATACTTGTTGATATTGATAATTTCAAGAATGTAAATGATACGTACGGTCATCAGACTGGGGACGAGATTTTAATTCAAGTCGCTTCGGTTATTAAAAGCAACATCAGAAAGCATGATGTCGGCGCCCGCTGGGGAGGCGAGGAGCTGGCGATTTATTTGCCGAATGTGACGGTTGCGGCGGGGAAACGGATTACTGAGAGACTGGTTTATGCAGTCAGAAAAAATACGAAACCCGAGGTGACCATTTCATGCGGTATCTCCTGCTGGACGGCAAAAACAAGAAAGTCACTGAAAGAGCTTGTGCATCAGGCTGATGAAGCGCTCTACAGCGCGAAACGAAACGGAAAAAACCGCTTGATGATACACGAATCAATAAAATAACAAAAGCCCAAAACACTATGAGTTTTGGGCTTTTATATTACTGTGCTAACGCTTTTTCAAGCTTTTCGGCAAACTGTGATAAATACTTTTCGTCGATTTCGTCGAAACGGTTTTTCACTGGGCTGTCGATGTCCAAGACGCCGACAACTTTTCCGCCTACATGAATCGGAAGCACAATTTCTGATTGAGACGCCGCATCGCAGGCGATATGTCCCGGAAACGCGTTTACATCCTCTATACGCTCCACTTTTCCGTTTGCATAGGCTGTGCCGCAAACGCCTCTGCCGAAAGGAATCCGAACACATGCCGGCAGACCTTGGAACGGTCCTAACACAAGCTGTCCATCCTCTTCTTTGGCAAAATAGAAACCCGCCCAGTTGACTTCAGGCAGCGAATGATACAGAAGCGCTGAGGCATTCGCATAGTTTGCGATTTGATCTGTTTCGTCTTCGGTCATGGCTTCGAGCTGTTTTAGCAGAAGCTGATAGTCTTTTTCTTTATCTCCAGATTGTTTTTCGACATGGAACATGGAAAACCCTCACTTTTTCTATAATATAAAACAAAGTTCCGGCTTTTCTGCCGGCATTTGTCGATAAGTTCTTACAGGAACAGCGGCCTTCTGCTTGAATTGTATCAAGAGGAAGGAGTGAGCCGAATGAAAGTAAGCACCAAAGACAAAATTATTGAATCTGCTGTCATGCTCTTTAACCAAAAAGGGTTTTCTGGCACGTCTGTCCGTGAAATCGCAAAGTCAGCTGATGTAAATGTTGCGCACATCTCCTACTATTTTAAAGGCAAGGGAGGTTTGATGGAACACTTAGTTTCAGAGTTTTACGAAGGCTACAGTAAAACGCTTGAAACAGCGGCAGGCAATATCTCTTCTCAAAGCACGCAAGAACAGCTTCTTCAATTGGTTTTCGATATTTTATCCTATCAGCATAATCATCGTCAATTAACTCGTTTTGTCTACCGGGAAGTCACGATTGACTCCACGTTAATCAGAGAAATTATGTCGACATATCTAATGAAGGAAAAGTATATCTTCCAGCTGATCATTGAGGAAGGAGAAAAACAGCGTGAACATTTAACGCTGCCGCTGCCCCATTTTATTCTCCAATTAAAATCTCTCTTGATGATGCCCTATCTCCAGCCTCAATATATTTCAGAAGTGCTCTACATGCAGCCGCACGAGCCGTACTTTTATAAAATGTATTTTGAAGAAATCAAGATTTGGATCAGAAGCGTCTTCCGGACAGGGGACGTGGCGCTTATCAATTAGCCTGCTCCGCAAACGCCTCATATGCGTATCCGACATCTCCCGCTTGATGGGCATCAGACCCGAACACAAGCGGGATCTTCTTTTGCTTCGCTTCATTCATCATCCAATCCTCGAGATAAATGCCTCCTGCGTACGTTTTTCTTAAGCCGGAAGTATTGAAGTCGAGCTCCATTCCGTTTTCTGCAATGGCATCCAGACACTGAAAAACGATTCCGCGAATATGTTCAGACATGCTGTACGGAAACAGCTTGATGAATTTTTGGACGAGTGTGATGTGACCGACTCTTTTTGGCTTATAGCTGCCAAGAGATGATACAATGGAAGAATAGATGCTGCGGTAATACCGCTCGTATACTGCTTCGATGCTTCCGCAGGCTGAAATCAGCTCTTTAAAGGTATGCTCATCATAATCAAGGCACAGATAGGAAGAACCTGCGCGCAAAAAATGAACGGATATGATGCTGTCATCTAAATATGGCCCGTATGTGTCCAGTAATAATTTAATTTCATCTTCAAATTCAGCAATATAATCGACCTCAAGCCCCGTATGTATGGCAAGCTGCCCGCGATATTCTTTTTTTAATCCGGAAATGTCATCGATGTAGCGTTCCAAAGAGGCTTGCGCCATCGCGCTGTCTTTCTGCGGCGTCGGATCAGTAAAAGAGGGCGGCAATGGGGCGTGTTCGGTAAAAGTAATCGATTCAAAGCCTTTTTTTAAGGCTTCTTCTGCATATTGTCTGAGTGTGTTGTTTGAGCCGTGAGGGCAAAATGGTGTGTGAATATGCCCGTCTCGCTTTTGCATTGGCGTCACCCCGTGAAAAAATAGTAAAATCCTGCCGATTTTGCACAAAAAGTTTTTGAATTCTGGTCAAAAAATGTTGGTTACATGGTATCATAATAACAATGAAAACGACAGTTTTTCTCAATACATATCCTGAAATCTTTCTGAATAAATAAAACACCCTGACAGATTAAGGTTAACAGCAAGGGGGCTCATTATGGAGTTTGTCATTGGATTATTAATTGTACTGCTTGCCCTGTTTGCGGCAGGCTACTTTTTCAGGAAAAAAATCTACGCTGATATTGACCGGCTGGAATCGTGGAAGATTGAAATTCTGAACCGGTCGATTGTGGAAGAAATGTCCAAAATTAAACATTTAAAAATGACGGGTCAGACAGAAGAGTTCTTTGAAAAGTGGCGTGAAGAATGGGATGAGATTGTCACAGCTCACATGCCGAAAGTTGAAGAGCTCCTTTATGATGCTGAGGAAAATGCAGACAAATACCGATTTAAAAAGGCCAATCAAGTGCTCGTTCATATCGACGACCTGCTGACCGCGGCGGAATCAAATATTGAAAAGATTCTGCGGGAAATCAGCGACCTTGTCACAAGTGAGGAAAAGAGCCGCGAAGAGATTGAACAGGTGAGAGAGCGCTATTCAAAATCGCGAAAAAACCTGTTGGCTTACAGCCACCTTTACGGGGAGCTTTATGACAGTCTTGAAAAGGATCTTGACGAAATTTGGAGCGGAATCAAACAATATGAAGAAGAAACAGAAGGCGGAAACTATATTACCGCACGAAAAGTGCTGCTTGAGCAGGACCGCAATCTTGAACGGCTTCAGTCATATATAGATGACGTGCCGAAGCTGCTGGCTGACTGCAAGCAGACGGTGCCCGGCCAGATTGCAAAGCTCAAGGACGGCTATCGCGAAATGAAAGAGAAAGGGTATAAGCTTGAGCATATCCAGCTTGATAAGGAATTAGAAAATCTGTCAAATCAGTTGAAACGGGCGGAGCATGTCTTGATGACTGAGCTGGATATCGATGAAGCGTCCGCGATCCTGCAGCTCATAGACGAAAATATTCAATCTGTGTACCAGCAGCTGGAAGGTGAAGTCGATGCCGGCCAATCTGTGCTAAGCAAAATGCCTGAATTGATCATTGCTTATGACAAGCTGAAAGAGGATGAAGAGCATACAAAGGCGGAAACTGAGCTGGTGAAGGAAAGCTACAGACTGACAGCCGGCGAGCTCGGCAAACAGCAGGCTTTTGAAAAGCGCCTTGATGAAATTGGCAAGCTGCTCTCCTCGGTTAAAGATAAGCTCGATGCAGAGCATGTCGCCTACTCACTCTTAGTAGAAGAAGTTGCTTCAATAGAGAAGCAGATTGAAGAAGTGAAAAAAGAGCATGCTGAATACCGTGAAAAGCTGCAAGCGCTGAGAAAAGAAGAGCTTCAAGCGAGAGAGACGCTCAGCAATTTGAAAAAAACAATTTCTGAGACAGCAAGACTGCTGAAGACAAGCAATATTCCAGGCATTCCGAGTCATATTCAAGAAATGCTGGAAAACGCGCATCATCACATTCAAGAAACAGTCAACCAACTAAACGATCTTCCATTAAATATGGAAGAAGCCGGAGCCCATTTGAAGCAAGCAGAAGAGATCGTCAACAGGGCAAGCCGGGAATCAGAGGAACTTGTCGAGCAGGTCATCCTCATTGAAAAAATCATTCAGTTTGGAAACCGGTTCAGAAGCCAGAATCATATTTTATCTGAACAGCTGAAAGAAGCGGAAAGACGTTTTTATGAATTTGATTACAGTGAAGCGTATGAAATTGCAGCATCCGCGGTTGAAAAAGCGGCTCCGGGTGCTGTTCAAAAAATAGAATCACAAAAGATTAAAGAGCATCAATATCAATAAAGTGTATACAAAAGGCCGAAGCATAAGTGCTTGGCCTTTTGTATTGAGAATATAAAAAAGCCTTTTTGGATTTAGATCCAAAAAGGCTTTTCGTTTTCACTAGTTGATATCAGCTGGTTTTTTATTCGAACTGATAAGAGAAATGAGATAACCGGCAATGCCTCCAATGATAGCAGGGATGACCCAGCCGAATCCTAAGCTGTAAAGCGGCAGCGTATTGCTGAGAACTTTATTTAAAGAACCAAGCGGAATGCTTGCGGCATTCAGGCCGTCGATAATACTGAAAATACCAGTGGCGATTAAACAAAGAGTATATACTTCACGTCTGCCTTTAAATAATTTTTCAATAAACGAAAGCAAAATGATAACAATTGCTAATGGATAAATAGCTGATAAAATAGGAACTGAGAATAAAATGATATTTGACAGCCCAAAGTTAGAAATAATAAAGCTGAACACAGTGACAATTGATACAACTGTTTTATAAGATAAAGAAGGAATCAGCTTTGAGAAATAATTTCCGCATGAAGAGACAAGGCCGATGCTTGTTGTCAAGCACGCGAATAGGATAGCGACACCTAAAATGATATTTCCCAAAGACCCGAACAGGTGCTGCGATGATGCTGATAAAATTTTGCTTCCCGCACCAAGCAGACCGATAGATTCTGTGCTTGTTGCCCCTAAATATGCGAGTGAAACGTAAACAAGACCGAGTCCTGCTGCTGCAACAAGTCCCGCTTTAATACATACGGAAGCAACTGATTTACGATTGGTGATGCCTCTGTCCTTAACGGCATTAACAACGACAATTCCGAACACGATAGAAGCAAGTGCATCCATTGTTTTATAGCCTTCTAAAAATCCTTTAAACAATGATCCGGAAACATACGCTTCATGCGGTGACTGAATGTCCCCCATCGGCGTCACGATGCTTTTGATGACTAAAATAGCGATAACAGCAAGTAAAATAGGTGTTAATACCTTTCCGATCCGGTCAACAAGCTTTGTAGGGTTTAAAGCTAGGTAGTACGTAATAGCAAAGAAAATGAGCGTAAACAGAAGAAGTGTGAGCCATGACGGCATGCCGTCTACAAAAGGCACAGCCGCAATTTCATAAGAAACAGTGCCTGTTCGCGGAATCGCAAAAAGCGGTCCAATTGTTAAATAAAGAACAACTGTAAAAATAGTTCCAAAGACCGGATGTGCTTTATCAGCAAGGCCTTTGGCATCCGTACCTGTTAATGCAACAGCGACAACACCTAAAAGCGGCAGGCCGACACCCGTCACGAGAAATCCTGCCATCGCTTTCCAAACATTTTCGCCGGCCGCTTGTCCAAGTTCCGGCGGAAATATCATATTTCCTGCGCCAAAGAACAAAGCGAAGAGCATAAGCCCGATGGCGATCGTTTCCTTGGCTGATAGTGTTGATTTCATAACGTATAAATCCTCCTAATTTCACTATGGTAGAATATTCTGTCAATTAATTGTCAGATAATATGACGAAAGTAACAAATTTAATTATAGGTGAATGTATGAAGAAGTCAATAGTAATTTTATTTACTTTTTCAGCACTAATTTGTTATGGTAACATATAAAATTAGTTTTGTATCGCTTTCATATTAAAGGAGTAAAAAGATGTTATATTTAGACAATAGTTCAACGACTAAACCTTACGATGAAGTCTTGAATACATATGAACAAACAAGCAGACGATATTTTGGAAATCCTTCATCTTTGCACCGGTATGGAGCTGAAACGGAACAGCTGCTTCAGGCAGCTAAACATCAGATAAAAAGGGCCTTAGGTCTAAAGAATTATGATATTGTATTTGCGTCAGGCGCTACAGAAGCTAATAATTTGGCTTTAAAAGGAGCCGCTTTGTCAAAAATAAAAGCAGGCAAACATATCATTGCCACTTCTATCGAGCATCCGTCTGTGGGGGAATCGTTAGAACAGCTGACAGAGTTATTCGGGTTTGACGTCACTTATCTTTCGGTGAATGAAGACGGATTTGTTTCAATTGAAGAACTGAAACAAGCCATCCGCCCGGATACCGTGCTTGTCAGCATGATGCATGTGAACAATGAAGTCGGTTCCGTGCAGCCGATTGAAAAGGCGGGGGAAGTGCTGAAAGAGCACCCGAACATTTTGTTCCACGTCGATTATGTGCAGGGCATCTATAAAGTGCCTTTGGCTATTGAAAAGGCCGGCATTGATCTTTGTTCGATTTCCGGGCATAAATTTCACGGCCTGAAGGGGACAGGCGCGCTTATCGTAAAAGAAGGGACACGCCTTATTCCGTTGATAACGGGTGGCTCTCAGCAAAAAGGCATTCGGGCCGGGACGGAACATATTGCGGGTGCGGTTTCGCTTGCCAAAGCCATTAATCTTGCGGCTGCCGATTTTGAAACGCGGCTTGACACGATGGCTGCCGCAAAAGAATGGTTGATGAAAAAGCTGAGTGAAACTGAAGGCGTCGTTGTCAACACGCCGCAAATAGATAGTGCGCCGCACATTATTAATTTCTCGGTTCCTGGGATTAAAGCAGAGGTGCTTTTACACATGCTCGAGGAACAGGATATATTCGTCTCAACAACATCGGCCTGCTCAGCAAAAGAACATAAGCCCAGCAAAGTTCTCTTACAGATGGGCAAGGGAGAGCAAATTGCCGGAAGCAGCATCAGAATCAGCTTAAACTACAGCCAGACAAGCGATGTGGCAGAACCGTTTATGAACGCGCTTCGTCCCGGCATCAAAAAATTAAAGAAAATGATGAGGTAGAACATGAATTACGATCATATATTAATTCGTTTTGGGGAAATATCAACCAAAGGCAAAAACAGAAAAAGCTTTATTGAGCGCTTAAAGCAAAACGTCAGACTCGTTTTGAAAGACTATCCGAACTTAAAATACTTTTCCAATCGTGACCGCATGACGATTACATTAAATGGAGAAGATCCGGAGGCTCTTTTTCCTCTTTTAAAGCAGGTGTTTGGCATTCAAAGCTTCAGCCTGGCGATTAAGTGTGACAGCCGCCTTGATGATATTAAGGCAACTGCTCTCCATGCTATTAAGGATCAGTATCAGCCTGGTGATACGTTTAAAGTCGCGACGAAGAGAGCGTATAAACAATTTGAGTTAGATACAAACCAAATGAACGCTGAAATCGGCGGCCACATTTTGAGAAATACAGAAGGATTGACGGTCGATGTCCGCAACCCTGACATCCCGCTCAGAATCGAGATCAGAGAGGAAGCGACCTTTTTGACGATTCGCGATGAAAAAGGTGCAGGCGGCCTGCCAGTCGGTTCAGCAGGCAAAGCAATGCTGATGCTTTCCGGCGGTTTTGACAGTCCTGTGGCGGGTTTTTATGCGATGAAACGGGGACTGTCGGTAGAAGCTGTTCATTTCTTCAGCCCGCCATACACAAGCGAGCGCGCAAAACAAAAGGTAATGGATCTGGCAAAATGCCTGTCCCGCTTTGGAGGAAGCATGACGCTTCATATCGTTCCGTTTACAAAAACGCAAGAGCTCATCCAAAAACAAATTCCTGAGAACTACACAATGACGGCAACCCGCCGCCTCATGCTTCAAATTGCCGACAGAATCCGAGAAAAGAGAAACGGACTTGCCATCATTACAGGAGAAAGCCTCGGTCAGGTAGCGAGCCAAACGCTTGAAAGCATGTATGCGATAAACGCGGTGACATCAACACCGATTTTGCGTCCGTTGATCGGCATGGATAAAACAGACATCATCGAAAAATCACGGGAAATCGGCACATATGAGACAAGCATTCAGCCGTTTGAAGACTGCTGCACGATCTTTACGCCGCCAAGCCCGAAAACACGTCCTAAAAAAGAAAAAATTGAACACTATGAAAGCTTTGTTGATTTTGAGCCGTATATCCAAGAAGCGGTTGAAAACATTGAGACAATGACGCTGTATAGCGAACAAGAAGCAAACGATAAATTCGCGGAACTCTTTTAACCAGCTGCAGCTCCTGTCTGTAATTACCAAAGTTTTTCTGTATGAAGCCATGTGTTTTAACACATTCTATACTCACAAGGAGGTGAGACACATGGCACAAAACAGTCAAAACGGTAACAGCAGTAACCAACTCCTAGTACCAGGAGCTGCTCAAGCCATCGACCAAATGAAATTAGAAATCGCTTCTGAATTCGGTGTAAACCTTGGAGCAGACACAACTTCTCGCGCTAACGGTTCTGTTGGAGGAGAGATCACAAAACGTCTTGTTTCTTTTGCTCAACAAAACATGGGCGGAGGACAATTCTAATTTACAATTTCACATAATGGCTTAGGAGTGGGGGAAAACCCCACTCTTTTTCGTTTTTATATATATAAAAGGACCAGCGACCTATAAAAACATATGTTTATCGAGCTGGTTTTTAGGCAAATCCTTACGGGAAGAGCTTGTATTTATGTATAATGGGTGGAGAAAGTGAGGAGTTGTTCGTGTTAAAACGAGAAGATTTAATTGCCCCTATGCAATATAATTTAGTGAATGAAATGGAAAAGTTCAGTGCCGCTGGACAAAAAACCGCCCTTTTGTGGGAGGATGAGTCGGGCAAGCAAGAATCTTGGTCTTATGAAAAGCTGATGGAAGAAACAAATAAAATCGGAGCGGCTTTGGCTGACCTTGGATTTAACAAGGGAGACAAGCTGATTGTAATGGTTCCGCGGGTGCTTGAAGCCTATGCTGTTTATTTGGCTATCCTGAAATCAGGAATGGTTGTCATTCCATGCTCAGAAATGCTTCGTGCGAAGGATCTTGAATACCGGATTGAACATGCAGAAGTTAAAGGCGCCATCGTCTATTCTGCATTTATCGGCGCTTTCCGTGATGTCAGTACCGCTGACAAATTGATTAAGCTGTCTATTGGCGAAAACGATGCCGGCTGGAAAAATCTCTTATCGATTGAAGCGGACGGAAGCCAATTCCAAACAGCTGACACAACAAGAGAAGATATGGCTTTCTTATCTTACACATCCGGAACAACAGGTCAGCCTAAAGGTGTTGTACATACACACGGTTGGGCATTTGCTCATTTAAAAACATCTGCCGGCGCTTGGCTTGATATTTCTGAAAAGGATATCGTCTGGGCGACTGCTGCCCCTGGCTGGCAAAAGTGGGTGTGGAGCCCGTTTTTAGCGGTGCTTGGAAGCGGAGCAACGGGTTTTGTGTACCACGGCAGATTCAAAGCAGAAACATATCTAGAACTTTTAAGCCGCTACAAAATCAATGTCTTCTGCTGTACGCCGACGGAATACCGCTTAATGGCGAAGGTTGAAGGCTTGGACCGCTATGATCTTTCTGCCCTGCACAGCGCCGTTTCCGCAGGCGAACCGCTCAATCGTGAAGTCATTGATGTTTTCCAAAAGCACTTCGGCATTAAGGTGCGGGATGGATATGGCCAAACAGAAAGCACGCTTTTAGTCGGTGTCTTGAAAGGTATGGATATTAAACCGGGAAGCATGGGAAAACCGACACCGGGAAATCAAGTAGAAATCATTAATGAAGACGGTGAAATCTGCAAATCTGGTGAGGTTGGCGATATCGCTGTTCACCTCAGCACACCGGCGCTCTTTAAAGAATATTACAAAGATCCGGAAAGAATGAAAACACAAATACGCGGCGATTATTTCCTAACAGGAGACAGAGCCAAAAAAGATGAGGAAGGTTATTTCTGGTTTGAAAGCCGAAACGACGATATCATTATCAGCTCCGGCTACACGATCGGGCCCTTTGAAGTGGAAGACGCGCTCGTTAAGCACCCCGAAGTAAAAGAATGTGCTGTTGTCGCAAGCCCTGATGAAATCAGAGGTTCCATCGTTAAGGCATATGTTGTCCTGCAGAATCACGAAAAACGCAGTGATGAGCTTGTCAAAGTCCTGCAAAATCATGTGAAGACCATTACCGCTCCGTACAAATATCCTAGAGAAATTGAATTTGTGGAAAGCCTGCCGAAAACGGCTTCTGCAAAAATCAGACGAGTGGAATTAAGAAAACGTGAAGAACAGCTCAAAGCTAATAAAAAGGCGTAAAGAAAGAGAGTGGACGTGAAGTGAAGGCGATATGGCACGGCGGTTTCATTTATACGATGCTCGAAGAAGGCGATCGGACAGAGGCGGTTTATGTTGAGGATGGTGTCATAAAAGGCACCGGCAGCTATGAGCGCCTGAAGAAAAAATACGGGTCCCCGGACACAGAAGAAATCAGCCTGAACGGGGCAGTGATGTTTCCCGGATTTGTCGACAGCCATTTACACTTGATCGGCCACGGCGAGAAACAGCTTCAGCTCGATCTGTCTGCGCTGACGTCGAAAGAAGCTGTTTTACAGGCTGTCAAGGAAAGAGAGCGTCAGTATCCTGAAGGCGATTGGCTCGTTGGAGAAGGCTGGAATGAAAATCAATTTGAGACACCGGACTATTTGACCAAGCATGATCTTGATCGTTTATTTCCGGACAGGCCCGTCTTGCTTAAGCGGGTATGCCGGCATGCGATAACTGTTAATTCTGCGGCTCTTCAAGCGGCAGGGATTTCAAGAAACACCCCTGACCCTGACGGCGGAGTCATTGTAAAAGATGAAAATGGAGAGCCGACCGGGCTTCTGTTTGATAAGGCGCAGAATCTGATTCTGAAGGCTGTCCCGCCAGTCTCCCAGCACTATGTTGATGAGGCGCTCACAGCTGCGATAGAGGATTGCTGGACAAAAGGCCTGACGGGCGGACATTCGGAAGACTTGTCCTATTATGGTGATGTTTCGGTGCCGATGAAAGCTTATGAGAAAACTGCCGCTAGCGGAAAGTATCCGTTTCGCTGTCATTTGCTCGTTCATCATGAAGCGGTCGATCGATGGGAGCAGCTGGAGAAGCCGTCGGGCCCGTATGTGGAATTCGGTGCCATGAAAATATTTGCTGACGGGGCGCTTGGCGGGAGAACGGCTTTATTGAAAGAACCATATCACGACGATCCATCCACTAATGGTGTTCAGGTTCATGATGATGAAACCCTTGGCCGGCTTATTCGAAAAGCGAGAGAAAAAGGCATGGAGGTTGCCGTTCATGCGATCGGCGATCTTGCGTTTGAAAAAGTGCTGAACGCAATTGAAAAGCATCCGCCCCGAAGCGGCCGGCATGATCGGCTGATTCATGCTCAAGTGCTCAATGACGAATTAATTGAAAAAGCGGCACGCATGCCGATCGCAATTGATATTCAGCCTCATTTCGTCACCAGTGATTTTCCTTGGGTCATTGACCGTCTCGGAAAAGGCAGGGTGAAAACTGCCTTTGCATGGAAAACGCTGATGTCCAAAGGCATTTTATGCGCGGGCGGCTCAGACGCCCCGATTGAGCCTGCTGACCCGCTTCTTGGCATCCAGTCCGCGGTGCTCCGAAAAAGCACCCATGAACAGAACGGGCCAAGCTATAATGAAAACGAATGTTTGACGGTGTATGAAGCGATTGAGCTCTATACAGAAGGAAGCGCCGGGATCATTTATAAAGACAATTCACGCGGAAAAATTGCCGAGGGCTATGACGCGGATTTTACGGTTCTCAGCGATGATCCATTTGCAATTGACCCTGCACAGCTTCATCTTTTGGACATTAAAAAAACCGTGATCAACGGCCAGATTGTATATGAGAAGTCATAAAAGGACAGGCGGGCAGCCTGTCCTTTTCATTTTCTATAAAAAAGTACGCTTCACTTTCTCCCAAAATGAATTGTCCTTTAGTTTGACTGTTTTGATTTTTTTGTCAGACAGTTTGATTTCGATTGTTTTCACGTTTCTTGTACTGAGTGCTTCATTGTCCAAACCGATGATCGGGTGCTCATTGCCGTCTTGCATTACACGAAGGGTCAGCTTTCGGTCAGAGCTGAGGACAAATGGCGAGCCGAGTGTTCGATAGGTGTTATTGTTAAGGGATGCAAGCTCAGATACCTGTATGCATGGAAGCAGCGGGTCAACAACTGCTCCTGCGACAGACTTGTTATATGCGGTGCTGCCTGTCGGGGTTGAGATGATCATTCCGTCTCCTCTAAACGTTTCAAAGTGCAGATCATCAATCAGCACGTCCATCACAAAGGTTTTAATAATGCTTGAACGGATGGAAACCTCGTTTAAGCAGTGAAAAGGGCTGGCGTTATCCACTGTCACTTCAATCAGCGGATATTTTCTGACTTCTATTTGTTCAAACGTCATTGCATCGACCATTTTCCCTTGATCATCACTATGAAAGTCGCAATATAAATGAGCTTTCCCCTTTTTGGTAATGCCGACGTACAAGCAATCGTCACGGAAATTCGTTTTTCTGACTGCTTGCAAAAATGTGCCGTCTCCGCCAATGCTTGCGATAATATTGGCGTCTGAGGGCTGATTCACAACCGTAAATCCATGTTCTTCAGCCAATTGTGTTAACGTGCTGGCTTGTTCGTTTGTTTTCTGGTCCTGTTTGTGAAAAAAATAAACATTACGGCGTTGATCGGTCATATCCCATTTCCCCTTTAGCTGTCATATTTAAGTTTTTCTGTCATTTAGTATTTGTGATAAAATACCTTTGGCCATAAGTGTACCACGTTTGGCGGCAGCCCGTTAAGCCAGAGCTTTCTCATTAATTGAAACATTTTTGATATTGAATCGTATTATGAGAGAGTTTGGGAAAAAGGAGGAGAAAAAAATGAATGCAAAAAGATGGATCGCATTAGTGATTGCCCTGGGGATTTTCGGCGTTTCCATCATCGTCAGTATCTCAATGAGTTTCTTTGAAAGCGTCAAAAGCGCTCAAACGGATCTCTCATCACTGACGGATGAATCGCAGGAAAAGACGCTGGAAAACGGCAGTCTCTCAAGTAAAATTGCCGTATTGGAGGTCAGCGGCACCATTCAGGATAATGGGGATTCAAGCAGTCTGCTGGGATCAGGCGGATATAACCACAGAACGTTCTTAAAAAACCTTGAGCGTGCAAAAGATGACAAGACAGTTAAAGGCATCGTTCTGAAAGTGAATTCTCCGGGCGGCGGAGTATATGAAAGTGCTGAAATACATAAGAAGCTGGAAGAGATCAAGAAAGAAACAAAAAAACCGATTTACGTGTCAATGGGATCGATGGCAGCATCTGGCGGCTATTACATCTCGACGGCGGCTGATAAGATTTTTGCGACCCCGGAAACCTTAACTGGGTCACTCGGCGTCATTATGGAAAGTGTTAATTATTCAAAGCTTGCTGATAAGCTCGGAATTTCTTTTGAAACGATTAAGAGCGGGGCCCATAAGGATATTATGTCTCCTTCCCGTGAGATGACGAAAGAAGAAAAGAACATTATGCAATCTATGGTTGATAATTCATATGAAGGATTTGTTGATGTCATTTCTGAAGGCCGCGGCATGTCGAAAGCGGAGGTAAAGAAAATTGCGGACGGACGTGTGTATGACGGACGGCAGGCGAAAAAACTGAAGCTCGTTGATGAACTTGGTTTTTATGACGATACCATTTCAGCGATGAAAAAGGATCATAAGGATTTAAAAAACGCCTCTGTCATTTCTTACGAGGAAAGCTTAGGATTAGGCTCGCTGTTTTCCATGGGCGCCAACAAAATGTTTAAGAGTGAAATCGATTTTCTTAATATGAGAGAAATTCTTTCACAATCCGGTTCGCCGAGAATGATGTATCTCTATGCGAAGTAGGAGGGATCAATAATGGATGTGACATATGAAGAGTTTGAGCGCAATGACATCAAAGGCCCGCAAGAAGCGGAGCAGCTGACACATGCTTATGCGGGCTTTTGGGTTCGTTTCTGGGCTTTCCTGCTTGATTGGCTCGTTGTATGGGGATTAAACCATTTACTTGTTTCTCCCCTCTTTACCGTATTGGATCTGCCGAAAACATCCGGCATGTTTACCTTCTCGGCTTACAGTGTGACTACGCTTGTAGTGTTTCTTGCCTATTTTGCCCTGCTGACAAAGTTCTTCAGGCAGACGCTTGGAAAAATGGTGTTCGGCCTCAAAGTGGTTTCTGTGAAACCGGACCATAAGCTGACATGGAGTACAGTGATTTTTCGTGAAGTAGTCGGAAGGTATATTGATAAGATTTGGATTTTATATATCGTCGTTGCTTTTTCACCTACAAAACAGGGGATTCATGACTACATCGCGGACACGACTGTGGTGCATGAAAAACTATATCGCAAATAACCGATAAACCCGGACCTCGTCCGGGTTTATTTTTTTCTGGATTGGCGATAATGCTCCTAGAGGAAGTGAAGAATATGATATATGTGCTGACAGCCATTCTTATTCTTATAGGTATCGTGCTGCTTCTCAGAATGAAAGTACATGTTGCGGTCGAGTATCTTCATGCCGAGGATAACGACAAACTGACCTTGAAGATTACGACGCTGTTTGGCCTGATCCGGGTCAAAAAATCAATCCCGGCCATTAAGGTGAACAAAGCTGACGGAACAGTTGACATCAAACAAAAATCAAAATCCAAAGTGAAAGAAAGCAGCGGCAAGCAAAAAATCACATTTGATGATGTGCAGCAAAGTATCCATAAAATCGAAATGCTTCTGCACCAGGTCAAAAATTTACGGAAAATCAACGCGACTTTTCTGGCGCATTTACATATCACAAAACTCGAATGGGTTACAATCGTGGGAATTCATGACGCAGCAGTAACAGGCGTGTTAACAGGTGCTGTATGGGGTGTGAAAGGCGGTATCGCTGCGATGCTGTATGAGCATCTGGATTTTGTGGAGAAACCCGTCTATGAAGTGATTCCGTCGTTTCAAGTCCCTGTCTCCAAGACTCATTTTCAGTGTATATTCTTTTTTCGCTTTGGACATGCTATGCTTGCAGCTTTCAAATTCGTCAAATACGGACGGGAGTTATCCGCATTAAAGAAGAATCCGTCGTCTCGAATGACTTCAAAGAATGATTCATCAGTTTAAGGAGGAAGCGTATATGGCAGACCATCCCATTCAAGGTTTAATGAAAACCGCAATGGAAAACTTGAAGGAAATGATTGATGTTAACACCATCATCGGAGACCCGGTGGAGACGCCGGATGGAAGCGTGATTTTAACGGTCTCTAAAGTTGGATTCGGATTCGCTGCAGGCGGAAGTGAGTTTGGCGGTAAGCCGGCAGAAAAGAAATCCGGAGACGATGAGACAAGAGAACAAAAACTCCCTTTCGGAGGCGGAAGCGGAGGCGGTGTGTCCATTACACCGATCGCGTTTTTAATTGTCGGATCGACCGGCATCAGAATGCTTCATTTAGATGAAAACACTCATTTGATCGAGAAAATTTTAGACGCAGCTCCTCAAACACTAGAGCGCATCCAGCAAATGTTTAAGAAAAACAACAAGAACCAAGGTCAAGGCCAAAACCAAAACCAAAACCAAAATCAAATGAATAATATGAACAATATGAATTATTAAATAAGGGTTAACTGCGGCCGCCGCAGTTAACTTTTTTTTGGCATAAACTTTGCAGTTTGCAGGAAACTTTACTATGATAGAGACATACATACAAAAGGGAGGAATTATAATGGCTGAAATTACATTTAAAGGCGGTCCGGTTACACTTGTCGGACAAGAAGTGAAAGTAGGGGATCAAGCTCCTGATTTCACAGTGCTGACTAACAGCCTTGAAGAAAAATCGTTAGCTGATATGAAAGGAAAGGTAACGATTATTTCTGTTATCCCTTCAATTGACACAGGTGTTTGTGATGCGCAAACACGCCGTTTTAACGAAGAAGCAGCAAAGCTTGGAGATGTCAACGTCTACACAATCAGTGCAGACCTTCCATTTGCACAAGCTCGCTGGTGCGGCGCTAACGGAATTGACAAAGTAGAAACGCTGTCTGACCACAGAGACATGTCATTTGGCGAAGCGTTCGGTGTGTATATTAAAGAACTTCGTCTGCTTGCGCGTTCCGTATTTGTCCTTGATGAGAATGGAAAAGTCGTTTACGCAGAATATGTAAGTGAAGCAACAAACCACCCGAACTATGAAGAGCCAATCGAGGCTGCTAAGGCATTAGTGAAGTAAGCAGGGAAGAAGCTCCAGGCTGCCGCCGGAGCTTTTTTTATGGCAAGGAGGAACACATATGCAAAAAGACCATGTGGGCGCGGTGTACGAGCTGTTAGACGAAGCCGCGATCATCATAAAGAATGAATTGCAAATTTCATATATAGAGGCGCTGGCTGAAGCGGGAGAAATGTATTTTCTTGAAAAAACGAATCAGCTGAAACTGTCTGATGAGAAAACCGAACAGCTTCAGGCTCTGCTTGAAAAAGCGGAATTCGGCACATATGAGCACGAGTGGGTGCGCAAAGCTTTTCAGCTGTCTGTCCTGAAAGGCCTGAAAGATATCTCTCATCCGAACAGACAGATGACGCCGGACACAATTGGGCTTTTCATCAGTTATTTGGTGAATAAGTTTATGGCGGGCCAAAAGGAACTTACGGTCCTTGATCCGGCTGTCGGAACGGGAAACCTTCTGTTCACCGTGCTGAACCAGCTGTCTGAAAAAACGGCGAATAGCTTTGGCATTGAAATTGATGACGTACTGCTGAAGATCGCGTATGCCCAAGCGAACCTTTTGAAAAAAGAGCTTGAGCTGTTCCATCAGGACAGCCTTGAGCCGCTGTTTATCGATCCTGTTGACACGGTCATATGCGATCTGCCGGTCGGCTATTATCCGAATGACGAAGGAGCAGAAGCGTTTGAGCTCAAAGCGGACGAAGGTCATTCCTTCGCACATCATCTGTTTATAGAACAGAGCCTCAAACATACCAAACCGGGCGGCTATTTATTTTTTATGATCCCGAATCATTTGTTTGAGAGCTCCCAAAGCGACAAGCTGAAACAGTTTTTTAAAGAAAAGGTTCATATCAACGCCCTTTTGCAGCTGCCAAAGTCTATTTTTAAAGAAGAGGCTCATGCCAAAAGCATCCTTGTGCTCCAGAAAAAAGGAGAGGGGACGAAAACGCCGGGGCAAATTCTGCTTGCGAATCTTCCGTCTTTCACCAATCAGAAGGCGATGCTTGATATGATGGCTCAAATAGATGCGTGGGTTGGAAAAGAAAAATAGATGTCGAATAGCAGCTTAGGCGGCCGTCATACGATGGATGCCTAAGCTGTTTTTATTGTGGCACTTGATGACCGGACAGGCGAATTGAATCAAGTTTTGAAACACAAAATATAAAAGGGAAAACCGCAATATGTAAGCGTTTGTCAATTCAAAACCTATAGGTGATATGTCTGAAAATAACGACTTCTCACTGTAAGCGTTATCAATATACAAGTTGACTTGAAATGCCGACATGACAATGTTTAAATGGAAAAGTCAGATATTTTTCGGAGAAGAAGATGATATTCACCGGGAAAAAAGTACGAAAAAGAAGTTGTTGATACAGAGTATAAAGGAGCGTCAATCATGTCCAAAATTATTGCAATTAACGCAGGAAGCTCGTCTTTGAAATTTCAGCTTTTCGAAATGCCTTCAGAAACGGTTTTAACGAAGGGTTTAGTTGAACGAATTGGTATCGCCGACAGCGTATTTACGATATCTGTAAACGGCGAGAAAAATACAGAAGTAACTGATATTCCGGATCATGCGGTAGCGGTTAAAATGCTGCTGAATAAGCTAACGGAATTCGGCATTATTAAAGATTTGAATGAAATTGACGGAATCGGCCACCGTGTCGTGCACGGCGGAGAAAAATTCAGCGATTCTGTCTTATTAAGTGATGAAACCATTCAGGAAATTGAAGATATTTCTGAATTGGCACCGCTTCACAACCCGGCGAATATCGTTGGAATTAAAGCGTTCAAAGAAGTGCTTCCAAATGTTCCTGCGGTTGCTGTTTTTGATACGGCATTCCACCAAACTATGCCTGAACAGTCTTACCTGTACAGCCTGCCTTATGAATACTATGAAAAATTCGGCATCCGTAAATACGGCTTCCACGGCACTTCACATAAATATGTGACTGAGCGTGCAGCAGAGCTTCTTGGCCGTCCGTTAAAAGACTTACGCCTGATTTCCTGCCACCTTGGAAACGGCGCTAGTATTGCTGCTGTTGAAGGCGGAAAATCAATTGATACATCTATGGGCTTTACGCCGCTTGCCGGTGTGGCAATGGGTACACGCTCTGGAAACATCGACCCTGCCCTGATCCCATACATCATGGAGAAAACAGGCCAGACAGCTGACGAAGTACTGAATACATTAAACAAAAAAAGCGGACTGCTCGGCATCTCCGGTTTCTCAAGCGATCTTCGTGACATCGTTGAAGCAACGAAAGAAGGAAATGAGCGTGCGGAAACGGCCCTTGAAGTCTTCGCGAGCAGAATCCACAAATACATCGGTTCTTACGCTGCAAGAATGAGCGGTGTCGATGCGATCATCTTTACTGCCGGTATCGGTGAAAACAGTGTGGAAGTCAGAGAGCGCGTTCTTCGCGGCTTAGAATTCATGGGCGTTTACTGGGATACTGCGCTTAATAACGTACGCGGCGAGGAAGCTTTCATCAGCTATCCGCATTCTCCAGTAAAAGTCATGATCATTCCGACTGATGAAGAAGTCATGATTGCGCGCGACGTTACCCGTTTAGCAAAATAAATCGTTTTTAAAGAGCACATTCACTTGAATGTGCTTTTTTGTTCATGCATGATAATGACAGAAAAAATAAAAGAGGTGAGCTGATGAGCGTTCAAGAGCATAAACAAGAAGCGCCCGATATCGTTCGGTGCAAAGTGATCACAGTCAGTGACACGAGGACGGAAGAAACGGATAAAAGCGGCAAGCTGATGATCTCATTTTTAGAAGAAGCCGGTCATCACATTGCCGCCTATGAAATTGTAAAAGATGAAAAGGATGCTTTGCAGCGGGCTGTCCTTGCCGGTTGCATGGATGAACAGACAGACGCGGTACTCTTAAACGGAGGGACGGGCATAGCAGATCGGGACGTCACCATTGAAGCCATTTCGCCGCTGTTTTCAAAAGAACTGCCCGGCTTTGGAGAAATATTCAGAATGCTGAGTTATACAGAGGATATCGGCTCGGCCGCAATCATGTCGAGAGCGACTGCCGGCGTTATCCAGCATACAGCTGTTTTCTCAACGCCAGGCTCAAGCGGCGCGGTAAAGCTGGCAATGAAGAAGCTGATTATTCCCGAACTTGCACATGTCGTCAGAGAAATCAGAAAAGACAAGTAAATGAATAAATACTAAGAAACTTCACCTGGAAATTCAGGTGAAGTTTTTTTAATAAAAGGCTTGAAAAAACGAAAAGTACTTGTTAAAGTGTATACATACAAAATGTATTTTTATTAAATATAATTTATTTTTATACAAAAAAGAAACATGGCTGAGAGGAGATTTTTATCATGTCAGAACAGAAAAAAGTTGTATTAGCATACTCAGGAGGCCTTGATACCTCCGTTGCAATAAAATGGCTTCAGGAGCAAGGGTATAATGTGATCGCCTGCTGCCTGGACGTCGGTGAAGGCAAGGATTTGGCATTTGTTCAGCAGAAAGCGCTGGAAGTAGGCGCGACAAACTCCTACGTGATCGATGCAAAAGAAGAATTCGCACAGGACTACGCGCTTATCTCTTTGCAGGCTCATACGATGTATGAAGGAAAATATCCGCTCGTTTCCGCATTATCTCGACCGCTGATTGCGAAAAAACTGGTTGAAATCGCTGAAAAAGAAGATGCACAGGCGATTGCGCACGGATGTACAGGGAAAGGGAATGACCAGGTTCGTTTCGAGGTCTCTATTAAATCATTAAATCCTGATCTTGAAGTCATCGCGCCGGTTCGGGAATGGCAATGGTCACGTGAAGAAGAAATTGAATATGCGGCAAGCCGCGGCATTCCGATTCCGATCAATCTTGACAGCCCGTATTCTATCGACCAAAACCTATGGGGACGCGCAAACGAGTGCGGCATTTTAGAAGATCCATGGGCGGCTCCGCCTGAAGGTGCATACGATCTAACAGCTCCGCTGGAAAAAACGCCGGACACGCCGGAAGTGATTGAAATTGCGTTTGAGCAAGGCGTGCCTGTATCCATTGACGGCGTAGCCTACTCGCTTTCTGAACTGATTTTGAAGCTGAATGAAATGGCAGGCGCTCACGGTGTCGGACGTATCGACCACGTGGAAAACCGCCTTGTCGGCATTAAATCCCGTGAAGTATACGAATGCCCAGGTGCAATGACACTGATCAAAGCGCATAAAGAATTGGAAGATTTGACGCTTGTAAAAGAGGTAGCCCACTTTAAACCGATCATCGAGCAAAAAATGTCAGAAATCATTTACAACGGCTTATGGTTTTCTCCGTTAAAAGACGCGCTGCACGCTTTCTTAAAAGAAACGCAACAGCATGTCACAGGCATTGTTCGCATCAAGCTGTTTAAAGGCCATGCGATTGTAGAAGGACGCAAATCAGAATACTCTCTATATGATGAAAAACTTGCAACATATACAAAAGACGATGCGTTTGATCACCATGCGGCAATCGGGTTTATCGAGCTTTGGGGACTTCCGACAAAAGTGAACAGCATCGTGAAAAAGAAGGAGCAGATGAAAGCATGAAGAAGCTTTGGGGAGGCCGATTCCAAAAAACACCGGAAAAATGGGTCGACGAGTTCGGCGCGTCCATATCATTTGACCAAAATTTAGTGACTGAAGACATTACAGGGTCTCTCGCACATGCTGCCATGCTGAAAAAATGCGGAATCCTTACAGCGGAAGAAGAGCTGAAAATCCGTGAGGGACTAAATACCCTTCTGCAAAAAGCAGAGGAGGGGGCATTGCAATTCTCAGTCGATTATGAGGACATTCATTTGAACATTGAGAAAATGCTTATTGACGAAATCGGCCCTCTCGGAGGCAAGCTGCATACCGGAAGAAGCCGGAATGATCAGGTGGCGACTGATATGCATTTATATTTGAAAAATCATGTCGATCACATCATTGAGCTGATTGAGGCGTTCCAAAACGCGCTGATCGAAAAGGCGGAAGCGAATGTCGAAACGATTCTGCCGGGCTACACACATTTGCAGCGCGCCCAGCCGATTTCATTCGCTCACCATTTGCTTGCGTATTTCTGGATGCTGGAGCGCGACAAGGAGCGCTTTCAGGATTCAATGAAGCGGATTAACAAATCTCCGCTTGGCTGCGGAGCGCTCGCGGGAACAACCTTCCCGATCGACCGTGACTATTCAGCAGAACTGCTCGGTTTTGATTCCATCTATGAAAACAGCCTGGACGGCGTCAGCGACAGAGATTTCATTTTGGAGTTTTTAAGCAACAGCAGTACGCTGATGATGCACCTATCCCGTTTCTCTGAAGAGATCATTCTCTGGTGCTCTCAGGAGTTTAAATTCATCGAGCTTGACGATACGTACGCAACGGGAAGCAGCATGATGCCGCAAAAGAAAAACCCTGATATGGCAGAGCTGATCCGCGGCAAAACGGGACGCGTATACGGCGATATGATGGGGCTGTTTACGATCATGAAAGGCCTTCCGCTCGCTTACAACAAAGACCTACAGGAAGACAAAGAAGGCATGTTTGACACGGTGAAAACGGTCGAGGGGAGCCTGCAAATCTTCACAGGCATGATCGAAACAATGACTGTAAACAAAGAGAATATGAAGCAAGCGACAAAACAAGACTTTTCAAATGCGACAGAACTGGCCGATTATTTAGCGAAAAAAGGAATGCCGTTCAGAGAGGCGCATGAAGTGGTCGGGAAACTTGTGTACACATGCATCGAAAAAGGGATCTATTTAAGCAATATGCCGTTTGGCGATTTTCAGCAGGCGAGCCCGCTCTTTGAAGAAGATATTTACACTGTGTTAGACCCCTACCACGCAGTAGAAAAAAGAATGAGCGCCGGAGGCACCGGGTTCAAACAGGTAGAGCAGGCGCTTGGAAAAGCGAAAGCTTGCGTGGCAGCAGGCGTTTGTTAAAATTTCCTTCATAAAATCCCGTCATTATAGCCAACCTATTTCTATAATGATGGGAGGCAGGATGATGAAAAAAGAACCGGAACGCTATATTTATGATGATCAAGAAAGTCAGGAGACAACAAGGCTTATTTCAGAAGCATATCAAAGCGGTTATGTGGATATGTTTGATCAAGAGCCTTCATCTTCTGAGGAATAAGCTGTCTGTACAGGCAGCTTTTTTTGTATGTCAAAGTGTAAAAAGTGATATTGAAGGCCTTTTATAGTAAAGTAGAAGAAGAAACACTTTATTGAAAGCGGCGACGTTGCTTTGGGAGGTATTCATGTGCGACATGCTTTAATTACTGCCGGTTCGAAGGGTTTAGGCCGAAAAGTGACTGAGATGTTGCTTGCAAAGGGGTATTCAGTAACAGTCAATTACAGGCGGGATGAGGAGGCTGTCAGCCGCCTGAAGGAAGCCTGTCCTGATTGTCTTGACCGGCTGCAATTTGTAAAAGGTGATGTCACCAAAAAAGAAGATCTGCTCCGTATTGCAGAGGCTGCCTTAAACCGCTTCGGAAGGATCGACTTTTTGATTAACAACGCGGGACCATACATATTTGAACGTAAAAAGTTAGCCGATTATACTGATAATGAATGGTACGGTATGTTGGAAGGGAATTTAAGCGCCGTCTTTCATTTATTCAAAGCGGTTATTCCGACCATGAGACAACAGCAGTTCGGACGCATCATCACGTACGGATTTCAAGGTGCGGCGCACGCGCCAGGCTGGCTTCACCGATCGGCATTTGGCGCTGCGAAAGTGGGTTTGGCTTCTTTGACGAAGACCATTGCCATTGAAGAAGCCGAATTCGGCATAACCGCCAACATGGTTTGCCCGGGAGATATTGTGGGCGGTATGAAGGAAGCATCAATAGAGGAAGCCAGAAAGCGAATTGGCAAAGAAAAAACGCCGATAGGAAGATCGGGCACAGGCGAGGATATCGCCCGGATTATCGCTTTCTTGTGTGAAGAGAACTCAGACCTTGTGACAGGGACTGTCATTGAAGCCACCGGAGGCCTCAATGTCATTAATAAGAATCAATCGACATAAGTTTTTCAGTTTCTTGAAAAGGGAAAATATAAAATCAACATAATGTGACGAGGTGAAAGAAATGAAAGTGACATATCACGGACATTCTGTTATCACAGTGGAAACGAAGGATCATCATATGATATTTGACCCGTTTTTGACAGGGAATTCGTTAACGGATCTAAAGCCGGAGGATGTAAAAGCAGACGTCATCTTATTGACGCACGGACACAATGATCATGTCGGCGATACAGAACAAATTGCCAAGCAAAACAACGCGTTGGTTGTTGCTCCGAACGAGCTCGCCGTGTACTTAGGCTGGAAAGGCTTGAATGTTCATCCAATGCACATCGGCGGCTCCCGCCAGTTCGATTTTGGAAAAGTGAAGCTCACACAGGCTTTTCACGGATCAGCCATCACAGATGAAGAAAACAAAACGATCACTTACACAGGCATGCCAGCCGGTATTTTGCTGACTGTGGAAGATAGAACGATTTTCCACGCGGGCGATACGGCTCTTTTCTCTGATATGAAGCTGATTGGCGAATTGAATCATATTGACCTTGCCTTCCTGCCGATTGGCGATAACTTTACGATGGGGCCTGAAGACGCCAAGCTTGCCGCTGAATGGCTGCGGGCAAAACAGGTCGTGCCGGTTCATTACAATACATTCCCGGTTATCGAACAAGACCCTGAGGCATTCGCTGACAGCCTGCCGGGCGGAGTCGGTAAAGTCATGGCGGTCGGTGAGACGATCGAGCTTTAACCGGCTGAAAACATCTCCTGATTCATCAGGAGATGTTTTTTATTTTTCCCGCTCATTGCGTACAAATCCTCCGAGCCCTTATAATAAAAGCAGAAGACTGTCCTTAGAGGTGAAAGGCTTGGCAACGAAGCATGAACAAATTTTAACGTATATTGATTCACTCCCTGTCGGTGAAAAAATTTCTGTGCGAAGAATTGCAAAGGAAATGAAAGTAAGCGAAGGGACCGCATACAGAGCGATCAAGGAAGCAGAGAATAAAGGGTTTGTCAGCACGATTGAACGTGTGGGCACAATCCGGATTGAGCAAAAGAAAAAAGAGAATATTGAAAAGCTTACCTATGCAGAGGTTGTAAATGTCATAGACGGACAGGTGCTCGGGGGCCGGGCCGGACTCCATAAGACATTAAATAAATTTGTCATCGGCGCGATGGAGCTGGACGCGATGATGCGATACACCGCAGCGGGGAATCTTCTGATTGTCGGAAACAGAATCAACGCGCACAGACAGGCGCTTGAAGCGGGCGCGGCTGTATTGGTGACCGGGGGCTTCAACACGGATGACAGTATTGTACAGCTGGCAGATGAGCTTGAGCTGCCGATTTTATCCACGAGCTATGACACCTTTACAGTAGCCGCAATGATTAACCGGGCGATTTATGACCAGCTGATCAAAAAAGAAATCGTTCTGGTGGAGGACATTCTAACGCCAGCTGACCGTACGGTATATCTTTCGCCTAAGGATAAACTTGAAAAATGGTATGAGAAAAACTTTGAAACGGGACACGGCCGGTTCCCAGTTGTTGACGATCAGATGAAAATCCACGGCATCTTGACATCGAAAGATATTGCCGGCCATGAGCGAAACGCATCCATCGAAAAGGTCATGACCAAAAATCCCGTCACGGTTATTGGGAAAACATCTGTCGCCTCGGCGGCGCAAATGATGGTATGGGAAGGGATTGAAGTGCTTCCCGTTACTGACGGCCACCAAAAACTGATCGGCATGATCAGCCGCCAAGACGTGTTAAAAGCCCTTCAAATGATTCAAAAGCAGCCGCAGGTCGGGGAAAAGCTTGATGATATCGTTTCAAAGGGATTTAAAGATGAGGATGATGATAAAGAGGGTCAAACGGTTTACGAGTATGAAGTCACGCCGCAGATGACAAACCAGCTCGGAACAATTTCTTATGGTGTGTTTACGACCATTTTGACGCAAGCGGCAAACCGGTTTTTGCGCTCGAAAAAACGCGGTGAACTCGTAATAGAAAGCATCACCATTTTCTTTTTGAAGCCTGTGCAGATGGAATCGGTCATCGAAGTCAAACCGCGCATTTTGGAGGCCGGCAGAAAGTTTGGAAAAATGGAAGTTGAAGTGCACAGCCAAGGCCATATCGCGTCTAAAGCGATGCTGATGGTTCAGCTGATGGAAAGAAGCTAAGGGACGTTCAGGCGCCCCTTACGCGTGATCTCTTTCAGCTTCTTTGGCGTGAAGGGGATTGTAATGCCTGTAGGCTTTATAACCTGCCCAAGCGCTTCCTGCTCCTATGACGATAAAGATACCGCCGATTACTAATGTTAATACCGAATGGAATAATATCATTTGGTTGAGCCCGTAGAACAGGACCAGTGACCCTAAGGCCATGCTTGATTTTGCCGAACAGATTTCTTTTTCCAAAGCTTGCTTTGTCCGTACGCCTTTTACTTTATAGTACACATAAAAGCAGGCTGAAAGCCCAATCAAAAAAACAAGAACCAGCATAAATGAAATCCTCCATCGTAAAAGTTTACAAACCCATTCTATACAAAAACGGGCTTGGTTTTGACGTTATTTTTCTTTTCCGTCGGCAGAGAATGTGATTTAATGAATAAAAACAATAAAGGAGTATCAAATGAAAACAGAATTAATCAGAACCATATCATTATATGACACGATTATCTTACATAGACATGTGCGCCCTGATCCGGATGCTTATGGATCTCAGTGCGGGCTTACGGAAATCCTGCGTGAAACGTATCCAGAAAAAAATATTTTTGCGGTCGGCACGCCTGAACCGTCCCTCTCTTTCCTATATTCCCTTGATGAGGTGGACAATGAAACATATGAAGGCGCACTGGTCATTGTCTGCGATACGGCAAATCAGGAAAGAGTCGACGATCAGCGTTATCCTTCAGGCGCCAAACTGATGAAAATCGACCATCATCCGAACGAAGATCCATACGGTGACCTTCTCTGGGTCGATACAAGCGCCAGCTCAGTAAGTGAAATGATTTACGAGCTGTATTTAGAAGGAAAAGAGCACGGCTGGAAGCTGAATACGAAAGCGGCAGAGCTGATCTATGCCGGCATAGTCGGAGATACCGGACGCTTCTTATTTCCGAATACAACGGAAAAAACATTAAAATATGCAGGCGAGCTCATTCAGTATCCATTCTCTTCCTCAGAGTTGTTTAATCAATTGTATGAAACAAAACTGAATGTGGTGAAGCTTAACGGCTTTATCTTTCAAAATGTGTCATTGTCCGAAAACGGCGCCGCTTCTGTTTTCATCAAAAAGGATACGCTTGAAAAGTTCGGCACCACGGCTTCTGAAGCGTCACAGCTTGTCGGGACGCTCGGCAATATCTCAGGTATTCGCGCTTGGGTGTTTTTCGTAGAAGAAGATGATCAAATCAGAGTCAGATTCCGTTCGAAGGGTCCTGTCATTAACGGACTTGCCCGGAAATATAACGGCGGAGGCCATCCGCTTGCTTCAGGCGCCTCTATTTACAGCTGGGATGAAGCTGATCGGATTTTAGCTGATCTGGAAACACTATGTAAAGAACACAAGTAGAGGGGAGACCCTCTCTCTTAGTGTTCATCTGTGACGGGGATGAACCAGCAGCCGAAATCAGTAAGGTCCTCGTAGACTTGGAGATTGTGAAATTGAAGTTCTTTTTTTATGAGGGAAGCGAGTGAGTTTGTTTCGGCATATGCAGAAAAACCTTGTCTGAGCCGGGCTGCTTGATCTTTTGCTAACTGACGGTCACTGTAAACCTCCATTTCCCTTCCTCCTTCCTTTTGCCATTAAGCCTCTCACATATAGTTTATAAAAAAGAATGGGAAAAAGCGACAGAAGTTTAGAGAATTTAAAAAAAATCCATAATTACGCCGCAAATGATATTTCAAGTTCTACTGTCAGTCTCGTATAAATAATTAATTCTTTGACGGTTGCCTCGTATTTTTTTTCATTGATCATATAGACTTTATTTTCGATTGTCCGTTTTAAAAGATCCTTTGTTTGATAGACGCTCTCTATGTCTTTTGTAATCACCTCTGAAATATTATCCTTTACATGCTCCTCGAATTTCGTTTTATCCGGCTGTGATATTTTATATTTATCCCCATTCTGTAATTTAACGCTGACGCTTTGGATCAGCAGTTTTCTTTTATTATCTTCGTTCAGTTTATGGAGGTCTTCCTGATAGATTGAAATTTGATTGTTTAAGTCTTTGACATGCTCTTTTTGTTTTTCAATGAGGCTGACCTGCTCCTCTTGGAATGTACCGTAAGTAAACAGGAAAAAGAACCAGCTGATCACGGCTCCGCACATCATTCCCGCAAAAAAACGCTGCCACCCCGGTTTTTTGTAATGCTGTGGCACCCTCATGAAGAAATATGCTCCTGGGTCAGCCATGAAATAATAAGCCAGCCGCTTTGCGCCCCGCCCATGGCCGAGATAATGAGAAGAATCTGCTTGAATAAATCTCTCGTATTGCCTTCAAGAATGCCTCGTTCAAAGCTGTATACCGCATCGAATGTACCGCCGATAGCGGCGACCAGCGCCCATATTTTTAATCTGTTGGCAAGCTTTGTAATGACCGTAAGCGGGGCTTCGCCTGCCAAATATGCTCCGAGGCCTCCGATGAGTGCGCCTCCGATCAGCACCCCTAATGCGATAAAATAACTGTTGATGAAATTTACCATAAAACCAGCTTCCTGATCCATCTTGATCACCTCACCTTTTATATCATATTGAGCTTTCAGGACAAGTATGATGACGACTCGAAAAAGAACATTTGTTTCTTTTGAAAACCCGACTTATAATGTAGAAAGAAACGGATCGTAATGGAGAAAGAGGTGATAGCATGTCTTTTGTTCACCTGCAAGTGCATAGCGGGTACAGCCTGCTAAACAGCGCCGCGGCTGTGGAAGAGCTCGTCAAGGAAGCTGACAGGCTCGGATATGCGTCTTTGGCGCTGACAGATGATCATGTCATGTACGGAGCTATTCAATTTTATAAAGCATGCAAGGCGAGAGGGATCAACCCAATAATCGGTTTGACGGCTTCTGTTTTTACAGATGATAACGAGCTTGAAGCCTACCCGCTCGTCCTGCTGGCCAAATCAAATACAGGCTATCAAAACCTGCTGAAAATCAGCAGCGTCCTGCAATCGAAATCAAAAGGCGGGCTAAAGCCGAAATGGCTTCACAGTTATTGGGAAGGCATTATCGCGATAACGCCCGGCGACAAAGGATATATTGAAACGCTGCTTGAAGGAGGGCTGTTTGAACAGGCCGCTCAAGCAGCACTTGAATTTCAGTCTATATTCGGAGAGGGGGCCTTTTATTTTTCCTATCAGCCTTTTAAAGAGAATCAAGTCTTATCTGAGCAGATTCTGCTGCTGTCTGAAGAAACAGGTATCCCTATTACGGCGACAGGTGATGTGCATTACATAAGGAAAGAAGATAAGGCTGCCTACCGTTGTCTGAAAGCGATTAAGGCAGGTGAAAAACTGACGGATGCCCCCGCCGAAAATCTGCCTGATCTCGATTTGAAACCCATCGAAGAAATGCAAAACATTTATCAAGAGCATCCCGAAGCACTGCAAGCATCTGTTGAGATCGCGGAACAATGCCGGGTTGACGTCAGCCTCGGGCAGACCCGTCTCCCGTCCTTCCCAACTCCAGACGGAACGTCCGCTGACGATTATTTAACGGACATCTGTATGGCAGGTCTTCGCAGCCGCTTTGGCACGCCTGATGAACGATACCTCCGCCGTCTTCAATATGAGCTTGATGTCATCAAACGGATGAAGTTCAGCGATTACTTTCTGATCGTATGGGATTTTATGAAGCACGCCCATGAAAAAGGGATCGTTACAGGACCGGGAAGAGGTTCTGCGGCAGGATCTCTTGTGGCTTATGTCCTGTATATCACAGATGTTGACCCGATTAAACATCACCTGCTGTTTGAACGTTTTTTAAACCCAGAACGTATCAGTATGCCGGATATTGATATTGACTTTCCGGATACAAGAAGGGATGAAGTTATTCAATACGTTCAGCAGAAATACGGTGCGATGCACGTCGCGCAGATTATCACCTTTGGAACACTTGCGGCAAAAGCGGCGCTTCGGGATGTCGGCAGAGTATTCGGTGTCAGCCCGAAGGAAGCAGATCAGGTTGCAAAACTCATTCCTTCAAGGCCGGGCTTGACGCTGGATGAAGCGAGACAGCAATCGCCGGAGCTGAATAAGCGGCTTCGGGAGTCAAGTCTGCTTCAGCAAGTATTTACAATTGCCCGAAAAATAGAAGGGCTGCCAAGGCATACCTCGACCCATGCAGCCGGCGTTGTCCTGAGTGAAGAATCGTTAACAGATATTGTTCCGCTTCAGGAAGGGCATGAAGGGATATATTTGACGCAATACGCGATGGATCATCTTGAAGACTTGGGTCTTTTAAAAATGGATTTCTTAGGCTTACGCAACCTGACGCTCATTGAGTCCATCACTTCAATGATCGAAAAAGAAGAAAACATCAAAATAGATCTTTCGAATATTTCCTACAGGGATGACAAAACGTTCTCCTTGCTGTCGAAAGGGGATACGACAGGGATTTTTCAGCTTGAATCTACAGGGATGAGAAGCGTCCTGAAGCGGCTTAAGCCTTCAGGCCTGGAGGATATTGTGGCGGTCAATGCGCTGTACCGGCCTGGTCCAATGGAAAATATTCCGTTATTTATCGACCGTAAACACGGCCAGGCTCCTGTTCACTATCCCCATGAAGATTTAAGGAGCATCTTGGAAGATACATATGGCGTCATTGTGTATCAGGAACAAATTATGATGATAGCTTCCCGTATGGCAGGGTTTTCTTTAGGAGAAGCGGACCTGCTGAGACGGGCGGTCAGCAAAAAGAAAAAAGAAATCCTGGATAGAGAGCGAAGCCATTTTGTTGAAGGGTGCTTAAAAAAGGAGTATTCTGTAGACACTGCAACTGAAGTCTACGATTTAATCGTGAAATTCGCAAACTATGGCTTTAACCGAAGCCACGCGGTGGCATACAGCATGATCGGCTGCCAGCTTGCGTATTTGAAAGCTCATTATCCGTTATATTTTATGTGCGGATTACTGACAAGCGTCATTGGCAATGAGGACAAAATAGCTCAATATCTTTACGAAGCAAAGGGGAGCGGGATTCGTATCCTTCCTCCGTCAGTGAACAAAAGCAGTTTTCCGTTTAGAGTTGAAGACGGATCTGTCAGATACAGCCTCCGCGCGATAAAAAGTGTAGGCGTCTCAGCAGTCAAAGATATATATAAAGCGAGAAAAGAGAAACCATTTGAAGATCTTTTCGATTTCTGTTTTCGTGTGCCGTCAAAAAACGTAAATCGCAAAATGCTTGAAGCACTTATTTTTTCTGGTGCGATGGACGAATTCGGCCAAAACCGGGCGACGTTGCTCGCATCCATTGACGTTGCTTTGGAACATGCAGAGCTATTCGCCGCGGGCGATGACCAAATGGGATTGTTTTTAGATGAATCGTTTTCGATTAAGCCGAAGTATGTGGAGACAGAGGAGCTTCCGCTTGTGGATTTACTTGCGTTCGAAAAAGAAACGCTCGGCATTTATTTTTCAAATCATCCGCTCTCTGCCTTCCGAAAACAGCTGGCTGTACACGGAGCAGCGACCATTCTGCAGGCCCAGCAGACGGTCAAAAGGCCGCTTTCTCTCGGGGTCCTGCTGTCAAAGATCAAAACGATTCGGACGAAAACAGGTCAAAACATGGCGTTTTTAACGCTAAGTGATGAAACCGGTGAAATAGAAGCCGTTGTTTTCCCTGAACAATTCAGGCAGCTTTCTCCCGTTTTAAGAGAAGGCGCTCTTTTATTCACAGCGGGCAAATGTGAAGTAAGGCAGGATAAGGTCCAGTTCATCATGTCCCGGGCAGAATTATTAGAAAATATGGATGCGGAAAATGCGCCATCGGTGTATATAAAAATAGAAAGCAGTCAGCACAGCCAGGAGATTCTGGCAAAAATTAAACGCATTTTGCTGGAGCATAAAGGGGAAACAGGTGTTTATCTTTATTATGAAAAGCAAAAACAGACGATTAAGCTTCCTGAGTCGTTTCATATCAATGCGGATTACCAGGTGTTATATCGCTTAAAAGAGCTGTTGGGTCAAAAAAACGTCGTTTTAAAACAGTGGTAACGATGCATTTTTTGTTATACAATTGGAGCAATTATGTCATCCTGTTTAAATATTTAGATAGATTAACTCCGCAGAATGCAGCAATCAACGCACCAGTATACGAATCAAAAATATCCATAAGGAGTGTTTAGGAGAATGTCATTAAGAGAAGAAGCATTACACCTGCATAAAGCCAATCAGGGGAAACTGGAGTCTAAATCGAAAGTAGAAGTCAGAAACGCGAAAGATTTAAGCCTTGCGTATTCCCCGGGTGTTGCAGAACCGTGTAAGGATATTCATGAAGACATTAACAAAGTATATGATTATACAATGAAGGGGAACATGGTAGCAGTTGTGACTGACGGTACAGCTGTTCTTGGCCTTGGAAATATCGGCCCTGAAGCCGCGCTTCCTGTTATGGAAGGGAAAGCTGTCCTATTCAAAAGCTTTGCAGGCGTAGACGCGTTCCCGATTGCTTTAAACACAAACGATGTTGATAAGATCGTTGAAACTGTTAAATTGCTTGAACCGACATTTGGCGGTGTCAACCTTGAAGATATCGCAGCGCCAAACTGCTTTATCATTGAAGAGCGCCTTAAAAAGGAAACAAACATCCCGGTTTTCCATGATGATCAGCACGGTACTGCCATTGTAACGGTAGCAGGTCTTGTAAACGCGCTGAAACTGTCTGGAAAATCAATGTCATCCATTAAAGTTGTCGCAAATGGCGCCGGTGCGGCTGGTATTGCGATTATCAAGCTCCTTCACCATTACGGCGTACGTGACATCGTGATGTGCGATTCAAAAGGAGCGATTTATGAAGGGCGTCCGGAAGGCATGAACGATGTCAAAAACGAAGTGGCGAAATTCACAAACCAAGACCGCAAAGACGGTTCTCTGAAAGATGTCATCGCTGATGCTGACGTATTTATCGGCGTATCTGTAGCAGGAGCGTTAACAAAAGAAATGGTGCAAAGCATGGCAAAAGATCCGATTATCTTTGCGATGGCAAATCCCAATCCGGAAATTATGCCGGAAGATGCGCGTGAAGCTGGCGCAAGCGTTATTGGAACGGGCCGTTCTGACTTCCCGAACCAAGTAAACAATGTTCTTGCATTCCCTGGTATTTTCCGCGGAGCGCTTGACGTTCGCGCCACTCACATTAACGAACAAATGAAAATCGCAGCTGTTGAAGCTATTGCTTCATTGGTTTCAGAAGATGAGCTTAGCGCAGACTACGTTATCCCTGCCCCGTTTGATAAACGGGTTGCACCTGCTGTTGCGAAGGCTGTCGCTAAAGCGGCGATGGAAACAGGTGTCGCAAGAATCACTGTTGACCCTGAGGAAGTTGCTGAAAAAACGAGAAAACTTACGATTATTGGTTAATCATTTTAATTCATTCCAAAAATGGCAGCGCGTTGGACGAGACCGGCGCGCTGTTCTCAAGTTAAACTGGCGGCTGAAATTTTTTTAGGGGCTGGACTTAAAAAAATTTCATCCGGGTTTAACATTATTTTTGAATGCGTTACCAACCTTGTCAGTTCAACGTCTTATCTGATCTCATACGAGTCGTCCCGACTGCGTCATTGAATAAAAAGTTGTCGAATTGAGGATGACAGCGTTTGACAAAAAAAGTACAATAGTTTCGGTAAAGTTATTAGCAAGTCTATCTGTTTGATGACATGCGGTGAAGAGAACCCTTCACAAAAGGGAGGTAATCATGTGTTAAAGGATATATTCACGAAAAAGAAAAAGTATGCTTCCGTACCGTCTGAGCAAGCGAAGCACGACGTTCCGGAAGGCATTATGACAAAATGTCCTAAGTGTAAAAAAATCATGCTCACTAAAGAGTTGGATAAAAATATGCGGGTATGCATGAACTGCGATTATCATTTCCCGATGAACGCAAAACAGCGTGTCGAAAGCTTGATGGATGAACAATCCTTTGAGGAATTTAACCAGGGAATGTTATCAGAAAACCCGCTAGGTTTCCCGGGATATCTGGAAAAGCTTGAAAAAGACCGCGAGAAAACATCCTTAAACGAGGCTGTTGTGACGGGCAAGGGCGCCATTGGCGGATACCCGGCTGTTGTCGCCGTCATGGATTCTTCATTCAGAATGGGCAGCATGGGTTCAGTCGTCGGTGAAAAAATCACGCTTGCGATTGAAAAAGCAAAAGCTGATAAAGTTCCGTTTATTATTTTTACGGCTTCAGGCGGTGCGAGAATGCAGGAAGGCGTATTAAGTTTGATGCAAATGGCTAAGACAAGCTCTGCCTTAAAACTGTTCAGTGAAGAACAGGGCCTCATTATTTCAATTATGACCCATCCGACTACCGGAGGCGTATCGGCTAGCTTTGCTTCACTCGGCGATTATAATTTTGCTGAGCCTGGCGCGCTGATCGGTTTTGCAGGAAGACGGATTATTGAACAGACAATAGGTGAAAAATTGCCTGAGGACTTCCAAACGGCAGAGTTTTTATTAAAACATGGACAGCTTGATGCGGTTATTCACCGCCAAGACATGAAACAAACGTTAGAAAATCTGCTGGATATGCATCAAGCGGGAGGTGACTTTGAGTGGCTGTAAGATTAGAATTTGAAAAACCGGTGATTGAACTGCAAACGAAAATCGCTGAATTGAAAAAATTCACCCAGGATTCAGATATGGATCTGAGTGCGGAAATTGAACGGCTCGAAGACCGTCTCGCTAATCTTCAGGATGAAATCTACAAAAATCTGAAGCCTTGGGACCGTGTTCAAATCGCGCGTCTGCCGGACCGTCCGACAACGCTTGATTATATTGAACACCTGTTTACCGGCTTTTTTGAATGTCACGGAGACAGAGCTTACGGAGACGATGAAGCCATTGTCGGCGGCATTGCGAAGTTCCATGGCCTTCCTGTAACGGTAATCGGGCATCAGCGCGGTAAAGACACGAAGGAAAACCTTGTCCGTAATTTTGGGATGCCGCATCCTGAAGGCTACCGAAAAGCGCTTCGTCTCATGAAGCAGGCTGACAAATTCAACAGACCGATTATTTGTTTTATTGATACGAAGGGAGCATACCCTGGACGAGCAGCGGAAGAAAGAGGACAAAGCGAAGCCATTGCCAAAAATCTCTTTGAGATGGCCGGCCTTCGAGTGCCTGTTATCTGCATCGTCATCGGTGAAGGCGGAAGCGGCGGAGCCCTTGGTCTCGGTGTTGGCAACCACTTGCATATGCTGGAAAACTCTACTTATTCTGTTATTTCTCCGGAAGGTGCCGCGGCACTTTTATGGAAGGACTCCAGTCTTGCTAAAAAAGCAGCAGAAACAATGAAAATCACTGCGCCGGATTTAAAAGAATTAGGTATTATAGATCATATGATAAAAGAAGTAAAAGGCGGAGCGCACCACGATGTTAAGCTGCAGGCAAGCTATATGGACGAAACCCTTAAGCAATCGCTAAAAACGTTGCTGAAGCTGGATGAAGAAGAATTAGTTCAGCAACGCTATGAAAAATATAAAGCAATTGGCAAAGTCTCGAATGAAGACCAATATATCGGGGTAAACTAAATAAACGTGAAGCCTTTGGCTCACGTTTATTTTTTGTGACATTCTTTAAATTTTATTTAAAAACAATTTATTTAATTGTATAATAGGTAAGGTTTCATAGGGAGGATGGAGATCCCTTTTCATTGTTTTTAGGGCAATGATCATGTTATGTTTAATCATATATGTTGCTGAGGTGAATGGAGAATGAAACGTATAGGGGTATTAACGAGCGGCGGGGATTCCCCGGGAATGAACGCAGCGGTTCGCGCAGTAGTCAGAAAAGCGATTTATCATGACGTTGAAGTTTACGGCATTTACAACGGATACTCAGGATTGATCGGCGGAAAGATTGAAAAGCTTGAACTCGGATCTGTAGGCGATATTATACATCGCGGAGGAACAAAGCTTTATACGGCAAGATGTCCTGAATTCAAAACGGTTGAAGGCCGTGAAAAAGGGATAGAGAACTTGAAGAAGCTTGGTATTGAAGGTCTTGTTGTCATCGGCGGAGACGGTTCCTATATGGGTGCGAAAAAATTAACGGAACATGGGTTTCCGTGTGTAGGTGTACCGGGTACAATTGATAATGACATTCCGGGCACTGATTTTACAATCGGTTTCGATACAGCTTTAAATACAGTAATTGACGCAATTGATAAGATCCGCGATACAGCGACTTCTCATGAACGTACATATGTGATTGAAGTAATGGGCCGCCATGCCGGTGATATCGCATTGTGGGCCGGCCTTGCAGGGGGCGCGGAATCAATCCTAATCCCTGAGGCAGACTACGACATGCACGAAATCATTGGCCGCTTAAAACGCGGCCACGAACGCGGCAAGAAGCACAGTATTATTATTGTTGCCGAAGGTGTAGGCAGCGGTGTTGAATTCGGAAAACGCATTGAAGAAGAAACAAATCTTGAAACTAGGGTATCTGTATTGGGCCATATTCAGCGCGGAGGTTCTCCGAGCGCTGCTGACCGCGTGCTGGCAAGCCGTCTTGGCGCATATGCAGTTGAACTGCTGCTTGAAGGAAAAGGCGGACGCTGTGTGGGTATACAAAACAATAAGCTTGTAGACCATGATATTATAGAAATACTGAATACAAAACACACAGTAGAGCAAAACATGTATCAGCTTTCAAAAGAACTGTCTATTTAATGTGCAGCTGAAGGCTGAAGATTTCAGAAGGAAGTGAACCAAATGAGAAAAACTAAAATTGTTTGTACCATCGGTCCGGCAAGTGAAAGTATTGAAATGCTTACGAAATTAATGGAGTCAGGAATGAACGTGGCTCGTTTGAACTTTTCTCACGGAGATTTTGAGGAGCACGGCGCAAGAATTAAAAATATCCGTGAAGCAAGCAAAAAACTTGGCAAAAACGTTGGTATCCTGCTTGATACAAAAGGTCCGGAAATCCGCACACATACGATGGAAAACGGCGGCATTGAGCTTGAAACAGGCAAAGAGCTTATCGTTTCAATGGACGAGGTTGTAGGGACAACAGACAAAATTTCTGTGTCATATGAAGGTTTAGTCGATGACGTTGGACAAGGTTCAACGATTCTGTTAGATGACGGGCTTATCGGCCTTGAAGTACTTGATGTTGATGCCGCTAAACGCGAAATCAAAACAAAAGTATTAAACAACGGAACACTCAAAAATAAAAAAGGTGTTAATGTACCGGGCGTAAGTGTCAACCTTCCTGGTATCACTGAAAAAGATGCACGAGACATCGTTTTCGGTATTGAGCAAGGAGTAGACTTTATCGCAGCGTCTTTCGTACGCCGTTCTACTGACGTGCTTGAAATCCGTGAGCTTCTAGAAGAGCACAATGCTCAGGATATTCAAATCATCCCTAAAATCGAAAACCAAGAGGGCGTTGACAACATTGATTCTATTCTTGAAGTGTCTGACGGCTTAATGGTTGCACGCGGAGACTTAGGTGTGGAAATCCCAGCTGAAGAAGTGCCGCTTGTGCAAAAAGACCTGATTAAAAAGTGCAACGCGCTTGGAAAGCCTGTTATTACAGCGACACAAATGCTTGACAGCATGCAGCGCAACCCGCGTCCGACCCGTGCGGAAGCAAGTGATGTTGCAAACGCGATCTTCGACGGCTCAGATGCGATCATGCTTTCTGGTGAAACAGCTGCCGGAAACTATCCGGTTGAGGCGGTTCAAACCATGCACAACATCGCCTCCCGTTCTGAAGAAGCTTTAAATTATAAAGAAATTCTTTCAAAACGCAGAGACCAAGTAGGCATGACGATAACAGACGCAATTGGACAATCTGTCGCGCACACGGCGATCAATCTGGAGGCAGCTGCGATTGTCACGCCGACTGAAAGCGGCCATACTGCGCGCATGATCGCGAAATACCGTCCGCAGGCGCCGGTTATTGCGGTTACTGTAAATGATTCTGTTTCCAGAAAACTTGCGCTCGTATCTGGCGTATTCGCGGAAAGCGGCCAAAATGCGAACTCAACAGATGAGATGCTTGAGGATGCTGTCCAAAAATCATTGAACAGCGGACTTGTAAAAAATGGTGATCTGATCGTCATTACAGCAGGCACTGTCGGTGAGTCTGGCACGACGAACTTAATGAAAGTTTACACTGTCGGCGATATCATCGCTAAAGGCCAAGGCATCGGACGCAAATCAGCTTTCGGTCCGGTTGTCATTGCACAAAATGCAAAAGAAGCTGAGCAAAAAATGACTGACGGTGCGGTACTTGTTACAAAAAGCACTGACCGTGATATGATTGCATCTCTTGAAAAAGCGTCTGCTCTTATTACAGAAGAAGGCGGCTTGACAAGCCATGCTGCGGTAGTCGGATTAAGCCTCGGCATTCCGGTTATCGTTGGGCTGGAAAATGCGACATCTACTTTAACAGACGGCCAGGATATTACAGTTGACGCATCCAGAGGCGCAGTCTACCAAGGCCGTGCGAGCGTTCTTTAGTCACAGATGAACACGGAAGGGGAATCCCTTCCTTTTCTCTTTATCTTGCCTTATGTTGAACAGAGGTGTGTTACACGTGTGGGGGGCCCGGATATGAGATTTTTATTTTTGCTTTTTATTGTGTTTCCGGCATTAGAAATCGGGATATTCCTATTTTCAGGCAAGCTGATCGGCATTTTGCCGACGGTCTTTTTAATGATTCTGACAGGCATTATCGGCGCAGCAGCTGCAAAAAAACAAGGAACCGAAGTGTATTACAAGGTTCAGCGTGATCTTCAATATGGCCAGATGCCGGGGGAAGCGATTGCTGACGGCCTGTGCATTTTCATTGGCGGTCTTTTGCTGATGCTTCCGGGCTTTTTATCAGATTTGGCCGGCGCCTGTTTGCTTATCCCGCTTACCCGCAGCTGGTGTAAGCCGATTCTGTTCAAGTGGCTGAGAGGAATGTCGAAGAACAAACGGATCATCATCAAATAAAAAACGGCAGCCATAAATATGGGCTGCTGTTTTATTTTTGCTGAACGGTGATATAGGACCATATTTCCTTTAATGTGCCTGTTGTGATGAAAGCCTGGATCATGACGAGAAGAGCCGGCCCGGCAATGAGTCCTAAAAACCCGAATAATTTAAAACCGGCAAACAGGGCGATGAGCGTTGCCAGCGGATCGATCCCGATTGATTTACTAAGTATTTTAGGTTCTGTCAGCTGCCGCTGAATAAGAACAACAAGGTACAGTATGCCGATTCCGATTGCCTGAGGCAGCTGGCCTGTAATCGATAAATACAAAATCCACGGCACAAATACGGAGCCCGCCCCCAAATAAGGGAGAAGATCAACAAGTCCTATTAAAAAAGCAATTGTTGCGCCATGTTCAACTTTTAAGAGAGCAAGGCCGATAAATACAATGATCATCGTAATGAAAACGAGAACGGCCTGCGCTTTGATAAAACCGGTCATTGCTTTTTTTAATTCATTGCTGATCGCTCTGCTGTTGGCTGTAACCCGATCCGGCAGAATCGAAACGAACATGGTTTTCAGCTTGTGCCAATCCTTTGTCATAAAAAAAGTTGCCAAAAGAGAAAAAACGAGAACAGCCGCTGTATTTGGAAGAAGTCCGAAAAATCTCGGAATCATTTCTAATATGTGGGACAGCAGCAGTCCGGCATTTTTAGCCGCGGAATCACCGAGTGTCTGAATATGAGTGACGATGGAAGCCTGCTGATTGGTCTCCAATTCTTGAAACAAAAGGGTCAGTTCGTTATAGAGCGGCTGGATATGAGTCGTAAACAATTTTTCGCAATATGAGATAAACGTGCTGATATGCGGAGGCAGCGTTTTTGCAAGATAGGCTGTTCCCGTGACGATTTCGGCTACCAGAATGGTGAGTACACCAAAGGCTGCGAGCAGAAAAAAAGCAAGCACGCCCAGAACATTTATCGTTCGCGGGAATCCTGTCACTTTGTCCAAATAATCGACAACAGGATGAATCGCTGATGAAAGAATAAGGGCGATCAGGAACGGATAAGTTAACGGAAACGAATAATAGGCCGCAGCTATCGATCCTGCGGTAATTGATATGACAAAGAGGGTTCTGAAGAAAATAGTGATATAAGATTGGTTCACGAAAACGGTCCTCCTCCCGTCAGCATGTCCTATTTATATATATATTCACGCTCCGGCTGAATATGAATACATACATCTTAAAGGAGGGATGGCATGTGTTTACACAAGCGAATTTATTTTTAATTTTACTCTTGGCTATCGCACTTATCGCAAAAAATCAATCATTGCTTTTTGCTGTATCCGTCCTTTTGATTATCAAAATCGTTGGACTTGATCAGAAATTATTACCAACCATCCAGTCAAAAGGCATTAACTGGGGTGTGACCGTTATTACCATCGCCGTTCTTGTTCCGATTGCGACGGGTGAAATCGGGTTCAAGCAGCTTGGAGAAGCAATGCGGTCTTCATATGCATGGATCGCCTTGGGAGCGGGAATCGCAGTGGCGCTGATTGCCAAAAACGGTCTGACTCTGCTGGAAAATGACCCGCATATTACAACTGCTCTCGTGATCGGGACCATTCTCGCAGTCGCGCTTTTTGGCGGTGTGGCGGTGGGACCGCTGATCGGAGCGGGGATTGCTTATATTGCCATGCAGATTGTAAAACTGTTCTCTTCATGAAAAAAGCGGCCCGAAAGCCGCTTTTTTTTATATGCAAAAACCCGCAAATAAAGGCGTTTTTTCGGGGAAATCACAGAATGAAAAAAAAAATTATAGGTAAACATTTAACAAATGTCTGATTATTGTTTATAATGAGAATAGGCATAAACTTAAATAAGCTTATAAGAATTTGTTATGGTCTTTCATAAGCAAGCGGTTTCAGTACCAGCAGGCATTAAAATGTAAGCATTTTCTTTTTTGGGGGGAGAAATACTTACACCATGCTTTTTAAGTTAGCCTCATGTTTTTACAACACTCTTAAAGGGGAAATTTATTGAAAAGGGGATGTTATATATGACAGCGACACGCGGTCTTGAAGGGGTTGTAGCAACAACATCATCTGTGAGTTCTATTATTGATGATACCCTTACATATGTGGGGTATGATATCGATGATTTGACAGAGAATGCAAGCTTTGAAGAAATCATTTACTTACTTTGGCACTTAAGGCTGCCAAACAAAAAAGAGCTTGATGAGTTAAAACAGCAGTTAGCAAAAGAAGCTGCCGTTCCGCAAGAAATTATTGAGCACTTCAAATCTTATTCCCTCGAAAATGTTCATCCCATGGCTGCTCTTCGGACAGCGATTTCTTTACTAGGCCTGTTTGACAGCGAGGCTGATACCATGAACCCGGAAGCCAACTACAGAAAGGCGATCCGCCTTCAGGCAAAGGTGCCTGGTTTGGTCGCAGCGTTTTCCAGAATCCGCAAGGGTCTTGAACCCGTTGAGCCAAGAGAAGACTACGGCATTGCCGAGAATTTTCTCTACACATTAAATGGAGAAGAGCCTTCGCCGATTGAGATCGAAGCCTTCAACAAAGCACTGATTTTACATGCCGATCACGAGCTGAACGCGTCAACGTTTACAGCGAGGGTCTGCGTTGCAACACTTTCGGATATCTATTCAGGAATTACTGCAGCGATCGGCGCACTTAAGGGGCCGCTTCATGGCGGTGCAAACGAAGCTGTCATGAAAATGCTGACAGAGATCGGCGAAGTGGAGAATGCAGAACCTTACGTTCGCACCAAGATGGAAAAGAAAGAAAAAATAATGGGGTTCGGCCATCGCGTTTATAAGCATGGCGATCCGCGCGCCAAACATTTAAAAGAAATGAGCAAGCGACTGACCAACCTGACAGGCGAAAGCAAATGGTATGAGATGTCGATTCGTATAGAAGAGATCGTCACATCAGAGAAAAAGCTGCCGCCTAACGTTGATTTCTATTCGGCTTCTGTTTACCACAGCCTCGGCATTGACCATGATTTGTTTACACCCATTTTTGCTGTAAGCAGAATGTCCGGCTGGATCGCTCATATTCTTGAGCAGTATGACAACAACCGTCTGATCCGCCCGCGCGCAGATTACACAGGCCCTGACAAACAAACTTTCGTTCCGGTTGAAGAAAGAGCCTAAAGAACCATTGGAGGCTGGCTTGCGTTAATGAAGTTAGCCTCTTGTTCAGAACAGCAAAAGTGGTTTACAATTTAAATTGAATATTGGGAAAAATCATTTTGTTTTTTATAGAAGAAAAATAAAATGTTTTCTAAATATGAATTACATACTGGGAGGTTTTTATTGTGGCACAAGGTGAAAAAATTACAGTCTCTAACGGAGTATTAAACGTACCAAACAATCCGATTATCCCGTTTATCGAAGGAGACGGAATCGGTCCTGATATTTGGAACGCTGCTTCAAAGGTTTTGGAAGCAGCAGTTGAAAAAGCATACAAAGGCGAAAAGAAAATCACGTGGAAAGAAGTTTATGCCGGAGAAAAGGCTTATAATAAAACAGGTGAGTGGCTGCCAGCTGAAACATTAGATGTTATCCGTGAATATTTCATCGCGATTAAAGGGCCGTTAACGACACCTGTCGGCGGCGGTATCCGCTCTTTGAACGTAGCGCTCAGACAAGAGCTTGACCTATTCGTCTGCTTAAGACCTGTAAGATACTTTAACGGGGTGCCGTCACCGGTAAAACGCCCTGAAGATACTGATATGGTCATCTTCCGTGAAAATACAGAAGATATTTACGCAGGCATCGAGTACGCAAAAGGTTCTGAAGAAGTGCAAAAGCTCATCAGCTTCTTGCAAAATGAGTTAAACGTCAACAAAATCCGTTTCCCTGAGACATCAGGTATCGGCATTAAGCCTGTTTCTGAAGAAGGAACAAGCCGGTTGGTCAGAGCAGCAATTGATTATGCGATCGAGCGCGGCCGCAAGTCTGTAACGCTTGTTCACAAAGGAAACATCATGAAGTTCACAGAAGGCGCCTTCAAAAACTGGGGCTATGAACTTGCAGAGAGAGAGTATGGCGATAAAGTCTTCACATGGGCTGAATATGACCGCATTGCTGAAAAAGACGGAAAAGATGCCGCTAATAAAGCGCAAAGCGAAGCAGAAGCAGCAGGCAAAATCATTATCAAAGACAGCATCGCTGATATTTTCCTTCAGCAGATCCTAACACGTCCAAGCGAATTTGATGTTGTTGCGACAATGAACCTTAACGGAGACTATATTTCTGACGCTCTTGCTGCACAAGTCGGCGGAATCGGTATTGCACCTGGAGCAAACATTAACTATGAAACAGGACATGCGATTTTTGAGGCGACGCACGGAACGGCTCCTAAATATGCGGGCCTTGATAAAGTAAACCCATCTTCAGTTATTCTTTCAGGCGTTCTGCTTCTTGAGCATTTAGGATGGAATGAAGCGGCTGATTTGGTTATCAAATCTATGGAAAACACAATCGCTTCTAAAGTCGTAACTTACGATTTTGCCAGATTAATGGACGGCGCGACTGAAGTGAAATGTTCAGAGTTCGGTGAAGAACTGATTAAAAACATGGACTAAGCAAGGAAACAGCCTAAAATTAGCCATAAAGGAGAAGAGAGACATGGGAAATACTCGTAAAAAAGTTTCTGTTATCGGAGCAGGTTTTACCGGAGCGACAACCGCATTTTTAATCGCTCAAAAAGAATTGGCAGACGTTGTGCTTGTTGATATTCCGCAATTGGAGAACCCGACAAAGGGAAAAGCGCTTGATATGCTTGAAGCAAGCCCTGTTCAAGGCTTTGACGCGAAAGTTACTGGAACATCCAATTATGAGGATACAGCGGGTTCTGACATTGTTGTCATTACAGCAGGTATCGCTAGAAAACCTGGTATGAGCAGAGATGATCTAGTCTCTACAAACGAAAAAATTATGAGAAGCGTTACACGAGAAATCGTGAAATATTCTCCTGAGTCTATCATTGTGGTGCTGACAAATCCTGTTGATGCAATGACATACGCGGTGTACAAAGAATCAGGTTTCCCTAAAGAGCGCGTCATCGGCCAGTCCGGTGTGCTTGATACGGCAAGATTCAGAACATTTGTGGCAGAAGAATTAAACCTATCAGTCAAAGACGTGACAGGTTTCGTTCTTGGCGGACACGGTGACGATATGGTGCCGCTTGTGCGTTATTCTTATGCCGGCGGTATCCCGCTTGAAACTCTTATCCCGAAAGAACGGATTGACGCCATTGTGGAGCGCACAAGAAAAGGCGGAGGCGAAATCGTGAATCTTCTTGGAAACGGAAGCGCGTACTATGCGCCTGCGGCTTCTCTGGCAGAAATGGTCGAAGCGATCTTGAAAGATCAGCGCCGCGTCCTTCCTACAATTGCTTATCTTGAAGGAGAATACGGCTATGAAGGCATCTACCTTGGTGTTCCTACAATTGTAGGCGGCAACGGTCTTGAGCAAATTATTGAACTTGAACTGACAGACTATGAAAGAGCACAGCTGAATCAATCAGTTGAATCTGTCAAAAATGTCATGAAAGTATTATCTTAGTAAAAAGAGAGAAAGGCTTGCTTGATAGAGCCTTTCTCTTTTTGTTATAAATGTAAGCGTTATCAAATGATTCTTTATTTCGTTTAAAAATGATATAAAAGGCGAATTGCCGGAATATCCTGCTTTCGCTAAAATAAAATCATGAAACATGTTAAGATGACATAAAATAGAGAAATAGGATGTCGGGGAATTTAATACTGGAGGCACAGCATGAACAAGAAAATTTTAGTTGTGGATGATGAAGAATCTATTGTTACTCTTTTGCAGTACAATTTGGAACGGTCAGGCTATGATGTCATTACCGCCTCGGACGGGGAAGAAGCACTCAAAAAAGCGGAAACAGAGAAGCCTGATTTGATTGTGCTGGATGTGATGCTTCCAAAACTGGACGGAATTGAAGTGTGCAAGCAGCTGAGACAGCAAAAACTGATGTTTCCGATTCTAATGCTGACAGCGAAGGATGAGGAATTCGACAAAGTATTAGGACTCGAGCTCGGTGCTGATGATTATATGACCAAGCCGTTCAGTCCAAGGGAAGTGAATGCAAGAGTCAAAGCGATTTTAAGGCGTTCCGAAATGGCTGCGCCCTCTAGTGAAATGAAGAATGATGAAATGGAAGGCCAGATCGTCATTGGCGAACTGAAAATTCTGCCTGATCATTATGAAGCGTACTTTAAAGACAATCAGCTTGAGCTGACACCGAAAGAGTTCGAACTGCTGCTGTATTTGGGCAGACATAAAGGCAGAGTGCTGACGAGAGATTTGCTGCTGAGCGCTGTCTGGAATTATGATTTTGCCGGAGATACGAGAATTGTTGATGTGCATATCAGCCATCTCCGCGACAAAATTGAAAGCAATACAAAAAAACCGATCTATATCAAAACGATTAGGGGATTGGGCTATAAACTGGAGGAGCCAAAAATGAATGAATAAATACCGTGTGCGCCTTTTTTCTGTACTTGTAGTCTGTATGATTCTGGTGTTTAGTGTCCTCGGGCTGTTTTTGCAGCAGCTCTTTGAAACAACTGGTCAAAGGAAAGCAGAGGAACACATTGAAAAAGAAGCCAAATACATGGCTTCGCTTCTTGATGCCGGCAATCTGAATGATCAAGAAAATAAGAAAATCATTAAAGATGCAGGCGGCGCGCTCGATGTGAGCGCATCCGTTATCGATACAGACGGCAAGGTGCTGTACGGGTCAAACGGGGTAGCGGCAGATTCTCAAAAGGTGCAGGCCCTTGTTTCTGGCCATGAGGGTGTTCTTTCAAAAGCAAATAACAAGCTTTATTACGGACTTTCGCTTAGAAGCGAAGGTGAAAAAACAGGATATGTGCTGCTTTCTGCCTCTGAAAAAAGCTACGGCTTGAAAGGCGAAATGTGGGGGATGCTGACGGCCAGTCTTTGTACCGCATTTATCGTCATTATTTATTTTTATTCCAGCATGACCTCACGTTACAAAAGATCAATTGAAGCAGCGACAAATGTAGCAACAGAATTGTCCAAGGGAAACTACGATGCCAGAACGTACGGCGGCTATATCAGGCGCTCTGATAAGCTCGGCCGTGCGATGAACAGCCTTGCCGTTGATCTGATGGAAATGACGAGAACGCAAGAAATGCAGCGAGACCGGCTGTTAACAGTCATTGAAAATATTGGCTCCGGGCTGATTATGATTGATGGAAGAGGTTTTATCAATCTCGTGAACAGGTCTTACGCCAAGCAGTTCCATATCAATCCGAATCAGATGCTGCGCCGTCTTTATCATGATGCATTTGAACATGAAGAAGTGATCCAGCTTGTCGAAGACATTTTTATGACGGAGACAAAGAAATGCAAGCTGTTAAGGCTTACGATCAAGATTGAACGGCGTTATTTTGAGGTTGACGGCGTTCCGATTATGGGACCGGACGATGAATGGAAAGGAATTGTGCTCGTTTTCCATGACATGACGGAGACCAAGAAATTAGAGCAGATGAGAAAGGATTTTGTGGCCAATGTATCTCATGAGCTGAAAACGCCGATTACGTCTATTAAAGGGTTTACAGAGACGTTATTGGACGGGGCGATGGAGGACAAAGAGGCGCTTTCTGAGTTTCTCTCTATTATTCTAAAGGAAAGCGAAAGGCTTCAGTCTTTGGTTCAGGATCTGCTCGATCTCTCAAAAATAGAGCAGCAAAATTTCACACTCAGCATCGAAAAGTTTGAGTCGACCAAAATGCTTAGTGAAATTGAAACGCTTCTAAAGCATAAGGCCGATGAGAAAGGCATCTCCTTACAACTGAATGTCCCGAAAGATCCGCTCTATGTATCGGGTGACCCGCACAGGCTGAAACAGGTATTTCTTAATCTCGTAAACAATGCGTTAACCTACACGCCTGAGGGGGGCTCTGTAGCTATCAATGTAAAGCCCGGAGAAAAAAACATTCAAATTGAAGTTGCCGATTCCGGAATCGGAATTCAGAAAGAAGAAATTCCGCGTATCTTCGAACGTTTTTACCGTGTAGATAAAGACAGAAGCAGGAATTCTGGCGGAACAGGCCTAGGCCTTGCGATCGTCAAGCATTTAATAGAGGCTCATGAAGGGAAAATCGATGTCACAAGTGAGCCTAGACGGGGAACCGTCTTTACCGTGACGCTGAAACGAGCTGCTGAAAAATCCGCCTAATGTTTACAAAGGTTTAACAATATCTTCATGCACTGTTAAACCTATGCTGGTAGGATGTAGTAGAACCCCTTCATCCAAGGAGCCAATTTTGACGGCGGGAACCTTTTTGTGTTCCCGTCCTTTTTTGTGTCTTCTCTTTTAGTTCACGTCATTTTCCTTTCAAATTGAACTTTGTTAAAATAAGAGGAGCGAATGACTATGTAAGAGATGAACGGAAGCCTGAGGCTTCTTAGGAGGATATTGAATGACGGAACGAAAAAAATTAGTGCTTGTAGACGGAAACAGTTTGGCTTACCGAGCGTTTTTTGCCTTGCCGCTGTTAAGCAATGATAAAGGTGTTCATACGAATGCCGTATACGGCTTTGCGATGATTTTGATGAAGATGCTTGAGGATGAAAAACCGACGCACATGCTGGTTGCATTTGATGCCGGGAAAACAACATTTCGTCACGGCACATTTAAAGAATATAAAGGCGACAGACAGAAAACCCCGCCTGAGCTTTCCGAACAAATGCCGTTTATCCGTGAGCTGCTGGATGCGTATCAGATCAGCCGCTACGAACTGGAACAATACGAAGCCGATGATATTATCGGCACATTGGCCAAATCGGCTGAAAAAGACGGATTTGAAGTAAAGGTTTTCTCAGGAGATAAGGATTTAACTCAGCTGGCAACAGACAAAACGACAGTTGCCATTACGAGAAAAGGAATTACCGATGTTGAATTTTACACACCGGAGCACGTCAAAGAGAAATACGGGCTTAAGCCTGAACAAATCATTGACATGAAGGGTCTGATGGGCGATTCCTCAGATAATATTCCGGGTGTGCCCGGCGTAGGAGAAAAGACAGCGATTAAGCTATTAAAACAGTTCGCCTCCGTTGAAAAGCTGCTGGAGTCCATTGACGAGGTGAGCGGAAAGAAATTGAAGGAAAAGCTTGAGGAATTTAAGGATCAGGCATTGATGAGCAAGGAGCTGGCGACGATCATGACGGATGCGCCGATTGAGGTATCCGTTTCCGGCCTGGAATATCAAGGCTTTAATCGCGAACAGGTCATTTCCATCTTTAAAGATCTTGGATTCAGCACGCTTCTTGAACGTCTTGGGGAAGACAGTGAAGAAGCGGAGCAGGATCAGGGATTAGAAGAAATTAATGTCGAAACCGTCACAGACGTAACAAGCGGTATATTGGTTTCTCCATCGGCATTTGTCGTTGAACAGATTGGCGACAATTATCACGAAGAGCCGATTCTCGGATTTTCGATCGCAAATGAAACGGGATCTTATTTTATTCCGAAAGACATTGCCGTGGAGTCTAAGGTGTTTAAAGAATGGGTGGAAAATGACGAGCAGAAGAAATGGGTTTTCGACAGTAAGCGGGCTGTTGTCGCTTTGCGCTGGCAGGGCATTGAACTGAAAGGGGCGGAGTTTGATACGCTTCTTGCGGCTTATATCATCAACCCCGGCAATTCATATGACGACGTCGCAAGCGTGGCTAAGGATTACGGCTTGCATATCGTTCAAAGCGATGAATCAGTTTACGGCAAAGGAGCAAAACGGGCAGTGCCGTCAGAAAACGAACTGTCTGAGCACCTTGTCAGAAAAGCGTTAGCCATTCAAAGCCTTCGGGAGAAACTCGTTCAGGAGCTGGAGAACAACGATCAGCTTGAACTGTTTGAAGAGCTTGAAATGCCTCTTGCGCTTATTCTGGGCGTAATGGAATCAACTGGCGTCAAGGTTGATGTTGACCGTTTAAAACGGATGGGTGAAGAACTGGGCGCGAAGCTGAAAGAATATGAAGAAAAAATCCATGAGATTGCGGGAGAACCGTTTAATATCAATTCTCCTAAACAGCTTGGTGTCATCTTGTTTGAAAAGATCGGCCTGCCTGTCGTGAAAAAAACGAAAACAGGCTATTCAACGTCTGCCGACGTGCTTGAAAAGCTGGCTGACAAGCATGATATTGTCGACTACATTTTGCAGTACAGACAAATTGGCAAGCTTCAATCGACATATATTGAAGGGCTTCTAAAGGTGACGAGACCGGATTCACACAAGGTGCACACACGGTTTAACCAGGCTTTAACGCAAACAGGCCGCCTCAGCTCTACTGATCCGAATCTGCAAAACATTCCGATCAGACTTGAAGAAGGGCGCAAAATCCGCCAAGCTTTTGTTCCGTCTGAAAAAGACTGGCTCATTTTTGCAGCTGATTATTCTCAAATCGAGCTGCGGGTGCTAGCCCATATCTCAAAGGATGAAAATCTTATCGAAGCTTTCACAAATGATATGGATATTCATACAAAAACGGCAATGGATGTGTTTCATGTCGCGAAGGATGAAGTGACATCCGCGATGAGACGCCAGGCGAAAGCGGTCAACTTTGGCATCGTATACGGCATCAGCGATTACGGGCTGTCACAGAACCTTGGCATTACCCGAAAGGAAGCCGGAGCATTCATCGACCGTTATTTGGAAAGCTTCCAAGGCGTAAAGGCGTACATGGAGGACTCGGTTCAGGATGCTAAGCAAAAAGGCTACGTGACAACGCTTATGCATCGCCGCCGTTACATTCCTGAGCTGACGAGCCGAAACTTTAATATCCGCAGTTTTGCGGAGCGGACGGCTATGAATACGCCGATTCAAGGTAGCGCCGCTGATATAATCAAAAAAGCCATGATTGATATGGCTGCCAAGCTGAAAGAAAAACAGCTGAAAGCAAGACTGCTGCTTCAAGTGCACGATGAATTGATTTTTGAAGCGCCGCAGGAAGAAATTGAAATCCTTGAAAAGCTTGTTCCTGAAGTGATGGAGCATGCGCTTGCATTAGATGTCCCGTTAAAGGTGGACTTTTCATCAGGACCATCTTGGTATGATGCGAAATAAACAGAGATAGGAAGTGATGGATGTGCCGGAATTACCAGAGGTTGAAACGGTCCGGCGCACTCTGACCGGGCTTGTAAAGGGAAAAACAATCAAATCGGTAGAGATCAGATGGCCGAATATCATCAAACGTCCTGCCGAACCGGAGGAATTTGCGCGAAATCTAGCAGGAGAAACGATACAGTCTATCGGTAGACGGGGAAAGTTTTTACTGTTTCATTTAAATCATTATGTTATGGTTTCCCACCTGCGAATGGAAGGGAAATACGGGCTTCATCAAGCGGAGGAGCCGGACGATAAACACGTGCATGTCATATTCACGATGACAGATGGAACCCAGCTTCGTTACCGGGATGTGCGGAAGTTTGGGACCATGCATTTATTTAAACCGGGAGAGGAAGCGGGCGAGCTCCCGCTTTCTCAGTTAGGGCCGGAGCCGGATGCAGAAGAATTTACGAGTGTGTATTTGAAAGAACGGCTTGCCAAAACAAACCGTGCTGTCAAAACCGCCCTGTTGGATCAGAAAACGGTTGTCGGACTCGGGAACATTTATGTAGACGAGGCTCTTTTCAGAGCGGGTGTCCATCCTGAGACAAAAGCAAATGAATTGTCAGACAAAACAATCAAAACACTTCACGCTGAAATCAAAAACACCCTGCAAGAGGCGATTGACGCGGGCGGCAGCACAGTCCGTTCGTATATCAACTCCCAAGGGGAAATCGGAATGTTCCAGCTGCAGCATTTTGTGTATGGAAAAAAAGACGAGCCGTGCAAAAATTGCGGAACGATGATTTCAAAAATTGTTGTCGGAGGCAGGGGCACGCATTTTTGCGCGGAGTGCCAGAAAAAATAGTAGCATAATGCTTCATCGTCCAAGCTGTCGGTGCATATATCAGTAACTCTGTAATAGAGGATGCCATTTTCGAAACACGGATTTTTCACTTTACCATATACATGATTGTGATGAATCCCGGGCATTTCACATCTGATACAAGAGCACCAACAGAAAGGAAGAAACGGATATGCAAATGGTTTCTATACTGCTGCTGGCGTTGGCTGTCAGCTTGGACAGTTTTTCAGTCGGATTTACGTACGGATTGAGAAAAATGAAAATACCGTTTAAAGCGATTTTGGTTATCGCCTGCTGTTCCGGTGCTGTCATGTTTATATCCATGCTGATCGGGAGCTTTCTTACAAAGTTTTTTCCTGTATATGTGACGGAGAAGCTTGGCGGTTTGATATTGGTCGGAATTGGTGTATGGGTTCTGTATCAATTTTTCAAACCGGCAAAAGACAAAGAATACTTATTGCATGAAAAAACGCTGCTTAATTTAGAGGTTCGGTCATTAGGGATTGTGATTCATATTTTGAGAAAACCTATGAGTGCGGATATCGACAAATCGGGTGTGATTAATGGAATCGAGGCGGTCTTATTGGGATTTGCCTTATCGATTGATGCCTTCGGAGCAGGTATAGGCGCAGCCATTCTCGGTTTTTCACCGATTATGATGAGCATCGCCGTGGCAATCATGAGCTCGCTGTTTGTATCAATCGGAATTAACGCCGGCCATTTTCTGTCTAAGTGGAAATGGATTGATAAAATGGCGTTTTTGCCGGGGCTTCTGCTGATCACGATTGGGCTCTGGAAATTGTAAAAAGGAGTGGATCTCTTGACCTTAGTCATTGGTTTAACGGGAGGAATAGCCAGCGGCAAAAGCACGGTTGCCAATATGCTGATTGAAAAAGGAATAACAGTTATAGATGCAGATATCATCGCCAAACAAGCGGTAGAAAAAGGGACGCCCGCCCACCGGCAAATCATTGACGAATTCGGTGAAGACATTCTGCTCCCAAACGGTGATATAGATAGAAAAAAGCTTGGGGCACTGGTATTTACAAATGAACAAAAGCGCCTTGCTTTAAATGCGATTGTTCATCCCGCAGTCAGGCAGGAAATGCTTAAGCGCCGTGATGAAGCCATTGCAAATCAGGAAGCGTTTGTTGTCTTAGATATCCCGTTATTGTTCGAAAGCAAATTGGAATCTTTAGTTGATAAAATTATTGTGGTTAGTGTCACAAAAGAGTTTCAGCTTGAGCGTCTGATGAATCGCAACCAGCTGACGAAGGAAGAAGCGGTCAGCCGAATCCGCGCTCAAATGCCATTAGAGGAAAAAACAGCAAGAGCAGATCAAGTCATCGATAACAGCGGCACGCTCGAAGAGACTAAGCAGCAGCTTGATGACACCATCAGCAGCTGGACATAATGCAAAACACCGTTCAATATGAACGGTCAGCTTGTAGAGAAAACGATGTTTTTTCTACAAGCTTTTTTGTTTTGTAATGTTTCTTTAGATATTCAGCTAATTTCAAAAGCAGAAAAAGAGCTCCCACATACCTAGCCCTGCTTGGCTAGGTATGTGGCAATCTTCTTCATGTTCTGGCATGCGGCTGTGA
>NZ_JBAIZV010000007.1:0-129425 GCF_036765095.1 Bacillus sp. 0209A
GAGAAGCGTTTGTTTTTCTGTTTCGGTGACGAGTGACAGGCTGGAAAGCGGCTGGTTCGGGTTGTCGGTGACCGCGTCTAGAAGCTGCATCCAGTATCGCTTCCATCGTTCGATTGTTTCCGGCTTAAACAACGCTGTATTGTATTCAAATACGAACGTAAGCCCTCCGTCCGTTTCATCAGCCGTCAGCGTGATATCAAACTTGGCCGTTTTCCGTTCAAACGGATGAGGCTCAAGCTGAATCCCTTTCATCGTCAGATCCTTGATGTTCGCATTTTGCATTGAAAATACGGCGTCGAATAGCGGATTTCTGCTCGTGTCACGCTGAACCTGCAAGTTTCCGATCAGGTCCTCAAGCGGGTAATCCTGCGCATCAAAAGCATTGAGCGCGGTTTCTTTCACTTCACTGAGATAGTCAGCAAACGTCTTTTCACCCTTCGGATACGTACGCAGCGCCAATGTATTGACGAACATTCCGATAACGCGGCTGACGTCTGTTTGAGAGCGCCCGGCTACAGGTGAACCGACGATAATATCGTGCTGACCGCTTAGCTTCGATAAAAACGCACTGTATGAAGCCAGAAGCACCATGTACAGCGTGGAATCCGTTTCTTTTGCAAGTCTGCGCAGAGCATCAGCTTTTCCTGCTTCTAATGAAAATGCAATGCGGTCTCCCTCAAATGTTTGAACGGCAGGCCTGCTGCAGTCAGTCGGAAGCGTCAGCACTGGCAGCTCTCCGTTCAGCTCCTTCAGCCAATGATCCTCTTGCTTCTTGTAAAGCTCGGACTGAATGAACTGCTGCTGCCACACGGCATAATCCTTATATTGAATGCTGAGCGGCTCAAGGGTTTCTCCGTCGTACAGCTTCGAAAGCTCCTCAATCAGCACGCCTACAGACGCTCCGTCTGAAATAATATGGTGCATATCAAACAGCAGCAGATGCTCAGTTTCGGAAAGCTTGATCAGCCCCATTCTGAACAGCGGAAGCCGATCGATTTGGAAAGGCTTGATAAATTCAGAAACGATCCGCTCTGTCTCTTCTTCTGCGGCTTCGAAATAGGCCATCTCACATTCAGCTTCTTCCCAGATCCGCTGCACCGTTTCTCCATTTTTTATTTCAAACGTGGTTCTAAAGGCTTCATGACGCTGCATCAACTGCTGCATGACGCTGTTAAGCCTTTCAACATCAAGCTCACCTGCAAGGCGCAGAACCGCAGGCATGTTATAGCTCGTTTGCGCTCCTTCAAGCTGTTGGAGCACGTACATCCGTTTTTGCGGTGAAGAAACAGGATACGTATCTTGTTTCTTTGCCGGGCTGATGCTGATGGCCGCCCCTTTTTCAGAAGAGACAATCACCTGTGCTAAGCCCTCAACCGTCGGTGACTGGAAGAGATCTTTGAGTGACAGCTCAACACCCAGTTCCTGATGAACCAGGGCAAGCATCTTCATGCCTGCTAATGAATGTCCGCCGATATCAAAGAATTGGTCATAAACGCCGACCTTTTCAGCCTGAAGCACCTGCTCCCAAATGTTTGCGACTTTTTGTTCCGTTTCATTTCGAGGCGCTACATATGACACACCTCTTGAGACGCTGGCATCAGGAAGCGACAGCGCTCTCCGGTCGATTTTTCCGTTTCCGGTCAGCGGCAGCTCGTCCATTTGAATAAACACCGCAGGAACCATGTAAGCCGGCAGATCCTTCGCCGCATGCTCTCTCAGCTCTTGAGATGAGATTTCTCCCTCTGCGACAAAATACGCGCAGAGCAGCTTGTCTCCCGCTCCTTGATCAACAGCAAGCACGACAGTCTCCTGCACGCGATCGTGGGTTTGCAGCTGATGTTCGATTTCCCCAAGCTCGATGCGCTGTCCGCGAATTTTCACCTGATGGTCGATCCGCCCGATAAATTCGATGTCGCCATTCGGCAGCCATCTGGCAAGGTCACCTGTTTTATACATGCGTTCGCCGGATGTAAACGGATGTGGAACGAACTTCTCCTCAGTCAGTTCGGGACGGTTGTAATAGCCTTTCACGAGGCCTTCGCCGCTGACGCAAAGCTCCCCGGCGATCCCGGCAGGCTGCGCGTGTCCCGCCCGGTCAAGGATGTATACTTCCGTATTGCTGACCGGTTTTCCAATCGGTACAGACAGCGTGTGCTCCTCCAATTCATTAACCGGATGATATGTCGCGAAAACCGTGCTTTCAGACGGTCCGTACATGTGAAGGAGCTTGCCTTTTCCAACCGTTTGCAAAGCCTTTCTTACATGCTCAACCGAAGCCCGCTCCCCGCCAAACATAATCTTGCGCAGCGTTGACAAGCACGCCGGATTCATGTCGACAAGCAGGTGGAACAAAGCCGTTGTAATCATGAGAATGCTGATGTTCTCCCGCTCAATGACACGAGACAGGCGAGCCATATCCAGAACGGTTTCTTTCGGTATCAGCACAAGCTTGGCTCCGTTTAACAAAGAACCGAACATATCAAACATAAACGCGTCAAACACGTAATTGGAAAGCCCGAGAATCGTATCCTGTTCTGTAATACTGAGATAATTCGTTTCCTTCACCGTGCGCAGAATATTGGCATGTGTCACGATATTTCCCTTTGGTGTCCCTGTCGTTCCTGACGTATACGTCAGGTTGGCCATTGCCGTTGACTGAAGAGGCAGTGCGAGATTTTGCGCATCAGCATGATAGCTTTCTTCCTCATCTGCAAGTACGATAACGCCGCCAAATTCGGCTTCTTCTGCTAAAGCCTTTAATTTTTTCTGGGTGAGAAGCACCTTCGCTCCGCTGTCGCGGAAGAAATGCTGCATCCGCTGAACCGGATGTTCCGGATCAATCGGAACATAAGCCGAGCCAGCTTTTAAAACCGCGAGAATCGACACAATCATGTCCATTGACCGCTCGCATAAGACAGCCGCTGTTCTTCCTTCTCCCGCTCCACAAGAAAGAATTCCGCGGGCTAAACGATTGGCCCGTTCATTCAGCTCACGATAAGTGAGTGATTCGCCTTCATATTGAAGTGCAGGATAGTTTGGCGTTTTCGCTGCTTGCTCTTCAAACAGCTGAACAATCGTTTTGTCTTTCGGATAAAGTGTTCTTCCCGGGTTAAACTGCTGAATTTGCGAAGCAGCCTCCTCTTCAGAAAGAAGCTTGTATTCAGATATCTGTTTCTCAGGCTCAGCCGCGGCATCTTCAAGCACACGCGCAAAATGGTTGAGCAGCCTTTCAGCCGTGCTTTGTTTAAACAGCTTCGTGCTGTAGTCCAAATCAAGCTCAATGCCTTCATCCGTTTCTCTCGCCTGTACCGTCAAATCAAATTTGGCAATCTTGAAGTTGGTCTCATGAACAGACAAGGCCAGATCGCCGACAGACGGAATGCCCTCTGTCGCATTTTGAAGGCTGAACATCGTGTCAAACAGCGGATGTCTGCTTACATCACGCGGAATGTTCAAGTCTTCTACAAGCCACTCAAACGGATAGTCCTGATGAGAAAAGGCATCCAGCACCTGTTTACGGACACGCGTGATCAAATGGGTAAACGTCTCGTCCTGCTTCACTTCACTGCGTATCGCGAGCGTATTGACGAACATCCCGACAATGCCCTCTGTATCAGAGTGGTTTCTGCCCGCTGACGGCGTTCCGACAATGATGTCATCCTGTCCCGTATACTTTGACAAAAGCGTATAGTAAGCGGACAGCATCACCATATACAGCGTGGCGCCATTTTGTTCAGCCAAACGATTTAAACGATCCTTTAATCCCGCATCCAGCTTGATTGACACCCGATCCCCTTCAAAACTTTGAACAGGCGGTCTCGGATAATCGGAAAGCAGCTGAAGCACCGGAAGCTCGCCCGCAAAGACTTCCTTCCAATACGCCCCGTCCTTCCGGTATCCTTCAGCAGCCTGGCCGCTTTGCCACACGGCGTAGTCCTTATACTGAAGACGAAGTTCAGGAAGCTGTTCGCCTTTGTATATCCGTGCTAACTCCTCCAAAATAATGCCGATGGACACACCGTCAGAAATCAAATGATGCATGTCAAACAGAAGCATATGACGGTTCTCTTCAAGCTCCATCAAGCCGATTCTGAACAGCGGCGCTTTCGCCAGATCAAATCTCCGTACGAATGAAGTCATTATTGCCTCTTCGGATCGGCCGCCTCTTTCAATCACCTCGATGTTGAAATCGACGCTGTCATGAATTTTCTGACTCGGCGTGCTGTTTTCAAGAACAAATGATGTCCTCAAAGACTCGTGGCGGCGGATTAACCCCTGAAATGCGCGCTCCAGCTTTTGAACCTCTAAAGGTCCTTCCAAAATCGCTGCCGCCGGCATGTTGTAACCGACACCCGCATCCTCAAACTGGCTGACGATATAAGTTCGCTGCTGTGCCAACGAAAGCGGATAATGCTCCTGTTTTTCCGCAGGTTTAATCGCTGAAAATGTCCGGCTTTCTCTGTGTTCGGCTTCCTCTGCAAGAGCCGCAATCGTCGGATGCTCAAACAAGTATTGAAGCGGAATGTCAGCGCCTGTTTCCTTATGAATCTTTGTTAAAAGCGTCATGGCCTTCAATGAATGGCCGCCCGTTTCAAAGAAATTGTCAAAGATCCCCGCCTTCTCAACATTCAGCACGTCCTGCCAAATGGCTGCGATTGCGTTCTCCGTCTCATTGCGCGGCGCCGTATAGGCCGTGCTGCTGACCGCCTTCACCTCTAGTGCAAACAGCTGGCGGCGGTCGACTTTGCCGCTTGGCGTGAGCGGGATTTCTGTCATTTCAGTAAAGTAAGCCGGCACCATATAGTCAGGAAGCTGTCTGGCCGCATGTTCCCGCAGGCTGGCCGGAGCAAATTTGCTGCCAGGCTTCTGCACAACATATGCGGAAACCTCAAGATTTCCCTGTTCGTCAGGACGTGCCAAAACAACGGCTTTCGCAACGTCTGGCGCCTGCTGAATCACAGCCTCAATTTCCCCAAGTTCAATCCGGTATCCGCGGACTTTTACTTGGTCATCCTCTCTTCCTAAGTATTCGATTGTTCCATCTGGCAGCCAGCGCACCACGTCTCCGGTCCGGTACATGCGATCGCTTGGGACAAATGGATCTTGTAAAAACTTTTCAGCCGTCAATTCAGGCAAATGCAAATAGCCTCGGCCGACACCATCGCCAGCGATGTAAAGCTCGCCCGCCACGCCTTCCGGCTGCAGCCGGCCTTTTTGGTCTAAAATATATAAGCGGTTATTCCCCAGCGCTTTCCCGATCGGCACATACGCTGATTGAACAGCACTCTCCGGGATAACCGGATGAACGGACGCGTCAACACACGTTTCAGTCGGCCCGTACACATTGGTCAAACACGGCGACGCGCCTGCTTCTTTAAACAGCTTTAGCAGCTTGTCCGCAACAACAGACGATAGGCCCTCTCCTCCGATCAGCATATGCTTCAGTTTGAGGCCGCTGAGATCGCCCGCCGCTATCAGCATTTGCAGGTGGGCCGGTGTCCCGTCCGTTGCCTCAATGTTGTGCCTGCGATAATACGCGGCAAGCGCAGACCCGTTCGTCACTGTTTTCTTCGGTACGATGTAAAGAGTCTGTCCCAAAAGAAGCGACGCGAAAATCTGCTTCACTGACGCATCAAAGTGGAACGGCGCAAGCAATGCCATCCGCAGCGTTTGGCTGCCGTTTTGGTAAATCGTCTGCTGCAAAGATTCAACCAAGTGATGGACCTGGCGATGCTCGATCATAACGCCTTTCGGACGTCCGGTTGTTCCCGATGTGTAAATAATGTAGGCAAGGTTCCGTGCGTTTATATCAGCAGCCGGAATTTCGTCTGCACCTTCCGCAATCGCCTGATCAAAATCAATCAGCTCAGCATCAGTTGCAGGAGCCGCAATCCCCGATTCAGTCAGGATGACATCCGGCCCGCAGTCCTCCAAAATATATTGCACGCGTTCCGCCGGAAATCCGGGATCAATTGGCACATAGGCTCCGCCGGCCTTTAAAATCCCCATGATAGACGTAATCATCCGTTCAGAGCGTTCAATCAGAACCGCGACAGGTCTGTCCGGGCCAACCCCTTTCTGTTTCAGCACATTGGCGATGCGTGCAGATTGTTCATGTAACGTTCGATAGGACAATGTTCGATCTTCAAAAACAACAGCCGGGTGATCAGAAAGCAGTTCAGCCTGTTCTTGGAACAGCTCTGGAATCGTCATGCCCTTGCGATAGCTGACAGGTTCACCGCCGGCCCTCGCAAAGAGCTTCTCTTTTTCCGCTTCAGAAATCAGCGTTAATTCATCAATTGTATGATCTGGATGCGATAACGCATTCTCGAGCATCGTAATCATGCGTTCACAAACAATGTTGATTTCTTCACGTGAAAACAAATCAGTGCGGTAATCAAAATCAATGGTAAGCTTCCCAGTATCCCATCGATCCTTTACATGAATCGAAACATCATTTAATCCGCTTCCGCTGAAAATCGGTTCAGTCAAAAAGGCAAGTTCTTCTTCTTTCTGCCACTGCATCACCTGATATTCAAGAGAAACCGTAAACAGCTTGGTCAGAGAGCTCTTTGTTTCACGCAAATCGTTGATCAGGAGGTTATACGGGTACTTTTGGTGACGAAGTGTTTTCATGAGATCCTTCATCCGGTCTTTGACAAAGTCTAAGAACGCCTGCCCGCCGTCAATGTTTGTCCGGAGCGGAACTGTGGAAACAAACATGCCAAGCATCTGCTTCTCTTTCGCATTTGTCCGGTTGCCCATAAAGGTTCCCGTCACGACATCATTCTGGCCGCTGACTCTGTACAAATAGGCGGCAAGCACCGATTGAAACACTGAAAGAACACTGACCTTGTTTGCCTCACAAAACGATAGGATCTGCTGATGAAGCGCTTCAGGCACATCCTTAGAGAACCTCTCAGCATCTAAACTCCCTCCACCGGAAGCATTCCCTTTTAGAGAAACAAGTTCAGGCACCGTTTCAAATTGCTTGTTCCAAAACGCCTTGTCCTTTTCAAACCGCTTTGATTGAGCATAATCCTGTTCAGATAAAACATGATCGATAAATGAATGCGAGATTCCTTCGTTTGTTTCTGAGCGGCCCGCTAATTCTAAATAAATGCGCATAATCGCATTTCCAAGAATATTCATAGAAATCCCATCAGAAATCACATGATGAACATTTACGTAAAACCACACTTCATTTTCCTTGATGGTGAAGGTGGAAAAACGGAATAAGTCACACTCGTACAGCGGCAAAGGCTTTTTTGTTTCCTCCCGGCTCCATTGTGAAATAAACTCTATCGCATTCGAATCTCCAGTGGTGTCAGTATGTTTTATATCAACAGGCCGATACTCGCTTATATATTGAACAGGCTCCCCATTTTCATCGAGCCGCAAACGAAGGCGCATGGCGTGATTTCTGCGGATAAACTCTTGAATCGCCTGCTCAACCAGCACCCAGTCAACCTTTTCAGTTGAAACCAGCTTACCAATCCCCGCAAGATTTGAAATACTTGTATGAGGATAAAATTTTTCTGTATACCAAATTCGTTTTTGCGCATCCGTTAAAGGGTAAAAAGTTATTTCCATATTGTCATACCTCCCCTAATCTTCAATAAGCAGTGAACATGTGCAGCGTATTTCCCTTTCTTAACCATATAAGCGTTTAATTCTTATGAACTAACAGCCGAAAAAGCCCAAAGTACTACGCTTAAAAAGCAGTGCATCCAAACAAAAAACAGATTGCCGCTATCAAAACGGCTGCCATCAATCATCTTTGCAGTGTTTAACACAAGCGGATAAAGACCGCAAAACCCTTCATCCTAACCCGAAACATTTTTGGCTATTTATTCATTGTTTTCAATATTTTTTTACATTGCTACCGTTCACTTTAAATGAAAAAAATGTTTTTATCACCGAAAAATAGGTGAAAAGTTTCATGCGGGATACCGAAAGATTCCAGTTTATTTACTGGGATATTTTTGCGTGATGCCGCAACAATTTCCACTTAACATTATTTACAGAAAAATAAAAATTCTTAAAACGTATTGCTCCTTTCAATTTCTTTATTTTGCCGAAAGTCATTTACAATTATTTACATCACATCTGTTACCGCGCAAAAACCGAAAAACAGGCAAAAAAAAAAGACACCCCTGCGAAGAGCGCCTTACAATGATTCCTTAATGACATTTTTATCGATATCAATCAATTCCATATAACCTTTCCCCCACTCATACATCGCATCAAGAATAGGCATCAGGCTTTCTCCTTGCGGGGTCAAGGAATATTCAACCTTCGGCGGGACAACCGGATACACTTCTCTGTGAACAATCATATCCTGCTCAAGCTCTCTCAGCTGATTCACGAGGATCTTCTGTGTAATATCAGGAATCAAAGCTTTTAATTCATTGAACCGTTTTGTACCTTCTTTTCCTAAATGCCACAAAATGAGCATTTTCCATTTACCGCCGATCACTGCAAGCGTTAATTCCTTCTCACAGTTAAACTTTTTGTCGTCCATCCGGCTCAAAAGTAATCCCCCCTTAGCATACTTTTTATATGTTAGATACGTATCATCACTTACTTACTTTTTTGCAGACTCCTTTTTATTATACTCACTCATAAAACCAAGCGAAAGTAATCTGATTGCCTCTTCTCATAGTATCCTCCAAGTAACTAGTTGACTTTAAAGTGCCTACTTCTCATCAAAAGAGAGAACCTATAGAATGAAAAATAATTCGAAAAGGGAGTGGATCAACAATGGAATTACAGCTAGCATTAGACCTCGTAAATATCCCGGAAGCCATCGAGCTCGTCAAAGAAGTGGAACAATACATCGACGTGGTAGAGATCGGAACACCGGTTGTCATTAATGAAGGCCTCAGAGCCGTTAAAGAAGTAAAAGAGGCATTTCCGCAATTGAAGGTTCTAGCAGACCTAAAAATCATGGATGCCGGCGGATACGAGATCATGAAAGCGTCGGAAGCAGGCGCTGACATCATCACCGTTTTAGGGGCTACAGACGATGCAACAATTAAAGGAGCAGTAGAAGAAGCTAAAAAACAGAAGAAGAAAATCTTAGTGGACATGATTAACGTAAAAGATATTGAATCCCGTGCGAAAGAAATTGACGCACTCGGTGTTGACTACATCTGCGTCCACACTGGATATGATCTTCAAGCAGAGGGCAAAAACTCTTTCGAAGAATTAACGACTATCAAAAATACCGTTAAAAACGCAAAAACCGCAATTGCGGGCGGCATCAAAATTGATACATTGCCAGAAGTGGTCAAACAAAAGCCTGACCTTGTCATTGTTGGGGGCGGAATTACAAGCGCAGCCGATAAAGCGGAAACAGCTTCAAAAATGAAGCAGCTTATTGCCCAAGGATAATGATATGAAAACGACTGAATACGTAACGGAAATTCTTAACGAGTTACACCGTTCAGCGGCTTATATTTCTGATGAAGAAGCAGATCAGCTTGCCGATCACATTCTCTCTTCCAATCAAATTTTCACTGCGGGAGCGGGGCGGTCTGGCCTGATGGCAAAATCCTTCGCAATGAGATTGAGGCACATGGGCTTCAACGCTCATATCGTCGGTGAGATTCTCACTCCCCCGCTTCGCAAAGGAGATCTCGTCATTATCGGTTCAGGATCAGGCGAGACAAAGAGCCTGATCCATACAGCAGCAAAAGCAAAAAGCTTACACGGGGCTGTTGCCGCTTTAACCATCAATCCGGAATCAAGCATTGGCAAACAAGCGGATCTCATCGTTAAAATGCCCGGTTCTCCTAAAGACCGGTCAAACGGAAGCGATAAAACCATTCAGCCAATGGGTTCATTATTTGAGCAAACTTTACTGCTATTCTATGATGCAGTGATTTTAAAACTCATGGAGAAAAAAGGACTCAATTCTGAAACCATGTTCACTTACCACGCAAACCTAGAATAGTGTTACACAACCGGCCTGGCGATCAGGCCGGTTTTTATATTTTCTAAAAATAAACCTATAGATCCAAAAACCCGATAAGTAATATGACCCACAAATCATAAAAAGGAGGAATTATGTTGATAAAACAACTAAAGCTTAAGCTCGGAACTAAAATTCTCTGTCTCGTTTTCGTGATTATTCTTTTGTTTTCGATATCAGTCGGTACTGTAATGCTTAAGGACATTACAGACAGCATGAAACAAATGGCGACTGAAAAAGCGAAAGGCGATCTCGCTTTAAGCAGCGTTTATATTGATGATATCATTTCAGGGGACTGGCATGTAAAAAACAATGAGCTTTATAAAGGGCAAACACTAATCAACGGAAATGAAGATATCGTTGATCTGCTTGGCGAAAAAACAGGTGATACCGTTACTATTTTCCAAGGAAATACTCGTGTTGCAACCAATGTCATGAAGAACGGCGAAAGAGCTGTTGGCACTCAGGCTTCTAATGAAGTTACTGACGCTGTTTTAAAGAATGGAAAACGATTCTACGGACAAGCAGACGTAGCAGGCTCTTCTTATCAGACGGCATACATGCCTTTAAAAGATCAAAACGGGAATATCATCGGCATGCTGTATACAGGAGCCAATCAAAGCATTTTAGCATCACTTACGCAATCACTCTTCACTCAATTCGTTATCGTTCTTGTTATCGTCATTATTGTATCAGTCATCCTTGTCCTGCTTTTCACCAGAAGGATCAATAAGCGGCTGAACACTTTAAAATTCGCCTTTGAAAGCGCCGGAAACGGAGATATGACAATAGAGGTGTCAGACCGATCCGGTGACGAGCTATCAGAACTCAGCGTCTATTACAATAAGATGAGAATGAAACTGAACGATACCATCCAGACTGTGCAGCAATCAGCCCTTCAGCTTGCATCCGCCTCTCAGCAGCTCTCAGCCGGAGCAGAGGAAACAAATCAAGCTTCAGAAAAGATCACAGAGGCTGTACAGCACATTGCAAACGGGGCTCAGCATCAGATCAACCGAATTGAAAACAGTGAAAGCTCACTAAAACAAGCTTCAGCAGACATCCGGGATATTTCTTCAAATACGGCTGCAATCGCTGACAAAGGACAGCTTGCGCAAACAAAAGCCGACATTGGGCAAAAGGAAATTCTAAATGTACAGGCACAAATGGATGCGATTCACCATTCGATTCAGAAAAGCGGAGAAATCATACAGCAGCTGGACGGCCGCTCTAAACAAATTGAACACATTTTATCCGTCATCACCCAAATTGCCGATCAGACAAACCTCCTTGCGCTAAATGCAGCGATTGAAGCTGCCAGAGCCGGTGAACATGGCAAAGGCTTTGCAGTTGTTGCCGATGAAGTACGTAAATTAGCGGAAGAATCTCAACAATCTGCGGGACAGATTTCAAAACTGGTTACAGAAATACAAAATGATATGAACCTATCTGCTAGATCTGTTGAGCATGTGAAAACAGAGGCTGCAGAAGGTGTCACTATGATTCAGCGCACCAGAGATGCATTTAAGGAAATTGGAGCCGCAACAGGTGAAATCAGCGCCGAGATTAGTGATTTATCAGCATCGGTATCAAACATTTCAGCCAGTGCGCATAGCATAAACGATTCCTTTGCAGCCAATACGGTCGACATAAAAGAATCTACAGAAAATACCCGGCAGGCGGCTGCACTAACAGAAGAGCAATTTGCTGCAATGGAAGAGATTACTGCCGCTTCTGAAACGCTATCCCAATTAGCTGAGGAGCTTACCGGTATCATAAGCCAATTTAAAATGATTGATCAACCTGAAAACGGCCGATGACTCAGTATCATTATTGTAAATTAGAAACAGCATATTACTAAAAACAAATATTTCGACCTGCTAAAATTACAATTTCAGCAATAAAATAAGTGTAAAACAAAATTTTTCAACCTTTACACCAAACGCTTTCTGGATTACTCTTGGGTCAGTTTTAAAGTTGCTAAAAGCGGGAGGTGAACATCACGATGGACATCATAAAAACTTTACTTCTCGTCATCGTCGTCATAGCAGCTGCAGCTGTCGGCCTGATAAAGGGGGACTTTTTCCCAACTGATCAAAAAACGTCTCAAACGAAAGAATATGACGAAACAATCGCCCTCCCTTCTGACCGTTATCCCGAAACGGCCAAACATATTAAGGATGCGATAAATGAGGGGCACTCAGATGTGTGCACCATCGACAGAGACGGAGCTGAAGAACGCCGCGAGCAATCATTAAAAGACGTACCTCCTAAAACGGGGTATGACAGAGATGAATGGCCAATGGCCATGTGCAAAGAAGGCGGTGAGGGGGCTTCTGTAGAATATATTTCCCCCGCTGACAACCGCGGTGCAGGCTCTTGGGTTGGGCATCAGCTTACCGATTATCCCGACGGCACAAAGGTTTTATTCGCAATTCAGTAAATATGTTAAAAGAGGAGGAACAGCACATTGATCAAGTCATGGAAGCCGCAAGAACTGTCGATTTCATATCATCAATTTACTGTATTTCAAAAGGATTCTGCACCTCCTGTAATGGATTGGACTGACGAAGCCATTGAAAAAGGATATGCTTCGGCGGACGGAGCCATTTCCTTTGAAGCGCAGAGAAATGCAAAGGCCTTTATTCTTTTGCGTCTTAACAGTTCAGAAACTGTAGACTCCTACGAAAAAAAAGTGACTGTTCCCTTTCATGTCACAGAGAACGGAATTCAAATTGAAAGTATTATGTCTAAAAGGCTGTCCTTTGATCTTCCTAAAGGAGACTATCAATTGACATGCTGGACTGTACCGGCTGAGAGGTCAGATTTTCATGCCGACACTTATATTATTGATGCTGTTTCTGTGTAATGAAAAAGCCCTGAGAGAATGACTCTCAGGGACTCTTTATAAACTTTCTCCATTCGTCTTAATCAAATTCTGGTACCAATAAAAGCTTTTTTTCTTCAAGCGTTTTAAATCATGTGTATGTTCTTCATCGCGATTGACATAAACGAATCCGTATCTTTTTTGGTAGCCGTTCAGCCAGCTTAACAGATCAGTAAATGACCAGCTGCAATAGCCGATCACATCGACACCGTCGCTGATGGCTTGTCTGCATTGCTCAAGATGCGAACGCAAATAATCGATTCGATAATCATCCAGCACAGTACCGTCTTCAACCTTATCAAACTCACCTAAACCGTTTTCTGTGATAAACACTGGAAGCTGATAACGGCTTGTAATGCGGCGAAGGCCGGTACGCAATCCAATTGGGTCAATTGTCCAATCCCAGTTGCTCGTTGTCAGGTGCGGATTTTTTTTCGTTTTGAATACCCCGGGTATCCCTGTTTCCTGATTGGTCCCCTTTTGGCCTGTTGTATTCATTTTCCCTTCAGACACACCATCAAGCGGATTTCGTTCATAGGTGATGGTCTGATAATAATTGACACCTATAAAATCAGGCGTCCCTTTCGCAAGCAGCTCCATATCTCCCGCTTCGATTGTTGGTGCCCAGCCCTGTTTTTCTAAATAACGGAAAGGAATTTGCGGGTAGGTTCCCCAGCTGTACATATCCAGCCACCAATTGTTCATAAATTCTTCAGCATTTTCAAATGCCAGTATATCCTCTGGATGGCTTGATAGAGGATAAGCTGGCGAATAAGCAAAGCTCGGACCAATTTTGCCTTCAGGAACATATTCCCTAAAAGATTCAATGGCTTTCGCATTTGCCAGAAACGCAATGTGGTTTGCTTCGTAAAAACGTTTTCTGTCTTTCACTCCAGGCGGATGCATGGCTGTAATAAAGCCGTGATTAAAATTGTAGTTCTGTTCGTTTAACGTAACCCAGTATTTCACTCTGTCTCTATAGTGCTTATAAAGAGTAATACAGTAGTTATTAAAGTCCTCTATGATGTTTCTTGATTCAAAACCGCCATACTCGTCCATAAGCGCCTGAGGCAAATCCCAGTGATATAAAGTCAGAACCGGCTCGATGTTATGAGAAAGCAATTCATCAATCAAATGATCATAAAACGCTAGGCCCGCTTCATTGATCTCCCCTTTTCCTTTTGGAAAAATCCGCGGCCAGCTGACGGAAAATCGATACGCTTTTAAGCCCATCTCAGCCATCAGAGCGACATCTTCTTTATAACGGTGATAATGGTCAACCGCAATATCGCCGTTGGTTCCTTTAAACGTTTTGCCCGGTATTTTTGTAAACACGTCCCAAACAGAAGGGCCTTTGCCTTCTTCGTTCCAAGCGCCTTCAATCTGGTACGCTGCAGAAGCAGAGCCCCACAAAAAATGTTTCGGAAAAGATTCTGGATGCTGGTGGATCATAGTGTTTATCACTCCTGAACTATTTGATAAACCTATCATAGGTTATGAAACGCGTTTCATATCAACTCGATGTTAATCGCGGAACAGCTCAGCCAATATTTTTTCTCTTTGTCCAAGAAAATATCGTGTTAATTGAACATGTTCTGTATTCTCATACTCTGTATGATGTATTCTTCCACCATCAAAGCTTAAAATATTAGCATTGGGATATCCCAACAGGATCGGAGAGTGAGTCGCAATGATCATCTGTACATTTCCACCCTTCACCAAATCATATACAACTCTCAAAAAAGCGAGCTGCCTAGCCGGAGAAAGTGCCGCTTCCGGCTCATCTAAAAGATAAATCGATTTTTCTTTAAAACGATGACGGAATAGAGACATAAAAGACTCTCCATGTGATTGCTTGTGCAGCGGCCGCCCTCCATAAGAACGGTATGGCTGCGGAGCATCTTTTTCCATCTCATCAAGATGAAGAGAAAGATGATAAAACGATTCAGCTCTTAAAAAGAAGCCATTTGTTACCTTTGGAAGCCAAGATAAGCGTATGTGATCTCCTAAAAGAGAGTCTGACTCCTGTAATTCATAGAGATTATTTCGGCTTCCTCCCGCTGTATTGAATTCACACTTATCCGCTATCGCTTCAAGCAAAGTAGATTTACCAGATCCATTTTCCCCCACAAAAAAAGTCACTTGGCTAGTAAATAAAACTTCATTTAATTGACTTATAGCCGGGATAGAAAAAGGAAATCTGTCAAAGTCCGAAATCTTATCTCGAAGAAGAGTAACCTTTTTTAAAAACATGGCATCTCCTTTCTATCACTCAGTTACATAATATATTGAGAAAAATCTTCTGTATCCATAAAAACACAACCCATCCTAGTATTCCAACGCATAACGCTAACCAGAACGGCACATGTATTTTCAGCAAAATCGCCAAAATAGCGAGTAAACAAACTGTAGCAGGGATTCCAGTAAGCACACCCGATGCAAATTGACTTAATTGAGCTGTTTTTCCCCCCTGTACTTGCATCCAAAAAAGACTTAATAAACTGACCAAGGGTAAAGCGGCAATAATCCCTCCATAGGTCGGATGTCTTTTTGATATTTCAGTAACAAAACCGATAATCAACGCTGAGATGATTACTTTGCTTAAAACTGCCATTGTTTAGCTTCCTTACTTAAAAGTTCAAAGGCCTGTTCAAGTAATTCCTTTTCTGATGTGCTCATTCGTTCAATGATTTCTTTTAACTTCTCTTTATCTAGCTGTGTATGCTGTTCAAGAACAGACCTTCCTTCTTGTGTTAAGAAAACTAAAACCTTTCGTTCATCTTGGTGACTTCGCCGTTTAGCTACAAATCCCTTTTGAATTAAACGTTTAGTATGCTCTGACGCTGTATTATGAGAGACAGACAAGTATTCAGCCAAAGCACCTATTGTTGATTCGCCTTGCTTTTCAATATGCTGCATAAGACGTATTGCTTGGTGAGAAATATTTTCTTTATGTTTGTAATGTAATAAATAATAAATATCTGTCCACTGCTGATTTAGTTTAGCTATGAAATCCATTTCCATCATATACACCCCTTTATATCGCATTATACGATATAACTGATAAGTACGATACTACTTTCTACAATTACACCTATTGATTACTAGCAGCTTTTTTACAATAAAAAAGCATCCAATTCCCATTGGATGCTTACCGTCTTAATGTCTTTTTTCAAATTTATGCGGATGGGGGTGAGCCTTTGGAACAAAGCCGTTTTGTTTCATCATTTCAAAGTGTTTGTCCATGTGATTTTTGATGTGTTCTCCTCTTTCTTTAGGCAGGACACCGTATTGTACGTACTTTGAAATAACGTCTTTGCGCTTTTTGAGTATGTCTGCTTCGAGCTGTTCAATTTCTTTCTTTTCCTGTTCTGTCAGTTTGACATTTGCGGGTGGCTGCTGCTGTTTTTCAGCCGCTTCAGCTGTACCGGACAAAGAAATGACAGCCACAGCGATGAACATTGTGATGATGTTGTTTTTCATTCGTTTCATCCAATTTATTCCTCCAATCCTATTTTTCATATGTTTTGCTGCATTGCATTTTTTATGCATCCAAAATAAAAAGAGCGAACCATTATTCGCTCTTTCCGATCTGTTCGTCCAGTATAAAGTTCTTCTTCACCCGGTGCCGCGTAAGTGACATACGTTCCCGAGATTAAATCATGCAGTGTCCGTTTGTCTTCTCGCACGCCGATCAGAATCAGGCTGGCGATCAAGCCGAGTCCGAAGGTTAAGGTGTAAACCAGGCCGGCAACAATAATCCGCAAAAACATCGTTAGAAGGCTGACTTGTGATCCGTCTTTTTTTACGATTCTGATACCGCAGATTCTTTTTCCGATAAGGTAGCCGTTCCAAAACACAGGCAGCAAAATAGAGTACAGCAGAACAATCAAGCTGATGAACATGCTGTCGTTCGGGTCTTTTCCTGTAATCAGCCAATAGATCAGCAAAAGAGGCACCGAGACAATCATATAATCCAGCAATGAAGCTCCAGTCTGATCCAGAATCCTGCTGGTTTGTAAATATTCAATTTGACTCCCCATTATGTCTTCAATATGACTTTGATGTTCCATCTTCTTTCTTGTCGACTATAACATATGCCTTAGGAGCATCAGCAAGATTTAACTTTATCCGGGAGACCGATTTCATACTTCTTCCCCATGTCATACAGCAGTGGCAGCAGATGAATGACGGATGCCCGGCACATCGGTGCGGATACGTATAATGGCCTGAGATCAGCTCAACATGCTCTTTCCCTTGGTATGTCAATGCATTCATCCTTGAACAACTCCTTTTTTATCCCCCTTCCTTTCATCACCGCATTTAAACGCCAAAACGCTTTTGTATACACAATTCGAACTTTTTGAAAACGTCATCAACATATTGCAACCCTCTATGTTCAATGCTATCTTTTTAGTTGATTAACAGATTGGGGGAAACAAAGGTGAAATCATTCATGCAATCAAAAGCCGTTATATTCAGTTTCACAATGGCTTTCTTTCTTATATTGGCAGCTTGTTCCGGCAAAAATGAAGCCGATTCCAAGGATACAGGCTGGGATCAGATTAAAGACAAAGGGAAGATCGTTGTCGCTACATCCGGTACGCTTTATCCCACTTCTTATCACGAAACCGATTCTGGTTCCGATAAGCTGACGGGCTACGAGGTTGAAGTTGTTCGCGAAGCGGCAAAACGCTTGGAACTGAAGGTTGAATTTAAGGAGATGGGCATTGACGGGATGCTGACAGCTGTCAACAGCGGCCAGGTTGACGCAGCCGCAAATGACATCGACGTAACGAAAGACCGAGAGAAGAAGTTTGCGTTTTCCACTCCATATAAATATTCATATGGCACAGCAATTGTCCGAAAAGACGATTTATCAGGGATTAAAACCCTTAAGGATTTAAAAGGGAAGAAAGCGGCTGGCGCGGCTACAACTGTCTACATGGATGTAGCGAGAAAATACGGCGCCAAAGAAGTGATATATGATAATGCGACCAACGAGCAGTATTTAAAAGATGTTGCCAACGGACGCACTGATGTCATTTTAAACGACTATTACCTGCAGACACTTGCGCTCGCAGCATTCCCGGATCTCAACATTACGATCCACCCGGACATCAAGTACATGCCGAATCAACAGGCGCTTGTCATGAAAAAAAGCAATGCGGCACTTCAGAAAAAGATGAACGAAACACTGAAAGAGATGAGCAAAGATGGCACTTTGACTAAGCTCTCGAAACAATTCTTCAATAAAGCAGATGTATCAAAGAAACTGGATGTCGACGTTCAGGACGTTGATTTGTAATCGGACGCCATGATAAATAGTATTCAGTGGGAATATATTTTCAACACGAAGCTGGCGATTGAATCGTTTCCTTATGTCATACAAGGCATTGGATACACGCTGCTCATCTCTTTTGTGAGCATGTTTGCGGGAACGGCGATCGGCCTGTTCATATCACTCGCCAGAATGTCTACACTTGGCTTGTTAAGATGGCCGGCGAAGCTCTATATCTCCTTTATGCGAGGCGTTCCGATCTTGGTCATCTTGTTTATCCTTTATTTTGGATTTCCTTATATCGGCATTGAATTTTCCGCTGTTACGGCCGCTTTAATCGGCTTTAGCCTTAACAGCGCCGCCTACATTGCGGAAATTAACCGTTCAGCCATTTCATCCGTTGAAAAAGGACAGTGGGAAGCCGCATCCTCGCTCGGCCTTTCCTATTGGCAGACGATGAGGGGCATTATTTTGCCGCAATCGATCCGTATTGCGCTGCCTCCGCTTGCCAATGTATTGCTTGACTTAATCAAAGCGTCCTCTCTCGCTGCGATGATCACAGTGCCGGAATTGCTCCAGCATGCGAAAATCATCGGCGGCAGAGAGTTTGATTACATGACCATGTATATTCTGACCGCTCTCATCTATTGGGCCATCTGCTCAGCAGCGGCAGCTTTTCAAAATATCCTTGAGAAGAAATACGCTCATTATGTTTAAACAAACGTTTCATTAAAAAAAGCCGCTCCGCAGGAGACGGCTTTCAGATTATTGACAAAATCCTAAAACGGTTTTCGTTTTAGGATTTTGTTTTCTTTTCAGACCCTTGAAGTCGGTGACAGCGGCGTTTGAGCAGGACGCTCCAGCATTTAGACGCTGATCTTTTTTAATGTGAGCACCGGCGCGCAGGCTTGACAACGAATGCGGGGGTTGCCAACACGCTGTTTCTATTGATTCAGCTTCCACTTGAACGGGTCCTCAAACAGCGACCAATCTGAATCAAATTCATATTCAGTCAACAGGCATTGATCAAGCTCTTTCGTAATCTCTTCTTCATCCAAATCTGTTCCGATCAACACTAGCTGTGTCAGTCGGTCACCGAATTCCGGATCCCAGTCCTCCAGAATTTCCGGTTCCTGCTGTTTGACTTGCTCCTGTTCCAGCTTAGGCAGCGCCGCCACCCAATAGGATACAGGCTCAATCGTAACGGACGGCCCGGCTTGCGACATCAGCAAAGCAAGGTTGTTATGAGATGCACACCAGACGATTCCTTTGGCGCGAACCACGTTCTTTGGCATTTGATCCATCCAGCGATAAAACCGTGTGGAATGAAACGGTAAACGTCTCTTATACACAAATGAAGAGATGCCGTACTCTTCTGTTTCCGGGGTATGTTCCGCATGACCCGCAGTCAGCTCTTGAATCCAGCCGGCCGATCCGCTCGCTTCCTCAAAGTTAAATAATCCTGTATGCAAAATCTCCTGCGGTTTTACATTTCCTTTGACGGATCGAATGAATTTTGCCCTAGGCTGCAGTGTGCGAAGAACTTTTTCAAGCTGCTCGAGCTCTTGCTCGCTGACCAAATCACATTTATTTAAGATCAGAACATCACAAAACTCGACTTGGTCGATCAAGAGGTCGGCAATTTCTCTTTCATCCCCTTCTCCCAATGCTTCTTTGCGGTCCAGCAGGCTATCGCCTGACTGGTAATCATGCCAAAAACGGTTGGCATCAACCACTGTCACCATCGTATCCAGCTGACAGAATTTTGTAAGGTCGATTCCCATCTCTTCATCGATATAAGAAAAAGTCTGGGCCACCGGAATCGGTTCGCTGATTCCCGTTGATTCGATGACGATATAATCAAACCGCCCTTCCTTCGCCAGCTTCTCGACTTCAATTAATAAATCTTCGCGAAGCGTACAGCAAATACAGCCGTTTGACATTTCCACAAGCTTTTCATCTGTTCTGGAAAGGCCTCCTTCCTGCTTAACCAAACCCGCGTCAATGTTCACCTCGCTCATATCGTTGACGATGACTGCTATTTTTAAGCCTTCGCGATTTTGCAAAATGCTGTTCAGCAATGTTGTTTTTCCCGCTCCAAGATAACCGCTCAGTACGGTAACCGGAATTTTTTTCATGGTAATGTCCTCCTTATAAAATAGAATGATTACGATTTAAATTGTATGCTTCGCCGTATGTGCAATGGTGTAAGCAGCTTTTCGCGCTCCGGAAATATTTCTCGCTGTCGGCCCGATTTCTAATTCAGCCAAGGCTCCCATTACGTATAATCCTTTTCCCCATTGCAAATCCTGGCCGACAATCGGAAAACCGCAGCCTGCATACGGCAATTGCTCCGCTTCCGCCGCTCTCTGTACCCACTCGAACCGGCTGATGTCCGAAGTAAAACCTGTTGCCAGTGCGATACGCTCATATTCGTATAGCGATTCGCTGTTCTTACCGTGTATCTGTATCTTACCGTCAACTGTTTTTTGGCAAGAATCAATGTCATCCTGAATAACTTTTACTCTGCCCTCTTCCCTATAGACAGCAAGCGTTCTTGAAATGTCCTTTGGAAAAGAGCCGCGATGTCTCGCGCTTGTGATCCATTGCCTTCTCTTTTGATAGTCTGACGTTTTACTGAATGCTTTCATATATTTCGGACCAAGCCAGCCCGGATCACTGTCAAAGTCATAGATTCGGAACGGATGCCTCACTAGCATCGTGACATCATGCCCGTCATCCGCGAGTTTTATGGCGTAATGAGCCGCCGTTATCCCTCCACCCACAATTGCGATTTGCACACTTTCATCCCTAACATCATACACGTCTCTGTCAAACACATGATAAATGCCGTCATTCTGAAATGGTTTTGCCCACTCCGGCCAAGAAGGCTGATGAGAAAAACTCATGGCTAAAACCACTCGTTCCCCCGTGAGTGTTCCAGCGGCATCTGTCTCCGCTTCCCATAACCCATTTTTCCTTCTCAAATTTGTCACCATGCCTGTTTTCCACGCTCGATCAATATGTAACTCGTCCAGCACAGTCTCGCAGTGCTCATTGAAGAGCGACAGCGAGGGCCTCTTATATCTACCGAAAAACACTTCCGGCCATTGGCTTTTATCCGCATACATTTGCAGGCTGAACGGCTCTGTGTCTACGTGATGAACCGAAGGAGAGCGCAAATATTTCATCTGAATGCGGGCTGTGTTTCGTTTCCAGCATTCAAGAGGCCGTTCATGAGGATCAATGATGGCAAGATCCTCAATTGTTGCCTTTCCGCTTTTCACCAGATGCACAGCCAAGGTTGAGCCTTGGATGCCACCGCCAATGATCAGCCATTTATACATGAGAGAATCCCCTCTTTCCAAAACGTAATTGTTACGATTTAAATCGTATGTTCTTTTTTCATTTTTGTCAACCACCTTTCCATTCAGCTGATCACAACTTTCGTATGGCCAGGGATGTTTTCATATATCCATTTCGCATCCGGGATGGTCAGCCTGATACAACCATGAGATGCTTTCGTTCCTAGTTTTTCAGCTTCTTTTTCAATGACTTTTTTATCCTTTGTCATTGGCACGCTGTGAAATAAAAATTCGCCATGGTTTTTCCATGAGACCCAGTATTCCGCGCCTTCCTGATATCCTTCGGAGAAAAACCATTCTCCCCGTTCAGGTTCGATATGAAAGGTGCCCTTTGGCGTAGCGTCATCCTTTGTTTGATCAAGTCCTGACGAGACAATCATTGTATATAGGGTTTTGCTTTCTTCTTTGATGTAAGCCTTCTGCTTTTTCACATCCACATCAATCCAGACATGCTTCTGCTTGATATCCGGGTATTCACCGCCTGAAGGCTTTGTCCAATCAATGCTTGTTTTTTCTGTTTTTTGATCGGACGTTGCGTGCTCTTCCATTTTCTTCTTATCAGCGCTTACTTGTTCTTCCGTTTTCTTTGTATCGGCACTTGCGTGTTCTTCCGCATGGCCAGAGCAGGCTGACAGCAGGCAGGCCGGCATCAGGACCGCAGCAATGAATAATGAGAGTTTCATATTTGATCCACCTGTTTCGAAAAACGCAGCTTCGCATAGGCATCGTGGAGATGGATCGATTCTTCATTGCGGCATTCAATCTCAAAGGCTGACACCCATTCAAGCTCATACAAATCAGCGGCAATCAGCCGGGCGAGATCCTCAACAAATCTCGGGTTTTCATACGCCGTTTCCGTTACGGCTTTTTCATCAGGGCGCTTCAGCACCGGATACAGTCTCGCGGAGGCATTTGATTCCGCGGCGTCAAGCAAATCGGCTTTAAAATCGCTTGGCAGCGATGCAGCCTGATGAATATCAACCCAAATGCTGACTGTTCCCCTCTGATTATGAGCACTGTATTCACTGATTTCCTTGGAACAGGGGCAAAGGGTCGTTACTTTCGCTGAGATGCCGGCACGCTGTTCAAACGGCTGATCTTCTTGATAGGTGACAGACATCAATATGTCAGCATGCATCAGGCCCGATTTCTCAAGCTTCGGACTTTTCCGTTCGAAAAACCATGGAAACCTCACTTCGACTGAAGCTGATGACTGACCCATATTTTCTGCAAGCTCTTTCGTAAATTGCTGAAGAGAGCAAAATGAGAGAACCCAGCCGTTTTGATGATAGACTTGCAGCAGCTCTGTTAACCGGCTCATGTTGATTCCCTTTTGATTTCTCCGCAAATCACAAGTCATTGTAAAGTTCGCAGCCGTTGTTTGCTCAGCAGGCGCCATGGCAGAAGTGATTGTGACCGGATGGGACACATTAGCGACACCTACATGCTGAATGTCAAAAAAATAATCCTTCCTGATATTTTGCAAATCCTTCATTTTCTCTTTTTCTACAGGTTTTTCGCCTTTCATCGGACTGACCGACCCAAAGTATTGAAGACGCTCCGGTTTTTCCGGCAGCAGCGTGTGTTGATTCAATCAGAAAACCCCTCTCAACAAATCGTAATAATTACTATTTATTTTGATCGGTTCAGCGATTAAAATCAAGAGAAAATAAAAAAGACACGCACAAATGCGTATCCGTGAAAATCTAAACATCCGCCGGGCTGCTTTCCGCGCTCCAGCTTTTTCTCCAGTAATAGCCTGCGGCAAGCACGAGCGCAAACGCCAGCAGTGCGATACAGGAAAATGTAATAAATCCGATAGCATATGAGCCTGTCATCTGTTTTAGCGACCCTAAGATGTTCGGCAGGAAAAAACCTCCTATGCCGCCGGCCGCGCCGACGATTCCCGTCACCATGCCGATTTCTTTGCGGAAGCGCTGCGGCACGAGCTGGAATACTGCCCCGTTGCCCATTCCGAGCCCCATCATGCCGACAAACAAAAGAACGATGACCATCGAAAGAGACGGCAGGCTGCTGACCCCGGCCATGCACAGGGCCACGACGACAAACAAGACAGAAAGCACTTTTGTGCCGCCGACACGATCTGAAATCCAGCCCCCGACAGGCCGGAAAAAACTCCCCGCCGCCACACATAATGTAACAAAATCGCCCGCGTGAATTTTTGACAGCTGGTATTGATCGACGAAGAAAATAGATAAAAAGCTTGATAGTCCGACAAATCCCCCGAATGTGACGCTGTACAGCAGGCAGAAAAACCATGTTTCCTTCTGCCCGAACACATGCAGGTAGTTTTTGAGCGGCTGCGGCGCCGGCTGTGCAGGAGAATCCTTTGCAATGGATACAAAAAGAATAAAGACGATCAGCAAAGGAATAAGCGCAATTCCCATGACAATGTGCCAGCCGAACTGCTCCGCAAGACGCGGGCCAAACAGGGTTGCAAACAAAGTGCCGCTGTTCCCCGCGCCAGCAATCCCCATCGCAAGCCCCTGCAAATGAGGCGGATACCACCGGCTTGCCATAGGCAGCGCAACGGCAAAGCTTGCCCCCGCCACGCCAAGCAGAATCCCGATGGCATACAGCTCAGGCAGCGAACGGCCGCCAAATGTCCCCCACAGCAGCGGAATCATTGTCACCAGCATCCCGACCACTGCCGTTTTTTTCGGTCCGATTCTATCCGTTAAAATACCGAGAAGGATACGAAACACAGATCCTGCTAAAATCGGCACGGCCACCACAAGCCCTTTCTCAAAAGGAGACAGGCCAAAATCCTGAGAAATATAAACCCCCAGTGCCCCAAGCATAACCCATATCATAAAACTCACATCAAAGTATAAAAAGGAACAGAGTAAAGTGAGTGGATGACCGCTAGTTTTCAGTTCCGACAGCTTCATAAGATTCCCCTTTCTTGACCCTCGATTATTTTAAATTTTCTGAATTAAGGATATATGAGCATTTTTTTCTAGAAAAGACATGTGTAAGCTTTTGTGACACGTTTAATGCGTTAACAAAGCATTTTGACATAATTTTTAATAAGAGAAAACTTACACGCTGCAATAAAGGAGGTCTGGTACATGAAGAAACAAAGACTGGTGTTGGCAGGAAACGGAATGGCCGGCATCCGCTGTATTGAAGAAGTCTTAAAGCTGAATCGCCAAATGTTTGAGATTGTCATTTTCGGAAGCGAACCGCATCCCAACTACAATCGGATTCTCTTATCCTCTGTTTTGCAGGGGGAGGCGTCACTCGATGACATTACACTGAACAGCAAGGATTGGTACGCCAAGCACGGGATTACCCTTTACGCGGGCGAAACGGTTGTTCAAATTGATACAGATCAGCAGCGGGTCATCACGGATCGCAAACGAACCCTTTCTTATGACAAACTCATTCTGGCAACAGGCTCCTTCCCCCATATTCTCCCCATTCCCGGGGCGGACAAAGAAGGCGTCTATGGATTTCGGACAATAGAAGACTGCCAAGCGTTGATGAGCATGGCCGAACACCATCAAAAAGCAGCGGTGATCGGAGCCGGCTTATTAGGGCTGGAAGCTGCAGTCGGGTTAAAGCATCTCGGCATGGATGTCAGCGTCATTCACCACTCCTCCGCCATCATGCAAAAACAGCTCGATCACACCGCGTCGCGGCTGCTGCAGACGGAGCTGGAACGGAAAGGCTTAACCTTTCTTTTGGAGAAAGAAACCGTATCTATTTCTGGTGCCGCGCGGGCAGACGGCGTCCGTTTTAAAGACGGCTCTTCACTGAAAGCAGACTTGATTGTGATGGCGGCTGGCGTGAGGCCGAATATTGAATTGGCTGTATCCGCCGGAATCAAAGTGAACCGCGGGATCATCGTGAATGACTGCATGCAGACGAGCGAACCGAATGTGTTTGCAATCGGGGAATGCGCCGAGCATAACGGAACGGTGTACGGCTTGGCGGCACCCCTTTATGAACAGGGAAACGTTCTCGCCAAACATATTTGCGGCGTTCCGTGCGAAGGATATCAAGGCTCATCACCATCTGCCGCTTTAAAAATAGCCGGAATTGATGTGTGGTCAGCCGGAAAAGTTCACGAAGATGAACGCACGACGAGTATTAACATCTACGATGAACAAGCAGGCATCTATAAAAAAGCACTCTTTGAGGATGACAAACCGGCCGGCGTTATTTTGTTCGGAGACACACGTGACAAGCAGCGGCTTCTCGACAGCCTGCTCAAACAACGAGATATCTCCATTGTCAAAAAGCAGATCATCGAACCGGAGAAAACCGGCAGATTATTTGAATCCATGCCCTCCAGTGAAACGATTTGCCAATGCAGCTCAGTGACGAAAGGCGCGATTGAAGAAGCGGTGCACACGAAAGGCTTAACAACTGTTGAGGATGTCAAACACTGCACCAAAGCATCCGGCTCCTGCGGAGGATGCAAGCCGCTTGTTGAAGACTTTTTGAGGTACATGGCCAGCGGCGAATATACAGAGCCCGCCGATACACCTGCATTTTGCGCATGCACCGATTTGACGGAAGACGAAATCATTGCTGAGCTTCAGCGCAGACCATTCACTGATCCTGCAGAAGCGATGAGCCAGCTTGGCTGGAAAACGAAAAACGGATGCCGCAAATGTGTCCCGGCGATTCAATACTATCTGGAAAAGCTGCATGCCGGTTTTGTTCAGCCGGAATCATCCTCAGAAGACACATGCATCCTCATACCGCAAATGTACGGCGGGATGACAAACGCGGAGCAGCTAAGAAACATCGCCGACATCATCGAAGCATACAGCATCCCTGACGTATCCATCACTCACAGCCAAAGACTGAAGCTTTCCGGGATCAAGCCGGCGGAGCTCCCGAACATTAAAAAAGATCTGAAAATGCCCGTTTGCACCCATGAACACCGTCGCGCGCTGCAAAGTGTCAAAGCATGTACATGCGGGCAAAACCGGTCGATTCAGCAGCTGGCAGCCCAGATTGAAAGACATCTTGAGATGCTTTCCATGCCCGCTTCCATGTCTATCAGCTTATCATGTGAAACAGACTGCACCGATGCCGCCATACAAGATGTCGGGGCGATTCGAACGCAAGCTGGCTGGGACATTTACATCGGCGGCGTCCGGGGAACTCATGCCCGTTCCGGAGCTCTGTTTTGTGTGACAGACAACGCAGACAGCACTGCCGGCATGATCAAAGGACTGGTTCAGTATTACCGTGAAACGGCTCATTACTTAGAAGCTGTTCATCAGTGGATGGACCGTCTCGGGATCGTTCATATCAGAGAAGTGCTATTTGAAGAGGACCTTGGGACACAGCTTCTGGAAAACCTCCAAACAGACCTGTCACTGATTCAAAACCCGCCTATACAGGCTGGCGCACATAAGAAAGGATGAGGCATTTTGACTGAACGACTGCTTAGATATTTCCGTGATAAACAGCAAGACATCCAATCAGAAAAAACGTATGACACCCAATGCCCGTTTTGCAGTATGCAGTGCAAAATGCAGCTCGTGGAACAAACCATCGTCACGCGGAAAAAGTACACAGCGATCGGGATTGATAACCCTACGACACAGGGCCGGTTATGCCTGAAGGGCATGAACGCCCACCAGCATGCCTTGAACTCCTCCCGCATCACCCGGCCGCTGCTGAAGAAAAACGGCGAATTTCTGCCTGTTTCCTGGGAAGAAGCACTGAATCACATCAAAGACCAAGTGACGATGATCCAAGCAGAACACGGCCATGACGCCCTGGCTGTATACGGAAGCGCCTCAATTACGAATGAAGAGGCGTATTTGTTAGGGAAGTTCGCACGGGTTGGCTTACAGACAAAATACATCGACTACAATGGGAGGCTATGTATGTCCGCCGCTTCAACCGCAGCCAATCAAACATTCGGTGCGGACAGAGGTTTAACGAATCCCTTATCAGACATCCCCCACACCCGTGTGATCATTCTGGCCGGCACCAATATCGCGGAATGCCAGCCTACGATGATGCCGTATTTTGAAAAAGCGAAAGAAAACGGCGCTTACATCATTGCCATTGATCCCCGTGAAACACCGACAACAAAAATCGCCGATCTTCATCTGAAAATCAAACCCGGCACAGACGCCGCCCTTGCCAACGGTCTCGTCAAAATCATCATCGACGAACAGCTCGTAAACGAAAATTTCATTCGATCACGAACAAACGGTTTCGAGGAGCTGAGGAAGCATACTAACGCGTTGAGCCTGAATGATATCGCCGAACAGACGAGTGTCCCGCTGGCGCACATGCGAAAAGCCGCTGTAAAGTTTGCGAAAGAAACGTCCGGCATGCTGTTTACAGCCCGCGGGATTGAACAGCAAACCGATGGAACAGCGGCTGTAAAGGGCTTTTTAAACATGGTGCTGATCACAGGAAAAATCGGCAAACCTTATTCGGGCTACGGAGCGATCACCGGACAAGGCAACGGACAAGGCGCAAGAGAGCATGGCCAAAAAGCCGATCAGCTTCCGGGCTACCGTTCTATCGAAAATGAACAACACCGTGCGCATATTGCGAAAGTGTGGGGAATTCATCAGGATGAACTCCCGCGAAAAGGTGTCTCGGCCTATGAAATGATAGAAAAAATCAATGACGGCGACATCAAAGGACTGTTCCTTATGTGCTCCAACCCTGCTGTCTCCAGCCCAAATGCAAATTTCGTAAAAAAAGCTCTGAGAAAACTGACATTCTTTGTTGCGATCGATTTGTTTATGTCTGAGACTGCGGCATACGCAGATGTGATTTTGCCCGCCTCCTCTTATTTAGAAGATGAGGGAACCATGACAAATGTCGAAGGCCGCGTGACATTAAGAGAAGCAACCCGGCCATGTCCCGGTGAAACAAAGCATGATTGGCAGATTATTTGTGACATCGCATCCGCTCTCGGGAAAGGCCGCTACTTTTCTTACACGTCAGCTAAGGATATTTTTAATGAATTGAGAGAAGCGAGCCGAGGCGGGATTGCCGATTATTCAGGCATCACATATGACAGGCTCAGACGTGAAGGCGGCATTCATTGGCCATGTCCGGAACCTGATCACCCCGGAACAGGACGCTTGTTTGCGGACTCATTTGCCCATCCGGATCAAAAAGCGGCACTAAGTGTGATTCCAAACGAACCGGCCGTTCCAAAAGAGAAGCCGACAGCCGATTATCCGCTTTATTTAACGACAGGCCGAGTCATGTCTCATTACTTAACAGGCGTTCAAACGAGAAAAAGCGCCGCCCTTGCCGCGAGACATTTTGAATCATTTATGGAAATACACCCGCAAACTGCGGCATCCTTCCATATCGAAGACCGTGTGCTCGTAAAAATAGAATCACCGCGGGGAAGCATCACCGTCCGCAGCAAATTATCGGAACAAATCAGAAAAGACACCGTTTTTGTTCCCATCCACTGGGCAGACGCTCAAAATGTGAATGATTTAATCGGCGAAGCCTTAGATCCAGCCTGTAAAATGCCCGGTTTTAAAGTATGCGCCGTCCGAATCAGACCTTTTTAAATTTTTCATAAAATTTTTAGAACTTTTCGTATATTTTGTTACATTTTATAACATGTATCTTAAATATTCCTTTTCGCTGTGCTACGCTAGAAAAAACATTGATAAGGAGCGGATCATCTGATGGGAAAAAAACAACTAGTTCTTGTTGGAAACGGAATGGCCGGGGTAAGGGCCATTGAAGAGATACTGAGTGTTGCAAAAGACGAGTTTCAGATCATAATTTTCGGTGCCGAACCGCATCCCAATTACAACCGAATCCTTTTGTCAAAAGTGCTTCAAGGCGATACCGACATTAAAGATATTACGTTAAATGATTGGGACTGGTATGAAGAAAACAATATTCAATTGTATACAAATGAAACAGTCATCAAGGTGGACCCGGAAAACAAAACGGTCATCACAGATGCAGACAGAATCCAGCCTTATGACGAATTGATTCTGGCGACAGGCTCTGTCCCTTTTATCCTTCCGATTCCGGGCGCAGACAAAAAAGGCGTCACCGCTTTCCGGGACATAAAAGATACAGACACGATGCTCGCCGCGTCAAAACAATATAAAAAAGCAGCCGTCATCGGAGGAGGCCTGCTCGGTTTAGAAGCCGCCCGCGGACTGCTGAATCTCGGCATGGAGGTATCCGTCATCCACCTCGCGCCATTCCTGATGGAACGACAGCTTGACGCAGCTGCGGGACGCCTGCTGCAAAACGAGCTAGAAAAACAAGGAATGACATTCTTGCTTGAAAAACAAACCGAAGAGATTATCGGTGATGGCCGTGTTGAAGGCCTCCGCTTTACAGACGGCACAAGCATTGAAGCAGATTTAGTCGTCATGGCCGTAGGCATCCGCCCGAATACAGCGCTCGGAGCCGAAAGCGGCATTCCGGTGAACCGCGGAATCATCGTCAACGATTATATGGAAACTGAAATCCCGCACATTTATGCGGTCGGCGAATGCGCTGAGCATCGGGGGATCGCATACGGGCTCGTGGCGCCGCTCTATGAACAGGCAAAAGTGCTGGCGAAGCATATGTGCGACATCGAAACAAAACCGTATGAAGGCTCCGTTCTCTCCACTCAGTTAAAGGTATCAGGCGTCGAGGTCTTCTCTGCCGGTGACTTTGATGAATCAGAGGAGAAAAAAGCAGTTAAAGTCTTCGATGAGCAGGACGGCATCTATAAAAAAATCGTCCTGAGGGGCAATCAAATTGTCGGTGCTGTTTTATTCGGCGACAGCAGCGAAGGCAATCGCCTGTTTTCTATGATTCAAAAAGAAGCCGACATCACTGAAACCTCTAAAATATCAATCTTACAGCCTCTCAACCAAGAAGCAGGCACAAGCATTACCGCGGCGATGAGCGACGATGAAATCATCTGCGGCTGTAACGGCGTGTCAAAAGGTACGATTATTCAAGCCATACAGGAAAAAGGTTGCTCGTCAACGGACGAGATCAAAGCATGCACCGGTGCATCCCGTTCATGCGGAGGCTGTAAACCACTCGTAGAAGAAATCCTCCAGCATACACTCGGATCAGACTTTGATGCGTCAGCGCAAAAAGAAGCGATTTGCGGCTGCACGACATTGTCGAGAGATGAAATCGTAGAAGAAATTAAAGCCAAAGGGCTGTCACATACAAGAGAAATCATGAACGTACTCGGCTGGAAAACGCCAGAAGGCTGTTCCAAATGCCGGCCGGCTTTGAACTACTACTTAGGCATGATCAATCCAACCAAATACGAAGATGACCGGACTTCCCGCTTTGTTAACGAACGAATGCACGCCAATATTCAAAAAGACGGAACATATTCAGTCGTGCCCCGGATGTACGGCGGCGTGACCAACTCCACAGATTTGCGTAAGATTGCCGATGTCGTCGACAAATATGAGATCCCGCTCGTTAAAATGACCGGCGGCCAGCGAATTGATCTCATCGGCGTGAAAAAAGAAGACCTTCCGAGGGTATGGAAAGATCTCGATATGCCGTCAGGCTACGCGTACGGGAAAACGCTCCGCACAGTAAAAACGTGCGTAGGCGAGCAATTCTGCCGCTTCGGCACGCAAGACTCCATGGCACTGGGCATTGCGCTTGAGAAAAAATTCGAAGGGCTGAACACGCCTCATAAAGTGAAAATGGCCGTGTCTGCCTGCCCGCGAAACTGTGCGGAATCCGGCATTAAGGACCTTGGCGTTGTCGGCATTGATGGAGGCTGGGAGCTTTATGTCGGCGGAAACGGCGGAACTCATTTACGTGCCGGCGATTTGCTGATGAAGGTGAAAACAAATGAAGAAGTCTTAGAATACGCAGGCGCTTATCTGCAATACTACCGCGAAACCGCAAACTATCTGGAGCGTACATCCGCATGGCTTGAGCGCGTCGGTTTATCCCATGTCCAATCCGTGTTAAACGATCCGGAAAAACGGCAGGAGCTGAACGACCGAATGAATGAAACACTCTCTGTCCACAAGGATCCGTGGAAGGGCTTTTTGGAAAATAAACAAACCTCTAAAGAATTATTTGAAAACGTCGTGACCACATCATAATGACAAAAAACAAACATGAAGGAGGAATGAACATGGTAAACAAAGGCGCAACAAAAGTATGGATCGGAAAAATTGAAGAATTGCCTGAACAATTAGGCAAAACAGTGTATATTGAAGATAAGGAACTCGCGGTTTTTAAGCTTTCAAACGGAAGCGTCCGTGCCATCGAAAACCGCTGTCCGCACAAGGGCGGCGTTCTGGCGGAAGGTATCGTCAGCGGCGAATATGTTTTTTGCCCGATGCACGACTGGAAAATCTCCTTAGAAGATGGAACCGTCCAAGCACCGGATCACGGATGCGTCAAAACATACGAAACGCTGATCGAAGGAGAACATGTTTATCTCGTATATTGATCAAAAGACCGGATCACTTTTCAAGTGATCCTTCATTTTTACAGTGACGGAAGGATGACATGACATGAAGAACGGAATCGTATATTTCGTGGGAGCAGGCCCCGGCGATCCGGGGCTGCTCACCATCAAAGGGAAACAGGCGCTGGAGAAAGCAGATGTTATTTTATATGACCGGCTCGCCAACCCGAAGCTGCTCGAATTCGCATCACCAGCCTGCCAATTTATTTATTGCGGAAAACTGCCAGACCGCCATTTTATGAAACAAAGAGAAATTAATGCCCTGCTGGTTGAAAAAGCATCAAAAGGATTAACCGTCGTCCGTTTGAAAGGCGGAGATCCGAGCGTATTCGGCAGAGTCGGTGAGGAAGCAGAAGCTCTCTATGAGCACGGCATCCGCTATGAAATGGTGCCGGGTATCACCTCCGGAATTGCAGCGCCGTTATATGCGGGCATCCCCGTCACGCATCGGGATTTCGCATCATCTTTTGCCATGATTACAGCACATGATAAATCATTAAAAGGAACGCCGAATCTCGATTGGGAAGGGCTTGCCAGAAGCGTTCAAACCCTTGTCTTTTACATGGGCGTTAAGAATTTGTCTTATATTTGCCAGCAGCTCATTGCGTACGGAAAATCTCCTTCCGTTCCTGTCATTGTGGTCCAATGGGGAACGTGGGGCCGCCAGCGGAGTGTGAAAGGCTCGCTTGTGAACATTCAGCAGAAAATACAGGAACACCAGATCACAAACCCTGCGATTATCGTCATCGGGGATATCGTCAATTTTCAAACACACAGCTGGTTTGAGAGCAAACCGCTCATCGGCCAGCACATGATGGTCGTCACTCATGGCAATGATGAAGACCAGCTTGCAGACAAGCTGCGTGCTTCCGGTGCCGATGTCATCGAGTGGCCGAAATGGCGGACCGAAAACATGCCTGTCAATGAAGAGATTCTTCGAAAGATCGGCACCTTTGAAGACATTGTTTTCACATCGCGCCGTGCGGTTTGTGAATTTTTCCAAGCGCTGGCATCCAAGAAAATCGACGTACGCCAGCTGACAGCCCGACTGAGTGCGGCATCTGAACAGGCAGTGACAGAGCTTGAAAAACGGGGCTTTCTCGTCTCCGCCACTCAGCCTGATTCAGAAAAACGTCTTGTTGTCGGGAGCCGCCATTCAGTGGAAAACGTGCAGAAGCATGAGTCCTGTACGTTTTATATCACCCATGAAAACGTCATAGATGACCGGTTCACCCACATGATTCAGCGAACCATCAGTGAATCTCCGCTGCATATGGTCATTTGCCCGAGCAAGCCGTCCGTTCAGCAATTGATCAGCGCAGGCGAACAAATTGGTATTTCGCCGGAGCCATCAGCTAACCGACCTCCTATCGTCTGCATAGGCGATGACTCAACTGCCGATGCTTATGGATTCACAGCGGTCCAAGAGCAGGATGAATTATTTGCTTTAATTCAAAATCAACAGGCGGAAAAAAAGCTCATTCACAGCTAATTGCGGCAGCCCTTTTCTTAAGGGCTGTTTTATTTATGCACCAATTTTTTGTGATGGGTTGAATACATCGCCATATTCTCGGCCTTAGGGTCCAAATATGCCTTCGCGCTGTTGACCGCTGTCGGGCCTTCCGTAAAGCCGCCGGCAATCAATCTCAGCTTGCTTTCATAAAAAGCCGCGTCACCCGCCACAAACACACCCGGAAGATTCGTCCGCATATGTCTGTCAGCTTTCACCCTGCCTTCTTCAATCTCCAGCCCCCACTCCTTCATCGGTCCGAGATCAATTTTGAAGCCATGATTAACGATCAGCTCGTCAACCTCTATGTTTTCCATCTGGCCAGATGACTCAGTATGACAAATCGTCACGTTTTGGATACGCTCCTCATCGCCGCTCAGCTGCTCCAGACAATAAGGAGTGAGCACCTGCACCGATGATTGCTTCATCTTCGTCACGCTGCTTTCCATTCCGCCGAATTCCTCACGCCGGTGAACGACAGTCACAGAAGCCGCAATCGGTTCCAGCTCATTAGCCCAATCGACCGCAGTATCTCCGCCGCCTGAAATCACGACCCGCTTCCCTTTAAACGCATCAAGCTTCTCCACTCCATAATGAAGATTTTTGCCCGCGTACCGGGTTGCATCCTCACTGTCAAACTCATTGACCTCAAGCGTTCCCATGCCGACAGCTAAAATCACGGTACGTGTATAATGCTTTTCTCCTTCAGAGCTTGTCAGCGCAATGGTGCCGTCTTCCAAGCGTTCAAATCCGGTCACACGCTGATTCAGCACGATGTCAGGATCAAACGTCGCCGCCTGCTCCTTCAGCTGCTCGATCAGCTGCTTTCCCGCAATCCCCGGTATTCCGCCGATATCCCGAATGATTTTCTCAGGAAAGAATAAAGATACCTTCCCTCCGAGCCGCGGCAAAAATTCGATTACTTTCGTTTTCAGCTCCCGCATCCCGCAGTAAAAAGCCGTAAACAGCCCGATCGGCCCTCCGCCTATAATTGTGACGTCATACACCTGTTGATTCTCAGCCATCCGTCCTGCCTCCCGTTCACATCTATATCAAAATCGTTTTAATTGAGAATGAATATCAATAAAAAGTATATCATATTTCACGAGCCTGTGTTTATTCATTTCTGCTCCTTGTGATAAATTGTTGAAAACCCTATAATAGGCAGAAAAACAATTGGGAGAAACAGATGAAAAGACGAGTTGAAACGATCACTTTCGAAGGACATACACTAGAATATTCTGTTACAGGCAAGGGAGCTCCCATTCTTGTCATGCATGGCGGGCATTCAAATTGTTATGAGGAATTCGGGTACACGGCGCTGATTGAGCATGGGTATTCCATCATCACGCCTTCAAGGCCCGGTTACGGACGAACGTCAAAAGAGATTGGAAAAAGTCTTGCTGACGCCTGTCGTTTCTATGTAAAACTATTAAGTCATTTACAAATCGACAGTGTCCATGTCATAGCCATCTCAGCAGGAGGGCCGAGCGGCATAAGCTTTGCCTCACAATATCCGGAAAGGGTGAACACTCTGACCCTGCAATCCGCGGTCACCAAAGAATGGCTCACTCCAAAAGACATTGAATATAAAATGGGGAGAATCCTCTTCCGCCCGCCGTTGGAAAAGCGGATATGGAAGCTGATTTCTTATTTGAATAACGCCTTCCCGCGTTTGATGTTTCAAGCCATGAGCCCGCAATTCAGCACGCTTTCGTTTCAGCGAATCAAGTCCATGATGGATGAAAAAGACATAGAAGCATTTCGGAAAATGAACAGCCGGCAGCGCTCCGGTGACGGATTTCTGCTAGACTTGTCACAAACCGCCGCTATCTCTTCAAAGGAGCTGCAGGCCATCCCGTGCCCCGTACTGATTATGCAGAGTGTTTATGATGGATTTATCAACAAGTCACATGCACATTATGCAAAAAAACACATTCCTGACGCTGCTCTCCATTTGCTTCACTCATGGGGGCACCTGATCTGGCTCGGGAAAGAAGCTGCTGAAACAGATAGAATCATACTCGAATTTTTAGAATCCTAAACAAAGTGAAACAATTTTTCCTCCTCCTCCGTCAAACAAGCAGTGCCTTTTTTCTGATATGATAAAAGGCAGCTTAACATGAGCGGAGGTTTTATTGTGACAGCACAATCATCTTTTCTTCAGCTGAATTCTATTTTTATCAGCATTTTAATAGAAGCCATTCCGTTTATTCTGATCGGCGTCATCCTTTCCGGAATCATTCAAATGTTTGTTTCTGAAGAAATGATTGCAAGGATCATGCCAAAGAACCGCTTTCTCGCCGTTTTATTTGGTGCGCTAGCCGGCGTATTATTTCCCGCCTGCGAGTGCGGCATTATCCCGATTACAAGGCGGCTTCTGCTAAAGGGGGTTCCTCTGCATGCGGGCGTTGCTTTCATGCTGACCGCGCCGATCATCAATCCTATCGTCTTATTTTCTACTTTTATTGCGTTCGGGAACAGATGGAGCGTTGTCTTTTATCGGGGCGGACTGGCGCTCGCGGTATCGGTGATCATTGGGATTATCTTATCCTATCAATTTAAAGATAACCAGCTTTTAAAGCCTCATGAACCCGGGCATCACCACCATCATCACCACACCCTGCTGCAAAAGCTGGGAGGGACCTTGCGTCATGCCATTGAAGAATTTTTCTCCGTGGGGAAATATTTAATTATCGGCGCCTTTATCGCAGCCGCTATGCAGACGTATGTCAAAACATCCACTCTGCTTGCGATCGGGCAGAATGATATATCCTCTTCCCTTGTGATGATGGGGCTGGCGTTTGTCTTGTCGCTCTGTTCAGAAGTTGATGCGTTCATCGCGTCTTCCTTCAGCAGCACATTTTCATTAGGATCGTTAATCGCCTTTCTCGTCTTTGGTGCGATGGTGGATATTAAGAATCTATTGATGATGCTTGCGGCCTTCAAAAAACGATTTGTTTTCCTGCTGATTACGTACATTGTCGTGCTCGTCTTAGCGGGATCACTACTGGTAAAGGGGTGATTGGATGTTTCGTCTATTGGTGCTGATGGGATTTACGTTTTTCTTTTATCATCTGCATGCCTCAGGAAATCTTACAAAATATATCAATATGAAATATGCCTATCTTTCCTTTATTGCGATCTTCCTGCTGGCCATACTGACAGCCGTTCAAGCATATGTATTTATCAAGTCGCCTGAAAAAGGCGGGCATAATCATGATTGCGGATGCGGCCATGATCACGAGCATGAACAAAACAAGCCATTTTATCAGCGTTATTTGATTTATGTTGTTTTTCTTTTCCCTTTGGTGTCGGGTATTTTCTTCCCGATTGCGACGCTTGACTCATCCATTGTCAAAACAAAAGGGTTCTCGTTTAAGGCGATGGAGAGCGGAGACCATTACTCGCAAACACAGTATTTGCGGCCTGATGCCAGCCTTTACTACGCGCAAGACAGCTATGATAAACAGATGAAACAACTGTTTAAGAAATATTCCAGCAAGAAAGAGATTTCGCTGACCGATGAAGATTTCCTAAAAGGCATGGAAACCATATATAACTATCCTGGCGAATTTCTCGGACGGACGATTGAATTTCATGGATTTGCGTATAAAGGAAATGCGATTAACAAAAACCAGCTGTTCGTGTTGAGGTTTGGCGTCATTCACTGTATCGCTGATTCCGGCGTTTACGGGATGCTTGTGGAGTTTCCGAAGGACATCAACATCGAGGATGATGAATGGATTCATATTAAGGGCACGCTGGCCTCAGAATATTATCAGCCTTTCAAATCAACGCTTCCTGTTCTGAAAGTGACCGACTGGAACACCATTAAAAAGCCTGATGATCCTTACGTTTACAGAGGATTTTAAGTGAAGACGAAACCAGTACACGGACTGGTTTCTTTTTTATTTCTTTTTCATCAGCATCAAATCGAGATAGAGCTGGCATCGTGTCCTAAAATCGCTTAAATTTATCGACGTCATTTCAGTAATCTGTTTGATGCGGTAATTCAATGTATTCTGGTGAATAAACAGCTGTTCTGCTGCTGGTTTTGTTTTGCAGTTGTTGAGAAGATAGATTTCCAGCGTTTTCAGCAGCTCGGTGCTGCTTTCTTGGTCTTTTGCTTTTAATAAAGCCAAATCCTTATTCTCGTATTTTAAAAATTTATTTTTCTGTTCAATGCTTTCTAAATAACGGTAAATGCCGAGTTTTGCATATTCATATGGAATGTTTTCCTGATTGCCGGTGATTTCCGCGGCTTTGATCACTTCAAGCGCTTCTGTGTAGCTCTTGCCAAGCTTTAAAAGGTGATCATATTCGTTTCCGATACCGATATAAATAGGGGTGGGAATTCTTTGAAAGTGAAAATGTGTTAACAGCTTGTTAATAAATTCAGAAGCTGCCGAGGAGACGGAGCTTTTTTGGGAAAAACTCGCTACGACGATGACAATATTTGAATCAATCGTTAAGACATGACTGACTTTATCCCGTAAATTTAGGTACGACCTGATATTTTCCTTTAAATCCTCAACCGCTTCCCCATCCCCATTCGCGGCGTGCAGGATGACAACTGAAAACATGGAAGGCAGCACGGTGTTAATCCTTTCGGCTTCCCGTTTGAGTTCCTTCTCAGAGGTAAATTGCTGATAGATCGCCCGTTTGACAAGATCTTCTGCTTTTTCTTCCTTTTCCTGTTTCAGCTTGTTCGTTTTATAAATGATTTTCCCGACATGGAAAGAGGTCTCATACAAAAAGTCGAGTTCTTCTTCCGTCAGATTTTGGTCCAGCTCCTGAACCCAGATGTAGCCCATGACATCCCCTTTGTGTTTCGCACTCACGACCACTCTCTGGTTTAACCCAATGCTTTCAATTTTATTGACGCGAAAAGGCTCAGGTTCTGTTTTCAGTTTTTCAATGACTCCATCCTTCAGAAATCTCTCAAAAATCTGAACCGGGCATTTTTTTGAAAAAATAGTCTGCTGGTTGGCAGAATCAAAATGGTTAATATAGTAAGAATTATAGGCTAACAAAAAGAAATCTGCGCTTTCCAGTATGACTGGTTTTTGCAGTTCATAACTGATGAAGTCAATCAGCTTATCGACATCTGAAAATGAAAAAACTCTCTCTAAAAGCTCTTCCATACCTTTTTCTCCTATACTTTTTTTTACTTTAATCATATCCATACGGGGTCTATTTGTATAGAAAAAAAATACGTTTGTTTCCAAAAGAAAAAAACGGCCCGTTTAAAAGGAGAAAAGAGGAAAAAGGGACAGCCCCTTCCTCCTCCTTTCGATCTTTATTGTGACATTGTATCTTGGTAGTCTTTAAACTGGTCTGCGACAGCTTGTGACGGAGCCTGCGTCAATATACTGACGATAAAGACAGATAATAGGCTCGCAGCAAAACCAGGTATGATTTCATACAGAAAATCCGAAAGACCGGCATTCGCCCAAATGATTACAGTTGCTGCTCCCACAATCATGCCGGCGAGTGCCCCCCATTTAGTCATTCGTTTCCAAAACAGACTGAGCAGTACAACCGGCCCGAATGATGCGCCGAAGCCAGCCCACGCGTAGCTAACCAATCCAAGGATCGTATTATTTTTCTCCCAAGCTAGGAATAACGCGATGACAGAAATCACAAGCACAGCCAAACGGCCCAAAAACACCAGCTCTTTATCAGAGGCTGAGCGCCTGAACATCGACTTATACAAATCTTCTACCAAAGAGCTTGATGTCACAAGCAGCTGGGAAGAAATTGTACTCATAATCGCGGCCAAAATAGCTGATATCAGAAAACCTGTAATAATCGGATGGAACAAAATATTCCCTAATTGAATAAAGATCGTCTCTGGGTCCTTCAGTGTCATGCCATTCTGATGGTAATAAGCGATTCCGCCCAAACCGGTCAGCACAGCGCCGACTGCCGACAACATCATCCAGCCCATTCCGATTCTGCGCGCTTTTTTGATCTCTTTGACAGACGTTATTGCCATAAAACGCACAATGATATGCGGCTGTCCAAAGTATCCCAAACCCCATGCAAACAAAGAAATAATGCCAAGGACGCTTGTTCCTTTGAAAATATTAAACATATCTGGATCAACAGACCGGATTTCAGTAACTGCTTCACTTGTTCCTCCCGTGTGGAAAAACGTAACGATCGGAACAAGAATGAGTGCGGCAAACATAATGATCCCCTGAACAAAATCTGTCCAGCTGACTGCCAAAAAGCCGCCAAACAGAGTATATGCCACAACAACACCAGTCACAACCCACAAGCCTGTATGATATTCCATCCCCAAAATACTGTTGAATAAAACACCGCCGGATACCATTCCAGACGAAACATAAAATGTGAAGAAGACTAAAATCACAATCCCTGAAAACAATCTAAGAAGCTTTGTTTGATCTCCGAAGCGGTTTTCTAGGAATCCGGGAATTGTGATGGAATTCCCCGCTTGTTCCGTATAGGTTCTCAGCCGCGGCGCGACGTAGAGCCAGTTCGCCCATGCTCCAAGACAAAGTCCGAACGCAATCCACACACCGCTCAGACCCGTTGAAAACATAGCGCCCGGGAGCCCCATCAGCAGCCAGCCGCTCATATCGGCAGCGCCGGCACTGAGAGCGGTTACGGCCGGTCCCAAAGAGCGTCCTCCCAGCATGTAATCCGTCAGATTCGACGTACGCTTGTAAGCAAAGTAGCCGATCAGCAGCATCCCCGCCATATAAATACAAATCGAAATAATCAGCTGTGTGTTTTCTATGGCACTTCCTCCTCTTTTTTATGGTATATGGATGAAATGGACATCCCCGCAGGGAGGATGCCCATTTAGTCCCGCTTTAGAACATTTCACTGATCGTTTTAGCCTGCATGTGCAGTGCCAAGTAATCCGGCCCGCCTGCTTTTGAATCCGTTCCGGACATTTTGAAGCCGCCGAACGGATGGTAGCCGACGATAGCGCCTGTACAGTTGCGGTTGAAGTACAGGTTTCCGACATGGAATTCCTGTTTCGCACGCTCGATGTTTTTGCGGTCGTTTGTAATAACAGCGCCTGTCAAACCGTACTCAGTATTGTTTGCCACTTCTAAAGCTTCATCAAAGTTTGACACTTTAGAAAATGCAACGACAGGCCCAAAAATTTCTTCCTGCATGAGTCTTGCTTTCGGATCAAGGTCAGCGAAGATCGTCGGTTTGATGAAGTATCCTTTTGAATCGTCACCAGTGCCGCCGCTTACTAAACGTCCTTCCTGTTTTCCGATCTCAATATAGCTCATAATTTTATCATAAGAACCTTGGTCAATGACAGGCCCCATATAAACATCCGCACTGTCAGGTTTTGCTGTCACTTTAGATTCCGTAATTTCAATGACACGCTTCAATACTTGATCATACACTTTTTCATGGACAACTGCACGTGAACCTGCAGAACATTTTTGTCCCGCAAAGCCGAACGCTGACTGGAAGATCGATTGTGCAGCAAGTTCAACATCTGCATCTTCACAAACGACAACTGTATCTTTTCCGCCCATTTCAGCAATAACACGTTTTAAGTGCTGCTGGCCCGGCTGGACTTTCGACGCGCGTTCGAAAATTCTCGTACCAACTTCTCTTGATCCCGTAAATGTGATAAGGCTAGTTTTCGGATGGTCAACAAGGTAGTCACCGACTTCCGCCCCGCTGCCAGGAACGAAGTTGACTACACCTTTCGGCAATCCAGACTCTTCAAGCACTTCAACGAATTTTGCAGCAATGACAGGTGTCGCGCTCGCAGGTTTAAGAACAACTGTATTTCCAGTAACGATCGGCGCCACTGTCGTGCCAGCCATGATCGCAAACAAGAAGTTCCAAGGCGGAATAACAACTGTTACACCAGTCGGCGTGTATACATATTGGTTTTTCTCGCCTTCACGGCTGTTGACAGGTTTGCCTTTTGCCAGTTCGATCATTTGGCGTGCATAATATTCCATAAAGTCGATCGCTTCAGCCGTATCAGCATCTGCCTCGTTCCATGGCTTCCCTGCCTCTTTTACAAGCAAAGCGGAGAATTCATGTTTTCTTCTGCGGACTTTGGCAGCAGCGCGGAAAAGGACAGCCGCTCTTTCTTCCGGAGACGTGTATCTCCAATCCTCGAATGCTTTCGCAGCCGCTTCAATTGCTTGCTCAGCGTGCTCTTGAGAAGCTTTTGACACTCTGCCGACGACTTCTTCTTTATCAGCCGGGTTGATCGAAACGATTTTCGCTTCTGTTTCCACTCTCTCGCCGTTAATGACAAGCGGATAGTCTTTTCCTAAATATTCGCTTACCGTCGCAAGCGCTTTTTTAAACTCTTCTACATTGTTTTGATCCTGGAAATTTGTAAATGGCTCGTGTTTGTAAGGTGTTGTCATGATAATCTCTCCTTTTTTACTTCTTTGTCATTCCTTTGAGAGCAAATGCAATGTTTGACGGACGTTCTGCAAGGCGTCTCATAAAGTAGCCGTACCAATCTTCGCCGTATGGCAGGTAGACTCTCATGTTATAACCTTCTTTTACGAGGCTGAGCTGGGTTTGCGACCGCATGCCGTACAGCATCTGAAATTCAAACTTGTCATTGGCGATGCCATTTTCTTTGGCAAGCTGCTTTGTATAGTCGATCATTTTGTCGTCATGTGTGGCAATCGCTGTATAGTGACCGTTTAAGAGCTGCTTTCGGATGATTTTTTTATAATTTTCATCGACATCGCTTTTCTCCGGGAAAGCTACTTTTTGTGATTCTTTATAAGCTCCTTTTACAAGGCGAAGGAACGGGTTTAAAGAATCCAAATCGTCAATATCACTTTCCGTTCGGTACAGATAGGCTTGCAGCACTGTGCTCACATACTCGTATTTCCTTCTGAAATCCTTGAAAACATCAAGTGTTTTCTGGCATCTGACTTCATCTTCCATGTCGATGGTGACCATGATTTTATGCTTCTCGGCCGTCTGAAGGATTTTCGTCATATTTTCATACACCAGATCCATATCTATATCGAGACCTAAAGACGTCATTTTTAAAGAAACTTGTGAGTTCAGCTGCTGATCCGCAATCGTCGCAATGGTTTGAATGCACTCTTCCGTACGCTCCCGCGCGACCTCTGCGCTGTCTACAAACTCTCCTAAATGATCGACAGTAACTGACAAGCCTTGGCTGTTAAGCTGTCGAATCGTCGGGATTGAACTGTTAAAATCATTCCCTCCGATAATTTTACCCGCTGCTACCCGGCTTCCCCAGTTCTTTGCCATTTTATTGAGAAAGCCGCTTTTGGATAAAAATAAGAAAAAATCTCTTGTGATCACTTCCAACCTCAACACCCCGCAATCTAAGAAGTATTTGTATGAGTTAATTGTAAATGGACAAAACCCACGTTCACAATATTCTCAAAATACAAAGATTCTGATTATTTTTGTGGATTTACCACAATCAGATAGTTAGAAAGTCGGGGAATCGTGTCGAATAAAGGGGAAAAGGAAGCGACAAAAAACATCAGCTTCCTCCATCCTTCCATACTTCTTCAACCGTATTCAAAAGCAAACGATTCAGTTCAGGTGTCATATCCTTTTGTTCTGCTTTCAGCGTTTTTGCTGCTTCCATGATTCTTTCGATTTCCGTTTCAATAAACTGATGAATAACATGAATTCGCGCTTCAAGATCAAGCTCTTCGCCTCTTCTTTTCCGTTCAAGCAAGGTTTCCATTTCTGCCTTCAGCTCAGAATCAGTAACAAGTTCATTCATCAAAACAGTAAAATCCATTGGCGGAATGGTTCCGTGCTTTTCAATCCATTTGCAAGCCAAGATAGGCCGAAGCACGTAGAAATACTTTTTGATTTTGACCTCTTGCCCTTGAAGGTAATCCTTGACGTTCCTTTTCGCCATATTGATATAGTGATACACGCTGGCTTCGGGCTTAAACGCCTCCGTCCGCAGCTTTCTTAGCTGCTCTGCGGTTGTAAATGCTTCGTAATACACAATGTCTGAGGACAGCCATTCAAGGAGCGGCGGGTTTGATTTTTTGAAGAGGCGCAGCGTCTTTCTCAGCTCCCAGCCGCTGATATCCAGCAAATCGTGAATCGGTTCCTCAATGACATCACGCTCCTGCTCAATTGAAAAATACCATTCCTTTTTCGGCACATAAATAAAGCGGACATCGTAATCACTGTCCTGGGACGGGAATCCCCAGGCGCGGCTTCCTGATTCAACGGCATATACGATTTTGACTCCGTATGACTGCTCGATTCGTTTTAATTCATCAATGATCCTTTGTTTCATATCTATTCGTCTCCAGTCTGGTTTCATTCCGGCAGTTTGCAGAAAAAAACCGCCTGATGATGTGCGGCGGCTTTTCATATTTATCAGCCTTTCAGATGCTGCTTAAAGAAAGCAAGTTTTTCCGTTTGAAAGGCAGGGATATATTCATGCCCGAAGTAGCGGTACACCTTCAGCTCTTTCTCTGTCTCCAAGTGATTGTAGGCGGCAAACACGGTGGACGGCGGGGTGACCTTGTCAATCAGGCCGATCGACATCAGGACAGGCACCTTTACTCGGTCAGCAAGATTCATAATATCGAAATATGAAAGTGTCTTCATCGCCTGCTCTTCTGTTTCCGGGCTGCCATTTCTTCTGAAGAAGGAATTGATTTCAAGGTACGGCTGTTCAAGCGCCACATCAATGGCCCGTTCAAAGTTGCTTAAATAAGGATAATCGGCAGCCGCGGCTTTCGGAATGTCTGACAGAGCTGCTGCGGCAATTGTTAAGCCGCCGCCTTGGCTTCCGCCTGTCACACCTATTCTAGTTTCGTCGACTTCGTCAAAACTGCTGATGACTTCAAGCGCGCGGACGGCGTCCAAATAAACGCCGCGGTAATAGTATGTATCTTTATCAAGAATACCTTTCGTCATCCAGCCTAAAGCGTGACCATGCGGAGAAATACTCGTATCCTCGCTGCTCTGCTGCCCGCGGACAAGCATGCCGAATGCCGCGTATCCGTGAAGCGCCCAATTCACCATTTCATGAATCTCACCGTCATAGCTTGCGTTGTAGCCGTGATATTTGACGATCGCCGGATGCGGGCCTTCCTTGTCAGGCACCGCGTACCATCCGGCAATGCGGGCATTTCCATAGCTTTTATATGTGAGGCGGTACACCTTAACCCCCTCAGCAGGATAATCAACCGGCTGTAAATCAGGTGCCGCTTGGACTTTTGCAAGTTCATTCAAAGACGATTTCCAAAACTCAGAAAAATCTTTCGGTGCTGTTTTTTCAGGCTTATACGCTTGCAATTGGTCGAGCGGCATATCGAATAGTTGCATTTCCGATTATTCCCCTTTGTTTTATTAGTTTTAGTTTGTATTCTATACTACCACGTTTTCTAAATATTTTCACTTTTGTTTTCCAAACAGCCTTCATCAAACGTTTGTTTAAGATTTTCCCGGCTCATTTCCATAAAAGCCTGAGCTGTCAGACTGACATATCGGTTCTTTAAAAATACAAAGACAAGGGTTCGGGATGGCGCTGATTGAATAGATAAATAGATTACACCCGGGTCCTTATCCCTTCTGACCATATTCGGCGCCATTGTCACACCTAAGCCGTTTGCCACAAGAGATTGCGCGGTTTCAATATGGCTCGTCTTAAAGGCAGTATTCGGCTTAAAGCCGCTTTCCGCACAGAGATCGAGAACTGTCCTTCGAAAACCGAAGCCTTCTTTTAACAGAATAAAAGGCACGTGCCTCGCCATTTCAAGGGGCACGGACGGCTGGCGGCCCTCCTCTCCTTCCAGCGCTTTCTCAATCAGCGCGGTCATTTCCGGAGGCATCCACCTTTGTTTTTCCTTAGGCACCGCGAGAACAATCGGTTCCGTGAGCAAGGGTGTAATGGCGAGCCGTTCATCCTCGATCGGCAAGGACAAAACAGAAAGGTCAACCTCTCCCTTTGCCGTCATTTCCTCTAATGAAGCAGGGTCTTTTTCAACAAGCTGAACCTCTACATGAGGATAGCGCGCCAAAAACTGCTTCAGCAGAGGCGGAAAGAGATATCTCCCCGTGACAGCGGGAATCCCGATGGAAAGCTTATGCCCAAGCCCCTGCGACCGCTCCTGCATCTCCCGGAGCAAATCATCTCTGGAACGAATGATGTCCTCGGCTTTTTCAATGAAACGCCGGCCGTGGGGTGTCAGGGTAACAGAGCCGTGGGATCTGTGGAAAAGGGTAAGCCCAAGCTCAGCCTCAAGCTTTTTGATTTGCTGGCTGAGAGATGGCTGAGCGATATGAAGATGCTCCGCCGCCTTTGTAAAGCTTTGGCGCCGGGCGATTTCCGCTGCGTATTCCATCACTTTAATATCCATTTCAGCCTCCATAGGTTAAACCTATCGTTTTTATCATTTTTATATCTTGGACGAATCATAACAGAAATTGCTAACATAATCCATATCATCAAACAGAAAAAAGGAGCTGGTTGACATGACAAATGAAACGCCGTTTTCGAAAAACGCCGAGATGTATCGGGATGAGAAGGTATTTGCCGAGGGGGAAGATTTGGGTATTATGATCAAAACGGCGCAATGCCGGGCTGATGATCGGGTGCTGGATATCGGAGCGGGTGCCGGCCATACGGCGCTGGCATTTTCCCCATATGTACAGGAGTGCGTCGGCATTGATGCGACGATAGAAATGGTAGAGGTTGCGGCCTCCTTTGCGCAGGAAAAAGGAGCGGGAAACGTACGCTTTCAGCAAGGAACGGCGGAATCGCTCCCTTTCCCTGACGACTCATTTGATATCATCACCTGTCGATACGCGGCCCACCATTTTTCAGATGTCCGTAAAGCCGTCAGCGAAGTTGCACGTGTGTTGAAAAAGGGCGGGCGTTTCCTCTTGGTCGACCATTACGCGCCTGAAGATCTCGTTCTTGATGAGTTTGTCAATCACCTGAACCGGCTCCGAGACCCTTCCCACGTGCGGGAAAGTTCATTATCAGAATGGCAGTCAATGTTCACCGCTCATCAGCTGGGCTATCAAGAAGTCCAAAAGTGGAACTTGCCGATTCAATACGAAAGCTGGATTAAACGGGGCGGAACCCCTGCCGATCGAGAAAAACAGATTATCAGCCATTTACATCAGGCATCAGACGAAGCAAGTGACACGTTCTGTATCAAATTGAATCAAAACGGACAGCCCGACTCCTTTTGCTTAAAAGCGATTTTGATTCAAGGCGTAAAATAAAAAGCCGTGCGCTCCGCACGGCTTTTACATTGGCTGATAAAGATCCCAGCCGATTTTCAATGTCTCCGCAATATAATCGGCGACCTCTTCAGGAGAAAGGTTGTCTGTTGCGACTTTTGAATTGTGTTTGTCGTAAATGGCTTTTCTTTCGTTAAACAGCTGTTCCATGTCATCCATTGAACGGTTGTGCAGCACAGGGCGGTTCTCGATCAATAAGTCCGCTCGCTGCTTCCAGTTCTCCCATGACAGGTCTAGATGAAGCACGAGACAGTTTTCCAGACAGCACGTTCTGATTTCCTCTTGTTTAAATGACCCGCCCCCCAGAGATACGATTTTGAATCGTTTATGATGGCAAATGTCTAAAATATATTCCTTCTCCGTTTTCCGAAAAAAATCTTCACCCTTTTTCTCAAACATCTCAGGGATCGACATATTGAAATCTTTTTCAATCTCTTGGTCTATATCGATAAAATCTCTATATAATTTTTTAGCGACCAATTGGCCGATTGTCGTTTTTCCTACACCCATGAATCCGATCAGGACGATATTTCTTTCTCTTACTGGGATGGCTCGTTTAGCGTTCATCTTCGGCGAAATCCTCCTAAGGAATGAAATTTTATATTCATTATATGCTTATTTTACGAATATTTATATAGATACCGGCTTGCCCGTCCTTTTGGCGGCGCTTTTGCCTGAATGACATTCATTGTACAACATTTTTACAGATATTTTAATACGTCGACGCAAAAAAGCATTAAAATCTTTCAAACTCACTGCTTTTATTGTTTTTCCTGCTGACTCTTCGTTCGAAGGGCCTTTTTTTTGTATCATAAGTGAGAAGGGGGAAATGGAGATGATCATTTGGATAAACGGGGCGTTCGGTTCCGGAAAAACACAAACAGCCTTCGAACTGCATAGAAGGCTGAAACCGTCTTACGTGTATGATCCTGAGAAAATGGGATTTGCGATGCGCTCCATGATACCGCCGGAGATCGCGGAGGACGATTTTCAAAGCTATCCCTTATGGCGGGCGTTCAATTACAGCTTGCTTGCCTCCCTGACCGATACATACCGCGGCATCATCATTGTGCCTATGACGATTGTACACCCTGAATACTTTAATGAGATCATCGGCAGGCTTAGACATGACGGCCAGACGGTTCACCACTTTACACTAATGGCTTCAAAGGAAACCTTGTTAAAACGGCTGCGCACAAGAGCAGAAGGACAAAACTCATGGGCCGCCAAACAAATCGACCGCTGCATTGAAGGATTGTCATCACCAGTCTTTGCGGATCACCTCCAAACAGACAACATGTCGATTCAGGATGCGGCAGAAACCATTGCCGCGAAAGCCAAGCTTACATTAGACCCTGATACGAGAGGCAGCCTCCGAAGGTTCACCGACAGATTGATGGTAAAGCTGAATCATATCCGCATCAAATAAAGATCCTGCACATGAACAAAAGCCCGCTCCGAGAGCGGGCTTTCTGGGTCTTATTTCCACCAGTCATCAAACATAGAAGCCGGAACCTGGCGTTTATGTTCAGTCATGCTGTAGCGTTTTTCCAGCGCTTCTGACACTTTCGCTGATACTTCTTTTCCTTCAAGATAATCATCAATCTCTTCGTAGGAAATGCCCAGCTCTGTTTCATCCGTCTGCTGCGGTTTTTCGTCGAGCAGATCGGCAGTTGGTTCTTTTAAGTATAGGCGTTCCGGTGCACCCAGCTCTTTCAGCAGGCTTCTTCCCTGACGCTTTGTTAAGCCTGTCAGCGGCAGGAGATCTGCGCCTCCGTCACCGTATTTCGTAAAGAAACCAGTTACGGCTTCGGCCGCATGGTCTGTTCCAATCACAAGAAGGCCTTCTTGGCCGCCGATCGCGTATTGAGCAATCATTCTCGTTCTCGCTTTTACGTTCCCTTTATTAAAGTCTGTCAGCTTATCGCCTGTCTCTTGCTGATATTGATCTGCAAAAGCGCTGACTGTTGATTGAATGTCAAATTTCCAGGATTTGTCCGGCTTGATGAATTTCAGAGCGAGCTGGGCATCGTCTTCATCCTGCTGTGTGCCATGCGGAAGACGGACCGCGATAAACTGAGCGTCTCCGCCCTCTTCGCGAATGCTTTCCACGGCAAGCTGGGCAAGGCGCCCGGCAAGAGATGAATCCTGTCCGCCGCTGATTCCCAATACAAAGCCTTTAGCGCCGGTTTTCTTTATATACTGCTTTAAAAAATTGATTCGGTCCTCAATTTCTTGTTTTGGATCAATTGAGGGCTTCACATGTAATTCACGCATAATCGTTTCCTGCACACTCATCCTACTCATTCCTCCTGTACAATCGCTGTTTCTTATTTGATCATTTCCCCAACTGAATGGAAATGAATCATCGTTATGTATCCCTATTAAATATAGCATAGGTTTTCATTTGCAGTGAACAAGAGAGATCAGCTGACTTCCACCCGTATTGACGTTACACTGTCTCCATTACACTTTCCTTTTTCGATCGGACAGGAAGAAAACGCGACAATCAAATCCGTTTCCGCTCTCAGCCTTACATAATCGCCGGCATTCGAAAGCGGCGTTTCCACAGACAGGTTCCCTCTCTCATCAAGGACAGTATTCATAAAAATCGCAAATGGGTAATGCATGTGAGGCTTCGGTACGCCAAACTGCTCAAGCGCCCGGTTCATATTGTCATAGCACGTATCCTGAAACTCATCCTTTTGCTTGCCGTATAACAGCCTGTTCATATCAGGTCGGCAGGCGGGAAGCAGGAGATCATGTTTGCCGACCGTATCCTCAATCAGCGTCAGCATCGGTTTGTACAGATTGGAGTAGAGATGGTCATTGACCTTCACATGAATAGAATGATTGGCATCAATGGTCGCGCCCTGATCAAGGTGCTCATAAAAATCTTTGGCATGGTACGCGACAAAATCTGCTATCTGCTGCCCTTCTACATCAATCACCTTCAAAACCTGCCCCTTTTTCAGCTTCAGACCAAGCCCTTTTTTCGGCTCAATAATATATTGCTGTGTCATTGCTTCGCTCCTTTTTTCATTAGTATGGGCGTTCGCCGCCTTCTCCATGTAAAAAGAGGCAAAAATCCGATGTATATAAGCTTCAGGCGGGTCGCAATCTAACCTTAGATAAAAGGGGTTGAAATTGATGAGTCAAACAAAAAAAGACCAGCAAAAAGGAAACTTGGCTTGGTGGCAGCTGTCATTAATCGGGATAGGATGCACAATCGGAACAGGATTTTTTCTCGGTTCCAGCATTGCCATAGTGAAAAGCGGTTTTTCCGTTCTGCTTTCATTTCTGATTGGGGCAATCGGCACGTATTTTGTATTCGAGCAGCTTGCCAAGCTGTCGGCAAAGCAGCCGGAAAAAGGCTCGTTTTGCGCGTATGCAAGAAAAGCATTCGGCAGATGGGCCGGGTTCAGCAACGGTTGGGTGTATTGGTCATCAGAAATGCTGATTACCGGAAGCCAGCTGACAGCCATTTCGCTATTTACGAAGCATTGGTTTCCACAAGTCCCGCTATGGGTGTTCGCTTCAATCTACGCGGTACTTGGGCTTCTGATTATTTTCACCGGGCTGTCTGTTTTTGAGAAGACTGAAAACGTACTGGCAGTCATCAAAACAGCCGCTATTTTTATGTTTATTGTGATTGCCATCCTGGCATTATGCGGCATCTTATCCGGCGGAAAGCACGATGTACAAATTCCAAATAAGACGAGTGAGTTTTTCCCATACGGCGCCATGGGGCTGTGGACAGGTTTAATCTACGCGTTTTACGCCTTTGGCGGAATTGAGGTCATGGGGCTGATGGCGGTTCACTTAAAAAAACCAGAGGAAGCGTCAAAATCAGGGAAGCTGATGCTGGCGACACTGGCGGTTATTTATATTATTTCGATCGGACTGGCTTTGCTGCTGGTTCCATTAGACACGTTTACACAGCAGGACAGCCCGTTCATTACGTCGCTAAAAGGATACAACCTTAAGATTATCCTCGATATTTTTAACGGAATTTTCATTATCGCCGGGTTCTCGACCCTAGTCGCTTCCCTTTTTGCGGTTACGACATTGCTTTGTACGATGGCTGATGACGGCGACGCGCCGAAATGCTTTACCTTAAAGGAAGGCAAAAAAATATGCTGGCCGGCGCTGGGGCTGACGTTTGCAGGGCTTATTTTATCCATCATACTGTCTTTAGTGCTGCCCAAAAACATTTATGAGCACATGACCACAGCAGCGGGGCTTATGCTTTTATACACTTGGCTGTTTATCTTGTTCTCCAGCAAAAAGCTGACAGATCCCGAGGGCATGGGGAAAACGCAAATTTATTCAGCGATGATTCTGATTGCTGCGGCTGTGTCCGGCACACTGTTTGAAAAATCAAGCCGGCCCGGTTTTTTTGTGAGTATAGGTTTTCTCACGATTATTGCGGTCGTTACAGTGATCTATCAAAAAAAGCAGGGACATAAAGACCGCCCTGCCAGCTCGTGATTTATTTCATTTTGTTGAACATGTTCTTCAAATAAGAAAATGGGCACTTCGACACCTGCTTTTCGTCGTCACGGAGGAAATACTGTTTCCATTCGCGATTATCCTTTCCTCCGTACCAGCCTAAATGCGGATGAATCGGAGCTTGATCATAGGCTTTCAAACGAGAGCGGATCAACCTGCTCATGTTGCGGCCAAATGCGGTTGATCCATTTAACTCTTCAAACACCCACCTTGGCTGAAAAGCGATCATAAAATAAGGAAAGCTCCGGCTTCTCCTCGCCTCATGCCCCGGTGTAGCGCAGAGCAGAAAATAAGGCTCACCGTCAAAACAAAACTCCCATTTGTAATGCTCGGGATCGGTCGGAATGTCTTCCGGCCACTCTTTTTTATCTTGATCGCTTAGTCTATTCAAGAAGCACCAAAACAGCTCTTCATACGCTTCAACCGTATAGTGCTCAGCCAAATCCTCCGGTGTGTCAAACAACACGATGAGAGAAGCGTATTTTCCAGTGTCCCGTGAAATCCTTCCGTACTCCGCAAGCAATGGAGCCAGTTCCTCCGCCGTACCGTTTTCCCGCGGATCTCCGGCAAACGCAATGCGGAGCTGGTCAGTCAGAAACGCCTGCCGTCCGGGAATGCATGGAAACGTATCCGCGCCATCGGCCACAGTTTCTGCCAGAAGCTCAAAAGCGATTCTTTGCCATTCAAGAAGCTCTTCTTGATTACGTTCCAGAAAACTTTTGGTGTACATCCCATCCACATTGATCCACCTCCAGTATCATCTGGATACTATATTAAAACCAGAAGCGGCAGGTGACTGTCCTTGATGAATCAGCCCAATAACTGTTTGATGCCTTGATAACCGAAGTAACATCCAAATACAAGGAGAGACACACCAGCGATTCCGGTCAATCCTCTCAATAGCTTTTCATGAAGCAGATTTCTGAACATGCTGGCTGTGATCGCCATGCAAAAATCCCAGATTAAAATGCCGATCATGATACCGGAGCTATAGATGAGAAGCTGATTCATATCGTAGGCCTCTGCTGTTTTCGCAAGTATGCTGCCGTAAATCCCAAGCCAAAACAGGATGCTCAATGGATTTGACAGTGAAATGAGAAAACCCGAAGCGAATGTTTTCTGGTACGACGCTTTTCCTCGTGAGCTTCGCACATCCATCGGTTCTCTGACATTTTTCAGCGTTTCAATTCCGGTATAGGTCAGAACAAAAAAGCCGAAGAGCCACAAAAACGTTTTCACAAATGGAGCGGTCAAAAACTGTGACAGCCCGAAATAAATAAAAAGCATGTACAGTCCGTCCGCTGTCATGGCGCCTAAACCAAAAACCCACGCATGCCAAAAACCGTTTTTAATTCCTTTGTCTATTTGCGCCGCATTCACTGGTCCCACAGGCGCAGACAAGGACAGTCCAAGCACAATATAGCTCAAAAAAATGTTCACCGGCCCGTACTCCCTTCTCTTACGTAACTTGTACAATTTATTCGGGAACGGGCCAAGCTATGCACAATTTCGCTTACTGTTTCAGACGTTCAAGCTCTTCCTCCATAATATCGGCGGCTTTTCTTACGAAACTGAAAATGAGTTCCAGTTCCTCTTCGGTATAGTCGCGGCATAAATCCATCGTAGACTCCGACAGTGAACGAAACAAATCTTTTACATGTTTTTTTGAAGCGGTCAATGGGACAATTATGACTCTACGGCGATCACTAGGGTCCTTTTCACGAGCCACATACCCCGCTTTTTCCAGACGGTCAACAAGCGCCGTGACCGAACCCGTGCTGAGGCCCGTCTTTTTCCCCAGCTCTCCAGCCGTCATTGGCCCTGCTTCATTTAAGATGTCAGCTGATTTTAAATCGGTGGGAAACAGACCGAGAGCTTGAGCGGCTGCTTGGTGAAACAGAACCGTTCTTGTGCCCAATTTCCGAAAAAGCTGAACGGCAGTCCTTTCCAACTCACTTCTGGAATTTCTTGTTGACAACTGACAATCCTCCCTATAAAATCGAATTTATCTTGATAATCGAGATATTCGATGACCAAACTATTATCATGATATCAGAACTTACATAGAAAAGTAAGAGGAGGTAGAACAAATGGACACAACATTAGCAAAGCAGGCTTCCACCAAATTTGTGGTCCTCGGTCTCCTGCTGGGCATCTTGATGTCTGCGATGGACAATACGATTGTTGCCACCGCGATGGGCAGCATTGTAGCCGATCTTGGAAGCTTCGATAAATTCGCTTGGGTAACGGCGTCCTATATGGTGGCAGTCATGGCCGGAATGCCGATTTACGGCAAGCTTTCCGATATGTACGGCCGAAAACGCTTTTTCCTGTTTGGACTTATTTTTTTCTTAATCGGGTCGGCTTTATGCGGGATTGCACAGACGATGAATCAGCTGATCATCTACCGGGCCATTCAGGGTATTGGAGGCGGCGCGCTCCTGCCAATTGCTTTTACCATTATCTTTGATTTGTTTCCGCCGGAAAAACGCGGTAAGATGTCCGGCATGTTCGGCGCTGTATTTGGATTATCCAGTGTTCTTGGACCGCTGTTAGGCGCGATCATTACAGACGCGATCAGCTGGCACTGGGTGTTTTACATCAATGTGCCGATCGGCGCATTGTCATTGTTTTTCATTATTCGCTATTACAAAGAATCTCTGGAGCACAGAAAGCAGAAAATTGACTGGGGCGGCGCGATTACTTTGGTCGTATCCATTGTATGCCTGATGTTCGCCCTTGAGCTTGGCGGCAAAACATACGATTGGAATTCGATTCAGATCATTGGCTTGTTTATTGTGTTCGCCGTTTTCTTCATTGCCTTTTTTATTGTGGAGAGAAAAGCGGAAGAGCCGATCATTTCTTTCTGGATGTTTAAAAACCGATTGTTTGCCACAGCGCAGATTCTCGCTTTCCTGTATGGCGGCACATTTATTATTTTAGCGGTATTTATTCCGATTTTCGTTCAGGCGGTTTACGGCAGCTCTGCGACAAGCGCAGGCTTTATTTTGACGCCGATGATGATTGGATCAGTCATCGGAAGCATGATCGGCGGGATCTTCCAAACGAAGGCAAGCTTCCGCAATTTGATGCTGATATCTGTCACGGCTTTCTTTATCGGCATGCTGCTTTTATCCAATATGACACCGGAGACGGCACGGGTATGGCTGACAGTCTTTATGATGATTACCGGCTTTGGTGTAGGCTTTAATTTTTCCCTGCTACCGGCGGCATCGATGAACGATCTTGAACCTCGCTTTCGGGGGACGGCCAACTCTACAAATTCATTTTTGCGGTCATTCGGCATGACCTTGGGCGTCACCATTTTCGGAACGGTGCAAACAAACGTGTTCACAAACAATCTGAGTGATGCCTTCAGCGGTATGAAAGGCTCAGCAGGCTCAGGCGCCGCGCAAAATATCGGCGATCCGCAGGAGATTTTCCAAGCGGGAACACGCTCCCAAATTCCTGATGTGATCCTGAATCGCATCATTGACGCGATGTCATCAAGTATCACGTACATCTTTTTGCTCGCTTTGATTCCAATTATCCTCGCGGCGGTTACCATTTTGTTTATGGGAAAAGCCAGAGTGAAAACAACAGCGGAAATGGCGAAGAAAGTAAATTAACACGAAAAAGCAGTACATGGCTGGCATGTACTGCTTTTTTTGATTACACTCCTAATCTTGCTAGAATAAATGTCCATATACAAATGATCAATAACAGAATGAGGCTGTACGCCACTGTCCGCTTAAACAGTTTAGATTCCTTGCCTGTCTGGCCGACCGCTGCGGCGGCGATTGCAATGGATTGAGGAGAAACGAGTTTCGCCATCACCCCGCCCGCCGTATTTGCGGCTAACAGCAAATCAGAACCAGCACCGATCTGCGCTCCGGTAACAACCTGCAAATGTCCGAACAAAGCGTTATTGCTGACAACAGAACCAGTAATGAACACGCCGATCCAGCCGAGAACAGGACTGACAAACGGGAACAAGTCTCCTGTTTTGGCCAGTGCTAACCCAATTGAAGAGCTGAGCCCTGCGAAGTTGGCCAGATTGGCAAACCCCATCACAAAGCAGATCGTCATAATCGGCACCCACAGCTCTTTTCCTGTCTCCTTCATGGACGCAAAGGCATCCCGACAAGAGAAATTTTTGCTGAACAGGCCTGTCACGATGACCGCCGCTAAAATCGCTGTACCAGTAGCTGACAGCAGATCGACTTTAAAGACTGCATCTAACGGCGTGGCGGATGGCGTAATCGGCGGCATTTTCATCATTTGCTGATGCAGAAAAGGCATTTTAAAAAGAAGCGTTGTTTGATACAACAGTCCGCCTTCTTGAAAAAGCGCTTTGAAAGCAGGAAGGCTCCAGATTGTGATCGCCGCAGTTAAGATGTAGAAAGGAGACCACGCTTTCGCAATGTCAGCGGTACTGTATGCCTTATTCTCACCAGCCTCGCCGGCTCCTTCCTCCCGGTAAATCTCTTTCGGCTGCCATTTGCGAAGGAAGAGCGCAAGCCCGCCCATGCTGAATAGGGCCGCCAAGATGTTTGCTAATTCCGGCCCGAGCACCGCCATTGTCAGTGTCTGAACCGCTGTATACAGCCCGCTCACAACCAATAGGGCAGGCCAAGTCTGTTTGATTCCTTTCATTCGGTCTAATAGGAAAACAAGCAGAAACGGAATCAAAAATGAGATGATCGGCAGTGTCCACATCAATGTCCGTGACAGCTCAAGAGCGGACAAATCACCAATCTGCGCCCCTGTGATCACAGGAATCCCAATCGCCCCAAAGGCTCCAGAGGCTGCGTTCGCAATCAAGCAGAGCGCCGCCGCTTTTAACGGTTTAAAACCAAGTTCGACAAGCAGCGCCGCACTAATCGCAATCGGAACACCAAAACCGGCCGCGCCTTCCAAAAACGCGTTAAAACAAAAACCAATTAATAATAGCTGTAACCTTTGGTCAGGCGAAATGCCGGCAATGCTGGAACGAATAATAGTGAATTTTCCGGTTTTCACTGCGATTTTATACAGCCACACCGCCATCAGGACGATATAGCCAATCGGCCACAGCCCGCTTCCGATTCCCAGCAAAACAGAAGAAATCGCTTTTTCTATCGGCATATGAAATGCCAAAACGGAGACGATGAAACTGACGGCTAAGGTAAGAAATGCCGCGAGAATGCCTTTCATTTTAAAAACAGTTAAAGCCAAGAGAAAAAAGAGAATTGGAGTGAGCGCCACAAGTGCGCTCACATACTCGTTTCCAAACGGATCATACAGCTGCTCAACCATTGACAATCAGCCCTTTACTCTATAGTTGCGATTAGTTGACCTTTAGTTCTGCAAAATGAGGTTTTAAAATGTTTTTGAGAACGCCGGCGCTGTGAAGAAAATGTTCTTTTTCTTTCTCATTTAAGTTCAGCTCAGTGATGCCTGCAATTCCTCCGCGGTTGACGATTGCCGGAACGCCGATGTACACGTCATCTGTGCCGTATTGTCCGTCCAGATATGTGCTGACAGTTAAAATACTGTTTTCATTATGAAGAATGGCTTTTGTAATGCGGGCAAGACTCATCGCAACACCGTAATAAGTCGCGCCTTTTTTCTCAATGATATGGTAAGCGGCGTTTTTCACGTCATCTACGATCTGGTCAAGTTCCTCTTGTTTATATGCATTATTTTTCTTAACAAGTTCACTAACCGGCATACCGCCGATATTCGCGTGGCTCCAGACAGGAAGCTCTGTGTCGCCGTGCTCGCCGATAATATGCGCGTGCACGTTTTGAGGCGCTGCACCAAAGTATTCGCTCAGCATGTAACGGAATCTGGCAGAATCTAGTGTTGTGCCGCTTCCGATCACTCGCTCTTTTGGCAGGCCGCTGAATTTCCATGTCGCGTAAGTCAGAATATCAACCGGGTTTGTCGCGATTAAGAAAATACCGTCAAATCCGCTCGCCATCACTTCACTGACGATTCCTTTGAAAATCTTTAAATTCTTTTCTACTAATTCAAGGCGTGTCTCACCAGGTTTTTGGTTTGCTCCGGCGCAGATGCAGACAATATCAGCATCCTTGCAGTCTTCATATGTTCCGTAAGATGTTTTGACCGGTTGCGGCGCAAACGCCTTTCCGTGGTTTAAATCCATTACATCGCCCATTGCTTTTTCTTTATTTAAATCAATGACCACAAGCTCATCTGTGATCGCTTGGTTCGTTAACGCAAATGCATAACTGCTTCCAACAAAACCCGCTCCGATTAAAGCTACTTTATTTACATGTTTATTCATCATTAATCATCCTTCCAAGGGTTGTTTTTCTTCGGTGTTTGTTTGTGAAGTATTTCACATTTATATTGTGCAACATTTCACAAACTTTTGCAAGAGAAAAGATTTGTCTGATTTATGAACAAAAAAGAAACCATCTATGATGGTTTCTATGAGAGTTTCCACTTCCCTCAATAAGGAAGAGAACCGCTTAACCCAGAGTTGTTATATAAACCGTTTTGAACATAATCAAAGCCAGGCTGGTTTTGGCCGGGCACTTGGGCGCTGCCGTTATTAAAAATCACTTTGGCGTTCGTTGTATCCGTATCCGCAGGAAGCGTCAGCGTGTAAATACCATCCGCATTCTTGGTCATTGCTTTTCCCGGCCAAGATCCGGTCAACTCTATTGCGCGGCCTCCATCATCTTTATAGATATAAGCATTTACTTGGCCCCAATGATTTGGATTTTGATAGCCGATGATTTTGGCTGAAGACGGGTCTTTTTTGACAAACGTGTATTCTTGGGTCCTCGTTACACCATCACCGTTCGTTCCTTTTAACGTAACGGTGTATGTTGTGCCAAATGGAGCTCCTTTTCCGATTGTTAATTGGTCTCCATCCTTAAACGCTGTCTCTTGCCCATTATTGATTTGATACACGGCTTTTGCTGTATTCGCATCTGCACGCAGGGTAATCGCCAGCTGATCATTGAAAGAATGTGTGACCCCTGTTTTATAATTCTCAAGGAAGACATGAGGCGCATTTGCGATATCGTCAGGATAAATAACAACCACAGATCTGGCATTGATCGTGCCCGTCAGTTTACCATTCGTTACTTGAAATGAACCGTCTCCAGCTTTATTATCATAGCTGCCATCAGGTAATTTTGTTGACGTATTGATAGTGACAGAAGATGAACCTGCATTTGCCAGCACAACGCCGTGCGAGCCGCGCTGATTCATAAATATCTGATTGTTTCCATTCGGATTCGAGAGCTCCTCAGGCTGTCCATCCATCACATTGTGAAATGTATTGACCGCAACGATAGCCTGATCTTCAAATAAACCACTCCCTCGATCGCCGATTTGGCTTTTCCCCGGGAAGCGCACACCATTTCCGCCGCCCTCGGGTCTGGAAAAGAAGAGAGGCGTACTGCCTGAGCGGGAAGCAATCACCGCCCAGCCTAAACGAATATCGTCATCGCTCATCCATGTGGACTCTTCCTCATCATTGGCATACGTATCATGCGATTCCACCCATGTGACTAACTTGTCCGCAGACACAGCAGACGCATAATGGGAGACATTCGACACGCTCAGATTACGGTTCCTTAAAGCAGACCTCATGGAATGTCCATAATTAGATGCTGTTACATTCATATATTTCGCATACGCAGCATCTCTGGAGGCACTATCTTGCAGGATTTCTCCGTATTGGAACTCGGCAGATGTATTTGTGATATTCGGCCAAAATGGACTGCCGTAATTCCCGTCATCCGGCAGTTCTATATGTTTGGCGGCGTCAAAGCGAAATCCGTCAGCGCCGTCAATTAATGCTCGTTCTAAGAAGCCTTTCAGATAGGACTGTACTTGTGTATTTTGTGTATTCCAATCATACAGCCCGAGCAATGAATTCTGCGTGACATCCCATCGATCGGACCAGTTTTTAATTTGTGTGTTTCCATGAGTCCAATTTGGAATACTCTTAATCTCGTTAGAAATCGCAGCATAGTCACTGGTGGTATGATTGATCACAGCGTCAACAATGACCTTTACGCCATATTCTTCAGCAGCAGCGCACATTTCTTTAAATTCTTGTTCAGTACCTAAGTAACGGTTGCCAATTTGGTACGATGTCGGCTGATACAGCCAGTACCAGTTCGACATGCTTTTGTTTCCTTGGTTCCCTTCCTTTACTTGGTTAATCGGAGACGTCTGAATGGCTGTATATCCTGCATCATGAATATCCTTCATATTGTGTTTTAACGTATTAAATGACCAATTCCAGGCATGAAGTATGGTCCCGTCTTTGACCGATGGCGCTGTAAGCTCATTCGATTTGTCCGCTGTTTCAGCATTCGCAGCCGCCGGTCCTGCCAGAACCAAATGAAACAGCAGAAAAAATCCAGCGAATAACGGCAGTAAAGAGGTTTTGAATCGTTTTTCAAACATTATTGACACTCCTTATTTAATTATTAAAGACTTAATGCGGAGTCAAACATATCCCTCTTACTTCATTCTTCCGCTTCCTCCTTTCAAACTGATGTGAAGACTGGAGAATTTTGTTAACGCTTACATTTTAAATTATCACAATCACTCTATCAAAACAACTTAGTAGAGTGAATTCAAATCCATGTGCCTATCCAACTAGAAAACGCTGCCCGGAACATGAGCCGTTTTCCCAAACAAAAAAAAAGAAACCATCTCACCTAAGATGATTTCTTCTCTATTTCTTCTTTTACCGCTCTTCTGTAAGCCCACTTCACAATAACATACCGAAGCAGAAACAGTGCGCCGCCGCAGACGATAAAAAGAAGGATCATTTTCAGCCAAGCGAAGAATGTATGGGGAATCCCCCTGTCGTACATCGTAAGCATCACTACCGCAAAAGCAACCGCAATTGAATCTATTCGCTGCTGCTTCACCCGTTTTTTCAATTCTTCTTCGGTGTTTATTCTCGGCAGGAGCATTCCAGACGCCGCTGCCCTGATGCAGTAATATAAGATCATAACAAACAAAAACACAAGGCTTGCAGCCCATTCGTTAAACGGAAATTCAAACATAATACCGCGGATGATCACATCAAGGAGTGCAAACGCTCCCGCTATCATCCCAATCTCCGTCCAGATTTTTTGTTCTTTTTCTTTTACTCTCTTATTTTCCCCATTCACGCCTGAAAGTCTATTACGCAGATTATTCATGACCTTCCTCCCGCACTTTTACGAATGGCTTTGGCTTACATCTTACAATAACAGCCTGTGCTTCTGCAATGAATAACTCAAAAGCCCGTCGTACAAGCCGGCGGGCAGCATCATAGAAAAACGCTCCCTAGTTACAACTCAACACAAAGACCGCTTAAGACCGAATCAGAGCAAGCAGGAGCATATACCGAAGCCACTTCACTTACGAAATCCCGCTTGCGGCATGCACAGCCATACAAGATATCTGCACCCGGACTTGGCTGCGGCCTTCAGCCAGGTTTTCACCATTCGCCACTGCCTATGTAAGAGCTGATCATGTAGAAGCTTTTCCTTTTTCATTAAAATTTCGATCATCAATTTTTGAACAATGGGCAACAATAGGTTCAAACGGTTAGCTTAGATGGTTGTAAATTCGTTTCTCCACCAATTTCCAAAAGCAAATCAAACAAGCGTATCAGAATCTTACATAAGTAATGCGGCTACAAATGTGAAATGAGGGTAATGGATGAATGAAATCATGCTAAGATATAAAAACTTTTTTTCAGTTCTTGTTCGATGGATTATTTTTGGAAGCATTATTGGTATCATTGTTGGCTCGACAACAACTTTTCTTTTAGAGACAAACGATTATCTAGGAGAAATACGAGAAAAAAGGGATTGGTTAATTTTCCTTCTCCCTTTAGGCGGGTTGGTCTTAGGATACATCTATATGAGCTACGGAAAGGTATTTTTGAATAATACCTTAAATGATACTGCTGAATTAAATAATCTAGTGATAGACGCGGTTCATGGAAAAAAAAGCGTTCCGCGGAGAATGGGACCTATCGTCTACTTGGGAACCTTCATAACAGTCTTTTTTGGCGGTTCTACAGGAAGAGAAGGTGCGGCTGTTCAAATGGGAGGAAGTATCGCCGCAGCAGTAAACAGGTTCTTTCGTTTAAACATATTCGACAGTAAATTGTTCATCATGAGCGGCATAAGCGCCGGGTTTGGCGCCGCCTTTGGAGCCCCCATAACAGGTGCTGTTTTTGGGATGGAAATGGCTGCTTTAGGAAAGCTGAAATTTGAAGCACTTGTTCCTTGTCTGGCGGCCAGCTTTGTCGGTCACTTTATGACAACAGCAGCTTTGGGACATAAACACGAAGAATTCATTATACAAATTGTGCCGCAACTATCTGTTATAACGTTTATAAAAGTGATTCTCGCAGCTGTTATGTTCAGTCTATTAAGTGTTTTATACTGCCAAATGAGACACGGTATACAAACATTTTCGGAGAAGCTTTTCAAAAAAAATCATATGAAGAGAGCCTTTGTTGGCGGGATAGTCATTGTGGCATTAACGCTAATAGCAGGTTCACAAGATTACAATGGCCGGGGATTAGAGATGCTGCAGCAATCCTTTAAAGAAGATGTTCCTCCTTTTGCCTTCCTCGCCAAACTGGTTTTTACAGCAGTTACGCTTGGAACCGGCTTTGTTGGCGGAGAGGCCATACCTTTATTTTTTATGGGGGCAACATTAGGGAACACCTTACACACATTCATGGATTTACCTATGTCATTTCTCGCTGCATTAGGATTGATCGCTGTTTTTTGCGGCGGTGCCAATACTCCTATAGCAGCCTTCCTATTGGCAATGGAGATGTTTGACGGAAAGGGGTTAGAGTACTTTTTTGTCGCTTGTATCGTTAGTTATTTATTTTCAGGACATCATGGACTATGGCCTTCTCAAAAAATATATGAACCTAAAAGCAGGTTATATCAAATCGCTCACGGAGAAACCATTGAAAATGTCGAAAAGAAAAAAAAGCCTTAGGCATAATGAAATTAAAAAAGCAGTCTGCTGCATTTAGATTCCGTTTGGTGATTATCGCTGAAGAATAGAATTCAAAATTTAATCCACAATAAAAACAGCGCAGGAATTTATTGATTGGTTGAAAAGAGGGGATGTTTTTTTGGATTTCAACTTCATATGGAAATCTATAGTGGTCGTCGCAGGAGGAGTTCTTATTTTGCGGTTAGCTGGGAGAAAATCCGTTTCTCAGCTTACGGTAGCTCAGACTGTCATGATGATAGCTGTTGGATCATTAATTATTCAACCTGTTGGCAACAGGAACATTTGGATTACAATGGTGATTACGTTTTTAATGGTACTCACACTTCTTTTCATTGAATATATCGTTTTGAAATCGGATACCCTTGAGACGTTTATTTATGGAAAATCACTTACAGTAGTCGAAAACGGCGAAGTGAATGAAAAAAATTTAAAAAAACTGCGCTTAACAGTTGATATGCTTGAAGTAAGGTTAAGACAACAAAATATTCAGCACTTGGCTGATTTACAATGGGCTACAATAGAATCGAACGGCCAGTTAGGTTATATGTTAAAATCCGAAAAACAATCCGCGACGAAAGAGGATATTCAAATGCTAAAATCACTGATTGAATCACATCACTCTAAGCCCTCCAATGAATTTGAAAAACCTGCAAATAATATATTTACGGAAGTGAAAGCTAGAAATCATAAAGAAAAACCTAAAGACCATTTGGATTAGGAAAAAGTGATAAGTGACTAAGTCATCATAACCTTTTTACATTCTCACTTAAGGTTTTCTTTGTTGGCTTCGCTTTTCTTGAAGGAAAAAATGAAGGCTGTCGAGAATTACTCGGCAGCCTTCATTATCTTTACTTCTTCAAATCTTCAATTGAGTTAACGTTTTTCATATATTGAGGCACAACAAGTCCCATCTTCACGCCAGTCATACTGGTGCCAACATCGTCATATTTGCCCTTATATTTGGCAGCGTATGCTTTATGGGTATTCGGCAGCCATGCGGAAAGGGATGCATCCGCGCTTCCCGTGGCAATCGCGGTCCACATCGGGCCAGCCTCTACCTGAGTAAACGTTACGTCATAGCCCAAGTCTTCAAAGACTTTGCCAATCACGTTTGTACTGGCAATCTCACTGTCCCACGCCACATAGGCAAGGTTGATTTTGTCTCCCTTCACCTTCTGAACGCCTTTTGTCCACTCCCCAATTTGATCTTTGTGGTTCTTCACATACTCAGCAGCGGCTTTGGCAGGTTTCTCGCCTTCTTCCACCTTGATCATGACTTCACCCATGTCGTCTTGCGTCCATTTAAACTGGCTCAGAAGCTTAGCGGCATTCGGCTGTTCTTTGCTGAAGCCTTTGCGTGTGATCGTATGGATTTCCTCTGCGCTGCCATATGATTGTTTCGGATCATCGAGATATTTCAGCTTATATCTGGAGAACATCCAGTGCGGTGTCCACCCTGTAATGATAATCGGTTTCTTACGGTCGTATGACTTTTTAAGTGTTGCGGTCATCGCGGCGCTTGACGCCGAAATCAATGTCCAGTCGTTCAGCTCATAATCCTTCATCGCTTTGTCGGTCAGGGCCATAATCCCTGAACCGGGATCAATCCCGATGATGGTCTTATTCACCTGTTGAGCCGCGGTTGCATTTTCATCGCTTTCTGAACCGCAAGCCGCAAGTGAGAGCGCCAGCATAGCGGAAACGCCGATACCGATGATTTTTTTAAGCATCAGGCATTCCCCCTGCTTTTCTTCTTCACTTTAATGTTTTGAGTAATGCGGTCCAGCGTAATGGCAACGATAACGATGGCGATACCGGCCTCTACGCCGACCCCGGTTTTCAGCTGTGTAACGGCACTGTATACTTCAGAACCAAGTCCCGGTGCACCGACCATTGCGGCGATAACAACCATTGATAACGCAAGCATGATGCTTTGGTTGATTCCGGCCAGAATGGTTTTTGTCGCAAGCGGAAGCTGAACTTTAAACAAACGCTGAGCTGTCGTAGAACCGAACGCCTCAGTTGCTTCAATCAGATCTGCCGGCACTTGCTTAATACCGAGAACAGTCATGCGGATTGTCGGCGGCATCGCGAAGATAACAGATGCTACAACCCCCGGCACAACACCGATGTTGAAGAAGAAAATCGCCGGCAATAGATATACGAAAGCAGGCATTGTCTGCATTAAATCAAGAATAGGTGTTACAATACGGCGAACCGTTTCTTTCTGGGACGCCCAAACTCCGATCGGTACCCCGACCACAATCGAAATAATGACCGATGTCAGAACAAGCGCCAATGTTTGAAGCATTGGGTCCCAATATCCTAAATAATCGATCAAGAGGAAACCAATCAACGTAAATAACGCAATTCCCCTTGTGCTGATCCACCACGCAAGTGCGGCGAAAATAATCGTTAACAAAATAGATGGTATAAATCCAAGTCCGCTGACAATTCCATTTACAAAAGCGGCAAGTCCATTTGAGATTCCGTCGAAGAATCCGCCAAACGTCATCGTAATCCAGTCAACAAAACGGTCAATGATATCTGCTAAAGGTATTCTAGGCAGTCTATCCATCTTACTTCACCTCCTGTACAGAAGGATCTTGTGTTTGTTCGTCAGTGCTTTCAGCATTGATATACTCGTTATTGCCGGCAAGCGCGCCAATCAGTGCGCCTTTTACGACAATCCCTTTCATTCTTTGCTTCTCATCTACAACCGCAATTGGAATATTTGCGTCAGAAACAGCATCAAAAATCTCTGTCAGATACGTATCTTCTGGTACAGTCGTAAATTCTGTATTCAAGATATCTTGAAGTGACAAATCAGACTCAGCCGCTTTTTTCGCATCAGACGCATAGATAACACCTAACAATTTCTTTTGTTTATCCACTGCGTAAATCGAAGAAATTCCAAGGTTTTTCATCAGTGTCAAAGCTACGCGAGGCCCTTTATCAATCCGCACCGTTTCAGCGCGTTTCATAATATGGCCTGCTGTGAGGACTTTAGATAAATCAACATCCTCGACGAATTTCTCAACATATTCGTTAGATGGATTCATCAGGATTTCTTCAGGCGTGCCGATTTGAACAATGTTACCGTCCTTCATTAGAACAATTCTGTCACCGATCCGCAACGCTTCGTCCAAGTCGTGCGTAATAAAGATAATTGTTTTCCCGACATTTTCGTGAAGATCAAGAAGCTCATCCTGCATATCTTTACGAATCAATGGATCGAGCGCACTAAACGCTTCGTCCATCAGAAGGATGTCCGGATCATTCGTCAACGCGCGGGCAAGGCCGACACGCTGCTGCATTCCGCCGGAAAGCTGGTCAGGATATTGCTGTTCAAATCCTTCAAGTCCGACAAGCTTAAGGGACTCAAGCGCTTTTTGCTGACGTTCTTGTTTGTCTATACCTTGAAGCTCCAGCCCGTATTCCGTGTTTTCAAGTATCGTTCTGTGCGGGAACAGAGCGAACTTTTGGAAGACCATACTGATTTTTTTCCGGCGGACTTCCCGGAGCTGGTCTTTAGACATATTTGTTATCATGTCACCATCAATGTAAATGTTTCCGGCAGTCGGTTCAATCAAACGGTTTAGCAGCCGTACTAATGTTGATTTACCGCTCCCTGATAGACCCATGATGACAAATATCTCACCATCATACACATCAAAATCTGCTTGATTTACCCCAACGGTTGATCCAGTCGCTTTCAGGATCTCTTTTTTTGTCTTTCCGTTGGCAAGCATTTGAGCTGCTTTCTTTGTTTGTTTCCCAAAAATTTTAGATACTTTCTCGACTTTTATCTTAATTGATTTCTCATCTACACTCATATTTTCCCTCCATATGAAGCAATCTTTATTACCGTAACACTTATGTAACATTCCATACAAACAGCATATACGCTTTTATTCTGTATCATTTCTCTATATTCTTTATTATAGCTCCTTAACCTTGTGAATACTCCTAAATACTCTTTAATCCTTCTTAATTAGTGCATATTGCAGATAAAATTCAGGCTTTTTCTACTATTAAGCGCTTACAAAAAATCTTTTGTTCTTTATATTTCAGGACTTATTGCTCTCGATCTGGAAAAATAAGTTGACTTATTTGCAGTTTCACGACTAGAAACAACCAAATGATCAAACAACTGCCAAATTTTTAAAATGCTGTCTGATAAATCAGGACTTGCTATTATTCGTACGCTTGATTACAGCGGAAAAGAACTCACCTACCGACATGCAGGTCAAAATGCAACATTGTCAAAATCACCGCATCTTACTCATGTGAGAAGCGGGGTAGACGCACCCCGAAAAGATTCGTGGACGAAATAGAGGTTTCTCAATACATATCTGTTTCATATTTTCAACATTATAAAATTTATAGGCGTGATAAGAAGTGATGGTGTCTTTCAATCCATTTTGCGGCGAGGAACCACTGTCGGCACATGTCTTGCAGGTTTTCTATATCAACACACACCGTTTCGGTACTTTACACGATTCTGTTTATACTGCCATGGCGCTCTGCCAGACAAACACGATGATCCGCAGCCCGGGTTCAAATGTAAAAAAGCACCTCAATCGCGAGGTGCTTTTCCTATTCAAGCTCAGTTTGTTTCGTTTCTTTTCCCATAATCAAAATACAAGCAACCGCGAGTAAGATCGCAATGCAAAAGATTGAAAAAATCACTGAAAACGAAATATGGCGAGCGGCGAGCGTTCCAACGAGCAGCGGCCCGAAGATACCGCCGATTCTTCCAAACGCCGCTGTCGTCCCTGAACCTGTGGCGCGAATCGCTGTCGGGTATTGCTCCGGTGTATAGGCATACAGCACGCCCCACGCACCAAGATTGAAAAACGATAACAGCATTCCAGCTGTAAGCAGAAGGCCTAATGAATCCGCAGTTCCGAAGAAATAGGCGCTTCCTGCTGTACCAATCAGGTAAAAGACGAGTATCCACTTCCGTCCCGCTTTTTCGATCAGCCACGCAGCAGAAAAATAGCCCGGAAGCTGAGCAAGCGTCATCAGCAGGACGTATTCAAAGCTTTCAATCATGCTGAAGCCTTTGAGCAGCATGACACTAGGCAGCCATAGGAACATGCCGTAATAAGAAAACACCACGCAAAACCAAACGATCGACAGCATCACAGTCGACCGTAAGTACTGTCTTGCCCAAACGCTTTTTACATTCTCCCATACCGATGTCTTTTTAGCAGAAAGCGACTCATATTTCGGCGAATCAGGCAGACTCGTCCGCAAGTACAGAGCATAAAAAGCAGTCAGCGACGTCAACAGCAGGGCGGCCTGCCAGCCGAAGCTCGGTATCACAAAGTAAGAAATCAGTGCTGCTACGAGCCAGCCTACTGCCCAAAAGCTTTCCAGTAGCACAATCACTCTGCCCCGCTTTTCAGGCGCAACCGCTTCAGAAACAAGAGTTGAAGCGACTGGCAGCTCGCCGCCAAGCCCCATCCCAATAACAAAACGCAGAATAAGGAATGCAGATAAGCTTGTCACAAAAGCTGATATGCCGCTTCCGATGGAAAAGCACAAAAGGGTAATGATAAACACCTTTTTTCGGCCGATTCGATCAGCCAGCAGCCCAAATAAAAACGCACCCACAGCCATGCCGATGGAATTCACGCTTCCGATCCATTTCATTTCTTCAGGCGCAAGATTCCACTCCACGTGGAGCGCGGCGATAATAAACGATAATATTCCGACATCCATTGCATCAAACAGCCACCCTAAACCGGCGACACCCAGCAGCTTACGCTGGGATATAGGCTGTTGTTTTCCCATTGTCAACACCTCTGATATGCAAAATGATTACCGTTTAAGTTTACAACTGTCTTTACACAATGTCATTAACTAAATGGTGTAAATGTAGAACCCCCGCTTATATTTCACAAGCGGGGGGCTTTTTATTGCTGCAATGCTGCTTTTTTAATATTATCCTGAAGCTCGGCAATTCGTCTTGCACCATCTTCGCGGAGACGTTTGTTTTCTTCTTCAATTTGTTTTGTTTCCTGCATACCGCTGACGATCGTGTTCCAAGACGATTCAATCGTTTCAATATCTATGCTCGGTCTGCCGGCCATTCTGGCAATTTCAACACTCTGGCTCGAGATGTTTTCCGCATTTCGTTTCAGCATCTCGTTTGTCCGGCGATCAAGCTCGCTCATGGAGTCAGCCACAAGCTTTTGCCGTTTTACTGTGACAGCCTGAATAATGCCGTTTTTGAAAATCGGAATGGTGATGATGAAAGCGGAGTTGATTTTTCCGATCAGCTTCGCATTACCGCGCTGAAGAAGGCGGATTTGCGGTGCGGTTTGAAGTGCCACCATTCGCGCCATATCAAGGTCGTATACCCGCTCCTCAAGCGCCTGAATGCCGTTGCGCAGCGTATCAAGCTGCATTTGCGCTAGCTGATTTCCGCTTGCTGCTTTTTCTTCATATGAAGGGAGAGTGGACTGCATCTCTTCCAGCTTCATTTGTCCGGCAACAACGTATTTTTCAAGCTCCATATAGTAATTAATATTGTTTTCATACATTTCATCGAGCGTATAGTTTGTTTTGGTCATCTCATCTTTATATTTAGAAATCTCAACGTTGATTTTTTCAATTTCTCCGCCGAGCGTCTGGTACTTTTTAAAGATTTTCTCAATCATGCTGCCGCCGCGTTTGAAAATCTTAGCCATCAGTCCCTTTGGCTCGTCAAAATCGTTTTTGTCAAAACGGTCCATGATTTTTCCAAGCTGGGTCAGCATCGTGCCTGAGTCTGTCACGCTTGTCGTTTTCATCATCCCCAAGATGCGGTCAGAGAACTTAGAGATTTCAACGGCCGGCTCCTTTCCGTACTCAAGCAGCTCCATTTGGTTTTTAACGTCAATTTGTTGTACTAGCCGTTTCACCTCTGGTTCCTGGCGGAGCTGCAGGCGGATATCGTCAGCTTTTTGCTGGGAAATTTCTTCGTTTTTATCAAGAATAAGCGGGTTTTGATTTTCTGTTGTCATGCTTTTCTTCTCTCCTTACTTTTGGGTAATCGTTCTGAACAGCCTTTTTACAAGTGAAGGCTCCTTATAGTCCTGCTGAAACACCATGTCGTCCAGCCAGTGGATATCATACTGATCCTCTTCAATAAACTGCTCAATGTCTTGATGGCCGGGAGGGTTATACATGATGATATCGATTCCGATTTCATTCAGGAACAGCAGGGCGGCAGCATCTGAACGCGTGAGTCCGCCGCTCATTTCCGTATGATATAAAACGAGTTTCGGAACAGTTTGCGCATAGTCGAACATCTGAATCAATTTCAGCAGCTTAGCAGACAGGTTCGTTGTTTGTTTAAACAAGTAAATTTGAACATCCTTGACTTGTTCCTGATGCAAAGCTTTAAGACGCGGGTGCCTGCACATTCTCGAAATCGTTTTGGCAATGGCAGCCTGAACGCCCGCCGGAAGCTGCTTGTACTGCCACACATTGCTTGCCATCAGCTTGTCCGGATCAATGTTCCCTTCATGGTCTAGCGCGTGGCTGTAATGAAATTGATAGTTCGATTTGATTTCTTCTGTAAACGGAAAGCTTCTGATCATTTCTGTTTCCTGGTAATCCTCTAATGTATGAAGCCTGTTCCAATATTCTTTATGGTCTTTCGACACGCCCATGATTTTGGCGAATACATTCGGAATCTCAATGGAATGTTTATCGGCTTTGAAATTCGGCCGAATGAAGGCCCGCTCTTTTGCGATTAAAAACAGTTCATCATAGGTCGTTTTCAGCGTAACAGACATCGGTGTATGATCCCTGAACTGCCATGGCTTGTACAGCATGGATTCCTCATGATTCAGCACATGTTCAATTTCCTTTGTTGAGCGGTAGGCTACGGTTGATTTCCGATCCGGTTTTTCTTTTGGAAACGGCTGAAGCTCCGAAACATCAGGGAGCTTTTCCGTAAAACTGAGCTCCTGCTTCGGATCGACAAGCGCCAGCTGATCGGTTCCCGCCGGATGGAACAATAGGACATCGCAGCCGGCTAACATCAGATAATATAAGAAATAGAGCTGACTCTTCGTTGCGTCTCCGTACCAAACAACTTTTGGCATCTCCCGTTCTATATCGGTTTTTTCCAGCCAAGGATTCAGGTGATTCAAAGAAAACTTAGAGACATCAAGCAATACTCTGCGAAAATCAGGATGATTCAGCCCCTGCTCATGATGGTCTGCAAAGGTATGTAAAAGCGTCATCAATGCTTTTCTCAAATGGCGGTGCATGAGGGGGTTTGTATGCTTCGCAATCAGCTGCTCCCCGTCCAGAAAGGCGACAAAACGGCTGACCGACAGCCCTTTTTCTTTCTGGTTGATGGAATGAATATGCTGAAGCGCCTGAAACGTTTCCGGCGCGATCGTTTTATCAAGCGTCTCGCTTAAGATATAAATATGATCCTTAACCGATAGCTCATACAAGTCGTTATAATAGTCCGTTTCATCTATGGGCGTACCCAGTATTTGTCCGGCGAGCCTCGAAAAAGACAGCCCGTTTTCCTTCTCATAGCGCTCCCGCTCGGGCAGCGTCTGAAACAACATGTTTTTCCAATCCCCGTCGGCGGGAACTGTTTTATGAATGATTAACTCTTCTTGTCTCATCATATCCTCCTTTCTGGTCTGTTTGTATGCATTATACTTGTTTTAATCGGGTTATTCGGGATAAAACAGACGCTGTGATTTCTTCACCTGCCATCATGCCGCTTGCTTTCGTTTTGCGTAATTCCGGACAGTGGCGCAGCACCTCGCCATGAGCGGGCGCGATGCCGAAATCAGCTTCCTGAATCAGTTCAAGATCCAGCAGCGAATCTCCCGCTGTATAGATTTCATCAAGCGAAAGCCTCGATTTCAGATATTCGACCGCCCTCCATTTATTAAGCGGCTTCGGAATAAAGTAAAGCTTTCGCCCCTGCAGGGATACCTGCCATCCTTTTTCAGCCCCCCACTCCTTCACAGCAGCGGGATCGAGGCCGGCTATTTTCTCTTCGTTCAAGATAAGATAGACAAAATAATGATGTGCCGTTCGGGTTCTTTCAACCGCTTGCGCTACAGGCAGACTTGCGATTTCTCTCAGCATAGCCTCAATCGGCAGACACGATGCGAGCTGCTCTTTTATGAACTCGTCCCACTCTTTCAGAGGCTGGCCGTCCTTTAAAATACAGCCGCCATTCGTAGTCACAGCATATTCGGGCACAATGTCCTGCTGAAAACAAACAATTCTCTTATACTGCTCATTTGTGCGTGTGGTGACAGGAATAAAATAGTGATCCTTCTGAATTTGCCTTAAGTTCTCTTTTGTCACTCCCGAGATATAAGAGATGTCACGGCCGTTCAGTGTTTCTATCAGCTCAACCCCCGCTTCCTTATCAGGATTGCTGATCATGCGCCTCGAGTAAATTAATGTTCTGTCTAAATCACTGGCGAATGCGTTCATAGGCTTTTCTCCGCCGGACGAATCAGCCCGCAGCAGCGATATGACATATTCTTGTATTCTTCCACAGGCACGCCCCGATCCTTCGCAAGCAATAAAATATGCTGCAATGCTTCTTCAGCACCCGGCTGAATGAGTATTTTCCAAGGCACTCTTCGCAAAAGCACGCGGGTCGTTTCCCCAACACCCGGCTTAATCAGATTTGTGTTGCTGATGCCGAATTGCTTTTGGATAGTCTCAATGGAAGCTAGACCGTTCCAATCTGGTTTCACACGATCGTTTTGCAGCCTAAGTGCCAGGCGTTCTGCTTCTTTATGAATAGACGGAAATTGCTCCGCTATCGTTTCAATATAGAGATTGGATACATCCTCTTCGCTGAGCTCTTTGTAATATTTCGCCCCATGAAAGTCAGACGGCCCGATCCACTTTTCATTTAAAACTGTGCGGCTGACAAGTCCTGATACAGTAGAATTCAAGCAAGCGCTCGGAATCAGAAAGTCTTCCTTCGTACCATAAATATCCGCGCAATGCCCCGGATCGGCAAGCACCGCGATTTCAGAAGACAGCCTTGTTCCAAAGCGTTGATTAAAGCGTTCTACAGAGCGGATCAGTTCTTTCGTGATGGCGCCTTTGCCTGTCCATCCGTCGATAAACGCAACCTTGCCTTCCGGATGATGCTTCAACATATAATGCAAGGCAATCTCATCAATTCCCCTGTCCCGAATGATAGAGATGCTATAGTGCGGCAGCGAGACATGATACTTCATTTTGATATAACGTTTGATCAAGACACCGATCGGCGTGCCTGCTCTTGCCAAACTGCACAAAACCGCATCTTTCCCGCTTTTTTCATAAATCTGCTCCGCAACAACTCCCGCCGCTAATGCGACCTTCTGTTTGCTGTCTTCCAGCGAGGCATAAAACAGTTTCATGTATTCATCTGTCGGCTTGTATTCGATCGGCAGCATTTCTGAATAATGGATGCCGCTTTGAATTGACTTCTCCCGTTCTTCCGTACTTTTTTCAATGGATACAGCGGACAAGTCTTTTAATAGAAAGGTCACATCTTCTTCTGGATAGCTCCCAATACGGTCAATAACGTCTTTCAAATCAGATCACGCCTTTCCTGAGAGAGTTACAATGTGGATATGAGGCACTTCTTTTTCTTTGAAAATATCAAAAATCGGCTGTAACGCCTCATCCGAAACGTTCTTTTCCAGACAGAAAAAGACTTCGTCATACGCTCCGGCAGGAAGGTTATAGACAAAATGGCGAACCGCCTCATCTTCCGGATTCATAAATGAATAACCGTTTTGCACGGCATAACCTTGTTTTGCAACCGGGTGAATCGGACTGCGCGTGGTAGAGTGATAGGAAACCGAACCGCCAAGCTTTGAGGCGATTTTCATTGGCAGATACATCAGCTCTCCCGTTCCAAGCACGAGTGTTCTTTTGCCCTTCCGATATTGTTCGATGTAAAGCGCTGCTTGGCGGCAAGCTTCGTGAACAGCCTTTCGCTCAGACGGCTTTACGCCGAATCGCCCTGTTTCTTTCACGTAAGAATGAACGTTTGCGGATGTTTCCGGCTGATAAGGAACGGATGTGAAGAAATCCGATATATCAATGTCCGTTCTGTTTATCGCTGTTCCTTGCGGCTTCGGGCTGTAGTTGCAGGAGGACTCGGACAACGGCACACCCTTAAAGGAAATCCGCCCTGATAATAAAGCAACGGTTGAAATTGTGACGCCTAATTCCCGTTCAGCCTCTGCGTATGCCTTCTTATGCTCCTCCGTCCGCCAATCCAATAAAGACAGGACAGCGTATTCTTTGCGCGGAAATTTGGATTGGATATCCCGAATCATATGTAATGCGGTTTTCCCTGTGGTGATTTCATCATCTACAAGAAGAATCGGACAGCTGTTGTTCATCATATCTGGTTCTGCGTAACACAGCTGATCAGTGGCATGGGAATGCTCTTCCACAAATGTGATCGAAGGCTCTGTGTTTCGGATCTGTTCACGTGTTGTATGGACAAACGACGCTTGTTCAATGCAATCATAAACCGCGTGTCCAAGCGCCGTCGCCGTTTCCGCAAACCCGATTACAAGCGGCGCTTCGTCCAGTGTAACAGGGTGCTGTTGAAGCGTTTGATAAGCAGCTTGAAGCTCGCTTTCCGTTTCTGAAAGAAGTCCGTTCAAGATCTCGTTTTTTTCCTTTAGCTCCTGTCCGGTTTTCCGCTCAGCGTATTCCAAGGCAAGCAGCCCGGACGCTAAAAGCGGCTTCAGCGGGTGAACCGGGATATGTTTGCCCAGCACTTTGCTGACAAATAAAAAGCCCCTTTTTTTATTCACTCTTGCCGCCATCTCGAATAATGCTTGTTCAGGTATGAAAAGCGGGTTGTCTGTGACCGACAGATCAACCGCCATATTGTCCAATATTTGAAGGGTTTTGCTGTTCGTTGAGCAAATCGGTGAAAGATCGGTTTTCATGATACACCCCATAAATTTCTGATTTTAATAAGATTTTTTCAGCCCATTTCATATGAGGCTTGATTTCATTCATTTTGTTAGAAAAATGGCTTTTCATCACGCCGATTGAACCGTTTCCGTGATGAATAATGCTTAACGCATCCATATAGTCTTCCTTTGTTACAACATACAGGCTGTTTACAATTTTGAGATGGGTCGGATGAATGACCGTTTTTCCGTGAATGCCGTTGGCGATGTCAAGTTCGGTTTCCTTCACCAAACCTTTTACATACTCATTCAGCTCAACTGGCGGGTGCGCCGATAGCAGATGGGGCTTTTGCGATGCCTGAAAATACTCCCATACAGGGCCTGAAATAACGAACTCCCGGCCGAAGTAATTGATGATATCTGACATAAAGTCCGCAATCATACGGATATCATATATCGTTTGCTCCGACTTTCTTCTGATGCCGTATAATCCGCATAAATCAGTCGCACCGATCCGCACATTTAAGATCAAGTCCTGATGCTGATGCAAAATCATACTCATTTCAGACAAAGCAGCAGCCCTTGTCTCTTTCATTAACAAATCGGGTGTTTCCAATATCGGCATGCCGTAAAGCGGCACCGTCATGTCACCGGATATGCCTTCAAGTGCTTCAACATAGTCACGGGCGTTTTCCGCTGAGAATTTTGGGAAGACAAATCCTGTTAACAAATGGAGTGCAGGTTTCAGGGTATCGGCTAATTGCAGCAGCTGTTTCGGAGACCGTACACGCACAAACATAAACGGGAGATGGTCCGGCTTTATCTTGCGGTGCTGGATCGCCTGCTCAATCAACTCTAATTGGCGGCTCACATTATGTTCAGCCCGCTTGACCTCATGATCTCCAATCGCATCCTCCAGACAGAAAACAATAGATGATAAATCCTCATATTTGTGTTCCGTTATCATCGCCGCTATGTCCGGGCGGGTTGCCGGCATATATAATACGGCCCCCAGTGCGTGCTCAAGCAGCTTCTTAGGCGCCTCTTTCGTGACCTGTTTCGGCGCTTGATAAAATACATTTTCTTCTTGATGTGTTGATAAATAGTGGAAATACCGCACACACGTCACCTCTTTTCTGTAACAAAAAAGGAAGGACATAAACCTCCCTCCTTGTTTTGTTTTATTCTTCTTTTGACGCGGCTGTCTGTTCGCGCACTTGCTTTTGTTTGTTGATATAGTGAATGATAAATGTAATCGCAAAAGCAGCGATAATGATAATGAAGAATACAGAGTGCGGCATTTCGTAATGGAAGGCACTCCCGGCCATTTTCAGCGCGATAATTCCGATTAACACGAATGCTGTGTTTTCCAGCTCAGGAATTTTATCAATCAGTACAAGGAATACTTTTGCCACTGTACGCATCATTAATATACCGAGCATACCGCCGACCAGAAGCACCCATACTTTTTCAGATACCGCAAATGCGGCCAGAATGCTGTCCACAGAGAAGGCAAGGTCCATCAATTCAACTGAAATAACAGTCGCCCAGAAAATACCGAACGTGCGGACCATCCAAGAGTTTTTCTTCATGCCGTCCGTTTCCTCATCTTTTTCGCCGATCCAGAAGTGCTTAATGACGAGCCAAGCCAGATAAAGCGCGCCAAGCACCTTGATCCACCAAAACTTGATGAGGAGCATACCGAGCCCGATAAAAATAAACCTGAAAATATAAGCTCCAAATAAACCATACGTTAACGCTTTTTTCCGCTGTTTTTCCGGCAGGTGTTTGACCATCACCGCAAGAACAAGCGCGTTATCGGCCGATAAAAGGCCTTCCAAAACAACAAGAGAACCAATCAGACCCCAGGAAACAGGATCAGACAACACTTCCCCCCACATTTTCCAATCGAAAAATGAAGCATACGTAGACATGATATGATGTAAAAAGTCCAAATTTTTTCCTCCTATTAATTGAAAACGGTGACTTCTCTATTTGTCACTCGCTTACACTTGCAAACCGTAGTTCCGGCACAATGCAGCCAGCCCGCCGGAAAAACCGCTGCCGATCGCATTGAATTTCCACTCCTCGCCGTGTCTGTAAAGCTCACAAACGACAACGGCTGTCTCAATAGAGAAATCTTCTCCCAAGTCGAAGCGAAGAAGTTCATTCTGCGTCTCTTCGTCCACAACGCGTACAAACGCATTGGAAACTTGTCCGAAGTTTTGGCTGCGTGCTTCAGCGTCGTGAATGGTCACTGTGATACCTATTTTCTCAATGTGAGCAGGGATTTTTGAAAAATCAACGATGAGCTGCTCATCATCTCCGTCACCTTCACCCGTGCGGTTGTCACCCGTATGGATGACACCGCCGCTCGGATGCTCAAGGTTATTATAGAAGACGAAATCGAGATCATTCACGCAGTTGTCATGCGCATCAACTAAAAAAGCTGAAGCATCCAGGTCAAAATCGTCTCCGCCTGAGTACTTATTTGTATCCCAGCCTAAACCGATCACCGCTTTTGTGAGTCCCGGATTTGTTTTCGTTAAATCAACACGCTGTCCTTTTGCTAATTGAATAGCCATACTGCCTCTCTCCTTTCTGCTCTTCGTAATCTGTCCTAACCAACTTGCAAGCCGAAGTCTGTTGCGATACGGGCAAGACCGCCTTGGTAGCCTGAGCCGATAGCGGAGAATTTCCACTCTCCGTTATGCCGGTAAAGCTCTCCAGCGATAATTGCTGTTTCAATAGAGAAATCTTCCGCCAGATCGTAACGGATGAGCTCTTCATTTGTTTCTTCATTGACGATGCGAACGAACGCGTTTGACACTTGTCCAAAGTTTTGGCTGCGCGCTTCTGCTTCGTGAATCGTGATGACAAATGAGATTTTGTCGATATTGGCAGGTACGGCGCTGAGATTCACTTTTACATTCTCATCATCGCCTTCACCAAGACCTGTCAGGTTATCGCCTGAATGAACGACTGAACCATTGCCGCCTTCAAGCTGGTTGTAGAAAATAAAATCATTTTGAGATGCGCATTTTCCAGACGCATCTAAAAGAAATACACTTGAGTCAAGGTCAAAGTCATGTCCGCCGTCATACTTATTCGTATCCCAGCCTAAACCGACAACAACCTTTGAAAGACCTGGATTCGTTTTTGTTAAATCTACTTTTTGTCCTTTTGCCAATGAAATTGCCATGTTTCATCCACTCCTTTTTTCTTTTATACGTATTTGCTGATAATATCTTCTAATCTCGTATCGTTTGTGCCTTCACCGATCGCCGCGAATTTCCACTCGCCGTCCTGGCGGTAGATTTCAGCCGTAATTAAGCTTGTTCTGCCGGCATAATTGTCTTTTAAATTGTATTTGAGCATTTCTTCATTTTTAGATTGATCGACCACACGGATAAACGCATTTTGAATCATGCCGAAATCTTGTTTTCTTCTGACACAATCATAAATATTAACAACAAATACAAGCCTGTCGATATTTGCAGGCACTTTTTCCAAATCTATCATAATTTGTTCGTCATCACCCGCACCGTCGCCTGTCAGGTTATCGCCTGTATGTTTGACACCGCCGCAGCGGCTTTTCAGGTTGCCGAAATAGATGATATTTTTCTTATCGGTGAATTTGCCGTTTTCGAGCATCAATACTGAAGCGTCACAGTCGACATTGGGTCCGCCCCCGCCGAGCAGCTTTCCGAAAAAACCGCCTCCGCCTGATGAAACCGGGTCCCAGCCGAGACCGACCATCAATTTTGATAAGCCCGCTTTTCCTTTTGTTAAATCAATACGCTGTCCTTTTTCTAAAGAAATCGCCACACGATTCACTCCTAATCATCAAGATGTGAATATAGTCACATTTATTTTTACGTACAAAGGGAAGATGAGTATGCCGTAAATTATTAATAGATACGTTTGTTATTATAGCAAAGTTTCATAAAAGTTAAGAATAATTGACGAAAATCCTCGAAAAAAACTTCCATATTTGATGTGATTTTTGCAAATCATATGAATTGTGATTCTAAAACAAACCATTTGACGTGAGCGAGTCATTTTGCCTATTCTTGTGTCACATTCTAAAAACAGACAGAAAGGAAGCGGCCTTTTGATTCATTTCAGCATACTAGACCAGGCACCTGTTTCTAAAGGAGAAAGCCCTGTGACAACTCTTCAGCATTCGGTTGAGCTTGCCCAATTAAGCGAACAGTGGGGCTATAAGCGTTATTGGTTTGCCGAACATCACAGCACGAAAGGACTGGCAAGCACGGCGCCGGAAATTATGATCGCCCGCATCGCGGCACAGACAAACACGATCCGTGTCGGGTCAGGCGGCGTGCTGCTGCCCCAGTACAGCCCGTTTAAAGTGGCCGAAACCTTTCGCCAGCTTGAGGCCCTGTATCCCAACCGGATTGACCTCGGTGTCGGGCGTTCCCCCGGCGGCACGACAAAAACCCGCCTTGCGCTAACGGACGGGGTGAAAAAAAGCTTAACCGATTTCAACAGACAACTGCAGGATGTCTCTTATTTTCTCACGAATTCGCTTCCTGCCGGGCATCCGTATGCCGGAATCAAAGCGGCGCCGCTTATTGACACTGCACCGGAGCTATGGGTGCTCGGTCTCGGTGAAAACAGCGCAAGACGCGCGGCGCATCAGGGGATTGGATATGTATTTGGGCATTTCATTAACCCCGAGCGAGGAGAAAATGCATTTCGTGTTTACCGGGAAAACTTTCGGCCGTCAGCTCATTTCTCGTCTCCGGCCGCATTGTTTACGATTTTTGTCATTTGCGCAAAAACAGATGAGGAGGCAGAAGAGCTCGCGTTAAGCCAGGATTTATGGCTTCTTCGCGTCGGAAAAGGCTTGGACAGCCGCGTGCCGAGCAGCGGGGAAGCAAAAGCGTATCCCTACACAGAGTCCGATAAAAAGCTCATAGAAGAAAACAGAAAGCGAATGGTGATCGGTTCTCCAAACACTGTCAAACAGCAGCTTTTAGAGCTCACAGACCGTTATGAAACAAATGAAATCATGGTTCTTTGCAATGTGTTTGATTTTGAGGCGAAAAAGGAATCATATGAGCGTCTTGCCGGGTTGTTTCTATAAAAAAAGCAGTTTTTCCGATGGAAAAACTGCTTTTCGTGTTACCGGCGCCCTTTTTTACGCAGGGCTTCTTTTTTGATAAACGTCCAAACTCCCTGAACCGCGAATCCAATCAAAAGCAGAACGATCAAAAGCAGGGTAATAGACGGCCCTGGCGGCGTTCCGAGCTGATAAGATGATGTCAGTCCCATAAAAACGCTGAATAACGAAATGAGTATAGCTGCGATAAATACCATGTTAAAGCCTTTTGCAATTCTAATGGCGAATGCTGCCGGCAATACGAGCAGGGCTGATACAAGAAGAACCCCGATGATCGGAATAATGACTGAGATCGCCAGCCCTGTGACGATACTGAATGACATCGACAGGACGTTTGTATTGATTCCGGACGTTTTTGCTGTTGCTTCATCAAACGTCAGCAGGTAGAGCGGTCTTCTCAGTACGATAAAGTAAAGCAGGATCAGCAGTGTAATGATGCCGATAATATAGACCTGCTGCTGGTTTACGGTCACGAGCGATCCAAATAGGTATTGGTCAATGCTCATATTGGCTGTGCCTTTTGAAAGGCTGATTAAAAACATCGCGAAGGACAAACCAGCCGCCATTAAGATGGCAATGGACACTTCTGAATATGTCCGGTATGCCCGCCGCATGTATTCAATCCCGATTGCGCCGACGGTCACGACGACGATGCTCGCCGCGGTAATATTGGTGCTGAGAAAAAAGCCGATGGCCACACCTGACAATGAAATATGTGATAGTGTGTCAGCCATTAAGGCCTGTCTTCTGAGAACGAGATAAACCCCTAAAATCGGGGCCATGATGGCGATCATGCCGCCTGCTAGAAAAGCTCGTCGCATGAATTCCAAGTCAAACATTTCCATCCGCCTTTTTCTCCTCTCTCTAATCGAATTACTTTATCTAAAAATTGCTGCACTTCATTTTGTTCATGAGTGACCATCACAACTGTGCGGTTGTGATTTTTCACGAGATGGTGCATAAATTCGTAAAATCCTTTTCTGCTGTCATAGTCAACGGCTGTTGTCGGTTCGTCCAGCATTAAGAGATCCGGATTGCTGGCAAGCATTCTTGCGATACAGATTTTCTGCTTCTGTCCGCCTGATAAGTCGCCGATTTTCCGCTCGCGGAGCTCCCACATTTCCACCATTTTCAACGCTTTTTCCACTTCGATATGATCTTCTTCATTTAAACGTTTAAACCATTTCCCTTTTGTGTATCGGCCTGACTGCACAAGCTCCAGCACCGTACTTGGAAAACCGGCATTAAATGAAGAAATTTGCTGCGGGACGTAGCCTATCGTCAGGCGTTTTCCTTCTGTATTCCTTTTACTGATCGTCACCGTGCCTTCCCACGGTTTCAGCATGCCGAGCATGACTTTCATAAGCGTCGATTTAGCGGCGCCGTTTGGGCCCGTGATGCCGACAAACTCACCGCTTTCAATATCAAGTGATACTTTATCCAAAACAGGCGTATGGGAATAGCCGAAAACGATATCTTTCAATGAGACGAGATTCATGTCAATCTTCCTTTCTCACAAAGAAATAGTGTGCACCCTCCGGCGCACACTATCTTATGATTTATCCAATAGTGAATCTTTAAGGGCATCGAGGTTTTGTTTCATAATGTCGATATACCCTAAACCTTTATCTTGTTCTTCTTTGCTTAAGCCCTCCAGTGTATTGAGCACTTCAGTCTTTGCGCCGATTTCACTGGCCAGCGTTTCTGCGACCTTTGAGGATGCAATTTCTTCAAAGTAAATGACTTTTACGTTATGTTCTTTGGCATACGTTTTCAGTTTTGCTAAGTCGGCTGCGCTCGGTTCTTGGTCAGGCGAAAGCCCTGCAATCGGAACCTGCGTCAGACCGTATTCTTTTGCCAAATAGCTAAAAGCTGTATGCTGTGTGATGAATTCTTTCTTCACCGCTTTTTTTACGGTTGTACGATATAGTTTATCAAGATCCTGCAGTTTTGCAATATATTCTTTACTATTTTTCTCATAGTATTCTTTGTTATCCGGGTCCTGCTTTACGATCTGCGCCGTAATATTTTCAACTTCCTTCTGCGCCAGAACAGGGCTGAGCCATACGTGAGGGTCCATTGCATGGCTATGGCTGTGCTCATGCTCCTCGTGCTCTCCGTGTTCTTCATGCTCTTCGTGTTCTTCTTCTTCCGAACCTTCCATTAAATCAATGCCTTTGCTCGCGTTGACGAAAACGGCATGGCCTTGACCCATGCTTTTTTCAGCTGACGGAACCCAAGTTTCCATGTATTCACTATTATAAACGAACAAATCAGCATCTTGAATGTTGGCAATGTCTTTTGGCGTCGGTTCCCAATCATGCGGTTCAATGGAAGATGGAATTAACAAATCCACATCTCCTTTATCTTTTACAATTTGTTTCGTAAATTCATACATCGGGTAGAACGTTGTGACAATGTGCAGTTTATCACTCTTAGAATCCGCCGACCCTTTTGTTGATGAATTGCCGCATGCTGCGACTAATAAAAAGCACGCTGCAATCACAAACAAGCCGCTCCATTTTTTAAACATATCGTATATCCCCTCTTTTTCACATGAACTTTAAATCAAAATGATAACGATTTTGTAATCCTATATCATAATAAACCGAAGTCATTACGTTTTGCAAGAGTAATTTTCGTTTTGATGTTATTCTTCCCGTCTATGGGGCGAATATATGTACTTAAAAAACCCGGCTAAAAAGCCGGGCGGGCTGAGTCATTTGATTGTTTTGTCCAGAAGATATACTCTGCTCTCGTAAGGCTGAAACACCATTTCGTCAGCCAGATCACCGTTGTTTTTATAATTGCTGAGAAGCAAGGATGCCTGATCCTTTCCGCAATACTTAGGCCAACGGAAAACAGCCTGCTCTTTTGAAAAGTTATTGACCGACAAAAGCTGCTGTTTTCCATTTTCTCTCATGTATACAAACAGCTGCGGATCATCCGGAAGCAAAAGATCATAGCTTCCTTTCATGAGGTCAGCGTACTGCTTTCTCAGGCTGAACAGCTTTTTGTAGTAGGTTAAGATCGAATCAGGATCTCCCTGTGCTTCCTCCACATTGATAGTCGAGAAGTTCGGGTTGACCTTCAGCCAAGGCGTGCCGTCAGTAAATCCGGCATTCTTGCCGCTGCTCCACTGCATCGGCGTCCGGGCGTGATCCCGGCTTTTGGCTAAGATCGATCTCATCACATCTTCTGGATCATAGCCTTTTTCAAACACCCGTTTATGATACATATTGACCGTTTGGATATCTTTATAGTCCTCAATTCGGGTAAACGGCGCGTTTGTCATCCCGATTTCTTCTCCTTGATAAATATACGGCGTGCCCTTCATGAAATAAAGAACGGCGGCCAGCATTTTCGCGGATTCTTTCCGGTATTCCCCATCGTCTCCGAATCGCGACACAATCCGGGGCTGATCATGGTTGCACCAAAACAATGTATTCCACCCTTCATATTCAAGCTTCTTTTGCCATGTTGTCAAAACAGACTTTAAATCAGAAAGCTCAAGGGGCTTTACATCCCAATGTTCTTTTCCCGGCTGCTGGTCAAGCTCCATATGCTGAAAGTGAAAAATCATGTTCAGTTCATGCTTATCTGTTCCCGTATACTTCAGGCCTTCCTCCGGTGTGGCAATTCCTGCCTCTCCGACGGACATGACATCATATTGAGAAAATACTTTATCTGTCATTTCTTTTAAATAGTCATGAATTCGTTCGCCATTTGGCTGGAAAGGCTTGGGCTCTGCCTGCCGGTTGATATAGTCCTCATACGGAGGAAGATAATCTTTCTTAGAGATGAGATGGAGCTGATCAATCCGTAACCCGTCCACCCCTTTATCAAGCCAAAATCTCATCATGTCAAATACCGCTTGGCGCACCTCAGGATGTTCCCAATTTAAATCAGCTTGTTTGACGGCATTCATATGGAGATAATATTCTCCCGTGTGCTCCTCGTATTGCCAGACCGGGCATCCGTAGTCAGACACCCAGTCCGTCGGTAGGCCGTTCTTTGTGCCAGGGCGCCAAATGTAATAGCTGCGGTATTTGCTGTTTTTGTCCAGCTCCGCTTCTTTAAACCACGGGTGCTCGACCGAGGTGTGATTTAACACAAAATCCATCACTAGCTTTAATCCTCGCTGATGCACCTGGTCAAGCAGCTCGTGAAAATCGTCCATCGTTCCGTATGAATCCATAATCGTCTTATGGTCTGTCACATCATAGCCGTAATCAACATTCGGAGAAGGATAAATCGGGCAAATCCAAATCACGTCTGCTCCGAGCTCCTTTATGTAATCAAGGCGGGACATAATTCCCCGCAAATCTCCAATTCCATCTCCATTGCTGTCCTGAAAGCTTCTCGGATAAACTTGATAGACCACCGCATCCTTCCACCAGTCTGTCTTCATCCCGCAATCCCCCTGTTTTATGTTCTATTCAAGCTGAGACGGATAAATTGTCATTCCGCCATCGACGAAGAGTGTGGTGCCGGTTACATAGCTCGCTTCCTCAGAAACAAGCCAAGCCGCTGCTGCTGCCACTTCTTCCGGCTTTCCGAAGGCATTCATTGGGATTTTTTTCAATTGTTTTTGTCTGCTCTCTTCCTTTTTCGTATCCACATTTGATTCTGTGGCAATGGTGCCGGGCGCTATTGCGTTGACGCGAATTCCTTTATCCGCATAATTGAGCGCCAGCGTTTCTGTCATCATCTTGATGCCGCCTTTCGACGTGGAATACTGAACATTGACGGGGCGCGGGATCTGCTGGTGAACGCTCGAAATATTCAGCACATTGCCTTTGATGTTGTTTTTCATCATGTGGCTAAGGGCTGCTTTTGCTCCCAGAAAGGTTCCGGTGATGTTGACATCAATGACTCTCTGCCAATCTTCAAGACTCATCTCATGCGGCATAGCCTCCGCGCCGTTAAAACCCGAGTTGTTCACCAGAACATCGAGCGTGCCGAAATGGTCTAAAGCGGTGTCCAAGAGCGCCTGAATTCCTTCTTCTTTTGACACGTCCGCCTCAACTGCGACGGCTTTCCCTCCGTTATGCTTAATGATGTCCACCGTTTCATCGGCTCCAGACGGGTCGCTGTGATAATTCACAACAACATTCATTTTCTCCTGCCCGAACCGTTCCGCAATGGCTTTCCCGATTCCTTTTGAAGAACCTGTCACGATCGCTGTTTTTCCGGTTAAATCTTTATACATAAACGATATCCTCCTCTGATTTTCCATTATGCAGTGGAAAATACCCCATTTTTCCGGGTTGAAAACAGCATAAAAAAGCAGAGAACCTGTATGTTCTCTGCCATTTTCTATCGAAAACGCTGCTCAGCAAGCTTCTTTTTAATATTCATCAGCCTGCGGTAAAAGAAAGCGGCGGACTCGTAATGTTCTTGCTGATTGAAATGTTCCGCTGTATCATGCAGCAGTTCTTCAGCATCGGCAAGAAGCTGGCGGGATTCCAGCAGGTCGAAGCATTCTTCAAGCACCTTCCAGTCGCCGCTGCCAAGATAAAGCTCATGAATGAGGCGGAATTTCGTCAAGTACATGTCATCTGCCCATTCAGCAGCGCTCTTGATCCCGCGGTCATATGCTTCTGCCGCTTTGTCGTATTTTCCCTGTTTACAGTAGATATGGGTCAGTGAAAAAACGGCTTGAACGGCCTGCTGAAAGCTGTGCCTCTCAAAAATGGCGGCGGCTGTTTTGATATAGCCCTCCGCTTCATTGAAATCTCCCAGACTGTACTTACAGTGTCCGACATTGTAATGGGCAGCGGCGATCATATACGATTCTTCAAGCTGCCTCGCATGATCTAAGGCACTGCACAAGTGTATCAGCGCTTTTTCATAATGATAAACATCGGTCAAATTTCCGGCAATGATAAATTCACACTGCACGCGGCGGCGCCCGTACAGCTCATATTTCGTATAGATATCAAGCGCCTGGCTCGCATAATTCATGGAAAAATACGTTTGTTTGATGTGATAATACACTTCTGCAACCTTAAAAAGAAACTCAGCTTTTTCGATCTCATCCTCGACATACTCAAGCTTTTCCTCGGCATGTTTATAATGGTCAATCGCTAATATGAAATTTTTCTGTTTAAATTCGTACATCCCTCTGAAATAATAAAAGTAGTATTCCAATAAGCCTGTGAGTTTTTGCTGATTGCTTTCAATTTCGTTCAGCATATCAGAGAACGGAGGCTTGGTGTCGCTGTCTTTCACCGGCATCAGCTTATCCAGCATGATTCGATGCCGGAATTCCATCAAAGAAAAATATAAAAGCAAGTCCTGATTTTCTTCCATGTCTTCTAAATCGTATTCGATCTCCTGCTTTAACGCTTCTGCTTGATCTGCTTCAAATGCGCGAATGAGCTTGTACCATTCGTTTAGCTTTACTGCTACTTCCTCAGATGGAATCTTTGCTCTCATCTATCTGCCTCCTTCCTCCTGCTACTATTTATGTTATATTTTATCATAGCTGTTCTCTTTTAGAGAGAGTCAATCACTTAAAAGCGAAAACATTCAGCACATCATGAGAAAGTGAGACCGATATGAAATTATCCGCAAAAATATCCGTTATCTTATGTATTCTGTTTCTTCTTGATCTGTGTTTTAGTTATATACGAAACGAATGGCATTCTCAAAACGCCCTGCAGAATATGCCTGTCCCTTCGGATCTTCATCCGATTGTGAAACAGAACGCCGATGCTCTCAAGGCCGCAGCGGCGAAAAAAGGCATTAACGTTGTCATTACAGAAGGATTCAGGTCCTTTAAGGAACAAGACGAATTATATAAACAGGGGCGTACAAAAGAAGGGAATATTGTCACCTATGCAAGAGGAGGAGAATCGTATCATAACTATGGTTTCGCCATAGATTTCGCCCTGCAAAAAAAGGATGGCAGCATCATTTGGGACATAGAATATGACGGCAATCAAAACGGTCAATCAGATTGGGTGGAGGTTGTCGAGATTGCTAAGAAGCTCGGTTTTGAGTGGGGCGGCGACTGGAAACGATTCAAGGACTACCCCCACTTGCAGATGATTCCTGACTAGACACCCTCACAGCCTTTTCTTTTTCCTTATGTGCGCATCAATGTAGGAAGGATAAACAGGCTTATACACCAGCTTGTAATGCTGAACGCTGCCCGCTGTAAAATCAGGCTGCCATTCCAGCTTCACATCAAAAGCGGCTAAAAACGTTTCTCTCGCTTCTTGAGCTGAAACATCCGGCCTGTGATTGATTGATTCTAATTGTTCAGGATCAATATCCGGCGCCATAAAAGCATCTATCATTCCGGTTTCCGGATTGACAATGATTCGGGCAGCACCGAACCGCAGCGGCACTTCTTTATACCAGACAGAAAAATGATTGCGGATTCTCCCTCTTTCATCAATTAGGATGGGATTCACTTTGAAAAACTCAGCCGCTCTAGGATAAAGCGCATATAAAAACTGAAGCGCTGTCCTTTGGCATTCTTCTATTGAGCATTGGCGGGTGTTCCGCTGTTCCATAAAAGAGAGCGCTGCTTTTAACTTCCCTGTTGTTTTGTCCGTTTTTATTTTGATTGTGTTTTTATTTCTCGTTTCAAAATAACTCCCTATGCTTAAATCCTTCCGCTCCGGCGCAGTTCCTTCGCGCCACGTGCTTCCCATTTCTTCTCCAAAGTCCTTTTCACTGACTTTCTGCATATCAGGGGTGAAGCCCAGCATCGTATATATATCGATTTTTTCCGTGTTCTGAAGCGTCGGCAGGGGCGTCCCGTTTTCTATTCTTTCATCAGCGATATGCTGGTCGGGAACGATTTCGTCTACATCGGCGGGATAGCTGTATCCCGGCAGAATCGGTTCATACAGAAGCCTTGGTGCCTGTTCGCCATCTATGACATCGTACATCAGCCGCAAAGACATTGTATTTACGTAATGGGACACAACCTTCTCTTTTGCTACAAATTCCTTTGGAACTTCGGCTTTATGCCCTTCTCCGTAATATAAAAAATGGACAATCTGTCCGCTGCGTGTCATATCAATCAAAAAGCCTGAATTGGGAAGCGGAAGCCCCAGTTCCATTTTGGCATATATAAAACGGATGCGTTGCCCCCGTTCTTCCTTGCCCTGAAAATGAAATTTCATAAATGTGCCGGGATGGTTGGCAGCAGCAAATTGAAGAGCCTTCAGCTTCAGCTCGGCATCTGGGAGCTTTTTGTCTGCCTCGGAGCGCACGGTTGTTGAAAAGGTGAGCAAAGCGCCGTCATTTCCAAGTTCAACTGTAATGTGCTTTTCAGGATCTTTAGGGTCCTTCCAGATGAAGTACGCCTGCCCCTTTTTCTTTTGCTTTTGGTCGTAATCTTCTATCTCAAGCTCATAATGCGGCGGTACATTCCCGATTCCTTGCGCCTTCTTTTTCAGCTGTTTATTAACCAATGAAGTCATCCTTTCAAAAGAGTCTACGACAAAGAGAATCCTGTTTATTATATAAAAGGACCCTTCTTCATTTAAAGTGAAGAAAGGTCCTTTTATATTATTGTCTTTATTCTCTAATATTCTTTCTGTTACTTTCATCACACGTCATCTTATATATTTGTTGGCATTTGTATGGCCTTTTACTGTTTTACCAGACACTCATCACTGGCTCTCCTGTATGGGCTTCAATAAAACACGGATACACCGGCTTGTAGACGAGCCGGTAGCTGTTTCCTTCATCATCACGGTATTCCCTCTCCCAGCTAAGCTCAACTTTAAAATGCTTCCAGAAGATAGACTTCGCTTGTTCTGCTGAAATAGCCGGAACCGGATGAATGGTTTCCAGCTCCTTCGGGTCAATATCCGGTCCCATATAAGCGGTAATGCGGCCGGTCTGGCGGCTGACGCAGATTCTGGTCTGTCCAAACCGGAGCGGCACTCCATGACAGTGCGCTTCAAATGTAAAACCAGCGACTGCGTTATCTTCTTCATCCGGTTCGTCGTACCTGATCTTAAAATATTGATCGGCATTCGGAAATAAAGCAAACAGGAAGCGAATCGCAATTTTTTCACACTCTGCCTCAGTTACTGTCAACGGCCCTTTTTTCTCCATAAATGACATGACACTTTCGAGTTTTCCGGTATCTTTGTTATGGATGGTTTTCAGCACTTGATGAACCCGTCCTCTAAACCAGCTGTCCATGCTTTTATCCGCCGGCTGATATACAGGATCATCCGGATTCCGCCAAACAGTCCCGATTTTTCCGTCTCCCAAATCCGCTTCCCGCTCTTTGACAAACTCTTTTTCGATGCCGATCATGCTGCTTAGATCAACCTTTTCATAAATGTCTTCGAATAAAGGGAGAGGAAAGCTTTCACGCTCCCTGTCATCGTCATCAATTGCCCATTCTTCTAGAACCAAATCCGCGGGCACGGTGATGGCTCTGCATTCAGGCTCATACACCAAATGCGGCTGATCGTCCCCGTTTTTGTAAACAGAACGATTGAGAACTTCAAACAATAGGTTGAACTCCACATCCTTCTTGATAAAGGCAAGTGCCTCCTCATCATCAGCGATCCGCTTTGGTTTGATGATGCTGCCCGCTTTCCCGTAATAGCGGAAGTAAATGATCTCGCCTGATAAGGTGATATCCGCCATAAATCCGCTCATGGGAAGAGGAAGACCGTCCTCTATTTGAACATATGAAAATCTCACTTTATCGTCGGAGGTACAGTCATTTTCATCACGGACAAAGGCAGAGAGCGCTCCGGGATAATGAGTCTCGACAAATTGGCGCATGATATTCTCTAATTGCTCTTCAGACAGCCTTTTTTTGCTCTCAGGCTCAATATCACGGGAAAGTGACGTAAGCTGCCCGTCCGGATCAAGTTCCACGATAATGCCGATGTGTTCATCGTGAGGATCTATCCAACAAAAATAGGTTCTTTTTTCATCATCGCCATAATCTTCAATTTCCAGTTTTAAGTGTTCCGGAACCCGGCCGATTTCCAGTGCTTTTTGTTTCATTTCCTCTTTGTTCAACAAGACGCCCCCTCTAACTAATCAAAAAGTAATAGTCTAAAATACACAAATTTCTGAGTTTACCAGTTTTACCAGAACATTTTTCACCAAAAATAGGATGATGAACCTATTCAATATAAAAGCCAATAATCTTAAAATTAAATCCGTTGTAACTTTTATAGGTCCATTTATAACAAAGAAGGGCGGAGTTTCCATAAAACCCGGTGAAAACCGTGAGAAAAGAACTGATTTTTTTGGTTATTTGATGCTAATCCATTCAAAAAGATCCATTTCTCAAAGACAAAAGACTCTCTTACCCAAAACCACTTGAGGAGGAAAAAGAATGTTCCAGAAAAAAACGCAAGCTGTTTTCCTAATTCTTCTGCTGATGATGTTTACAGCCGCTTGTTCCGGAAGCAAAACAAGCGCGGAGAAGAAAGAGTCAGAAACAGAAAAAAGCTCAGATATAGCTCAAGTCAAACTTAAAGATGTCTCTTATACACTGCCGTCTAAATATGATAAGTCCACTACAGATGGCCAGCTTGTGTTAAAAGTCAATGTCGCTGTGAAAAACACAGGGAAAGAGCCGCTGAATGTAGACAGTATGGATTTCACTTTGTACCAAGATGATACCAAAATGTCTGACACAGACCCTGAAGACTATAACGAAAAGCTGCGCAGCAGCACGATTAACGCTGATAAATCCGTTGAAGGAAGCCTTTTCTTTGTTGTAGATAAAGGCGAGAAATACGAGCTTAACTATACGCCGGAATCTTACGGTGATAAAAAGCCAAAATCAGTTACTTTCAAAATTAATGGTAAAGACAAAAAAATCCTTGCAACAGCCGATCAGCTACAAGACTCTGCAAAAGCATTATCGGCTTATGTTGACGTCCTTCTTTTCGGTAAAGACAACGCTGATTTCGAAAAAATCACCGGTGCCAACAAAAACGAAATTGTACATGATTTCAACGAATCAGCCAAAGACGGCTATCTCTCAGCTTCCGGTCTTTCAAGCACATACGCGGACAGCAAAGCGCTTGATAATATCGTGAACGGCATTAAAGCGGGATTAAGCAAAAACTCTTCCATCCAGGCGAAAACAACATCGCTCTCTAAAGACGAAGCAATTGTTGAAGCCACTATCAAACCTGTAGATGCGTCTTCGCTCTCAGACCGCATCGAAGACAGAGTGAAAGACTACTACAGCAAGAATGCTGGCGCGAGCTATGAGGATGCTGTGAAATACGCGCTTCAAGTATATCCTGAGGAATTCAAAAAGCTCGGACCGGCTTCATCTGAAAAAACGGTTGAAGTGAAAATGAAGAAGAACGACATCGACCAATGGCAGCTTGATATGGACGATTACAGAGCGGCAGAATTAGTCGAAGCATTCATCAAAGAATAAAACACCAAAAGGAAATAGCCCGCGGCTATTTCCTTTTTTATGTAAAAATCCCGCTGATAAATTCCACTTCATCTTCGGTCAGTTCAATGTTCAAGGTTTTCAGGTTATCTTTCAATTGCTCTGGACGCTTAGCGCCTGGAATGATGGCGTCTATTGCCGGTCTCGTTAACAGCCACGCCAATGCGACATGTGCCGTCTCCGCTTGTTTTTCCTCCGCCACCGCTTTCAGCTTATCTACTTTTTTGAGGTTGTGAATAAACGTTTCTCCCTGAAATTGCGGCTTATCCTTTCTAAAGTCATCAAAGACCGTATCTTTCGTGAATTTTCCTGTCAGCAGTCCGGACGCGAGCGGAAAATAAGGAATAAAGGATATGCCGTGTTTTTCACAGTATGGAAGAATCTCCCTCTCGGCATCACGCTGAATGAGAGAGTATTCTGCCTGGAAGACCTCCAAATAGCCGTCTGCATTAAATTCCTGCAATTGCTGATCATTGAGGTTTGAAGCGCCGATCGCTTTGATTTTCCCCTCATCCTTCAGCTCCTTCAGCGTGCCTGCCACCTCAGCAAGAGGGGTTTTGCCATCAGGGAAATGAACATAATACAAATCAATGTAATCTGTTTTCAAGCGCTTCAGACTCTTTTCCACCTCGCCGCGAAGAAACTCCCGGCTGTTGTCTAATTCAATGCTGCCATTCACTTCTTTATGGGCCCCTTTGGTGGCAATCATGAGCTCATTCCGTGCGCCGCGTTCCTGCACAACTTCGCCGATTAATTCTTCAGAACGCCCCAGACCGTATATAAAGGCGGTATCAATAAAATTCACGCCGCCATCCAATGCCGTTCTCACCAAATCCTTCCCTGTTTCATCATTCAGGTTCGGAAATAGATTATGTCCGCCGACCGCATTCGCGCCGAATCCGATCCGCTTCACCCGCAGCTTCGTTTTGCCAAGAGTACGTGTTTGATCCATTGTTTCTTCTCCTTCGAAACAAATTTTGATGAAAAATAGTGCAGGGTCACTTTCTGTATTAGATATCCTTTTTCTATTTTCCTCCTTTTATCAGGATATACAAAAAGGAGAAAGTGTATTTCTCCTTTTGCAAGTTTATTTTGGCAGAACCCATTTATCCTTCAAGAAGCAGGCTCTGGCCAGTAAAAAGAATATGGCGATGAGCACGGCGATGGTTCCTGATGTATACAAAATGGCAGCCGGGTCAATCATCCCGAATAAAAGCTGTTTGAATAAAGCGTGCAGGTTCAGAAATGGGATGAAAAAGTATGATAAATCAAATTGGTTCGGTGCCTTGCTGAGGATGAAAAACATCGGGAACACAGGCAGAAAGACGACAAGAGACATATAGCTTTGCGCTTCTTTTACCGAGCTGGAAATGATGCTGATGAAAAGCTCCATCGCAGAGATCAGCAATGCAGAAAGCACGATGATTAAGGCGGAAGCGCCGAGCACAACCCACATATGATCTCCCAACTGGAAGGCGGTCCTTAAATTTTCGGTAAATAACACGGTGGACAAAATCAAAAACATCAAAGCCAATACGCCTGAAGCAATTCCAAAAGTGGAAACCGCAAGCCACTTGCCGACCAGCACTTTGTTTCGGCTGACCGGCGTCAACAGCAGTGCTTCGATTGATTTCCTGTCCTTTTCCCCAGCCATGATATCAAGAGCAATCGGCATTGCGCCCGAAACAATGGATGTCAGGATCAGCATGGGCAAAATGGCAGAAATCATAATAGCCGAAGCCCCTTTCTCCTCGTCCCCTTCCTTTTGCTGAATCATAAACGGCTGGATTACCGATTGATCAATATGCTTATTTGTTAAACGGTCTTGGACAATTTCATTTTTGTACTGATCTAAGGCAGATTGCACAAGCTGCATGGCATTTGACGAGCCTTGATCGATTGAATTGCCGTAAACATCGATTTTAAAAGGCGTCATGCTGTTGACATATGAGTCGAACTCTTTCGGGACGTTCAGGTACACATCTGCTTTTCCGTCATCAACCGCCTCTTCAGGATTTGTAAATGTTTTTACACTGATCTCGTTAATCACATTGAGCTTGCTTTCCAGTGCGGACGGCAGAGAATGGCCGACAGCCAGTGTGTATTGCTCCCCTTTGTCGGACAGCATGCTTTCATAAAAGTATACAAGCCCAAGCATTGTAATCATTGGAACTAAAATCGTGAGTAATATCGTTTTTCTGTCGCGCAGCGCGTCGATCATTTCTTTTTTATAAATATGGCTCAGCATTTAAGAAATCCCCCTGACAAGCTTAGACATAAAGATGTAATTCAAATCGTTGCTCCGCTCGCTCTCGTATAATGATTCAAGCGCTCCCCGGTAAATCACCTCTCCGCTGTGAATCATGATGACACTGTCACAGAGCGCCTGCACTTCCTCCATAATGTGGCTGGAAAATAGAATGGTTTTTTGTTCTCTTTTCAGCTGCTGGATAAATTCGCGGAAGATGTTGCTTGATGTAATATCAAGTCCTGTTGTCGGCTCATCAAATAAAATGATGTCCGGATCGTGAATCAGCGCTCTAGCAATGGCAACTTTCTGCCTCATCCCTTTAGAAAACCCACCCACTCTCCTGTTCATATAATCACGCATACCGAACCGTTTCGATAAATCTTCTATTCTTGCTTTGATTTCGTGGCGGTTTAACCCGTACAGCCGGCCGAAATATTGTAAATTTTCTTTAGCGGTCATCCGGTCGTAAAGTCCGGTTTCTCCTCCGAATAAGACGCCGATTCTTTTTTTGACCTCGGCGGGCTGCTTGACCGTGTCAAAGCCGGCTACAGTGATAGCACCCTGTGATGGTTCAAGCAAGGCAGCAATCATTCTCAGCATCGTGGTTTTGCCGGCACCGTTTTCTCCGAGAATGCCGACGACTTCTCCTTTTTGAATGGTTAAGCTTACATCTCGCACCGCTTTGACTACTTTTTTCTTATCATGAAACCTGCGGCTGCAATCGGTCAGTGTAATCATGTCACAATCTCCCTTTTCGTTATTTCTAGTAATGACTATATACGAATTGCTGGATTTGTTGGATAAAGTTGTCGCGAAGAGTTCTTTTTATGTCGCGAAATGGGATAAAATAAAGATGATTCTATGTAACTAGGGGAATGATAATGGTAAAAGTCGGACTTGTCGATGATTATCGAGTAGATTTAGAGAAACTGGAAGCGATCGTGTCCAGAATACAGGATATCGAATTAGTCTTTTCGACCGATTCAGCGAAGGAAGCCTACAGGCGGGTGAAGAACGGAGACATTGATTTGCTGCTTGCCGATATCGAGATGCCTCACATGTCTGGCTACGAGCTTGCTGATTTGATCAGGTCCCACTCGCTTGATGTGGATGTGATTTTCGTTACCGGCAACGGCGGCTATGCAGTCCACGCCTTTGACCTGAACGTCCATGATTATATTATGAAGCCGTACCATGCCGACCGGCTGAAGGCTTCTTTCGACCGTTATGTGAAAAAGAAAACGGAAACGAGTTTGAATGGACGGATATTAATTAAGCAAAAATCTGAAATGCACGTCCTGCAAAAGAAAGATATCATCTTCGCAGAACGGACGGGACGTTCGACGACGATTGTGACAACCGCCGAAGAGGTGCAGACGTATCAAACATTAAATGATATTAAAGGTGACCTGCCTGAGAAAGATTTTCTCCGTTCACACCGTTCCTTTATTATCAACATCCATTACATAAAGCATTTTTCCGCTTATACAAAGCATTCGTTTACGGTTGCTTTTGAGGGAACGCCTAAAAAAGCGATGATCACCAAGCAGCAGCTTGATTATTTTCAAAACTACTATTTTTGAGGAGTTCGGAACGTGATTACCTTTTTTCAATGTCTTTGCTTGTTTATTTTTAGTTTCATATTTTATCAGGGGGCTGCTGCTCTTTCACTCAGTACAGCCGTCTCTTTGCTTGCGGCTGCTTTAGGCACAGCTGCAGCAGGCTTGTACCTCTGGAAAACGAAGCGGGTGTGGGATCGCTGTTCCCCTCAGCTCTGTATGTGGATCGCTGTCATTCAAGTGATGTCAGCGGCGGTGCTGATTGGCGCTTCTATACTGCCGGCATTGTTTGTGATCGTGATATTTACAGCATGTGAAGGGCTTCGTATCGGACAGTCTGCCTTGCAGGCAAGGCTTTCTGATCAAATTGATAAGCTGGTGAAAGCTGAACAGCACGCCAATCACATGCTGATGGATGTCAGAAGCCGAAATCACGACACAATGAAGCATATGACAGCGATCCGTGCAGCGCAGTCCAAGGCAGATACACAAGCATATATCCAAAACTGGACGGATCTGTATAGTCAATATGACCGTTTTTTAAAGGGAGAGAATGCGTACCTTGCAGGGGTGCTTTATGATTTTCTTGAAAAAGCACGTGCTTCAGGTGTGAAGGTTGCGCTGAATATGCATACCCCGCTTTCCTCACTTCCGTTTTCACCCGCTGACCAGGTCAGCTTGGTCGGCAACCTATTGGAAAATGCGCTAGACAGTGCAGCGGAGGCCCGAGAAAAAGGGGAGATTAAACTGGAAACCTCGCTGCGCAGCGGGCTTTATGTGCTGATTTGTGAAAACAGCACGCCCGGCATGGACCCAAAAGTGCTCGACACACTGTATCAATCATTTGGCCGTTCAACGAAAAGCGGCGGCGATCATGAAGGCATGGGCACATATATCATTCAAAAACTGGTGAAAAGCGCTTCTGGCAGACTGGATTTCACCTATCGCCATCCTGTCTTCCGGTTAGAAATCAAAATTCCGTTCCAGAAATAAAAAAACCTTGAAAAGCCCGGCTTTTCAAGGTTTTTTTCATTATGAGGATAACGCTTGCGCAAAGCGATCCGCTTCGTCTTGCAGCGTGCTTTCAATTTCTTTGTAGCGGCTGGAAATGGTAGATGCGCTTACGCCGTATTTTTTCGCCAGTTTAGCTTGAGAAACGGACGCGCCGTTAAGAGAAATCGCATTTACATAATATTCAACTGCCGCCGCAAAAGCTTCCGGTTTTCTGATGACAGGTGATTTTTTCTCGCAGAATGTTTTCCAGATATCAATGACAGCCGGAATCAATTCAGTCGGATACTCATCTCCGCTCATGCCTTCTTCGATAGCCGCAGCTGTTTCTTTCTCCATGTCGTTTGCCCACTCAACGCTGCTCTCTTCCGCTGCCTCTGCTTGCGGCTCTTCCTCTTTCTCCGCTAACAGCGCGAACAGAACGTTGTTGAATTCTTGTTTCATGAAATCCTCCGGCGTTTTGCCGTTCTTCACAGCGGCATCCGCATATTTCTTCACCTTGCTGATCAGCGCTTCGGTTCTCTTCACCGGAAAGATCGTGAACTGCATGAAGAATTCTGCTTTTTCCGCTTCATGGATCGGATAGCCGAGAATCAGGCTTCCCACTGGCGGAAGGTCTTGGTTATTTTTATCCATTTCCACTTCGAATTGTTTTGTCGTAATCACATCCTCAAAGTGAATGACACCTTCTTTCAGGTCTTGCAGCAGCAATAACGCAGGTGTCATGCTCTTCCATGATTCAACGATCTCACGCGTTTTCGGACGAGTGATCGAATCGCCTTTTTTCTGAAGGTAATCTTCGAAAATGGTCTTTTCACCAGCAAGAGGGTGGAAGAAGATTCCCCAGATCCCTAAGTTAAATACGCTGATGTCTTTCGTCTGTCTGTCCATAGCTGAAAGAAAATCATGCTGATTGATAAATCCTGACATGCTTTCTCTATGTACGGTGAAGGCAAACTCCACTAAGTCTTCCTGAATTTGTTTTGCTTCTTTTGCCGCTAGTTCTGTCGGGAAGTCGACAACTTTACTTCCGCAGCATTTTTTATATTTCTTGCCGCTGCCGCACGGGCAAGGGGCATTTCGTTTCACTTTTCCCACAATAAACCCTCCGAATTCTGTTGTAACTTTTCTATTTTAACAAAAATAACTTCTGAGGGCTTGGTTTCGGGCTAAAAAAGAATTTGGTAATATGAAAAGCCGGCTGGCGATGTTAATTTACCTATGACATTTTAACTAGATTTTGTGATTTATGACTTTTAACCGATTCCCGCTTAAGGCTCTTCTTTTTTACAATCATTAGGCGTTTATCAAAATGTAAGGAAGTGTTTATGTTGGAACCAGCTGGTTTTATGCTGCGCGCCTGCGCTCTCATACTTGATGTGATCATCGCAGCCGCAGTGATTTTGGCATCCGGATTTACGTTGGGGGACGGGTCCGCCGGCGTCATTGTTGCCGCCATTTTGATGCTGCTTGTGTATCCTTTGCTGATGCCGCTGACAAATTGGAAGGGTACACTCGGAAAAAAAATCATCGGGCTGCAAATTGTGAGGGACGAAACATGCGAGAAAATCACCCTCCCACAGGCCATTGCCCGTTACATGATCGCGTGGGTGCATGTATTCTCCCGCCTGATCTATTTGACAGCCGCCTTTACGAAGAAAAAACAAGCCGTTCATGATATGGCGGCGAAAACGATTGTGCTGAAAGCAGAATAACCTTGAAGAATAGACATTCTTCAAGGTTATGTTTCTCATTAGTTCGTATTTTGGCCACCGCCGTTGAGTCCTTCTTTAATCAGGCTGTTGACTTGGCTGCTGTATAGAAGGCCGATGTGGCCAACACCATGAATTTGAACGTTTTTAGCACCGTCTAATCTTGATAAATAATTCATGACAATCATATCGGCACTGCTGTAAATGGATGTGTACAAAATCTTTTGATTAGGATCTGTTCCCGGCAGCGCCTTGCCTGTCGTCAAACGATTCGCGCCGCCAAGCGTTACGACGTTTTCAATTTTGTTTCCGCCGTCCAGATTTTTTATGTAATAAAGTGAGTTCGCGCCCCCCATGCTGTGAGCGACAATATCCACTTTTTGCGCACCTGTTTCGTCCAACACCTTTTGCACAAAACGTGATAATACAGGGCCATTGTTATAATTCGTGCCTGTCTTGTCCCAAAAATCAACTGCATACAGCTTGCTCCGTGACCAGCCTTGAGAGACGAGATAACTCTTAATACCCGCAAAATTGAATGATGCTCCTCCAATACCGTGTACCATAACAACCGGATTGTGTTCAGCGGCCTTTGCTGACGGCTGCACCGCAAACAGCGATGTAACAGACAGTACCAAAATTGTTACAAGTGCAATGAACTTACTTTTTACAAATTTCATAAAATCCTCCTTTTTTTGTAACAAATTCTTCAATTATATTACGTTACCAAATTAATTAGGTAAAGGGTAATTTCACCTTATTTTTAAAGAGATTTTAAGGTTCGGAGGGATACCTTTTTTCCTATTTTTGTTTTTAAAATGAATATATTGACAATATTCTCGCCGCTGAGTTCAATATGACCATCATTTTCGGTGCTGTCTCGATTTGTTTCTGTTCATTGTTAGGTTGTTAAGCAGTGAGTATCACGTCGTCTTTACTAAAGGTCATTCAATTTTTGCACTTACTTCCAATCAATAGTTCTGGCATTATTTTCCTACTAAAATGAAGAAAGGTTTGAACTTCGCAGTGAATTTACTAAAGAGTTTTGTGTTTGGAGTATTAGGGGCATTATTCATGTCAATTGTTAGAGAACATTTTTCTTTCACTGTGACATTAACAGTTTTAGTTGTTGTTATTACAGTTGCATTCTTTCTTGATGGTGTGTGGAAAAGGCATAAAAAAAAGAGAGAAGAGGAGTAATCCTTTTCTCTCTTTTTTATTTGGTTTGATTTTCGTCTTTGGGTTTAGTGAATTTCGTGGAATAGCCAGCGAATAATAAAAAGATAATGGCAAGAAGATAAGCTAAGATGCCTTGGTGAAATACGTATATTGAAATGACGTGAGATACTGCGGCAAGAAGAATAAGGATCATTGTGTATCTATTGAATCGCAAATGAGGGAGACCTCCCTTATCGGTTTCTTAGATCATTTTACCATTTGCAAATTCAAAGATAAAGATAGCCAAAAGCACCCAGAGTCCCTTCAATTTTTGTTTTTCATACAGTCAATTTCTCTTGACAACTGATGGTTGAATCATGATAATAGACCAGTCACTATATTTTTGATTGCAATTCAGTGAGGTGGGAATGTTATGAGTTATGGAGATTCCCGTGAGAAAATCCTTTCGGCAGCTACCCGGCTTTTTCAGCTGCAAGGTTATTACGGCACGGGGCTGAGCCAGATTATAAAGGAAAGCGGCGCGCCTAAAGGCTCTCTTTATTACCACTTTCCGGGCGGTAAAGAACAGCTGGCGATCGAAGCGGTGAATGAGATGAAGGATTATATCCGCCAGAAAATCGCGGACTGCATGGAAGCGTACACCGATCCGGCGGAAGGCATTCAAGCCTTTTTGAAGGAGTTATCGTGCCAATTTTCATGTACGGAAGACATAGAAGGCTTGCCTGTCGGTTTGCTTGCGGCTGAGACGTCATTGAAAAGCGAACCATTGAGGGATGCCTGTCATGAAGCCTACAAAGAGTGGGCCCTTGTGTATGAGGAAAAACTGCGGCAGGCAGGCTTTAGCGAAAGCCATGCTAAGGAAGCCAGCACCGTGATTAACGCGATGATTGAAGGCGGTATTCTTCTATCTTTGACGGCAAAAAACAGCACACCGCTCCTTCATATCTCCAACCGCATTCCTGCCCTGCTGAAGAGATAAAAAAAGACATACTTATACAAGCTGAATGAATACATTCAGCTGACAGAGAGGGGAAATGATTTTGGAAACAGCAGCTAAAGCATCTCCGCAATACAAAGTGATGCCGATTATGATTTCCTTGCTGTTGGCCGGTTTTATCGGCATGTTCAGTGAAACGGCACTGAATATCGCGTTAACCGATCTTATGAAGGAATTGAACATTACAGCGTCAACTGTTCAATGGTTGACGACAGGCTACCTGCTTGTACTTGGTATCCTCGTTCCTGTATCTGGCCTGCTATTGCAGTGGTTCACAACAAGACAGCTTTTTACCGTGTCACTTATCTTTTCAATTGCAGGCACCTTGATCGCGGCGCTTGCGCCGAGCTTTCCGTTTTTATTAGCGGCTAGAATCGTTCAGGCTATTGGAACGGGGCTTTTACTGCCGCTGATGTTTAACACGATTTTGGTGATTTTTCCGCCGCATAAACGAGGCGCGGCGATGGGAACGATCGGGCTTGTCATTATGTTTGCGCCAGCCATCGGCCCGACTTTTTCCGGATTGGTTCTGGAGCACCTCAACTGGCACTGGATTTTCTGGATCTCTCTTCCGTTCCTTGTGCTTGCACTTGTTTACGGTATGGCATACATGCAAAATGTATCTGAGATTACAAAGCCGAAAATTGATGTTTTGTCTATCATCCTGTCGACGATTGGTTTCGGCGGCATTGTGTTTGGATTCAGCAACGCTGGTGAAGGCTCCGGCGGATGGTCCAGCCCGACTGTTATCGTCTCACTGATTGTCGGCGTTGTCGGTCTTATCCTATTTTCAATCCGCCAGCTAACGATGAAGCAGCCGATGATGAACCTCCGTGCATTCAAATACCCGATGTTTATTTTGGGCGTGCTCATGGTGTTCATTTGCATGATGGTCATCCTGTCGTCTATGCTGCTTCTGCCGATGTATCTGCAAGGCGGCTTAGTCCTGACGGCATTTGCTGCTGGTCTCATTCTCTTGCCGGGCGGCATTTTAAACGGTTTAATGTCCCCTGTTACAGGCCGTCTGTTCGACAAATACGGACCGAAATGGCTTGTCATTCCGGGATTTGTGATTGTCACTGTTGTCCTTTGGCTCTTCTCGAACGTCACTACAACTTCAACGGCTGTGATGATTATCATCTTGCACACCTGCTTGATGATCGGGATCTCTATGATTATGATGCCTGCGCAGACAAATGGTTTAAACCAGCTTCCGCGCGAGTTTTATCCAGACGGCACCGCCATCATGAACACGCTCCAGCAAATGGCGGGCGCTATCGGAACAGCGGTTGCGGTCAGCATTATGGCTGCGGGCCAGCATGATTATATGAACACAGCCAAAAATCCTGCCGATCCGGCAGTCATCCCGCAGGCTTTGACAGCGGGCGTACAGCATGCGTTTGTGTTCGCGATGATTGTGGCGATTATCGGTTTAATTGGCGCTTTCTTTTTGAAGCGGGTTAAGGTTGATCATTAATATGAAAAAGCCCCTGATCTCAAGGTCAGGGGCTTTTGTATGTTTACATGTGCCGCAATCAGCGCGCGGAGAAAACCGCTGCGATTTCATCAATCGCATGACGCAATTCATCCTTCGTGTTGTAAAAGTGGGGAGCCAGACGGATGACAGTGTCCCGCGGCGCGCAAATCACTTTTTTCTTCTTCAGCAGCGCCGCCGTTTCCGATGCCCGCTCATCCCGGATCGCAACCATTCCGGGATGATGCCCCGCTTGTGCCGCCGCCAGCTTCAGGCCTTTTTCAGCAGCATATCGACAGGCATCGGCACAGATCGTTTTCACATGATCCCGGATATGAGAAACCCCGATATGATTCAGCAGTGATAAAGCCGATGCCGCTGCGTATACACTGATAAAAGCAGGGGTGCCTGTTTGAAAACGCCGCGCACCTGTCGCATAAGCCTCATCAAATCCGTTCTCTCTGCCGAACCAAGCTGATGCTTTCGGCTTAAGCGCATCCGCCAGCTCCTTTCTCACATAAAGAAACGCCATTCCCGGTATACCAAGCAAATACTTCCGCGTGCCTGCCGCCAGCATATCTACTCCCCACTCCTTCACATCAATGGGAATGTGCCCCGCTGATTGATAAGCATCCACAAATAACAAAGAACCCTTTCTCTTAGAAATCGCAGCGATCGCTTTTACATCCTGAACAAAGCCGTCACGATAATGAACGTGCGGAACACACGTCAGCACTGTTTCATCGGTAATATGTGTTTCATATTGTTCGAGAGGCAGTCCCCCGTCTAATGACGGAATGACAGATACGGTATAATCGGATTGTGACTGCCAAACATGGGACACCGCCGGAAAATCCATCTCCGTATACACAACATGCTTCTTTTCAAAAACAGATAAAGAGGCTGCGACAGAGACCAGCGCATCGGAAACTGACGGCACAATCGCAATTTCATCCGGTTCAGCCCCTATCAGCTTTGCAAACTCGTTCCTCGCACTCTCTGTTTTTTCGACCGCTTCATTCCAGTTTGTCCCCATATGGAGCAGGCTGTCATGATAGTCGTTGATCGCCCTTGACACCGGCTCTGCCAACGCGCTCTGAGAACAGCTGGCAAGCATCGTATGTGTCTGCACGGTTGGGAACAACTGACGATACTGCTGCGGTAAATGTTCCATTGGCGATTCACTCCTTTTCATTATTTTGAGGAAAAACCTAAAAATAAACAATAGAATAAAAGGAAAAAGGAGATGGGAAGATGAGAAAAAAAGTGCTGATCACAGGCTTTGACCCTTTTGACAAAGAAACCGTCAATCCATCATGGGAAGCGGCGAAACGGCTGAATGGCTTTGAAACAGATGAAGCAATCATCACAGCAGAACAAATTCCGACTGTTTTTAAAACCGCTCTGGACACTCTGCGGCAAGCCATTCAGAAGCATCAGCCGGATGTCGTGATCTGTGTCGGCCAAGCCGGCGGGCGAATGCAAATCACGCCCGAACGGGTGGCGATCAATCTTACAGACGCGCGCATCCCCGATAATGAAGGACATCAGCCGATTGATGAAGAGATTTCTCCAGGCGGGCCCGCCGCTTACTGGACCGGGCTTCCCGTGAAACGCATGACTGCGAAAATGAAGGAAAACGGCATTCCAGCCGCTGTCTCTTATACAGCAGGCACATTTGTATGCAATTATTTGTTCTACGGATTAATGGATCACATTAGCCGGACATCCCCGCACATACGCGGCGGGTTTATTCATATCCCCTTCATTCCGGAGCAGACCATCGACAAAACAGCGCCGAGCCTCAGCTTGGACACGATGGTCCGGGCATTGAGGATCGCCGCTGTTACGGCCGCACAATACGAGCAAGATTTGAAGTCACCCGGCGGGACGCTGCACTAAGCGGCCGCCGTTTCGCTCGTCAGCCTCTTTTTGTAGACAAACGCCGATAGGGTGACACTCACTTCAAACAAGACAAACAGAGGGATCATAACGAGAAAATCAGAAATGAAATCAGGCGGTGTAATCAATACGGACACGACAATCAGCAAAAAATAGGACAACTTTCTCGCTTTGGCCAGCCTGTAGGGATTTAAGATGCCCAGCCTTGTTAAAAACATCACCACTAAAGGCATTTCAAACAGAAAGCCAAACGGCAGGCTCAAATTCACCATAAACCTGAAATAGCGGTCCGCCGTAAACATTGTTTCAAAATGCCCGGAAGACAAATGAGTCAAAAAACTGAGTACGATCGGAAATAAGACAAAGTATCCAAAAGAGATGCCCGCCAAAAATAACGCAAATAACCCGGGTATGTACATGACCGTCACCTTGCGCTCCGTTTTCGTCAGCGCCGGGGCTACGAAACGCCATAGCTGGTAAGCGGCAACAGGGATGGAAGCCGCAATGGCACAAATACCGGCAAGCATCATATACACCCAGAGAATTTCACTCGGTCCAAGCACAGCCAGCTTCCCATCCAAATCTCGAATCAGCCAGTCATAAATATCCTGCACAAACAAAAAAGCCGTGATAAGAAATAGAAGAAAGACCGCGAGTGTCACGATAATCCGGCGGCGAAGCTCTTCTAAATGCCCGATCAGATGGGTTTCTTTTTTATCCATTCAAAAAAGCCCTCCTTTTCATAAAAAAAGAGGCAGACCCGGTGTCTGCCTCATCAGCACTCAGCCCGCGTTTTTGTCCTGCTTTACCGCTGTCAGCTCAGCTGATTTTTCATCTTTTTCATCACCAGACACAAGTGATTTTGTGGCGCTTTTAAATTCCAGCAGTGTCCGTCCGGCGGCACGTCCGATTTCCGGCAGCTTTGAAGGGCCAAAAATAATGAGGGCGATGACAAAGATCAGAATCAAGCCCGGTATTCCAATGTTTGAAAACATACTTTCCACTCCTTAATTCGTGATTTTTGCCCGTTTCTTAATCATTTGTTTTTCGTGGGCTTTGTTGTGTGCAAAAAAACGATCCTCTTCGACTTCATCGGATTGCTTCACCCCGCCTTGGACTGTCGTGGAGGATACCTTTTTCAATCCAGTTTGGTCCTTTTGATAAACGAATGAAGCCCTAGTTGAAATGGCTGCGCCAGGCTCTGTCACAAACGGTATTACCCGATAATCGGCTTTCCACTGGTGAGGCGTCACGGTACAGCGGACATATCCGCGATAGTCGTTAAAAAACTTAATGTGCGGATTTTCTTTTAAAATTTTGTCTGTGTCCGCCCGTTTATCCGCGCCGTTCCCTCCAGAGGTGATCGAAGTTCCGACAAACTCAGCCCCGAAAATCTTTGAACTTGTCTTCTCAAAGTCGACGTGCAGATTTGATGCCCAGCTTGCATGTACATCACCTGTCAGCACAACAACATTATTCAGATTTTTACTTTTAATGAAATTGATGACCCGCTCGCGCTGAGCCGGATAGCCGTCCCACGAATCCATGCTGTAGATCGGGCTAGCGCTTGTTCCAAAGTTCCACTTCGCAAAGAAAATCTGCTGCGGCAGCACATTCCAGTGGGCGGTCGAGCTGCTCAAATTGTTGAAAAGCCATTGCTCCTGTTCTTTTCCTAACAGGGTCCGATTCGGATTGCGCGATTCATCGGAAGGCGGCTTATTGCCGTCGTTATTGGCTTGGTCGTCCCTGTACTGGCGGGTATCAAGAACATTGAAGGACGCCAGATTTCCGTACGTAAAATGACGGTACAACTGCATATCCGGACCGTTCGGCAGAGAGGAGATGCGGAGCGGCATATGTTCATAGTACGCCTGATACGCAGCCGCGCGGCGGAGCACGAACGCTTCAACCGACTGTCCTTTTTCCGGGATTTTATTGGCATAGTTGTTTTCGACTTCATGGTCATCCCATGTCATAACCCAAGGGAACGCCGCATGTGCAGCTTTTAAATTGGCATCAGAACGATATTGGGCATGGCGGTTCCGATAGTCTTGCAGCGTTATGATTTCCGCGCTGTTGTGCGTGCGGACATTGCCCGTTTTTGATACATATTCATTCGGGCCGTATTCATAGATGTAATCGCCGAGATGGAAGACAAGATCAAGTTTTTCCTTCGCCATATGCTTGTAGGCCGTATAATATCCATGCTCATATTGCTGGCAGGAAGCGAACGCAAAGGTCATTTTCGGCACATTGGCACCAGGGGCGGGCAATGTTTTTGTTTTTCCGACAGGGCTTAGTTCATGTCCGGTTTTGAAACGATAATAGTACACTTTATTTGGCTCAAGCCCGTCCGCTTCTATGTGAACAGAGTGGGCGAGGCTCGGTTTGGCCATCTCGGTGCCCTTTCTCACGATCTTGCGGAAATGCTCATCCTTTGCGACCTCCCATTTGACTGGGATCGCCTGCTTCGGCATTCCCCCGCCGTTCAGCGGATCTGGCGCAAGACGCGTCCAGAGCACGACACTGTCAGAAAGCGGATCTCCAGACGCGACCCCTAGCGTAAACGGATAGCTAGAGAACTTAGGCGCGGCATTGACTTCAAATGCACCAACTGACTGAGCAATCGTTAATCCAAGAGAAAGCCCTGCAATCTTCCCCGCTCCTTGAATAAATTTGCGACGGTCAAACGTATTGTTTTGAAAGCTTTCCTCTTTTAACTTCTGTACCCATTCATCAAAACGACTGTCGTATGCCATTCAAGATCCCCTCTCTTCTCATTGATCGCCTCCATTATAGAAAATCATTGTTAAATGGATGTGAAGAAGTGTGAACCGATTGTAAGCGCTGAACTACAGAAACAGGTCTTCACTCACAATCCTGCCGCTGAAACTTGCCGAAAGCTGGCTAAATGGCGCGTTTTCCGCTTATCCTGTCGATTGCAAGCCGCCCATTCGAACTATTTTTCTTCACAGGATCTTAAAAAAACAAAAACACCGAGCCATTTCCCAGAATGACTCAGTGCCGTATCAGTTATTTTGAAAACAATCTGCTGAAAAAACCCTTCTTTTTCGGCTTTTCAGCAGGAGGCTCTTGTTCTCTTACAATTCCTTTTTGCCTCGCTTCTTTCAGCCAAAATGGAAATTCAGTAAGCAGAGCGTCATAAAGCTCATCATCAGAAATGCGGTCGATTTCTTCAATACGCAGGAAATTCGTATTATCAACAGCGCGTCCTTCTAACGTATCCAGTTTATTGAGAAAATCGAAGTTTCCGTTTCCGATGCCGACAAACTGCCAAAACACCGGCTTGTCAGAAGAGGCTGCAATAATTGGTTTAATCGACTTTTTACAGCCTCCATCATTAATAAAAACGACGAAAGCGGGATAAGAACTGGGTTCCTCTGCAACATATTTGCGCAGCACGTCCTTCATGACCGGCGGCTCATCATTTCTGCCGAATTTATGCAAGCGGTCATTATTCAAAATTTCTCGATTGACATAGCCCGAAAAATCTTTTTCAGAAACTGGCTTTAATCGGGAGAATTCGTTATCATACACCCATACATCCAGTAAGCCGTTATCATCAAATTGATCGGCCACCGCCAATATCCGTTCCACCACGTTTTGAACCGTTCCGTTTTTATAGAGCGTTCTCATTGAACCCGTAATATCAAGCACAAGTCCGACACGAGCCGTCACCTTCGTTAATTGCTTTTTCTCCAGTACGATTTTTACGCTTTTCTTTTGCAGGTCTATTGTTGCCATTCTGTCATCTCCGTTTTTTTCTTTGATTATCTCACAGGAATATTTTCCATTGTATATCTTTTCAAAAAAAGGCACCGTTCGATTTGAACGGCGCCCTGTCTCTAAAATGTGTTATATACATTTTCACACGTTTCCGCAGTCGGCTGATAAAAGCAATGTGACTTGTATCTGGCCACTAGCGGCTGGTTATACCACTGGGGCGGACAGTCCCCCTCCGGTCTGAAGTACCACAAACTAAATTTTGCAGGCCAGATCCTTTCGCCATTAATCGACCGGCGTGCAAGGCTTTTCTCGCTCTCCCGTGCCCTTTGATAAAAATATCCATGAGTCACCGCCTCAAATGCGTGCGGCTGAAAAATCATCTGCCTGATGGTGCGGAGGCCTTTAAAATCTGAGCAATTCGCCCTTAGCCGGTTAACTCCCACGTTGCCAACAAGCAGCATCCCCTGTTTGCCTTCGCCTTCCGCTTCAGCTCTGAGCAGCCTTGCCAGCAAATCGATATCTTCACTCGTTGCTCTTACGACCGCCATCACGTCACCTCCCCTTGATCTCCTTTCATCATATTGCAATACTTCAAAAGTAATGACGGAGGACAGGAGAAGTTTTTAATTTATTCATGCGGATTTGCGACAAAGCCTAAAAACAAAAGACTTGTTGTTTGCTCATCAGTGATGGCAAAGAAAAATGGGCGGTTGGCCGTCAAGGTAACATCTGGCGCCAGTCCGGCCTCAACAATTTCCGCTGACGAGGCAGCCGCAGCCTCGGTGCCAGATTCATTCACCTTGATAAATGTATGGTGATTCACATCGTCGATTGAAACACCCCGGCCTTCAGTAAACATTCTGGAAAAGTCAGCATCGGAAAAGACGGAAATAAGCCCCATATCACGAAGAGCGTGTTTTACGTTATACCTCCCTTTCAATGTAAAACGGGGCATACTCAGCTTTACTGTTTTTGGCTGAAATTCGCGGTCCCATGCTTTTATGTTTTGATTGGTGAAAAGAGACATAAAAGAACCCGGCGTTTTCTTCGGCAGAAATAAAGTAAACGAAAGTTGTTGATCTTCGTATGGCAGCTTGACTGCTTGGAACAGATCATTTTCTAAGTAAGCGAGGCGTGCAGTCTGCTTCATCATCAGCAGTTTTTTGGCCGATCCGTCTGGCAGAAAAAAATGCTCCTCAGCGCTCACATGCGGGTCAAACGGCAGCGCCCACTTTGCTTGAAAATAGAAGGTGTTTACCAAAAGCGAAACAGCTTTCGGCGAAAGGTGATCCGCTATATCGTCAATTCGCCCTTTTGTTTGGCCAGCCGCCCACTGACTGATCGAGTTTTTTGCGGTTTTAATATTGTCATCCATTTTAAAGACATTTCCAAAGAAGTATTGTTTAATCGTTTGTTTAAAGTCCGGCTCAGTCTCAAGCCTTGTCCATACAGCATTGGCCGTCATCAGGTCACCTTCAGGCAAAGATTCAAACCTTTTCATGAGCCCGAACGATGACTCATTAATGGCGCTGTCATGAATGTCCGACAAATATAGAGCAGCTTTCATTTCTTTTAATGTATCTCCCGCCGCTCCATTTGCCGTCATCATCAGCATCTGCTGTAAGCTGTACGGGGAAATTAGAAGATTGTCCTTTAACCCGCCTTGAGCTGACATGTATTGAAACAACTCGGTTCCGAATGTACGCTCCGCTTTAATAAAACCCTCATGAATATCATAAGCTTTGTTTTTTGCAGAATCAGATAGTGAAGACGATTGAGCAGTTGACGCGGGTTCTTCAGCAGGTTTGCACCCGCCTCCGAACATTATACACACCAGCACCACTGCGAACATCTTTCCTTTCATACAAACCATCCACTCCTTTTATACAGCATGCAAAAACGCAATATAAGGTTTAACTTTCTGCATTTGAGGAATCATACATAACAAATAAAAATAGAAGGAGGTACTTTGGAATGACACATGTGAAAGCACTCGCGATTAAAGGTATTATGACAATCATTGTGTTGTATCTAGTGCTTGGTCTGGGCTTCGGTTTCACGTTTGGTGATACGCTCTTAATGACACTTGTGTTAGGGGTTATTTCTTATTTGCTGGGCGATCTTTATGTATTGCCGAGATGGAATAATATGATTGCTACTTTAGCTGATTTCGGTCTGGCCTTCCTCGTCATTTGGCTGATGGGCATGCCGCTTTCTATGGGGATGACTGGCGGTGAAGTTGCACTGGCGGCTCTATTTGGCGCGATCGCCATGGCCATCGGTGAATATTGCTTCCATTTCTATATGATGAGCAAAGAGATTGGCAAGAAGCATTATCTTGAAACAAGAACAGATTCATAATAGAATGGCCGGTGCTGATAGCATCGGCCTTTCATGTTGGGCGCCTTTTTTCAAGCATCCTGTTTGTCTGCGTTCCTGATCGCCATGTATGAAAACAACAAACCGAAAGCTGCCAAGGATAACGGGATATAAACAACAGACGAAATGGAGAAACCCGGGCTTGTTGAACTGATAAGCATTACAATCACGACAGACGAAATGATGGTAGCCGGAACCGAATGTTTACGCATCCCAAAAAAGATGGGAACTAAACTCGTTCCAGCGGCGCCAAAAGCGAAAACCGCCATTTTTATGGCCTGCTGTGACATGATTTCAGAAGTTAGCTCTCCCGGTATGAAATGATAGATCGAGTTCATCACAAAGAAACCGGCGGCGATAAGTATATTCGATAATAGGATCGTGATAAATGTCAGTCCGGCCGCGATCATGAGTTTAGCAGTGAGCAGTTTTTTACGGCTGATCGGGTACGTGAACATCACAAGAATGGTTTTGTTTTTATATTCGGAAATCACCAATTTTGCGATCAGCACCGCGCCAAAAACGATGAATACCGCTCTGACGAAAGTGCCGATGATGAGAAACGCTTCCTCCATGCTTTGGAACGAAACCCCGCCATCGGCTTTTTCGGAATAACTAATCAGCCACAAAAAGCCCATGATTATCAGATTGGCAATAAGGACACCTCTGACATACCAGCCCAACTTCATTTTTCTTAATTCAATTCTGATCAAATTCATCAACGTGTCTCTCCCCCTTTACGCACCGATGCTATTGCCGTTGATCAAGCTGATAAAATAATCCTCCAGCGACGTATACTTTTTGTTCATTGATTCAATGTCTACATCATTTAAAATCAGCGCTTTGGATATGGCAGCTTGAGAGGCTTCTGCCTCGTAAATCCGAATCGTTTTCTCATTTAAGATTTTAAAGTTGGTTAATCGCAGCTCTTTCTCCAGCACAAAGCAGGCTCTTGTCTGATCCGGTGTGACAAGCTCGATGTATTCAGTATTCTGGCCTCTGACGGCTTCCATTGACACCTCTTCAAGCAGCCTGCCGTCTCGAATGACGCCAATTGTGTCCGCAATTTGTTCGATTTCACCCAGCAAGTGGCTTGAAATCAGCAGCGTCATACCGTACTCTTTGCTCAGCACTTGAAATAATTGCCTGATCTTTTTAATGCCGATGGGATCAAGCCCATTTACCGGTTCATCCAAAATAAGCAGATCCGGCTTCGTGAGGATGGCACGCGCAATCCCCAGACGCTGCTTCATCCCGAGCGAAAATGTTTTGACGGGCTTCTTGTCAATTTGTTTTAAGTTCACCATATCCAGCACTTCTTGAATGGCTTTTTTATTGTGGTACCCCATGTATTCACAATGCAGATCTAAGTTTTCTGCAGCTGTCAGACTTTCATAAAAAATCGGATATTCAATCATGCTGCCGATGTTCCCCAGCACCTCGTATGATGTGTGGGTGAGCTTGTTCCCTAGGATGCTGATTTCACCGCTTGTCGGTTTAACAAGGCTCGTCAGCATTTTCATAATGGTTGTTTTCCCCGCGCCGTTCGGGCCCAGAAAGCCATAGATTTCACCTTTTTTAATATGCATGCTGACATTGGTTACGACTTCTTTTCCCTGATACGCTTTGGTCAGTCCGTTCGTTTGTACGATATAAGTCAACTTTGTTTCTCCTTCCCTCTCTTTTCCTGTTTTCTATTGTAGCGGCGATCCCTGTCATTTTTATTTCTCAAATCTTAAGAAATTCTTACGTTTGCTAGTATGTCATTCGTTTCAATGTAATCGTAAATGCGGTCCGTTCGTACGGCTTGCTTTGAATGGATATAGTGCCTCCCATTTTTTCCGTAAGCCGTTTTGTAATGGTTAAACCGAGACCGCTTCCTTGAAATGCTTTATTTCTGGATTCTTCAAGTGTGTACAGCCTCTCAAACACACGCTGCTGATCGGTTTCACCGATCCCTTTTCCGCGATCCCATACAGTGATGGCAACGCTCGTCTCATCATACGACAGCGTCATGCCGATAAACTTGCCGGCCGCGCCATATTGAATCGAATTGGATAAGAGGTTTTGCAGGATTCTGTCCAATGCCTCTTCATTCGCCTGCGCAAACACCGGCGTGTCCGGGATATCGATGGCAGCTTGAAAGCCTTTTGACTGAACGGCGTCATAATAGTGCAGGATATTTCGTTTGCATATTTCGTTCATATGTATTTTGGTGATCGGGATGTCTTGATCTTCAGATTCTAATTTCGCTAAATCAAAAAAGGAGTTGATCATCTGAATGAGTTCATTTGTTTTCTGGCCGAGCTTACCCAGCAATCTTTCCCGCTCTTCGTCCGGCATGTCATGATCACTTTTAATGGTTTCGATATAACCGAGAATGACTGTTAACGGCGTTTTAAGGTCGTGTGACATATTGGTCAGCATTCGCTTCATAGACTGCTCTGTTTTGGCAAACCGGGCGCTGATCTGCTGACGATTCTCAACGAATAGGTTGGTGTTGACAAGCAGGTCTTTCACCGCCTGATCGTCTGTATGAAGCAAAATTTGCCCTGCCGAATCCCGATTGAGCATGGCTCCGAGCTGTTCAGCCATGTATGCCAAATTCCCATCCCGCTTCTTTTTCATCATGAATTGAATGACATTCAGACATACCAGAACGATGACAGCGGCCATCCATAACACTGTCATGCTAAAACTCTCCTAATTTATAACCGATGCCCCATAACGTTTTAATGTATTGAGGTGAAGAGGGATCGTCTTCAATCTTTTCTCTAAGACGCCGCATATGTACGTTAATGATATTTTGATCGCCAAAGTACTCGTCATTCCAGACCGAACGGAAGATTTGTTCTTTCGTAAACACTTTTTTAGGATTTTCCGCAAACAGGCACAGCAGCTGCCATTCTGTTGACGTTAGCTGAAGCGGCTTCCCACTTTTCAACACTGAGACATTATCTGTATCTATCGTAAGCTGTTGAATCTGGATCACCTTATTCTCAGCCGGTTCCTCTGCCGAATATTGCGTCGCCCGCCGTATCGCGGCCTTTACTCTAGCTGTCAGCTCAATCATCGAAAACGGTTTGGAGATATAATCATCCGCCCCAAACCCCAGTCCCAATGCCTTATCCACATCTCCGTCTTTTGCCGAAATCATTAAAACTGGAATGTTGCTTTTTTCGCGGATGATTTTCAGAAAATCCATGCCGTTCAGCTTCGGGAGCATGATATCAAGGAGAATCAAATCATATGAATCCTGACGAAACAGCCGGATGCCTTCTTCTCCATCGAAAGCATGCACCATCTCAAAACCCTCTTTTGTTAAATAATGATCCACCATTTCACTGATTGAGTGGTCGTCTTCTACAAGCAATATGCGCTGCATCTTCTCACCTAACCTTTACAAAATCAAAAAACACACACGTAATTACACTTATTGTAATTGAAAAACGTGTGTGTTTTACAAAAATTATTTATTTTTTCCTGTTTTCAGCTTCCTGTATTCCATGCCCGTAATGACAAAGAATACGGCAGCGCATCCGATGGTTTGAGTAAGTTTGAGCCGCTCACCGAGAAATAAGGCTCCAAAGAAAATCGTCAGGACAGGCCCTGCCATTGAAATAGTGGCAGCTCGCAGTGCCCCGATTCGTTTTATGCCCTCAAGCATCAGCACAAATGGAATCACAGTGGAGACGACTGCGATGAACACAAACAAACCGTACACAGCAAGCGGATATGCTGTCATTGGCGTATTTATGCCGATCGCCGCCTTTATGCCTGTGTAAAGCATCATGGCCGCTCCGGCTGCTGTCATCCCATAAGCATTGAGTCGGATGCCGCCGATTTGATGGACGAGCCGCCCGGAAAGAACAAGATAGCCAGCATAAACGGCCGAGGATAACAAAATGAATACAGAACCAATCATATTCGCCTGAAAAAGCTCGGCATTCCAGCCGCCGAGCGCAAAGAAAAAACCGATCATGACCATCAGCACTGCGAAAAGGTCTTGGATGGAAACCATTTTCCGGTCACAACACGCGTTGAATCCGATCATAAACACCGGATAGCTCATCAGCAAAATACGCTCAACCATTGCGGATACATGGTTCAACCCGATAAAATCAAACAAGGGAGACAGAAAAAAACAAAACACTCCCGCGACACACGCCCTCCATAGATCTCCTTTTTTCATACCGTCTGGCATTGGAGGACGGTATAACAAAAAAATCAACCAAAACAGCGGAACAGCAAACAGCTGTCTGTATAACAACACCGCGTCTGGCTCAGCACCCATTTGATATGCCCATTTAATCCAAATCGACTTAGATGCAAAACAAACCGTTCCGATCAGCAAAAAAACCGTACCTGCCGATGCCTTGCGAATCTTACTCTGCTCTTCTACTCTCATCTCAGCTCAGCTTTTCTCCTTTACTTGTTCAAATGCTTTTGTATAAAATCCAGAAGCGTATTTCCTTGAGCCGTCAGAATGACACCCTTCCCGCCGCAAGCTGGACATGGGCTGCCTTCGATTTCTCCTGCTCTTTCACACTCAGGGCATGCGACCTCAAGATCATCAGTTGCTATGACCACATGACATCCTCCTTTCCTATTTTCTGTTATGCACCACCAGCCATCATCCATTGGCCGTCACCTCCTTTAAGACACAAAAAAACCCCGTCCTATGCAAAGGACGAGGGTCTCGCGGTACCACCTTTATTAACAGCTATACGCCGTTCACTCTCAGTACAGAAAACATCCGTTTCGATACTCCTCTCTTGGTAACGGGGAGAGAATCCCGGCATCGCCTACTATCCGTTCAGCAAAGCAATTCAGAAGCCCATTCGGCATCAGGGGAGGATCGGTTCACACCTGCCACCGACTCTCTGAACCTCACACATTGACGCGTACTCACTCTTCCTCACGATTGTTGATCCGTCCTATTAATTGTAGAGTTTATAATACTCTGATTATTTTTAGAAGTCAATCACAAGATGTATCAAGTCACCGGAGCAGGATTAAACAAGCACAAATCATTATGAAGGCCCCAGCGGTCCGCCCACGTTTGTTTGCGGCCGCTCGCCACAGCCAGAATTGTCCTGAAGATTTCCCAGCCTACGTCTTCAATACTGGCCTCTCCTGTCGCGATTCGTCCGGCATTGATATCGATTAAATCCGCCCAATGCTCTGATAATGAATGCCGTGTGGATACTTTCAGCACCGGGGCAGCGGCCAGGCCGTACGGTGTTCCTCTCCCTGTCGTAAAAACCTGCAGATTCATGCCTGCCGCCAGTTGCAGGGTTCCGCACACAAAATCGCTCGCCGGTGTCGCTGCGAACAGCAGCCCTTTTCGCTCTGCCTTTTCCCCCGGGCCGAGCACGCCGGAGATGGGGCTTGTGCCTGATTTGGCTACCGAGCCTAACGCTTTTTCCACTACATTGGATAGCCCGCCTTTTTTATTGCCTGGTGACGGGTTCGCGCTTCGGTCCGCTTCCCCCCGCCGCAGATAGCTGTCATACCACTTCATCTCTCTGATCAGCGATTGTCCAACCTCTTCACTGACAGCCCGCGGTGTTAATAAATGAATCGCATCCCGCACCTCTGTCACTTCAGAAAACAAAACGGTCGCACCTGCCCGAACCAATAAATCAGCCGCATACCCCACGGCAGGGTTCGCCGTCACGCCGGAAAACGCATCACTGCCGCCGCATTGCAGGCCGATAACCAGATCCGAAACAGGGCAGGTCACACGGGTTCTGCTGTTCAGCCTGATTAACCGTTCCTCCGCCATTTCCAAAATGGATTGAATCATCGCCGCAAAACCTTGGTGATCTTGGAGTGAGAGGATATCATCATGCTTCTCAGGCGCAATCCTTGCCGGGAGGAGCTTTTCACATCCCAATCCGATCACCATCACTTCACCGCCGAAGTTCGGATGCTTCGCCAGATTTTGAATTGTGCGGATCGGAATGACAGCATCAGGCGCATTGATCGCCACCCCGCAGCCGTATTGATGATGCAACGGCACAACGTCATCGACATTTGGATATTTCGGCAGCAGCTCTTCTTTGATCCGTTTGACCGCATAATCCAAAACGCCAACGACACATTGGACACTTGTGGTGATGCCGAGAATATTTTTCGTCCCGGCACTACCGTCCGCATTTCGATACCCTTCAAACGTGTAACCTTCAAGAGTTGGCAGCGGTTTGGGCACTCTGTTTGCGAGAGGAAGATCATCTAAAGCGGGTGGAGCGGGCATTCTCACGAGGGCTTCCCGTATCCAGCTCCCTCGTTTGATCGTCTCATCGGCAAATCCGATCACCTCTCCGTAACGCACGATCTCATCCCCTTGATTGAGATCGGTTAACGCCACCTTATGGCCTTGAGGGACATCCTCTTCAAGTACGAGCCCGCATGAAAAAACAGTGCCCTTTGGAAGTCCCCCGTCATTGACAATAATCGCCGTGTTATCTGTTTCATTCACTTTGATGTAAAGGGGCGCTTGGTTCTGCCTGAGGTTCATCGCCATATGAAAATCACTCCTTATCTCATAGTAAACGCTTTCTTAATCGGTTCAAAAAAGCCGCAGCTCTTTCGTTTCAACTGCGGCTGTCTCTGCAATTATTTCTCATCCATGCCCTTTAGAATTTTGTCACGGACAAATTTCAGATGCTCATACATGTGGTAATGCGCTTTGTAAGGGTCTCTTTTAGCAAGTGCATCGTAGATTTTTTTGTGATATTCGACCGTTACATCTCTCTCCCTGTACGGAATCTGGCTGTCAATTTTCGCATGGGTAATTAAGAGAGACTGAATCATCCCTTCGACAACGGGGTTATTGGCACTTAACGCAATAATTCGATGGAATTCTTTATCCGCTTCACCATAAAGATTGTCAGTGCTGCTGGCGATGTCGTCGATCGTCTTCTGCAAACGCTGGAGTTCATCCTCATTGATTTTTTCCGCGGCAATCGTCACGAGTCCGAGTTCTAACGCCATTCGCGCTTCAATGATGGCCGGAAGATTATCAGTGGCCAAGGCAAGCATGACGGAAAATGGCTGCATGCCAATTTTATCGTTGAAATACGTGCCGCCGCGGGTTTTTCTCGTAATGACGCCCAGCGTTTCAAGTGAACTCAGCGCCTCTCGAAGCACCGGCCTGCTGACATGCAAAATGTCCATCAGTTCCATTTCTGTCGGCAATTTGTCTCCGGCCTTTAACTGTCCGCTCGACAATAAATGGACAATTCGTTCAATGACCTGCTTGGCTAATGTTTTCCGATTGACTGTATCGACTTTCAGATCCTCTAAACCTTCGTACACGAACAACTCTCCCTTCAGTTGTTCAATTGTAAGACAAAATAGCCAAGGTTACAATATTTACAATCAATCTTATCGCACAAGACACGGGCGTTTCCGGTCGAACTCCCAGTTGTTGATCAGAAACTGCATAGGGATCGCGTCATTCCGGGCGCCTAAATTCATTTTCTGGTAGAGTTCATGCGCTTTTTCAACTTGTTCCATATCAATGTCAACGCCAAGACCGGGCTTATTCGGCACCTTGACACAGCCATCGGCAATCTCAAAAGGCTGTTTCGTTAAACGCTGCCCGTCCTGCCAGATCCAATGGGTATCAATCGCCGTAATGCGTCCCGGAGCCGCCGCTGCCACATGAGTAAACATCGCTAGGGAGATATCAAAGTGGTTGTTGGAGTGGGAGCCCCATGTCAAACCCCAATCATGGCACATTTGCGCCACCCGCACCGAACCCTGCATCGTCCAGAAGTGCGGATCAGCCAGCGGAATATCCACCGCGTGAAGCTGGATCGCGTGACCCATTTCCCGCCAGTCGGTCGCAATCATATTTGTCGCGGTCGGAAGCCCTGTCGCACGGCGGAATTCAGTCATTATTTCACGGGCGGAGTAGCCGTTCTCATCCCCGCACGGATCTTCCGCATACGCAAGCACATCATGCTTTCCTTTGCATAATATAATAGCTTCCTCTAATGACCACGCCCCGTTCGGATCAAGGGTAATTCTCGCCTCAGGAAAACGTTTTGATAATGCGGTGACAGCTTCGATTTCATCCTCTCCCCGCAGCACCCCGCCTTTCAGCTTGAAATCCTGAAAGCCGTAGCGCTCCTGCGCGGATTCGGCAAGGCGTACAATAGCCTCAGGCGTCAGTGCTTCCTCATGGCGAAGACGGAACCACTCACAATCTGACTGCTCATCGCCTTGATACGGCAGGGTCGTCCGCTTTCGGTCACCGATGTAAAAGAGGTAGCCGAGCATTTTCACTTCATCGCGCTGCTTCCCTTCGCCCAGCAAGGCCGCGACCGGTTCCTGAAGAAACGTTCCAAGCAAATCTAACAAAGCCGCTTCCAGCGCTGTGACGGCATGTACGGTGGTGCGCAAATCAAACGTCTGGATGCCGCGCCCTCCCCTGTCCTGATCGGCAAACTGCTTTCTGACCGTCTGCAATATCGCCTGATACGCGCCAATAGATTTTCCGACCACAAGCGGCTTTGCCAGCTCGAGTGTACGGCGTATCTGTTCTCCGCCAGGCACCTCGCCAACTCCCTGATTTCCGCTGCTGTCGGTTAAGATCACGATATTCCGGGTAAAAAATGGGCTGTGTGCGCCGCTCAGATTCAGCAGCATGCTGTCATGTCCCGCAACAGGGATTACCTTCATCTCATAAATTGAAGGAATATTCGATCTTTTTTCTTTTTGGACCTGCTCTTGTATTGGTGAACTCATGTTTTATCCTCCTTTTATAAAGCGCTTTCATAAGTGTTAGACAGGCAATGATTGATCGGGGTCCTGCTCTTGTTTCTTTAACACGACCCGTTTGATCGGCCCGACCAGCAACAAATAGCTGAGGATCGCCGCAATCGCGTTAGCGCCGACAAACACAAGCGCTCCATTAAAAGATCCTGTAGCGTTAACGATATAACCAATAATAATCGGAGTCGTAATCGAGGCGATGTTCCCGAATGTGTTGAACAACCCGCCGCTTAATCCTGCACACTCTTTCGGAGACGTGTCCGACACGACAGCCCATCCCAATGCGCCGAAGCCTTTTCCGAAAAACGCGAGTGACATAATGACAACGACGAGCCACGCTGAATCCGTGTAGTTACAGACAATCATACTGCAAGACAGCAGCATGCCGACAATGATCGGCGCCTTTCTTGCAAAGGTCAGAGAACGGCCTTTTTTGAGCAAGATGTCTGACACGATGCCCCCAAGCACACCGCCGGCAAATCCGCACAGCGCCGGCAGGGAAGCGACAAACCCCGCTTCAAGGATAGACATTCCGCGGGCCTGAACCAAATATACCGGGAACCATGTGAGAAAGAAATAGGTGAGAGTTGTAATGCAATATTGCGCGATGTACACGCCGATCAGCATGCGGTTCGTCAACAGCTGTTTGATATAAGGCCATTTCGATTCTGTTTCTTGCTTGCTTTTGCTGTCATCCATGGAAATCAGCCCGCCGCCCTGTTCGATATATGCAAGCTCGGCTTCATTGACCTTCGGATGTTTTTTAGGTTCATACACCGCTTTTAGCCAGATGACAGCCAGAAGAATGCCCGCGGCACCCATGACAACGAAGACGGAATGCCAGCCGAAAGAGTGGGTGAGCCAGCCCATTAAAGGAGAAAAAATGACGATTGCGAAGTATTGAGCTGAATTAAAAAAGGCTGAAGCTGTCCCGCGCTCGGAGCTTGGGAACCATGAGGCAACAACTCTTCCGTTTCCGGGAAATGAAGGCGCTTCGGACAAGCCGACCAGAAAACGCAGTGCAAACAGCAGGATAATCGCTGTGCCGGCGGAGAAAAAGCCAATCGCCCCTTGCAGCAGTGTAAAAAACGACCAGAAAAAAATGCTTAACGCAATGACCGTCTTTGAACCAAAACGGTCCAGCAGCCAGCCGCCCGGAAGCTGCCCGATGACATAGGCCCAGCCAAAAGCAGAAAAGACATATCCCATGGCGACCGAGTCCAATCCCAGGTCATGCTGGACGGAATCTCCCGTGATGGAAAGCGTCGCCCGATCCGCGTAGTTAATAGAGGTCACAAGAAACAGCATAAAAACGATGAACCAGCGTACAGACGTTTTATTGCCCGCCGGTGAAACATTCGCATAGTCTTTTTTCATAATATCTTCTCCTTTTCAAAATAGAGAATCATATGCTGGCTGGTGATAAAGCGAGGAAAGAGACGTCCGCCTCTTTCCAGCACCCTTACGGCTTCACAAAAACGGTTTTGATCGCCGTGAAAAAGTCCTTCGCCGCCTCACCCTGTTCACGGGAGTGGGAGCTTGACTGCTTCATTCCCCCAAAAGGCGCCTGAAGCTCAACACCCGCGCTTTCTGCGTTAATCCGGACAAGCCCGGCGTCAATTTCATCAACGAATGAAAGCATTCGGCCGATGTTTTGCGTGAAAATGGATGCGCTTAAACCAAACTTCACATCATTGGCGATGTCCAGCGCCTCCTCCATTGAGTCCACCTTGACCAGGGCGATCACCGGACCAAAAATTTCTTCTTGGGCAATCGTCATCTCAGATGTCACATTGTCAAAGATGGCAGGCTCAACATAATAGCCCTTTTGATACTTTCCATCCTCCAGCTTTTCACCTCCGATCAAAAGGGAAGCGCCTTCCTGTTTGCCTTTCCTAATGTACGACAGACAGTTATCAAGCTGATTCTTGCTGGCAATCGGCCCCATCCAGACATCCTCTTTTAAGCTGTCTCCGATCGTAATATCTTTTGTGCGCTGGAGAAGTTTTTCTTTAAAACGATCGTAAATTCCGCTTTGCACAATGACGCGGCTTGTCGCGGTACACTTCTGTCCGGTTGAACGGAAGGCACCCGTAATGACAGCTTCTGCCGCAGCTTCAAGATCAGCGTCATCAGCTACGATGACCGGGTTTTTGCCGCCCATTTCAAGCTGATATTTGGCTCCTCTCGCTAAAGCGGCCTGCCCGATGATTTTGCCGACTTGATTTGAACCGGTAAACGTAACGGCGTTTACCCCGTCATGCTCAGCAAGTCCCTGCCCGACAACAGAACCCGGGCCTGTCACGAAATTGATGACTCCTGCCGGCAGCCCCGCTTCTTCAAAGCAGGCAATCATTTTCGCGCATGTCACGGCTGTTTCTGTCGCCGGTTTGATGACAACGGTATTTCCGTACACCAATGCCGGGGCCATCTTCCAAATCGGAATCGCCACCGGAAAGTTCCACGGAGAAATCACGCCGACAACACCGAGCGGAACACGAGTTGTGAACATGAGCGCGTCTTTGTCAGTAGACGGAATGACGTCACCCGTTTTGCGCATGCCCTCTCCGGCATAATAGCGCAGAATCGCAATACCCCGAGCCGTTTCTCCTTTCGCTTCGGGCAGTGTTTTTCCCATTTCACGCGTTGCACAGGCGGCGATTTCCTCCAAGCGCTGTTCCATGATATCCGCTGTTTTGTATAAGTATTGGCCCCGCTCGGCACCCGTCAGCTTTCTCCAAGCCGTTTTGGCTTTATTGGCGGCGGCGACGGCCCGTTCCACATCTTCAGCCGTTGAATTCTGTACATAGCCGACAATATCATTCACATCCGCGGGGTTTTCGACCTTGACCATATCGCCTGACTCAGACTTCACCCACTCTCCGTTAATAAAGTTCAGATACGTGTTTTGTTCCGTGATCACAGACATGCCCATTGCCCCTTTCATGTTTTTTTGTTCTTCAAACCGTCGCGGCTTTTTTCGGAAAACGGTCAGCCGCCTGCTTCAAAATCGCCTCTAATTGCTGATAGTGCTCTTTTTCAACCGGGCCGACAGGCGGTCTGGCTGTGTTTCTCACATTTAAACCCATGATCTCCATGCCCGCTTTAATCAAAGATACGGCGTATCCTTTTCGTTGTTTGCGAATGTCGTTGATCGGCAGAATCACATGCTGATAGAGCTCCTTCACCAGCTCGTCATTTCCGTTTTTCAATGCGTCATAGAACATCCGGGAAATATGCGGGATATAATTTGAAATCGCTGAAGAATAAGAGTGAAATCCGATCGGCAGGTAAGCCGGCATCGTCACTTCAGCCATCGGCATTCCGTTGAGCCATCCTAAGCGGTCGCCGAGCGTATAGACGAGGTTAATATTCAAATCCATATTTCCCACCCCGTCCTTCACTCCGACAAGCTGTTCCAATTGGGTCAGCCGCTTGATCTGCTCAAGAGAGAGAACGGCGTTATCGCGCTGATAAAGAATCGCATTCAGGTCAGTGCTTTCAATAATCGTTTTCGCATACTGATAGAGCCCCTCCTGTTCGCCATGTACCAAATACGGAGGCAGGATCAAGTAGCCATCGGCGCCTTTTTTCTCCGACAGCTGCGCCCATTCAAGCGCTGTGCTGAGGTTACCCCCCACCCCCGTGTAAACCGGAACCTTTTCTCCGGCTGCCGAGACTGCGACTTCGACCATTTGCGCGTATTCCTTCTGGCTGAGAGATTGAAATTCACCAGACCCACAAGCGATAAAAATCGCTTCTAAGCCTTCTTCCAGCAAAAACTCAATGTTTTGAAAAAGAGCTTCCTCCTCCAGTTTTCCTTGTGTGTTAAAAGGAGCAACCGGAAAACCTAAAATTCCAGCAGGTGCTTTTCTCATACGGCTCATCAACATAACCTCCTGTTATTCGTGTAAACAGCCCTGACCGAAAGCGCTTTTATTAGTTTTTGTTTCGCATCCGCTCCTTCCCATACATCCTTTTGTTTAATTGTAAGACAAATAAACAACAAGTCAATATCTTTATTTTCTGATATTTTATAAAAAGAAAGTAAACCGCTGTCCCTCCGGGGTTCTGGCGCAGCAAAAAAACAGCCGGGACAGCCGGCTGTTTGGTTTTACACCCTTCTTTGTTTCATCGCCTCATGCAAAAGCTTCGCCTCCAAAAAGAACACATGGATGAATTTTTTCATATTCACTCTCGCAGTGGCGAGAGGTTTTGCATCCTTGGATTGAAGTTCTTTCATTTTCTGGCTGACAACCGGAAAATCAAAGAATTTCGATGCATAGGTTTCAAATTTCGGATTTGAAAAATCAGTTGTGCCCAGTGAAGCAAAATGGTGCAGTGAATGGATAATCGCTCTGCGAATGCGCTGCTCCGAGGCTTTCATTTCGCGATTGACTTCCGTTTGGGATGCCCCTGCCCCCAGCTTCCGTTCCGCTACTTGAGTGAAGATCTGTTTTAGCGAAGGGGTATGTTTTTCGTACGGCTCATGTTCTGCTAAATACTGCAGCACCGCCACGAGATCATGCGCGCCGCCTTCCCCCATCATGCCCAACTCGGACAATAGGAATGTTCCTGCTTCTTTTAAGCCGCTGTCACTATTCTGCTGAGGACGCGTTTTCCGTTCATTCCGATTGACAAGCCGGCTGAGAGAGAGCTGAATAGCCCCAATTGAGTGCTCAAGCTCGATCCGTTCCTTCACTTTTTGGAGAACCGTGACAATTTCAATGCGGTTAATCGGCTTATGGATAAAATATTCGATGCCGAGTGAGTACGCTTCTCCGACCATTTCCTTCGCTTCCACTTGAGAGATCATGACGATCTTGCCGGAGTACGTATTTTGGAGCTGGCGAATCGTCTCAATGCCGTCTCTTCCAGGCATTAACAGATCGATTAATAAAATATCAATCTGCTTGAATTGCAGCATATGCCCTTCCACTTGGCTCCCGTCTTCCGCTTCACCAGCAGCTTCCCCGAGATCCTCATCTTCAATGATCTGCCTTAAAATCGACCGTACCGCACGGTCATCATCAACGATAAAAAAACGCATAGCTTCGGTTCACCCTTTCTGAATCAAATGCCGGACAGGCAGCCTAACAGCAAACACCACTCCACGCTGCTGATTATCAAATGTGATATCCCCTTCCAGCTCTGTCACGATTTCCTTCACGTAGGAAAGTCCAATTCCCGTAGAAGGCGTGCCATATTCGTCATATTTTGAGGTAAAGCCCGGGTCAAACACAATCTCTCCGATTTTCTCAGAAATGCCGGGACCATTGTCTTCTACCTGGAATTCTACCATATTCTCATTTGGCCTATTGAGCCTCAGGCTGATCATTCCCTCTTCCCCCATGGCTTCTACCGCATTCGCCGTTAGATTATTAATGATCGAAAGCACGATAAATACGTGATATTCTTCATGCTCCCCCTCTATCAAGCAGTGAAAATCAATCTGCTTTCCCAGTGCTTCAGCGTACTTCTCATTCATGCGAATCACAAGCTGCAGCAAATCAGACGCCCTCATATAATCTCTCAAGCTCTCATTAGAAATCAGTTTTGAAAGCCCGGCGAATATCCGCTGGTTGTCCTTTTTCACTTCATGAATTTCTCCGGCCAGCCTCAGGATTCTGCCGCTGAGCTGATCATCTTTGCCCTTTACTTCCCGATAGAGCTGATACGAATCGTTCGTCACTTGTTCTGTCGTTTTCAGCGTCTTTTTTAGATGCACCGTTTCTTCATATAAATTGGAAACGATCATCAGCATATGCTCGTGTTGCCGCCTTGTCTGTTTTTCTCTCGATTGTGTTTCATACAGCTTCAGCACACTATAAAAGCTCATCACGATAAATGTGTGAGAAATCGCAATCACCGCGAGATCGGTGATTTCCTCAGGCGTGACGACGGTATGGAACATGAGAAACTGCACAGCCAGCTCGACACAATCTGCCACAATTTCAATCATAAAACCGACAAAGCCGAGCATAAACGGCCGTTCGCGGAAACGATTAGCCTTCAATACGGAAAACAGGCAAGCGTAAGTCATATAAAAGAAAAAGCCAGACGCTTGGTCATACAGAATCGGAGTCAGTCCATCGTGTCCCCCGCGCCACAATTCCAGAAAGACACGAAAGACGAGTACTGCCGCTCCAGTCAGAAAACCCGGCAGCACAGCGGGCACATGCCGCAGCAGCGACAAGAAGAAGAAAAAAACCGGTGCGCCAAAGCTAATCCGGAACTCTTCATTAAGAGGATAAAATTTCAGTTCACCGGCCAAGGGTACCGTCATCAGCATGAGAGCCAAAATATATCCATCTTTTTCAAAAAAACGCTTCAGTTTTATGATGATCACATCCTCGCTTTTATTTTGGGGAAACGGCTGAAAACCCGCAAATTTCTTTTGACCCAGAACATGAGGTTTTTATAAATCTTACGGCTTATTTTCAAAATATTTTTGTCGTATTTTGTATGATTCTGTAGTCGTCATTATACAGTAAATATACCCTCCGCTTTAGTGAAAGCGTTTAATGCCCCTTCATCCTTCGTTTTGGTAAACCATAGTCCTTTAAAAAAACAGTGAGGAGGAATTTGATGAAAGAATTGATAAAAGAGCTCCGGAAAGAAATAGACCCGGCGTCCCAGCTGCATGATTGGGTGGAGCACTATCGCCCATTTGCCGCTAATGGACAAAGTGCAAATTATATCCCCGCTTTAGGAAAAGTCAATGATTCACAGCTCGGCATTTGTATATTGGAGCCTGACGGAACGATGATACACTCCGGCGACTGGAACGTCCCTTTTACCCTGCAAAGCATTTCAAAAGTGATCAGCTTTATCGCCGCCTGCATGAGCCGCGGCATTCCCTATGTACTGGACCGCGTAGATGTCGAGCCGACAGGTGACGCCTTTAATTCCATCATTCGGCTCGAAATCAACAAGCCGGGAAAGCCATTCAATCCTATGATCAACGCGGGTGCTCTCACCATCGCCTCGCTTCTTCCCGGAGAGTCGGCACACGATAAGCTCGATTTTCTTAACTCGGTGATGGAAACCTTAATAGGAAAACAGCCGAGAATTCATGAGGAAGTGTTCCGATCTGAGTGGGAAACCGCCCACCGCAACAGAGCGCTGGCCTACTATTTAAAAGAAACAAACTTTTTAGAAGCAGACGTAGAAGAAACGCTTGAGGTTTACTTGAAGCATTGCGCCATGGAGAGCACCACTGAAGATATCGCATTGATCGGCCTGATCCTTGCCCATGACGGCTATCATCCGATTCACCGCAAGCAAGTGATTCCAAAGGACGTGGCAAAATTGGCCAAGGCGTTAATGCTGACGTGCGGCATGTACAACGCTTCAGGCAAATATGCGGCGTTTGTCGGCGTGCCGGCCAAAAGCGGCGTCTCCGGCGGCATTATGGCACTGGTTCCTCCAAGCGCCAGAAGAGAAAAGCCTTTTCCATCCGGTTGCGGGATCGGCATTTACGGACCGGCCATTGATGAATACGGCAACAGCCTCACTGGCGGAATGCTGCTGAAGCATATGGCACAGGAGTGGGAACTCAGCATTTTTTAAACATAAAAAAAAAGAGGTGATTGTATGCAGCAAATCCTGGAACATGTTGTCGGTATCGCAAATGATCTTTTGTGGTCAAAGCTATTAATTGTATTGCTCCTTTCTCTGGGAATCTATTTTACGTTCAGACTGAAGTTTTTGCAGGTTCGCATGCTGAAAGAAATGGTCAGGGTATTAAAAGAAGGTGCTGCCTCCCGATCGAAAAACAGTATTTCTCCGTTTCAAGCGTTCTGTATCAGCATGGCAGCCCGTGTCGGAACGGGAAATATTACGGGCATTGCCATCGCCATTGCGCTCGGCGGACCCGGTGCAATCTTCTGGATGTGGATTATCGCCATTATCGGATCAGCATCAAGCTTTGTGGAAAGCACACTGGCCCAGATTTATAAAGTAAAAGATGAAAACGGATTCCGCGGCGGACCGGCTTATTACATGGAAAAAGGGCTGAACAAAAGGTGGATGGGCGCGCTGTTCGCTGTATTAATCACCTTATCGTTCGGTATCGTCTTTAACTCGGTCCAATCAAATACAGTCAGCCTCGCCTTTGAAAACGCGTTCGGCACAAACCGCCTGACATTGGGACTCATTTTAATTACTGTGTTCGGCACGATTATTTTCGGCGGCGTAAAACGGATTGCGAAGCTGGCTGAATCCATTGTCGTCGTGTTGGCGGCCCTGTATATCAGCGTTGCGTTTTTTGTGATTTTAACCAACATTACGCAGCTGCCTGACGTGATTACGCTTATCGTGAAAAATGCGTTTGGTTTTGACCAGGCCGCTGGCGGCGCTTTGGGAGCGGCGTTAATGCAGGGCGTCAGACGGGGAATCTTTTCAAACGAAGCGGGAATGGGGAGCGCACCGAATGCCGCCGCCACCGCAACGACAAGCCATCCTGTCAAACAGGGGCTGATTCAAGCGCTGGGTGTGCTGTCAGATACGCTAGTCATTTGTACAAGCACTGCTTTTATCATCCTGTTTTCGGATGCCTATCAAACTCCGGGACTGAGCGGGATCGCGTTGACACAAGCCTCTCTCAGCTCCCATGTCGGATCGTGGGCATCAGGCTTTCTCGCCATTCTGATTTTGTTATTCGGTTTCTGTGCATTAATCGGAAACTATTATTACGGGGAAACCAATATCGGCTTTTTAAACAAAAGTAAAAAACTGATTTTTGTCTACCGTATCGGCGTGCTGGCGATGATTGTGTTTGGCTGTGTTGCCAAAGTCCAGCTCGTCTGGGATCTGGCTGATTTGTTCATGGGCTTGATGGTCGTCGTGAATTTAATTGCGATTTTCTTATTATCAAAGGTCGTTTTTGTGGCGCTGCAAGACTATACACGCCAGAAAAAAGCGGGCAAAGATCCAGTCTTTTATAAAAATGTGCTCAAAAACCACAATGGCATTGAATGCTGGCCGCTTTCTGACAAACAGGCTGACACACACAACAAACAAATATCATAAAAAAAAGGTGTTCAGATAGACGGGCTGAACACCTTTCCCTTTTGTGTTTATTGACAAACACGTAAACCTCCCTTACGATTTTCATATCATTTCAAAAAATCTGAAAGAAGGCATCGGTACATTCTATGAATCCTATCCAACACATACTAGATACATACCCGCTTATTGTGCTAGACGGCGCCATGGCGACCGAGCTTGAACGCAAGGGCTGTGATTTGAACGACAGTCTCTGGTCGGCAAAAATCCTGATGGAAGAGCCGGATCTGATTAAACAAGTGCATACTGATTATTTTGCGGCAGGTGCTGACTGTGCGATCACCGCCAGCTATCAGTCTACGTTTGAAGGCTTTGCCGCACGCGGGCTGAGCGAAGCGGAAGCACGCCGGCTCATCGAGATGTCCGTCAGCATCGCAGCTGAAGCACGTGATGAATTTTGGGCGCTCGAAGAAAACCGTGTCAATCGGCCAAAGCCAATCATTGCGGCTTCTGTCGGCCCTTATGGCGCTTATCTTGCAGACGGCTCTGAGTATCGCGGCGACTACGGAATCTCAGAGGATGAACTTGTTGAATTTCATCGCCCCCGCATGAAGGCGCTGATCGAAGCTGGAGCTGATGTTTTGGCATGTGAAACGATCCCATGTCTGAGCGAAGCAAAAGCGATTGCGCGGCTGCTGAAGGAGTTTCCTGAAACGTATGCGTGGATCAGCTTCAGTGCAAAAGACAGCCTTCATATTAGTGACGGAACACCTGCCGCTGACTGTGCGTCATGGCTTGATAAGCACCGCCAAATTGCAGCGCTCGGCATCAACTGCACGCCGCTTCAGCATATCCCTTCTTTAATAGAGGAGTTAAAAAAACACACATCAAAACCGATCATCGTCTACCCGAATTCAGGCGAGCAGTATGATCCGGAGACAAAAACGTGGAACGGGGCGGCATGCGGAGAACCTTACGGAGTAAGCGCCCGCGCGTGGCATGAAAAAGGAGCGAAGCTGATTGGCGGCTGCTGCCGGACAAAACCCGAAGATATTAAAGAAATCGCGGCTTGGGCGCGCTCTTTAAAAACAACTTGACTTATCGGAATTGTTTGTATATTCTATCTTAAAGCCGGTTCGCCGGAGTCTCGTGTCACTCGCTGACATGGGATTTTTTATTAAAGGAAAGAAATCGCCGATAGAAAGTTGGAAAAAGATGAAATCTGCTCACAACAAGAATGAGACAAACTTTCAGAGAAGTATGAAAAGCCGGCACCTCTTTATGCTTTCCTTAGGGGGTGTCATCGGAACCGGACTGTTTTTAAGCTCCGGCTATACCATTCAGCAGGCAGGCCCGGCGGGAACGATACTCGCCTACTTAGTCGGCGCCGGAATCGTCTATTTGGTCATGCTATGCCTCGGTGAGCTGTCTGTAGCCATGCCTGTGACAGGCGCCTTTCACACCTATGCAACCAAATACATAGGACCGGGAACTGGATTTACGGTCGCTTGGCTGTACTGGCTGACATGGACCGTGGCATTGGGATCGGAATTCACAGCAGCCGGCCTGTTAATGCAGCGCTGGTTCCCCCATACGTCCGTTTGGATGTGGAGTGCCATCTTTGCGCTGTTGATTTTCTTGCTTAACGCATTTTCGGTCAAGTTTTTCGCTGAATCGGAATTTTGGTTTTCCAGCATCAAAGTTTTAGCCATTGTATTGTTTATTCTTTTAGGCGGCTCTGCCATGTTCGGCATCATTCCGATTCAAGGCGGAGAGGCCGCTCCGATGCTGTCCAATTTCACAGCGGAAGGCGGGCTCTTTCCACATGGATTTGTCCCGATTTTGATGACGATGCTGTCTGTCAATTTTGCCTTTTCGGGGACTGAACTGATCGGAATCGCCGCCGGAGAAAGCGTCGATCCCGACAAGACGATACCAAAAGCGATTAAAACAACGGTCTGGCGTCTTTCACTCTTCTTTATCGGAACCATTTTTGTCCTGTCAGGGCTGATTCCGATTCAAGAAGCAGGCGTCATCAAAAGCCCGTTTGTCGCTGTCTTTGACAGAGTCGGTGTGCCATACGCAGCCGATATCATGAACTTTGTCATCCTGACAGCGATCCTGTCAGCGGCTAATTCCGGACTCTACGCTTCTTCCCGGATGCTGTGGTCTTTATCAAAAGAAAAGACGCTTCACCCGGCATTTGCAAAGCTGACATCAAAAGGAACCCCGTTTAACGCGCTGGTGTTCAGCATGATCGGCGGCATTCTCTCATTGCTGTCCAGCGTATTTGCGCCAGACACTGTATACGTTGTGCTCGTGTCGATTTCCGGTTTTGCGGTCGTTGTCGTGTGGATGGGAATCGCAGCTTCTCAATTCATGTTCAGAAAACGGTATATCGAAGCGGGAAACAAGGTCGCCGATTTAAAGTACCGGACCCCTTGGTATCCGTTCGTGCCGATTGCCGCGTTCCTATTATGCCTGGCATCCGTGCTCGGCATTGCCTTTGATCCAAATCAAAGAATCGCACTGTATTGCGGCATTTCTTTTATGGCCATCTGCTACGCAGTGTATTATGTAAAAAATCGCATAAACAAGCCGACAGCTGATATGACTCATTCAAAGTAAAAAGAACCTGCCTCAGAGCAGGT
>NZ_JBAIZV010000008.1:0-78527 GCF_036765095.1 Bacillus sp. 0209A
CCACAGCCGCATGCCAGAACATGAAGAAGATTGCCACATACCTAGCCAAGCAGGGCTAGGTATGTGGGAGCTCTTTTTCTGCTTTTGAAATCAGCTGAATATCTAAAGAAACATTACAAAACAAAAAAGCTTGTAGAAAAAACATCGTTTTCTCTACAAGCTGAACCTGCCTCAGAGCAGGTTCTTTTTCGATCTTTAGACTTCCACTGTCCAGTTGCACGGCCCTTTCACTTTGCCAAGCTGAATATCTGTTATCGTTTCATACAATTTTTTCGAGATGTCCCCGATTTGTCCGTCGCCTACAATCACCGTTTTCCCACGAATATTGAGTTCACCGACAGGCGTTACGACGGCTGCCGTGCCCGTGCCGAAGACCTCTGTCAATTCCCCGCGCGCAGAGGCCGCATAAATCTCATCAATCGAAATTCTCTCTTCACGAACCGGAATGCCCCAGCTGCGAATCAGTTCAATCGCAGACGAACGTGTAATCCCGCTTAAAATACTCCCGTTTAAAGCCGGTGTGACAGCTTCCCCGTTCATGACAAAAAAGATGTTCATGCTCCCTACTTCTTCCACATATTTCTTTTCAATGGCGTCCAGCCACAGCACCTGGTCATAGCCCCGCTCATTCGCTTTTCGCTGCGCTTCAAGGCTGGCGGCGTAGTTTCCCGACGTTTTTGCACATCCGACTCCGCCATTTACCGCCCGCACGTACTCATCTTCGACGTAGATTTTCACCGGCTTCAGCTGATCGCCATAGTATGAGCCGACAGGCGAAAGCACGATCATAAATGTATAGGTTTTGGATGCCTTCACCCCGAGACTCGGTTCTGTGGCGATGATAAAGGGCCGAATATACAGTGACGTCCCCTTTTCCTTTGGAACCCAATCTTTCTCCAGCTCAATTAATTGCGTCAATGCCTCAAGCACAAGCTCTTCGTCTAAAGGAGGCATACTCATGCGCTCACATGATCTGTTCAGCCGTTTGATATTTTGGTCCGGCCGGAACAGAAGCACTCTGCCATCTTCTGTTCTGTACGCTTTTAATCCTTCAAAAACAGCCTGGCCGTAATGAAAGACAGATGAAGAAGGATCAAGCGTAAGCGGCGCGTACGGCGTTATTCTAGGATGGCACCAGCCTATTCCCTCTTCATAATCCATCACAAACATATAATCTGTAAAATATTTCCCGAATTCCAAGAATGACGGGTCAGGCTTCGCCTTATGAAATGCAATTTTTTCTCGTTCGATAAGCTTATTCAATCTGATCAGCACACCTTTCACATCGTAGTTGTTTAAATATTCAGTCTTTTTAAAGCTGCAAAAACTTCAGCCGCTTCTTTGATTATACGCCGCTTTTAATCTATAAATTTCAGAATATTCTTTATGATCATCAGCTATTATACACCACATCCATTGTCAAATGAAGAAAAAATAAAAGAAAAACAGCCAGATTCATTCCGGCTGTCTGATTTTAGACTGCTAAATAAAGGACGGCAATATGGCAAATCAGCAAAATATACACCGCGATCACAAATTGCCAATTGATCTTCTGCGCCCATGCGAACACCAACATCATGACAGGCAGTATCACTGTCCCCGCCAACTTGTTCACTGTCAAATCCGGGCTGTTTGTACCATCATAATGAATCGGCATCTCCGCCGGAAGAAACGGATAAAACACCATTGAAAGGACGAAAGCAGCAATCACAGACCCCCACAGCGCTTTTCCATTCGTCAATAGAAACATAGAACCACCATTCCTTTCTTCATAACCATCAGGCGTTTTCTTTCATACGCATTGCTTTATGAATGATATGACTGTTCTACGGTGAATTTCGTTCGGTCTCCCCGCGTAATAATTTGCGCATATTCCACGACTTCTTCATTTTTATCATAGGTGAGGGATTCTGCTAAAAACGCCGGTGCTCCCACATTGGTTAATAAGTGGCCGCTGATCGTTTCATCGGTTAAAATCGGTTCGATCGATTCCGTGCCCCTGCTGATTTCAATATTGTATTTTGTCCTTAACAGTTCAAAAAGCGAGCCGGTGCACTCTTCCGGAGCCAGACCAGGTGCCGCTTTCCATGGAATATATGAGGTGTGGTACTGCAAAGGTTCCCCCTCGGCATATCTGACTCTGACAAGCTTATTGACAGGTTCATTCTCTTTCATTTTCAAAAGCTCGGCAATGGAGTGATCAGCAGGGATCACCACGAGTTCAAGCACTTTTGATTCAGAACGCAGGCCTCTCATTTGTTCTGCAAAGCTCGTAATCTGATGCGGAATCGGCGTTTGTATTTTTGCCGCCGATACAAATGTTCCTTTTCCTTGAATCCGTTTAATATATCCCTCAAGCTCAAGCTGCTGCAGAGCCAATCTCACAGTTGTTCTGCTGACATCATATTGTTCGCAAAACTCGCTCTCCGTCGGCAGCTGATCATTCGCCTTATATTTGCCCGACTTAATTAATTCAATGATTTTAAACTTGATAACAGAATATAAAGCTGTCATTTCATTCTCCCCATCCTGTATGCAAACCGTTCTTTTTGATTGAGACCATCATACCACTTAATCTCATAATGATGAAAGATTTGTATCTTTCTTTTATAACAAATTTTCAGAAATTTATATTGACACTTTAATGATTATGGTGCTAAATTCGTAATGACAACTATCATAAATTGATTGTAACAAATGTGGTGCTTGTCTATCTCTTTGGGGGGTGTCGCATGAAAATTATTGTCGCCGAGCATTATGAAGAACTCTGTAAGTTAAGCGCTAACATAATCAAGGAACATGTACAGGCAAAGAAAGATGCCGTTCTCGGCCTGGCAACAGGAAGCACGCCGGTCGGCTTGTACAAGCAGCTGATTTCAGACTATCAGTCAGGCGAAATTGATTTTTCAAAGGTTACTACATTTAATTTGGATGAATATGCAGGCCTCTCTCCATCTCATCCGCAAAGTTATAACAATTTTATGCATGAGCACCTTTTTCAGCATATCAATATGCAGCCTGACCATATCCATATCCCGCAAGGAGACAATCCGCAGCTTGAGGCTGAATGTATGATCTACGAGGATCTCATCCGTCAGTCGGGAGGCATTGATGTTCAAATTCTCGGCATCGGCGCCAACGGCCACATCGGTTTTAATGAACCGGGTTCTGATGTTGAGGGTCGAACACGAGTTGTTAAGCTGTCAGAAAGCACGATACAGGCAAATGCCAGATTCTTCGGCGGTGATCCTGTGCTGGTGCCGAGACTCGCAATTTCAATGGGCATTAAAACCATCATGAAATTCAGCAAACATATTGTGCTTTTAGCGAGCGGCGAGGAAAAAGCAGATGCCATTCAAAAGATGGCTGAAGGCCCTGTCACGACAGATGTACCGGCCTCCATTCTTCAAAAACACAATCATGTAACCGTTATCACAGATCAAAAAGCAGCCAGCAAATTAAAGAATACATCCTACTCATAAAACAATAAAAGGAGATTGTCATGTTTAAAAAGGCATTTCAAATTCTGCAGCAGCTTGGCCGTGCATTGATGACCCCGGTTGCCGTCCTGCCGGCAGCCGGTCTTTTGCTCCGTTTCGGTGACAAGGATTTACTGAATATCCCTATTATAAAGGATGCGGGCGGTGTTGTATTCGATAATCTGCCGCTGATTTTCGCCGTGGGGGTCGCGATCGGTTTAGCCGCCGGCGAAGGTGTAGCCGGACTTGCCGCTGTCATCGGATATTTAATTTTAACCGTTACCCTCGACAACATGGGGAAATTACTTGGCCTTCAGCCTCCGTATGAAGGAGCCGAGCACCTGATTGATATGGGCGTATTCGGAGGAATCATCATCGGGCTTCTTGCCGCCTATTTATATAAACGTTTTTCAACAATTGAACTGCATCCTGTCCTTGGATTTTTTTCAGGAAAACGGTTTGTCCCAATTATCACTTCCATCAGTTCATTGGTGATCGGCGTCATTTTCTCATTGGTATGGCCGCTGATCCAAAACGGGATTAACGCTGCCAGCAGTTTAATTGCCGATTCAACGGTCGGCCTGTTCTTTTATGCAACGATCTATCGTTTGCTGATTCCTTTTGGCCTGCATCATATTTTTTATACACCTTTCTATTTTATGATGGGAGAATACACAGACCCGTCAACAGGAAATACCATAACCGGCGATCTGACAAGGTTTTTCGCGGGAGATCCGACAGCCGGGCGCTTTATGATGGGAGATTTCCCTTACATGATTTTCTGTCTGCCGGCAGTTGCACTTGCCATTATCCATACCGCACGTCCGGAAAAGAAGAAAATGATCTCCGGCGTGATGATTTCTGCCGCGCTCACATCTATGCTGACAGGCATTACAGAGCCAGTTGAATTTTCTTTCTTGTTCGTTGCGCCCGTGCTCTATTTGATTAACTCTATTCTCGCCGGCGTCATCTTTGTCGTTTGTGATTTATTCCATGTCCGCCATGGCTATACGTTCTCAGGCGGCGGAATTGACTACGTCTTAAACTACGGACTGTCGACAAACGGCTGGGTTGTCATTCCTGTCGGGATCGTATTTGCTTTCATATATTATTATTTGTTCCGATTTGCGATTTTGAAATGGAATTTAAAAACGCCGGGCCGTGAAACAGATGAAGCCGATCAGAATGAGGCAAAAGCGCCTGTTGCAAAAGACCAGCTTGCCTTTCATGTGCTGCAAGCCTTAGGCGGACAGCAAAATATCGCCAACCTGGATGCGTGTATTACAAGGCTCCGTGTGACCGTTCATCAGCCAAACCAAGTCAGCAAGGATGAATTAAAACGGCTTGGCGCAGTAGGTGTGCTGGAAGTCAACAACAACTTCCAGGCGATATTCGGAACAAAATCCGACGCCTTAAAAGACGACATCAAAACGATCATGGCCGGAGGCGTGCCTGATACAGCCGCCGCGCTGGATGCGGAAACTGACATACAGCAGATTCCCGCTTCTGACGAATCCTTTATTTATCCGCTCAAAGGAGAAACAGTCTCTTTAACGGACGTGCCGGATCCAGTTTTTTCAGAAAAAATGATGGGCGAGGGGTTTGCGATTGATCCATCGGAAGGAAAAGTCATTGCCCCAGCAGACGGCGAAATCGTCTCCATTTTTCCGACAAAGCACGCCATCGGCTTTATGAGCGCCGGCGGCATTGAAATCCTGATTCATGTCGGCATTGATACTGTCAAATTAAACGGGGAAAGCTTCGAAGCACATGTCACGAGCGGACAAGCCGTCACACAAGGTGAACTGCTTCTCTCATTTGATCTCGATACCATCAAACAGCATGCCGCTTCAGCTGTAACACCGATCATTTTCACCAATGCATCTGAAGAAGATATGAAGCACATTCAAATAAAGTAAAAAATCCCTCCTGCTGGTGATGTTTTCGTTGGCACATGAAAACATCACCACCAAAATAAAAAAGGACAAAATCCCGAAACGAAATGTTTTAGGATTTTGTCAACATCTGAGAATACCTTGAATACAAGGTGTTCTTTCTACTATTCAGCAGCAGCGTGATCTTCTTTTTCAATCGCTGCCAGTCTTGCGATGACTTCTTCTTCTGTCATATTGTGCTCTTTGACATACAGGTTTCTTGAGTTCGTGCGGCATTCGTGGCTGCAGCTGCGCATATACTTATACTCATTTTCCGGTGTGCATATCATTTTTTTGTTGCAAGATGGATTTGCGCAGTTCACATAACGCTCACACGGTTCATCTGTAAAGCAGTCTTTTCCGACAACCACATGCTCGACACGGTTGACAGGCACGCTGATTCTTTCATCAAAGACGTAGCACTGGCCGTCCCAAAGCTTGCCTTGCACCTCAGGATCTTTTCCGTAAGTCACGATTCCGCCGTCAAGCTGTGATACATCTTCAAAACCTTGCTTCATCAGCCATCCTGAGAATTTTTCACAGCGCACGCCGCCCGTGCAGTACGTTAAAATCTGTTTGCCTTCAAGCAGTTCTTTGTTCTCTTCAATCCACTCAGGCAATTCACGGAAGGCTTCGATGTCAGGACGGACAGCACCTCTGAAATGGCCAAGATCATACTCGTAATCGTTACGCGCGTCGAGCACAATTGTGTTAGGATCCTGCATTTTCTCAAAAAATTCCGCGGGCTTCAAATGCTGTCCTGTTGTTTGATTCGGATCCACATCATCTTCAAGACGAAGCGTCACAAGCTCTTTTTTATGACGGACGAAGATTTTTTTGAACGCATGGTCCTCTTCTTCATCAATTTTAAATACCATATCCGCAAAACGAGGGTCAGCTTTCATTGTTTCCATATATTTTTCAGTCTGTTCAACCGTACCTGATACCGTACCGTTAATTCCTTCAGAAGAAACAAGAATACGGCCTAACAAACCAAGCTCCTTACAAAAAGCCAAATGCTGCTCTCTAAACGCCTCTGGATCTTCAATCGGAACATATTTATAGTAAAGTAATACTCTGTATTGTTTTTCCATGATTTAAACACCCTGTTCAATTATAGTTAGTTGCTATGCACACTCTTACTATATCATACAGGAAAATGCCGCAAAGATGAACATATCCGCACAGACTGATAAAAATATCCAAGCTCTTGCAAACCCACGCGGCACCAGGGTTTATTAATAACGAATAGTATTTTCCACTAACTTACTAATAAAAGTAGTTGTCTGAAAACTATTTTTGTAGTTCCTCTTCAAAAGATAAATTTATCGGCTCATCTAAAAGTTCTCCCGGCATTTCAAGATTTGTTGAAGGAATACTCTCATCTACCTCTTCAAAAACAACATGATCCATCCACATCTGACCCGGCCCAGATAATAGGACACCAAAGGAAATCACAGCACTCTTTTCAGGGACATCTAAAACAATAGCATAATGATTCCAATTGGTTGTCCCGGTAATAGGCCTGTTGCTCATATTGTCAAATTGGAGAACATCGTCAGCAGCACTGTCAACCCGCATCCAAAGTGAGGCAAAATGCTGCACTCCTTTTGTTTTGATAAAACTTGATAGCCGAAGCCTTTTTCCTAGATAGCGATCTGCCTTAAATTGCTGCATCATCGTCGCAAATTCACCGTTGCCCTGCACCATCGTTGATTTTAAATACCCTGAAGCTTTTCCCTGATGTACATTTTCCCGGTCAACCCCCATTTCGTATTGGAATGGATGGCTCCCGTTCAATAACCAGCCCTTCATTTTTTTCCCCATGCGAGATTCCTCCTTTTTTGAAGTCAATCGCTTCATAAATGTTCGATATGCTCCAGGCGGCATGTGATACAGCTTTTTGAACGTCCTCGTAAATGCTTCTTGAGATTCAAACTGATAATGCAAAGCAATATCCATAATACGAAAATCGGTATAAAGCAATGCTGCCGCTGCTGTAGCAAGACGTCTTAAACGAATATAAGAAGCAACCGACATGCCGACTTCTTTTTGAAAAATCCGATGAAAATGGAATTTTGAAAAGCCTGAAACGTTTACAATATCCTCACTTGATATTTGCTCATGTAAATGTGATTCAATCCAATCGATTGTTTTCTGGACAGCTTTTTCATAATACATTGCACGTTTTAATCTCCTTTCTTTTTTAGAATAATGGATCTCGGCTTATATGTTTTGATGATTTTTGCGATATGTAAAAATCCCCTGTTATATCACAGGGGACACCGCTCACTTGATAATGACAGATGGCGTGATATGCTCCAGCCAAATGACACCGTCATATTGTTCCTTTAGGATCATCCGCTCTTCCATGAACCCCCAATAGAGTGCTGTCCGCGGGGTATACATCCACGAAGTGCCTTTCTTGTTTTTTGTATGGAGAAAATCAACAAACACAGCTGGATGGTCCGCAGCCTTCAGCAAAGCTTCGAGACTTCCAGTCGGCGGCGGGCTTGTGACCGGCGTAACGGTCTTATTGTCTGAGCTATCAAGACTGGCGCCTGAATATGCATAAATACCAATCGTATATGTTTGTTTTTTCAGCCGCTCCGGCAAATAATCACCCATATTAGGAGTGTTTGCCTGTGTCATATCCTTAATCATTTTCGTATTCTGTTTGCGGAGATGGTAATTGTGGCCCCAGACAATGATTTTCTTTTTTGGATAAAGGGTGTCGGCAATCCACTGAAATTGATCAGCCATCATTCGGTCTCTTAAAACGAAAGGTAAATCCTCTAATTTCTCCGGATAATCCTCTAGCTTTTGTTTCATTTCTTGAGGCATATACGTTTCCATTACGTCAATTCGCAGCTGGAGAGAATGCATAAACATCTCATAAGCTTTCGGCTCTTTCGGTAGTTGTGCTTTTAACTTCGATGCATGTGTTTCTGCGAATTGAATAAGCTCACCGTAGTTTTTCACCAGCACTTCCTTCTTTTGCGTAAATTCCTCAAAGGTGCTGCTGCCAGTCACCAATTCTGAAAAATCGTTTTCTGATTGGGAAAGCAGCTCAGCTTTTTCGGGGTTCACCGCCTTCACCCATTGATTCGCATTATCATTAAATGAAGCTTTAAGGCTTTGAATATCAAAACCGGTCAAGATAAGCGGATCGCCTTTCTCTTTTTGCTCTTTCATGTAATCAAACAGTTCAACGACATCTTCTGTGTGCCAAACGGCGTAAATGGAGTTTTTCATCGTGCTCTTAGAGGTGGATTGGCCCATATTGAGGTAGGATGTATTTGTATCCGAAAATCCGGACTCGAATGCCAAAACATCATATCCTAATTCTTCATGGAGGTATTTGATCATGCGGATCTTTGTTGCATTGATTTCGCCAGCGCCGTGTGTGGTTTCTCCTAACTGAACGATTCGTTTTCCCTTCAGCACCTTCTTCAAAAAGCGAAGGTCTTTGTTTGAAGCATCGGAAGCATCCAGTGGACGCGCATGTCGTTCAATCCAGCGCTCCCAATGTTTTTCTTCAGAAACAGCCCGGGCTGAGGCTGAAAAAGAAGAAAACACCAGACAGACGATCAGCAGCGGCAGAGCCATTTTCACTATCATTCGTTTCAATTCTATCTCTCCTTTTCTGCAAGGTTCTCTAGTAGTTACGAGATAGATATAGAAAAAGTTTCCTTTTTCCACAGCGAAAAAAGCCTCTCTTATTAAAAGAAGCTTTCACTGGATTCTCTCATCACCTGCTGAAAGTAAAACCGATACGTATTTCGTAAAAATGTTTCTACTGGAAGCTGCACATCCGCTCGGTATTTGCTGATGATAAACGGAAACCGCTCGATTCCTTTCTTGTGCAGGTCGCTCGCTAGTGCCTCATCCGTTGCCATTTCTTGCAGAATCGCTTCAACGATCGGCCAGCACGCCTCTCGCACTTGCCTCAGGACAGCTTCATCTCCGGTTTTCTGATAATCTGTGATCCAGCTGGCGATTTGTTTCTCCATGAGTCTCACTTCCTTCCAAAAAAAGAGGCGCTTCGTTTAGACGAGCCCCTCTTTTTACTCTTCGTAACCTATCAATTCTCCGACTTGGACTTCCTGGCCTTCTGTTAAATTGGCGGCCGGCTTGAACGCGTCTTTTTCAAAAATCAAAATGACGGTTGAGCCGAATGAAAAGTATCCCAGCTCCTCGCCAATCTCCAGCTCGTCCCGGGTACTTGTCTGCACGATAGAGTTAATATTCAACGCGCCGACAGGAATCATCAGGACACTTCGACTGCCGCCATTCAGCTCGTATACAAAGCGATAATTTTTCGACAGCACATCTTTTCCGTATTTTAACCCTAATTGATTTACCGGGTATGAACGATTTCCGAGCTCGGCCAGCTTTTGATACCTGCAGCTGATTGGGGAATGGAAACGGTGATAATGCCGCGGGCTTAGATACAGCACGACGAAGTAACCGCCGTTGTATTGATGGTCCGCGCGTTTACAGCCGGTCAGCTCAGCGAATGAATAATCTTTTCCCTTTACCGTAAAGGTTTGATTCGGGTTGATTTTTCCCACCGTCTGAACCACACCGTCAACAGGGCTGACCACCGCCTGCAACTCTTTTGAAACAGGGCGCCGCTCCAGATCAATATGTCGAATGAACAATTCGGACAGCGAACCATAATCAGCGGCCGTACCGTCAACATCATCCCAATTTAGCCGAAAATGTTTTGAGAAAAGCGGAATGACCGGTTTGCTGATTTTAGACTCGCAAAATCCTTTAATCAGATAGGATGACAGACGATGATTCGTCAGCTCTATCAATGAACGATACAGAATCTTTACAGCTGTGTTAAACATGAATAATCCCTATAACCCTTCCGATTGTAATAAAAATAAAGCACCATAAAAAGGCGCCGATTGCCGCAAACGCAATATACGTTTTCAGTTCCATTTTGCCTATTCCCGAAAAGTAGCACGTCATATGTCTGACGCCGGGTATGAAATAACCTAAAATAAGCGAATATGGACCGTATTTCTTCATCCATTTTTCAACTTTCATCATTCTCTTTTCTTTTAATCCGACCCACTTGCCGTACTTGTCGATAAATGGGCGGCCGGCTTTTCTGCCGATCATGTAGCTGATCAGCATACCTGACAAAGCCCCGACAAAACTGATGAATATCGAAAGCTCATAATTCAGCACGTCCGTATGCGTAAAGTAGCCGACGACAGTCATCATCACTTCATCCGGTATCGGCAATCCAACAATCCCTAATACGAGCATCAAAAAAATAGCGAGATAACCGTAATCCGCTATGAGCTGCTGAACTAATTCCATCTCCCGGACTCCAGGTTTTCTGCCGCGTGTTTTTTAAAATGAGGAAATTTAATTTTGCTCACCATTAAATATGAAAGTCCGCAAGTGCCGATCGCCAGCAGGATCGGATTATAGGTAAAGCTGAGAATCACAAGACACATGCCCGCAAATGGAATCGGCATTCCGATAAATGTCGGAAGCTTACTTTGTTCAATGTTAAATTTAGAGAGGCGAAGCATTCCGCAAATGCTGTACGTCAATGCGCATAAAATCCCGATAAATGGAAGAGAGTATAATGCGACACTGTAAGCAAGCATTGAAGGAGCCACACCAAACGTCACTAGGTCGGCAAACGAATCCAGTTCTTTTCCCATATCAGAAACGGCATTCAGCTTACGTGCAGCCATCCCGTCAAAAAAATCGAGAAGCATGCCGGTAAAAATGAAGAGCACTGCTGAATGAATGTTGTGATATAACAAGGAATGAATCGCCAGCAGTCCGCAAATAAAATTTCCTATCGTAATCATACAGGGGATATAATTCACAGTGTAACCAAACCTCCAATTGTAAAACCATCTATCATTATTCGACGTTATGGATCGAATAGCGTTACAGGAAAAATTTTCTCTATTAAGCATGATAACATAAAATGCCCTGCAAAAAGCAGCATTCAAATTCTATTATTATACAACATTTGTTACCTTTTGAACAATGAATGCCATTCTTTTCATGTTTCTGACAATTTTATTCTTCGCTCAAAAAGGACAAGACTCGTTGATTGACGTACTCTGGCTGCTCCAGAGATAACAAATGCCCGGCGTTCTTCACGATTTCAGCCTGAATTCCCGGCACCAATATTGAAGCCCGCTCTAAAGCCATTTGCTGATGGCACATGACCTCGTGCTCACCGAACATCAGCAGCATCGGGACCGCAATCGATTTCAATTCCCGGTCTGTGAACACGTACGGAAAGCCGTTTTCTGTCGGTTTCAGGCTTCTTTGTTCATCCTGCCATTCCACACCCGCCACAATTTGTCTTTGCAGCGCAGGATGCAGATCATAACGGCTAGCCGTGACCCACTTGATATATGCCTCAGCTCCTCTTGACCCTGTAAGGCCCGCAGCAAATTTATAGACATCTGGATAATATGATATAAATGCTTCAGCAGGACTCATCACAACCGCCCGCTCTACTCTTTCAGGCGATTGGAGCAAAAAATTCACGATATGGGAACCCCCCAGCGAGAGGCCTGCCAAGTGTGCGGTCTCAAGTTCAAGCGAATCTAAGACGTCTTTCAGCCATTCTGCGCAATCTGCTCTCGTATCCAGAGCAGCTGATGGTATACTTTTGTTTTTGTCTCCTATTATATCGACCGCATATGTACGATATTGACTGCTCCACGCCGCGATATTCGGATACCACATAAGAGAGCTGAAGAGCCCCCTGTGAAGCAAAACGAGCGAAGGTGCGTCCTTTGGCCCACTTGCCATGATATGCGTTTTTCCAAAACGAGTAGAAACATAGAATGCTTCCGACTCAATCGGCCACAAAGAAAGGCTTTGATCATATGCCTGGTAAAAGCGAAGACCGCTTTCAGCCGCGGCAGGCTGCATCGAATATTGTGTCATTTTCTTCTTTTTCCTCCGGGTTGATTGATATAAAAATCAAGGATAATGCCCCTTTTGTCTCGTAAGAAAAAATACCTATGTATGATTATCTCATATTATAAATTTCCAGTATATATATATAGTTTGGCTTTCTGTGATAAAAAAAGGCGGTTTCCTCGAAATCAAGGAAACCGCCTATTCTTTGAAAACTAATGGAATGACCTTATCTTTTTTATCCTCTGTTAATGAGATGTGATGGGTTACTGATTTTTCATCCTTCGTCAATGCGACTGAGTAGTTACCTTTTTTGCCGGTATCCCATTTGATGTCTCCATTTTTGTCTGTTTTGCCGAGTATCTCGCCAATCTCTATACTCGGCTCTTGATCTGAGACCGGTGCTGCGACAATCGTCACTTGCACTCCTTCAACCGGCACCCCCTCAGCATCCTCCACATGAAGAGTGACAGGAATCGTTGTTTCTTTCTGAGCAGATTGGGTCGGTGAACTGCACCCGCATAAAAACAAAATAAACATGAAAATGGCTAATTTGCTGTATTTATTGATTTGCCCAATATTGAATATTGTTGAATACATCGTTCGTCACCCTTGTTCCCAAGTTGTATGACGATCCCCCGTTCGTGTGAATCGCAATAGCTGTCTGTCCTGTATCACTGTAGTTTCGATAAACAGGTGAGCCGCTTTGGCAGCCGTACGTATCTGTTGTATAGGTCAGCTTATATGTTTCAGCGGATCGAATCGGCTTTGTATCAGACCACATTGTGCCAAATGTTTTGTCACACGGGAATCCTGTCACTGACGAGGAAAGTCCCGCGGGACTGCTGCTGTTTGTTGTCCGATAGCCGTACCAGCCAACCGTGTTTCCGGGAGAACCGTTTAATTTAATAGCTCCGTAATCATAATTGGTGTTATTGCTTTCCGTCCATCCTTTAACGGAGTAAAACATCGTGCCTGAATAAGTTCCATAAGGATATGACGAACCGTTGCGGCCCGGCGCGGCTGTAATCGTTGAAGCCCATCCATGATCCTGGCTGTACACACAATGTCCAGCCGTTACGACTGTATTGGCATTGACTAAAAACCCGGTGCATCCATATGTGCTTGAGGTGTTGGGATACTTGATTGAAAGTTGGACAGTTGCTCTGTAAGGAAAAGATGTAGTGCTGGAGATTCTGGTGCGTTCATCGGTTCCGATGATACTCGAAGGCTGTAAGGCTTGAATGTTTTTTTCCAGTCCCTTTTGGCCGTAAAGCGATTTACTTGTTTTCCCGGTTCCCTCATAAGGATCGGAAACCTGTTCTTCTTTTGACGTTTGGTTTTTCGTAGCATCGGCTTCTTTACCGTTATTCGATACAGACATTTGCGGGTTCTCTGCCGCTTTTGCCGGTGCGCCGAAAGATACCGCCGCTGCCAATGCCAAACATAAAACCGTTAAACCAGTGAACCATCTTTTTCTGAATGTTGAAACTAATTTCATTCTAGCCATCTCCCTCCCTTTGTGTCAACCACCCTTATACATGGAAGACTTTTACATTATAATCAAATTTCTGATTCTTATGATAAAACTTTTATGGAGGATGAAAAAAACAGGCCTTGTACATGACAAAGGCCCGCTTAAACTCTACTTTATAGATAGCTGATCCAACGCTTTCTTTGCGTTCTCTCTCGCTGTTTCGACTGTATCTGCCCCAGAAAGCGCAACCGCCATACGGCGTCCGGCTTTCGTTATCGGCTTGCCAAAGACGCGAACTTGTGTCTTCGGTACTGCCAGCGCGTTTTCCAGGCCTTCAACAGTGTAGTCCGCTGATTCTTCCGGTGCTTTGAGGGGCCGGCTGGCGCCAGGAGAAAGCTGGGTGATTTCTGTAATCGGAAAACCGAGAATCGCCCGGACATGCAGCGCGAATTCTGACAAATTTTGCGTCACCAGCGTGACAAGACCCGTATCATGTGGACGAGGAGATACCTCACTGAAATACACTTTATCTTTCGCAAGGAACAGCTCAACGCCAAACAGACCGTATCCGCCAAGCTCATCCGTAATGGCTTTCGCAATATGCTTCGCTTCTACCTTTTGCTGCTCTGTCATATGATGCGGCTGCCATGATTCGATATAGTCTCCGTCCTTTTGCACATGGCCGATTGGCTCGCAAAATGTCGTCCCGTTGACCGCACGTACGGTTAAGAGCGTAATTTCTGATTCGAATGGAATAAACTCCTCAACAATCACGCGCCCGTTTTTCACCCGTCCGCCTTCCATCGCCGTCTCCCAGCAGCTTGCTAAATCCGTTTCAGAGCGGCATACACTTTGGCCTTTTCCAGAAGAACTCATCAATGGTTTAACGACACAAGGGAAGCCGATCTGAGCTGCCGCTTGTACAAATTCGTCATATGTATTCGCAAATTCATAGCCAGCCGTCGCAAGTCCGAGCGTTTCCGCCGCAAGCCGCCTGATGCCTTCCCGATCCATCGTCAGCTTCGCCGCACGCGCATTAGGGATGACGTAAAATCCTTCCTCTTCAAGCTTCAGCAATTCATCCGTCGCGATCGCCTCAACCTCAGGCACAATCAAATCCGGCTTTTCTTTCTCAATGATAGTTCTGATCTGCTCGCGATCCAGCATATCAACGACATAGCTGTTATGCGCGACCTGCATCGCCGGAGCATGCTCATAACTGTCAACCGCCACCGTCTGTACCCCAAGACGTTGGGCTTCAATCACTACCTCTTTACCTAACTCACCTGAACCTAACAACAAAACCTTCTTCGATTGGTACATCTCTGCCCCTCCTATCTGTTTCCCAATCATTATAACTGAAATATTCGAAAAATAAATTTTTATTAAAAAAGATAAAATAAGAAGATCTTATTTTGCCTCATTAGAAAATATCCTCAAGTATTGTGCAAATAAAGCTATTATCGAGGAATAAAAATCTTTAGATTCTTATACGAAAACAGACCAATCACGGTCTGCTTTCTCTATTCCAAACAGCAACATCATACAAGAAATCCCCAAAAATCATGCTACACTTAACCCAAGACCATCACACCGACAGGAGGCATCCCATGCAAAACGAAACACGCACACTGCAGCTTGACCCGCACCTTCATATAGAAGCCTACCGCTTTAAGGGAATTATGCAAAAATTCCCGAACCACTTTCACGATTATTATGTGATTGGCTTTATTGAAAAAGGACAGCGGTATCTGGCCTGTCAGGGTCAAGAATACGTCATCAATCCAGGCGATCTTCTCCTCTTTAACCCCCGTGACACGCATAGCTGTGAGCAGATTGACGGGCGGACGCTTGATTATCGGTGTATCAATGTGATGCCGGATGTCATGGAGAAGGCGGTGGAAGAGATTACTGGCACAGGACATCTCCCGTATTTCTCCCAGCATGTGTTATTCCGCCACGAGATGACAGCCAGCCTGCAGGAATTGCATATGTTGATATCCAGAGAAAAGCAGGCTTTGCGCAAGGAGGAGCTGTTTCTTCACCTGCTGGAAGAGCTGATCCGCCGTTATTCTGACGTCACGTTCCTCAGCAGCATTCCCGAACCGTCCGACGAGGTCAAAATGGTTTGTGAATTTTTAGAAGAGCATTATACCGAGAACGTCATGCTCAATGATTTGAGTGAATTAACAGGCTGGAGCAAATATCATTTATTGCGTTCATTTACAAAACAAAAAGGAATTACGCCTAATAGTTACCTGGAGACAATCCGGATTAACCAAGCGAAAAAACTCCTTGAACAAGGGGTCAGACCGATTGATGCGGCTTTTCAGACAGGATTCAGCGATCAAAGCCATATGACGAAGTTTTTCAAACGGCAGGTGGGCCTGACGCCGAAGCAATACATGAAGATTTTTGAAAAGGAGCTGCAAAGATGAGCACACAAAGAGAAACGACCGGGCATATCGCAGCCATTGCGACCATTCTGGTTTGGGGAACGACCTTTATTTCGACAAAGGTTCTGCTGACTGACTTTACGCCAATGGACATATTATTTTACCGGTTTTTGATGGGCTTTATTACTCTTATTCTCGTACGTCCCAAAATGATACCGTTCAAAAACTGGCGGCAGGAGCTGTTATTTGCCGGGGCAGGTTTATTTGGCGTAACACTTTACTTTTTATTAGAAAATATAGCCCTTACGTATACATACGCTTCAAATGTCGGCATGATCGTGTCCATTATCCCGATGATCACGGCTGTACTGGCTCACTTTCTGCTTGAAGGCGAAAAACTGCGGGTGACTTTTTTCATTGGTTTTGGGGCGGCACTGATCGGGCTTTTATTGATTACGTTCAATGGCAATGTCGTACTGCGGCTGAATCCGTTCGGTGACATCATGGCAGTCGGAGCCGCTATCGTGTTTGGAGGCTATTCGATATTCATGAAAAAATTAAGCGCTTACGATTTTCATATCATCGAGCTGACACAGAGAGTGTTTTTGTACGGTTTGTTGTTTATGGTTCCCGCTTTATTTTTGTTCGATTTTCATTTTGACCTGAGCCGATTTTCATCTGCTTCAAATGTACTCAACATGCTCTTCCTCGGCATCGGCGCTTCCGCCCTGTGCTTTGCCACATGGAATTACTCAGTCGGCGTGCTCGGCGCCGTCAAATCCAGCGCGTATATTTACATGGTCCCAGTCATCACAATCGCCGCCTCGATCCTGATCCTGCACGAAAACATGACCTGGATCGCTCTCGCAGGAGGTGTGCTTACACTTTTAGGCCTCTACATTTCAGAGCTGAAACCGAAAGCGAAGCTGGTGGAGAACGGATGTCATATGGATGCTTAACGGCATCCATTTTTTATTCTACCGAACTATCTGCTATTTTACTGGCTATTTTTGCTTATTATACTAGTTAACATCAAATTGTTTCACCTTGAAATAAGAAAATAAAATGCGCAATTTCTATACTTAGGAGATGTATGTATTGAATAAAGACCTACACACATATAAAGAAACCGAAACAGCAGCGAAGTTTATTTTAGAACATGCAAAAGATGATAAAGAACTTTTGATTTTCCTAAACAAACATGACTCCATCATGCTGAATCAATTAAAAATATTCTTTAGCGAACCGCAGCTCACATTCAAACACACTATCAAAATCGTTTGTTTCGTGACATTCGTAACGTTATATATTTATTTTTTCAGCACTCGTTTTAATGAATTAATAGAATTAACTGTACAAATGTTTTTTGCCTTGATTGGCCTTTTTTGGGTTTTTGTTGTTTTCCCATTTTCAAGAAAAGTTCAAATCTCTGACCGCTTCAAACAAAAAGTCGAAAACACCCGCATTGTCGGAATGATTGACTTCGTATTAGAACAGAAATACAAAAAAAGCATCTCTGAATAAAAGAAGAGATGCTTTTCTCTTACAGCTTCTCCACCACAGCCGCACTGTCACGCGTGACCGCCCCGGGCTCTCTCAGCAACACGTTCATCACACTGGCCAGCACGAGCATCCCGATCGACAAATAAAAAGCCAGTGTATATTCACCCGTTACCGTATAGATGACACCAGGTATATACGCGCCGAGTGCCGAGCCGATTTGATGGGCGAGCGACAGCCAGCCGATCATGAGGCCGATCGAGTAGTTTTGAAAGTACTGGGTGGCGAGCATTTGAGTCGGCGCTACGGTAGCGAAGTCCACTAATCCAAACAGAATCGCAAAGCCTAGAAGCAAGTAGGGTTCGTGGCTGTAAATCAGAATCACGATCGAAAGCGCGCGTACCGCATATAAAAAGCACAGGATTTTTCGGCTGCTCCACCGGTCCGCTACAATTCCGGACAGTAAGATGCCAGCGATATTAAAGCCGGCAAGCAGACTGACAGCGGCACTGGTGACTGTCGTTGAAAAGCCGTGATCGTGAGAAAAGGGAATCAAATGAGTATCCATCAGCCCCACGGTCGTAAATCCGCAGATCAAAAACGGCAACATCAAAAACCAGAATTGCCTCATCCGAAACATCCCGGTCACTGAAAGAGCAGTTGTTTTGGGCGCTGTTTCTTTTTCCGCAGCCGCAAGCCCGCCTATCGGCTCTGCATTCTTTTCTGAAGGATTGTTTCGCAGCATCAGCATTGCAGCCGGAAAGACAATCACGATTAACAGCAGCCCTAACACCACAACCGTCAACTTCCAGCTAAACCAATGGATCAGCATGAGTGAGCCGGGAACGAGAAGCATTTGCCCAGCGCCAAAGCCTGCTTCCATGATCCCAAAAGCTAGTCCGCGCTTTTTGCTGAACCAATTGACGACCAACACACTTGCTGCCACATTCGATGCCCCGCCAACTCCAAGCGAGACACCTAATCCATAAAGCAAAAACAGCTGCCAAGGCGAAGTGACAAAGTATGTTAAGAAAATACTGACTCCTGTCAGCAGCGCACTCCATGACAAAACAGCCCGAGCACCCCATTTATCCACAAGCCGCCCGATCACAGGCTGAGATATGCCATAGACAATAAAGCTTATCGTAGAAATCAGCGAGATGGTGCCTCTATCCATTGAAAATTGCCGTTCCCACGGCTCCACAAACGCACCAAACGACAAGCGCACCCCCTGAACGGCCAATAAGATCAAAAAGGTGACGGAAACGATGATCCAAGCATAATGCAGCCTTTTCATGATAGCTCCAAATCCCACCGTTCTTCTGTCAGACGCTGCCCCCATAATGGCGCTTCTTCTTTCACTTCACTTATCCTGAATCCAAATTTTTCGTAGAGCGGACGGGCCTCAGCCATGGTGCTCACCGTCCAAAGGAAAATGCGTTCAAACCTCATTTCCCTGCAGTATGCAACCAGATGCTCAAGCAATTGAGTGCCGAGCCGTCTGCCCCGAAAATCGTCATCAACCAGGAACCATCTGAGCTGCACAGTCTTTTCCTCATGTTTGACCAAACCCACACAGCCGGCAAATTTCCCGCCGCTTTCCGCGATCCATATGTTTTCGATTTCCGCATCAAATGTCTCATGAAGATAAGCTAAAAACGTGTCGTCCCAGCCATGCGCCTCCGCATAAAATTGTCTATGTTTTTCAATGAGGATTTGAAGATCATCCGAAAGAAAATAATCTCTAATCGATATGTCTGACGTTCTGGAAGTTAGTGACTGTGAAAGGATCGCTTCAATTTCCGCCATCGCCTCCGCAAGCTTGTGCTGGTCCTTTTGGTCAATTTCCTTCAGCATCAGTTCTACTTGTTCGTTCGCTTTCTCCTCCAGCTTTTTATAAATCGTTTTTCCTGATTCCGTGACATAAATATAATGGTGGCGCGCATCAGCTTTGCTCTTCTGTTTATAGATCAAATCTTCTTTTTCAAACAGTTTCAACATCCTGCTGACATATCCCCGGTCAAGCCCAAGCTTATCCTGAAGGGCTTTTGCCGTACAGTTAGGCGTATTATAAATTTCAAATAAAATCCGTGTTTCTGTTAAGGAAAACGGGCTGTCGTAAATGTGCTCATTAAGGAAGCCAAGAACATTTGTGTAGAATCGATTGAACTTTCTGAATTTTAAACCGACAGATGATCCACTGGTTTTCAAATCTATCCCCACTTTCTTATATCGTTGATTAAGGCAATTATAATCATAGTTAGTTGCCATAGTCAACGATATATTGAAAAGTGGAGCATTTTCATTTTCCTGATGCTTTCCTTTTCCTGATCACAATCATTGTGATATAGGATATAGCCAGTGAAACCAAGGTATAGACAACAACCCATCCCAAAAATGATAGATTAAAAACGGTAAAGGTGAGCACTAGCGAAATCATCAAACTAAACACCGGCATCAAATACGCATTTTGACAAACACAAGTCCCGACAACCGATAACACGATAATCCCTAACGGCAAAATACCGAATGCGATATCTAATTCATCCACCTGCAACAGCCTCCCTCCAGATTTTTATGCTGCTTGTAAAAAAACATACCCGCAATTAGTAAAAGGATAATTTTCACTCCCTAGATCCACATTTGAAAATTACCCGTTTACATTCACTCCGGACTATGATAATTTAAGAAAGCGCTATCATGATAAGTTAATAGCTTGGATGGAGATGAGGAGAGCCAGGAATCCAACCCCTTTTAAACAAGGGGTGTTTTCTGGCTCTTTTTGTTTTTCGGAAAGGAGGCACGCCACACATCCAGCACAAACAGCAAAGGGGATGATTTTGATGTTTCACATGTTTAAACCGGCTCCTCACATTGAGAGACTCGATGATTCAAAGACGGATGCGGCTTATAAAAGGCTTAGGCTCCAAGTATTCATTGGTATTTTTATCGGCTACGCAGGCTACTACCTGCTGCGGAAAAACTTCGCCTTTGCCATTCCTTATCTGCAGGAACAGGGATTTTCAAAAACGGAACTGGGATTGGTGCTGGCCGCTGTGTCCATTGCGTACGGCTTCAGTAAATTCATCATGGGCATGGTGTCTGACCGCTGCAATCCGAGATATTTTCTCGCGACAGGCCTATTTTTATCAGCAATCGTTAATATTCTTTTCGTTTCAATGCCTTGGGTGACTTCGAGCGTCACCATCATGTTCATTTTTATGTTTATCAACGGATGGTTTCAGGGAATGGGCTGGCCGCCATGCGGCAGGACAATGGCCCACTGGTTTTCCATTAGTGAACGCGGGACAAAAATGTCGATCTGGAATGTCGCCCATAACATAGGCGGCGGTATTCTTGCTCCGCTTGTCACTCTTGGCATTGCGATGTTCGCGACTTGGAAAAGCGTGTTTTTCTTCCCAGCCATCATCGCCATTATCATTTCATTTTTGATTGTTTTATTGGTTCGCGATACGCCTCAATCTTGCGGACTCCCACCAATTGAAGAGTATCGTAATGACTATCCCAAACACGCTTTTAAAAATCAGGAAAAAGAATTAACAACAAAAGAAATTCTTTTTCAATACGTGCTGAACAACAAATTTCTTTGGTACATCGCGTTTGCGAATGTATTTGTCTATTTTGTGCGGTACGGCGTTGTTGACTGGGCGCCTACTTACCTAACGGAAGCCAAAGGCTTTTCTCCTGAGGACTCGCGCTGGTCGTATTTTCTTTACGAATACGCCGGCATACCGGGAACGATCCTGTGCGGCTGGATCAGCGACCGATTTTTCAGAAGCCGACGGGCACCGGCAGGGGTTTTGTTTATGGCGGGCGTTTTCATTGCCGTATTGGTGTACTGGCTGAATCCCGCCGGTCATCCGCTCGTAGACAACATCGCCCTGATCAGCATTGGCTTCTTAATCTACGGACCTGTTATGCTGATCGGCCTGCAAGCGATTGATCTTGCGCCGAAAAAAGCAGCCGGAACTGCGGCTGGTTTGACCGGATTTTTCGGATACATCGGCGGATCCGCTTTCGCCAACGCCATTATGGGCTTTGTCGTTGATCGATATGATTGGAACGGCGGCTTTATCATGCTGGTCTCTTCCTGCATTCTTGCCATCGTCTTCTTAGCTTTGACGTGGAATACAGGAAAACGGGCGGAGCACGTTTAAGAAAGAAAAACAAAAGATTAATCGTTTTCCAACACGCTGTTTACATCTGTTTTTTAATATGAAAAGCAGATGTACGGCTTATCTATAAGGAGGAGAAATCATGCGGAAAAATAGAATACTAGCCTTGGTTCTTCTGTCGCTGGGCTTACTCTCATTTATGGTAACACCAGTGTCGGCAGCGTCAAAAGGAAACCTGCTGTCACCTGACCGTATCCTGACGGTCGCGCACAGAGGGGCTTCCGGATATGTGCCTGAACACACGATCCTGTCTTACGAAACCGCTCAGAAAATGAAAACAGATTATATTGAACTGGATCTGCAAATGACAAAAGACGGCAAATTGATTGTCATGCACGATGAAAAACTGGACCGCACCACAAACGGAACAGGCTGGGTGAAAGACCATACACTCGCAGACATTAAGAAACTTGACGCCGGTTCTTGGTTTAATGAAGCCTATCCGAAAAAAGCAAAGCCGCAGTACGCCGGCCTTAAAGTTCCTACATTAGACGAAGTATTAGACCGTTTCGGAAAACACGCGAACTACTACATCGAAACAAAATCGCCTGACACCTACCCAGGTATGGAAGAAAAACTGATCGCTTCTTTGCAGAAGCATAAATTACTGGGCAAACGTTCTAAGCCCGGCCAAGTGATCATTCAATCGTTCAGCAAAGAAAGCCTGGTAAAAGTCAAGCAATTACAGCCAAACCTGCCAACTGTTCAATTGCTGGAAGCCAAACAAATGGCGTCAATGACAGATGCTGACCTAGAAGAAATCAAAACATACGCTGTCGGTGCGGGTCCGGATTATAAAGCCTTGAATCAAGAAAACGTCCGCATGATCCGCAGCCACGGTCTCCTGCTTCATCCTTACACAGTCAATACGGAAGCAGATATGCGCCGCCTGCTTGACTGGGGAGTGACAGGAGTGTTCACAAATTACCCTGATGTCTTTCAGCATGTGAAAAAAGACTACAAAAAAAGCTTAGAATCCTAGGATTCTAAGCTTTTTCTCATTGATTTTCACCAATAACAGCTTCTGCAACATTGACCGCATGATCGCCGATACGCTCCAGGTTGCTGATCATATCGACAAAGACAATGCCCGCTTGTCCAGTGCACAGCCCTTCATTCAGACGGATAATATGCTTTTTGCGAAGCTTCCGTTCCATTTTATCAATTTCATCTTCTTTTTCAATGACTTGATCAGCGATCTTCACATCATTCTGGTGCAGAGCATCCATAGACGCCTTCACAGTAGAAATCGTCAAATCCATCATTTTCGTTAAATCCGCCATGGCAGATTCAGTAAGAACCACACGATGCGCCTGCTGATATTCAATCAGTTCAATCACATTTTCGAAGTGATCTCCGATTCTTTCAATGTCTCTGACTGTATCCATCAGCATATGATGCTCCTCAGACTCGTGCTCTGAGAGAGAGCTTGAAGAAAGCTCAATCAAATAATCAGTAATTTTTCGATCAAGATTGTTAACCGCATCCTCTAACTGGTAAGCATTTGCCGCGTATTTCGGCTGTTTTGTGACCAAGAACTGTTTTGTAACCTCCAGCCCCTGCACCGCAAAGTTCCCCATTTGCAGAACTTCTTCTTTTGCTTGCCCGAGAGCAATAGATGGAGATTGCTCAATAAAAATCGGATCAAGATGCGACTTGTATTCCACCATTGAGTCCTTGCCTGGAATCAGTTTTGTTACGATCAAAGCCAATATCCCGACAAAAGGAAGCTGTATGAGTGTATTGGACGTATTAAAGATTCCGTGCGCAAAGGCAATCGTCATTTTGGGATCAAGCCCCATTGAAGCCTGCAACCATAAGATCAAAGAAGTAAACGGCTTGAGCAAAATCAGGAAAATCGCTGTCCCGATAAGGTTAAACAGCACATGAGTAGCCGCAGCACGTCTCGCGGCAACAGATGCACCTAGAGACGCGAGAATCGCTGTGATCGTCGTTCCGATGTTATCCCCGAATAACACCGGAAGTGCGCCGTTAATATCAATCAGACCATCTGAAAATAAACCTTGCAGGATACCGATCGTGGCGCTGGAACTTTGCACGAGTACCGTAAACAATGTCCCAATGACAACACCTAAAACCGGATTGGTGCTCATACTAACCGTTAAATCATGAAACGCTTCAAGTGAACGGAGCGGTTTCATGCCGCCGCTCATTAGCTCCAATCCATAAAACAGAGCCCCGAATCCAAACACAATCTGGCCAGCATTTTGTATATTTTTATGTTTAAAGAAAAACAGTAAAAATCCGCCGAGAGCAATAATCGGCAAGGCATAGGCCCCTATGTCGATTCCGATAATAAACGCGGTAACCGTCGTTCCAATATTGGCCCCCATAATGACCCCAATGGCCTGGCGAAGCGTCATAAAGCCCGCACTGACGAGCCCTACGGTAATAACCGTGGTTCCGGAACTGCTCTGAATCAAAACCGTCACAATGATCCCCGCCAATACGCCCATCAGCGGATTGCTTGTAAAACGGTCTAAAATATTTCTTAATCTATCTCCAGCCGATTTCTGCAGTCCCTCTCCCATGAACTTAATCCCAATCAGGAAAATACCGAGACCTCCGAGAAATTCGAACAGTAATGTTTGTAAATCAATCGCCAACATGTTCACCTCTGTTTAGACATTATTCAGCAAACTCACTTCGATTATGTTTCAAGTTCAATTGGTTGTAAATAAAACAACCGCTGAATTTACAATAACTTAACAATCAGCCTTATGGTCCTATTTAACGTTTACATTCGTGTAATATTTCGCCGATGAACATGACCAATCGACTACAAAATTCTTACATCATCACAAGGTTTTATCATGGCAATTATTCTTTCCCTTTCCAGCTTTCCGTATACAGAAACGACATCCGCTTTACAGTTCTCCTGAGCAAGGTTTAGCAATAATGAGAACGGGAATGATACAGGAAACACTACTCTTCAATTATAGAAAGGAGTATCACCATGAAACAAAAGCTGTTACTTTCAGGTCTCGCTGTTTCAACTGTCGGCATCACTTCTTATCTATTAAAGGACCCGTCAAATCGCCAAAAAGCAAAAGAATTCATTCACAGCATGAAAATGAAAATGACAAAACAGCCTGAAATGGAGAAGTTCCCAGTCGATAAAGCCGGCCACCCGCACCCGCAAGATATCGAGGATAACAAAATGGTATCCGAAGGCTCCATGTATCCCGTCCAATATTACGATGAAAAAAAGAAGTAATCTAAAAGCTCTCTTCGATAAAGGAAGAGAGCTTTTAAATTTACCCTTTTCGTCTGACCCCGCTCATCACAAATCCACTTTCAGGCAATGACGGCATCCTGGCAAGACTGTAATGCAGCGATTGTACCGGAACGTCGTATTCTACCTTATTCACGAGAAAATCCAAGCTTGCTTTCATGACTTCAATTGTTATCCCTTCCCCCGGACAGCGATGCCCTTTCTCCGCGTCACCTCCGCCTTGAGGAATCAAATCAAACGGATTTTCCTGACGATCCTCAAATCGTTCAGGCCGAAATACATCAGGATGATCCCATAAGCGGGGATCGTGATTCGTTCCATATACATCAAGCAATACAGATGTCCCCTTCTTAAACTCACAGTTATTCCATACAAAATCCTTTTTAACAAGCGCTCCTAAAAACGGTGCGAACGGATAATATCTGCGGACCTCCTGCACAAACATTTCTCTTTCCCGGCTGCTTCCAGAACCCATCCATTTCTTATACGCAGAATGCTCGTGAAGCGCCAAAGCTGAAAACACAAGAAAATAAGAAATAGCGATGATAGGCCGCAGTACATTCATCAGCTCAATGGCTGCCATCCGGGAATCCAGCTGGCTTCCATCTTCTTGTGTGTGAAACGCCATTTCATGCAGCGCTGTTCCGGCAGATGTTTTCAGCAAGCCGGCACGAACATCTTCAATCATTCTTTCAATCCACTCTTCAGCACGCAGCCTTGCTCTTCGTCCCTTCCAATGACGCGGTCCCACCGCACCGAACGCGTCGACCATATCAATGAAATCATCAGCTCTCTCTTTGACTTCTGTTTCTTTCAGCGGAACACCTGCCCAATAGCACGCTACCCGGCATAAGATTTCTTTTGCTTCTTCAAATAACACAACCTGATCTGCCTTCTCCCATCTCGTGACTGCCGCTTCCCATTCCTCTGTCATCAGCTCAGCCAAACGCTTTTGATTCGGCGGTGTCATTAATGACAGAAAAAGCAGCTTCCGATGAAGATGAGCTTCACCATCCATTGTCTGGATTGCATTAACGCCAAACAGGGATTTCTGTACACGTTTCGGGAGAGCACCCTGCCGCTGAAATCGCTCCGTATCGTAAAATACCTTCGCGGCCTCCGCGCCGCTCATACAAATAAATGTTTTTCCAAGCAAACGCGCCTGAAACAAATCCGATTGGTAATGCTCTTTTCTATTCTTTACAAACAAATATCCTTCCCGCACCAAAGCCAGACTGTTATCGAGGCTTTTGTCATGTGGAATCTGCTCATTCATCCCGCAACCCTACCTTCCTTTTTACCCTCTTTTTTCACGTTATCTCACGATGATAAACCCAATGACAGTATTTGCTTCTAAGCATTTTTTCTTTATTTATAACGATGAAAAGCAAAAAGTTGTACTTGCTCTGCGCATTGCAGGGATCGGCAGCTTTTCCATCCACACAGCTTTCTCTAAATGTCGATGACGAATTTAATGATACGGATGGAACCTTCATCCTGCACGATATGCAAAAGGATCAGACATTTGGCTGCAACAGAGAACGGTCAAACAAAAGACAAAAACTCCGCAGTCCACCTTTAAAGCCGTGAACCCTTAATCAATTTGCAGGTAAAAACTGTTCGGGATGAATACGATGTCAAACGGCGGGACGGGGTCAATCGTGAATTTGAATCATGGAACCGAGACCATACGCTTGGCTCGGCCATGCGCGAATCCGCAGTCTGGTATTATCAGGATTAGCGAGAGACATCGGCGAGGAAAGAATGAAAACATGGCTTCATACATTGTCTTACGGCAACGCAATTTTGGCTGCAAAGCTCTCTGACAATTTCTCGCTGGAACAAGAAGCCTTTTTGAAGAAGCTTTTAAAAAGTGGCGCTTCCATTTAATCAATCAGTGATGAAAACAGTTATGCGCATGATGATTCAAGAAAAAGGCGGTCATTACACGTTCTACGGGAAAACCGGAACCCGCCTGACAGATATGGGGTTAGGCTGGGTTTATCGGATTCATCAACACAGAGCATGGCTCATATATTTTTGCGCCAATGACTTTGATTCCGGCACAAAAGCTAAAAACATCACAGTGAATATCCTGAAAAAGCATGGCCTGATCACATCATAAATGAAGGAGCCCTGCAAATAGGCAAGGCTCTAAATCTCATGCTCAAAACAATAATGATTCACAAGCTCTTCAATCAAATCATGATCGGGAAATTCCCCGTTAAATTCAAATTCAATTTCTTCCGCCGTGATGATACACATGGATGGCTCCGTTTTGACGGACGACGCTAAACTCCGGCTGAAATGTATATCCGCTTCGTTCAATTGCTCCCACTTCTTACCCCGCCTTTCAAAGCAGTAATTCATACACCTCGTTTAATTCCTTGGCCCGTTTTTGATCCTGTTCATTCTGGGCATACTTAATTTCTTTTTCTAACACATGATTCAAAAAAGACATTTCATTGTCATCTAAGTCTTTTACAAATTCCTCTTCATTCGCATACCGCTTCGCCAGCATCTTCTTGCAAATCCGCTGGCAGACTTCATTTTCAAGATGGTTCGAAAGTGATTCACGCAAATAACCGAGTGTAACATCCATTTTATGAACACCTTTCCTTCCGCTATCTTTATCCTATAGCTTGCTAAAATAGGAAAAATCCATACGCCAAAAATAAAAAAAGAGACATCCGTGAATGTCTCTTTTCCATGTTATTCAACCGCTTGATCGCTTTTTGTCACATTCGCCTGCGTACGTTTGCCAATCCCAAACCCATAATAACTAATGACCACAAGCGCTAAGAAAATCACGCCTACAATCAGAGAGATACGAGTATCATCGTTGAACCACATGCCGACCAGAACCATCAGCAAGAAAGCAATCGTCACATAGTTTGTGAAAGGTGCAAACGGCATTTTGAATGGATGTTTATCTAATGCAGCGCCCTTCGCTTTTCTGAATCCGATGTGGCTGATCAAGATGACAAACCAAGGAATCATACCAGGCAGCACGCTTGCGCTGTACACATACACAAAAACCTTCGGCGGCGCGATATAGTTCAGCACAACACCGACAGCCAAACCGATCATTACAGCAATTGTGCCGTAGAGCGGCACCCCATTGCGTGAAATCTTCGTAAAGAATTTCGGTGCTTGTCCATTTACCCCAAGTGTATAGAGCATGCGTCCTGCACTGAAAATACCGCTGTTACAGCCCGACATTGCCGCTGTAATCACGACAAAGTTAATAATGCCGGCCGCTGCCGTAACTCCGATTTTCGCGAACGTAGACACGAACGGACTTCCAAGTGAATTGAGCTCATCCCAAGGATACACTGTCACGATCACAAAGATAGCGCCAATATAGAAAATCAAAATACGCCAGATAATACTTTGAATCGCACTTCTTAGCGTGTTTTTCGGGTCTTTCGCTTCACCGGCTGTAATCCCGATCAGCTCAACCCCTTGATAGGCCGCAATAACGAGAGACAGCGCAAAGAAGAAGCCAGAGAAGCCGTTAGTAAAGAATCCTCCGTGAGACCACAGGTTCGACAATCCGATCGCATCTCCGCCGTTGCCAAATCCGAAGAAAATGATCCCGATTCCGGCAATAATCATCAAGATAATCGTCACGATTTTAATCATCGCAAACCAAAACTCAAACTCACCAAACGACTTAACAGAAATTAAGTTCGCCGCCCCGAGAATCACCATTGCCACGATACCAGGTATCCAAGCAGGCAAATCCGGGAACCAATATTTCATATACGAACCGACAGCGATAATTTCTGACATGCCGACGATAACCCACTGGAACCAGTTGCTCCAGGCTGTCATATAACCTGCCAGCGGATGAATATAGTTATGGCCGAATGTCGCGAAAGAACCCGTGCTCGGCTCGACATACAGCATTTCACCCATCGCACGCATGATAAAAAAGATAAAAATTCCGCATATTGCATAAGCCAAAAGGACAGACGGACCAGTCCATGAAATCGTGCTGGCAGAACCCATAAACAAGCCAACACCAATCGTACCTCCCAAGGCGATCATCTGAATATGACGCGCGCCCAAGCCCCTCTTTAATTCTTGATTTGCCACTCCTCTTCCTCCTCTTAACAAAATACTCGACATCTTTCTCAACAATCAATTATAACAATCTGAAAATTCAAACTTAATATTGTTATATAATCTCCAAAATTACTTATTTCATCATAATAAATTTCTCTGGAAAATACAATTGTTTTTTTCAGGTAAACACCTTTAGTCAGAGTTTTTCATCTACACTTCATTTAAAATCTTTTATATAAATATAATTAAATTGTTTGAATGTTATTATCCCTAAAATTCTCATAAAAAATAAGCTGTTCACAATGAACAGCTTTCTAATAAGTCACGCCAGTTAGACGTTTTAATGTTTCAAGCCACTCGGTATCTCCGGTGCCGTAGCTCTTGCTTTGCCCCACATCTCTAAGAGATCCATTGCTGTAATCAATTGATAGAATGAAATCCGGAATGGCATCATACCCGGCTTCCGCCATTTTACTGAGCTCCGAACGATAGTGAGATATAGCATAGGAAGCCGTTTGTTTTTGTACAGGATCTTTTTCAAGCTCTTCTTTATATACGTCTAATAAGTCACGTCCATCAGGTGTTACGTACCGCCCGTCGATCACTTCTAAATCCCTCAACTGATAGCCTGTGACGTCGTACATCTCACGAGCAGCTTGATACTTTTGATATGCCTCTTCGGAATATTGTGTCGAGTCAATACTTTGGCTTTTCATGATATGTAAAAATAGCTCTTTGCTGTTGTCTCCAGCTTGCAGCGCTTGCTCAATTTGCTTTATGAGTGCCTCATCTTTCGTCCCGCTCACCTGTACCTTATAGTCAATCGGCGTAATCGTAAACGTCAGCTCTGTCCCCTCCGGAATGTGAATATCGTTTCGATTCAACAGCACTAGCAGCTGCTGGTTGACCTGGCTCCGCTGATACACCTTTTCATTCTCAGCTTCCACTTCCCCATGAAACGTGACATTGCGAAACACAGCATCCTGCAGGTTATAGTTTTGCGCCTTCCCTTTGAATAGCCACTCTGTTTCATTATCGTAAGCAGCCTGTCTTTCCGCAGCTGACAGATCACTTCTGAAATAAGGCGACTTTGAATTTTGATATTTATCCTTAATATAGCCTAATGGATCAGACTTTGTTTTGTTAATCGCATTTATCCTGCTGTATTTTTCATCCAGTATTTTGATTCTGATATCACTCTCAGATTCATAGGGGTTATTGGATTGAATCACTGTTTCTTCCCCTGTGTCCCTCACTGTTCGATCATTTGCTGATTGATACACTTTGCTGAACGTTCCGCTGTTTCCAGCCACACTGGTTTTAGAATAATTGAACTGATTGATTCCCTTATTGGAAGATCGTGACTCAAGCCTGCTGTATGCCTTTTCCAGCACCGCCGCTGTATTTTCAGACGTATTCTCGCGCTTGGCAGCCGGATCCTGTTTCAATATGTTCTGTACCATCAGCTGTGTGCGGATAAATTGCCGATTCAGACGCATTGGATTCCCCCCTGAACAATTCTCTCTTAGTCTTTTTTATCGGCAATACCAATGTATATATTAACCTCAAAAAACATTTATTTACACCCGAAGCGTTATTATGTATGATGGAAATAAAAGGAGGTTGTTTACATGACGAAAAAATGGCTCATTCCATTCGCTATTATGCTGTCTGTCTTCTTCACCTTTACGCATTCGGCATCAGCCGCCGGAGTCACTGCTATTACAGGAAACAATTCATTTGATACCGCAGCGCCAATCGGTTATTGGAAATATAAGAATATCGATACAACGATACTGGAAGCCGGAAAAGATGAAGCCTATTTTACCTTTACAGCTTATAAGGGAGAAAAAGTATACGTAAGAAGTACATACCAGAACGCGTACACAGGGATGAAAATCGAAATTTACGATAAGAACAGAGTTCCTGTTTCGCAAGGCACAGAAGTCATTAACCCCAATACTTTCTCTTCTTTTATTTATGCCAATGCTGACGCCCAAAACACCACGGATACCTTCTATGTCAAAGTGTCACGCGGCACTTATACCGGGAACATGTATTTTACACTTTCAATTGAAAATCGGATCAAATCCGGCAGCGGAACGTTCTCATTCAGCGGTGTTGCCGATAATAAAGGAAATACAGCCCTTAGCCCCTCAGGTTCTGACTCCAGCGTGATCAAGGTTGATTTAACAAACCAATCCGGAATACCGCGCGATGCCATTGTAACTAGAGTACAAACAACCGCCACTCAAACACCAAGCCAGGGAAATACACGCCATATGATCATGACGAGCGAAAACAACGAATGGCGCCGTGCCCTTGTGAATAGCTCAACATCAGGGTCTTATGATATCTCTTTGTCAGATCAACTCAGTGTCGCAAAAGTATGGAGTTTTAAATACAATACATTAGCGACTGCTAGATCGACGATGAGTAATGTCAAAGCAAAAATAGATTATGAATACGATGTCACAAAACAGTTTTAATTCATACAGAGCTGGTTCAAGTTCCATGGGCCGGCTCTTTTTTATGCTAAGCTCCCCTTTACTTAGCCCAAAATGCCATTGTTTTGATAAACTAAAATCAGTACAACCAAGGGAAGTGCAGACATGGCATTAAAACAGCTGAAAAAACTGTTATTTGACCGCCCTCTAAAGGACGGCGTTATCCTGAACAACCGATACAAAATTGAAGAATGCCTCGGCATGGGCGGCTATGGCTTGGTTTATTTGTGCACGGATCTCCATACGCAAACACCTTATGTCTTAAAACAGCTGCGGCCGACAAAAGCGAAAAAGGAAAAAGAAAGAGTCCGCTTCCAGCAGGAAATGAAGCTGATCAAAAGCATTCACCACCCGCAAATCCCAGCCTTCATAGAAGATTTCATCATAGACGGACAGGCTTATTATGCCATGCAGTTCATTGAAGGAGATAATATAGAAGAATTATTATTTTTTCGAAAACAGCCATTTACAGAGCTTATGGCGTTACTGCTGATTTCGCAGTTGCTTGAGATTGTAGAATACCTGCATGATCACCTGATTTTTCACAGCGACATCAGAACGCCTAATATCATCATCAATAATGGCAGGCTCTGCCTCATCGATTTCGGCCTTGCAAAGCAATTGACTACTGAAGAAACGGAGGAAATAAAAGTGAGGAAACAGGATGACTTTTTTGATCTCGGAGAAACACTGTTATTCCTGCTGTACTCTCAATATAAAGGAAAAAAGAAGAAAAACGCCACTTGGCTGGAGGAATTAACGCTGACAAAAGAAGTAACCCTGCTGCTGAAAAAATTATTGGGCATTGATGAAGAGTATCAGCACACCGCTTCCATCCGTGAAGACCTAAACCGTGCCATTCAATCGGCCACACAAAAAAACCCTTGTCCCAAAAGCGGAACAAGAACTTTTTTGGATTAACTGCTGCTGTAGCTCCGGCGTTTGTAACGATGACTGCCGCCATAGCGGTCGTAGTGTCTTCTTTTACCTGAGCTGCTGCTGTAGTGCCTGCGCCGGCTGCTGCTGTAATGCCGATGTCTGCGATATCGGCCGCTAGAACTGCTTGAGAGGTGCTTGATTGTTTTAATGATTTTTTTAAACATATGCTGATCACCTCATTTCTTTCTGCCTATTATATAGAGTTTATAGGAGAAAGAAAACATCAGCGGGGGTCACTCTTTCGAAAACAAGAACCCCGTTCCATTCTCATTTGTCTGCAGCTCATAAGTAATCGACAGCAGCCTGCATATATCATCAATAATCTTTAACCCAAGCCCCTCACTGTTCTGATTACGATCAAATCCAATGCCGTCATCACAAATAGAAACAGTCCCATGTTCAATCGTGACTTCTATTTTTTCAGCTTTTGAATGCTTTAACGTGTTTTGAAAAATATTATCAAACAGCCTTTGCAACCATAACCCGTTGCTCATCCATAGTACATCTTGATCTGCCGGCTTATAGTGCAGCCCAATCCCATTCATACTATACAAATAATCCCATTTTTTCACCGCTGTTTCTAACAGCTCATTTATACGGACTTCTTCATTTACGATATAAGAACTTTCCAACGTCTCAGCGGAATATAGATTGAATTCATTGGTTAATTCCGCGATATAGTGGATTTGCTGATACAATGATTCAAATACGGCCTGATCATCACATTGGCCCTCCAAATAAAATAACTGCAGCCTGAGAGCGGTTAAAGGTGTATTCATGTCATGACGCAGTTTTTGCAAAAGTTCCTTTTTCACTTCTTCCTGCTGCCTCAGTTCCAGTTCACGGTATGTCGTCCGTTCAATTAACAAATTAACCGACTTAATCAGTTCCCCGATTTCATCAGCGCGTTTCACTTCTATTTTATCAGGCACCTTTTGATCACTCGCCAGGTGCCGAATGGTTTGATTCAATAGATTGATTTTATGCAGCAGAGAATGAATCGACTTTGAAAATAAAAAAGCTAACAATAAGAGTGATAATAAAAATACAATGAGCATTGCCGGATACGCAAAAGACCTGTGAAAAGGCATACCATGATTCATCGGTTTAAACATGCTGTCATAAATGACCGACATCAAAATGCTAACCGCCAGCAATAGCACCGGAACACTAATGACGGCGGTACATAGTAACAACTGATATTTTGTCTTGAGCTTCATTTCTTCACAACGGTATTCAGCCGATACCCTTCTCCATATATATTTTCAATAATCTCACCCGCTTGATCATTGATTTTAGCTCTGATTTTTTTAATGTGCACATTGACGATATTCGGGTTTCTGTCTTCGAGCTGCCACAGATATTCAAAGAAATGTTCCTTTGTCAGGGTGCTGTCCCTATTTTCATATAAATAAAAGAAAATTTTCCGCTCAATTGCCGTAAACAGCACCTCATCATGCAAAGTTTCATTGAACACTTTTTTCGTTTCTGCATCAATATATAAATGTTTGATTTGCGTAAAAGTGCCATAATGATGCTCAAGCATATTCTGCATTCTTAACAGCAGCTCCCTCGGATCAAAAGGCTTCACCATATAATCCTCGCCGACCTGCAAACCTTGAAGCTTGCTGTCCATATCATTGCGGGCCGAGAGAAAAATGACCGGAATGCGCAGCCCCAGCTTTTTGATTTTGGCAGACATTTGATATCCGTCTTCACCCGGCAGCATCACATCCATAATGACCAAATCCACCTTCTGAATCACCGAAAGTACATCCGCTCCATCGGTTTTCCACATCACATGATAGCCCTCACGCTGCAAAATCTTTTGCAGCAAACCACCAATCATCACATCGTCTTCAACGATTAAAATATGATAACCCTTCATCCTAGCGAACCTTTCTCATAAACTCCATGGAGAGTTTATATATTTGATCTGGCTGATATAAATAAATACTGTGTGTTCCCCTCAGTTCCTTTATATCGGCTGTATTGAATTGAGCCGCAAACGCTTCATAATCTTTTCGGTTTTGTATGGCATACTTTGAATTTCTATTTTGGTCAGAAACCGCATCTAAGATGAAGATGGGAGTTTCTTTAGGTACTGGCAGATTCACAGATTTGCTGCCGTTTTGGTAAGACTCTAAAAGCTCATGCTCCATATCGGCATTAAAAAATTGTTTGTAAGAAATCGCTTTATAGCTTTCTTTTTCTTCATCCGTTAAAAATGACTGTCGAACCACTTCAGGATTATATACAGCGGAAGGCATAAACCGATGAAAACCAATCGACGTTAACAGATGGAAGCCTCTCACTTTCAGTCTGTCAACCCCGCTCAATTTATACGTGACATACTGCTGGGGCAATCCAATATCCATCGCAATTATCGCCTTTATTTCCTTAGGATATTTCTGTGCCCAATACATCGCTTCAATCCCCGATATGGAATGAGGCATTAGAATATATGGAGGCTTATTTCCGCTTTTCATAAGCGCTTCCCTCGTCTGTTCCAGTATCGTATCAATGTCTCTATCATCGTGAGACACATCACTGTATCCATAACCAGCCCGATCTACAACAGCAATTTTATTTTCCTTTGAAAATTTGCTATACAGCCCCTTCATCTCATAAACAGGCGCAGCAATCCCCGAACCGGACATAAACACAAACGTATCCTTCCCACTCCCCTCTTCATAGACATTCATCTTTTTACCGTCAACATCGACTACTGTTCCTTTGTCTTTTAACAATGCTGCTTCCCTATTTAATTGATAATGGTGGTAAATAAAAACGGAGAGGGAAACAAGTAAAACCAAAGCAGCCAAGCCGCCAAAAAAGATTTTTAGTACTTTCCATAACGTTTTCATATGATGCTCCTTTCACGTGATACGGAAAGGATACGATATGAAAATAAATTTCTGATTAATTTTGGGACGATTTTATTCAGACATTTGACTTTGCCCTTACGGAAAGGTGTACATTGGGAGCATGGCAGAACATGAATTTACCCACTAATAGCAAATAGTTCATCATAAAAAAACCTTCCTGCTTATAGGAAGGATCGTTTGATCGTAATATTCAACTGTTTGTCGTCATACTTACAAGATGGAAAACTTCACAAGCCATTAATCCTTTTTACCATCTTACCCCAACCAACATCCCCCATTGTTTTAGCTACGATCTGCCCGTATTGACTTAATAGACAAAAGCTAGGAATACCTTGTACGTGACAACTTGTGACAATCTCATAGTTTTGGTCTAATACAATCGGAATATCTATTCCCCTATCAAGAGCATACGTCGAGACAACCTCCATAGATTTCTCTTCTTCTATGTAAGGGACATGTACTCCGATTACTTTCACATTCATATCCTTTATATCTTGAAGGACTTTATCTGTTAATTGGTGACAGTTTGGACAGCTCATTGACCAAAAATAAAGAAGATGATATGTGCCACTTGGACATGTCAAATCAATCTGTGATTGATTCAACCAGGGTAAATGAATTGGCCATTCTTTCATTATTTGTTCAGCTTTCATCCTTTCAATCCTCCTTGTCTTTCAGCTGAAAAGCAATCAGCTTTCCTAATGCCTCTTCAGCTGCAAACGGAGCAACCATTCCTGAAGGGTGTTCATGCTCGCGTTTTAGACATTCATACATCTTCGGTTCAATGTAAGAAGGATCGATCCATGCGATACACCAAGATGCCCAAAAGCACGATTGTCCTTCACTTTCTTGAGCAATTTTGATGACAAAGGGCAGACTGGGCTTCCCGATTCTCATGAGTGAAATGGCCGCTGCCATTCTTGTATCTTCGGCATGACTTTTTAATAAACATGATAGCTCCTTCGCTGCTTCACTCGCGTCTTCCCCAAACTCACCTAAAACAGCCGCAGCAATATTACGTAAAGATCCTTCCTCTTTTAAGGCCTCAACCAAAACAGGTATCGCATCTTTTCCTGATTTCTTTAGCTCCCCTATCGCTTGAACAATTGTGATCTCATTTGTTTTCGCTAAATTCTGAACAGACAGCGACAATTCATCACCATTTGATTTCATAATAGAGCCCCTCTCCTCGTTTAAAACAATAATTCTACACATCCACTATCTGAAACGATTAAGCATGCACCAACAAAGGCTCCCTACACAGACAACCACCACTAATGTATACCAGCCAGCAGTCAATAAATGAATAACATACAAACAAATGCCGCTAAGCCCTAATGCCATAAAAAATGACTTGTAGTATTGAGGCAATGAAAGCTTAAAATCGTTTCGACTTGTATTGTTAAAAGTAAACAGTCTTATTGTCATGAACCATATATATATCCCTAAGCCATATATATACCAATAAACTAAATTCTCAACTGCCATGAAAGCAATAGAAATACAGTAAAGAATAAACAACCAGACTGTATTCATTAGCTCTAGAATAATGATTTTTCCCCAAAGGGCTCCAGGGAATAAATAAAGGGCGCCTGATTGCGAATGCCTGACTATTCCTGAATAATAGGAACTCAACATGACTGCCGAGACGACGAGAAAGAAAAGAAGATAAAACCATTCTGGATATATAAAAATGACGACATAAAAGACGCAGCCCAGCGTGAAGGTATGGATGCTATGAAAAAATAAATGTTTTTTCATAAGCAACAGTTCCAACCACAGAAATGACCAAATACCATTTAGACCTTGCAGTCCCCACCAAGTCTTCCTTGGTTTCTGCATAATTTGCCCTGAACCAAATTGACGTTCTTGAAACTCCTCCCAGAATTCAGCCTCCTTTACCAACGATTCCTTCATTTCTACCAGACTGCTCGTAAAAGAAATTGTTATAAAAGAAACTGCAATGATTCCAATAAATACAGCCACATACAACGGCGACAATGCCTCAAACACTACACCTACGCCACTAATAAAACGACCAATACCCTCCCACAGCCCAGATGAATGTTGTAGAAAGTAGAGTTGAAAAAGACACATGGAATAAATACCCAGCATTAGAAGAAAGACTGAAATGTATACTCTTTTCATTTTCTTCACTGTTCTAGCACATGAGACAGACATCAACCACACTTCAGCGATAAAAAAGAGCCCTACAAAAATTATAGATCTGCCTATTAAATTGATATGCTTACCGGACAGAAGTACAATCAATACATCACCGAATATGGCCGAGATGATCCAAAGCAACGCCTTCCAAGTGACGCTGAAAATTAAAACACTATACACAACTTTTGAAAATGAAGCAGGAGTGCAATACAGCCACATGATATCGGCCATCTGACTTGGCAATCGATTGGAGAAAAGTCCAAATGCCGTATAAAGGATAAAAACACCTGTAAGCACCCAACCAGTAAGATTCATATCCCATATCGCAGATCTTGAAACGAAACTTACTTGAAATCCGATGGCCCCAACAAAAAGGAGCATGATCAAAAAAGGCATCTTTTTTTCCTGACCTTGATTTACAAAACGCCTTTTTGACTGAAGCCATAAAAAAGACATGATATTATTCATCTGACCATTCCCCTAGAAGACGAATCACTTCTTTTCTCCATTCCGATTGTTCCTCTTTGAATTGAGGAACAGACAAACTCTTCATAAGTTCACCATCTCGAATTAATAACACCCTGTCTGCTGTTTCTAATACAAATTCAAGACTATGAGTTGACACAAATGCTGCACAGCCTTGATCTGTCTTGGCTTTTAACCAGTTTGAGAGCCACTGTTTTGATGGAATATCGAGACCTACAGTCGGCTCATCCAATATATAAAGCAAAGCATCTTGAACTATTGCCCCTGCTAAGACAACCCGCTGCTTCTGGCCTCTTGACAGCTGACCACACAATTCATTTGCTTTCTCCTCCAAGTGTACTTCCTTCAATGCATAATAAACCCGTTCTTTTAAACCCTTTTTACCTTGATGAAATCCTCTTGCCCTGAACTGAATATGTTCAGCAGCTGTTAATGTCGGATACAGGTAAGGCTGATCCGGAATGAGCGCTACTTTTTTTTGAACAGTTACATGGCCCGGAGGAGAACCATCAATGAGAATGTTGCCTTTATCTGGCTTGTAAAGCCCCGTCAAACATCGAATTGTCGTTGTTTTTCCAGCTCCATTTGGCCCTAATAGCGCCACAATTTCTCCTCGCTTTATTGAGAAAGACAAATGTTCAATCCCATCACCATTTCGATAGCACTTTCTTAAATCTTGTACTTGCATCAATTGCATCAAATCTTCTCCTAATCATTAGAATGAAGTATACTTTGGTTTTTCGTGATGCATATGTTTCTGAAGTTTAAATTGCCACAGCGGCATACAGACGAGCACTAAATTATGAATGAAATGAGCTGCTAATACACATATAAAACCAAATTTGATAAATAGAACTCCCAAAAAGCAACCGAATATAAATAGATGTAGCCAACGTATCCACCTTGGATCATATCCAGTTACTTGGTGCATAATCGCCCATAAAAAGGACGATACAATAATGGAAATAATGATATTTCCACTCAACCACCAAATGACTGAAATCATTAGCAACCGATAGATGACCTCCTCTCCGACTGAACTTTGTATGCTCATATTCAATCCTTGTCTAAAAGTAAAACCTGATAGAAAGACGGTTCGGTTAGAAAGCTCAGGAGATATACTTAAATAATGCTTTTTCTCTAATATGTTAAACAGTAGAGAAGTCACTCCCAAACTAATGAGCCCCGCTCCTATTCCGTAGAAAATCTGAATCATTGGTTGTTCAAACGTTTTCCATCCTAATTCACCAGCAAGCGCATTTCCTGCCATTGAACATATAAATACTACAAACCCTGTTAATAATCCTGTAAGAAGTGTAGACAAAACACCTAACAAGCTGACCGTTTTGACACTCATCCTTGCATCATAAGCATTCACAATTGTCAATTGGATGTCTTCTTTTAGTGTCAACGACTGGCATATTATAATCAACAAACCTAGAACAAGGCTAGTGATTATACTTGTTTGCACATCCATAAATACAAGTATGAGAATGGCAACTACCATCGCTATAGCTGAACCCAACATACCAGATACTCCGAATGTCGACTCCACTTGTTCATCTCGAATGACTTTACTCATTTGATCAGTTAGTATTTCTTGTTCAGTCCCAATATAAGAAATTCGCCCACCCTGTAATTCAACTGTCACCTTTAGTCGAATATCTCCAGCTTCCGCTATGTACCAATAAGTACTGACCTCGCTAAAATCTTCTTCTTTTTTACCAGTACCAGTCATATTTACTCTAGACCAAAGTCCATCAGGCGAAACCATTAACCTCTGCTTGAGTGCCTCTGGAGAAACTTGTTCAAACTTCCCTGAGAGGGACTTTTTGGGAACGTCCGCATAAAAAAAAGTGATTTCTCGATTGGCATTGACACCAACTACAAATGATTGATTTTGGTGAACGAAACGGACTCTCCATGATTCGACCAACCCGACATCATATAAAACCTTTCTATTTTTCTTAAGTATGCCTAAGTGATGAAGTTTATTCACTGTATCATGGTCATACCAATATACCGAATAAAAATCCCAGTTTTCCACATCCATCCCAACAAACTCTTTTATAAATTGTATACTTATTTCCTTTGCCTCATCTTTGCTTAAGAGCAGTGAAGCAATTGTTGGAGGCTTAAATTTAATAAATAACAGCAATCCAACAACTGCCAAAATAACCCAAAATACCACCGATAGACTATTCATTCCTCATCCCTACCTTGACTTCTTTTTGAAAAGGCAAGTCCGGTTCTGAAAGCTCAATTTTCCCAATACATTTGCAATTTTTAGCATCACATTTTAATTGAAACAAACGATCAGGTGAACCAATGTCTGCCATGCTATCTTCTAAGATATGTCCTAGTGGCAAATCCTCTAATTGGCAGGGAGTTACATATCCATCTGCTCTAATGTACCAGGCAAGATATCCAGGCGTACAAAAATCTGTTGTGAAAGAACTCTCTTCATGCTCCCAGTCAATGATGTTCAGGCAGTCTCCCCATCGGACACGGGCTTCCCTAAGCTGATTTTTAACCAGCTCTTCAAAATCAACAGCCAAAGCCCTAAAACCTTCTGTCGCTCGTCCGACAGATAACGTTTTTCCTGCACGAAAGATAAAAGCACCCGCATTGGCACATCGCTCCACCACATCAGATACTTCACCGGCATTAGACTCATTGATAGTCATAGCAACAATCACTGGAATGTTTGCTTCTGATAATTTTTTGATGGTATTCATACTTTCTTTAAAACCGCCTTTTCTGCCTCTTAATCGGTCATGAGTATCATCCATACCATCAATACTAATCTGTACAGAAACATTCCCTAAGTGACTGAGTAATTCAACTTCATCATCTCGCCAATTCAATCCATTACTAAATACATTTACATTGGTAAATAGCGAACTTGCAGCAACGACTAATTCTTTAAACCCTTTAATTAGCTTCGCTTCACCTCCGGTCAGTGTAATATCAGAAACTCCATGGGCTGCTAGCTTTTGCATAACCAAAATCCATTGTTCACTATATAGTTCCTGCGGATATGGTTTTCCTGAGCTGGCATAACAAAAAGAACAGCTTAAATTACATGCATTTGTCAACTGCAGAGTACAACTAATAGGTAAATATGAATCTAACGAACCTGAAACATGTAAAGGCTGATCTAACAGCCCTTGCGTCCAAGCCTCTGTAAAGGGATGGGCACTAAGCTCATCTTTTAATTGTTCAGCACTCATCTCTTCTTTCTGTACAATTTCCCAAATACGTGCCGTTTTGTGGAGGTTTTTGTTTTTTGATAAAAGAAACGCCAACTGTGCTCCACGTCCACTGAGTCTAAAATAAAACATACTTTTTCTATCAACCATTACTGCACCATGAGGCTGTAAATGAACCGCTAACTCTGGTAAATCGATATCCTTAACCCGATCATTTGACATATAAAATCCCCCTCAAGAGAAAATAAGGAGTATAAGCATATATGCTCAACTCCCTATTCTCAAATGTTAAATTGCTCTCATAGCAGGATGCGGAAGTGCACAAACACGTGTCATAGCAATACTCTTCGAGGCCCAGCAGCCCATACAGCCGGCAGCCTTTACAATCGAAGTACCCCCTGGCTTTATAAGACCTTTTTTACTCACAGATTCCCATTCTTTTTGGTTTCTTTTCATAAGTAAAACCTCCTCTCAATTCAATTTTGCATAGAGTCTATAGACATAGCTTCCATGCGATACGATAATACCAGATTGCAATTGTCGAAGTAAGGGGAATTTTGTATATTATCCTAAAAATTACATTAAATAGATATAAGTGGATCATCTTAATCTCAAACAATCTCTGCGAGGAAATTAAATCAAGAGATTATTCCAAATAAATTTTAGTGATTATATAAAGCAATGACTTTAGTTAAATGAATTCTCCTCTAATTTAAATAAAATATTCATACTAAAACCCCTTTGGCTAAGATAACCAAAGGGGTTAAACATTTTTCTCCACAGTAACACTCTTCGCAAGGTTACGCGGCTTATCAACATCACAGCCGTGATGCAGTGTAGCATAGTAAACGTCAGCTACAAGGAACAACAAAAACCAACACGAGCAAGCGCTGCGTTTACTTCCGGCAGTACGAATCTATTATCCGCACCGTCTAGTCCATTCAGTGAGATGATGCAAGTGTTGTTCCGCGAGTGGCAACTTCCTTAACGTTTCCTCGGATGTATAGGTTTACATGCTCTTTGTGTTGCCAGTGCGAATACTGGTATACCTTGTTCGATCAAGGCAATCGTGCTGTGCTTCAGCTCTCCGCCGGCAAAACTTTAAAATATCTCTTTCAGCTTCAGTGCGCCTTCGACACATACAGAACGATGTCGGCCCTTGGAAGGCTTATGGACGAACGGACTTTGAACAACTTGTAAAAAACACCCGCTTGTATTTACAAGCGGATGTTAGATCTTTCGAAATGAACCAAACAAAGCAGTAGATTATTGATTGATATCTTTTAGCGCCTGTTTCGGTTGTGAATTAAAAATCAGCAATGATGCCATAATTGCAATCATAACCCCTGATGCACCAATCCAGGTAATCGAGGCCAATGATACGTTTTCTACAAAAACTCCCCCTATCCCTGCGCCGACTGCCATGGCGAGTTGCATCATGGACTGATTAATGCTGAGCAAAACACCTGACATTTCCGGTTCTATTGTAGCCAAGTGAAATTGCTGTGTCGGACCGGTAGACCATGCGGCAAACGACCATAATATGAGAATCACCAACACTCCGATATAGGAATGAGTGACAAATGACAGCAGAATCAGTGCGACGATATGCAATGTCATTCCGCCAACAAGTGTAAAAGACACTCCCCATTTGTCGGTGCTTAACCCCCCAAATTTCGATCCAACTAAACTGGCAACTCCAAATATAAGCAAAACACCGCTAAGCAACTTGCCGCTTATTCCTGAAATGTTCAAGAGATACGGTGACAGATAGGTATAAGCAACAGAGTATCCCCCGAGCCAGAAGAAAGTGATTGATAATCCTATCGCCACTTTCCGTTTTTTGAAAAGAGAAAGCTGTTGAAGCAAAGGTACAGGCTTATCCCCTTCAGTATGCGGAAGAGTAAAGAATATAACGGCCATTGCGATCAATCCCAACAAAGCAATTGCACCAAATACAGACTTCCAGCCTAATGCTACTGCTATCATTCTTCCAAGCGGAACACCTATGATTAAAGAGGCGGTAAATCCCATAACAACAGTAGCGATGGCACTACCTTGCTTCCCTTCCGATGCAATCTTAGCGGCAATCGTTAATGCGGTGACAACAACCACACCTGCTCCCATCGCCATAATGATCCGAGCAGCAATAAACCATCCATAACCAGGCAGTACAAAAGCCAGGACATTGCCAAACACAAACAAACCGAGGGCATACATCATCAACCTGCGTCTATCCATACTTGCTGTCAATGCCATAAGTACGGGTGTGGAAAGAGCATATACAAGTGAAAAGATCGTAATAAGCTGGCCCGCGGCAGCCAAAGTGATCCCGAGAGTATGAGCAATTTGATCCAAAATTCCCGAAATGATGTACTCTGAGGTTCCAACTAAAAAGCTGACAATGGCTAAAATATAAATTTTCCAAGTATTAGACATAGCATTCACTCCTTAATCATTAATAAACATATCACGAAATATCGATATGTTATTATAAAAAATAAACACATCGTAATATGTCGATATGTATAGTGTAAAAATAAACATCCTTTGATGTTTATTTTTATATCTCTGTTTTAAGAAAGTCAGCAAGTTTCCCAATGGCTTCTTCATCTCTTTTGTAATACGTGTACTTTCCGATTCGTTCCGCCTTAATCAGGCCGGCTCTTAAAAGGATGGTAAGATATTGAGAAGCCGTCGATTGCGTCATTTTCAATTTGTCTGTTATTTGACTGACACATACCCCGATTGTGTTCATATCAATCCCTTCATGGGGTGCAAAATGACGATCAGGCTCCTTCAGCCATTGTAAAATTTGCAGCCTTGATTCATTTGATAAGGCTTTGAATACTTCAATTGGTTCCATACCAATTATTATATCGTTATATTCCGATATGTCAATTCGTTTTTTGGCAACTGACTTCTTTTTAGACATTAAAAATCTGAAGACTTTTTTCAGTTCCGAAGCATGTTTTCATGACTTCCAGTTAAAATGAGTTTAATATCGATCAAGTGATCAATCCACTAGCATCAAATTCATTATTTAAATAGATGTAAAAAACATCCGCTCGTAACAAAAGCGGATGTTAGATCTTTCGAAATGAAACCATTGAATCTTCAGGAATAACAAGACAGTGTGCTATAAATTGATATCTCTTTGCGTCCGCTTAGATTATGAATGAAAAATCATTAATGATGGCATAACTGTAAGTCAAAAGAAGCGGCAGCTGATTATGTTCAATTTATCATAACTTCCATCGTGTTTAAAAAAGTAAAATATGACAACCTTGAATGCTTCAGCCCTCCACTTGGGCTTGAATAGATTGTTTAATAAAACATTTTAATTCTTTACATCAAAGATTCTTCTCAAGATCATTAAATAATTTAAACACCATCACTCGTTCACCTGTCCGAGAGCTTAAATCAGTATGAAAACTTGTCACTTCTTCTCCGGTTATCGTCAGGATAATATCCTTAAGTTCTTCTATACCTGATTCAACTAACTCCGAACGAGTTTGTTTGATAGATAACATACCCTCTTTTGATCCACAAACTGCATATTCAGCTGGTGTTAAAATTCCTTTTAAATTAACAATGATCATGTCCCGCAAGATATCGGTCTTAACAGATACAGACCCACGCCCAAGATAATCCTTTTCCCATTGCGTAATTGACTTACTGATCTCTGATTCAAAAGAACCTTTCGATTTTTTCATTTATAAAACATCTCCTGAGCAAAAAAATTGGCATATTCGTTATTTCGTCTGATTAATATTCTCTTACAACATGTCCTGCATATACATCTTCAATATCCAAATCAGTTTTACCGTTTCTTGTGACGACTATCATTTTGGATAACATATTTTCTTCAATAATAGAGTGTACATGCAAAAATCGAACGCTTCCTAAGTGGGTTTCCTCAACTTCTTCATAAGATTTCAAATGATAAAAATCAATTGCTTTTCTCATTACTTTTTTCATACATTCTATATTTTCACGATCAAACGGACTCATTTCCTCTATTGTTTTCGTTACAAAATCAGTTAAATTCGCGGCCATACTTTCTCCTTAAAACTGCTTTTTTCAGTGCTTAGAGGTTAACTCCTTCCGTTTCCATCATGACAAGCAATGATCAGGTGAGGCTTGACCTGTTTTAGCAGCAGGAGCATCCACAATTGAAGATGTTCCATCCTTTGGATTAACGATTAAACCTCTAACTTTAACATCTGACGGCACTAGTGGATGATGGCGAATGATTTCCACGCTTTTTTCAATAGCGACAATACTATTTTCATTTCCATCTAGCCATTCATCGACTGTACCACCAAAAAATTCAGGCTTGCAATTTTGAAAAAGATAATCCAATGTTTGTATTTTATCTTTCATTGTTTCAAGTTGAGTTCGTACATTGCCTGGGGAAGTCCTCTTATCTTTTGTGCCTACAACAAAAACCTCCTCAACATCTTCCTGATAAATTGCAATGATAACAGACCTCATGATTTCTCCATAGGGACGTGAGATAACGGCACCATAGCTTTGTATCGTCAGCATATTTTCCGCTGGAGTGTTAGTCACTTCTTGTAAAATAGGCTCCAAGCCGTTTTCAATGTCCGTCAAAAATAATACTTTTTTATTTACATTCATACAGCACACCTCTTCTTTATGTTTATCATTTTTGTATTGAGTAACGAATCCATATGAATAGTTACCAGTTTTCCCAGCGTCCATCTGGATCAACACTAGCCAGTCGAATCCATCCATTTTGAACTTTTTCTCGAAATACTGAATCATTATTTAATAACCGTTCTACATAATCTCTAGGAGCTTGGATGACAACCAGCAAACGAAGAGGAGAATGATAAACCTCTTGATCTGATTGCATGACGGATTGCCAAGGCAGTCCGGCTAACAAGTCACTTGCATTCCCCTGCATAACTCCGAGACCTGCAGTAACGGTTTGAGTTGCCTTATTTCCGCTGCCATAATAATGAGGTGCGACCGTTGATGCGTAATATTGTAAATTAATCCATTGGGCCACAGTTCCAGGCCCTGCAATAATATTTGCTAGGAGTTCACCGCTTTCATCCTGATTCCATTCATAATTATGAAGGAAGGCTCTTCCTTCCAAATCACAATCCTTAGTTAGTTCACGTTGGCCGATGATAAAAGCGGCATTACGAGCTAGTCCCCATTCCGGACGTATCTCACTCCAATCTTCCGCAAATCGGTGTGCCTCAGCCTTCGGATTTTTAAGTTCCTTTTGGAAATTCGGTAATTGGGCTAGACGTTCTGCATTTGCATTATGGCTCACTTTCGGCATAACAGCTTCGATACGATCAAATGCTTCTTGTGCAGCTTCGGAAAGTTCAGGAACATAAATCCAATGTAATTCATCCACTGTTGTTTTATGCTCAGCGGCTGCGAAAACGGTATCCTCAGGGATTTTAATTCCTTCAGTTAAAAGAACTTCTCTTACCTCTGAAAGATTACATAAAGCAGCTAAAACTCTTGCATTGAATCCGCCGGCAGCTCCACCGCAAGCACCACAGTCAAGAGCTGCTGCATAAGGATTATTGGCGCTTTGACTGCCATGCCCGCAAATCACGACTAATGGTGCGAAATTCTCAGTTAACCCCATCATTTTTAGAGCTTGGCGAGCAAAGTTCACTCTTTCTTCTTCAGAAAAACCAACAGGTATCTCTGCCTCTGTGTCATAAACATGATGAAGCGAGAGTTTTGTATCAGGTTTGCGTAACCAAGTCTCACGGAGATTACGAATGAAACGATCTGCTTTTCTTGGTACAAAGCTACGCGCTACCATTTGCAGACTTAGCCAAGGTCCACTTAGCTCAGGCAGAAGTAAGCTCGTAAGCACATTCTGTTTCATCGTTTTAAATGTATGGCTTACGGAATAAACTGCCTTTTTGCGTTGGTTGTATTTTTCGAGTACATCATCATCTACGAACTCTTTTATTTTATGTTGCGGTTTTAGTATGACCGGCAAGGAGGCATGACTGTGTTTACTGCCAAGTTCACAAGTTGCAATCGGCACCCCGAAGAAACCGGCAATACCAATCGTTTCAAACGGGCCTTCTTTTTCTAGTTGACGGCGAAAAGGTTCTGATCGGACATCGATGCAGAATGCTAATTGAGCTAACGCCGATGTTTTACCGTTGGTTTCGTGTTGTTTCGAGATGATCTTCTGACTTAATCGATCTGTGTGTGTTTGTTCCCAAGCTTCTAACCAAAGTTTCCTGCGAAGGTTCTCATCAAAGCTGTAGGCAAATGATAAATATTCGTTTTGTTCATCGGCCGACATCTGTGACCATTCCTCTATTGCAAGGTCCCCCCAATGGATCCAAGCTGCTAAAAGGGGCGTAATCGACATTTTTTTCTCAGGTCGTTGATTAGCCAAAGGTAAATAAGGCTTTACAAAGGCACGCTCCATCAATATTCGAACTGCTAAATATTCTGTTAGAAGTGCATGTTCATGGCTCGATTGTTGGGAGCGCCAAAGCATCATCCCTGCCCATCCAGGTAAGGAAAGTAAATGACCTTCAAGATAGCTCTGGATTTCTGATTCGGGGATTTCTAGTGCGAATAATACTTCTTGTAAAGCCAAGTGTGCTTCTTGCGGCCAGCCTTTTAATCTTTCACGCTGCTTTTTACTAAGTGCTGGATCATATTGAATCAGATGCTGCCAAGAACGATAAAAACCTTCATCACGATTGGGCATTGTCCAACCTGCTTGAGAGTCATCAAGATATAATTTACACCACTTAATGACATGATGATCTAGTATATTGATTAACCTTTCACCATCTTGATTCTCTATATATGAACTTATTGGCTGCATAAAAATATTCTCGATACGATCCAATCCACTACATTCATTCACCAATTTCTCCAGCTTATGCGATGATAAAAGGTCGGAAGGCAGTGGATCTAATTTTAATCCAGCACGACAAAATCGTTCTGCCGCGTCCCGCGGGATAGTAAAGGAATGTGAATCCAACCAACTCTGCAGCCCCATTTCCACAAAATCTTCATCAATCTCACCTTTATTCTTTGCTGAATGGATCAAAGACGCACTAGGGTATATATCAACATCACGGGTATTTTTCAACCAGCTTGCAACCTGATCAAAAGGTTGGTTTTCGAGACCCATCCACGGATTGCGTGCAGCAAAGGTAGAAATAGGCCAAAGCGGCGCAATCACTCGGCTGGCAGATTCAATTAAAACGTGAATATCACTTTCTTGAACATCAAGATCTACATCTTTGTTTTTTACATTTTCTTTCGTTAATACAGATGTAATGCCCATCATTGATGACCTCCTTATGATAAATATTGTTTAAGGTAGTCTGGATGTCTCTCTACTGTCTTTGGTTTTGCTTCACCTAATCGCACTAACCAAAGATAGAGTACTGCGAAGAAAACGGAAGAACGATGACGAGCAACCCACGTACCTAAAGCACTGCCAAATAGTAAGAGACATACGACAATGATCACAGCTGACATTGGAGGCTGAACACTTTGAAAAGCGATTGTATGCAACCACTCATAGAAGAGGCTATGAATGATAAAATATACGAGAGCTGCTCCTCCTAAAAATGTTATGCCAACAATTCGGCCAAGTCTTCCCTCTCCAAAAGCTACGAGCTGAGTCCAAGAAACGGACAATGACCACCCTAAGATTAGCGCACTAATGAATTGATACCCCTCATCAGGAGCCGTGAGCCAAAAAGAAACCCCTATAACTAAGGATAAAATCCGACCACCCATGATCCATAAATAGGATGTTCCTATATTAACGCCAGCCGATACTTCATGAGACCGTACCGCTGAACCAGCTTGTAAAAACAACGTAGCTTTGAATAAACCATGTAAAATAAGATGAATAATGGCTGCTACATACGCACCTAATGCACACTGAATGAGCATAAACCCCATTTGTCCAATCGTGGAGCCTACTAACTGGCGTTTATAGTCAACCTGGACTAAACTAATGCCAGTTCCAATCAATACAGAGATCCCAGCAAGCATAAGTAAAATAATCGAAGCTATACCACCATTAAATAGAGGTGAAAACCGGGCTAGTATAATCCCGCCTGCATTGACTAAACCTGCGTGCATAATCGCAGAAACAGGAGTTGGAGCAACAATAGACTCAATTAACCATCTTTGGAATGGCCATTGAGCTGCGGGAATGATCACTGCTAATACAATCAATAGATTAATCCCTGTTCTCTCCCATCCCCCCAGTTGAGCTAAACTTTCATTTGTTAAAACCAATGATAACTGCCATTGGCCTGTGACTTGAAAAAGCCAAATCATCGCGAAAAACAAAGAAAACCAACTTAACAAAAATAAGCGGCCAGAAACCTTGGCTGCTTCACTAGCCACTTGCCATGCACTGTTTAACCTGATAAGTAAGGTTAAACCGACAAGAGTTGCTCCCCAAAAAACAACTATCAGGCGGAGATCACCACTTAACCATGCAATTGAAGCAGCACCTGTAGTGAAAGTAAAAAGCGCAAAATATTTTCGATAAGATCGATCCCCCATTAAGTAACGTACAGAAAAACGCTGAATGATTAGGCCAATTGCTAAAACAAAGAAAGCCATTAACCAAGCTAAGGAATCTAAGTACCAAGGGCCCACATTTCCATTCACACTGCCATTGGCAAGAATGACTAAGGATACCAACGGTGGTAAAGCCAAAATACCAATATGAATGCGAATAAAGCTCAAGGGTACGCGTGGATGTAAAAACAATAGTCCGCTTATCCCAGATGCAATAAGCATCATAAAAAATAATGTTAATAATGATGACGAAACTAACATTCTAACTTCTCCCTTTTTAAATGTCATTATTGTTCAAAAGACCTTTAAGTCAGATCATATTTTTCTATCATTTATTACAATTTTTATTCATCTCTATTTTTTTCCAATAAAAAAACCGACAACTTCAAAATTTCAATGATAATTTTAGATCATTGAATCTTGAAAATTGTCGGCTTCACTTCAACTAACTTCAGTGAAGTTTTTTGAAGAGCTACCTTATTATTGGTCATTTAGCTTTAAGCTATATTTTAACTTCCTTCTAAAGGAATCATCGTTAAAACTTTCATTTAGTCCCTTGATTATAAAATAAATCGATTTATGTTACTTTTCCTTTTTAATATTAGAATACTTTTTCATCCAGTCAAGATTTAAATTAAATATCAAAAGAATGCTAAAGGCCTAATAATTTAGAATGGCGAAAATAAACATCTGCACCGATTATTACGTTACGTATAAGATATGCTAAATTTTAAACATTGTCAAGATGTTGGAATACGGAGAATGAAGTATGAAATCTTGCTTTCCCTTTAAATATACATCCTGAATCTTTATCCAAGGCTTATGATATCTATCACTTTAATTTTTTTAAATACAAGAAAAATTTTATAATCATTTTCTTGTTTAGTAAATAACTGAGTTCAATTAGCAACTATAAATGAATACTGGTTCCTACTTTATTTTCAACAGCCCTAACGACCAAAAATTTACCGTGTTTAAATCGGTTGAACTAGCTGCTGTGGATATTGTTATCGCTAGAATTCCCCAATTTCTCCGTAGATGTCACTTTCCCTGAAAATACCTTCTTTATATTTTCATATTCTTTGGCAATCTTAAATATTTGTAAAACTAAACATAGCCATCTTTAAAACAAAAAACCCCTTTGGCTAAAACTGTAGCTGTGAAATAAAGGTTGATCAAAAATAACACATGAACCTTCAGTGTACGGCAAATTTAAAGAATCCATTTAGAAAAAAAGATAGATCAAAATGGATTCTACAGTTTTGAATACAGATGGAATCTTTATAAAAGAGTTTGATCATTTTAGGTTGCGATTTTTTGAACATTAGCACCCGATTGTTGAATAAATCTAAAGGTTTTTTGACTTGTTTTCCTTTCTTTTGAAGCGATAAAGAAGTATGTTTTCACATTTTTCATAAATTTTTATGGTAGTTTGAGTAACATTTAGTTTAGGGAATGTTAAATATATAAAAGTTGAAACTGCTAGGCTTATTAATACTCCTGCTAAAACATCAAAAGGATAATGAACCCCAACCCATATACGGGAGACTCCCACAAGAACAGCTAACAATACCCATAAAATTGACCAGCCTCTTTTAAAGAGCCAGAATGAAATACAATATGAGAAGAATAAAATTGTATGGTCACTTGGAAAAGAATTGTCTTTTTCTTTATGTATCAGTTTATTAACCTCTCCCAATTCAACAAAAGGTTGATAATTCGAGTGAAATACCCCTGCAACCTTCCCTATCGTAAAGGCACAAATGAAAGCGATAGATGCACAAAGAATCATAATTCTATTATCCGTATCTCTTGTAAACCAAATAAAAAGAACACTTAGTGCAAGTAAAAAAACCATATATTCAGCAATAAAACTAAATACAGGATTCAAAAAGGGATGTTCTTTTCCTAAGTCATTAACTAGTCTAAACAGTGATATATTAACTTCTGAAATATCCAAACCCAACACCATCCAATCTCTTTTTAGAACATAGTAAAAGAAAATTAGATGACCTGCCATCGAATCAAATTACATTATTTGAGATTAAAGTTACATTTTTGTAAGATTGGTGTCACATCATTTATGTAAAAAGGGGACCCAAAATCAATTGGAATCCCCTTATAACTTTTAGTTACCTGCCTCTTTAGTTAAAATAGAAAAATACCCTTAGACAAAAATTATCTAAGGGAAAAAGCGTCGTAACATTTTTATAAACGTCGTAACTTTATTTTAAACATCACATCTTTTTACAAAAATCGCGACTTTATTTCAAAGCCACAAAACAACCAAAGGGGTTAAACATTTTACTCCACAGTAACACTCTTCGCAAGGTTACGAGGCTTATCAACATCACAGCCGCGATGCAGTGCAGCATAGTAAGCGATCAGCTGCAATGGAACAACAGAAACCAATGGAGCAAGCGCTGGGTTTACTTCCGGCAGTACGAATCTGTCATCCGCATCGTCTAGGCCTTTCAGTGAGATGATGCATGTGTTTGCTCCGCGAGCGGCAACTTCTTTGACGTTTCCGCGGATGCTTAGGTTTACGTGCTCTTGTGTCGCCAGTGCGAATACTGGTGTACCTTGTTCGATCAAAGCAATCGTGCCGTGCTTCAGCTCTCCGCCGGCAAAACCTTCAGCCTGGATGTAAGAAATCTCTTTCAGCTTCAGTGCGCCTTCGACACATACGAAGTAGTCAAGGCCGCGTCCGATGAAGAAAGCGTTTCTGGATACAGTCAAGTATTCACGTGCGATCATTTCCATTTCGTCTTTCTGGTCGCAAAGGGCTTCCATTGCGTTTGCAGCGATACCAAGTTCTTTGACGAGGTCAAATCCGATATCAATGCCGTTTTTGTCTGCAGCTACAGATGCAAGAACCGCAAGAACTGCGATTTGTGCAGTGTATGCTTTCGTTGACGCAACAGCGATTTCAGGGCCTGCATGAAGCAGCAATGTGTAATCAGCTTCACGAGAAAGCGTTGATCCCGGTACGTTTGTGATTGTCAGAGCTTTATGTCCGAGCGCTTTGACTTGAACAAGTACCGCGCGGCTGTCTGCTGTTTCTCCGCTTTGAGAAAGGAAAATGAAGAGCGGTTTCTTAGACAGGAGCGGCATGTTGTAAGAGAATTCACTCGCTACATGCACTTCAACCGGCACACTTGCCCACATTTCAATATATTGTTTACCGACAAGTCCTGCATGGTAGCTTGTTCCGCAGCCAATGATATAGATGCGGTCCGCTTCCGCTACAGCGGCAGCGATATCGCCAGGCACAGACAGCTTGCCGTGTTCATCTTGATACGTTTGGATGATTTTGCGCATGACAACAGGCTGCTCATCAGTTTCTTTCAACATGTAGTGAGGGTATGTGCCTTTTTCGATATCACTGGCATCCAGCTCAGCGATATAAGAAGCACGGGAAATCACGTCACCATCAAGGTTTTTGATGACAACTTGATCATCAGTGACGATGACCATTTCTTTATCCATCAGCTCTACGTATTCATTGGTCACTTGAAGCATTGCCATCGCATCAGATGCTACGACGTTGAATGTATCTCCAAGACCGACTAATAGAGGGCTTTTGTTTTTCGCTACAAAAATCGTTTCTCTGTTTTCGTTGTCGAATAAAGCAATTGCATAAGAGCCTTTTAACAGTGTAAGTGTTTTGCGGAACGCTTCTTCTGTTTCAAGTCCTCCGTTGACAAATTGCTCGATTACTTGAACAACTACCTCTGTATCGGTGTCACTTTTGAGCTCTACATCTTGCAAATACTCTTGTTTCAGCTGAACATAGTTCTCGATCACACCGTTATGAACAAGTGTAAAGCGGCCCAGTGCGCTTTGATGCGGGTGAGCGTTCAGATAGCTTGGTTCGCCGTGTGTTGCCCAGCGAGTATGGCCAATTCCGGCCTTCGCCTCTGCATTGGCATCCACAACTTCACGAAGATCAGCAATGCGTCCTTTTTCTTTGAACACATGAATCCCCTGTTCGTTGGCAACAGCGATACCCGCAGAGTCATATCCGCGGTACTCAAGCTTTTCTAACCCTTTCAGTAAAATTTCCTTCGCATCAAGCTGACCGATATAACCTACGATTCCACACATAATTTCTTCCTCCTAAGATTGTAAAAGGAGACGAAGAAAGTCGAATTTCAAGGGGACTTTCAATCGTCCCCTCCTACATGTTTTTGGAAGATCATGTGATTTCTCTTTGTGCAAGGAGTCGCCTCCTTGGTTTGAAGAAATCCTTACGGCTGTGATCTGCATAATCAGCCGGGAGGCATCCGCCGAAAATTCGATAACCTCCATCCTCGTCAACTAAGCCTTTTTTCGGGCGCTTAGTCCGGGCGCTATAATTATAGGTGAAGCAATAATCCCATCTTTTCTTCCTCAGAGAAAATAAGAACAAGACAAGCTTGATTTTACAGCATGTGCCATGCACGGTCAATTGTTTTTTAAACAACTTTGCCGCATGTCTCACCATTATCATATGTAAACCTCGCTTGTCTTGTTCGCTCTCTGATGATAGGCTTCGTTACTCCAATCCCATTTCTGACCGCACAACTTCAGCAATGCGATTTACGTATTCATCGCACAGCTCTTTCGTTTTCGCTTCAGCCATAACACGGACGAGCGGTTCAGTGCCTGAAGGGCGCACCAAAATCCGGCCGTCGCCGTTCATTTCTTTTTCAACTTCAGAAATAACAGCTTTTACTTTTTCATTTTCTTCGACTTTATATTTATCAGTTACTCTCACATTGACTAACAGCTGCGGGAACTTCTGCATTTCAGCTGCAAGCTCTGACAGCGGCTTCCCTGTCGCTTTCAATGTGTTCATCAGCATAATAGCAGACAACAATCCGTCCCCTGTCGTGTTGTAATCAAGGAAAATAAGATGTCCTGACTGCTCACCTCCGACATTGTAGCCGTCATGTTTCATCGCTTCTACTACGTAACGGTCGCCGACAGCTGTCTGAACGCTGTTGATGCCTTCTTTTTCGAGCGCCTTATAGAAGCCGAGATTGCTCATCACGGTTGAAACGACTGTATCATCCTTTAAGCGGCCCTCTGATTTCAGGTATTTTGAGCATATGTACATGATTTGGTCGCCGTCAACGATATTTCCTTTTTCATCGACCGCAATCAGGCGGTCGCCGTCACCGTCGAACGCAAGGCCGAGATCGGCGTTTTTCTCTTTGACAAACGCGCTGAGCGCTTCTGGATGTGTCGATCCAACGCCGTCATTAATGTTTAACCCGTTCGGGGAAGTGCCCATTGTTGAAACATCTGCATCTAAATCAGCAAACAGGTGTGTCGCCAAGGACGATGTTGCGCCATGAGCACAGTCGAGCGCCACATGAATGCCTGTGAAATCTTCATCAGCTGTCTGTTTTAAAAATTGCAGATATTTTTGGCCGCCTTCAAAATAATCATTTACAAGCCCGAGATCGGCTCCGACCGGTCTTGGCAGCTTATCCTCCGGTTCGTCCATCAGTCGTTCAATTTCAGCCTCCTGTTCGTCGGAAAGCTTAAATCCGTCTCCCCCGAAAAACTTGATGCCGTTATCCTGCACTGGGTTGTGAGAGGCAGAAATCATGACGCCTGCCTCTGCATCCATCGCTTTTGTTAAATAAGATACACCAGGTGTAGAAATGACACCCAGACGCATGACTTCTGCGCCAATGGATAAAAGTCCGGCGACAAGGGCTCCCTCCAGCATATGGCCGGAGATCCGTGTATCGCGGCCTATCAGCACTTTTGGACGTTGTTTGTCTTTTGTCAGCACATATCCGCCGAAACGTCCGACTTTAAAGGCCAGCTCAGGTGTAAGCTCACTATTGGCGACACCTCTTACACCATCTGTTCCAAAATACTTGCCCATTTTATAATCGCTCCTTTTTTATTCTGATGATGATTGTGAACCAGAAGTAGATTCGTCCTCATCCTGATCTTGGTTTTGATCTTTATGTTCGTCTTGTTTTTGATCATTGCTGTTTTTCGTTGTATCTTGCTGGTTGTTCTTTTGATCATTCGTTTGTTGACCTGTGTCATCCTGGTTCCCTGATGTATTGCTGCTGTTGTCATTAGTTGATGTATTGCTTTTTTTAGACGTCAGCTTGATTTTGGCGTTTTTCTGTCCCAAGGACCAGGTTACATTTTGAGGCCCGTTTACTTCAAGCTTCACGCTATGCTCCCCGTCATCTAAATCTGAAACATTCACATACAATTCAATATCTGATTTTTCCAGTTTTTTTATATTGCTGGGAGAGCCTTTAGCCGTCACGTCTATCGCTTGCGAATCAGGATCTAGAAATTCAATGTTTTGCGAGCTGCTCAGCCCTACAGTCTTAATAGAGACATTCTCAAACTTCTGATCCGCTTCACTATCTACTTCTATATGCAAAGTCACCTTTGACGGCGAGATTTTTTTGACGCCGTCAGGAAGCGGAATATCTGCCTCGATATCGGAATCCTTGTTAATTTTGCTTAAATCTAAGCTGACGCCGTCTATAAATTCAAGAGAATCCAACACATCCTGCGAGCCGTAAACCGTTACCTCACTGGGGCTGGATTCAATATTCGCTATACTGACACCGTCAGGAAGGCTTCCTGTCCGTTCAATTTTAAAGGGTACTTTTTTACTTGGGCTTGTCACCGGAACGGTAATCTTGATGACCGAGGGCTCCACGTCCACAGGAAGCGCGTTTCCGTCCTTATCATAGACAGTCACTTTTGCCTCTTTTTCAATCGTTTCATCTGCGTTTTCCAGGTTCACTGAAGCTTTCACAAGAGAAATATGATCAATCACATCTTTAGATCCGGTAATCTGCACATTTTTCGGACTGACAATCGGCTGCTCCGGAGAATAGCCTTTTTTCATCTTGCTTTTATTGTAGTACTCCACTTCTACGGGAAAGCTTTTGGTCATCCGTTCTTGAATCGTAACTGTCGTAACAGACGGATTGATTGAGATTGTCAGCCCATCCGACACGTTTTTGGCCTTTAGCTCAACCTTATGTGTGCCGGTTTTTAAATTTTCCATGTCGGCATATATTTCAAAATTCTTGGTCTGTCTAGCCTTTTTCACGGCACTTGTCGAGCCTTTTATCGTGACATTAACCGTTTGCGGAACACCCGTCACGACGTAGTTTTCATCATCGTAATACGCTTTGACCGGAATGTCGGTCAGTGTTGCCTCATCAATTGTTGATGTCGGAAAGAAAGATTCACCCGGTTTTTTCGGAGTCGGTGCTTGATTGCTGTTGACCGCCACATAAAGCAAGAGCGCGAAAAGCAGAGCAATAATTTTCACAGCCCAGCGATTGTTTAAGAATTTATCCATTTTTCTTGCCCCTCCAATACCAGCGGTTAGAAGAAGTGTCTTTGGTGTTTTTCTTAAACTCGGCTTCAAGCATTTCTTTCAGCGCTTCTTCGGTCAGCTCTCTGTGAAGGTCGCCGTTCTTTGCCACACTGACGCCGCCGGTCTCTTCAGACACAATAATCGTCAAACTGTCTGTCACTTCACTGATACCGACAGCCGCTCTGTGCCGCGTACCCAGTTCTTTTGAAATAAACGGGCTTTCCGAAAGCGGCAGATAGCAGGCGGCAGCGGCAATTTCATTATTCTTCATAATCACAGCACCGTCATGAAGCGGGGTGTTCGGGATAAAAATATTGATCAGCAGCTCAGAGCTGACTTTGGCATTCAATGGTATGCCTGTCTCAATATAATCGCCCATTCCAGTGTCCCGCTCAATGGTCAACAGGGCGCCTATACGGCGTTTCGCCATATAATTGATCGCTTTTGTGATTGCCTCAATCGTTTTCTGCTGCGCTTCCTCCACAGGCGTGCCGCTTCTTGAGAAAAAGCGGCCCCGGCCAAGCTGTTCAAGCGCTCTTCTCAGCTCAGGCTGAAAAATAATAATAATTGCTAAAAATCCCCATGTTATTGCTTGGTCCATCAGCCATTGAAGCGTGCCGAGGCCCAAATATTGGCTGGCCATACGGACAAGCACGATCACGACAATTCCTTTTAACAGCTGAACCGCTTTCGTGCCACGTATGACCATAATAAGTTTATATATCACATACCAAACAAGGAGAATATCAACGGCATTGCCGAGGTACTGCAAAAAAGGGATATCCTCAAAAGCCATTTCCTCGTCCTCCAAGATTTCAGTCATTTCGTATTTTTGTGTTTTACGTGTTACGCATATGTACTTAACATAGCGAGCCCATTATACCACATTTCGATTCGGCAAGTGAAATGCGCCAGCTCTTACAGCCCGTAAAAAAAAAGAGCAAAGCAACTGACACGCTTTACTCTTTTTCGTTCGGTTTTAATGCATTGAGTACACTTTTCCCCGCAGACTTCAATTTATACCATGTCCAGTCAAATAATTGATTGATTTCTTCAATCTGACCGGTGACTTGTCCAGCAGAGGCCATATACTTTTCGCCATTTACGACGGTTACATCCCCGTCTATTTTGCCTTTAATAATCAGCTTGCCGTTTTTGACAGTGACATCACCTTTGACCGTCTCACCTTCAGGCACGATCACAGTATGGTTCTGCACCACAAGATTCGGCTGCTTAGACACGCTGAAGTTGTGGTCATTATGCCAGCTGTTTAAAAAACCTCCGCCCATCAAAATGATGAATACCGCAGCAGCTGCGATAACAGGATGGGTTCTGAACCACCTTTTCACAGAAGCTCTTTTCTTCTCCTTAGGCAATTTAGCCATGACATTAGCGGTAAAATCCGCGGGGGCTTCGACATGCGATGTGCTCCGGACGAGTGCTATAGATTTTTCCATCTCATAAAAATGCTTTCTGCATTTCTCGCATGTCTCAAGATGTTCATTTAATACGTGTTCATCTTTTGGAAGGATATCTCCATCAAGATGCATATGCATAAGCTGCACAATTTGTTCAGGACAGCTCATTTCATCACCCCACTTAAAGATCCCTTAATTGTTTTCGAAGAGCCTCTCTGCCTCTGTGAATCCGCGTTTTCACAGTCCCCACAGGAATGTTTAGAATCTCGCCGATTTCAATTAATGAGAGTTCGTCAATATACTTTAATACGATAACTGTTCTGTATTTGTCAGGAAGCTTTAAAATTTTCTGCTGAATCGTGTTTGAGAGCTCCAGCGACACTACTTCATCTTCTGGCAAAACTCCGTCTGCGGCGATTTGCGAATACATGGTCAAGCCTTCCGTACCAGCCACCTCTGCATCGAGGTAATAATCCGGCTTCTTTTTGCGAATGCGGTCAATAGTCAAATTGGTCGCGATTCGATAAAGCCAAGTTGAAAATTTCCGGTTAATATCAAAACTGTCGATATTAACGTACGCCCTGATGAAAGCCTCCTGTGCAATATCCTCTGCCTCATGCACATTGCCAAGCATACGGTAGCAAAGCTGATAAATTTTATCCTTGTAAATATCTACGATGTCCGCAAATGCATTTTGGTCGCCTTTTTTGACTTGCTTAATTCTCTTTTTAATCATCATTTCCATATTTATCTAACCTCTGCCTTCACCGGTCTGTATGTATACGAGCTTCGTTTTAAAAGGTTTCAATTTTTTATAAAATAAGTTTAACAAATTTTTGGCAGGGTGTAGATGGTAATTCGTGAATAAACTACCTTAACATATTTTTAAAATTATTATACAGACTGAATAGTTAGAAGTTGGAATGATTTTCACAAAATAAAAAAGACACCTTTTGGTCAAAGGTGTCTGTGACTGGGCTAGCTGGATTCGAACCAACGCATGACGGAGTCAAAGTCCGTTGCCTTACCGCTTGGCTATAGCCCAATAATGGTGGAGGGGGGCAGATTCGAACTGCCGAACCCTGAGGGAGCGGATTTACAGTCCGCCGCGTTTAGCCACTTCGCTACCCCTCCGTATTTTGCAAAGACAGTGCCGGCAAGAGGACTTGAACCCCCAACCTACTGATTACAAGTCAGTTGCTCTACCAATTGAGCTACACCGGCAAGATGGTGGAGGATGACGGGCTCGAACCGCCGACCCTCTGCTTGTAAGGCAGATGCTCTCCCAGCTGAGCTAATCCTCCAAATGGTGACCCGTACGGGATTCGAACCCGTGTTACCGCCGTGAAAGGGCGGTGTCTTAACCGCTTGACCAACGGGCCGTTTGTGTTCTCGTCGAGCTGACAAAAGTTATTATATACAGGTTACCCCCTGTTTGTAAAGAGAAAAATTAAATTTTTTATTTTCAAACTTTTTAACTCCTTTTTTAACTGAAAAAGCCTCCCAACATTAGTCATTTATTTTATGATAGAGACAAGCGAAGCAAGAGAGGAGAAACCAATATGATTCTAGTCAGTTCTTGCCTTGGAGGCATTGAATGCAGATACAACGGCTCTCACGCCGCATCAGAGAAAATCAGAAAACTCATCGATGAAAATAAAGCAGTCATGGCTTGTCCTGAGCTTCTCGGCGGCTTTTCCACTCCCCGTGAGCCTGCAGAAATCATCGGAGGCACCGGCGAGGATGTTCTCAATGGAACCGCTAAAATCGTGACAGCCTCAGGAGAAGATGTAACAGAGTTATATATGAAAGGCGCCGCTAAAACATTAGCTTACGCAAAAGCAATCAATGCATCCGCTGTCATATTGAAAGAAAACAGTCCATCGTGCGGAAGCAATTTCATTTATAACGGCACATTCACTGGCAAAAAAATCGCCGGCAGCGGAGTGACCGCCGCACTGCTAAAACAAGCGGGCTGCCGTGTCATTTCAGAAAACCAGTTAGACGACATATTGTAAGGAGGGCACCCCATGACTCAAGACATTTCTTTATCCTTCTATAAACCTGAACATTCGCCGGAACTTCAATCATTTACCCTAAACAACGATGACAAGCGCTTTACCTCTCTCCCCAAAGAGGTGCTGACTCAGGCCTTAGGCATACAGGACCGGTATCCGGCTGTCATCTTAAATGACAATCTGCCAGTCGGCTTTTTCATTTTACATACATCAAAAGAAACGCTTGCTCCCTATACTAGCAATCCATTTGCTTTACTGCTCAGCTCCCTGTCTTTAAACGCTGTACATCATGGAAAAGGCTATGCAAAAAAAGCAATGCTTCAGCTTCCCTCGTTTGTGAGCAGTTATTTTCCATGGTGCGATGAAATCATTTTGGCCGTCAATCACCTAAACACACGCGCAAAACACCTTTATATGAAAAGCGGGTTCCTAGATAAAGGACGGCGAAAAATCGGGCCGCTTGGAGAACAGCTGATTCTTCATTATTTCCTATAGTCTCGGGTGAAATAAAATTTCAAAAATATAAAACCCAGTTGAAATATCATAACGGAAGTGAATATACTGAATAGTAAGATACATCATTTTAAAACAGGGGGCATCCTCATGTCAGAACTATTAAACCTTCACCGGCTTACAACAGAATCACGCAATAGCCAAACAGCGGAAATCCACAAAACAAACACTCTCGGCATCCTCAAGATGATCAACAACGAAGATTTGAAAGTCGCTGCCGCCGTTCAGCAGGTTCTCCCTGATATCAAAACAGCTGTAGACTGCGCATACAACTCGTTTCAAAATGGTGGCCGGCTCATATACACAGGCGCCGGCACAAGCGGCAGACTCGGTGTCATGGATGCTGTTGAATGTCCTCCCACCTACAGCGTAAGCCCGGATCAGGTCATCGGAATTATGGCTGGAGGCCCCAAAGCATTTTTGCAAGCAGCAGAGGGCATTGAAGACAGTGAAGAAGCAGGAGCCGAAGATTTAAAAAACATACAGCTTACGTCAAACGACACAGTCATTGCCATTGCAGCAAGCGGCCGCACACCTTATGCCGCAGGCGCCCTCACATACGCCCGTAAAGTAGGAGCACACGCCATCGCCCTTACCTGCAATGAAAATTCCGCCATCAGCAAGGAAGCGGATCACAGCATTGAGGTTGTTGTTGGCCCTGAGGCCATTACAGGATCAACACGTATGAAAGCCGCAACCGCTCATAAAATGATTCTAAACATGATATCCACCGCAGTAATGGTCAAAATCGGCAAGGTTTACGAAAACTTGATGGTAGACGTCAACGTCAGCAATAAGAAACTAAAAGAACGAGCCATCAGCATCATCCAAAGCCTTACTAACGCTTCATACGACACAGCCAGACATACACTGGAACAAGCCAATGATCACGTCAAAACGGCAATCCTCATGCTCAAAACAAGCACAGATCAAGAAAAAGCTCAAACATTGCTTGAGGAAGCAAACGGTTTTATAGACAAAGCAATCGAAAACTACCATTCATGATAAGGAGAGAACGAGCATGGCAACAGGCGGTTTAGCGATCATCCAATCAATGAAGCACAAGCTCCCTCCATCCGAGCGTAAACTTGCGGATTACATCCTAACTCATCCCCACAGGGCAATAGAAAACACTGTCAGCGAAATAAGCACCTTAGCCAATTCAAGTGATGCTGCCGTCATCAGGCTCTGCAAATCACTCGGACTAAAGGGTTTTCAAGATTTAAAAATGAGAGTAGCAGGCGATCTGGCAAAGCCTGCTGTTCAAGGCTACCGGGACATTGCGCCCCACGAACCGCTGTCCTCCATTTCTGAAAAAGCGGCCGGCAATGCCATTCAAGCCATTCAAGACACCTCAGACCTGATGGACTATAAAGAGCTTGAACGAGCGGTTTCTCTGCTTCTCCAAGCACATACTGTGCATTTTATCGGCGTCGGGGCTTCCGGCATTGTCGCCAAGGACGCCCAGCAAAAGTGGCTTCGCATTCATAAACTAGCAACCGCGTTCACAGACACTCATCTTGTGGCATCATTAATCGCAAATGCAGATAAGGATGACATCGTATTCGCTATTTCGTTTTCGGGAGAGACGCAGGAAATCATTGAGCTGCTCACGATGGCTAAGGAAAAAAGCATCAAAACGATCAGCCTCACACAATTCAGTCAGACATCAGTCTCCGCGCTGGCTGATGTCCCGTTGCACACGGCACACTCCAATGAAGCCCTGATTCGAAGTGCAGCCACTTCCTCCCGCCTCGCCCAGCTTTTTATGATTGATGTTTTGTTTTTAGGCATGGCGGCTGAGCGGTACGAAGAAACAACCGGATATATCGATAAAACGAGAGCAGCCATAAAATCTATGAGAAAAAAATAAGGCATCTTGATGAGGAGGGGTTTTGATGAGCAAAGAAAATAACTACCATCATCTCGCAAAGAAAATCCTTGAGCTATGCGGAGGAAAATCCAATATTTCCTCGTATACGCATTGCATGACGCGCCTGCGTATTACGCCTTACGATGAAAGCAATACAGATGCTCACGCTTTAAGAGAGCTTGACGGCGTATTGGGGGTCGTCGAAGCTGAAACCATCCAAATCATCCTTGGAGCAGGAATCGTCAATCATGTCACAGCCGCTTTCTCAAAGCTTGTGTCAGCAGAAGAAGATATCGATGTCAAAGATGCAGCTGCCAAAAAGAAAGCCGATATAAACCGAAAAAACGCCACTCCATTTAAGCTTTTCTTACGTAAAATTGCCAGCGTCTTTATCCCGCTAATTCCCGCACTCGTCGCTTCCGGTTTAATTACTGGGATTACCAAAGCAATCATTCAAGCCGAATGGCTCTCTGCAGAATCACAAGTCGCTATTATCTTGACAGTCATCGGCTCCGGGCTGTTCACTTATCTCGGCATTCTCGTCGGTATTAACGCATCGAAAGAATTTGGCGGAACACCCGCTCTTGGTGCTCTGGCGGGGATCTTGATTTTGAATCCGGAGATCGCAAAGATCGTTTTATTCGGAGAACAGCTTCTTCCGGGCAGGGGAGGGCTGATCGGAGTTCTTTTCGCAGCCATATTCATCGCTTACACCGAACAATTTATCCGTCGTTTTATTCCTCAATCACTTGATATCATTGTCACTCCAACCGTTTCACTGTTAATCACCGGAATCGTAACGTATGTTTTATTTATGCCTTTAGGCGGCTTCATTTCTGATGCCATTACATCCGGCCTTCTGTCCATCCTGGACATCGGCGGCATCGCTGCAGGCTTTATTTTGGGCGCAACCTTCCTTCCTCTCGTCGTGACCGGACTGCATCAAGGCTTGACGCCTGTGCACATGGAACTGATCAATTCAATTGGAAATGATCCTCTGCTCCCGATTCTGGCGATGGGAGGCGCGGGACAGGTAGGTGCGGCCTTTGCCATCTTTGTCAAAACAAAAAAAACAACATTAAGAAAAGCGATCGCCGGCGGGCTCCCCCCAGGGTTTCTCGGCATTGGTGAACCGCTAATCTTCGGAGTTACGCTGCCACTTGGACGTCCGTTTTTAACAGCATGCTTAGGGGCCGGAATCGGCGGCGCTTTTCAAGCATATTTTCAGGTAGCCACCATTGCCATTGGTGTCTCCGGGCTGCCGCTTTCCTTTCTCGTCCTGTCTTCGCAAATTATCCTATATATCATCGGACTCTTTATTTCCTACGCGGCCGGCTTTTTATTGACCTACGCGTTCGGATATAAAGATGAAATGGCTTCTCAGTTCTATTAAATGGTTTCTGTTTTTGGGATAGTAACGGGATAGAAGCATGGAAAGGAGCAAGCCTATGAAAACAAAGACACTTTCCTTATTCAGTGCCATTTTAACCTTTTCTATATTGGTGTCGAATGAAACCTTCGCGCAAACAGCAGACAACCAAATTGAGCCGAAAACCATAAATTCAGAAACTGTACAATTCTTGTCGAAGAAACTAAGGAAGGTTGATCGGATGATAGAACGGGATGTTGAAGCAGGATTTCCAGGCGCCGTTCTTGTTATCGTGAAGGACGGCCGCATCATTAAAAAAGAAGCGTACGGCTACAGTAAAAAGTACGAAGGATCAGAGCTGCTGCGCCGCCCAGTTAAAATGAAAAACCACACGATGTTTGACTTGGCCTCAAATACAAAAATGTATGCAACGAATTTTGCATTACAGCGCTTAGTCAGCCAAGGAAAACTCGACGTCTATGAGAAGGTTTCTGCTTATTTGCCTGATTTCAAGGAGAAGCCGGGAGACCTCATAAAAGGAAAAAACAAAATTCGTGTCATCGATGTCCTGCAGCACCAATCAGGACTTCCCGCAAGCTTTTACTTTTACTCACCGGAAAAAGCCGGTATGTACTATTCTCAGGACCGGAATAAAACGATTGAATATTTAACGAAAATTCCGCTCGATTATGAAACAGGGACAAAACACGTATACAGCGACATAGGATATATGCTCCTCGGCAGTATTGTCGAAAATCTCACCGGTAAACCGCTTGATGTATATGCGGAGCAAGAACTTTACAAGCCGTTGGGGCTGAAGCATACCTTATACAATCCGTTGCAAAAAGGATTTAAACCGAAGCAGTTCGCAGCGACTGAACGTATGGGCAATACGCGGGACGGCTTTATTCATTTCCCTAACATCCGTACAGATACGCTGCAAGGAGAAGTGCATGACGAAAAAGCATTTTACTCAATGGGAGGCGTGTCCGGACATGCCGGATTGTTCTCAAATGCAGATGATATGGCCATTCTGCTGCAAGTCATGCTAAACAAAGGATCATACCGAAGCGTTTCTTTATTTGATCAGAAAACAGCCGGCCTGTTCACGGCACCTTCAGCAACAGACCCAACATACGCTCTTGGCTGGCGGCGAAACGGCAGTAAAAGCATGGAATGGATGTTTGGCTCCTATGCCAGCGAAAGTGCTTACGGGCATACCGGCTGGACAGGGACAGTTACGATCATTGATCCAACTTACCATTTAGGCATCGCATTGTTAACAAACAAAAAGCATTCGCCAGTTGCTGATCCAGAGGAAAATCCTAACGTGTTTGAGGGTGATCAATTTCCAACAGGCAGTTACGGGAGCGTCATTACCGCGATTTATGAAGCGATGGAATAAATGATTCGACGATAGGAGGAAGTTTCTATGAAACCTGTCTTTCCGCTTATCCTTTCAGCCGTTCTCTTTCTTTCATGTTTTCTCGGCGCCGGCCAAGCAAAAGCTGCTTCATCCAACAGCTCACCCAACGCCAAGCAGCTTGTCAATCGCATGACGTTAGATGAAAAACTCGGCCAGATGCTGATGCCTGATTTCAGAAATTGGCAAAAGGAGGGCGAGTCTTCTCCACAAGCCTTTACAGAAATGAATAAGGAAGTCGCTAGCCTCATCAAGAAATATCAATTCGGCGGCGTCATCCTTTTTGCGGAAAATGTAAAAACAACAAAACAAACTGTTCAATTGACAGACGCTTACCAAAAAGCCAGCCCCAAAATCCCTCTCATGCTAAGTATTGATCAGGAAGGGGGCATTGTAACAAGATTAGGGGAGGGGACTAATTTCCCGGGGAATATGGCACTGGGTGCAGCCAGAAGCAGAATCAATGCCTATCAGACTGGCAGCATCATTGGAAAAGAGCTTTCAGCCTTAGGCATTAATACAGATTTCAGCCCTGTTATGGACATTAATAATAATCCTGATAATCCGGTCATCGGCGTACGGTCATTCAGCTCCAATCGAGAACTGACAGCACGACTCGGTTTATACACGATGAAAGGTTTGCAGCGGCAAGATATAGCCTCTGCCCTCAAACATTTCCCGGGACATGGAGACACGGACGTTGACAGCCATTACGGACTGCCTCTCGTTCCCCATAGCCAAGAACGCCTTCGTGAGATCGAGCTCTATCCTTTTCAAAGAGCCATTGATGCCGGTGCTGATATGGTGATGACAGCTCACGTTCAATTTCCTGCCTTTGATGGCACCACATACAAAAGCAAACTCGATGGATCGGACATTCTGGTTCCGGCTACACTCTCGAAAAAGGTGATGACCGGTCTTCTTCGTCAGGAAATGGGATTTGACGGCGTCATCGTTACCGATGCCCTCAATATGAAAGCAATCGCAGATCATTTCGGACAGGAAGAGGCTGTGGTCATGGCTGTAAAAGCGGGCGTCGATATTGCATTAATGCCTGCCTCAGTTACTTCTCTGAAAGAAGAACAGAAATTCGCCCGTGTTATTCAAGCTTTAAAATCAGCCGTGAACAACGGTGACATTCCTGTACAACAAATCAACAAATCGGTTGAAAGAATCATTTCCCTGAAAATAAAACGCGGTATGTATCCAGCTCGACATGACGACAGCATAAAAGAAAAAATAGCCAAAGCCCAGAAAATCGTAGGAAGCAAGCGTCACTTGAAAGCAGAGAAAAATATAGCCGAAAAAGCAGTGACCGTTTTAAAAAATGAACAGCGCACCTTGCCGTTCAAACCTAAAAAAGACAGCAGAATCTTAATTATCGCGCCTTACGAAGAACAAACCGCTTCAATTGAACAAACCATTCGTGATCTCATCAAGCGAAAGAAAATCAAACCCGTGTCCCTCAGCAAAATTAATTTTGCCAACCAAATATTTAATGCCAAGCATGAAAAACAAGTAAAAGAGGCTGATTATATCATTACCGGCTCCTACGTCGTGAAAAATGACCCTGTCGTCAACGACGGTGTCATCGACGACACCATATCAGATTCAAGCAAATGGACCACTGTATTTCCGAGAGTTGTCATGAAAGCCGCACTGCAGCACAACAAGCCATTTGTCTTAATGAGCCTGCGCAACCCATATGATGCTGCCAATTTTGAGGAAGCGAAGGCGCTCATTGCTGTCTATGGCTTTAAAGGATACGCGAATGGCCGTTATCTTCAACCTAATATTCCCGCTGGAGTTATGGCGATATTCGGTCAGGCAAAACCTAAAGGCACACTCCCAGTTGACATTCCGTCAGTCACGAAACCGGGAGACATCCTTTATCCATATGGCTACGGATTAAATATCAAAACGGGAAAACCGTTTTCATAAGGAGGAACTCATGAGAAAAACAATATTTGCTTTTCTCACAGGGCTCATCATGTTTGGAACGATAACAGCCGCCTCAGCATCACCCGATGCCAAGAATCAAACGGCTAAAAAACCTAAAGTCCAGACCGGCATAGACACGCTTTTGCCAGTTTATAAAAAACAGCTCAAAGGAAAACGAATCGGATTAATCACCAATCCAACCGGCGTAAACGCATCTCTGAAAAGCAGTGTCGATATTCTTCACGAAAACCCTGATATTAAACTGACAGCTTTATTCGGCCCAGAGCACGGCGTCCGCGGCGATGCTCAGGCGGGAGACAAAGTAGGCTCTTACATTGACGAAAAAACCGGGATTCCCGTATACAGCCTCTACGGAAAAACGAGGAAACCGACTCCAGAGATGCTGAAAAATGTCGATGTTCTTATGTTTGACATTCAGGATGTCGGGACCCGTTACTACACGTACATTTATACAATGGCATACGCTATGGAAGCCGCTAAAGAAAATGGCATTCCTTTTATGGTGCTGGACCGACCGAATCCTCAAGGCGGGGATCATATTGAAGGACCAGTCTTAGAGCCTGAGTACGCCTCATTTGTCGGACTGTATCCCATTCCGCTAAAGCACGGAATGACAATAGGCGAATTGGCTTTGCTGTTCAACAAGGAATTTGACATTGATGCCGAACTGACAGTGGTAAAAATGAAACACTGGAAACGGAAAATGGATTTTGACGGCACCAGACTGCCTTTCGTCCTCCCATCACCTAACATGCCGACGGTAGAGAGCACATTTGTATATCCTGCAACCGGACTGATTGAAGGAACAAATATATCCGAAGGGCGGGGGACAACAAAGCCATTCGAATTGATTGGGGCTCCCTTTATCAAAAGCACAGAACTTGCAGAAACATTAAACAGACTCCATCTGCCAGGCGTCACATTCAGGGCAGCTTCCTTTACGCCGACATTTTCTAAACATCAGGGAATGCTTTGCCACGGTGTTCAGCTCTATGTGACAGACCGAAAAAAGTTTGAAGCGGTTAGAACAGGCCTTTCACTCATTAAAACAATACACGACCTCTATCCTGAGGATTTTGAGTTCCTAGCAACAGGTTCATTTGATAAACTGGCAGGCAACGGTTGGATCAAAACAGAAATTAAAAATGGCACTTCTATAGATGACATCATAGATCGCTATGAAAAACCACTCAAACAATTCAGTAAAACAAGAAAAAAGCATCTCATCTATTAGACGTAAGCTTCGTATGTTACACGTGTAACATATTCTTACCGAACAAAAGACCCTTACTTTCAAACGGGAGTAAGGGTTTTTTTATGACAAAATCCCACCCGCTTTATATAGGAAAACTTTCATTTATTTGGTACAATCTTATTGAAAATGATTATCAATTGAAGTTTCTGAAAAGGTGGTCTACTCTTGCAAAATACAGTGATTTATTATCCCATACAAATTGAATATCTTAAAAAAACAAGTGATCTCTTCTCAGAACAGCAATTAGCCGATTCATTCGTACTGATCTTTCATGTCAAAGGAAACGGCCATATTTCGATCGGAACAAGCATCAGTCCTCTGCAAAAAAAGACGCTTTATGTTTGTCCGCCTAACGAAACCTTCGGCTTTACGCCTGCAGCCGAAGGACATATAGATACCTGTCTGATCAGGATTCAAAGCTATATCAAGGAATCCGGACGAGATATCTTAACGCCATGTACAGAAACGGAATTAGCCAAACTGAAGCTTGTGAATATATCACATATCGAAAACCTTGCAGCCCGGCTTCAAGAGCTTGCTGCGCTATGGAATGAATCGTCTCAGCTTTCTCACCTAAAATGCATGATTGAAGTACAAAGCCTGATTTATGACCTCATGACTGCCAGTGTATCTGATCTAACGGATACACACTCAGCAATCGAGAAAACAAAACAATACATCGAAACTCATGCAGAAACAAAAATGACACTTGCCCAGTTGTCGCAAATGGCAGGGATCAGCGCCAAACACTACAGCGAAACCTTTAAAAAAAGGACAGGTCAAAGCGTAACAGAATTTATCACAAAGACGCGAATCACCAGAGCAAAACGGCTCATGGCAAGATCAAACTGCAAATTGAAAGAAATCGCTCATCAAACCGGCTATCAAGATGAATTTTATTTCAGCAGAATCTTTAAGAAGCATACAGGCTGCTCACCTACAAGCTATATGAAAAAACGACGAAAAAAAATTGCCGCATACGGAAGAGGCACAATGGGCCACCTCATCCCTCTTCATCACATACCGTTTGCGGCCGCGCTCCACCCAAAATGGACGTCTTACTACTATCAGCATTATTCGACAGATATACCCGTCCAGCTCAGCGCATACCGGTTTAATGAAAAATGGGAAGAAAACCTGAATACGTTATCTCAGGCCGAACCAGATGTGATTTTCAGCATGGATTCTATTTCTCAAGAAGAAAAAAATCATCTGAATCGCATCGCAGAAGTCATTTATCTTCCTTCAGAAGAAAGCTGGAGAACTCACTTTCTGCAAACCGCCTCATTCTTAAAGGAAGAGTCCGAAGCAGAAAAGTGGCTCGCGGCTTATGACCAGCAGACGGCGGTCGCCAAAAAAACACTTCAGCACGCCCAAAGGCAGCGTTTTCTCTTTCTGAGGCTGCATAAGCAAAATTTTTATCTGGCACATCATCGAAGCGTCCGCGAAGTCTTTTTTGGAGATTTAGAATTCAGCTCCGCAAAAACGGAAGACACGCCTTCAGAGCAAGCGATTTCGGTAGAAAATATCGCAAATTACCAAGCTGACTGCTTAATGCTTTTTCTATTTAAAGAGCCTGAAACCATTGCTTATTACCAGCAATTGCAGCAGACAGAAGCATGGCAAAACCTAAGCGCAGTACGGAATAACCGTGTATACCTTCTATCCTTTGACCCTTGGAATGAATACTCGGCTTGCGGCCATGAACGGATTGTTCAGCAAACCATTTCTTTACTATCCGGTGATTGTCCATGATAAATATGGAATTTGTCCATGGCGTTATATCCGTTCATTCTCTATAATTCCAATTGATAATAGTTATCAATTGAACAGGAGGCTCTATAGATGAAAAAAATATCTCTTACCTTATTAATCTTGCTTCTCGCGCTGACAGCGGCAGCTTGCGGCAACAAAAATGAATCAACTGCAAGCAAGGCAAGCAGCACAGCATCCGAGAAGAAGAAAATTGAATACCTGGATAAAACATATGAAGTAACTGTACCAACAGACAAAATTGCCATAACGGGAAGCGTTGAGTCGATGGAAGACGCGAAACTGCTTGACGTTCATCCGCAAGGCGCGATTTCATTCTCCGGCAAATTCCCTGAAATGTTCAAAGACATCACAGACAAAGCCCAACCAACCGGAGAAAAAATGGAGCCAAACATTGAAAAGATTCTTGAGATGAAGCCAGATGTCATCCTTGCTTCAACAAAGTTCCCAGAAAAAACACTGCAAAAAATAAGTACAGCCGGCACAACAATCCCGGTTTCTCACATCTCTTCAAACTGGAAGGACAATATGATGCTCCTTGCCCAGCTGACTGGTAAAGAGAAAAAGGCGAAAAAAATCATTGCAGACTATGAACAGGATTTAAAAGAAACAAAAACAAAAATCAATGAAAAGGCAAAAGATTCAAAAGCGCTTGTCATTAGAATCAGACAAGGCAACATTTACATTTACCCTGAACAGGTGTACTTCAACTCCACCCTTTATGGTGATTTAGGTCTTAAAGCGCCGGACGAAGTAAAAGCTGCAAAAGCGCAAGAACTGATTTCATTAGAAAAATTAAGCGAAATGAATCCAGACCATATCTTCGTTCAATTTTCTGATGATGAAAATGCAGATAAACCTGATGCATTAAAAGATTTAGAGAAAAATCCAATCTGGAAAAGCCTTAAAGCAGTCAAAGAAGATCATGTGTACGTTAACTCAGTCGATCCTCTCGCACAAGGCGGCACAGCTTGGAGCAAAGTCCGCTTCCTGAAAGCGGCTGCTGAAAAATTGACACAAAACTAATTCAGAGTAGGTTTTTGTATGTATTCAAAACAGTGGACACGTATCATATTGATTACTTCTCCATTTGCTATTGCACTGTCGCTGCTGCTTTCGATCCTATATGGCGCAAAGCATCTAAGCACAGATATTGTTTTTACATCTCTTATTCATTTCGATCCGGGAAACACAGACCATCAAATTATATGGCATTCCCGGATTCCAAGGGCTGCCGGCGCTCTGCTCATAGGGGCAGCCCTTGCTGTTTCTGGAGCCCTTATGCAAGGCATTACGCGCAATTATTTAGCTTCGCCATCGATTATGGGCGTTTCAGATGGTTCCGCGTTTATTATCACGCTTTGTATGGTTCTGCTCCCGCAATCGTCTTCCATTGAGATGATCATTTACTCTTTTATCGGCTCAGCATTAGGAGCCGTTCTAGTATTCAGCCTTGCCGCCATGATGCCTAACGGGTTTTCCCCCGTGCAGCTTGCCATTATCGGCACAGTTACAAGCATGCTGCTTAGCAGTTTATCAGCAGCCATGTCGATTTATTTTCAAATATCGCAGGATCTCAGTTTCTGGTACAGCGCCAGAATTCATCAAATGAGTCCTGATTTTCTGAAGCTTGCCGCACCGTTTTTTCTGGTCGGCATCGTGATAGCTGTTTCCCTCAGCAAAAAGGTGACTGCTGTATCATTAGGCGACGACATTTCTAAAAGTCTGGGACAAAAGAAAAAAAACATTAAAATCATGGCGATGCTTTCAGTCATCATTTTAACCGGCAGTGCCGTAGCGCTGGCCGGCAAAATTGCGTTTGTCGGATTGGTTGTTCCGCATATCACAAGATTTCTTGTCGGCTCCGATTACAACAGGCTGATTCCGTGTTCATGCATTTTGGGCGGAGTCTTTTTAACCTTATGTGATCTCGCAAGCAGATTTATCAATTATCCGTTTGAAACACCGATTGAAGTCGTGACATCCATAATCGGCGTGCCTTTCTTCCTTTATTTGATTAAACGAAAAGGAGGGGAGCAAAATGGCTAAAAAATATGCAGTGTTCATCGCTTTGATTCTCGTTGTCAGCTATTTCAGCTTAACGAGCGGATCATTCTCCGTTCAGCCGGCTGAGCTGCTCTCCACTCTTTTTCAGATCGATCCGAATCCGCAGTATGAAATTTTGCTGTTCGATTTAAGACTGCCGCGAATTGTCATGGCCGCCATTATCGGACTCGGTCTTGGCATTGCGGGCGCCGTCATCCAAGCCATCACAAGAAACGGGCTTGCAGACCCGGGAATTCTCGGAATTAACGCGGGGGCGGGAGCCGGGATTGTGGCGTTTATGCTCTTGTTCCAAGGCCAGAAGGAAGTGACATCTATAGTTGCGGCGATGGGAATGCCATTTTTCGGGTTGATAGGCGGACTGATTGCGGCGCTCTTGATTTACATATTTGCATGGCACAGAGGCAATTTAGATTCAGGAAGAATTATTCTGGTAGGAATCGCGATCAATTCTGGATTCAGCGCCCTGTCTTTGTTTTTATCATTAAAAATGGACCCGCAAGACTATCAAATGGCCATGGTCTGGAAAAACGGAAGCATCTGGTCTGCCAATTGGACTTACATCACAGCCGTTCTTCCATGGATGCTGCTGTTTATACCTATTCTTATCGCCAAGTCCCGCTTGCTGGACACCATTCGTTTTGATGAAGACACAGTCAGAAGCCTCGGTATTTCATCAAATAAAGAAAAAACCATCCTGCTCGTCGCCTGCGTAGCAATCATCAGCGCCTGTGTCTCCGTAGCGGGTAGCATGGCGTTTGTCGGTTTAATCGCTCCCCACATTTCACGGAGACTGGCTGGTGTCGAACACCGCAATATCCTGCCGCTGAGCGGTTTAATCGGCATGCTGCTTGTAATAAGCGCAGACTTTGCCGGAAAACTGTTTTTCCAGCCAGCGGAAGTGCCCGCAGGCATCATTTTGGCGATCCTCGGTGTTCCTTATTTCTTATACCTGCTTTTCAAGCAAAAAAAGGGGGAAAATGCTTGAACGGATCTCTTTCAGAGCACAAAGCCGGTGAAAGGAAATTTACGCTGTACCTCCCTCCTTCCTACAGCCCAGACAGCAGCAGGAGATTTCCTGCTGTTTACGTGCAGGATGGAAGTTCGTTGTTTCAAGACCAAATCAAATTATTAGAAAGTACATTTCAGCAGCGAAGGCTGCCTGAGCTCGTGTTGATCGGTATCGAACCCGCAAGTCGGCTGGATGAATACACCCCTTGGCCGGCTGCATCACTCAGTGATCGGTTCCCGGACTTCGGAGGCATGGGATATCACTATCTGTCTAACATAACAAACCGATTCATTCCGTTTATCGAAGAAAATTGGAACGTCGCCAGGGAACCGCAGTCAAGAGGAATGATCGGTGCCTCATTAGGCGGACTCATCTCAATGTTCGCCTTAATAAAGTATCCATCAGTGTTCACAAACATAGGCTCTATCTCAGGCTCCTACTGGTACGAGAACGCAGCCGAAGCCATTCATTTATCTTCTTTAAAGCCCGGCACTGCACGTGTCTTTATGTCTGTCGGCAGTGAAGAAGGCTGTGAAAAACAATCTATACAGCGAAATATGCTGCGGAATACAAAGCAAGTGCATCAAAGTTTAAAAGAAAAAGGCTTCACTGAAAATCAGCTATGTCTTTCAATTGAACAAGGGGCGGTGCACCACCGCAAGTACTTCTGCCAACAGTTCATCATTGCGCTCGAATGGCTATACGGAAAAAACCGCTCATAAGATTGAGCGGTTTTTTCATGCTTTCTGCAATACAGGTTTTAATTCAAAACGATTCACCATATAGCCAAACAACGCGGCAAGTATCTGCTGAAACAGCATGCCGATCACCACCGGAACAGCAACCTGAGACGGGAAGAATGTAACGGCAAGAACTGCGCCGGCACTGATATTTCTCATGCCTCCCGTAAAAATAAGAGATACAATTTCCTCTTGGCGCCTTTTCATTATTTTCCCGATCAGCCAAGCAGCGGCATAGCCTGTTAACGCAATAAAGAAGACCGTCACAGCTATTCCTACAAATCTTAAATCAACTGCTTTAAAATAAGGGGCAATCGCTGAACTATTAATCGCAATCACAGCCATCAGACAAAGCTTTGAAAAAGGTGACAGCGCACTGCTAACAGATGCGGTTCTATCTGGAGATGACATCTGATTAAACAGCATGCCCAGAAAAGAAGGAATCACGACCATCACAATCAGCCCTCTCATCATTCCCCACACATCCATATGAACCTGAGCGCCGGCCAGCAATGAAAGGCTCAGCGGTACGACCAATGGTGACAGCACCGTATCAACCAAGATAATCGAAAGCGTCAAACCGACATTCCCTTTATACATCGCTGCCCAAATCAAGCTTGTAATCCCGGTAGGAATCACAACAGCCAATGTTAAACCTGTGATTGTCAAAGGATCGCCTTTAAATATAAGATGGCCGCTGCCCCAAGCAAAAAGCGGCATGAAAATATGAAGAACAAATAGTGCAAGAATCATAGGAAGAGGATGAGACAACGCATGTCTCAAAGATTGAAAGTTAGCGCTCAAACTGCCTGCAAACGTAATAAAAGCAAAGATCCAAGGCACAGCACTTTCATACCCATTTAAAAATTGAGACAGCAGCACGCCCAGCACAACACTAGCAGGCGTTAAAAGCGGCATGACTTTCCCCAATACATGGTTCAGCTTCTGAAGCGTCATATACAAGTCTCCTATTAAATATTTCTTTCTCACTCTATTATATCAATGCCGTTCAGCCATATGTTATATAAAAAAGCCCAGATCTCACCAATCTGGGCTTTCACACTTTATGTCATTTGCTTCATAAGAGCTTTACTAGCATTGTTCAAACCCTTTACTTCAACTTCAATTCCTTGTTCCTTAAACTTCGCAACAATCTTATCAAGCGCAGCCGCTCCTGAATCATCCCAAACATGGGCCTCAGTTAAGTCAATCACGACTCGCTCAATATCCTCTTGATAAATAAACGCATTCGTAAGATCAGTCACTGACGCAAAAAAGATCTGTCCCTTTACTTGATACGTTCTCAGCTTTTGATCCCCTGCATGCGAAACAATTTTCAGCTTCGAAATTTTTGCCACAAAGAACACCGCACTTAAGAGAACGCCGACGAATACGCCTTTAGACAAGTCATCCGTCACAACAACCGTAATCACAGTCACAACCATGACAATAGAGTCTGTGAGCGGCGCTTTTTTGAGGCCTTTTAAAGAAGACCAATCAAATGTGCCAACAGAAACCATAACCATAACAGCCACTAACGCAGCCATTGGAATTTTCACGACAACAGTACTCAAGACGGCAATTAAAAACATCAGAAAAGCACCAGCAACAAATGCAGATAAGCGTCCGCGTCCGCCCGCTTTTGTATTAATGACAGATTGTCCAATCATAGCGCAGCCTGCCATTCCGCCAAAGAATCCAGTCACGATATTCGCAATTCCCTGTCCGCGGCTCTCTTTATTTTTATCACTGTCCGTATCCGTCATTTCATCAATAATTTGTGCTGTCAGCAAAGACTCAAGTAATCCGACAAATGCTAAAGCAATCGAATAAGGAAAAATGATTTGCAGTGTTTCAAAGGTAAACGGAACATCAGGGATTAAGAAATGAGGCAACGAACTAGAAATATTGCCCATATCTCCGACCGTCCGCACATCCACATGGAAAGTAACCGCAATAATCGTCATCACAATAATCGCGACAAGCGGAGACGGAACCGCAGTCGTAAATCGCGGGAGCACATAAATAATTACCAACGACCCGGCAAGCATTGCATACATGCTCCAAGAAGCACCCTCAAACTGAGGAAGCTGCGCAGAGAAAATAAGGATCGCCAGTGCATTCACAAACCCGATCATCACAGAACGCGGGATGAATTTCATTAATCTCGCAATTTTACTGATACCTAAAATCACCTGAATAATTCCTGTCAAAATCGTTGCCGCAAATAAATATTGAAGCCCATGATCAGCAACCAGCGACACCATAACGACCGCCATTGAGCCAGTAGCTGCTGAAATCATGCCAGGTCTGCCGCCAAAAATAGAAATGATAATGGCTATACAAAATGACGCATAAAGACCGACCATCGGGTCAACACCCGCTATAATCGAGAAGCCAATCGCTTCAGGTATTAATGCTAATGCAACTAAAATGCCAGCAAGAATGTCTTTTCGGATATTACCGAACCATTGCTGTTGTAATGTAAAACTATTATTCAAATATAACGACTCCTTTTTTAAAAAATAAATCCGCACCGTATCTATTGTGCTGGGAGCTTTCTTTATTTTACGGGAGAAAAGGAAAGGCCAAACGAACGAAGAAAAAGGGGAAACGTTGAGTATGTTGTATAGAGGCAAGGAGTTATTATACAAAGAGTATCATATTAAATGTTAATCAAATATGCAAGATGAATACTGAAGAAAAAAATGGCTAAAACTAGGTTTAAGCCATCTTTGAATTATATCATATCCGGATGAGAAACAAGAATCGTTTTAACAACAGCAATATCTTTTCTCTCATTTGACAACGGAAATATTCCCATCAATTCCTGAATGGCATCCTCATAGTATCAAGCGGGGTTTTCTACATCATCAGTTCAGCAAGCTGAGGCATATCCACGCCACATGATACCCGGACTGGTAGAATCTTGTGTAGGAACAATTATCTTAACAGCAATTATAGAAAAACAAGCAATCGTCATGAGTAAGATGGAAGTAGCGTACGGTTTAGGAGCCCTTTTCATGCCGTTGCTGTCTGGTTTTTTAATTAGCAATAATGTATGGGCATTGGCATTTCTGGTATTGGGGCTAATTTCATTTCTTCTGATGCTTGTTTGGAGCCGAATGAGCTTTGGCAGCTTTGACGATTTGCTCATTCGTCAAACAGACACTTCGGGCAATGGAAAACAAGCACCTATAAGTTTTTCGAAGACTTGGCTTACTGTTTATTTCTTTAGCAGCTGCGTACTTCTTTTTTATGGAGCCATGAAGTATCGATTGTTCACTTTATCCCTTCTATCTTCGCTGAGAAATGGGAGATTTCTAACTCCTTAGCAACCATAACGGTAACAATATATTGGATCGGTATAATCATAGGTCGTTTACTGATTTTGCAGGGTTTGTTCTTTGTTTCTTTTTAGGCTTATTTATGACTGGCATGTTTACCATTGCTTTAATTATCACCAATCAATTCTACCTTGGAAAAACAGAACAAACGACAAGCATACTGCCAACGGATTAGGCGGTTCTATCCCGCCAATCGCAGTTGGATGGCGTCTAGATGAATTCTCAGTACATACTGCATTGGTTATTTACAACTCTCATGTTGAACATGCTGAGGATTGTATTGGTATTAAAAGTATTAGAAAACCTGAAAAGCAAAAAGCTCGATAAAATGGATACTGATGAAAACAAATCAGTACAGATATAAACCAAAAAACCCAGCTCAT
>NZ_JBAIZV010000009.1:0-65831 GCF_036765095.1 Bacillus sp. 0209A
TCGAAAAAAGAGCAGCTCATATGAGCTGCTCTTTTTTGTATTCTGGTTTGTTGGTATCATAAAATTTCATTTAATTGTATAATATAATAACTTTACACTGAATTTTAAATCGGTGGTCAGGTTTTATGGGCCGAGAAAGTGGAAATAATAAAGGATAGAGCGAGAAAGTTGAAAATTCTCGAGAAACGCCTTATAGTAAGATTAAAGTCAAATATAGTCAAAGTCAGTAAAGGAGGGGGTTGAGTGGGACATAATATTTCTGACATCATTGAACAATATTTAAAACGAGTGTTAGATCAAAATGGCAAGGAAATTTTAGAGATTAAACGAAGCGAAATTGCAGATAAATTTCAATGCGTTCCTTCCCAAATAAATTATGTCATCAACACCAGATTTACAAGTGAGAGAGGTTATATTGTTGAGAGCAAACGCGGGGGCGGCGGTTACATCAGAATTATTAAAATTAAAATGAACAGTGAAGTTGTCCTGATCAATAATATTATTTCTCAAATTAATACCCATTTGTCTCAAGCAGCCTCTGATGACATTATTATAAGGCTATTAGAAGACAAGGTGATTTCAGAAAGAGAAGCAAAAATGATGGTCAGCGTGATGGACCGCTCGGTTTTATACATTGACTTGCCTGAACGTGATGAATTAAGAGCAAGAATGATGAAGGCTATGCTGACTTCTTTAAAATTAAAATAAGCGGGTGAAAAGATTGATTTGTCAAGAGTGCCACGAGAGACCAGCCACTTTTCACTTTACAAAGGTTGATAACGGAGAGAAAAAAGAAGTTCATATTTGTGAACAATGTGCCAAAGAAAATAGTGATTCATATGGTATAAGTGCAAATCACGGTTTCTCTATTCATAATTTACTTTCGGGTTTGCTGAACATGGATTCTTCATTTCAAAAAGCAGGAACTCAAATGTTCAGTCAATCGGAGCAAATATCTGCTTGTCCGAAATGTGGAATGACCTTTCAGCAATTTAGAAAAATTGGCCGTTTTGGATGTTCTGAATGTTATAAAACATTTCGTAGCAACATTACACCTATCTTACGTAAAGTGCACAGCGGAAACACTGTGCATGCTGGAAAAATACCGAAACGTATAGGTGGCAATCTCCATGTCAGACGGCAGATTGACATGCTTAAAAAAGAATTAGAATCCTTAATTCATCAAGAAGAATTTGAAAACGCAGCTCATGTGAGAGATCAAATTCGTTCATTAGAGCAATCACTCAAAAGTACAGATAGTGAGGAGGAACAGGGGTAATGTCGCTAAAGCATTTTATTCAGGACGCACTAAGCAGTTGGATGAAGCAGAAAGGACCTGAAAGTGACATTGTACTCAGCAGCCGCATACGTTTAGCAAGGAACTTTGAACATATACGGTTCCCTACGCGGTATTCCAATGAAGAAGCCTCATCCATCATACAGCAGTTTGAAGATCAGTTTTCAGGACAAGAAATTCCCGAAATCGGCAAATTCGTTTTGATCAGAATGCATGATGCACAGTCTTTAGAAAAGCGTGTATTAGTGGAAAAACATCTCATCAGTCCGAATCTGACAGAATCCCCTTTTGGAGGTTGTTTGCTTTCTGAAAATGAGGAAGTAAGCGTCATGATAAATGAAGAGGATCATATTAGAATACAGTGTCTTTTTCCTGGATTTCAGCTTTTAGAAGCAATGAAAGCCGCAAACCAGGTCGACGACTGGATTGAAGAAAAAGTTGATTATGCATTCAATGAGCAAAGAGGATACTTAACCAGCTGTCCTACAAATGTAGGTACGGGTTTAAGGGCTTCAGTCATGATGCATCTGCCGGCATTGGTTTTAACTAGGCAAATAAATCGAATTATACCGGCAATTAATCAATTAGGCTTAGTTGTTAGAGGAATTTATGGGGAAGGCAGCGAAGCAGTAGGGAATATCTTTCAAATTTCAAATCAGATTACGCTTGGTAAGCCAGAGCAGGATATTGTGGATGACCTTAACAGTGTTGCTGCCCAGCTGATTGAACAAGAACGATCTGCCCGAGAAGCGCTTTATCAAACCTCTAAGATAGAACTTGAGGATCGGGTGTATCGATCTTACGGGGTCTTGTCCAATTGTCGGATGATAGAGTCGAAAGAGACTGCGAAGTGCCTTTCGGATGTCCGGTTAGGCATAGATCTAGGCATTATTAAAGGACTTTCAAGCAACATACTTAATGAACTAATGATTTTGACACAGCCAGGATTTTTACAGCAGTACTCGGGAGGCGCTTTGCGTCCGAACGAAAGGGACATTCGAAGAGCGGCTCTCATCAGAGAACGGCTTCACTTGGAAATGAATGGGAAAAGACAGGAGGATGAATCGATATGATGTTTGGAAGATTTACAGAACGAGCTCAAAAAGTACTGGCGCTTGCACAGGAAGAAGCACTTCGTTTAGGTCATAATAACATTGGCACTGAGCATATTTTATTAGGACTGGTACGAGAAGGAGAAGGGATTGCCGCTAAAGCTCTACAAGCGCTTGGACTTGGTTCAGATAAAATTCAAAAAGAAGTTGAAAGTTTGATCGGTCGCGGGCAGGAAATGTCTCAAACGATTCATTACACTCCAAGAGCTAAAAAGGTCATTGAGCTTTCAATGGATGAGGCAAGAAAACTAGGTCATTCTTATGTTGGAACAGAACATATTCTTCTTGGTCTGATTCGCGAAGGTGAAGGTGTTGCTGCAAGAGTTCTGAATAACCTCGGCGTCAGCTTAAATAAAGCTAGACAGCAAGTGCTCCAGCTTCTCGGAAGCAATGAAACAGGATCATCAGCGACAGGAACAAACAGCAATGCGAATACGCCTACGCTTGATAGCTTGGCAAGAGACTTAACTGCTATTGCGAAGGAAGACAGCCTAGACCCTGTAATCGGCAGAAGCAAGGAAATTCAGCGTGTAATCGAAGTGTTAAGCCGAAGAACGAAAAACAACCCTGTTCTCATTGGTGAGCCAGGTGTAGGTAAAACTGCAATCGCAGAAGGTTTGGCACAGCAAATTATTAATAACGAAGTTCCCGAGATCTTACGCGATAAACGCGTGATGACATTAGACATGGGAACAGTTGTTGCCGGCACTAAATACCGCGGTGAATTTGAGGATCGCCTGAAAAAAGTCATGGATGAAATTCGCCAGGCAGGAAACATCATTCTATTCATCGATGAGCTCCATACCTTAATCGGAGCGGGCGGAGCAGAAGGTGCCATTGATGCATCTAATATTTTAAAACCTTCACTTGCTCGCGGCGAACTTCAATGTATTGGAGCGACGACTCTTGATGAGTACCGTAAATATATTGAAAAAGATGCAGCATTGGAACGCCGTTTTCAGCCAATCCAGGTTGATCAGCCATCTGCAGATGAAAGCATTCAAATTTTACAAGGCTTGCGTGACAGATACGAAGCCCACCACCGTGTTTCTATCACTGATGATGCCATTGAAGCTGCGGTTAAGCTTTCTGACAGATATATTTCTGACCGTTTCCTTCCGGATAAAGCAATTGACTTGATTGATGAAGCGGGTTCAAAGGTTAGACTGCGCTCTTTTACCACGCCTCCTAACTTAAAAGAGCTTGAACAGAAGCTTGATGAGGTTCGTAAAGAGAAGGATGCGGCGGTGCAGAGCCAAGAGTTTGAAAAAGCGGCCTCCTTGCGCGACACTGAGCAGCGCTTGCGCGAGCAAGTAGAGGATACAAAAAAATCATGGAAAGAGAAGCAAGGGCAGGAAAACTCAGAGGTTACTGTTGATGATATTGCGATGGTTGTATCTAGCTGGACTGGTGTGCCAGTATCTAAAATCGCTCAAACCGAAACAGATAAGCTTCTCAATATGGAGAGCATTCTTCACTCCCGTGTCATCGGCCAGGATGAAGCGGTTGTCGCTGTTGCAAAAGCAGTCAGACGCGCAAGAGCAGGGTTAAAAGATCCTAAACGCCCAATCGGCTCATTCATTTTCTTAGGCCCTACAGGTGTGGGTAAAACAGAGCTGGCGCGAGCACTTGCTGAATCCATTTTCGGCGATGAAGAAGCCATGATCAGAATTGATATGTCTGAATACATGGAAAAACACTCGACTTCAAGACTTGTCGGTTCACCTCCGGGATATGTGGGATACGATGAAGGCGGTCAATTAACAGAGAAAGTAAGAAGAAAACCGTACTCTGTGGTGCTTCTTGATGAGATTGAGAAAGCACACCCAGATGTCTTCAATATTTTATTGCAAGTTCTTGAAGACGGGCGTTTGACTGACTCTAAAGGACGTACAGTCGATTTCCGCAATACGATTCTGATTATGACATCAAACGTCGGAGCAAGTGAACTGAAACGCAATAAATATGTCGGCTTTAACGTTCAGGATGAGACGCAAAATCATAAAGACATGAAAGATAAAGTGATGGGTGAACTGAAACGCGCGTTCAGACCGGAGTTTATCAACCGGATTGATGAAATCATTGTCTTCCATTCACTTGAGAAAAAACACCTTACTGAAATCGTGTCATTAATGTCTGACCAATTAACGAAACGTCTGAAAGAACAGGATCTTTCTATCGAATTGACAGATGCTGCAAAAGCGAAAGTCGCGGAAGAGGGTGTTGATCTGGAATACGGTGCCCGTCCGTTAAGAAGAGCTATCCAAAAACATGTAGAAGACCGTTTATCTGAAGAACTCCTCAGAGGAAATATTCATAAAGGACAGCATATCGTTCTCGATGTAGAAGACGGCGAAATTGTCGTAAAAACGACTGCTAAAACGAATTAATATAGAAGACGAAAATGAGGCATACAGCATGTAAGTGTATGCCTCACTTTCATATCAAGAAATAGAACAAGGGAGAGGTCTTACACTATATATGGCTAAAACAAAATCGAAATTCATCTGCCAATCCTGCGGTTATGAGTCTCCAAAATGGATGGGGAAATGTCCGGGCTGCGGTGCTTGGAATACAATGGTGGAAGAAATGATTAAAAAGGCACCGGCCAATCGGAGAGCGGCTTTTTCTCATTCTGTTCAAACTGTACAGAAACCTTCACCTATTACATCAATCGAAACATCAGATGAACCCCGCGTCAAAACCAAGCTTGGCGAATTTAACAGGGTACTCGGCGGAGGTGTCGTTAAAGGCTCACTTGTTTTAATCGGCGGAGATCCCGGTATCGGAAAGTCAACGTTATTACTGCAAGTTTCTGCTCAATTATCAGACTCATCGAACAGTGTGCTGTACATTTCGGGAGAAGAATCGGTCAAACAAACGAAACTTAGAGCAGACCGTCTCGGCATTAATAGTCCGTCGCTGCATGTTTTATCTGAAACCGATATGGAGTATATTTCGTCTGCTATACAAGAGATGAATCCAGCGTTTGTCGTTGTTGACTCTATTCAAACGGTTTACCAAAGCGATATCACATCGGCTCCCGGCAGCGTGTCACAGGTCAGAGAATGTACGGCTGAGCTGATGAAAATCGCCAAAACAAAAGGCATTCCGATTTTTATCGTAGGACACGTGACAAAAGAAGGGTCTATTGCAGGGCCGAGATTGTTGGAGCATATGGTTGACACTGTTTTATATTTTGAAGGAGAACGTCACCATACCTTCCGTATTTTGCGGGCTGTAAAAAACCGTTTTGGTTCTACAAACGAAATGGGTATTTTTGAAATGCGCGAAGAGGGGCTCACCGAGGTTTTGAATCCTTCAGAAATTTTCTTGGAAGAACGCTCAGCGGGATCTGCAGGCTCGAGTATAACTGCCTCTATGGAAGGCACAAGGCCGATTCTCGTTGAAATCCAGGCGCTTATCTCGCCGACAAGCTTTGGCAATCCGCGGCGTATGGCAACGGGAATAGACCATAACAGGGTTTCGCTGTTAATGGCCGTGTTAGAAAAAAGAGTTGGGCTGCTGCTGCAAAATCAGGATGCTTATTTGAAAGTGGCCGGCGGCGTAAAGCTTGATGAACCGGCAATTGACCTTGCCATTGCGATCAGTATCGCGTCAAGCTTTAGAGATACACCTCCAAATCCTGCCGATTGTTTTATAGGTGAAGTGGGATTAACCGGAGAAGTCCGGCGGGTTTCAAGAATTGAACAGCGTGTGAAGGAAGCTGCTAAGCTTGGTTTTAAACGCATGATCATACCCGCGGCAAATCTGGATGGATGGACAAAACCAAAAGGGATTGAGGTTATCGGAGTAGCAAATGTTGCAGAGGCGCTTCGTACTTCATTAGGAGGATAATAGATGGAAAAAGAGAAAAAAGGGGCGAAACACGAGTTAGACCTGTCATCTATATTGCAGTTTGTTGCTCCGGGTACTCCGCTCAGAGCTGGAATCGAAAATGTACTGAGAGCAAATACAGGCGGTCTGATTGTTGTTGGATATAACGATAAAGTAAAAGAAGTTGTGGATGGCGGTTTCCATATTAACACTGCTTTTTCTCCGGCACACTTATATGAGCTGGCTAAAATGGATGGGGCGATTATTTTAAGTGATTCTGGTCAAAAGATCCTATACGCCAATACACAGCTGATGCCTGAAGCCACAATTTCTTCATCAGAAACAGGAATGCGGCACAGAACCGCCGAAAGAGTAGCTAAGCAAACTGGCTGTCTCGTGATCGCTATTTCTGAAAGAAGAAATGTCATAACGTTATATCAGGAAAACATGAAGTATACACTAAAAGACATAGGATTTATTTTAACCAAAGCGAACCAAGCCATTCAAACACTTGAAAAATATAAGACAATCCTCGACAAAACGATTAATGCACTGAATGCATTAGAGTTTGAGGAGCTTGTTACCTTCAGTGATGTCTTGTCCGTCATGCATCGTTATGAAATGGTGCTGCGAATCAAAAACGAAATCAACATGTATATCAAAGAGCTTGGAACAGAAGGCCATTTGATTAAACTGCAAGTCATTGAATTGATTACGGATATGGAAGAAGAGGCGGCTTTATTTATCAAGGATTATGTGAAAGAAAAAATTAAAGACCCGTTTGTTCTCTTGAAAGAGCTGCAGGATATGTCCAGCTATGATCTGCTGGATGATTCCATTGTTTATAAACTGCTCGGTTACCCGGCTTCTACAAATCTTGATGATTATGTACTGGCAAGAGGATACAGGCTGTTAAATAAGATCCCGCGTCTTCCTATGCCGATAGTGGAAAATGTTGTAGAAGCATTTGGAGTTCTCCCAAGGATTATTGAAGCGAGTGCAGAAGATTTAGATGAAGTAGAGGGAATCGGCGAAGTACGAGCCCAAAAGATTAAAAAAGGATTAAAACGGCTGCAAGAGAAGCATTATTTAGACAGACAGCTGTGATTTCGGTTAAAACCTTATGAAAACGGGTATATTAATGTTGGTTTTTGTTTATTCTGATATTCGTAGGATGCATAAAATCTTGTGAAAATAAAATGTTTAAAAAAGGAGGTGGGGGTATGTTAAAACGAATAGTTCAGGCGTTCTTCATTATTTTCGGCGGCGTTGTTGGTATATTTTTAATACCTGAATTGTTTGTACTGTTAAGTATACAGGACATACCTTTAATAACAAACGCATATACGTCTGCGGCAATAGGAGCAATTATCTTTTTTCTCATCAGTATATGGGGTACAGATTACGTTGTGAACTGGATGAAGTGGATAGAGGATTCATTGTTAAAAGCGCCGGTTCCAGATTTGTTGTTTGGAAGTCTTGGCTTGGTTTTTGGACTTATAATTGCTTATCTTATCGTAAATGTTATTCCTTTAGACAATATACCTTACCGCATATTCAGCACAATCATCCCTGTGTTTTTAGCTTTCTTCCTCGGTTATCTAGGCTTCCAGGTGGGCTTTAAGAAAAAGGATGAATTGATCAGTCTGTTTTCCATTTCCGCCAGAATGCAAAAGAAAAAAGGACCAGCCGATGAAGAACATGAGGTTGAGGACAAGAAGCTGAAAATTTTGGACACAAGTGTTATTATTGATGGGAGAATTGCAGATATTTGTCAGACTGGTTTTTTAGAAGGGATTATCGTGATTCCGCAGTTTGTCCTTGAGGAATTACAGCATATTGCTGACTCTTCAGATGTTCTAAAACGGAACAGAGGACGGCGCGGTCTTGATATCCTGAATCGCATTCAGAAAGAATTAGACATTGAAGTTGAAATTTATGAAGGCGACTTTGAAGATATTCAGGAGGTTGACAGCAAGCTCGTCAAACTCGCTAAGCTGACATCAGGGGTCGTCGTGACGAATGATTTTAATTTAAATAAAGTATGCGAGCTTCAGAAGGTAGCGGTATTAAACATTAATGACCTTGCCAATGCGGTCAAGCCTGTCGTGCTTCCTGGCGAGGAAATGAATGTTCAGGTCATTAAGGACGGGAAAGAGCATAATCAGGGAGTTGCCTACTTGGATGACGGTACGATGATTGTCGTTGAAGAAGGACGCAATTATATCGGAAAGCATATAGATGTACTCGTTACAAGTGTGCTGCAGACAGCAGCGGGACGAATGATTTTTGCTAAGCCTAAGCTGTTGGAGAAGGCGCTGTAAAGGGAGAAAAAACAATGAGTTATGATGTGGTGATTCTTGCAGCCGGACAGGGAAAACGGATGAAGGCAGGGAGAAATAAACTGTTCATTGAGCTGAAAGGAGACCCGGTGATCATACACACGTTAAGAGTGTTTGACAGCCACCAGCCGTGCGAAAAAATCATTTTGGTGATTAATGAGCGGGAGCGGGAGGATTTTCAGCAATTGCTGACCAATTATCGTTTTCAAACCGCTATTGAGCTTGTTGCAGGCGGAGATGAGCGTCAGCACAGTGTTTATAAGGGGCTGAAAGCCGTGAAACAAGAAAAGATAGTCCTTGTTCACGACGGCGCCCGGCCTTTTATAAAACATGAACAAATTGACGAATTGGTCGATGAAGCGGAACAAGCAGGAGCGGCCATCCTCGCTGTCCCGGTAAAAGATACGATTAAACGCGTTCAAGATTTACAAGTCAGTGAGACGATTGAACGTTCAAGCTTGTGGGCTGTCCAAACACCACAAGCTTTTCGTCTTTCTTTATTGATAAAGGCTCACGCTGAGGCCGAGCACAAGGGATTTTTAGGGACAGATGACGCCAGCCTCGTTGAAGAGATGGAAGGCGTTTCGGTCCGTGTTGTAGAAGGCAGGTATACAAATATTAAGTTGACGACGCCAGACGACTTGACGTCAGCTGAAGCGATCATGGACTCAGAAAGTGGGAATAAACATGTTTAGAATTGGACAAGGATTTGATGTGCATCAATTAGTTGAGGGCCGTCCTTTGATTATTGGCGGAATTGAGATCCCTTATGAAAAAGGGCTGCTCGGCCATTCTGATGCAGACGTATTGCTGCATACCGTCGCTGACGCCTGTCTGGGAGCTGTGGGAGAAGGTGACATCGGCAAGCATTTTCCTGATACTGCTCCTGAATTCAAGGACGCAGATTCTTTCAAATTACTTCAGCATGTCTGGGGGATCGTGAAACAGAAGGGCTATGTTCTTGGAAACATTGACTGCACCATCATTGCACAGAAGCCGAAGATGCTGCCGTACATAGAAGATATGAGAAAAAGAATCGCCGAAGGGCTTGATGCAGACGTTTCTCAAGTGAATGTAAAAGCAACAACGACAGAAAAGCTTGGATTTACAGGCCGGGCGGAAGGAATAGCGGCTCAAGCGACAGTACTGATACAAAAAGGCTAACTTGTTTTGATGCCGGGTGTATTTGGTGGTAGAATAGATTCATACATTTTAGCCTGAGGCCATACATGACATGAAAGGAAGTATTTGAAAATGGGAAACGAAGTACGCGTCCGTTATGCACCGAGTCCAACCGGACATTTGCATATTGGAAATGCCAGAACGGCGCTTTTTAATTATTTATTTGCCCGCAACCAAGGCGGTAAGTTTATTATTCGTGTTGAGGACACTGATAAAAAGCGCAATATTGAGGGCGGAGAACAAAGCCAGCTGAATTATCTGAAATGGCTCGGTATTGACTGGGATGAGAGTGTCGATGTCGGCGGTGAATACGGTCCATATCGTCAGTCAGAGCGTAACGATATCTATAAAGTGTACTATGAAGAGCTGCTTGAAAAAGGGCTTGCTTATAAATGTTACTGTACGGAAGAAGAGCTTGAAAAAGAGCGTGAAGAACAGATTGCCCGCGGAGAAATGCCGCGCTATTCCGGAAAACACAGAAATCTGACTCAGGAAGAACAGGAGAAATTTATTGCTGAAGGCAGAAAACCGAGTATTCGTTTCCGCGTGCCGGAAGGAAAAGTCATCGCCTTCAATGATATCGTAAAAGGCGAAATTACTTTCGAGTCAGATGGCATTGGCGACTTTGTTATTGTGAAAAAAGACGGAACGCCGACTTACAACTTCGCGGTAGCTATTGACGACTACTTAATGAAAATGACACATGTGCTGCGCGGTGAGGATCATATTTCTAACACACCGAAACAGATTATGATCTACCAAGCATTCGGATGGGATGTTCCTCAGTTCGGACACATGACGCTGATCGTCAATGAAAGCCGTAAAAAGCTCAGCAAACGTGATGAGTCCATTATTCAATTCATAGAGCAGTATAAAGAGCTTGGCTACTTGCCAGAAGCGCTGTTCAACTTTATCGGTCTGCTTGGCTGGTCACCGGTTGGAGAAGAAGAGCTATTCACAAGAGAACAGTTTATTGACATTTTTGATGTAAACCGTTTATCTAAATCACCAGCTTTGTTTGATATGCATAAGCTAAAATGGGTTAACAACCAATATGTGAAGAAGCTGGATCTTGATCAGGTTGTTGAACTGACTCTTCCGCATTTGCAAAAGGCCGGAAAAGTCGGTACTGAGCTTTCTGCTGAAGAACAAGAATGGGTTCGTAAACTGATTTCCCTTTACCATGAGCAATTAAGCTACGGTGCGGAGATTGTTGAGCTGACTGATTTGTTCTTTACGGATAAGATCGAGTATAATCAAGAAGCAAAAGCTGTTCTGGAAGAGGAACAGGTTCCTGAAGTGCTCAGCACATTCGCTGCGAAGCTTGAAGAACTTGAGGAGTTCACTCCGGATAACATCAAAGCATCGATCAAAGCAGTGCAGAAAGAAACTGGCCATAAAGGGAAAAAACTGTTTATGCCGATCCGTGTTGCTGTAACAGGTCAGACTCACGGTCCGGAACTGCCGCAATCAATTGAATTGATCGGTAAAGAGATTGCGATTCAGCGTTTAAAAACATCTAAATAGATGATTGTTGACAGGGAAGAGTATAAAGCTTTAGGCCATTACAGAAAGGATCTTCATTGGCTGAGAGAGATCCATGAGCCGGGTTTTAGAAGTGCGCCCTTAAGACCTTTGAAGAACATTTTTCGAAATCAGTATTCAAAGGCGGCCGCCGCCGTTACAGGCTGAAGTTGGGAGAGCAGAAGTCTGCTTTTCAAACAGAGTGGAACCGCGCGGTTAAAGCGTCTCTGTCATGTTTACATGCAGAGGCGCTTTTTTTATTGGGTAGAGGAAATCAGATAGAGAGAAATGGGGGGAAGCATGTGTTTTTTAGAATGCTCAAAGAAGACATTGATACAGTGTTCGATCAAGATCCAGCAGCAAGAAGCTATTTTGAAGTGATTTTAACTTATTCCGGTTTACATGCTATATGGGCGCATCGGATTGCACATGCTTTATATAAACGAAAATTTTATTTCCTTGCACGCCTTATATCTCAAGTAAGCCGATTTTTTACCGGGATCGAAATCCACCCCGGCGCTACAATCGGGAGAAGATTCTTCATAGACCATGGTATGGGGGTTGTCATTGGGGAGACATGTGAAATCGGTAATAACGTCACCGTTTTTCAGGGGGTTACCCTCGGGGGAACGGGGAAAGAAAAGGGAAAAAGGCACCCAACGATTAAAAATGACGCATTGATAGCCACAGGTGCTAAAGTGCTCGGTTCGATTACTGTCGGTGAAGGCTCAAAGATTGGTGCCGGTTCAGTAGTGTTGCACGACGTTCCTGATTTTTCAACAGTTGTCGGCATCCCTGGACGGGTCGTTGTACAAAATGGCAAGAAAGTAAGACGCGATTTAAACCATCAGGATTTGCCCGATCCGGTTGCTGATCGCTTTAAGTCTTTGGAACAGCAGATTTTAGAGCTGAAGGCAGAAATTGAAGACAGAAAAGAAAGGATCAATCAAAAATGACAATCACACTTTATAATACATTGACTAGACAGAAGGAAACATTCGTTCCTCTTGAAGAGGGAAAAGTGAAAATGTACGTGTGCGGACCGACGGTTTACAATTACATTCACATCGGGAACGCGCGTCCCGCTATCGTTTATGATACGGTTCGAAATTATCTGGAGTATAAAGGCTATGATGTGCAGTATGTCTCTAACTTTACAGACGTAGACGATAAATTAATAAAAGCGGCAAATGAACTTGGTGAGGATGTGCCTGCCATTTCAGAGCGTTTTATTAAAGCATACTTTGAAGATGTAGGTGCGCTCGGCTGCCGAAAAGCCGACCTTCATCCGCGAGTGATGGAAAACATGGATGTGATTATCGAGTTCGTAGATCAGCTCGTGAAAAAGGGCTACGCTTATGAATCAGAAGGTGACGTTTATTTCAAAACCAGAGCATTTGAAGGGTATGGAAAGCTTTCTCAGCAATCAATTGATGAACTGAGATCAGGTGCACGCATCCGGGTCGGTGAGAAAAAAGAAGATGCTCTTGATTTCGCGCTGTGGAAAGCGGCGAAAGACGGAGAAATCTCTTGGGATAGCCCTTGGGGTAAAGGACGTCCGGGCTGGCACATTGAATGCTCAGCGATGGTGAAAAAGTATTTGGGTGACCAGATTGATATCCATGCGGGCGGACAGGATTTAACCTTCCCTCACCATGAAAATGAAATTGCGCAATCTGAGGCGCTGACAGGCAAAACGTTTGCGAAGTACTGGCTCCATAATGGCTATATCAATATTGATAATGAAAAAATGTCAAAATCACTGGGCAACTTTGTGCTTGTGCATGACATCATTAAACAGCATGATCCGCAGCTTTTAAGATTCTTTATGCTATCTGTTCATTATCGTCATCCCATTAACTATTCAGAAGAACTTTTGGAGAATACCAAAAGTGCGTTTAACCGTTTAAAAACAGCGTACAGCAACCTTCAGCACCGTCTGAACAGCAGTACGAATTTAACGGAAGATGACGATCAATGGCTGGAGAAAGTGGAAGAGCACCGCAAAGCATTCGAAGAAGCGATGGACGATGATTTTAATACGGCGAATGCCATTTCTGTCTTATTCGACTTAGCGAAGCATGCTAATTATTATCTTCAGAAAGATCATACGGCTGATCATGTGATTACGGCGTTTATTGAGATGTTTAACCGTATTGTTTCTGTCCTCGGTTTTTCATTGGGGGAGCAGGAACTGCTTGATCAAGAGATTGAAGACTTAATCGAAAAAAGAAATGAAGCGCGCCGGAATCGCGATTTTGCATTGTCAGATCAGATCCGCGACCAGCTGAAAAGCATGAATATCATTCTTGAAGATACGGCTCAAGGCACTCGCTGGAAACGGGGAGAATAACGGATGCTTGATTTTGAGACGATAAAAGATTCAAAGCAGCTTAACGGTCTTGCGCTTGCTTATATAGGTGATGCCATTTTTGAAGTGTATGTCAGGCATCACCTGCTTAAGCAGGGCTTTACCAAACCAAATGATCTTCATAAGAAATCAAGCCGGATTGTTTCGGCAAAGTCACAGGCTGAGATCCTATTCTTTCTGCAGGATCAATCATTTTTTACGGAAGAAGAGGAAGCGGTGCTGAAAAGAGGCAGAAATGCCAAGTCGGGAACGACACCTAAAAATACAGATGTTCAGACGTACCGCTACAGTACGGCATTTGAAGCGCTGCTTGGCTACCTTTTTCTAGAGAAAAAAGAGGATAGACTTAGTCAGCTCGTTGCCGAAGCTATACAATTCGGGACGTCAGGGAGGAAAACAAATGAGTCAGCAACATGATTACGTCATAGGAAAAAATGCAGTGATCGAAACGTTAAAATCAGATCGGAAGCTGTATAAGCTGTGGATGGCGGAAAACACCGTAAAGGGACAAGCACAGCAGGTGATTGAACTTGCGAAAAAGCAGGGAATCACGATTCAATATGTCCCGAGAAAAAAACTCGATCAAATGGTGACAGGGCAGCATCAAGGCGTAGTGGCACAGGTTGCCGCTTATGAATATGCGGAACTGGATGATTTATATAAAGCAGCCGAAGAAAGAAATGAACAGCCTTTCTTCCTTATTTTGGACGAACTTGAAGACCCTCATAATCTTGGTTCCATTATGAGAACAGCTGATGCGGTAGGCGCCCATGGCATCGTGATTCCAAAACGGAGAGCTGTCGGGCTGACAACAACAGTGGCAAAAGCATCAACAGGCGCGATCGAGCATATCCCTGTGGTGAAAGTAACCAATCTGGCACGAACGTTAGAAGAGATGAAAGAGCGGGGTATCTGGGTTGTCGGAACGGATGCGTCTGCGCGTGAGGATTACCGCAATATGGACGGCAATATGCCTTTGGCTTTAGTTATCGGAAGTGAAGGAAAAGGAATGGGCCGCCTCGTTAAAGAAAAGTGTGATTTTCTCATTAAACTCCCGATGGCCGGGAAGGTAACTTCACTGAATGCATCTGTAGCGGCTGGTCTTTTGATGTATGAAGTCTATCGGAAACGAAACCCTCTGGGAGAATAAAGACTTATGGATATCCTGTTAGTAGACGGATACAACATGATTGGAGCCTGGCCGCAGCTGAAGGATTTAAAAGCGAACAGTTTTGAAGAGGCGAGAGACGTACTGATTCAGAAAATGGCGGAATATCAATCGTATACAGGAAACAGGGTTATTGTTGTTTTTGACGCGCATCTCGTAAAAGGGCTTGAGAAAAAACAGACCAACCACAGAGTTGAAGTGATTTTTACAAAAGAAAATGAAACGGCTGATGAGCGGATAGAAAAGCTTGCTCAGGCGTTGAATAATATCGCGACTCAAATTCATGTCGCGACCTCTGATTATACTGAACAGTGGGCGATTTTCGGACAGGGGGCATTGCGGAAATCGGCCCGGGAGCTTTTGAGAGAGGTAGAAGCGATTGAAAGGCGAATAGAGAGACGGGTCAGAAAAATCACTTCCGAAAAGCCGGCGGGTAAAATTGCTTTATCAGAAGAGGTTTTGAAAACGTTTGAAAAGTGGAGGCGGGGGGACTTAGATTAAGTTGACGCTTTTTTGCCCAATACTGTATAATATTTCTATCTACGTGCGCCGGGGGGATCGGAGTGAATCTACAGAACAACAAGGGAAAATTCAACAAAGAACAGTTTTGTCAGTTGGAGGACGAGCAGGTCATTGAAAAGGTTCATGTTGGGGACAGTGATGCGTTAGATTACTTGATTACGAAGTACCGAAACTTTGTTCGGGCAAAAGCAAGATCCTATTTTTTAATAGGAGCGGACAGAGAGGATATTGTTCAGGAAGGTATGATAGGCCTTTATAAGTCTATTCGCGACTTTAAAGAGGACAAGCTTACCTCATTCAAAGCTTTCGCAGAATTATGTATTACCCGCCAAATTATTACCGCAATAAAGACAGCTACTCGCCAGAAACACATTCCTTTGAATTCCTACGTCTCATTAGATAAACCGATTTTTGATGAAGAATCAGACCGAACGCTGCTTGATGTTATTTCAGGAGCGAAAACCTTAAATCCTGAGGAAATGATCATCAACCAGGAAGAATTTGATGATATTGAAATGAAAATGGGAGAAATATTAAGTGATTTAGAGAGAAAAGTACTCGTCTTATATCTTGACGGGAGAAGTTACCAAGAGATTTCTGATGAACTGAACCGGCATGTGAAATCGATCGATAATGCCCTTCAGCGTGTGAAACGCAAGCTGGAGAAGTACTTGGAAATTCGCGAAATCAGTTTTTGATAGGGATTTAAGTGATATTGACAGTATTTTTCTGACTGTGATATGTTACTAAAGATAAGAACTAATGTCTATTTAGAAAAAGGTGTAATGACATGAGAAAAAAGATTACCTTGGCATGCAAGACTTGCGGAAACCGTAATTATACGACAATGAAGAGCTCTGCATCAGCGGCTGAGCGATTAGAAGTAAAGAAATACTGCAGTACTTGCAATTCACATACAGCTCATCTTGAAACAAAATAGTTTTTGCGCTTTTAAATTGTGGAGGTCTTTTACATGCGTATTATGAGATTCTTTAAAGATGTTGGGAAAGAAATGAAAAAGGTAAGCTGGCCTAAAGGAAAAGAGTTAACGCGTTATACCATTACGGTGATTTCAACAGTTATCTTTTTTATTATCTTTTTTGCCCTCCTTGATACAGGAATTTCTCAATTAATTCGTTTAATAGTTGAATAATGATCAGCAATACGTGCTATAATAGATCATAATATCACTTGCCAAAACCCGTTCAGCGGGTTTTTTATTGTGGCTTAAAATGAAAGTTATCATAGGCTTGACGCCTATTTTTTGAGCGTTATGGTAATTCACTAAAACCAAATGCGGGGAGGGAAGGACTGGACAGTCCTGAAGAGAATGGAAAAGAATTGGTATGTTGTTCACACGTACTCTGGTTATGAGAATAAAGTAAAAGCCAACTTGGAAAAACGTGTTGAATCAATGGGGATGCAAGATAAAATTTTCCGTGTAGTCGTACCTGAAGAAGAAGAAACGGATATCAAAAACGGCAAGAAAAAAGTGGTGAAAAAGAAAGTATTCCCTGGTTATGTGCTTGTTGAAATTGTAATGACAGACGACTCTTGGTATGTTGTCCGCAACACGCCGGGTGTTACTGGTTTCGTAGGATCTGCCGGCTCTGGTTCAAAACCTACGGCGCTTCTTCCGGGCGAAGCAGAAACCATTCTGAAGAGAATGGGCATGGACGAACGCAAAACGGACATTGACTTTGAACTGAAAGAGACAGTGAAAGTAATAGACGGGCCTTTTGCTAACTTTACTGGGTCAATTGAAGAGATTGATTATGATAAAAGCAAGGTCAAAGTTTTCGTTAATATGTTTGGCCGGGAAACGCCGGTTGAGCTGGAATTTACCCAAATCGATAAATTGTAATGTGAAAAAACTTGAAATTGCTATATATAAATGATAATATAGCAAAGGTACGTCTTGGACTTATCCAAGGCAACTAGCTTGATATTTCGTCATTCATATAAAGAATGAAACCTTGAGTGGGAGGGTTTACCCTATTACCACATCACGGACTTAAGGAGGTGTGTCTCGTGGCTAAAAAAGTAGTAAAAGTTGTAAAATTGCAAATTCCTGCTGGAAAAGCTAACCCAGCACCACCAGTTGGACCTGCACTTGGTCAAGCCGGTGTTAACATCATGGGATTCTGTAAGGAGTTCAACGCTCGTACAGCTGACCAAGCTGGTTTAATTATTCCTGTTGAAATTTCGGTTTACGAAGACCGTTCATTTACATTTATTACAAAAACTCCACCTGCTGCTGTATTGCTTAAAAAAGCGGCTGGAATTGAGTCTGGTTCTGGTGAACCAAACCGTAATAAAGTGGCAACCGTTAAGCGCGATAAAGTACGCGAAATCGCTGAAACGAAAATGCCTGACTTAAACGCAGCAGACGTTGAAGCGGCAATGCGCATGGTTGAAGGTACTGCCCGTAGTATGGGTATTGTAATCGAGGATTAATTTGTTTCTTGTCGGGTTGCGAGTTTTAACAAGTTCGCAACCCTTATTCGTGGGAGGTTATTCCGCTATAACCACATAAGGAGGAAATTTTAAAATGGCTAAAAAAGGTAAAAAGTACGCTGAAGCTGCTAAGCTTGTAGATCGTTCAAAAGCTTACGACGTTTCTGAAGCAGTAGCTCTCGTTAAAAAAACAAACACAGCTAAATTCGACGCTACAGTTGAAGTGGCTTTCCGTCTAGGGGTTGACCCTCGTAAAAACGACCAGCAAATCCGTGGAGCAGTTGTGCTTCCAAACGGAACTGGTAAAACTCAGCGCGTTCTCGTTTTCGCAAAAGGCGAAAAAGCGAAAGAAGCTGAAGCTGCTGGTGCAGATTTCGTTGGCGATACTGACTACATCAACAAAATTCAACAAGGCTGGTTCGATTTCGATGTAATCGTAGCAACACCTGACATGATGGGTGAAGTTGGTAAAATCGGCCGTGTACTTGGACCAAAAGGTTTAATGCCAAACCCTAAAACTGGTACAGTTACTTTCGAAGTTGAAAAAGCAATCGGCGAAATCAAAGCTGGTAAAGTTGAATACCGTGTTGATAAAGCTGGAAACATTCATGTTCCTATCGGTAAAGTTTCTTTCGAGGATGAAAAACTTGTTGAGAACTTCACAACAATGTACGATACAATCCTGAAAGCTAAACCTGCTGCAGCAAAAGGCGTTTACGTGAAAAACGTTGCGGTAACTTCTACTATGGGACCTGGTGTCAAAGTAGACTCTTCAACTTTCAACGTAAAATAATATTGACACGACATCAACATTCTGATATTATTCAAAATGTTGTAAAATAGAATATCATTTATACCGTAGACAGTAGGGGCCTAACCGCTTAATCTTCCTACCGAGGTGTATATTATCACAGCTATTACGTTACGTATGCTTGTATATACAGCCTCCATGTCTCATGGAGGCTTTTTATATGGAATCCGTCGTCTCGGTCGTGATCACCTAACGGTATAAGTGTTACACAAGAATCTACAGGAGGTGTAACCATGAGCAGCGCAATTGAAACAAAAAAAGTTGTTGTTGAAGAAATTGCTTCTAAACTGAAAGAAAGTAAATCAACGATCATCGTTGACTACCGCGGACTTACCGTTTCTGAAGTAACAGAACTTCGTAAACAGCTTCGCGAAGCTAACGTTGAGTTCAAAGTTTACAAAAATACGATGACTCGCCGTGCGGTTGAACAAGCTGAGCTTAATGGTTTGAATGATTTCTTAACTGGACCGAACGCGATCGCATTCAGTACTGAAGATGTTGTCGCTCCGGCTAAAGTTCTTAATGACTTCGCTAAAAATCACGAAGCTCTTGAAATTAAAGCTGGCGTTATCGAAGGCAAAGTTTCTAGTGTTGAAGAAGTGAAAGCTCTTGCTGAACTTCCATCACGCGATGGCTTGCTTTCTATGTTGCTTAGCGTACTTCAAGCTCCAGTTCGCAACTTTGCTCTTGCTGCAAAAGCTGTGGCAGAACAAAAAGAAGAACAAGGCGCTTAATCTAATTATCTTTTCATAAATTAAAACAAAATGGAGGAATTACAAATGGCTTTAAATATCGAAGAAATCATTGCTTCCGTTAAAGAAGCAACTGTACTTGAATTGAACGACCTAGTAAAAGCAATCGAAGAAGAGTTTGGCGTAACTGCTGCTGCTCCTGTAGCTGTAGCTGGCGGAGCTGCTGCAGGCGGAGCTGCTGAAGAGCAAAGCGAATTCGACCTTATCCTTGCTGGTGCAGGTTCTCAAAAAATCAAAGTTATCAAAGTTGTACGTGAAATCACTGGTCTTGGCTTGAAAGAAGCTAAAGAACTTGTTGACAACACTCCAAAACCACTTAAAGAAGGTATTGCTAAAGAAGAAGCTGAAGAGCTTAAAGCTAAACTTGAAGAAGTTGGCGCTTCTGTAGAAGTTAAGTAATCTTCACTTACCTGTAGGGGGAGCTCGCTTTTATGAGGCGGGCTTTTTCTTTGCCATTCTTTATGCCATTACAAAAGGAGGTTCTAATAATGAGTGAGCATTATTATTCAGATAAACCTTCAGTTAAAAGCAACAAGCAAACCTGGTCTTTTAGGCTTCGTAAAAAAGATTTCACGTTTACCAGCGACAGCGGGGTTTTTTCTAAAAAGGAAGTTGATTTCGGCTCCCGCCTGCTGATTGATTCTTTTGAAGAGCCTGAAGTTGAGGGCGGCATTCTGGATGTTGGCTGCGGGTACGGCCCGATTGGTTTATCGCTCGCCAGCGACTTTAAAGACCGGACCATCCACATGATTGACGTTAATGAGAGAGCCGTAGAGCTATCAAATGAAAATGCGGAACAAAATGGAATAACAAACGTTAAGATTTATCAGAGTGATTTGTTTTCGAACGTTGATTCTGCTCAAACATTTGCTTCTATTCTTACAAATCCCCCAATCCGAGCCGGAAAAAAAGTTGTCCATGCTATCTTTGAGAAAAGCGCTGAACACTTAAAAACTTCAGGTGAGTTGTGGATCGTCATACAGAAAAAACAAGGCGCGCCTTCTGCCATTGAAAAGCTCGAGGAATTGTTCGATGAAGTTTCTGTCGTTCAAAAAAAGAAAGGCTATTATATCATAAAAGCAAAAAAAGTTTGACTCGGTATTTTAGCTATGTTAATATTATAAAATGCCAATGTATATATTTTGCTTGATATGATGAATTGTCAATATCTATGTATAAATTATACAAGTATGGAAATGCTAATAAAATCGGTATTTGTTTTTGGATGTGGTTTTCTTAATTAGAAACCCTTTTTTCTTTTGTCTTGTAAAAGTATTTTCTTTCTTTGGAAGAAATGCTTATTACACATATAATACGCATGATTTGAGGGGTGAATCAGTTGACAGGTCAACTAGTTCAGTATGGACGACACCGCCAGCGCAGAAGCTATGCTCGCATTAGCGAAGTGTTAGAATTACCAAATCTCATTGAAATTCAAACCTCTTCTTATCAGTGGTTTCTTGATGAGGGTCTTAGAGAGATGTTTCAAGACATATCACCAATTGAGGATTTCACTGGTAACCTCTCTCTTGAGTTCATTGATTATAGTTTAGGTGAGCCTAAATATCCTGTAGAGGAATCAAAAGAACGTGATGTGACTTACTCAGCTCCGCTAAGAGTGAAGGTTCGTTTAATTAACAAAGAAACTGGAGAGGTAAAAGACCAAGATGTCTTCATGGGGGATTTCCCGATTATGACAGATACAGGTACTTTTATCATTAATGGTGCGGAACGTGTAATCGTTTCCCAGCTTGTTCGGTCTCCAAGTGTATATTTCAGTGGTAAAGTAGACAAAAACGGTAAAAAAGGTTTTACCGCAACTGTCATTCCAAACCGTGGCGCATGGTTAGAATACGAAACTGATGCGAAAGATGTTGTTTATGTCCGCATTGATCGCACACGTAAGTTGCCGGTTACGGTTCTTTTGCGTGCTCTCGGCTTCGGTTCCGATCAAGAGATTCTTGATCTCGTAGGAGAAAATGAATACCTGCGAAATACGCTTGATAAAGATAACACAGAAAATAGCGACAAAGCTTTGCTTGAAATTTACGAACGTCTCCGTCCTGGAGAGCCACCTACAGTTGAAAATGCGAAAAGCTTGCTTGATTCGCGTTTCTTTGATCCGAAACGTTACGATCTTGCCAATGTAGGACGCTATAAAATTAATAAAAAACTTCATATTAAGAATCGCCTCTTTAATCAGAGACTTGCTGAAACGCTTGTTGACCCTGAAACAGGAGAAATCCTTGCTGAAAAAGGTCAGATTCTTGATAGAAGAACACTTGATAAAGTACTGCCATACTTAGAAAGCGGAATCGGTTTCAGAAAGCTGTATCCAAATGGCGGTGTTGTTGAAGATGAAGTAACTCTTCAATCGATTAAAATCTATGCTCCGACTGACCAAGAAGGAGAACAGGTTATCAATGTAATCGGCAATGCTTACATTGAAGAAGAGATTAAAAACATTACGCCTGCTGATATTATTTCCTCTATCAGCTACTTCTTCAACCTGCTGCACGGAGTAGGCGATACAGATGATATCGATCATCTTGGAAACCGCCGTTTACGTTCTGTAGGTGAACTTCTCCAGAACCAATTCCGTATCGGGTTAAGCCGTATGGAGCGTGTGGTTCGTGAGAGAATGTCAATTCAAGATACGAATACAATTACGCCTCAGCAGTTGATCAATATTCGTCCTGTTATTGCGTCCATTAAAGAGTTCTTTGGAAGCTCTCAGCTTTCCCAGTTCATGGACCAGACGAACCCGCTTGCTGAATTAACGCATAAGCGTCGTCTGTCAGCATTAGGACCAGGCGGATTGACACGTGAACGTGCCGGAATGGAAGTGCGTGACGTTCACTACTCCCACTATGGCCGTATGTGTCCGATTGAAACACCTGAGGGTCCAAACATCGGTTTGATCAACTCGCTTTCATCTTATGCAAAAGTAAACCGTTTTGGTTTCATCGAAACGCCTTATCGCCGTGTTGACCCTGAAACAGGGAAGGTAACGGGCAGAATCGATTACTTAACTGCTGATGAAGAGGATAACTATGTTGTCGCTCAGGCGAACGCTCGTCTTGATGACGATGGCTCATTTATTGATGACAGCATCATCGCCCGTTTCCGCGGGGAGAACACCGTTGTTTCCAGAAACCGTGTGGATTACATGGATGTATCACCTAAGCAGGTTGTTTCTGCTGCGACAGCATGTATCCCGTTCCTAGAAAACGATGACTCCAACCGTGCCCTCATGGGAGCGAACATGCAACGTCAGGCTGTGCCTTTGATGCAGCCGGAAGCGCCGTTCGTTGGAACTGGTATGGAATATGTATCAGGTAAAGACTCTGGTGCCGCTGTTATTTGTAAACACCCTGGTATCGTTGAACGCGTAGAAGCGAAGAACGTTTGGGTTCGCCGTTATGAAGAAGTAGATGGTCAAAAAGTAAAAGGGAACCTGGATAAATACAGCATGCTGAAATTTGTCCGCTCCAACCAAGGTACTTGCTACAATCAACGTCCGATCGTAAGTGTCGGCGATGAAGTGGTAAAAGGAGAAATCCTTGCTGACGGTCCTTCTATGGAGCTTGGTGAACTTGCACTTGGCCGTAACGTAATGGTTGGCTTCATGACTTGGGATGGCTACAACTATGAGGATGCCATCATCATGAGTGAACGCCTTGTGAAGGATGATGTTTATACATCTATCCACATTGAAGAATATGAATCAGAAGCACGCGATACGAAACTTGGACCTGAAGAAATCACTCGCGATATTCCAAACGTCGGTGAAGATGCGCTTCGCAATCTTGATGACCGCGGAATCATCCGTATTGGGGCAGAAGTGAAAGACGGAGATCTTCTTGTTGGTAAAGTAACGCCTAAAGGTGTAACTGAACTGACTGCTGAAGAACGCCTGCTTCACGCCATCTTTGGTGAAAAGGCCCGCGAGGTTCGTGATACTTCTCTTCGTGTGCCTCACGGCGGCGGCGGAATTATCCACGACGTTAAAGTCTTCAATCGTGAAGACGGAGATGAACTTCCTCCAGGCGTTAACCAGTTGGTACGTGTGTATATCGTTCAGAAACGTAAGATTTCTGAAGGGGATAAAATGGCCGGTCGTCACGGTAACAAAGGTGTTATCTCTAAGATTCTTCCTGAAGAGGATATGCCTTACCTTCCTGACGGCACACCAATTGATATCATGCTTAACCCGCTGGGCGTACCATCACGTATGAACATCGGGCAGGTATTGGAGCTCCATATGGGTATGGCCGCTCGTTATCTCGGCATCCACATTGCGTCACCGGTATTTGACGGAGCGCGTGAAGAGGATGTTTGGGAAACACTTGAAGAAGCCGGAATGTCTCGTGACGCCAAAACGGTTCTTTACGACGGGCGTAGCGGAGAGCCGTTTGATAACCGTGTATCTGTTGGTATTATGTACATGATTAAACTGGCTCACATGGTTGACGATAAACTTCATGCGCGCTCTACAGGCCCTTACTCACTTGTTACGCAGCAGCCTCTTGGCGGTAAAGCGCAATTTGGCGGACAGCGTTTTGGTGAGATGGAGGTTTGGGCACTTGAAGCTTACGGTGCGGCTTACACTCTTCAAGAAATTCTGACTGTTAAATCTGATGACGTGGTTGGACGTGTGAAAACATACGAAGCCATCGTTAAAGGCGACAACGTTCCTGAACCAGGTGTTCCGGAATCATTCAAAGTATTAATCAAGGAACTTCAAAGCTTAGGTATGGATGTCAAAATCCTTTCTGGTGATGAAGAAGAAATAGAAATGAGAGATTTAGAAGACGAAGAAGATGCAAAACAAGCTGACGGCCTGGCGTTATCAGGTGATGAAGAGCCGGAGGAAACAGCATCTGCAGACGTTGAACGAGATGTAGTAACAAAAGAATAATCTCTAGTTATAAAGGCAAGTGACATCGGTTAATCCGAAGATAAAAAGGGAGGTAGGCCCCTTGCTAGATGTGAACAATTTTGAGTATATGAACATCGGTCTTGCTTCACCGGATAAAATCCGTTCATGGTCTTTTGGTGAAGTGAAAAAGCCTGAAACGATAAACTATCGTACGTTAAAACCTGAAAAGGACGGTCTATTCTGCGAACGCATTTTCGGACCGACTAAAGACTGGGAATGTCATTGCGGGAAGTACAAGCGAGTTCGTTATAAAGGCGTAGTTTGTGACCGCTGCGGAGTCGAAGTAACACGGGCTAAAGTCCGTCGTGAGAGAATGGGGCACATTGAACTGGCTGCCCCAGTTTCCCACATTTGGTATTTCAAAGGTATTCCAAGCCGTATGGGTCTTGTGCTGGATATGTCACCTCGTGCTTTAGAAGAAGTCATTTACTTTGCTTCTTACGTTGTAACTGATCCGGCAAACACACCGCTTGAAAAGAAACAGCTTCTGTCTGAGAAAGAATACCGTGCTTATCTCGATAAATACGGTAATAAATTCCAAGCATCCATGGGTGCAGAAGCGATTCATAAGCTTCTTCAAGATATTGATCTTGTAAAAGAAGTTGATATGTTAAAAGAAGAGCTGAAAACATCACAAGGACAGCGCCGTACTCGTGCGATCAAACGCCTTGAAGTTTTAGAAGCCTTCCGTAACTCAGGAAACAAGCCTTCTTGGATGATCCTTGATGTGCTCCCTGTTATTCCTCCTGAGCTTAGACCGATGGTTCAGCTTGATGGCGGACGTTTTGCGACTTCTGATTTGAACGACCTTTATCGTCGTGTCATCAACCGTAATAATCGTTTGAAACGTCTTTTGGATCTTGGTGCACCTAGCATCATTGTTCAAAACGAAAAGCGTATGCTTCAAGAGGCTGTCGATGCCTTAATTGACAACGGCCGCCGCGGACGCCCTGTAACAGGTCCTGGTAACAGACCGTTAAAATCTCTTTCTCACATGTTGAAAGGGAAGCAAGGCCGTTTCCGTCAAAACCTTCTTGGTAAACGTGTCGATTACTCCGGACGTTCTGTAATCGTTGTTGGTCCTCATTTGAAAATGTACCAATGCGGATTGCCGAAGGAAATGGCGCTTGAACTTTTCAAACCTTTCGTTATGAAAGAGCTTGTTGAAAAAGGTCTTGCTCACAACATTAAGAGTGCGAAACGTAAAATTGAGCGCGTACAGCCTGAGGTATGGGATGTACTAGAATCAGTTATCAAGGAGCACCCGGTACTTCTGAACCGTGCCCCTACACTTCACAGACTAGGTATCCAAGCGTTTGAACCAACGCTTGTTGAAGGACGCGCAATCCGCCTTCACCCGCTCGTATGTACAGCTTATAACGCTGACTTTGATGGTGACCAAATGGCGGTTCACGTACCATTATCTGCAGAAGCTCAAGCTGAAGCACGCATCTTGATGCTTGCCGCTCAGAACATCTTGAACCCTAAAGATGGTAAACCGGTTGTAACACCGTCTCAGGATATGGTACTGGGTAACTATTATCTGACACTTGAGCGTGCCGGTGCTGTCGGTGAAGGTATGGTTTTCAAGAATACAGACGAAGCGCTTCTTGCTTATCAAAACGGATATGTCCACCTTCATACGAGAGTAGCTGTTCCAGCTAGCTCCCTTAAGAATGTGACATTTACCGAAGAGCAGCGCTCAAAATTGTTAATTACAACTGTCGGTAAGCTTGTCTTCAATGAAATTCTGCCGGAATCATTCCCTTACATGAATGAACCAACGAAGAGCAACATTGAAGAGAAAACACCTGACCGTTTCTTCTTAGAAAAAGGTGCCGATGTTAAAGCTGCCATTGCACAGCAGCCAATCAATGCACCGTTTAAAAAAGGCATTCTGGGTAAAATCATCGCGGAAATCTTTAAACGATTCCATATCACGGAAACGTCTAAAATGCTTGACCGTATGAAAAACCTAGGTTTCAGATACTCTACAAAAGCTGGTATTACAGTTGGTGTTTCTGATATCGTCGTTCTCGATGATAAGCAAGAAATTCTTGAAGAAGCACAAGGTAAAGTTGATAACGTTATGAAGCAATTCCGACGTGGTTTAATCACTGAAGAAGAACGCTATGAGAGAGTTATCTCTATCTGGAGTGCTGCGAAAGACGTTATCCAAGGCAAACTAATGCAATCACTTGATGAGCTCAACCCAATCTACATGATGAGTGACTCTGGTGCCCGTGGTAACGCGTCTAACTTTACACAGCTTGCCGGAATGCGCGGTCTGATGGCCAACCCGGCTGGACGTATCATTGAATTGCCGATCAAATCAAGTTTCCGTGAAGGTCTGACAGTATTGGAGTACTTTATCTCTACTCACGGTGCGCGTAAAGGTCTTGCCGATACCGCCCTTAAAACAGCTGACTCAGGGTACCTTACACGTCGTCTCGTTGACGTTGCGCAGGATGTTATCATCCGTGAAACTGATTGCGGAACTGACCGAGGCATTCTTGCTAAGCCTCTTAAAGAAGGAACGGAAACCATTGAGCGCTTAGAAGAACGCTTAATTGGCCGGTTTGCACGAAAACAAGTGAAGCACCCTGAAACAGGTGAAGTACTTGTCAATGAAAACGAACTGATCGATGAAGATAAAGCACTAGAGATTGTTGAAGCCGGCATTGAAGAAGTCTGGATTCGTTCTGCCTTCACATGTAATACGCCTCATGGTGTATGTAAACGATGCTATGGCCGAAATCTTGCAACTGGCTCCGATGTTGAAGTCGGTGAGGCTGTCGGTATCATTGCTGCCCAATCAATCGGTGAGCCTGGTACACAGTTAACAATGCGTACATTCCATACAGGCGGGGTTGCCGGAGACGATATCACACAGGGTCTTCCGCGTATCCAAGAGCTTTTCGAAGCGCGTAATCCGAAAGGTCAGGCAACAATTACAGAAATCGACGGTACAGTCGTTGAGATCAATGAAGTTCGTGATAAGCAACAGGAAATTGTGGTTCAAGGCGCAGTGGAAACACGTTCTTATACGGCACCTTATAACTCCCGTTTGAAAGTAGCGGAAGGAGATAAAATTACTCGAGGCCAAGTACTGACAGAAGGTTCGATCGATCCGAAAGAGCTTCTGAAAGTGACTGACATGACTGCTGTTCAAGAGTATCTTCTCCATGAGGTTCAAAAGGTTTATCGTATGCAAGGTGTTGAAATCGGTGATAAACACGTAGAAGTAATGGTTCGCCAGATGCTTCGCAAAGTCCGCGTGATTGATGCCGGTGACACTGATGTGCTTCCAGGTACATTGCTTGATATTCACCAATTTACTGAAGCGAACAAAAAGGTATTGCTTGAAGGTAATCGTCCTGCTACAGGTCGTCCTGTTTTACTCGGTATTACAAAAGCATCTCTTGAAACTGATTCATTCTTATCTGCTGCTTCCTTCCAGGAAACAACACGTGTCCTTACAGACGCAGCGATCAAAGGTAAGCGTGATGAGCTTCTCGGCTTGAAAGAGAATGTTATCATCGGTAAGCTTGTTCCGGCTGGTACAGGTATGATGAAATACCGAAAAGTAAAAACAGTTTCAAATGTTCAGCCGACTGATGACATGGTTCCGGTTGAATAATTGATTTAAATCTGCTGAAAGACTGCAAAACAGTCTTTCAGCAGATAATTTTAATAAAAAATCACTCTATGAGAACAACGAAACTAAAAAATGTCATACTATGTTGACATACGTCTCCTAGAATGATAATATAACCAAGGTGCTCGAAATAAACCTGTTACTTTGGAGGATGTATTTATGTCTTATGATAAAGTATCACAGGCCAAATCAATTATTATTGGTACGAAGCAAACAGTGAAAGCTCTAAAACGAGGTTCGGTAAAGGAAGTAGTCGTTGCAGAAGACGCAGATCCTATCCTTACGAAAAGTGTTATTACACTTGCGAAAGATCAGGGGATCGCAGTCTCAATGGTCGAATCCATGAAAAAGCTCGGCAAAGCCTGCGGAATTGAAGTAGGAGCAGCAGCTGTTGCCATTATGTTATAACGTACTTTTTTGTTTTTGCGTGAGATTTTTTCTCGTGTGAAGACATTGTTTTTTGCCTTTTGATGAACCACCTGGGTATGTGGGTTATAAAACGTAATGAAGGGAGGAAAAAATAATGCCTACAATCAATCAGCTAATTCGTAAAGGACGCGTGAGTAAAGTAGAAAACTCAAAGTCTCCTGCACTTAACAAAGGATACAACAGCTTTAAAAAAGAGCACACTAATGTATCTTCTCCACAAAAACGCGGGGTATGTACTCGTGTTGGTACAATGACACCGAAAAAACCGAACTCAGCACTTCGTAAATATGCTCGTGTTCGTTTGACTAACGGAATCGAGGTTACGGCTTACATTCCTGGTATCGGTCACAACCTGCAAGAGCACAGCGTTGTACTAATCCGCGGCGGACGTGTAAAAGACTTACCAGGGGTACGTTACCACATCGTTCGTGGTGCGCTTGACACTGCTGGAGTAGAAAACCGTGCGCAAGGCCGTTCTAAATACGGAACTAAACGTCCTAAAGCAAAATAATAAACACAAAAACGTAAAAATAATGAAGGGAGGATATTCAGATGCCACGTAAAGGTCCTGTAGCAAAAAGAGATGTTTTACCTGATCCGCTTTATAATTCTAAGCTTGTATCTCGTCTAATCAACAAAATGATGATCGATGGTAAAAAAGGTAAGTCTCAAACAATCCTATACAAGTCATTCGATATCATTAAAGAACGTACTGGCAATGATGCAATGGAGGTTTTCGAACAAGCATTGAAAAACATCATGCCTGTACTTGAAGTTAAAGCACGCCGTGTAGGTGGTGCGAACTACCAAGTTCCTGTAGAAGTTCGTCCTGAACGTCGTACTACTCTCGGACTTCGCTGGTTAGTAAACTATGCTCGTCTTCGCGGAGAAAAAACGATGGAAGAGCGTTTAGCTAACGAAATCCTTGACGCAGCTAACAATACTGGTGCTGCTGTTAAGAAACGCGAAGATACTCATAAGATGGCTGAAGCAAACAAAGCATTTGCTCACTATCGCTGGTAGGTTTCACATATATTTAAAAAACACAATTTCCTAATAAGGAAGGAGAAATTACCCAATGGCAAGAGAGTTCTCCTTAGATAAAACTCGTAATATCGGGATCATGGCTCACATTGATGCTGGTAAAACGACTACTACAGAACGTATCTTGTTCTACACAGGCCGTATCCACAAAATTGGTGAAACTCATGAAGGAGCTTCACAAATGGACTGGATGGAGCAGGAACAAGAACGCGGTATTACAATCACATCCGCTGCGACAACTGCGCAGTGGAAAGGTTACCGCGTAAACATCATCGATACTCCAGGACACGTAGACTTCACAGTTGAAGTTGAACGTTCTCTTCGTGTACTTGATGGTGCGGTTGCCGTACTTGATGCACAATCAGGCGTTGAGCCTCAAACAGAAACAGTATGGCGCCAAGCAACAACTTACGGAGTTCCGCGTGTCGTATTTGTCAACAAAATGGACAAAATCGGCGCAGACTTCCTTTACTCTGTAGGTACTTTAAGAGACCGTCTTCAAGCTAACGCCCATGCAATCCAATTGCCAATCGGTGCTGAAGACAACTTCGAAGGTATCATCGACCTTGTAGAAAACGTTGCGTATTTCTACGAAGATGATCTTGGAACTCGTTCTGATGCGAAAGAAATCCCTGAAGAGTACAAAGAACAAGCTGAAGAGCTTCGTAACAGCTTAATTGAAGCTGTCGCAGAGCTTGATGAAGAGCTTATGGAAAAGTACCTCGAAGGTGAAGAAATCACAATCGACGAGTTGAAAGCTGCAATCCGTAAAGGTACTTTGAATGTTGAATTCTATCCAGTACTAGTCGGTTCTGCTTTCAAAAACAAAGGTGTTCAGCTTGTACTTGATGCAGTTCTTGACTACCTTCCTGCACCAACTGATGTTGCTGCAATCAAAGGTGTACGCCCGGATACTGATGAAGAGATTGTTCGTCATTCTTCTGATGAAGAGCCATTCTCTGCACTTGCATTTAAAGTAATGACTGACCCTTATGTTGGTAAACTGACGTTCTTCCGTGTGTACTCTGGAACTCTTGATTCCGGTTCATACGTGAAAAACTCAACAAAAGGCAAACGTGAGCGTGTCGGACGTATCCTGCAAATGCATGCCAACAGCCGTGAAGAGATCGCTACTGTTTATGCAGGAGACATCGCAGCTGCTGTAGGTCTAAAAGATACATCTACTGGAGATACTCTATGTGACGAAAAGGATCTTGTAATCCTTGAATCAATGGAATTCCCAGAGCCGGTTATCGATGTAGCGATTGAGCCTAAATCAAAAGCTGACCAAGATAAAATGGGTATCGCTTTAGCGAAACTTGCTGAAGAAGATCCTACATTCCGTACTCAAACAAATCCGGAAACTGGTCAGACGATCATCTCTGGTATGGGTGAACTTCACCTTGATATCATTGTTGACCGTATGAAGCGTGAATTCAAAGTAGAAGCTAACGTAGGTGCTCCTCAAGTTGCGTACCGTGAAACATTCCGTTCAGGTGCAAAAGTTGAAGGTAAATTCGTACGTCAATCTGGTGGACGCGGTCAGTTCGGACACGTTTGGATTGAATTCGAACCTAATGAAGAAGGCGCTGGATTTGAATTCGAAAACGCAATCGTCGGTGGTGTTGTTCCTCGTGAATACATCCCAGCCGTACAAGCAGGTCTTGAAGACTCTCTTGAAAATGGTGTCTTAGCAGGATTCCCGCTAATTGACATCAAGGCAAAACTTTTTGATGGATCTTACCATGATGTTGACTCAAATGAAATGGCGTTTAAAGTCGCTGCTTCAATGGCATTGAAAAATGCAGTCAGCAAATGTAACCCTGTTCTTCTTGAACCAATTATGAAAGTTGAAGTTGTTATTCCTGAAGAATACATGGGAGACATCATGGGTGATGTTACTTCTCGTCGCGGACGCGTAGAAGGTATGGAAGCTCGCGGTAACGCACAGGTTGTTCGCGCGATGGTTCCTCTTGCTGAAATGTTCGGTTACGCTACTGCACTTCGTTCTAATACGCAAGGTCGCGGTACGTTCACTATGTTCATGGATCACTACGAAGAAGTACCGAAGAGCATTTCTGAAGAAATTATCAAAAAAAATAAAGGCGAATAATTGATTTTGCCTCTTAACTCAAGTATAACTACTATTGTAAGATGAGGAAGTGAAAGCTTTCTTTCACTTCCTATCACACTATACATTACTAATTAAAAGCTCTTAAGGAGGATTTTAGAATGGCTAAAGAAAAATTCGACCGTTCCAAATCACATGCCAATATTGGTACAATTGGACACGTTGACCATGGTAAAACAACATTAACTGCTGCTATCACAACAGTACTTCATAAGAAATCTGGTAAAGGTACAGCTATGGCGTACGATCAAATTGATGGTGCACCAGAAGAGCGCGAGCGCGGAATCACAATCTCTACTGCACACGTTGAGTATGAAACTGAAACTCGTCACTATGCACACGTTGACTGCCCAGGACACGCTGACTATGTTAAAAACATGATCACTGGTGCTGCGCAAATGGACGGAGCTATCCTTGTAGTATCTGCTGCTGATGGCCCAATGCCACAAACTCGTGAGCACATCCTTCTTTCTAAAAACGTTGGTGTACCATACATCGTTGTATTCTTAAACAAATGCGACATGGTAGACGACGAAGAGCTTCTTGAACTAGTTGAAATGGAAGTTCGCGATCTTCTTAGCGAATATGACTTCCCTGGTGATGATGTACCAGTAATCAAAGGTTCTGCTCTTAAAGCACTTGAAGGTGATGCTGATTACGAAGCAAAAATCTTCGAACTTATGGATGCGGTTGATGAGTACATCCCAACTCCAGAGCGTGACACTGAAAAACCATTCATGATGCCAGTTGAGGACGTATTCTCAATCACTGGTCGTGGTACAGTTGCTACTGGACGTGTTGAACGCGGACAAGTTAAAGTCGGTGACGAAGTAGAAATCATCGGTCTTCAAGAAGAAAACAAGAAAACAACTGTTACAGGTGTTGAAATGTTCCGTAAGCTTCTTGATTACGCTGAAGCTGGAGACAACATTGGAGCCCTTCTTCGCGGTGTAGCTCGTGAAGATATCCAACGTGGTCAAGTACTTGCTAAACCAGGTACAATCACTCCGCACAGCAAATTCAAAGCTGAAGTTTACGTTCTTTCTAAAGAAGAGGGTGGACGTCATACTCCATTCTTCTCTAACTACCGTCCTCAGTTCTACTTCCGTACAACTGACGTAACTGGTATCATCCAACTTCCAGAAGGCGTAGAAATGGTTATGCCTGGAGACAACACTGAAATGATCGTTGAACTTATCTCTACAATCGCTATCGAAGAAGGAACTCGTTTCTCTATTCGTGAAGGCGGACGTACTGTTGGTTCAGGCGTTGTTTCTACAATCACTGAGTAATAGTATGATCATAAACGAGACCCCCTGCGGGTCTCGTTTTTTATTTTATAATCTATTTCTTGTATAATAGGATCTATCATATTCTAGGGGCTAATTTTTATGATTCCTGAAAAGAGATCAATCGCTATCATGAAAGAACTGACCATTGACAAAACGAAGCAAACGCTGATGATTAATGGGGCTGATGTGAAAAATCCTTTGCTGCTTTTTTTACATGGCGGGCCGGGGACGCCCCAAATCGGGTATGTTAGGCATTATCAAAAAGAGCTGGAACAGCATTTTACAGTAGTACATTGGGATCAAAGAGGATCAGGGCTTTCTTATTCAAAACGAATTCCTCATCACTCCATGACAATCAGTCATTTCATTAGTGATGCAATTCAAGTCACTCAATGGGTCCTAGACCATTTTTCAAAAACAAAACTATATCTTGCCGGCCATTCATGGGGCTCGGTGCTAGCACTTCATGTACTGCAGCAACGTCCGGAGTTGTATTACGCGTATTATGGAATCAGCCAGGTTGTTAACCCTCACTATGAAGAATCAGCTGCTTATCACTCTATTCGTGAAATGTGTGATGCGAAGCGAGCCAGTATAGTATCCAAGGCCATACGTTTTATTGGCGCTCCGCCTTGGGAGAAGGACATCTATCATCATATCTATCGGTTTTGTGTCGAGTTGAGTAGGGGAGGATTTACTCACCATCATCGTCAAGCTCTATCTATTTTTTTTCAAATGCTTACCGGTAATGAGTATGGAATAAAAAACATGCACAAATTTCTCAATGGACATCGATTCAGCAAAAAACATTTAACTGATGAGTTGTACCTGTTTAATGGATTTGAATCAATTCCTTCTATTAGAGTGCCGTGCTTTTTCATTTCGGGGAGACATGATCTAATTGTTCCTGCTGAAATATCAAAACAGTTTTATCAAGAGCTTGAGGCGCCTGAAAAGCACTGGCTTCAATTTGAGAATTCCGCTCACACCCCGCATATCGAGGAGCCATCATTATTCGCAAGTACATTGAGTCGCCACGCACTGCACCACTTATGATAGGTCCTTGATAAATATGAAAAACACCTGTATAATAAAAAAAGTGTGCAAATCATGCATATCTTAAATAAGTCTTGCAACATACGTCTATTTTCTGTATAATGGTGTATGTTGGTCTTTTGACTGCGATGAAGCGAGAGGTTGCTGACACACCCGGCCGCTTTGCCATGGCAAGGTGTTCAGGTTTTTCTCGCGGAGAACTGTCTAACGTGATGTAGGCGAAAAGGAGGGAAAATAATGGCAAAACAAAAAATTCGTATTCGTTTGAAAGCATATGATCATAGAATCCTTGATCAATCTGCTGAGAAGATTGTTGAAACGGCAAAACGTTCTGGTGCCAGCGTATCTGGTCCGATCCCGTTGCCAACTGAAAAATCAGTTTACACAATCCTTCGTGCGGTGCACAAATACAAAGATTCTCGTGAGCAATTTGAAATGCGTACACATAAACGTTTAATCGACATTGTGAACCCAACACCACAAACTGTTGATGCTCTCATGCGATTAGATTTACCATCTGGTGTCGATATCGAAATTAAACTTTAATTCTAAAATATAGAATGATCTTAATAGGAGGTGTGACGAATGACCAAAGGAATCTTAGGAAGAAAAATTGGTATGACGCAAGTATTCGCAGAAAACGGTGATCTTATTCCGGTAACTGTTATTGAAGCTGCTCCAAACGTTGTTCTTCAAAAGAAATCAGCTGAAAACGATGGCTACGAGGCTATCCAGCTTGGTTTTGACGACAAGCGAGAAAAGCTTTCTAACAAACCTGAAAAAGGACACGTTGCAAAAGCGGAAACTGCTCCTAAGCGCTTCGTTAAAGAATTACGCGGAGTGGAAATGGATGCGTATGAAGTTGGTCAGGAAGTCAAGGTTGAAATTTTCTCTGCTGGAGAAATCGTAGATGTAACAGGAGTATCTAAAGGTAAAGGTTTCCAAGGTGCGATCAAGCGCCACGGACAATCTCGCGGACCTATGTCTCACGGTTCACGCTACCACCGTCGTCCTGGTTCAATGGGACCTGTAGATCCTAACCGTGTATTCAAAGGCAAACTATTACCTGGACGTATGGGCGGAGATCAAATCACTGTTCAAAACCTTGAAATTGTTAAAGTTGATGCGGAACGCAATCTTCTTTTGATCAAAGGTAACGTACCTGGTCCGAAGAAAACTTTAATCACTGTTAAAAGTGCTGTTAAATCTAAATAACTCTCTTAGGAAAGGAGGAAATTGATCATGCCAAAAGTAGCATTATACAACCAAAACGGTTCTACTGCTGGTGACATCGAATTAAATACTTCTGTATTTGGTATCGAGCCAAATGAGAGTGTTGTATTCGACGCTATTCTTATGCAAAGAGCTTCCTTACGTCAAGGATCTCACAAAGTAAAAAATCGTTCTGAAGTACGCGGCGGAGGTCGTAAACCATGGCGTCAAAAAGGTACTGGACGTGCCCGTCAAGGTTCTATCCGTTCACCGCAATGGCGCGGAGGTGGTGTCGTATTCGGCCCAACACCACGCAGCTATTCTTATAAATTACCTAAAAAAGTTCGCCGCTTGGCAATCAAATCAGTATTGTCTTCTAAAGTGATCGACAACAACATCATCGTACTTGAAGATCTTACTCTTGATACAGCTAAAACAAAAGAAATGGCAGCTATCCTTAAAGGATTATCTGTTGAGAAAAAAGCTTTAATTGTAACTGCGGATGCTAACGAAGCAGTCGCTTTATCTGCTCGCAACATTCCTGGAGTTACTGTAGTTGAAGCTAACGGAATCAACGTTTTAGACGTTGTCAACCACGAGAAGCTTCTGATTACAAAAGCAGCGGTTGAAAAAGTAGAGGAGGTGCTTGCATAATGAAAGATCCTCGTGATGTTCTAAAGCGCCCCGTCATTACTGAACGTTCTGCTGATTTAATGACTGATAAAAAATATACTTTTGAAGTTGATGTAAGAGCTAATAAAACAGAAGTGAAAGACGCGATTGAAAGCATCTTTGGAGTGAAAGTTGACAAAGTCAACATCATGAACTACAAAGGTAAATCAAAACGTGTCGGACGCTACACTGGTATGACTAGCCGTCGCAGAAAAGCGATCGTAAAACTTACTGCAGACAGCAAAGAAATCGAAATTTTTGAAGCTTAATTATCTGTAAAAAGAAGGAGGGAAATTCAAAATGGCGATTAAAAAGTATAAACCGACCTCTAATGGACGTCGTGGCATGACAACTTCAGATTTTGCTGAAATCACGACTGACAAGCCGGAAAAATCCTTGCTTGCTCCCCTTCACAAAAAAGGCGGACGTAACAACCAAGGTAAATTGACTGTACGTCACCAAGGTGGCGGACATAAACGCCAATACCGTGTTATCGACTTCAAACGCGATAAAGATGGTATACCTGGACGCGTTGCTACAGTTGAATACGATCCAAACCGTTCAGCTAACATCGCTCTAATCAACTATGCAGACGGAGAAAAACGTTACATTCTTGCTCCTAAAGGAATTCAAGTGGGTACTGAAATCATGTCAGGTCCTGAAGCTGACATTAAAGTAGGTAATGCACTTCCACTTATCAACATCCCTGTTGGTACAGTTGTGCATAACATTGAATTAAAACCTGGCAAAGGCGGACAGCTTGTACGTTCAGCTGGTACATCAGCTCAGGTTCTTGGTAAAGAAGGTAAATACGTTCTTGTGCGTCTTAACTCTGGAGAAGTTCGCATGATTCTTTCTGCTTGCCGTGCTTCTATCGGTCAAGTAGGCAATGAACAGCACGAACTTATCAACATTGGTAAAGCTGGACGTTCTCGCTGGAAAGGCATCCGCCCTACAGTTCGTGGTTCTGTAATGAACCCTAACGATCACCCACACGGTGGTGGTGAAGGACGCGCGCCAATCGGACGTAAATCACCTATGTCTCCATGGGGTAAACCAACTCTTGGATTCAAGACACGTAAGAAAAAGAGCAAATCTGATAAATTTATCGTACGTCGTCGTAAAAATAAATAACGGGGTTGTCTACGGTTCATTTCGGACCGTAGTGCAATCACGAAGGGAGGTTCCAAAATGGCTCGCAGCTTGAAAAAAGGACCATTTGTCGATGGACACTTGATGACAAAAATCGAGAAATTAAACGAATCAGACAAGAAACAAGTGGTAAAAACTTGGTCTCGTCGTTCCACTATTTTCCCACAGTTTATTGGTCACACAATCGCAGTCTATGACGGACGTAAACACGTGCCTGTATTCATCTCTGAAGATATGGTAGGGCACAAGTTGGGTGAATTCGCTCCAACTCGTACGTACAAAGGTCATGCTAGTGATGACAAAAAAACAAGACGCTAAGAGAGGAGGCTTTTAAATGCAAGCTAAAGCTGTTGCAAGAACAGTCCGTATTGCTCCTCGTAAAGCACGTCTAGTAATGGACCTGATTCGAGGCAAGCAAGTAGGTGAGGCAGTATCAATCTTGAACCTTACACCAAGAGCTGCTTCTCCAATTATCGAGAAAGTATTAAAATCCGCTATTGCAAATGCTGAGCATAACTATGAAATGGACGTTAACAACTTGGTTATTTCTCAAGCATTCGTTGACGAAGGCCCTACGTTAAAAAGATTCCGCCCACGTGCTATGGGACGTGCGAGCCAAATCAACAAACGTACGAGCCACATTACAATCGTTGTATCAGAAAAGAAGGAGGGATAAGTAGTGGGTCAAAAGGTAAATCCAGTCGGTCTTCGTATCGGAGTCATTCGTGATTGGGAATCTAAGTGGTACGCTGGTAAAGATTACGCTGACTTCCTGCACGAAGATTTAAAAATTCGTGAATACATTAGCAAACGCCTTTCTGACGCTTCTGTTTCTAAAGTAGAAATCGAGCGTGCAGCAAACCGCGTTAACATTACGATCCACACAGCTAAGCCTGGTATGGTTATCGGTAAAGGCGGTTCTGAAGTTGAAGCACTTCGCAAAGCCCTTAACAGCCTTACTGGCAAGCGTGTACACATTAACATTCTTGAAATCAAAAGAGCAGATCTTGATGCACAGCTAGTTGCTGACAACATCGCTCGTCAATTAGAAAACCGTGTTTCTTTCCGCCGTGCGCAGAAACAACAAATCCAACGCACAATGCGCGCTGGAGCACAAGGTGTGAAAACAATGGTTTCTGGTCGTCTTGGCGGTGCAGATATCGCTCGTTCTGAATACTACAGTGAAGGAACTGTTCCATTGCACACATTACGTGCGGACATTGACTATGCAACATCTGAAGCTGACACTACTTACGGTAAGCTTGGTGTAAAAGTCTGGATCTATCGTGGAGAGGTTCTTCCTACTAAGAAGAAAACTGAGGAAGGAGGAAAATAATATGTTATTACCAAAACGCGTTAAATATCGCAGAGAGCATCGCGGAAAAATGCGTGGTCGTGCGAAAGGCGGTACTGAAGTACATTTTGGTGAGTTCGGTATCCAAGCTCTTGAAGCTTCATGGATTACTAACCGTCAAATCGAAGCTGCACGTATTGCGATGACTCGTTACATGAAACGTGGCGGTAAAGTTTGGATTAAAATTTTCCCTTCTAAACCTTACACTGCTAAACCACTTGAGGTACGTATGGGATCCGGTAAAGGGGCTCCAGAAGGTTGGGTAGCTGTTGTAAAACCGGGCAAAGTTTTATTTGAGATTTCTGGTGTGTCTGAAGAGGTTGCCCGTGAAGCGCTTCGTCTTGCATCTCACAAATTGCCAATTAAAACGAAGTTCGTAAAACGTGAAGAAATTGGTGGTGAATCAAATGAAAGCTAATGAAATTCGTGACCTTACCACTGCTGAAATTGAACAAAAAGTAAAGTCTCTTAAAGAAGAACTTTTCAATCTTCGCTTTCAATTAGCGACAGGACAACTTGAAAATACTGCTCGCATTCGTGAAGTGCGCAAAGCTATCGCGCGCATGAAAACTGTGATTCGTGAAAGAGAAATTGCTGCAAATAAATAATCACTGAGGGGAGGTCGTGAGCATGAGCGAACGTAACCAACGCAAAGTTTACCAAGGCCGTGTAGTTTCTGACAAAATGGATAAAACCATTACTGTTGTTGTTGAAACATACAAAAAACATACACTTTACGGTAAACGCGTAAAATACTCAAAAAAATTCAAAGCACATGATGAAAATAATCAAGCTAAAATCGGTGACATCGTAAAGATCATGGAAACTCGTCCATTGTCTGCAACTAAGCGTTTCCGTCTAGTTGAAGTTGTCGAAGAAGCTGTTATTATCTAATAAAGTTCGGAATTCTTTTTCCGAAGGGAGGTAACAAATAATGATTCAACAAGAGACTCGTTTAAAAGTAGCTGATAACTCTGGCGCTCGTGAAGTGCTTACTATTAAAGTTCTTGGCGGTTCTGGACGCAAAACAGCTAACATTGGTGATGTCATTGTTTGCACGGTTAAACAAGCAACACCAGGAGGCGTTGTCAAAAAAGGTGAAGTCGTAAGAGCTGTTATCGTTCGCACGAAAAGCGGAGCACGCAGAAGCGACGGTTCATACATCAGCTTCGATGAGAATGCATGTGTTATCATCCGTGACGACAAGAGCCCGCGTGGAACTCGTATCTTCGGACCAGTTGCTCGTGAGTTGCGTGAAAACAACTTTATGAAAATTGTTTCTCTAGCTCCAGAAGTTATCTAATGAAATAAATGCCTTAGTCAAGGAGGTGCGATCAGGATGCATGTTAAAAAAGGCGATAAAGTAATGGTTATCTCTGGTAAAGATAAAGGCAAACAAGGAACAATCCTTGCTGCTTTCCCTAAAAAGGACCGCGTTTTAGTTGAAGGTGTGAACATGGTGAAGAAACACTCTAAACCAACTCAAGCTAACCCTCAAGGCGGTATTTCTAATCAAGAGGCGCCAATTCATGTATCAAACGTTATGCCGCTCGATCCTAAAACAGGTGAAGTGACTCGCGTAGGATACAAAGTGGAAGATGGCAAAAAAGTTCGTGTAGCAAAAAAATCTGGGCAAGTTCTAGATAAATAGTATTAAAAGGAAGGGAGGTCTATCTCATGAACCGCCTTAAAGAAAAGTACAATAAAGAAATTGCACCTGCTTTAATGACAAAGTTCAACTATGATTCTGTCATGCAAGTGCCTAAAATCGAAAAAATCGTAATCAACATGGGTGTTGGTGACGCTGTTCAAAACGCGAAAGCAATCGACAGTGCTGTTGAAGAATTAACGTTTATCGCAGGTCAAAAACCTGTCGTTACTCGTGCGAAGAAATCAATTGCTGGATTCCGTCTTCGTGAAGGAATGCCTATCGGTGCGAAAGTAACTCTTCGCGGAGAGCGCATGTATGATTTCCTTGATAAACTTATTTCTGTATCTTTACCGCGTGTACGTGACTTCCGCGGGATTTCTAAAAAATCTTTTGACGGTCGCGGTAACTACACACTTGGTATCAAAGAACAGTTAATCTTCCCTGAAATTGACTACGATAAAGTAACAAAGGTTCGCGGAATGGACATCGTTATCGTAACAACTGCTAATACTGACGAAGAAGCTCGTGAGCTATTAACTCAAGTAGGTATGCCGTTCCAGAAATAATCAATGAAAGGGAGGCGAAATCGTGGCTAAAAAGTCTATGATTGCGAAACAACAACGTACACCAAAGTTTAAAGTACAAGAGTACACACGCTGTGAACGCTGCGGACGTCCGCATTCAGTCATTCGTAAATTTAAACTTTGCCGTATTTGTTTCCGTGAGCTTGCATATAAAGGACAAATTCCTGGCGTGAAAAAAGCCAGCTGGTAATCCCCAAGAAAGGGAAGGAGGTAATTATATAATGGTTATGACAGATCCAATTGCAGATATGCTAACTCGTATTCGCAATGCAAACATGGTACGTCATGAGAAGCTTGAAATTCCTGCTTCTAAATTGAAAAGAGAAATTGCTGAAATTTTAAAGCGTGAAGGTTTCATTCGTGACGTTGAGTTCGTAGAAGACAGCAAACAAGGTATCATCCGCGTTTTCTTGAAATACGGACAAAACAACGAGCGCGTTATCACTGGTCTTAAAAGAATCAGCAAGCCTGGTTTGCGTGTATATGCTAAATCTAATGAAGTACCTCGCGTACTTAACGGTCTTGGAATTGCGATTATTTCTACATCACAAGGTGTTTTAACGGACAAAGAAGCCCGTGCAAAACAAGCTGGTGGAGAAGTTCTAGCATACGTTTGGTAAGAAGTTTAACATGAATGGAGGTGTTTGGTATGTCTCGTGTAGGTAAGAAGTTACTTGAGATTCCTTCTGATGTTACAGTTACGTTAAACGATAACAATACTGTAGCTGTGAAAGGACCAAAAGGAGAATTAACTCGTACGTTTCACCCTGATATGGAGATTAAAGTAGAGGACAATGTGCTTACAGTCGCTCGTCCTTCTGATCATAAAGAGCACCGTGCGCTGCATGGTACTACTCGCAGTCTGCTTGGCAACATGGTTGAAGGTGTATCTAAAGGATTTGAAAGAGGTTTGGAATTAGTCGGTGTCGGTTACCGTGCGTCTAAATCCGGAAATAAACTTGTTTTAAACGTTGGATACTCTCACCCTGTTGAGATCGTTCCTGAGGAAGGCATCGAAATTGAAGTTCCTTCTCAAACTAAAGTAGTTGTAAAAGGAACAGACAAAGAACGTGTAGGAGCTATTGCTGCTAACATTCGCGCTGTCCGTTCTCCAGAGCCTTACAAAGGTAAAGGTATCCGCTACGAAGGTGAAGTTGTTCGCCGCAAAGAAGGTAAATCTGCTAAGTAAGATCGCTTAAAGTGAAGAAAGGAGTGACCTAGATGATTACGAAAACTAGCAAAAATGCTGCTCGTCTTAAAAGACACGCTCGTGTTCGCGCTAAACTTTCCGGTACTGCTGAAAGACCGCGTCTGAACGTTTTCCGTTCTAACAAGCACATTTACGCTCAAATCATCGATGATGTAAATGGTGTAACACTTGCTAGTGCATCTACTCTCGATAAAGACTTGAACGTTGAAAGCACAGGAGATGCTTCTGCTGCTACTAAAGTTGGAGAATTAGTTGCAAAACGCGCTGCTGAAAAAGGCATTTCTGACGTAGTATTTGACCGTGGCGGATACTTATACCATGGACGTGTAAAAGCTTTAGCTGATGCTGCTCGTGAAGCTGGACTTAAATTTTAATAAAAGAAGGAGGGACACATGATTATGCGTCGTATTGACCCAAGCAAATTAGAGTTAGAAGAACGCTTAGTTACGGTTAACCGCGTAGCGAAAGTTGTTAAAGGTGGTCGTCGTTTCCGCTTCGCAGCTCTAGTCGTTGTCGGTGACAAAAACGGACACGTAGGATTCGGTACTGGTAAAGCACAAGAAGTACCAGAAGCGATCCGCAAAGCTGTTGAAGATGCGAAAAAGAATTTAATTGAAGTACCAATGGTTGGAACTACAATTCCACACGAAATCATCGGACGTTTCGGTGCAGGTAACATCTTGTTAAAACCTGCTTCTGAAGGTACTGGAGTTATCGCTGGAGGCCCTGTACGTGCGGTACTTGAGCTTGCAGGTGTAGCTGATATCCTTTCTAAGTCTTTAGGTTCTAACACACCGATCAACATGATTCGTGCAACTCTTCAAGGTTTAAGTGAACTTAAACGTGCTGAAGACGTTGCGAAGCTTCGTGGAAAATCTGTAGAAGAACTGTTAGGATAAGGAGGGAACATTAATGGCTAAATTAGAAATTACCCTCAAACGAAGTGTAATCGGTCGTCCGGAAGATCAACGCGTTACTGTGAGAACACTTGGTTTAAAGAAAACAAACCAAACTGTTGTTCATGAAGACAACGCTGCGATTCGCGGTATGATTAATAAAGTATCTCATTTAGTTTCTGTTAAAGAACAATAAAAATAATTGATCGGATAAGGAGGTGTCCTAATGAAACTTCATGAATTAAAACCTTCAGAAGGTTCACGCAAAACGCGTAATCGCGTAGGTCGTGGTATTGGTTCTGGTAACGGTAAAACAGCTGGTAAAGGTCACAAAGGTCAAAACGCTCGTTCTGGCGGCGGTGTGCGTCCAGGATTCGAGGGGGGACAAATGCCTTTATTCCAACGTCTTCCTAAACGCGGTTTCACTAACATCAACCGCAAGGATTACACTGTAGTCAACCTAGACAAATTGAACGGTTTTGCAGAAGGAACGGAAGTCACTCCTGAACTTCTTCTTGAGACTGGTGTTATTAGCAAACTTAATGCAGGAGTAAAGATTCTTGGCAACGGTAAATTAGAGAAAAAATTAACTGTAAAAGCCAATAAATTCTCTGCTTCTGCGAAAGAAGCTGTTGAAGCTGCTGGCGGTACAGCTGAGGTGATCTAACTTGTTTAAAACAATCTCCAACTTTATGCGTGTGAGTGATATCAGGAATAAAATCATATTCACTTTACTCATGCTTATCGTCTTTCGCATAGGTGCGTTTATTCCTGTGCCTTATGTTAACGCTGAAGCGTTACAGGCACAGTCTCAAATGGGTGTTTTTGATCTCCTTAATACATTTGGCGGCGGTGCGCTTTACCAATTCTCCATTTTTGCAATGGGAATTACTCCTTATATCACGGCTTCGATCATCATTCAGCTGCTTCAGATGGATGTTGTGCCGAAGTTTACCGAGTGGTCTAAGCAAGGTGAAGTTGGCCGCCGTAAATTAGCTCAGTTCACAAGGTACTTTACGATTGTGCTTGGGTTCATCCAAGCGTTAGGTATGTCATACGGATTCAACAATCTGGCAAACGGTATGCTGATCGAAAATTCGGGTGTTTCGACATATCTCATCATTGCTTTAGTGCTCACTGGCGGAACTGCCTTTTTAATGTGGCTCGGAGAACAAATTACGTCTCATGGGGTAGGCAACGGAATATCGATCATTATCTTCGCGGGGATTGTGGCTAGTATTCCAAAAACGGTTGGACAAATATATGAGACTCAATTTGTCGGCAGCGACGATCAGTTGTTTATTCATATTGTAAAAATCGCACTTCTTGTGATTGCGATTTTAGCAGTTATTGTTGGAGTTATTTTCATTCAGCAAGCCGTACGGAAAATTGCGATTCAATATGCTAAAGGCACAGGTCGTTCACCTGCAGGCGGGGGACAGTCTACTCACCTACCATTGAAAGTAAACCCTGCGGGGGTTATTCCGGTCATCTTTGCGGTTGCGTTTCTGATAACGCCGCGGACGATCGCGTCATTCTTTGGAACAAACGATGTGACAAAGTGGATTCAAAACTACTTTGATAATACGCATCCGGTGGGTATGGCGATATATGTTGCGTTGATTATTGCCTTTACGTACTTTTATGCTTTTGTACAGGTCAATCCTGAACAAATGGCTGATAACCTTAAAAAACAGGGTGGCTATATCCCGGGGGTTCGTCCAGGGAAAATGACTCAAGATAGAATTACGAGCATTTTGTATCGACTTACGTTTGTGGGTTCTATATTCTTAGCCGTGATTTCCATTCTTCCTATCTTTTTCATTCAATTCGCTGGATTGCCTCAAAGTGCACAAATTGGCGGAACATCTTTGTTAATTGTTGTCGGGGTAGCCTTAGAGACAATGAAGCAACTAGAAAGCCAGTTGGTGAAACGAAACTACCGTGGATTTATGAAAAACTAGAGGAAATGGATTTATCCATTCCCTCTTAATAAAGAGAGGACGGGGGAAATCCGAATGAACTTAGTCTTAATGGGGCTTCCTGGTGCCGGTAAAGGTACACAGGGCGAACGAATTGTTGAGGATTATGGGATTCCTCATATCTCAACAGGAGATATGTTCCGTGCTGCTATGAAAGAAGAAACACCACTCGGACTCGAAGCAAAATCTTATATTGATAAGGGAGAGCTCGTACCTGACGAAGTCACAATCGGAATTGTAAAAGAAAGGCTTGGCAAAGACGATTGTGAAAGAGGTTTTCTTCTGGACGGATTTCCGCGAACAGTCGCTCAAGCCGAGGCTCTTGAAGGAATTCTTGAGGAGTACGGCAAGCCGATTGATTATGTCATTAACATTGAAGTCGACAAGGATGTTCTGATGGAACGTCTGACTGGACGCAGAATTTGCAGTGTTTGCGGCACAACCTATCATTTAGTCTTTAATCCGCCGAAAACGCCGGGTGTTTGTGATAAAGACGGAGGCGAACTCTATCAACGGGCAGATGATAATGAGGAAACAGTCTCTAAACGGCTTGAGGTAAACATGAAGCAAACTCAGCCTTTACTCGATTTTTATTCTGAGAAAGGTTATCTTGCAAACGTGAATGGCCAACAGGACATTCAAGACGTATATGCAGATGTGAAGGATCTTCTTGGAGGATTAAAAAAATGATTATCTGTAAAACCCCACGTGAACTTGGTATCATGCGGGAAGCAGGGCGAATCGTGGCTTTAACTCATGAAGAGTTAAAAAAGCATATTAAACCAGGAATCTCGACAAAAGAATTGGATCAAATTGCCGAACGTTTTATTAATAAGCAGGGTGCAATCCCATCTTTTAAGGGGTATAATGGGTTTCGCGGGAGCATTTGCGTATCAGTTAATGAAGAACTCGTTCACGGTATTCCTGGCAGCAGGGTGCTGAAGGACGGAGACATCATCAGTATTGATATCGGTGCTAAATTAAATGGTTATCATGGTGACTCTGCATGGACATATCCGGTAGGAAACATCAGCAATGATGACAAAAAACTTCTGGAAGTGACAGAGGAGTCTTTATATAAAGGCTTGCAGGAAGCAAAACCAGGTGAACGTTTGTCGAATATTTCCCACGCAATACAAACGTATGTCGAAAATGAGCAGTTTTCAGTTGTTAGGGAGTATGTCGGACATGGTGTTGGTCAAGACTTGCATGAGGACCCGCAAATTCCTCATTATGGTCCGCCCAACAAAGGACCACGGCTCAAACCTGGCATGGTTCTCGCTATTGAACCTATGGTGAACGCTGGCAGCCGCTACGTGAAAACATTGGCTGATAACTGGACGGTTGTAACGGTAGATGGGAAAAAGTGTGCTCATTTTGAACATACAATTGCGATTACGGAAACGGGTTTTGATATACTGACGAGAGTCTAGGTGATGAAAATAATTCCGAAGACAGGTGTTTTATCCGGCTTGATAGGGCAGAAAGTTTGGATGAACATTGGCAGGACTGAATTCATCTTGCTGTTGTCATTGGAATTGTTAACGATCATCATTGTACTAACAGCAGACGGAGAAAAGCGTACATTTCATTCTCCTAAGAAAAAGAATATCAATCATTTAACCCTTTATGATTGCGTATCTCCGGAAGTTCAGAACAGTATAAACGAAACAGGGCGTGTGACAAACGGAAAACTGAGATTTTCTCTTTTGAAATTTGTCAGAAAGCAAGTTACTGATTTGAAGAAGGGAGAACACTTGAATGGCGAAAGACGATGTAATTGAAGTGGAAGGTACTATAGTCGAAACATTGCCAAACGCGATGTTCAAAGTCGAACTCGAAAACGGCCATACTGTTTTGGCTCATGTATCTGGTAAAATCCGCATGCACTTCATTCGCATTTTACCTGGAGACAAAGTTACGGTAGAATTATCTCCATATGACTTAACTCGTGGCAGGATTACGTACCGTTACAAATAAAGCACTCCGGAAACTGAAGGAGGTTGGAAACACATGAAAGTGAGACCATCAGTTAAACCAATCTGCGAAAAATGTAAAGTTATTCGCAGAAAAGGAAAAGTAATGGTGATCTGTGAAAATCCAAAGCATAAACAAAAACAAGGATAATTTATAAGGAGGTGCCCAGAGAATGGCTCGTATTGCTGGTGTAGATATCCCACGTGACAAACGTGTTGTTATTTCTTTAACGTATGTCTTCGGAATTGGCCGCACAACGGCTCAACAAGTCTTGAAAGAGGCTGGTGTTTCAGAAGATACTCGTGTGCGTGATCTTACTGAAGAAGAACTTGGTAAAATCCGTGATGTTATTGATAAACTGAAAGTAGAAGGTGACCTTCGCCGTGAAGTTTCTCTTAACATTAAGCGTCTGATCGAAATCGGAAGCTACCGCGGAATCCGCCATCGCAGAGGTTTGCCTGTTCGCGGACAAAACTCTAAAAACAATGCGCGTACTCGTAAAGGTCCGCGTCGTACTGTAGCTAACAAGAAAAAATAAGTAAGGGAGGTACCTAAACAATGGCTGCTGCTCGTAAATCTAACACGCGTAAACGTCGCGTGAAAAAGAATATTGAGTCTGGAATTGCTCATATTCGCTCAACTTTCAATAACACGATCGTTACGATCACTGACACTCATGGTAATGCTCTTTCTTGGTCTAGTGCCGGAGCTCTAGGATTCAGAGGTTCTCGTAAATCTACTCCTTTTGCTGCGCAAATGGCTGCAGAAACAGCTGCTAAAGGTTCAATCGAACATGGTCTTAAAACTCTTGAGGTTACTGTTAAAGGCCCTGGTTCAGGCCGTGAAGCTGCAATTCGTGCACTTCAAGCTGCTGGACTAGAAGTCACTGCTATCAGAGACGTAACTCCTGTTCCTCATAACGGATGCCGTCCACCAAAACGTCGCCGCGTGTAATTTGTTTGTATAGATTTTGTGTCCCTGTCAATAATGGGTTATGATACAGTTATTTATGAAACGAATGCACCGACTCGTTGCCTGAGCACATACGGGACTAAACAATGGGGAATTTCGGATGGAATCTCATATGATTCTATTCGAGGTTTCGACGTTTTGAAGGAGGGTTTTAAGTAATGATCGAGATTGAAAAACCAAAAATCGAAACGGTTGAAATCAGCGACGATGCCAAATTTGGTAAGTTTGTCGTAGAGCCACTTGAGCGTGGATATGGTACAACTCTGGGTAACTCCTTACGTCGTATCCTCTTATCCTCACTCCCTGGTGCCGCTGTAACATCAATCCAGATAGATGGTGTACTGCACGAATTCTCGACAATTGAAGGCGTTGTGGAAGATGTTACAACGATTATCTTACACATTAAAAAGCTTGCATTGAAAATCTACTCTGATGAAGAGAAGACGTTAGAAATTGATGTACAGGGCGAAGGAACTGTAACGGCAGCAGATATTACACACGATAGTGATGTAGAGATTTTAAATCCAGATCTTCATATCGCGACTCTTGGTGAGAATGCGAGTTTCCGAGTTCGCCTTACTGCTCAAAGAGGACGTGGGTATACGCCTGCTGACGCAAACAAGAGAGACGATCAGCCAATCGGCGTGATTCCGATCGATTCTATCTTTACACCAGTTTCTCGTGTATCTTATCAGGTAGAGAACACTCGTGTAGGCCAAGTTGCAAACTATGATAAACTTACACTTGATGTTTGGACTGATGGAAGCACTGGACCGAAAGAAGCCATTGCGCTTGGTTCAAAGATTTTAACTGAACACCTTAATATATTCGTTGGTTTAACTGACGAAGCTCAACATGCTGAAATCATGGTTGAAAAAGAAGAAGATCAAAAAGAGAAAGTTCTTGAAATGACAATTGAAGAATTAGATCTTTCTGTTCGTTCTTACAACTGCTTAAAGCGTGCGGGTATTAACACGGTTCAAGAGCTTGCGAACAAGACGGAAGAAGATATGATGAAAGTTCGTAATTTAGGACGCAAATCACTTGAAGAAGTGAAAGCGAAACTAGAAGAACTTGGACTCGGACTTCGCAAAGACGATTGACTAGTTTCCTATGCGAACTAGGATTTTCGTGTGTTTATTATCAGAAACAGCATTCCAATAAAGGAGGGGACATCACATGTCATACAGAAAACTAGGACGTACGAGTGCACAGCGTAAAGCTATGCTTCGTGATCTTACAACTGATTTGATCATCAACGAAAGAATCGAAACAACTGAAACACGTGCGAAAGAACTTCGCTCTGTAGTTGAAAAAATGATCACGCTTGGCAAACGCGGTGATCTTCACGCTCGCCGTCAAGCTGCTGCATACATCCGCAACGAGGTTGCTAACGAAGAAAATAACCAAGATGCACTTCAAAAATTATTCTCTGACATTGCAACTCGTTACGAGGAGCGCCAAGGCGGATACACACGTATTATGAAGCTTGGTCCTCGCCGTGGTGACGGAGCACCAATGGCAATTATCGAATTGGTTTAATATCACATATTTTTGTGTATCTAAAGAAGGGCGGGACAGTTTCTAACTGGATCTATGCCCTTTTTTTAGATACTGCAACTTTTTATATAGAGAGAATAGCAGAGCGTTAGCTGAGAGGAGGCCGGTTTTCCATGAATCAAAATCAGTTGATATCGGTAGAGGATATCGTATTTCGATATCGGAAAGACGCAGAAAGGCGGGCACTAGACGGCGTCTCCCTGCAGGTGTATGAGGGTGAATGGCTTGCTATTGTAGGTCATAACGGTTCAGGAAAATCAACACTGGCCCGGACTTTGAATGGTTTAATCCTTCCTGAATCAGGTGATATCAAGGTTGCCGGGATTCAATTGACAGAGGAATCGGTTTGGGAAGTGCGTAAGAAGATCGGTATGGTCTTTCAAAATCCGGATAACCAATTTGTCGGAACGACGGTTCGCGATGATGTGGCTTTTGGTTTAGAAAACAATGGTGTACCGCGGGAAGAAATGATTGAGAGAGTAGACTGGGCAGTAAAACAGGTGAATATGCAAGATTTTCTCGATCAAGAGCCGCACCATCTCTCCGGAGGCCAAAAGCAGAGAGTTGCGATTGCGGGAGTTATTGCCGCACGTCCTGATATTATTATCTTAGATGAAGCAACATCTATGCTTGACCCGATTGGGCGAGAAGAAGTGCTTGAAACGGTAAGATACTTAAAGGAACAGGGTATGGCAACTGTCATTTCCATCACACATGATTTGAATGAGGCAGCAAAAGCAGATCGAATCATTGTCATGAATGGCGGTAAGAAACATGCCGAAGGGACGCCTGAAGAGATTTTTAAATTGAATAAGGAACTTGTTCGAATCGGGCTTGATTTACCCTTCTCATTCCAGCTTAGCCAGCTATTACGTGAAAATGGACTGGCACTGGAAGAAAATCATTTGACTCAGGAAGGGCTGGTGAAAGAGCTATGGACATTACAATCAAAGATGTAGAGCATCGCTATCAGATGAAGACGCCGTTTGAGCGCCTTGCACTGTATGACATCAATGCATCGATTAACGAAGGAAGCTACGTAGCCGTTATCGGGCATACAGGCTCTGGCAAGTCCACTCTTCTTCAGCACCTGAATGGTCTTCTGAAGCCGACGAAGGGACGGATATCACTAGACAGCACTGTCATTCAGGCAGGGAAAAAGAATAAAGAGCTGAAAGCCCTTCGCAAAAAAGTCGGAATCGTTTTCCAATTTCCTGAACATCAATTATTCGAAGAAACAGTTCTCAAAGATATTTCGTTCGGACCAATGAATTTTGGTGTGAAAAAAGAGGCTGCTGAACAAAGAGCGAGAGAGATGCTGAAGCTTGTAGGTTTATCAGAAGAGCTTCTGGACAGATCGCCTTTTGAATTAAGCGGGGGACAAATGCGCAGAGTTGCAATTGCCGGCGTACTTGCCATGGATCCTGAAGTGCTTGTTTTGGATGAACCGACTGCTGGATTGGATCCAAGAGGTCGAAAAGAGATAATGGACATGTTTTATGAGCTTCATCAACGGGGAAACCTGACGACGATCCTTGTGACTCACAGCATGGAGGATGCAGCTGCATACGCTGATGAAATGATTGTCATGCATAAAGGAACGATACAAGCTTCAGGCAGTCCGCGTGATTTGTTTTTAAAAGGTGAAGAGATGGCTGGCTGGGGGCTGGATCTTCCGGAAACGATCAAATTCCAAAGACAGCTGGAAGCTGCACTAGGCGTCAAATTTAAAGAGCCTATGCTCACGATTGAAGATGCCGCTGCTGAAATCCGTACTCTCTTTCATGGGGAGAAAACCTTATGATGGACAGCATGATTATCGGCAAGTATGTACCGGGCTCTTCACTTGTGCACCGGCTTGACCCCAGAACAAAACTCATCACGATCTTTTTATTTGTTTGTATCGTATTCTTAGCCAATAATGTACAGACATATGCACTGCTTGGATTATTTACAGTGGGCGTCGTTTCTTTAACAAGAGTTCCTTTCTCTTTTTTACTGAAAGGGTTAAAGCCTATTATCTGGATTGTCCTTTTCACGTTCCTTCTTCACATTTTAATGACACACGAAGGACCGATTATCTTTCAATTAGGCGTTTTCAAAGTCTATGAGGGCGGTTTGGTTCAAGGGATATTCATTTCTCTAAGATTCGTCTATCTGATTTTAATCACAACCTTATTAACACTAACGACTACTCCGATTGAGATTACCGATGGAATGGAACAGCTGCTGAATCCATTAAAAAAAGTAAAGCTTCCTGTGCACGAGCTGGCTCTTATGATGTCAATTTCTTTGCGGTTTATCCCGACCTTGATGGAGGAGACAGATAAGATCATGAAGGCTCAGATGGCGCGAGGCGTTGATTTTACAAGCGGCCCTGTCAAAGACAGAGTAAAGGCTATTGTCCCGCTTCTTGTCCCTCTCTTCGTCAGTGCATTCAAACGTGCCGAGGAGCTTGCGGTGGCAATGGAAGCAAGAGGCTATCAAAGCGGAGAGGGACGGACGAAATATAGAAAGCTTGTATGGACAGGAAAAGATACTTCTGTCATTGTCAGCTTGATGGTATTGGCTGCTTTGTTATTTTTCTTAAGAGCTTAGAGGTGCGGGTATGAGACTGAAATGCACGATTTCTTATGACGGACACTTGTTTAACGGTTATCAGGTTCAGCCGGGCAAACGAACGGTTCAGAGTGAACTGGAGAAGGCTTTAGCTGTCCTGCATAAGTCGAAAGAAAGAATCCCGGTCGTATCTTCAGGAAGAACAGACAGCGGGGTTCACGCAGCCGGACAGGTGATTCATTTTGATACACCGCTGTCTATCCCGGCAGAGAGATGGCCGTATGCCTTAAATGCACTGCTTCCGGACGATATCGCAGTCAAACAGGCAGAAATTGCGGATGATGGGTTCCATGCACGATTTAGCGCAGTGAAAAAAGAATATCGCTACTTTGTATACACGGATAAACACCCGGACGTATTTAAACGGCATTACGCTTACCATTTTTCATATCACCTTAATGTGCAGAACATGAGAGAAGCGGCAAAGCATCTTTTAGGGACGCATGATTTTACGAGCTTTTGCGCGGTTAAAACAGAAGTGCAGGACAAGGTAAGAACGATTTACGAACTTGATTGGACTAAGACAGATGACGGCCTGCAAATGCGGATCACAGGCAGCGGTTTCTTATATAATATGGTCAGAATTATTGCGGGTACTTTGCTTGATGCAGGTATTGGTAAAATTTCTCCCGATGATGTGAAATCTATGCTGGAAGCGAAGGATCGCGAAGCGGCAGGGCGCACAGCGCCGGGGCACGGGCTATATTTATGGAACGTTTGCTATGACAACTAAACCAGGTGTGTAATATTTTCTTGACAGAGTCTGCATAAAGTTATAAGATATCATATGGTATGTATTTCAACCCCACGATAAGCCCCGGAAACTTATTGTGTTGTGAAATAGAACGTAATCGAAGTTTATTGAAAATGACAGATCATTTAGGAGGGAAATTCAATGCGTACAACACCTATGGCTAACGCAAGTACTATTGAACGCAAGTGGTTAGTTGTTGATGCTGCTGGCAAGACTCTAGGACGTCTTTCTACAGAAGTTGCATCTATCCTTCGCGGAAAACACAAACCGACTTACACACCGCACGTTGATACTGGAGATCATGTGATCATCATCAACGCGGAAAAAATCGAGTTAACTGGTAAAAAGTTAACTGACAAAATCTACTACCGTCACACTCAACATCCAGGCGGATTAAAATCAAGAACTGCTCTTGAAATGCGTACAAACTACCCTGAGAAAATGCTTGAGCTTGCTATCAAAGGCATGCTTCCAAAAGGTTCTCTAGGTCGTCAAATGTTCAAAAAATTGAACGTATACCGTGGTTCTGAGCATCCACATGAAGCACAAAAACCTGAAGTTTACGAACTTCGCGGTTAATTAAAAAGGAGGTTACCAATTTGGCACAGGTTCAATATTACGGTACTGGCCGTCGTAAAAGCTCTGTAGCGCGTGTGCGCTTAGTTCCAGGAGAAGGTCGTATCGTCGTTAATAATCGTGAAATCAGCGAGCACATCCCATCTCCAGCTCTAATTGAAGATATCAAACAACCATTAACTTTGACTGAAACAGCTGGTACTTATGATGTTTTAGTAAACGTACATGGAGGCGGCTTATCTGGTCAAGCTGGAGCAATCCGTCATGGTATCGCTCGTGCTTTGCTTGAAGCAGATCCAGAATACCGTGCAACACTTAAACGCGCTGGTCTTCTGACTCGTGACGCTCGTATGAAAGAACGTAAAAAATACGGTCTTAAAGGCGCTCGTCGTGCACCTCAGTTCTCAAAACGTTAATTTTACGTTTTCGAAGCTCTCAACCTTGGGTTGGGAGCTTTTTTATATCCTTATAAAAAAGCAGAAGCCTATATGAGTGCTTCTGCTTTTTGCTTTATAAAACGGCCGCTTTTTGCTGATTGGCTTTCTCCACTAAAGTTTCGAATAGCATCAGCATGAGCGGATATCCTTTTGTCAACATTTCCGGATGCCACTGAACCCCAAGCACAAATGTGCTGCTCTCCATTTCGATTGCTTCAATGACTTCATCCCGTGCCCGTGCAGATATAAGGAACCCGGGAGCCACATCTTTAATCGCTTGGTGATGGAACGAATTGACCAGCGCTGTATCTCCAAATATAGAATGAAGGTGCGTACCCGTTTCAATGTCAATGGTATGAGTGGGAACCTTGGTATTATTGTACTGATCATGTTTAATAGATGCATTCTTAATATAAGATAGATCTTGGTAAATAGAGCCGCCAAACGCGACATTCAAAATTTGCAATCCTCTGCAAATGGCAAATACGGGTTTGCCGGCAGCAATGGCTTTTTTTATTAGTAATTGATCAAATTCATCTCGCTCGGGAAAAACTGAACCTTGCTTAGCAAGAGGCTCCTCACCGTAAAGGAGTGGGTTAACGTCATGCCCTCCTGACATCACAAGCCCATCTATTTGCTGTATCATCTGATCGATTGTTTCTTCATCATTTATAATAGGCACGATAAAAGGGACGCCTCCCGCATCTAAAACAGATTGAACGTATGTATCATTCACATAGGCGCGCTTATAACCTGGGAAACGCCCGCCTTGATCAATGATGATACTCCCTGATATGCCGATAACAGGTTTCATCTATACTCATTCCTTCCAACTGACTATACTGCAGACTGCCATAAAGCTTATTAAACTTATCAGTATTATTGACAATATGAAGCTTCTCTTGTAGTATACACTATTGTTCAATTAGTTTAAATTTTAACAATTTTATATGGGGGGTTTAGAGTGAAAAAGCGGTTTATATTCAGCTTGTCATTTGTGCTTATTACCAGTGTTTTCTTAGCGGCGTGCGGTAACAACGATAAAAATGATAAAGCTTCAGAGAGTAAGGGTTCATCAAGTGATACATTCACGGTTGCTTTAGAAAGTGATGTGACAACGCTTGATCCTCATGATACAAACGATAATGCATCCTATACAGCTGAATCAGCTATTATGGAGGGACTTTTAGGCTTTGATAAGGATAACAAAGTCGTTCCTGTCCTAGCCAAAAGCTATGAGGTAAACAAAGATTCGACTGAGTTTACGTTCAAGCTCAAGAAAGGAATCAAGTTCCAAGACGGAACGGACTTTAATGCCGAAGCGGTGAAAACGAATATTGACCGTCTTGCCGATCCTGAATCTAAGTTAAAACGACATAGTTTATTTGAGTTAGTAAAAGAAACGAAAGTCATAGATGATGATACAGTGCGTGTCACTTTAAGCAAGCCATTTGCGGCGATGATCAACAACTTTGCTCATCCGGCAGCTATGATGATTAGTCCTGATGCGATAAAAAAATATGGTGACAAAGTATCACAGCGCCCGGTCGGAACAGGACCGTTTACATTTGAAAAATGGCAGCACGGCGAATATCTTAAATTAACTGTCAATAAAAATTACTGGAACAAGGACCTTCCAAAGGTACATAACATTGTCTTTAAGCCTGTTCCTGAAAATGGGGCACGAATTGCGATGCTTCAAACGGGAGAAGCGGATTTCATCTATCCCGTACCTCCGACAGATACAAAAACAATTGAGAACACCGACGGACTGTCACTGGTTACAAAGCCGTCTTTAATTGTGAAGTATTTTTCAATGAATACTATGAAAAAGCCTTTTAATGATGTGAAAGTCCGCCAGGCTATTAACTATGCAATTGATAAAGAAGCTTTCCTGAAAGTTGTATATAACGGATATGCTTCTGAAGCGAAATCATCTATTGCACCTGATACACAGTTTTACGCTGGACAAACACCATACGAATATAACATCAAAAAAGCGAAACAGCTTTTAAAAGAAGCGGGTTATCCAAATGGGTTTGAGGCAACAATCTGGGGCGGAAACAGCTCTGATAAGGTTAAAATGATGGAATTCTATAAACAGCAGCTTGATAAAGTAGGAATTACATTAAAAACAGTGCCTATGGAAAGCGGTACTATCGGGGATAAAATCTGGGGTGTTACAAACGCGAAAGATGCTGATCTGGAGCTTTATAATGGCGGATGGTCTCCGTCTACCGGCGATGCCGATTGGGGTCTTCGCCCTGTCTTTGGCGGAGAGGAAGCATTCCCGCCGAATTCTTATAACACGTCTTACTACCAAAGTAATACTGTAAACAGTCTTCTGAACCAAGCGTTACAAACTTCTGACACGGCGAAACGCAAAGAATTATATGGAAAAGCGCAGCAGCAGATTTGGGAAGATGCTCCATGGGTTTTCCTTGCTGTACCAGATTTAATTTATGCGAAAAAAGACAGTGTCGACGGAGTGGTGATGCAGCCATCAGGTGTGATGGATGTTCGCGGGGCAGAAAAAAAATAATGCTGGCGCTTGGGTGACGCCCATCCAGCGTGTTCCGGAGGCAGACTCGTATGGGTCAGCCTCCTTTTATTGAAGTCAAGGAGGGCGCCTAATGATAAAGTATTCAATCAAACGTTTATTGCTGATGATTCCTCTCTTGTTCATTATTACTGTTATTGTCTTTATGTTCGTGCATATGATTCCCGGAGACCCTGCCCGGTTAATCGCAGGCAGTGATGCAACAATTGATGAAATCAAATTAGTAAGAGAGAAATATGGCTTAGATCAGCCTTTATATCAACAATACATCTCATATATGTCCAATCTCTTTCAAGGAGATTTAGGAACGTCTATTCAGGCGGGAAGACCTGTGGCAGAGATGTTGTCTGAGCGGTTTATGCCGACATTTTGGCTGACAGTTGTGAGCATGTTTTGGTCCCTGCTATTTGGAATTCCAATCGGATTGGTTTCAGCTGTCAAAAGAAACAAGTGGCAGGATCATATTACAATGGTTTTTGCCGTTTCAGCGATATCTATTCCTTCTTTCTGGCTGGGGCTTATGCTCATGCAGCTGTTTTCCGTTCAATTAGGCTGGCTTCCTACAGGCGGAATAGACTCTTGGAAACATTATATTCTTCCTTCTATTACGCTAGGAGCAGGAGTTGCAGCTATCATTGCCCGCTTTACAAGATCAGCAGTCATGGATGTGTTAAAGAATGATTATATCCGGACGAGCAGAGCTAAAGGCCTGCATGAATATACAGTTCTCATGAAGCATGCCTTCAGAAATGCAATGATTCCGGTTGTCACGATGACTGGATTACAGTTCGGGTTTATGCTTAGCGGATCAATCATTACAGAAACGTTATTCAGTTGGCCCGGATTGGGCCGTCTGTTAATTAATTCAATTGTGTCAAGGGATTACCCGGTTATACAAGCTGAACTTTTATTATTTTCTTTTGAATTTCTACTCATTAATTTAATTGTTGATTTATTATATGGCTGGCTGAACCCGAAAGTACGCTACGGATCATAGGAAGGAGGATATCAAATGGAGATAAAACATGTTGAGAAGCCGGCAAAAAGCAGCAGGTTCCATGATTTTTGGGTTTCTTTTAAAAAGCAAAAAGTATCGCTGATATCCGCTGTATTTCTTTTGCTATTATTTATTGTCGCATTATTCGGCCAGTATTTTGTGCCATATGACCCTGCAAAAGTCGATTACGGCCAATTATTTTTAAAGCCTTCAGCAGCTCATTTGGCGGGAACCGATGCATACGGAAGGGATATCTTCAGCAGGATATTAGTCGGAGCGAGAATTTCCTTATCTGTTGGTTTGTCTTCTGTTTTTTTGGGAGCTTTAGCCGGGAGTGCACTTGGCATTATAAGCGGCTATTTTGGTAAGTGGATTGATAGTTTGATTATGCGATTCTGCGATATTTTATTAGCTTTTCCGGGAATGCTGCTGGCAATCGGTATTATCGCAATACTTGGAACAGGTTTGATGAATGTAATCTTTGCAGTTGCTATATTCAGCGTGCCTGTATTTGCGCGGATTGTTCGAAGCAGTGTGCTGGAGATGAAATCAAGTCTGTACGTGGAAGCGGCAAAATCAACAGGTGCTAAAGATACACGCATTATTCTTAAACACGTTTTGCCGGGTACGTTCTCAACGATTATCGTGTATTTCACGATGAGAATCGGTTCTGCTATTTTAATAGCGGCAGGACTTAGCTTTTTAGGATTAGGAGCAGATCCCTCTACTCCTGAATGGGGCGCTATGCTGAGTGATGGGCATAACTACTTAAACACAGCTCCGCATGTGACGATTTTTCCGGGACTTGCAATATTTCTCACCGTTTTAGCTTTTAATTTGCTTGGTGACGGACTCCGGGATGCACTTGATCCTAAGATAAAGGATTAGGAGGTAAATGAATGAAACCGATATTAAGCGTCAATCAGCTACGGACGAGTTTTTTTGTAAACGGTAAGGAAATTCCTGCAGTTGACGGAGTTGATTTTACGATAAACGAAGGTGAAATTCTGGGTATTGTCGGTGAGTCCGGGAGCGGAAAAAGCGTCACCTCTTTATCCATTATGAAACTGTTAAAAGACACACCGGGAAAGATAGTCGGCGGATCAATTCATTTTGACGGCAAAGACCTATTAGATCTTTCAGAAAAAGAAGTGCGGGAACTGCGGGGAAAAGAGATCGCCATGATATTCCAAGAGCCGATGACTTCATTGAATCCTGTTCTAACGATAGGGAATCAGCTAAGAGAGGCGATTAAAAAGCATCTCAAATATTCACGAAAGAAAGCGGATGAACATGCAGTTTCAATGCTGACCCAGGTCGGTATTTCAAGGGCTGATGAAATTTTACAACAATACCCTCACCAGTTGTCCGGAGGAATGAGACAGCGCGTCATGATCGCCATGGCCATGTCTTGTTCGCCTAAATTATTAATCGCAGATGAACCTACGACAGCACTTGATGTGACGATTCAAGCCCAAATACTAGATGTCATGAAAGATATGCAGGAGAAACACGGCACATCGATATTGTTGATCACACATGATCTTGGCGTCATCGCTGAAACGTGTGATCGAGTGGCTGTAATGTATGCAGGAAGAATTGTAGAACAAGGCTCGGTTTATGATCTGTTTGATGATCCGAAGCATCCGTATACAAAAGGGCTGCTGGAATCCATCCCTCGAATCGGAAAGCGACAGGAACGTTTGCATTCTATCCAAGGCAACGTTCCGATGGCAGAGGATTGGCCGGCTGGATGCAAGTTTGCATCACGCTGTCCGTTTGTCTTTGATAAATGCCTGAAAAAAGAACCGCCGCTGCTAAACGTGGGGGAAGGAAGAACAAGCCGATGCTGGCTGAATGAAAATGAGCGAAAGGAGGAGCAAGTATATGAATCATGAACCTTTAGTTGAAGTGAAACACTTGAAAAAAATCTTTGCGGATTCATCGGGGCTTTTTAAAAAATCAAAGCCCGTGAGAGCGGTTGATGATATATCATTTATAATTAATCGCGGAGAAACTTTCGGCCTGGTCGGAGAGAGCGGATGCGGAAAGTCGACAACCGGACGGATGTTAATGAAGCTGCTTGAGCCGACAGAAGGCAGTATTCTGTTTAATGGACAGGATATTACAAAAATGAATGATAAAAACGTGCGTAGTTTGCGCAAAGATTTTCAAATGGTATTTCAAGATCCTTATGCCTCATTGAATCCCAGAATGAGAGTGAAAGAAATCATTGAAGAACCATTGATTGTTCATGGACTCATGACTTCTTCTGAACGTGAAAGAAAAGTGCATCAGCTTCTGGATACGGTGGGGCTGTCCCGTCAGCACGGCAGTCGTTTTCCGCATGAATTCAGCGGCGGGCAAAGACAAAGAATCGGAATCGCCCGGGCTCTCGCTGTTAATCCGAAGCTGATCATTGCAGATGAAGCTGTTTCCGCACTCGATGTATCGATCCAATCGCAGATACTTAACTTGATGAAAGACTTGCAGAAGGAATTTGGTTTAACCTACTTGTTTATAGCACACGATTTAAGTGTTGTTGATTTTATAAGCGACCGTATAGGTGTCATGTACCTTGGCAAACTGGTTGAAGTTGGCGATCGCGATTCAATCATACAGAATCCGAAGCATCCGTATACGAAAGCGCTGCTTTCAGCTGTCCCGATCCCAGACCCGCATCGCAGAAAGGAACGTATTGTGCTGAAAGGTGATTTGCCTAGTCCTTCAAATCCGCCGGCCGGCTGTCCGTTTCATACGAGGTGCCCAGTTGTCATGGAACAATGCAAAACAGAGATGCCGGTGCTAAGCAATATGTCCGAGCAGCACCAAGTATTTTGTCATTTATATGATTCAAAAAAATGATATGATAATCCCTAGCCAAAAAAATCACATCTCCTTTGTGGTTTTTTTGCGTTTCTATGAACTTTTTTCTAAATATGCAAAGGGAAAGCGATAACAATCTAGAAATATTTGTTATACTCTATACATTAAAGTAAGGAGAACGATTCATGAATGCGTTAGTAGATCATAATAGCAAAGCTTGGGATCAAAAAGTAGAAACAGGTAATGAATGGACTGTTGCTGTCGAGCAGCATGTCATCGAACAAGCGAAAAAAGGAAATTGGGATATAAGGGTGACACCAATGAAAGATGTACCGAGGGATTGGTTTCCCCCTGTCAACGGGCTGAAAGTTCTCTGTTTAGCATCAGGTGGCGGCCAGCAGGGTCCGATTTTGGCAGCCGCAGGAGCGGATGTCACTGTATTAGATAACTCGGAAAAGCAGCTGGATCAGGATAGAATGGTTGCTGAGCGCGATCGTCTCGCGATACATCCTGTCAAAGGAAGCATGGACGATCTCAGTCAATTTCAGGATGAATCATTTGATATCATTGTACATCCTGTTGCTAATGTTTTTGTTGAGAATGTCCTCCCAGTCTGGAAGGAAGCCCACCGTGTACTGAAAAAAAACGGCGCTCTAATCTCGGGTTTTGTCAATCCTGTCGTATTTCTGTTTGATGTAGAATTAGAACAGCAAGGTATTTTAAAAGTAAAACACTCTATTCCATATGCCGACCCAGAAGATCTTCCAAAACATAAAGTGAAAAAACTGATTGAAAATAAAGAAGCTCTGGAATTCGGCCATTCCTTAGAAGACCAAATCAAGGGCCAAATTGATGCCGGTTTTATCGTCACTGGCTTTTATGAAGATAAAGGCGGTTTTGTATTGGACCAATATATTCATACATATTCTGCAACAAGAAGTGTGAAAGTATGAAAAGCAGCAACCTATTAGAGGGGCTGCTTTTATAATGCTATAGAAAGAACATTCGTTCTGTTCCCTGTGGAAAGCTTCTAAATCCCCTTCTTTTTACCGGTCTCTGCACCTTCATTTGGGCGAATTTCCAACCGAATTCGGGCATGGTTTCACCATCCAAACCTCAAAATAACCGGTAAAAGGAGAGTGAATTTGTATGGCAGAGGTACTGTCTTTTATGGATGTGAAACGCCAAAAGGATTATGAATTAGAAAAAAACTTGCTCAAAGAACTCTCTCTGAGGCAAATTATTCTGTCTGTTAAGGACTGTTTGGAACCATTATTCCCGTTTTTAGATGATGAAAGAGATATTATCAGCGAAGGCTGTATTGATTTTGCGATAGAAGCTTATTTGTTAGGCGGGCGTTTTGGGATATTCGGCTATTACGGAGAATCCATGCAGAGCATCAGTGCCCGCTCAGCAAGCGAAGAAGAAGAGCTGCGTATGGAGTTTTTTGATTATCTCTATAATTGGATACACGAGCAATACGCAACATTTGATAAAAATACGGTTTATGAAGCAGCACGAAAGTTCATTAAAGACTGGTGGACAGAGGGGTTTGTCCAAAGAGAAAAACAGTGTAAGCTTCGCATGCGATAATCATATTTCCCCGCCCTGTCCCATAGTTATAGTAGTAACGGACAAGCGGGAGGGGAAGGGATGAGGAGAAAGCTTAAATGGCTCGGTTTTTTGCTAGGCTTCATCGTATTACTATTTCTATTTAAGTATCAGTTCAGCAATAACGATTCATGGGAGCCGTGGAGTCTGCCCTTGAGCGGGAAAATTATTTATCTGGACCCAGGTCATGGCGGCCCTGACGGCGGAGCAGTCGGCGGAAAGCTGTTAGAGAAGGATGTAACCCTGGAAGTGGCCTTTAGAGTCAGGGACTACCTTCAGGAACAAGGGGCGCTTGTCATTATGACCAGGGAAAGTGATACCGATCTCGCTCCAGAAGGAACGAAGGGCTATAGCAGACGAAAAGCGGAAGACTTGAGACAGCGGGTCAAATTAATAAACCATTCAGAGGCTGAACTCTATATCAGTATTCATCTCAATGCGATTCCTTCGCAAAAGTGGAGCGGAGCCCAAAGCTTTTATTTCGGAAAATACGCAGAAAATGAGAAGGTCGCGAAATACATTCAGGATGAATTGAGAAGCAACCTGGAAAACACAACCCGGAAAGCAAAGCGGATTCATGGTGTCTACTTAATGCAAAACGTCACCAAACCGGGAGCGCTTATAGAAGTCGGGTTTTTATCCAATCCTAGTGAAGCAAAGCTGCTCGGGAAATCGAAATATCAGGACAAGGTGGCATCTTCCATATATAAAGGCATTATGCGATATTACACAGAAAAAGGAGACCCTCCAGAGTAAAGGAGGGTTTTCTTATGCTTCTAAGCATAAGACACCCGCCAATTATGTATGATATAATATTGCTTGAAAACGAATACACAAAAGGGTGAGGTTCGATGATAAGAGAAGATGAAGTAAGAAAACTAGTCGGTGAAATGCGCGAACCTTTTCTTCAAAGACCTCTGGGAGAATTGGATGCCGTTAAGGAAATTAAAATAAAGCCTGAAAAACGGCATGTCAGTGTAAAAGTCGCTCTTGCAAAAACCGGAACCGCAGAACAAATGCAGATTCAGCAAGAGATCGTAAACGTCTTAAAAGGGGCAGGTGCAGAGACAGTCGGCCTTCGATTTGAAGAGCTGCCTGAGGAAACGGTTGATAAGTTCCGGGCGCCGTCAGCTGAGAAAAAAACATTATTAAATATGGATAATCCGCCAGTCTTTCTTGCTGTAGCAAGCGGAAAAGGCGGCGTAGGCAAGTCGACTGTGTCAGTAAATCTTGCTACTGCTCTGGCTCGTCTAGGGAAAAAGGTCGGTTTAATTGATGCGGATATTTATGGCTTCAGTGTGCCGGATATGATGGGCATCACTGTGCGTCCGACTATTGAAGGAGAGAAACTTCTTCCTGTTGAACGCTTTGGGGTAAAGGTGATGTCAATGGGCTTCTTCGTAGAAGAAAATGCGCCGGTCGTATGGAGAGGGCCAATGCTAGGCAAAATGCTGAACAACTTTTTCCATGAAGTAGAGTGGGGAGAAGTAGACTATATTGTTCTTGATCTTCCGCCTGGAACAGGAGACGTTGCTCTCGATGTACATACAATGCTTCCGAGCTGCAAAGAAATCATCGTATCAACGCCGCATCCTACAGCTGCTTTTGTAGCGGCTAGAGCAGGCTCTATGGCAATTAAAACTGATCATGAAGTTGTTGGTGTTATAGAGAACATGGCTTATTATGAAAGCGCAAAGACAGGGGAAAGAGAATACGTCTTTGGAAAAGGCGGCGGAGATAAACTAGCCGAGGAATTGAATGTGCCTTTGCTTGGCAGAATCCCGTTGAAACAACCTGATTGGGATAAGGATCAATTTGCTCCGTCTGTATATGACAAAAGCCATCCTATAGGAGAAATATATCAGGATGTCGCAAAAAAAATAGTTGACAAAATGTCAGTGCAAGTATAAAAAGGCGAACCGGGATTCTATATCCCGGCTCTCCTTTTATTCACTTTCTTTGGCGGTTTCTTTTGCTGCTTTTTTCAGTTCATCTTCGAACTGTTTTTTGTAAAGCGGACTAGAAAGTGTTTCGTTAATAACCTCTTCTAAGTAACTGCGGAATTCTTGGCTTTTTGCCAGTTGGCTGTACTTTTTATTCATGCCTGGATCTTGCATAACGTCCATCAGCATCTTCTGATAATCCGGGTCCTTCATCAGTTTTTTTATCACTTTTTCATGCTCTTTTTGAAGAGTTTTCGCAAAACCTTCGGCAAAATCAGTGTCTTCAAAGATGTTTTTCCAAAATTCTTCTCCTTTTTTAGAGGTGAGTGTTTTTTCTATCGTTCCTTTAATCGCATCTTGGTCAATCACCAACGCTTCATTCATCGCATCATCGTTTAATAATTCCTTAATGGCTTTCTTTCCATCATCAGTTTTTAATATATCAACAACCATTTTTTTAGTCTGATCATAGTCCATATCCGCTGCTTGGTCTTTTGGAGCACAAGCTGTTACAGATAATAACAAAAAACAGCTTATCAATAGCGTTTTGGCTTTTGACATGGTTAAGCTCCTTTCACATACTTGTCTTACTTTTAATATGATTCATCTGTTTAGAATTATACATAACAAAATATCGCGGTTTGCGATTCTTGAGGGGTGGATGAAAGAAATGAAAAGCCGTGGTTTGGTTCGTTTTTTCTTTTCTAATTTAGCTGTCGGAGCGGTTATCACGGGTATTGTGGGTTTTGCTTTAAAATGGGGAGGATATAAGGGGCTGTTTCTTGCCTTCGAAGCGGGGCAGATTTTCTCTGTGTTATTTTGGTTTGTTGGAGTAGGCATGATTTTTAGTGTAATCAGCCAAATGGGGTTTTTCGTTTTTTTAACCGTTCACCGGTTTGCACTTGAGATATTAAGATCCTCATCTTTGTGGAATTTGCTTCAGTTGTTTTTCATCTTGTTTGTTGCTTTTGATTTAATGTACGTGCGGTTTTTATTTTTTGGAGAGAGCGGAGAATCGCTGACTGGCTATGCGTGGTTACCGGTATTTTTATTGATCTTTGGGGTGGTAACAGCATATATAAAGCAAAAGCAGTCCCCTAAAAAAACGTTTGTGTCATCATTGTTTTTAATGGTTGTGATTACTGCATTAGAATGGTTCCCTGCGTTAAGAGTAAATGATGAGGACTGGCTTTATTTAATGCTTTTTCCGTTAATGGCGTGTAATGCTTTCCAATTGCTGATGCTGCCAAAGTTTGCAGCGAAGTAATTACTTTATCTCTGAGGATTTGGCATCAGAATTTGCAATGAGATCACCTACGGTTACATTTTTTAATCCTTTTTCTCTCAGCTGATGGATGATATCGGGCAGCGCTTCTTCTGTTTGTTTTGCCGAATCGGAGGCGTGTAAAAGAACAATGTCTCCTCCGGAAACTTGCTGGGTCACATTATCGATGATTTTTTCAACTCCGGGATTCGTCCAATCCTGAGAGTTTATGCTGTAATGAACGACCGTATAGTTGTATTGCTTTGCGACCGTTAGAACATTCTTGTTGAATTGTCCGGTAGGGGGTCTTAATAGCTGTATGTCTTTGATCCCTAACTTTTCAAAGGCAGTTTGCGCACGGTTAATGTCCTTTTTTATTTCGCTGCTCTCTAAATTGGCATAGTTTTTATAGGCGTAGCCCATGCTCCCTATTTGATGACCGTCCTTCACGATACGTGCCACTGTGTCGGGGTGGCGTTCAGCCCAAGAAGCGGAAAGAAAAAACGTCGCATTTTTAATCCCGTTCGCCTTCAGAGTATTAAGTATAGGTTCTGCTTTTTCATCACCCCAGCTGATATCAAAAGTAAGGGCAACTTCTTTCGAATCTGTTTCTCCTTTATAAATGGCTTTAGGTCCGGTGTCAGTTGAAAACACGGGAAGCGGGACAGCTCTTTGGATATAAAAAAAGCTAGCTGCTGCAAATGCGGCGATAAGTATAATGATAAATTGTTTCACTCGTTTAATGTGCCACACATAGAAGTGATTCACTGATGAAGCCTCCTTATCTTGTCCATTGTTCTTGTATTACATCTTATGAGCATGGCCGATTGAATATAACCCATAAAATGTATCTTTGTATACAGCTTAAATTAGGTGTTGACCTTTTGATAATATCCGTGATATATTATTATTCGTCGCTGATAAACAGCTGACAACAATTAAAAGCTTCATTAAATGCTTTGAAAAAAGTTATTGACTTAAAAGAAGCTGAATGTTATAGTAATAAAGCTGCTTCGTTAAGCGGCAGTAATGATCTTTGAAAACTAAACAAGACAAAACGTACCTGTTAATTCATTTTTTTATAAATCGCACAGT
>NZ_JBAIZV010000010.1:0-55320 GCF_036765095.1 Bacillus sp. 0209A
TTGAGCTGGGTTTTTTGTTTGTTCAAGAACGATAAAATCAAACAAATACAAACACCGACAGCTTATATAGCCCATATACTGATTTCAAGTTTCAAAAAGATCTAAATAGTGTATACAATATACGATTTAAGGGAAGGCTAATTGTACGGAGGTGGGAACGATTGGACGAAACACGTAAACCTAATCATACATGTGTGATTTGTGATCAAGAGAAGAATAGAGGCATTCATCTTTATACGAAATTCATATGCTTAGATTGTGAGAGAAAAGTAATTTCTACATCAACTTCCGATCCTGACTATGCCTTTTATGTAAAAAAATTAAAAAGCATTCATACACCGCCATTATATTCTTAAGACCTGAAAAGGTCTTTTTTTATACTCTTTCATAAAGATATTGGTAATAAAGAGAAGATGAAACTTGTTTAGGGATTGAACGTAGTAGATAATAATATTAAAACTGAGAATATACACAGGAGTCGATGATCTCATGCAGAGATTTTTTCACTTTTTAATATGGAGTTTAACGAGCAGTGCGACTTTTGTTTTCATAGGGATATTGAGCTTTTTCGGTTTAAATCAGCCGCTTTTTTTATCTTTTGTTTATGGGTTCGCTTCAGGAGCAGTCGTATATACAGCTGGCATTTGGAATTCGAGACGGTTATTTCTTAAAAAGCATGCGCTGACAGGAAGAGAATATGCCTATATTAAGAAAAACCTAGAGGAAGCAAGGCAGAAAATCATACGCCTTCGAAAAGCTTTATTTCAAGCAAAAAGCATTCAAATGTTTAAACAAAATGCAGAAATACTGAGGCTTGTCAGAAGGATTTATATCCTCACCAACAAAGAGCCGAAGCGGTTTTATCAGGCTGAGCGATTTTTTTACCAAACGCTCGATTCAGTTGTTGAACTGACGGAGAAGTATGCCTTTTTATCATCTCATCCGAAAAAAAGCAAAGAGCTGTCGATGTCACTGAGTGAGGCGCGTATCACACTTGCTGAATTGACAAAGCGTTTAGAGGAAGATTTAACTCAATTAATGGGTGATGATATTGACGAACTGCAATTTGAATTAGATGCGGCGAAACATTCATTAAAGAAATAATGGAAGGAGGGTAAGAGCGATGAACAGAGATCAGAGCGACCTTCATATCGATGAGTTGTTGGCGGACCCTTTTGGAGAAATAGAGGCGGAGGCTGTAAAAGCAGAGAAGCAGCAAGTACGCCTTGTTGATGTTCTTCCTGAGGAAAACAAGGAAAAAGCAATTCAGCTCGCTGAACAGATTGATCATAAAAATATGCAGAGCATTGTCTTATACGGTTCACAAGCTCAGTCGAAACTGCTGAATTTTTCTCACACTATGATTGATCATGTTCAAAAGAAGGATGTCGGGGAGATTGGCGAAATACTTGGAGAGCTGATGAAAAAGCTGGAGCAAGTAAATCCTGATGACCTTCAGTCTAGGAAAAAGGGTTTTTTGGCGCGTGTGTTTGGAAGAGTATCGAATTCTCTTCAGGAGGTGCTTTCTAAATATCAAAAGACCAGCGTACAGATAGACAGAATCAGTTTGAAGCTGGAACACTCTAAAAATGCTTTAATCAGTGACAATAAGCTGTTAGAGCAGCTATACGAAAAAAATAAAGAGTATTTCACCGCCCTGAATGTTTATATTGCTGCAGGGGAACTGAAGCTGGAGGAATTAAAAACAAAAACAATCCCTGAACTGAAGCAACAGGCTGAATCAGGCGAGCACAATCAAATGGCTGTTCAAGAAGTAAACGATTTGGTTCAATTTGCTGACCGTTTAGATAAAAGGATGCACGATTTGCTGCTGAGCAGGCAAATTACAATTCAAAGTGCTCCGCAAATCAGACTGATCCAGAATACAAACCAAGCGTTAGCTGAAAAAATCCAGTCATCCATTGTGACAGCAATCCCGCTTTGGAAAAACCAAGTTGCGATTGCGCTGACGCTTTTAAGGCAGCGCAATGCAGTGGATGCCCAACAGAAAGTAACTGATACAACCAACGAGCTTTTGCTGAAAAATGCGGAGCTTTTGAAGACCAATACAATTGAAACTGTGCGGGCGAATGAACGAGGCCTAGTTGATATCGATACTTTAAAAAAGGTGCAGGAAAGCTTAATCAGCACGCTTGAAGAAACGCTGACCATACAAGAAGAAGGACGAGTCAAACGCCGTCAGGCAGAAGAAGAACTCATGGTGATGGAAGACGATCTGAAGCACAAGCTGCTTACGATGAAGGAAAGGTAGTTACCAGTAAGTCTTATCTTTAAGTTCTGTCAGAGGAACGATATAATAAAGTGTAAGAAAACATATTCAAAGGATTGTTTTAATGAACACACCTTTATATACAGCATTGATTCAGCACGCGAGAAGAAATTCTCATTCATTTCATGTTCCGGGACATCACAATGGAGATGTCTTTTTTGATGACGCTAAGTCGATATTCAATCCGCTGCTCACTATTGATGTAACTGAACTGACAGGGCTGGATGACCTCCATCATCCTTCTGGGGTGATTAAGGAAGCACAAGAGCTTGTCAGTCAATTATATGGATCGGCGGAAAGTTTTTTCTTGGTGAATGGAACAACTGTCGGAAACTTAGCGATGATTTTATCTGTTTGTGAACCGGGTGATATAATTCTGATTCAAAGAAACTGCCATAAATCTGTCTTTCATGCTGTTGATATGGCTGGTGCTGAACCGGTTTATCTCGCACCTGACATTGATGCAGCGATGCATGTGCCTACGCATGTTCCGCTAAATACAATTCAAGAAGCCTTGGCAGCGTATCCAGATGCGAAAGGCTTGGTGCTGACCAATCCGACATATTACGGGCATAGTGCTGATTTGACCGAAGTCATTTCAGAAGCTCATCATTACGGGATTCCTGTTTTAGTGGATGAAGCGCATGGCGCACATTTTGTTTTAGGGGAGCCTTTTCCGCCCTCAGCTTTAAAAATGGGGGCAGATATCGTTGTTCAGTCCGCTCATAAAACGCTGCCTGCCATGACGATGGGTTCTTATTTGCACCTTAACAGCAGCAGAGTTGACAGGAATCGGGTGGCAGAGTTTTTAAACCGATTACAAAGCAGCAGTCCGTCTTATCCGATCATGGCTTCATTAGACATTGCACGCGCTTATGTACAGCGTATGATAGAAGAACATAAGCTTTCTGACATTCTGCAACGTATACAATCATTTAAACAAACGTTTGATTCACTTAGAAATGCAGAAGCAGTCAAACCGGCAGATCCACGTACGATAACGGATCCGCTGAAACTCACAATTCGATCAAAGCGGGGGCATTCTGGGTATACGCTGCAAAACATATTAGAGCGTGCTAACATATTCACTGAGCTTGCGGATGAAAATCAAGTCTTGTTCGTTCTTCCATTGGGAGGAAATCGCAGAATAAACGCTGAAATAATGAAAACCATTGATGCAGAGGTTGAAAACACGCCTCCAGATCAGAGGTTTGCCTCTGCAGAATGGGGATTGCGGCCTGTTACTGTCTTGCCTTATCAAAAAAAGGTCTTACAAACGTTTAAGAAAGAATATGTGGACTTTAATGAAGCGGCAGGCCGGCTGAACGCTGAGGATATCATACCTTATCCTCCAGGTATACCGATGATCATGGCGGGAGAAAGAATAACGAAAGAAAGTGTGCAAAAGCTCAGCCGCTTGATCAGCATGAAAACGCATGTTCAAGGGAATACGAAAATCAAAGAGAAACAACTACTTGTTTATATAGAAGAGGAGAAATCATGAGCGGTTTATTTATTACATTCGAAGGTCCTGAAGGTGCGGGGAAAACGACTGTTCTGCAGGAAATCAAAAACATACTGACAGCAGAAGGCCTTCAAGTTACAGCAACTCGAGAGCCGGGCGGCATAGATATTGCAGAACAAATACGAGAGGTTATTCTGAATGAAAACAACACATTAATGGACCCAAAAACAGAAGCTCTCTTATATGCGGCTGCAAGACGCCAGCATTTAGTTGAAAAAGTAAAACCAGCATTAGAACAAGGGCAGGTTGTTCTTTGTGACAGATTCATAGACAGTTCGCTCGCGTACCAAGGATACGCAAGAGGGCTTGGGATTGATGAGGTTCTGTCGATTAATGAGTTTGCCATCGGCGATATGATGCCCCATGTAACGGTTTATTTTTCAATTGATCCGGAAGAAGGGCTGAAGCGAATTCATGCAAACGGCTTACGGGAGAAAAACAGGCTTGATTTAGAAAAATTAAGCTTCCATACAAAGGTACAGGAAGGTTATCAAGAGCTGATGAAGCGATTCTCAGAAAGATTTAACTCAGTTGATGCCAGCCAATCCAAAGATCTTGTTGTTCAGGACGTCATGAAGGTAATCAATGAAGCGTTGAAAAAAATTCAATTGTGACCTGTTTCCCGATAGTTGATATAATAATGTAAACGAGATCATTGTTGTTTCTAATCTAAAGGAGGCCTTCACAGATGAAATTGATAGTGGCAGTTGTACAAGATCAGGACAGCAACCGGCTTTTGAAAACCTTAACGGATCACAACTTTAGAGTTACAAAGCTTGCAACGACGGGAGGATTTCTTAAATCAGGCAATACAACGTTTATGATTGGTGTCGAGGATATACGCGTCGATAAAGCATTGAGTCTCATTAAGGAAAACGGACAGAAACGTGATCAGATGATTGCCCCTGTATCTCCGATGGGCGGGAATGCTGATTCATATGTCCCTTATCCAGTCGAAGTTGAAGTTGGCGGAGCGACAGTATTTGTCCTTCCAGTCGATGAATTTTATCAATTTTAAGGATTTGAAACTGTGAAAATTAATAAAGATATACGTACATTTATAGATAATAAGCAGCTTCCTTCTGTGAAAACATCTGAGATCACAGCGTCGTTTAAAACATCAATGGAAAATCAAAGCAGCAAATTGAAATTTGATCAGCTCACCAGGCTGTTATCGGATATAGAGGCGTTTGGAAAAAGGCTGACAAAATCCCGGAATTTTAAAGACTTAGCGAGATTCAAAGGACTTGTGAAACGTTTTGTCAAAGAAGCCGTAGACAGCGGCCTTTCACATGAAACGTCGCAAAGCTTTGACCTGTACGGAAACAGCAGAACGCTAGGACTTGTAAAAGAAATAGATGACAAATTGATACAGCTTACGGAAGAGATGATGGATCAGGAAAAACCGGCAATTGATTTGCTGGAGCGTATTGGCGAAATAAAAGGTTTATTAATTAACCTTTACACATAGAGAGTGATACAATGGCAATATCTTGGAACGAAATGAACGAGCTTCAGCCCAGAGTGATGAAGCTTTTATATAATAGTATTGAGAAGGACAGACTATCACACGCTTATTTGTTTGAGGGAAAAAAAGGAACAGGAAAGCTTGATGCCGCGCTGCTTCTTGCGAAAAGCTTTTTTTGCCTGGAGGACGGCGCGGAGCCTTGTGAGAGCTGCCGAAATTGTAAACGGATAGAGTCAGGGAACCACCCTGATCTCCATCTTGTTCAGCCTGATGGTTTATCGATCAAAAAGGCGCAAATTCAAGCGTTGCAAGAAGAGTTTTCGAAGACAGGGCTTGAATCGCATAAAAAGCTGTATATTATTTCGCACGCAGATCAAATGACAGCTAATGCGGCGAACAGTCTGCTGAAATTTTTAGAAGAACCGAATAAAGATACAATGGCCATCCTCATCACTGAGCAGCCCCAAAGGTTATTGGATACCATCATCTCAAGATGCCAAACCCTTCCTTTTCAGCCTTTGCAGCCCAAAGCAATTGAAGATAGACTAATCGAACAGGAAGTCTCGCCTCATATGGCAAGGCTTCTCGCCAACATGACCAACAATGTAGCAGAAGCAGTCGAATTAAGTCGAAATGATGAGTTTGCAGAGTCTAGAGCGAAAGTGATAAAATTGTATGAAGTCCTACACCAGCGGAAAGGACATGCTTTTTTCTTTATTCAAGATCAATGGATGCCCTTTTTCAAAGAAAAAACCCATCAAGAAATGGGTCTTGATATGCTCTTATTGATATATCGCGATGTGTTGTCCATCCAAATAGGAAATGAAGATAAATTGATTTATCAAGACTTATTCCAATCAATAAAACAGCATGCGCTACAATCAACACAACAAAGCGTTACGAATCAGATTCTTGCTGTTTTAGAAGCAAAGAAACGGCTTCATTCCAATGTGAATGTACAAGGATTAATGGAGCACTTGGTGTTAATGTTGCAGGAGGGATAAGCTTGTACAATGTAATTGGAGTCCGCTTTAAGAAAGCGGGTAAAATATATTATTTTGATCCGAATGGATTTCATATAGAACATGACAGTTGCGTAATTGTAGAAACTGTCAGAGGCGTTGAGTACGGTCAGGTCGTGATTGCAAATAAACAGGTGGATGAGCATGATGTCGTGCTGCCCCTTCGAAAAGTGATACGTGTGGCTGACGAGCGTGACCTTCTCATCGTAGAAGAAAATAAACAGGAAGCTTTATCAGCATTTGACATCTGCCAAAAGAAAGTGGTTGAACATGGCTTGGATATGAAGCTGGTCGATGTTGAATTCACGTTTGACCGCAATAAAGTCATTTTTTACTTCACTGCTGACGGCCGAGTAGATTTTAGAGAGCTTGTAAAAGATTTGGCTTCTATCTTTAAAACAAGAATTGAGCTGCGCCAAATCGGAGTAAGGGATGAGGCGAAAATGCTTGGAGGAATCGGTCCTTGCGGAAGAATGCTTTGCTGTTCAACGTTCCTTGGAGATTTTGAACCTGTTTCCATTAAAATGGCCAAGGATCAGAACTTATCTTTAAATCCTACGAAGATTTCAGGTCTTTGCGGACGCTTGATGTGCTGTCTAAAATACGAGAATGATGAATATGAGACGGCAAAAGAGCAGCTTCCTGATATAGGAGAAATGATTACGACAGCAAACGGCCCTGCGAAGGTCGTCGGACTTAATATTCTGGAACGGGTGCTTCAGGTGGAACTGATAAACCGTGAAAAAGTGATAGAATATACTTGGGAAGAGCTCTTGGAAGAGGGCGTCGTATCCGCACAAACCACAGATTAACGAGGTGTGGAACCTTGGATAAAAAAGAGTTATTTGATACCGTCATTAACTTAGAAGAACAAATTGGCTCACTGTACCGACAGCTGGGGGATTTAAAGCAGCATATTGGTGAGATGATAGAAGAGAATCATCATTTGCAGCTTGAAAATAAGCATTTGCGCAAACGGCTGGACGATACGACGCAGCAGATTGAAAAGTTCAAAGCTGATAAAAAAGAATCAAAAACACAGAAGACAGAGCAATCTGATATAGGCGAAGGGTATGATAATCTGGCACGTCTGTATCAAGAAGGGTTTCATATCTGCAATGTCCACTATGGAAGTGTTCGAAAAGAAGATTGTCTGTTCTGTTTGTCATTCTTAAATAAAAAATAAGGAAAAGGCTTCCGCATAAGACGGGAGCCTTTTTCAAAGGTACTGAAAGGATAAGAAGATGGTTTCATTACGTGATGATGAAAGATTAGATTATTTGCTGGCAGAGGACATGAAAATCATACAAAGTCCAACAGTTTTTGCCTTTTCATTGGACGCTGTGCTTCTCTCCAAATTCGCATACGTTCCGATTCAAAAAGGAAAAATCGTTGATTTATGCACGGGGAATGGCATTGTGCCACTTCTGCTCAGCACAAGATCAAAAGCAGACATTATTGGAGTTGAAATTCAAGAAAGGCTTCATGATATGGCTGTTCGCAGTGTGGAATACAATAAGCTTCAGGAACAAATTCAGATGATACATGATGATCTGAAAAACATGCCGGAGAAGCTGGGACATAATCGATATGATGTTGTCACCTGCAATCCGCCATATTTTAAAACACCGAAACAAACTGAACAAAACATGAATGAGCATCTCCGGATCGCAAGACATGAAATCCACTGCACACTGGAGGATGTCATTTCAGTCAGCAGCAAGTTGCTTAAGCAAGGAGGAAAGGCAGCCCTTGTTCATCGGCCGGGCAGGCTTTTAGAGATTTTTGAGTTGATGAAGGCTTACCAAATCGAGCCGAAGCGTGTGCAATTTGTCTACCCGAAACAAGGGAAAGAAGCAAATACCATTTTGGTTGAAGGAACCAAAGGCGGACGTCCGGATTTAAAAATTCTTCCCCCTTTGTTCGTTTATGACGAGCAAAATGAATATACAAAAGAAATCAGGACCATTTTATATGGAGACAAATAACCATTTTTTCTACGTCGTGAAATGTAGAGACAATAGCTGGTATGCCGGGTACACCAACAATCTGCAGAAACGGGTAAACACACATAATGATGGAAAGGGCGCAAAGTATACAAAAGTAAGACGTCCGGTTGAATTGATTTTTGCCGAAGCTTTCACAACGAAGCGGGAAGCCATGCAGGCGGAATATTATTTCAAAAAACTGACTCGAAAGAAAAAAAAGCTTTATATAGAAGAAAAGCGGAACAGCAAGGAGGCTGTATATGTTAAGGCGCCAAATGAGCTTTAATGGAAAGTCAGACATGGGAATTCTTTATTTGGTCCCAACACCAATCGGAAATTTAGAGGATATGACATTCCGGGCGATCGACACGCTAAAATCAGTGGATGCGATTGCTGCGGAAGATACGAGACAAACGAAAAAGCTTTGTCATGTATACGAAATTGAAACACAGCTTGTCAGTTATCATGAACATAATAAAGAAAGCAGCGGCCACAAAATCATTGAATGGCTGAAATCCGGAAAAAACATTGCCCTTGTCAGTGACGCTGGGCTGCCGACGATTTCTGATCCGGGAGCGGAAATCGTGAAGGATTTTAGCGAGATAGGCGGTTATGTTGTTCCGCTGCCGGGAGCGAATGCTGCATTAACGGCTCTAATCGCTTCAGGTATTGTACCGCAGCCTTTCTTCTTTTACGGTTTTCTGAACAGGCAGAAAAAAGAAAAGAAGAAGGAGCTTGAAAGTCTTAAAAAACGGCAGGAAACGATTATCTTCTATGAAGCGCCCCACAGACTTAAGGAAACCTTGTCGGCGATGGCCGAGATTTTGGGAGATCGGGAAATTGCTGTAACGCGCGAGCTTACTAAGAAATATGAAGAGTTTATCAGAGGCACGATATCTGAGGTCATCGAATGGGCAAACGAGGATCAGATACGCGGTGAGTTTTGTCTTGTAGTAGAAGGCAATAAAAATGAAGAATCAGATGAGGAAGCACAATGGTGGGAAACCCTCACGCCTAAAGAACATGTCGAGCATTACATTGCGAAAGGTGCTACTTCTAAAGAAGCCATTAAAAAAGCTGCAGTCGATCGCAATATTCCAAAGCGTGAAGTGTACGATGCTTACCATATTCAGCAATAAAAAAAACGTTCTTGTGTCGTAACAAGAACGTTTTTTGTAAAAAGTATTATTTTTGGTTTTGAAGCTGCTTTTGGATTTCGCTGATGATTTGCTCAGCGCCTTCTTGGCTAAGAACCAATTTACCGCCAGCAAGTTTAAGGTTATCATCAGAAACTTCACCAGTTACTTGGCAAGTCATGTTTGGTTTATATTTTTTAAGGATGATTTTTTCATCATCAACATAAATTTCAAGAGCATCTTTTTCTGCGATTCCAAGAGTACGACGCAATTCGATAGGAATAACTACACGTCCTAATTCATCAACTTTACGCACAATACCAGTAGATTTCATAAACTTTCTCCTCCCAAGAGATGATTATTTGTTTAAATTATATTTTTCTTCGTCATTATTCGACAAAATACTTACCTTCATAGCATAACAAGGTTTCCAATAATCGTCAATCATTTTGTTTACTATTGATTGTAAGAATTAGTTCTTATAGTCAGTAATGTAACAGAAACTACTGAAATAACAGCTTTTTATAAATTTATAATAAAGCTATTATCCTACTAAAAATCCTTTTAAATCAAGACTTTTGAACCAAGGTTTTTTGTTTCATTTGATTATATACGACAAAATTCGACATGAACAGACTTTTTTTATTTTCATTAAAGATTTTTAATTTTAATTATTCTTTTTCAAGGCATACGTATATATTCTTGATCTTAAAGGCTAAGATGGTATCATAGATAAAGGATAAATATAAATAATAATCATTTTTGATTTGCACTTATCGCCGCTCTCGTCCTTTGGGCGGGAGCTTTTTGACATTCTGATTGGGAGGTTTCAAGATGCCGCAAGAAAACAATACATTTTATATTACAACACCGATTTATTATCCGAGCGGAAAATTACATATCGGCCATGCATATACGACAGTCGCAGGAGATGCAATGGCACGTTACAAAAGATTAAAAGGGTTCGATGTTCGCTATTTAACGGGAACGGACGAGCATGGACAAAAGATCCAGCAAAAAGCTGAGCAGGAAAACATTACACCTCAGGAGTATGTGGATCGCGCAGCGGCAGATATTCAGAAACTATGGAAACAGCTTGAAATCTCAAACGACGACTTTATCCGTACAACAGAAAAACGGCATAAAGTTGTGATTGAAAAGGTATTTCAAAAGCTTCTTGATAACGGGGACATCTATCTTGATGAATATGAAGGCTGGTATAGTATCCCTGATGAAACATTCTACACGGAAACTCAGCTGGATGATATCGAGCGGAATGAAAAGGGAGAGGTCATCGGCGGAAAAAGTCCTGACAGCGGACACCCAGTTGAATTAATCAAAGAGGAATCTTATTTCTTCCGTATGGGAAAATATGCGGATCGTCTTCTGAAATATTATGAAGAAAACCCGACATTCATCCAGCCGGAATCACGCAAAAACGAAATGATTAACAACTTTATCAAGCCTGGACTTGAGGATTTAGCTGTATCACGTACCACTTTTGATTGGGGCGTGAAGGTGCCGGAAAATCCAAAACACGTAGTATATGTTTGGATCGACGCGCTATTTAACTATTTAACAGCACTCGGCTATGATACAGAAAATGATGAGCTTTATCAAAAATATTGGCCTGCCGATGTTCATTTAGTCGGTAAAGAGATTGTGCGATTCCATACCATTTATTGGCCAATTATGCTGATGGCACTCGATCTGCCGCTGCCGAAGCAAGTATTTGCGCATGGCTGGCTTTTGATGAAAGATGGAAAAATGTCGAAATCAAAAGGGAACGTTGTAGATCCGGTTACATTAATTGAACGCTATGGTTTAGATGAGCTTCGTTATTACCTGCTTCGCGAAGTACCGTTCGGGTCTGACGGTGTCTTTACACCGGAAGGCTTTGTTGAGCGGATTAACTATGATTTGGCGAATGATTTAGGCAATCTATTGAATCGTACTGTTGCGATGATCAATAAGTATTTCGACGGACAAATCGGTTCTTACAAAGGTGATGTAACGGAATTTGACAAAACGCTTGCTTCAGTCGCTAATGAAACAGTGAAGTCTTACGAGAAAGCAATGGAAAACATGGAGTTCTCAGTAGCTCTTTCAACATTATGGCAGCTAATCAGCCGTACTAACAAATATATTGATGAGACAGCTCCATGGGTGCTTGCGAAGGATCCAGAAAAAGAAGAAGAACTGAAGTCGGTCATGTACCATCTGGCTGAGTCATTGCGTATTTCAGCAGTACTGCTTCAGCCGTTCCTAACAAAAACACCGGAAAAAATGTTTGAGCAGCTGGGCATTACTGATAAAACTTTGAAATCTTGGGATAGCATTACAGCTTTCGGCCAACAGCAGGATGCAAAAGTACAAAAAGGTGAGCCGTTGTTCCCTCGTTTAGAGGCAGAAGAAGAAATTGCTTACATCAAAGGCAAGATGCAGGGCTCAGTGCCAGCTAAAGAAGAGACAAAAGAAGAGGAGCCGCAAGAGGTTGATCGCTTACCCGAAATTACGATTGATCAATTCATGGATGTAGAACTTCGTGTGGCAGAGGTCATTAAGGCTGAGCCGGTAAAAAAAGCAGACCGTTTATTGAAGCTGCAGCTGGATCTTGGTTTTGAAAAACGCCAAGTTGTATCCGGTATTGCGAAGCATTATACGCCTGAAGAGCTTGTTGGGAAAAAACTCGTATGTGTAACAAATCTAAAGCCGGTTAAGCTGAGAGGAGAGCTTTCTCAAGGTATGATCCTTGCGGGGGAAGCTGACGGCGTATTAAAAGCCGTATCTATCGATCAGTCGTTACCGAAAGGCACAAGAATTAAATAATGACAAACAAAAGGTGTTTCACGTGTAACAATTCGTCGAACACCTTTTGTGTTTCGACAAGAAAGGAGTTTTTTACTTATGTTATTTGACACACACGCGCATTTAAATGCAGAACAATATGATACTGATCTAGAAGAAGTTATTGAACGGGCAAAAGCTGAACAAGTGAATCGAATTGTCGTAGTGGGTTTTGACCGTCCGACCATCACACGTGCGATGGAAATGATTGAGGAATATGATTTTATTTATGCAGCCATCGGCTGGCACCCTGTTGATGCAATCGACATGACTGAGGAAGATTTAGCGTGGATAAAAGAGCTTTCTGTTCATGAAAAAGTGGTGGCGATAGGTGAAATGGGGTTGGATTATCATTGGGACAAATCTCCTAAAGAGATCCAAAAAGAGGTATTCAGAAAACAAATCGCCTTAGCGAAAGAGGTCAATCTGCCTATTATCATTCATAACCGTGATGCAACGGAGGATGTCGTGACCATTTTGAAGGAGGAAGGCGCAGAAGCTGTGGGCGGAATCATGCACTGCTTTACAGGAAGTGCGGAAGTGGCGAGAGAGTGCATGAAAATGAATTTTTATTTATCATTTGGGGGACCGGTGACTTTCAAAAATGCGAAGAAGCCTAAGGAAGTCGTGAAGGAAATTCCGAATGACCGTTTGCTGATTGAAACGGATTGCCCGTTTCTCACACCTCATCCTTTTCGCGGAAAAAGAAATGAGCCGAGCTATGTAAAATATGTGGCTGAGCAAATTGCTGAATTAAAAGGAATGACTCTCGAAGAGGTTGCTTCAATTACGACTGAAAATGCAAAAAGACTTTTCCGTATAAACTGACAAAAAACGCTAGCGGGTTTTGTAAGAGCTTGTCCTTTTCAGCGCTTATTCATAAAAGTTCTACATGCTTTCTTCTCCTCATAGGATAGGGTTGTCGACAAGTCTTTCTTCCGTTTCTCAGTGTATTTCAGGATAATGAAGAAGACACTAGGCTTTTGGGAGAAAGAGAGAGGAGGGTTGACAGCCTTTTAGATACTCTATATAATCTCTCCGAGGAGAAGGAGGCGTTTTTCATCACACAAAAAATGAAAAAGCTGTTTTCCGTAAAGCTTAGCAAAAGCAAAGTCATTCTGGTTGCTGCTTGTTTGCTTTTGGCGGGAAGCGGGACTGCGTACGCGGCTCATGAGCTGACGAAACAATCAGTCTCAGTTTCTATCAATGGCAAAAAGAAACATATACGCACACACGCAAAAACAGTCGGTGATCTTTTAGATACGCTTGATATAAAGACAAGAGACGAAGACAAGATCACACCTGCTAAACAGACAAAGATAACAGCAGATATGGCCGTTGTGTATGAGGCTGCAAAACCTGTCAAGCTTACAATAAACGGGGAAGAAAAGACATTATGGTCAACAGCAAAAACGGTCGGTGCATTACTGGACGAACAAGATGTTGATGTGAAAAAACACGATCAAATTGATCCCGCAATAGATACAGATATTTCGAAAGACATGAAGATTAACATAGAACCCGCATTCCAGGTTACTGTAAATGATGCAGGAAAACAAAAGAAGATCTGGACGACTTCGACTACCGTCGCTGACTTTTTAAAACAGCAAAAGATGAACATAAAAGACGAAGATAAAATCAAGCCTGCGTTAGATGCAAAGCTGACGAAAGCAAAGGCTGATATTACAATTACTCGTATCGAAAAGGTCACCGATGTAGTTGAAGAGAAAATCGCGTTTGATGTGAAAAAACAAGAAGACGCTTCTCTTGACAAAGGGAAAGAAAAGGTCGTCCAAAAAGGAAAAGAAGGCAAGCTTAAAAAACACTTCGAAGTCGTTAAAGAAAACGGCAAAGAAGTCTCCAGAGAGCTTGTGAAAGAAGAAACAGCTGAACAAAGCAAAGATAAAGTGATTGCTGTCGGCACAAAGCAAAGCAGTCCAAAGGTTGAAAAGGTCAATGCTTCCGGCGATTCAAAAACGGTTGTTTCCCGTAGCGATGAGTCAACAGGCAAAGTGATGACTGTATCATCTACGGCTTATACGGCAAGTTGCAGCGGTTGTTCAGGACATACAGCTACAGGCGTTAACTTAAAAAATAATCCGAATGCGAAAGTCATCGCTGTAGATCCAAATGTCATTCCGCTAGGCTCCAAAGTTCACGTTGAAGGCTATGGATATGCCATTGCTGCAGATACTGGTTCAGCGATTAAAGGGAGCAAAATAGACGTCTTTTTCCCGGAGAAATCATCGGCGTACCGATGGGGAAATAAAACAGTCAAAATTAAAATCTTAAATTAATATATACTTATGTATTCAGAGGGTTTTGCGCCCTCTGTTTTTTTCGTTATAATAGACAAAGTGTATTTTCTGCTTTATTAGACGCTCGACACAAGAAAAAGTTTCATGAATATACAAAAGTTTTTAATTTGTCTTGGAGGAAATAATGAAAATTAAAGAGATCATTGTGGTCGAGGGGCGTGACGATACGGCCCGCATCAAATTGGCTGTTGATGCAGACACAATTGAAACAAATGGTTCAGCCATCGATGATCATGTGATTGACCAAATCCGTTTGGCCCAGAAGACCAGAGGTGTCATTATTTTAACAGATCCGGATTTCCCGGGTGAGAAGATCCGCAAAACCATTTCAGAAGCTGTATCCGGCTGCAAGCATGCATTTTTGCCAAAACATCTTGCCAAACCTAAAAACAAGCGGGGAATTGGTGTGGAGCACGCATCGATTGAAAGCATTAGGGCATGTTTAGAAAACGTGCACGAAGAGATGGAAGCGCAGCCGAGTGACATTTCAGCTGAGGATTTGATTCATGCCGGGCTGATTGGCGGATCTGCGGCCAAACGCCGCCGCGAACGACTGGGTGATCTATTGAAAATCGGCTATACAAATGGAAAACAGCTTCAAAAACGGCTGCAAATGTTTCAAATTAAAAAAAGTGATTTTATGAGTGCGCTCGATACCGTTATGCGGGAGGAACAGAATGAATAAAGATATTGCGACACCGATAAGAACGAAAGAGATACTGAAAAAATACGGTTTTTCTTTTAAAAAGAGCTTAGGACAGAATTTCTTAATTGATACGAACATTTTAGACAGAATTGTCGATCACGCGGAAGTGACGGAGAAAACGGGTGTCATTGAAATCGGCCCGGGAATCGGGGCTTTGACCGAGCAGCTCGCCAAGCGGGCGAAAAAGGTCGCGGCATTTGAGATTGACCAGCGATTATTACCGATTCTAAAGGACACGCTGTCTCCTTACGACAATGTCACCGTCATTCATCAGGACGTATTAAAGGCTGACGTTAAATCCGTCATTGAAGAACAATTTCAAGACTGTGATGAAATCATGGTTGTAGCCAACCTTCCTTATTACGTGACAACGCCGATTATCATGAAACTGCTTGAAGAACATCTCCCGCTGAAAGGGATTGTGGTCATGCTGCAAAAAGAAGTAGCTGAGCGCATGGCGGCAGACCCTTCATCTAAGGAATACGGTTCACTTTCAATCGCAGTCCAATTTTATACAGAAGCCAAAACGGTGATGACCGTTCCAAAAACCGTGTTTGTTCCTCAGCCTAATGTAGATTCCGCAGTCATTCGGCTGATCCTCCGCGATGGCCCGGCAGTGGACGTGGAAAACGAAGCCTTTTTCTTTCAGTTGATCAAGGCAAGTTTTGCTCAGCGCCGTAAAACGCTGCTCAATAACTTAGTCAACAACCTGCCGGATGGAAAAGCACAAAAATCAAAGATTGAGCAAGTGCTGGAAGAGACAAATATTGACGGCAAGCGCCGTGGTGAATCTCTGTCTATAGAGGAGTTTGCAGCGCTGTCTAACGGATTGTATAAAGCCCTTTTTTAAAAGGGCTTTTTGTTTTGCGCACCACTTGGACTGCCGCTACATAGGCTAGAGAAGGACCTTAAATTCAATGAGAAGAAAAACTTGGACTCAGCGAAAAAAGGCGCTTTCTCAAGGCTCTTTCTTTCATGATGAGGCTTAGTCTATGTGTGGAGTGAGGAACGTGCAATTTCAAATAGGAGATATGGTAGCCAGAAAATCCTATCAAATGGATGTTTTGTTTCGCATTATAGGAATAGAGCAAACAAGCAAAGGAAATTCAATCGCTATTTTGCATGGTGATGAAGTCAGGCTGATTGCTGATGCAGATATTTCTGATCTTGTAGCAGTAAAAAAAGATGAGCAAATGATGCGGAAAAAGAAAGATGAGAGCAGAATGAATGAATCGCTCGAATTGCTCCGCCAAGATTATAAGCTGCTCAGAGAAAAGCAGGAGTACTATGCGACAAGCCAGTATCAGCATCAGGAGCATTATTTCCATATGCCGGGCAAGGTGCTTCATTTGGACGGCGATGAAGCATATCTAAAAAAATGTCTGAATGTCTATAAAAAAATTGGAGTGCCCGTCTATGGCATCCATTGTCATGAAAAGAAAATGTCTGCTTCTATTGAAGAATTACTCGACAAATATCGACCTGACATCTTGGTGATAACAGGGCATGATGCGTACTCAAAGCAAAAGGGCGAGATTGATGATTTGAACGCGTACAGACATTCAAAGCATTTTGTTGAAACGGTTCAAAACGCCCGAAAAAAGATCCCTCACTTAGATCAGCTTGTTATTTTTGCGGGGGCTTGCCAATCCCACTTTGAATCGCTCATAAGAGCGGGGGCAAATTTCGCGAGTTCACCGTCAAGAGTAAACATTCATGCGCTTGATCCGGTGTATATCGTCGCGAAAATCAGCTTTACGCCGTTTATGGAACGAATTAATGTATGGGAAGTGCTCCGTAATACGCTGACAAGAGAGAAAGGGCTTGGAGGTATAGAAACAAGAGGAGTACTGAGAATTGGAATGCCTTATAAGTCCAATTAACAGATGAAAACCTGCATAGGAGAACTATGCGGGTTTTTTATTTTACATAATGATACATAATTTACCGAAACTTGCGGAAAATAATTAAGGAATCATAGAATTTTGTCAAAATAATTTTGTTGACAACGTCTTATCAACGTTGATATAATTTAAATTTTATTTGACAAAAATGGGCTCGTGTTGTACAATAAGTATAGTGAGGTGGATGCAATGGCGAAGACGTTGTCCGACATTAAAAGATCGCTTGATGGGAATTTAGGTAAAAGGCTGACGTTAAAGGCAAACGGTGGCCGCCGAAAAACGATTGAGCGCTCGGGCATTTTAGCTGAGACGTACCCTTCTGTTTTTGTGATACAACTAGATCAAGACGAGAACTCGTTTGAAAGAGTTTCATACAGTTATGCTGATATTTTGACTGAGACTGTTGAGCTGACTTTTAATGATGACGCCGCAAGCTCAGTGGCATTTTAACGGGCAGTGAACCTTTTGTTTACTGCTTTTTGTTTTGCCCTTTTTTTGTTTCCAGTAATTTTAACGAGAGTTTTATCTGTTATTAACAAAAGATAAAAACGGTCACATATTATCGTGACGTGCACGAATGGCTATCACTTCTAAAAAAGGGGTTGTTTCGTTTGGGCAGACGTCGTGGAGTTATGTCAGATGAGTTTAAATATGAGCTGGCTAAAGACCTTGGTTTTTATGACACAGTGAAAAATGGCGGCTGGGGCGAAATTCGCGCCCGCGATGCCGGTAACATGGTAAAGCGCGCCATTGAAATCGCTGAACAGCAAATGGCTCAGAATCAGAATAACCGATAAGGATGTGACCCGGGGGACGTGCAGTTCCCCGGTTTTTATTTTGGATATAAATACATAATAGGCTGCAATATGGATATGTTCATCCTGTACTTCAAATGTGATACAATGTTCATACTTATGTTTAGATGGAGAAGTAGGTGAAAGCTATGCGTATTTTAGAAAAAGCGCCAGCGAAGATCAATCTGTCACTTGATGTCACCCGAAAACGCCCGGATGGCTATCATGAAGTCGAAATGATCATGACGACGATTGATTTAGCGGATCGGATTGAATTGACGGAGCTGGCAGAGGATGAAGTGAGAGTCTCCTCCCACAACCGTTTTGTGCCTGATGATCAAAGAAACTTAGCTTATCAGGCTGCCAAACTGATCAAGGACAGATACAACGTAAAAAAGGGAGTTTCCATCATGATTACGAAGATGATTCCGGTGGCTGCTGGTCTTGCCGGCGGAAGCAGTGATGCGGCGGCGACGCTCAGAGGGCTGAACAGACTGTGGAATTTAAATCTCTCTGCAGAAACGCTTGCCGAGCTTGGAGCGGAAATTGGCTCCGATGTTTCATTTTGTATCTATGGCGGAACTGCACTGGCAACTGGACGCGGCGAGAAAATTAAACACATCAGCACGCCTCCGCACTGCTGGGTCATTTTAGCGAAACCGACAATCGGTGTTTCAACTGCTGAAGTGTACAGACAGCTGAAGCTGGATGATGTTGAGCATCCCGATGTACATGGCATGATTGAAGCTATAGAGGAAAAGAGTTTTCAAAAGATGTGCAGCCGTTTAGGCAATGTGCTCGAATCTGTTACGCTTGATATACATCCTGAAGTTGCGATGATCAAAAACCAGATGAAACGCTTTGGCGCAGACGCCGTGTTAATGAGCGGGAGCGGCCCGACCGTGTTTGGACTGGTTCAGTATGAGTCGAAGGTGCAGAGAATTTATAACGGGTTAAGAGGCTTCTGCGATCAGGTTTATGCGGTGAGAATGATCGGCGAACAGAACGCTCTTGATTAAATCCGTATGTTAAGTTATATTAATCTTAAAATATTCGGATTTTGGGGGTAAGTTCATGAAGTTTCGTCGCAGCGGCAGATTGGTGGACTTAACAAATTACTTGTTAACCCATCCGCACGAGTTAATACCGCTAACCTTTTTTTCTGAGCGGTATGAATCTGCAAAATCATCGATCAGTGAAGATTTAACAATTATTAAGCAAACCTTTGAGCAGCAGGGGATTGGTACTTTGCTTACTGTTCCCGGAGCTGCCGGGGGCGTCAAATACATTCCGAAAATGAAACAGGCTGAAGCTGAAGAGTTTGTGCAGACACTTGGACAGTCGCTGGCAAATCCTGAACGTATCCTTCCGGGCGGTTATGTATATTTAACGGATATCTTAGGAAAGCCATCTGTACTCTCCAAGGTAGGGAAGCTGTTTGCTTCTGTGTTTGCAGAGCGCAAAATTGATGTTGTCATGACCGTTGCCACTAAAGGCATCCCTCTGGCGTACGCGGCTGCGAGCTATCTGAATGTGCCTGTCGTCATTGTTCGCAAAGATAACAAGGTAACAGAAGGCTCTACAGTCAGCATTAATTACGTCTCAGGCTCATCAAACCGCATTCAAACGATGTCACTTGCGAAAAGAAGCATGAAAACGGGTTCAAACGTACTCATTATTGATGACTTTATGAAAGCAGGCGGCACAATTAATGGTATGATTAACCTGTTGGATGAGTTTAACGCAAATGTGGCGGGAATCGGCGTCTTGGTTGAAGCCGAAGGAGTAGATGAACGTCTTGTTGATGAATACATGTCACTTCTTACTCTTTCAACCATCAACATGAAAGAGAAGTCCATTGAAATTCAGAATGGCAATTTTCTGCGTTTTTTTAAAGACAATCTTTTAAAGAATGGAGAGACAGAATCATGACAAAAGCAGTCCACACAAAACATGCCCCAGCGGCAATCGGGCCTTACTCACAAGGGATTATCGTAAATAATATGTTTTACAGCTCAGGCCAAATTCCTTTGACTCCTTCAGGTGAAATGGTGAACGGTGATATTAAAGAGCAGACTCATCAAGTATTCAGCAACTTAAAAGCGGTGCTGGAAGAAGCAGGCGCTTCTTTAGAAACAGTTGTAAAAGCAACTGTATTTATTGCGGATATGGAACAGTTTGCAGAAGTAAACGAAGTGTACGGGCAATATTTTGACACTCACAAACCGGCGAGATCTTGTGTTGAAGTCGCGAGACTGCCGAAGGACGCCCTAGTCGAAATCGAAGTTATTGCATTGGTAAAATAATAATAAAAAGTGATTCTGGGTGACCCTCGGAATCACTTTTTTTATTTACCTTATGCCCGAAATAAAAGCGTTATGACCTAATTGTGTAACTATATCCTATTTTTTCAAAAATTTTTTTAAAAACGAGCAGGATTTCAGAAAAAATCGTGGAATTGATACACTAATGCTTTTATATAGGGAAAAGGTGGTGAACTACTGTGGAAGTTACTGACGTAAGATTACGCCGCGTGAATACCGATGGTCGCATGAGAGCGATTGCATCCATCACGCTGGATCACGAATTTGTTGTTCATGATATTCGTGTGATTGATGGAAACAATGGTCTTTTCGTTGCGATGCCGAGTAAACGCACCCCTGATGGAGAGTTCCGAGATATTGCTCATCCTATTAATTCTAGCACGCGAGGGAAGATTCAAGATGCCGTGTTAAATGAGTATCATCGTATGGGTGACACTGAAGCATTAGAATTCGAAGAAGCTGGAGCTTCTTAAAAAATAACCAAAAAGCAAGGACTGCTGAAAGGGCTGACAAAAGCCTTTGCCGGCAGTCCTTTTTTAATTCTGATTTTTCAAACTTAATTGCACTCAATAGAAAATTCTTGCACTTCATGAAGTCTCCTTGAAATCAGAAGATATTTAGGATATATTTTTCTATGGATAAAAGGGATATTGGAGGCCAATAAATGGATAAGCGGTTTGCAGTTGTTTTAGCGGCTGGACAAGGAACAAGAATGAAATCGAAGCTTTATAAAGTCCTTCATCCAGTTTGCGGTAAGCCTATGGCAGAGCACGTCGTGGATGAAGCCTTAAAGTTATCTTTATCGAAGCTTGTCACGATTGTCGGACATGGTGCGGAAGAAGTGAAAAAGAAGCTTGGTGATAAAAGCGAGTATGCGCTTCAAGCAGAACAGCTTGGCACTGCTCATGCTGTAAAACAGGCACAGCCATTTCTTGCTGACGAAAAAGGCGTCACAATTGTCATTTGCGGAGATACGCCGCTTTTAACAGCTGAGACAATGGAACAGATGCTGAAAGAACATACACAAAGAGAAGCGAAAGCTACGATTTTAACTGCGGTTGCAGAAGATCCAACCGGATATGGACGTATTATTCGCAGCGAAAACGGAGCGGTTCAAAAAATTGTTGAGCATAAGGACGCCTCTGAAGAAGAACGACTTGTAACTGAGATCAATACCGGTACGTATTGTTTTGACAATGAAGCGCTATTCCGGGCCATTGATCAGGTGTCTAATGATAATGCACAAGGTGAGTATTATTTGCCGGATGTCATAGAGATTCTTAAAAACGAAGGCGAAACTGTTGCCGCTTACCAGACTGGTAATTTCCAAGAAACACTCGGAGTTAATGATAGAGTCGCTCTTTCTCAGGCAGAACAATTTATGAAAGAGCGTATTAATAAACGGCATATGCAAAATGGCGTAACGCTGATTGACCCGATGAACACGTATATTTCTCCTGACGCTGTTATCGGAAGCGATACTGTGATTTATCCTGGAACTGTGATTAAAGGTGAGGTGCAAATCGGAGAAGATACGATTATCGGACCTCATACGGAGATTATGAATAGTTCAATTGGCAGCCGTACGGTGATTAAACAATCGGTAGTCAATCACAGTCAAGTGGGGAATGATGTAAACATAGGACCTTTTGCTCACATCAGACCTGATTCTGTCATCGGGAATGAAGTGAAGATCGGAAATTTTGTTGAAATCAAAAAGACTCAATTCGGAGACCGAAGCAAGGTTTCTCATTTAAGCTATGTCGGTGATGCTGAGGTAGGCACAGATGTTAACTTGGGCTGCGGTTCAATAACTGTCAATTATGATGGAAAGAATAAATATTTGACGAAAATTGAAGACGGCGCGTTTATCGGCTGCAATTCCAACTTGGTTGCCCCTGTCACAGTCGGAGAAGGCGCTTATGTTGCTGCGGGTTCAACTGTTACGGAAGATGTACCTGGAAAAGCGCTTGCTATTGCCAGAGCGAGACAAGTAAATAAAGACGATTATGTGAAAAATATTCATAAAAAATAATCCTAAATTCGGAGGTTTATCCATGTCTAATCAATACGGAGATAAGAATTTAAAGATTTTTTCTTTGAATTCGAATCCAGAGCTTGCAAAAGAAATCGCAGATATAGTTGGAGTTCAATTAGGGAAATGTTCTGTCACAAGATTTAGTGACGGGGAAGTCCAAATTAATATCGAAGAAAGTATTCGCGGATGTGACTGTTATATCATCCAGTCTACAAGTGCCCCCGTTAACGAGCATATTATGGAACTGTTAATTATGGTAGATGCGTTAAAACGCGCTTCTGCAAAAACGATTAACATTGTTATTCCTTATTATGGTTATGCGCGTCAAGACAGAAAAGCAAGATCCCGTGAGCCAATCACAGCAAAACTTTTCGCAAATCTGCTTGAAACAGCCGGTGCTACTCGCGTAATTGCGCTAGACTTGCATGCGCCGCAAATTCAAGGATTCTTTGATATACCGATTGACCACTTAATGGGTGTTCCGATTTTAGGAGAATATTTTGAAGGCAAAAACCTTGAAGATATCGTCATTGTTTCACCAGACCACGGCGGTGTGACACGCGCCCGCAAACTGGCTGACCGACTAAAAGCACCGATTGCGATAATCGATAAACGCCGTCCGCGTCCAAACGTGGCGGAAGTCATGAATATTGTAGGTAATATCGAAGGGAAGACCGCTATCCTTATCGATGACATTATCGATACTGCAGGTACCATTACACTTGCTGCTAATGCGCTCGTTGAAAACGGAGCGAAAGAAGTATATGCATGCTGCACACACCCTGTACTATCAGGCCCTGCTGTTGAACGTATTAATAATTCAACAATCAAAGAGCTTGTTGTGACAAACAGCATCAAGCTTCCTGAAGAAAAGAAAATTGAACGGTTTAAGCAGCTTTCAGTCGGACCGCTTTTGGCCGAAGCCATTATTCGTGTTCATGAGCAGCAATCAGTCAGCTATCTGTTCAGCTAAACCGACTTTTGAGGTTTAAATCCTTATCGTTATGGGTATTGTTTGTAGTAGGACAATAAAACGATTATAGGATGGTGCTGAATATGGCAACTTTAACGGCAAAAGAAAGAACGGATTTTACTCGTTCGTCTCTTCGGGATATCCGTACTTCAGGACATGTTCCAGGTATCATATATGGGAATGACATGGGAAACAAACCTGTATCATTAGACAGTGTGGAGCTGATTAAAACGCTGAGGGACGAAGGTAAAAATACAGTCATCACGCTTGACGTCAGCGGAGAAAAACATTCTGTCATGGTGACAGACCTGCAAACGGACCCGCTGAAAAATGAAATCACTCATGCTGACTTTCAAGTGGTTAATATGAGTGAAGACATTGAGGTGGAAGTTCCGATTCATTTGACCGGAGAAGCCATCGGAGTGAAAAACGGAGGCGTATTGCAGCAGCCGCTGCATGCACTTACTGTAAAGGCAAAGCCAAAAGCCATTCCGCAAACGATTGAGGCTGATATTTCAAACCTTGATGTAAATGAGGTACTCACTATTGCGGATTTGGCTGCTGACGGTGACTACGCCTTTAATCAAGAATCAGATGAGGTTGTAGCTTCTATCCTTCCTCCGCAGCAGCAGGAAGCAGCTGAGATAGATGAAGAGGAATCTGCCGATGCTCAGCCTGAAGGTGAAAACAAAGAACAATAATAGCTTAAGGCGTAACCCTCCCGCGGTTACGTCTTTTGTGCTAGAATGAGAAGAATTATAGCCCGCTATGCAGACGGGAGTTTATGTGACTAAGGGAGGATTCGCCATGCTTGTGATTGCCGGTCTCGGAAACCCGGGGAAAAACTATGAAAACACACGGCATAATGTCGGATTTATGGTGATAGATCAGCTTGCGAAGGAATGGAATATTGAGCTGAATCAAAATAAATTTAATGGATTATACGGAACCGGATTTGTTTCCGGCAAAAAGGTTCTACTTGTTAAACCGCTTACATATATGAATTTATCAGGAGAATGTTTGCGGCCTTTAATGGACTATTATGATGTCGAAAACGAAGATTTAACAGTCATTTACGACGATCTTGATCTTCCGGCTGGCAAGATCCGTTTAAGAACAAAAGGAAGCGCCGGAGGGCACAATGGCATCAAATCATTGATCCAGCATCTTGGAACATCCGAGTTTGACCGCATTCGCATCGGAATCGGCCGGCCTGTAAACGGTATGAAGGTCGTTGACTATGTGTTAGGCTCCTTCACCAAGGAGGAGGCACCTGATATAGGTGAAGCGATCGAAAAATCTGTGAAGGCTTGTGAAGCTTCTCTGAGCAAGCCGTTTTTAGAAGTCATGAACGAATTTAACGCAAAGGTATAAAATGAATCAACAAAGCCCATACTACACCAAAATAACTTTTTCATCAGGAGGTCCCTTGTATGGCTTTGCATTATTATTGCCGTCATTGCGGAGTGAAAGTAGGCAGTCTCGAATCTTCCATGGTATCGACTGACTCACTCGGTTTTCAGCACTTAACAAACGAAGAAAGAAACGATATGATTTCTTATAAAGAAAATGGAGATGTTCAAGTTTTGACAATATGTGAAGATTGCCAAGAGGCGCTTGACCGAAATCCGCATTACCACGAACATCACACATTTATTCAATAAAAAGCTTTGGTGTAGATACTAGACCAAAGCGTTTTTCTGTTCTCACAGGAAACAGAGAGGAGGGGCCATATGGACAACATTCAAACCTTTATAAAAGAAAGCGATGACTTTAAATCCATCATCAACGGTTTACACGAGGGGCTGAAGGAACAGCTGCTCGCGGGTCTGTCGGGTTCCGCGCGTTCTGTTTTTACTTCTGCCTTGGCTAATGAAACGAATAAGCCTATCTTTCTAATCACCCATAATTTATATCAAGCCCAGAAAGTAACGGATGATCTGACTGTACTCCTAGGGGATCGATCTGTCCTTTTGTACCCCGTCAATGAACTCATTTCATCAGAAATAGCAGTCGCAAGCCCCGAATTGCGGGCGCAGCGATTAGATGTCATTAATAGATTAACGAATGGAGAAGCGCCAATTGTCGTTGCTCCTGTAGCTGCAATCAGAAGAATGCTGCCGCCTGTAGAGGTGTGGAAAAACAGTCAAATGCTCATTCAAGTTGGCCATGATATCGAACCTGATCAGCTCGCATCACGGCTGGTAGAGGTAGGATATGAGCGGTCTGATATGGTGTCTGCACCCGGGGAATTCAGCATTCGCGGAGGAATCATTGACATATACCCGCTGACTTCAGAGCATCCGGTGAGAATTGAACTTTTTGACACCGAAGTGGATTCAATCCGCAGCTTTAACTCAGATGATCAGCGGTCAATTGAGACCCTTACCTCTATCAATGTTGGCCCTGCTAAGGAACTGATTATCAGATCTGAAGAAAAAGTTCGGGCGATGGAGAAACTTGATAAAGGCCTTGCCGCAAGCCTAAAAAAATTAAAGAACGACAAGCAAAAAGAAATTCTTCATACGAATATTTCTCATGACAAAGAACGCTTGTCTGAAGGTCAGACAGATCAGGAACTGGTGAAGTATCTCTCATACTTCTATGAAAATCCTGCTAGTTTACTAGATTATACACCTGATAACACACTTCTGATTTTAGATGAAGTCAGCCGAATTCATGAGATGGAAGAGCAGCTTCAAAAAGAAGAAGCGGAGTTCATAACAAACCTTCTTGAGGAAGGGAAGATTTTGCATGACATCAGTTTGTCATTCAACTTCCAAAAAATAGTATCTGAGCAAAAACGGTCTCTGCTGTACTATTCTTTATTTTTGCGGCATGTACAGCATACGAGCCCGCAAAATATCGTCAATGTGTCAAGCAGACAAATGCAGAGTTTTCATGGCCAAATGAACGTGCTTGCGGGTGAAATGGAACGCTTTAAAAAATCAAACTTCACCGTTGTATTCTTAGGTGCAAACAAGGAACGTACACAGAGGTTATCTTCTGTGCTGGCTGATTATGAAATCGAAGCCGCCGTGACGGACAGCAAAAAAGCGCTTGTTCAGGGACAGGTCTATATCATGGAAGGTGAGCTGCAATCGGGATTTGAGCTACCGTTAATGAAGCTTGCTGTTATTACAGAAGAAGAACTGTTCAAAAACCGTGTGAAAAAGAAGCCTCGTAAACAGAAGCTTACAAATGCGGAGCGCATCAAGAGCTATTCCGAGCTTCAAATCGGTGATTATGTCGTTCATATTAATCACGGGATCGGAAAGTATTTGGGGATTGAAACCCTTGAAATCAATGGGATCCACAAAGACTATTTAAACATTCATTATCAGGGAAGCGACAAGCTATACGTACCTGTCGAGCAAATTGACCAAGTGCAAAAGTATGTTGGCTCCGAAGGAAAAGAGCCGAAGCTGTATAAATTAGGCGGAAGCGAATGGAAGCGGGTCAAGAAAAAAGTAGAGACATCGGTTCAGGATATTGCGGATGACTTAATTAAGCTTTATGCCGAAAGAGAAGCGAGCAAAGGCTATGCGTTTACTCCTGATCATGAGATGCAGCGGGAATTTGAATCGGCGTTCCCTTATCAAGAGACTGAGGATCAGCTCCGTTCCATTCACGAAATCAAAAAGGACATGGAACGAGAACGTCCGATGGACCGCTTGCTATGCGGAGATGTGGGCTATGGAAAAACAGAGGTTGCTATACGTGCTGCATTTAAGGCGATAAGTGACGGAAAGCAGGTAGCGCTGCTTGTTCCGACAACAATTTTGGCACAGCAGCACTATGAAACCATTACTGAGCGCTTCCAGGACTATCCGATTAATATCGGCCTGCTCAGCAGATTTAGAACGAGGAAAGAAGCGAACGAAACGCTCAAAGGATTGAAAAACGGTACTGTTGATATCGTCATCGGAACGCACCGGCTGCTATCCAAAGATGTCGTTTATAAAGACTTAGGGCTCCTCATCATTGATGAAGAGCAGCGTTTCGGTGTAACCCATAAAGAAAAGATCAAGCAGATCAAAGCCAATGTGGATGTATTAACATTAACCGCGACGCCTATTCCGCGTACGCTGCATATGTCTATGCTTGGCGTAAGGGATCTTTCAGTCATTGAGACTCCGCCGGAAAACCGCTTCCCCGTACAGACGTATGTTGTGGAATACAACGGCGCCCTTGTCAGAGAGGCGATTGAACGTGAGCTTGCGCGTGGAGGCCAGGTCTATTTCTTGTACAACCGGGTAGAGGATATTGAGCGGAAAGCGGATGAGATCTCTATGCTTGTCCCTGACGCTAAGGTAGCGTATGCGCATGGGAAAATGACAGAAAACGAACTAGAAACCGTTATGCTAAGTTTTCTTGAAGGAGAATCAGACGTTCTCGTTAGCACAACCATTATTGAAACCGGCGTAGACATCCCGAACGTCAATACGCTGATTGTATTTGACGCCGACAAAATGGGACTTTCTCAGCTTTATCAGCTGCGGGGGCGTGTCGGCCGTTCTAATCGTGTGGCGTATGCGTACTTTACGTACCGCCGCGATAAAGTACTGACAGAAGTTGCTGAAAAAAGGCTGCAGGCCATTAAAGAATTCACAGAGCTTGGTTCCGGTTTTAAAATCGCAATGCGTGACTTAACGATTCGCGGAGCCGGGAATCTTCTCGGCGCCCAGCAGCACGGCTTCATCGACTCGGTCGGATTTGACCTCTATTCACAAATGCTGAAGGAGGCCATTGAAGAGCGTAAAGGAGACACAGCGAAAACGGAGAAGTTTGAAACAGAAATTGATGTCGAGCTTGATGCCTATATTCCTGAAACTTATATTCAAGACGGAAAACAGAAGATTGATATGTATAAACGCTTCAGGTCTGTGGCTACAATCGAAGAAAAGAATGAACTTCAAGACGAAATGATCGACCGATTTGGAAACTATCCAAAAGAAGTTGAATACTTGTTTACTGTTGCAGAAATGAAGGTTCATGCGAAACATGAACGTGTTGAGCTGATTAAGCAGGATAAAGATGCTGTCAGATTGACGATTTCTGAAGAAGCAAGTGCTGAAATTGACGGACAGAAGCTGTTTGAGCTCGGCAATAAATATGGCAGACAAATCGGACTGGGAATGGAAGGAAAAAAACTCAAAATTTCCATACAGACGAAAGGCCGCAGTGCCGATGAATGGCTCGAAACCGTGCTGGGCATGCTGAAAGGCTTAAAAAATGTGAAAAAGCAAACCATTTCTTCAACGTAAATTTTGTTACTCTCTGGTGTATATTACATTTGATGTGACGGATACTAATTTCAAGCGAGGCGGAAGGTACATAAAGTAACTGCTTTAGGTCTTTCCCACATGTATATACCATCAAATGAAAGAGAGGCACCAGAGATGAAAGCAACCGGTATCGTACGTCGTATTGATGACTTAGGTCGGGTCGTGATTCCTAAAGAAATTCGCAGAACTCTGAGAATCAGGGAAGGCGATCCGCTTGAGATTTTTGTAGATCGTGACGGAGAAGTCATTTTGAAAAAGTACTCTCCGATCAGTGAGCTTGGAGACTTTGCAAAGGAGTATGCAGACGCGCTTTATGACAGTCTCGGACATTCAGTACTGATTTGTGACCGTGATGTCTATATTTCCGTGTCCGGCAGCTCGAAAAAAGACTACTTAAACAAGCCGATCAGTGAAATGCTGGAAAAAATAATGGATCAGCGCAGTTCCGTGCTTGAGAGTGATGCTAAAACAGTACAGCTTGTTAATGGCATAGATGAGGAAATGAATTCTTACACTGTCTGCCCGATTGTGGCGAATGGTGATCCGATAGGCGCCGTGATTATTTTTTCAAAGGATCAGACAATGGGCGAAGTAGAGCATAAAGCCGTTGAGACAGCAGCTGGATTTTTGGCGCGACAAATGGAACAGTAGGTCTTATTCCTTTTATCGAAAATAGGTATGAAAAGAACAGCTCTCCTGGGGACGCTGTTCTTTTTTCGTGCATGCCCAGAAAGGATTCCGAGGGTTGGGATGTGGTATAATAACCTCGTTTTTATTTGTGCCGCGGCAATACGTGAACCGTATTGTCCCTGACGTTGGGAAGGAGCTTTTGGATGGACGATTCAATAGGCGTCAAACGGCATTGGATTTGGCAGGGGGCTGTTGTTTTAATTCTGGCAGGCGTCATCTCAAAAATATTAAGCGCCGTTTACAGAGTCCCGTTTCAAAACATTGTCGGCGATGTTGGATTTTATATATATCAGCAGGTATATCCCTTTCTTGGTATTGCGGTCATGCTGTCAACATCAGGATTTCCGGTCATTATTTCGAAACTGATGAATGATTATAGTGAAAAAAGCCATCACACCATATTAAAAATATCAGCGTTGTTTTTATCTTTAATCGGTATTTTATTATTTCTTTGCTTATATATGGGTGCTGCTCCAATCGCACTTTTTATGGGAGATTCACATCTCGCCGTGTTAATTCAAGTGACTGCGTTTTCATTTTTGCTGTTCCCGTTTGTCGCGTTGCTTAGAGGCGGTTTTCAAGGGCGGCACGACATGCTCCCTTCAGCCTTATCGCAGATGACAGAGCAGTTACTGCGGGTTGCGGTGCTTCTGGGCTTATCATTTTGGCTCGTCAAAAAGGGAGCCTCGCTTTATACTGTCGGAGCGGCAGCCGCTTCCGGGTCTCTTGCCGGAAGTTTAGTTGCATTGATCATACTTGGATTTTTTTGGTTCAAAATGAAAAGAGGCAAACAAACGGGTAGCCAAAATGAAAATGTCATAACAACAAAAGAATTGGTAAAAAAACTGCTTTTATATTCTATTACCATTTGTATAAGCAGTTTGCTCCTTTTGTTGATCCAGCTTGTCGATGCGTTGAATTTATATGCTTTGCTTTCGGGCGGTGAGGCAAGCGAAGAAGCAAAACGCCTAAAGGGGATTTATGATCGGGGGCAGCCTTTGCTGCAGCTCGGTTCGGTTTTCGCGGTGAGCATAGCGACATCACTCGTTCCGTATATTTCCAAGGCCGTAAAGAACAAAGAGCTTAAGATCATGAAAGAAAAAGCCGCGTCATCTTTAAAATTGTGTCTTGTGCTGGGTACAGGCGCGTCGGTTGGATTGATTTGCATTCTTAAGCCGGTCAACATCATGCTGTTTCAAAATGGTGAAGGGACAGCTGCGTTACAAGTATTTAGCTGCTCCATTTTGTTTGCATCCTTGGCGGTCACGGCAGCCGCAGTTTTGCAAGGCGCGGGATACACAGTTTTTCCTGCGATAGCGGTGGGCGCAGGTGTGGCAGTGAAATGGGTGTTAAATACTCTTTTGGTTCCGCGCTATGGGATTGAAGGTGCATCACTTGCTACAGCGGCTTCCTTTGCGGCTGTCGCCGCTCTTAACTTGTATCTGCTTCGGCAAAAGGAATGGCTCGGTAAGCTCAGAGGCGTTATGATTCCGATCATTGGATCCGCCCTTTTGATGTCGGCTGTCTTGCTTGTATATATGCGTCTCTGGACTTTCTTGATTCCTGCAGCAGGCAGAGGAGCGGCTGCGATTGAAAGTCTGTCTGCTGTCGCCATTGGTGGCGCGGCGTTTATTTGTTGTATGATGAAGTTGGGAATATTTACAGATGAAGAGCTGAACAGTGTGCCTTTTGGCAGTAAGTTAAGCAAAATCAGGAGAAGGAGAGAACAAAATGGCGGGTAATATTACAGTTGTCGGACTTGGTGCCGGAGACATGGACCAATTGACAATTGGCATACATAAGCTGCTGACGAAGGCAGATACGCTGTATGTCAGAACCAAGGATCATCCCTTAATTCAGGAGCTTGAAAAAGATACGAAGAACATCCTTTTTTTTGACGATATATATGAGAAACACGACCAATTCGATGCCGTATATGAAGAAATTGCTGATATCCTCTTTGAAGCGGCGCAGGAAGAGGACGTGGTTTATGCTGTGCCGGGACACCCTTTTGTTGCTGAAAAAACAGTACAGCTGCTGACGGATCGGCAGGAAGAGAAAAACGTGCAAGTAAAAGTCGCAGGAGGACAAAGTTTTCTTGATGCCACATTTAACGCCCTGCAAATTGACCCGATTGAAGGCTTTCAATTTGTGGATGCCGGCACATTGTCTGCGGATGAGCTTGAGCTCAGACATCACCTGATCATTTGTCAGGTTTACGACCAAATGACGGCTTCTGAAGTCAAGCTGACATTGATGGAGAAGCTGCCTGATGATTATGAGGTTGTGATTGTGACTGCAGCAGGAAGCCGTGACGAGGAGATCCAGACAGTGCCTTTATTTGAGCTGGACCGCAATGTCGCCTTGAATAACTTAACAAGTGTGTATATTCCGCCGATTAAAGAAGAGAAGCTGCTTTATCACGAATTCTCCGCGTTCCGAAGCATCATTAGAGAGCTTCGCGGGCCTAATGGATGTCCGTGGGATAAAAAGCAGACTCATCAGTCATTAAAACAGTACATGATTGAAGAGTGTTATGAACTTCTCGAAGCAATTGACGAAGAAGACACAGACCATATGATCGAAGAGCTTGGCGACGTTTTGCTTCAGGTCTTACTTCACGCGCAAATCGGTGAAGACGAAGGTTACTTCACAATTGATGATGTCATAAAAGGAATCAGTGAAAAAATGGTCCGAAGGCATCCCCATGTGTTTAAAGATGTTAAGGTTCAGGATGAAAACGATGTTTTGGCAAATTGGGAAGACATAAAAAAAGCCGAAAAAAATACATCGGAAGCATCCTTATTAGACAGCGTGCCGAAGACCCTTCCAGCTCTTTCGAAAGCCGCTAAACTGCAGAAAAAAGCAGCAAAAGCAGGTTTTGACTGGGAAGACGTCAGTGATATTTGGGAAAAGGTAAGCGAGGAAATGAAGGAATTTTCTGCTGAGATTTCTGAAGAGCCTCATGAACACAATCTCAAGGCCGAGTTTGGCGACGTGTTGTTCGCACTGGTGAATGCAGCCCGCTTCTACAAAATAGAACCGGAGGAAGCACTGGCGATGACCAATGACAAATTCAGGAGACGGTTCTCGTATATTGAGAAAACAGCGAAGGAACAAGAAATCGAGCTGGCCGATATGTCTCTTGAGGACATGGATAAACTGTGGAATGAAGCAAAAGAAACTGAGAGGAGATCATAAATATGAGATTAGATAAATTTTTGAAAGTATCACGGCTGATTAAGCGACGTACACTAGCAAAGGAAGTAGCTGACCAAGGACGAATCTCTATTAACGGAAACCAGGCAAAAGCAAGCTCTGACGTGAAAGCCGGAGATGAATTAAAGGTCCGCTTCGGCCAAAAGCTTGTAACGGTTCAAGTAAATGAGTTGAAGGACACGACGAAAAAAGAAGAAGCTGCAAACATGTATACGATTCTAAAAGAAGAAAAACTCGGCGAATAGGCTTGTTCTAAAAATATCCCCCGCCTCATACAATGCAGTAATAATGCTAAAAGTATCGAGGATATGGGGGCTGAATAGATGAATTCATATTATGATCAAAACGGTTCTTCGTCTGTTCCGGAACAGCACGATGTGACAATGAAAGGCCGGAAGCATTTAGATATTTCAGGGGTTAAGCATGTGGAGAGCTTTGACAATGAAGAGTTCCTGCTGGAAACGGTGATGGGAATGCTCTCAGTCAGAGGCCAAAACCTGCAGATGAAAAATTTAGATGTGGAAAAAGGGATTGTATCTATTAAAGGCAGGGTATTTGATTTAGTGTACTTAGACGAACAACAAGGGGATAAAGCTAAAGGGTTTTTTAGCAAGTTGTTTAAATGACGCTGACGACACAATTCTATACAATGCTGGCGATGTCCGGTATGGGTCTCTGGCTTGGCGCGTCGCTTGATACATACCGGCTCTTTGTCATTCGTGCCAAAACTGCCAGATGGCTATTATTTATTCATGATATTCTTTTCTGGATTGTGCAGGGGCTGCTTTTCTTTTATGTCTTGCTTAGTGTAAATGAGGGAGAATTCAGGCTGTATATCTTTTTAGCGGTTCTGCTGGGCATTGCGACGTATCAGAGCCTTTGCAAGCGAATCTATATAAAAACACTGAAATTCGTCATTTACCTTGCAGTTTCTGTTTATCAATTCTTCAAAAAACTTATTCAGCACGTGTTATTTCGTCCTATTTTGTGGACATGCGGAGCGATTATTTGGCTAGCGGCGTTTTTATTAAAGAAAACATACCGCCTGATCGTTTTTCTTTTGTTGTGTCTATATAAAATATTTATGGTTCTGTGTTTTCCGATCCGTTTTATCGCAAAACAATGTTTGAAACTTCTTCCTGAAAAAATACGTCTAACTATGAGACGTTATTTAGAAAAAGGTGCAGGATTTCTCAAAAAGAAGAAGAAACTATTGATAACCATAAGAACGACCATTACACGTTTTTTGAAGAGATGAAAGGAGGACCGTCTGGTTTGAATTTTTCCAGGGAACGAACGATAACTGAAATACAAAATGACTATAAAGAACAGGTAGAGCGGCAAAATCAGCTGAAGAAAAGAAGACGCAAAGGGCTGTACAGGCGGTTGACTGTATTCGGCGCCCTAGTATTTCTGACGGCAATAGTGCTGGCGAGCTCTGTATGGTCCCAAACATCTTCCCTTAGCGCAAAAGAAGAAAAGAAAGAACAGCTTGAAAAAGAACTAAAAAGTTTAAAGACAAAACAAGAGGATTTAAAAGAAGAAATATCCAAATTGAAGGATGAGGATTACGTCACAGAGCTTGCCAGACGGGACTTATTCATGTCCGGAGACGGAGAAATTATCTTCAATGTGGAGAAGAAGAGCAAGTAGCCTTGTTGACACTTAAATTTTTATTTAGGTATAATTAAGCAAACGATCTTTTTATAAGCCTAAGGAGGAGCACTTTTTTTATGTCGATTGAAGTTGGCAGCAAGTTGCAAGGGAAAATTACAGGTATTACAAATTTTGGAGCATTTGTTGAATTGCCTGGAGGCTCAACCGGTCTCGTTCACATCAGTGAGGTAGCTGATAACTATGTCAAAGACATTAACGATCACTTAAAAGTCGGCGACCAAGTTGAAGTGAAAGTCATCAACGTTGAAAAAGACGGGAAAATTGGTTTATCTATTAAAAAAGCTAAAGACCGTCCGCAAGCCAGACCTAGAAATGATTTCCGTCCGAAAGAATCTTTTGAACAGAAAATGAATAAGTTTTTAAAAGACAGCGAAGATCGCTTGTCATCTTTAAAACGCAATACGGAATCAAAACGTGGAGGGCGCGGAGCAAGAAGAGGATAACTTGCTGCTTTCTATAAATAAATGAAGCATCCGTTCATCCCGACGGATGCTTTTTTATAATTCGCCCCTGCTTTAAAAATCAGAAAATTATAACATTGAAGTTTCTGTTGACGAAAAGGACAAACCTTTGTATTATATAACTTGTGCTTAGAAGCATAAAACAATATGGCGGTGTAGCTCAGCTGGCTAGAGCGTACGGTTCATACCCGTGAGGTCGGGGGTTCGATCCCCTCCGCCGCTACCATATTTGTTTGGCCCGTTGGTCAAGCGGTTAAGACACCGCCCTTTCACGGCGGTAACACGGGTTCGAATCCCGTACGGGTCATCCTAAGGAAACCGGTTTCTGATACAGAAACCGGTTTTTTTCATTTTTAGACAACATTCCGGATATTCTTTTGATAAACGAATATCTAGGCAGAAACCGTCGAAGACTTCTTTGGCCTTGTTCCCTTCTTTTGACAAAATCCTATCTGTGCTTTCGCTATAATGACAGGCAACGAATATAACAGGTGGGAGATGAGAGGAATGGAAAAAGCAGAAAGAAGAGTGAACGGGCCAATGGCGGGACAAGCTTTGGAAAAACTCCAATCGTTTTTTAACAGGGGCGCGAAGCTAGTGACTCATCATATGCATTCACTGTTTTTCTATAAAGGGTTCATTTATGTCGTCATCGGATTTTTGCTTGGACGTGCTTTCATATTATCCGAGGTGCTTCCTTTCGCACTTCCTTTCTTTGGAGCGATGCTTCTTATCAGAAGAGACAAGGCGCTTTATGCGGTGCTGGCTGTGCTTGCGGGTGCGCTGACCATTTCTCCGAAGCACTCATTGCTCATACTAGCAGCTTTGCTGGCATTCTTCGTATGTTCTAAAGTGGCCGCCTTCATCACCGACGATCGCGTGAAAGCACTCCCGATTGTTGTGTTTTTCTCCATGGCTGCAGCAAGAGCTGGATTTGTGTACGCTCAAAATGGCGTGTTTACAACCTATGATTATGTAATGGCTGTGGTTGAAGCTGGACTGTCCTTTATTTTGACGCTGATTTTCCTTCAGAGCCTTCCGATTTTCACCATGAAAAAAGTGAAACAATCATTGAAAATAGAAGAAATTATTTGCTTTATGATCCTAATTGCTTCCGTTCTGACAGGGCTTGCCGGCTTGTCCTACCAAGGTATGCAGGCAGAACATATATTGGCACGTTATGTTGTGTTGAGTTTTTCCTTTATTGGCGGTGCAAGCATTGGCTGTACGGTTGGTGTCGTGACAGGTCTGATTCTTGGTTTGGCGAATATCGGAAATCTCTATCAAATGAGTCTGCTCGCTTTTTCCGGTTTATTAGGCGGTTTGCTGAAGGAAGGGAAAAAAGCGGGCGCAGCAATCGGGCTGATCGTTGGATCACTTCTTATTTCTTTATATGGTGAAGGCTCTGCCGGTCTGATGACAACACTCTATGAGTCATTAATCGCAGTCGGCCTGTTTTTGCTTACACCTCAATCAATTACAAAGAAAGTGGCGAGATATATTCCGGGAACTGTAGAGCATCTTCAGGAGCAGCAGCAATATGCTAGGAAAATCAGAGATGTCACTGCCCAAAAGGTAGACCAGTTCTCCAATGTATTCCATGCGCTGTCTGAAAGCTTTGCCACCTTTTATCAAGCATCAGACGAACCGGAAGATGACAGCGAAGTTGATCTGTTTTTAAGCAAAATCACAGAGCATTCCTGCCAGACGTGTTACAAGAAAAACAGGTGCTGGGTACAGAACTTTGATAAAACATATGACTTAATGAAACAAGTTATGCTTGAAACAGAAGAAAAAGAATATGCATCAAACCGAAGGCTGAAAAAAGAGTTTCATCAGTATTGTTCTAAATCAAAGCAGGTTGAAGAGCTGATTGAGGACGAACTCGCACATCACCATGCCCATTTGACACTCAAGAAAAAAGTGCAGGACAGCAGACGTTTAGTTGCTGAACAGCTTTTAGGTGTTTCTGAAGTCATGGCAGACTTTTCTCGGGAAATAAAAAGAGAGCGAGAACAGCACTTTCTGCAGGAAGAACAAATCATAGAGGCTCTTCAGCATTTCGGAATCGAGATTCAGCATGTGGAGATCTATAGTCTTGAACAAGGAAACATCGATATTGAAATGACCATTCCGTTCAGCGGACATGGAGAAAGTGAAAAAATTATTGCCCCTATGCTTTCTGATATTTTGGAAGAACAAATTCTTGTGAAAGCCGAACAGCACTCCCCGCATCCGAATGGGTACAGTCATGTCGCCTTTGGATCAACAAAATCATACAGGGTATCTACAGGTGCTGCTCACGCTGCGAAGGGCGGCGGCCTTGTCTCCGGCGACAGCTACAGCATGATAGAGCTTGGAGCCAGAAAATATGCTGCGGCAATTAGTGATGGTATGGGCAATGGTGCAAGGGCGCACTTCGAAAGCAATGAAACGATCAAGCTTCTTGAGAAAATCCTTGAATCCGGCATTGATGAAAAAATAGCAATTAAAACGATCAACAGCATACTGTCCCTAAGGACAACTGACGAGATATACTCCACGCTTGACCTATCTATTATCGATCTTCAAGATGCCAGCTGTAAATTTTTGAAGGTCGGTTCGACGCCTAGCTTTATCAAACGGGGCGACCAGGTAATGAAAGTTCAAGCGAGCAATCTGCCAATCGGTATTATTAATGAATTCGATGTGGAGGTTGTGAGTGAGCAGCTGAAAGCGGGCGACCTCTTGATTATGATGAGTGACGGCATTTTTGAGGGCCCTAAGCATGTGGAAAATCATGATTTATGGATGAAACGCAAAATGAAGGGATTAAAAACAGATGACCCGCAGGAGATTGCCGATTTGCTCATGGAGGAAGTCATTCGCACGAGATCCGGCCAAATTGAGGATGATATGACAGTTGTTGTCGTCCGGATTGACCACAATACACCGAAGTGGGCATCCATTCCTGTTCCGGCCATTTTTCAAAACAAACAAGAAATTTCATAACGCTTTCGTATAAATCAAATTTCTTCTGGCGAAGATGGGAATATATGAATCTGAGAATCCTCGTATTCTCCATGGAGGAATGAATGTGAATAACGGACATTTAAATCAAATTTTGCTGATAACGGATGGCTGCTCGAATCATGGGGAAGACCCGCTTGCAATGGCTGCTTATGCTAAAGAACAGGGGATTACGGTAAACGTCATTGGTATAATGGAAGAAAACCAAATTGATCCTGAAGCGATGAAGGAAGTCGAAGGGATTGCGCTTGCCGGAGGCGGCGTGCATCAAGTCGTTTATGCATCTCAGCTTTCACAAACCGTGCAAATGGTAACAAAAAAAGCGATGACGCAAACCTTACAAGGTGTAGTCAATCAAGAGCTGAAACAAATCCTCGGAAAGAATGTGGAGATGGAGGAGCTTTCACCGGAAAAACGCGGTGAAGTCATGGAAGTGGTAGACGAGCTTGGAGAAACGGTTCATCTTCAGGTTTTGGTTCTTGTTGATACAAGTGCAAGTATGGCGCCTAAGCTTCCAACTGTAAAAGAGGCGTTGATTGATTTGTCTGTCAGCCTGAATTCCCGAATCGGGAATAACGAATTTGCGATGTGTATATTTCCCGGGAAAAAACAAGAGGTTGAGCTTGTGCTGAACTGGACACCGAAGCTGCAATCTCTTTCCACGCTCTTTGCAAAGCTGTCTACAGGCGGTATCACCCCAACAGGTCCGGCGATACGCGAAGCGACACTGCAGTTTGAAAAAATTCGCTCAAGAAGGAGCATGCTGGCAGATGATGAACGACGCTTTGACGAGTTTGGCATGTAGCCTCAAGCCGGGGATGACAATCAAAGGCAAGTGGAACGGAAACGCTTATACATTGCGTAAACAGCTTGGAAAAGGGGCCAATGGAATTGTGTATTTGGCAGAAGCATCAGATGGACATGTTGCCTTAAAGGTGAGTGATGACAGCTTGTCTATTACTTCTGAAGTGAATGTCTTGAAATCTTTCTCAAAGGCCCAGTCCGTTACGATGGGGCCTTCTTTTTTTGATACAGATGATGCCTATGTCCTCAGTACCAATACAAAGGTTTCGTTTTATGCAATGGAATACATAAAAGGGCCGCTGCTTTTGAATTATATCAGTGATAAAGGAGCAGAATGGATACCGGTATTGATGATTCAGCTGTTATCCAGCTTATCGGTGCTTCACCAGCAAGGATGGATATTCGGCGATCTTAAACCTGATAATCTGATCGTAACCGGTCCGCCCGCAAGAATCCGCTGCATTGATGTAGGCGGCACAACAAAGGAAGGCCGGGCGATAAAAGAGTATACCGAGTTTTACGACAGGGGCTATTGGGGGTATGGAACAAGAAAAGCTGAGCCCTCCTACGATCTGTTCGCAGTTGCCATGATTATGATCAACAGCGTGCATAAAAAAGAATTCAAGAAAACAAACCAGCCTAAGGAACAGCTTAGGTCTCTAATCGAAGGAAACACATTGCTGCAAAAGTACAAAAAAGTGCTTTTTTCAGCATTGAACGGAGATTACCAATCCGCAGAAGAAATGAAGAAGGATATGCTCGATGCAGGGCAAAAGGCAGTACAGGGAAAACAAGCTGCAAAAGCACCGCCGCAGCCTGTCACAAGACAAAGACAGCAAAAACCGCGTCAAGGGAAAGTAACGAAGACGCGATATACCCCTAAACAGAAAGCGGCTAAGTCGGGAGGGTTATTTGAAACAACGCTTATCGTGATCAGTGTTTTAGCGTTTTATTTCGCCTACATTATCTTTTTCTTAATCTGAATGGAACAATCTGCAAAGCCTATGCTTCTTCTTTGCTTGGAAGGATTGAAAGTGATAGGATATGAATATCTTTAAAATACCTGCTCATTGCGAGGAGGACATTGTGAAAAGTGTCAAAGATTTTTTTAACAAACACAATCTTGCGTTAAAAGGGGCGACAATCATTGTAGGCGTTTCTGGCGGTCCGGACTCAATGGCTCTTCTTCACGCGCTGCATACGTTATACGGCCGTTCAGTGAATATGATTGCGGCCCACGTTGACCATCGGTTCAGGGGCGCTGAATCCGAGGAGGACATGCGTTTTGTCCAAGCTTATTGCAAGGCTGAACAGCTCGCGTGCGAAACAGCCCAAATCAATGTAACTGCCTATGCACAGGAAAAAGCTCTTAATAAGCAGGCTGCAGCACGTGATTGCCGCTATCAGTTTTTTGAGGACATCATGTCGAAGTATCAAGCGGACTATCTGGCGCTTGCGCATCATGGTGATGACCAGATTGAAACGATGCTTATGAGACTGGCTAAGGGCACGCTTGGAGCGGGACTTGCGGGAATGCAGCCGGTCAGACGTTTTGCGACGGGGCGGATCATCAGGCCGTTCTTAACCATTACAAAGGAAGAGATCCTTCAATATTGCCGTGAAAACGGCTTGAGCTATCGGACGGATGAAAGCAACGCCAAAGATGACTACACAAGAAACAGATTTAGAAAAACAGTGCTCCCGTTTTTGAAACAGGAGTCCCCGGATGTGCATAAAAGATTTCAGAAAGTAAGCGAGGCACTGACGGAAGATGAGCATTTCTTACAGTCATTAACGAAAGACGAAATGAATAAAGTAATCACAAGCCAGTCTAATACATCAGTTGAAATCAATACCTCTCTATTGCTTGCCCTCCCGATGCCTTTACAAAGAAGAGGAGTTCAACTAATATTAAACTATCTTTATGAAAACGTTCCATCATCCTTTTCAGCTCATCACATTCAGCAATTTCTCGATTGGGCGGAAAAGGGCAGTCCTTCAGGAGTATTGGATTTTCCGAAAGGATTGAGGGTGGTCAAATCTTATCAGACATGTTTGTTTACATTTGAACAATGGCAGTGCAAAAATGTTCCCTTTGAATACCAAATAAGCGGAGCTGCTGATGAAACGGCAGTGCTCCCCAATGGATTTCTGATAGAGGCAAAGCGTTATGCGGAATCGCCTGAAGAACATGGGAATGCTGTTTTTATTACAAGTGAAAAAAAGGTGCGATTTCCCTTAACGATTCGGACAAGAAAAGCTGGAGACCGGATCAAACTAAAAGGGATGAACGGCTCGAAAAAGGTAAAGGATATATTTATTGATAAGAAATTGCCTCTCCGAGAAAGAGACAACTGGCCGATTGTGACAGATGCAAGCGGTGAAATTATCTGGATACCGGGCTTGAAAAAATCAATTTTTGAAGATCTTGTGATTCCAAACAGCAACCGCATTGTATTACAATATAGACAGCATGAAAAGTGTAGGGGGCAAGCAAAATCATGATGAAACATGATATCGAGAAAGTACTGATCTCAGAGGAAGAGATACAAGAGAAAGTAAAAGAGTTAGGCGCAGGCTTAACGAGCGAGTATCAAGATACATTTCCGCTGGCAATCGGTGTGTTAAAAGGAGCGCTTCCTTTTATGGCGGATCTTATCAAGCATATTGATACATATTTGGAAATGGATTTCATGGATGTATCAAGCTACGGAAATTCCACGGTTTCTTCTGGAGAAGTAAAAATCATCAAAGATTTGGATACATCTGTAGAGGGCCGGGACATCTTAATTATTGAAGATATCATCGACAGTGGGTTAACCTTAAGTTATCTAGTAGAGCTCTTCCGATACCGTAAAGCAAAATCAATTAAGATTGTTACCCTTTTGGATAAACCGAGTGGAAGAAAAGCGGACATTAAAGCAGACTTTGTAGGCTTTGAAGTCCCCGACGCGTTTGTAGTGGGTTACGGACTTGATTATGCTGAGCGCTATCGCAATCTGCCTTATATCGGAGTGTTAAAACCGGCAGTTTATGAAAGCTGATCGGCATCCTGCTTCCGAGGTGGTTATTGTTTGTATTGGAATGTTTTTCTATGGTACTATTGAACATAGTTGTGCTTACTGTGGGAGGAGGTAAGGAATGAATCGGGTCTTCCGTAATACCATTTTTTATTTACTTATTTTATTAGTAGTAATCGGGGTTGTGAGCTACTTCCAGACCTCAAATCCGAAAACAGAAAATATGTCGTACAGTACGTTTATCAAAAATCTGGATGACGGGAAAGTTGATAGCGTATCGGTTCAGCCTGTCAGAGGTGTTTATGAGGTAAAAGGACAGCTAAAAAACTACGACAAAGATCAATACTTCTTGAGTCATGTTCCTGAAGGAAAGGGAGCAGACCAGATATTTAATGCTTTGAAAAAGACAGACGTAAAGGTTGAGCCCGCTCAAGAAACAAGCGGATGGGTGACGTTCCTGACGACCATCATCCCGTTTGTCATTATCTTTATCCTGTTTTTCTTCCTGCTCAATCAGGCTCAAGGCGGCGGCAGCCGTGTCATGAACTTTGGAAAGAGTAAGGCGAAGCTGTATACAGAGGAAAAGAAACGCGTCAAATTTAAAGACGTTGCAGGGGCGGACGAGGAAAAACAAGAACTCGTTGAAGTTGTTGATTTTCTGAAAGATCCCCGCAAGTTTGCCGAGGTTGGCGCAAGAATACCAAAAGGCGTGCTTTTAGTCGGACCTCCGGGTACCGGTAAAACATTGCTTGCCAAAGCTTGTGCAGGTGAAGCTGGCGTACCTTTCTTCAGCATCAGCGGATCTGATTTCGTTGAAATGTTTGTAGGTGTCGGTGCTTCCCGTGTGCGTGACTTGTTTGAAAATGCGAAAAAGAATGCGCCTTGTTTGATCTTCATTGATGAAATCGACGCAGTTGGACGCCAGCGTGGAGCGGGTCTCGGCGGCGGACACGATGAACGTGAACAGACGCTAAACCAATTGCTTGTTGAAATGGACGGATTCAGCGCCAATGAAGGCATCATCATCATTGCTGCGACGAACCGTGCGGACATCTTGGACCCAGCTTTACTTCGTCCGGGACGTTTTGACCGTCAAATCACAGTGGACCGCCCAGATGTCATTGGCCGTGAAGCTGTATTGAAAGTCCATGCGAGAAACAAACCACTGGATGAAACGGTTAACCTGAAGTCAATTGCCATGAGAACACCTGGCTTCTCAGGCGCTGACTTGGAAAATCTCTTGAATGAAGCTGCTCTTGTGGCTGCTCGTCAAAACAAGAAAAAAATCGATGCGCGTGATATTGACGAAGCGACGGACCGTGTGATTGCCGGACCTGCTAAGAAAAGCCGCGTCATCTCCAAGAAAGAACGCAACATCGTGGCTTATCACGAAGGCGGACACACCGTTATCGGACTCGTTTTAGATGAGGCTGACATGGTTCATAAAGTAACGATTGTTCCCCGCGGCCAGGCTGGCGGTTATGCGGTTATGCTTCCAAGAGAAGACCGTTACTTCCAGACAAAGCCGGAGCTGCTTGATAAAATTGTCGGCCTCTTGGGCGGACGTGTAGCTGAAGAAATTATCTTCGGTGAAGTCAGCACAGGAGCGCACAATGACTTCCAGCGTGCGACGAATATTGCAAGAAAAATGGTTACAGAATTCGGTATGTCAGAAAAACTGGGTCCGTTGCAATTTGGACAGTCTCAGGGCGGCCAGGTATTCTTAGGCCGTGATTTCAACAACGAACAAAACTATAGTGATCAAATCGCTTACGAAATTGATCAGGAAATTCAGCGCATTATCAAAGAATGTTATGAGCGCGCCAAACAAATCCTGACTGAAAATCGTGACAAGCTTGAATTGATTGCTCAAACGCTTCTGAAAGTTGAAACACTCGATGCTGAACAAATCAAACACCTTGTCGATCATGGATCATTGCCTGAACGCAATTTCTCTGATGATGAGAAGACCGATGACGTGAAAGTAAACATTCTGACAAAAACAGACGAAAAGAAAGACGATACAAAAGAGTAATTCGCTTTCTTTCTAAAAACTGCCGGCTGACGCTGGCAGTTTTTTTATGTAAATCCCGCCTCAGCAGCTGCTTTTACAATCATCCAATTCTGGTTTCGATTTGTTTACAAATGAGCCGCTGATCGTGTAAGGTATTGTAGAATGTTTGTAAAAGTAATGCAGAGAAACTATTCAAAAGTGGTGATAGAGGTTGTTACTGGTTATTGATGTGGGGAACACCAATACTGTACTTGGTGTATACCATAATGGAGAATTAGAATATCACTGGCGTATAGAAACAAGCAGGCATAAAACAGAAGATGAGTTTGGGATGATTTTGCGCTCCTTATTCGAGCATTCCGGGCTCATGTTTGAACAGATAGATGGCATTATTATTTCATCAGTAGTGCCGCCGATCATGTTTGCATTAGAAAGAATGTGCACAAAATACTTTCATATCGAACCGCAAATTGTCGGTCCGGGTATGAAGACAGGTTTAAATATAAAATATGACAATCCGAAAGAAGTGGGAGCAGACAGAATCGTAAATGCTGTCGCTGCAATACACTTATACGGCAATCCGTTAATTGTTGTTGATTTTGGAACTGCTACAACGTATTGCTATATTGATGAAAACAAACAATACATGGGCGGGGCGATTGCTCCTGGGATTACGATTTCAACAGAGGCGCTTTACTCGCGTGCGGCAAAGCTCCCACGTATCGAAATCACCCGGCCTGACAATATTATCGGAAAAAACACTGTTAGCGCGATGCAATCTGGAATTTTATTTGGCTATGTCGGTCAAGTGGAAGGAATCGTCAAGCGAATAAAATGGCAGGCAAAACAGGAACCAAAGGTCATTGCGACAGGAGGCCTTGCGTCGCTCATTGCAAATGAATCAGATTGCATAGATATCGTTGATCCATTCTTGACCTTAAAAGGGCTGGAATTGATTTATGAACGAAACCGCGTAGGAAGTGTATAGGAGGTTTTGTAATGGATTATTTAATAAAAGCACTTGCGTATGACGGAAAAGTGCGCGCTTATGCAGCGAGAACAACTGATATGGTAAACGAGGGACAAAGACGACATGGCACGTGGCCGACAGCATCCGCTGCACTGGGCCGAACAATGACAGCTTCTCTTATGCTCGGGGCTATGCTGAAGGGCGATGATAAGCTGACTGTGAAAGTCGAGGGCGGAGGTCCAATCGGAGCAATTGTGGCTGATGCCAATGCAAAAGGAGAAGTCAGAGCATATGTCTCTAACCCGCAAGTTCATTTTGATTTAAATGAACAAGGCAAGCTTGATGTTAGACGTGCTGTTGGAACAAGCGGAACGTTAAGTGTCGTAAAAGATTTAGGGTTGCGTGAGTTTTTCACAGGACAAGTAGAAATTGTTTCAGGAGAATTGGGAGATGATTTCACCTACTATCTTGTGTCGTCGGAGCAGGTTCCTTCATCTGTGGGTGTCGGTGTGCTCGTGAATCCTGACAACACCATTCTTGCGGCAGGCGGCTTTATTATTCAGCTTATGCCGGGAACCGATGATGAAACCATCACAAAAATTGAACAGCGTCTATCCCAAGTAGAGCCGATTTCTAAGCTCATCCAAAAAGGCCTTACACCAGAAGAAATATTAGAAGAAGTCCTAGGTGAGAAGCATGAGATTTTGGAAACGATGCCTGTTAGATTCCATTGTCCTTGTTCAAAAGAACGTTTCGAAACAGCCATTTTAGGACTAGGCAAAAAAGAAATACAAGATATGATAGAAGAAGATGGACAAGCCGAAGCAGTATGCCATTTTTGTAATGAAAAGTACTTATTTACAAAAGAAGAGCTGGAAGGGCTTCGTGACCAAACTACCCGCTAAGCTCTTTAGCGGGTTTTTTGAATTTGAGAAAAGGGGCTGAAAGCAGGTTTGAAATCAAGAACAATCTGGACCATTATTTTAGGGGCGCTGTTGGCTTGTTGTATTGCCGTTGCATATACGCTGACAAAATCCCAAGCCGGTGCATCGCCATCCGATGAGTCTATTGCGACTGTCGGAGGCAAAAGTGTGACAAGACAAGAATGGCTGAAAGAAATGGAAGATCAATATGGGAAATCGACACTTGAAGATATGATCAATGTCCAAGTCGTTGAGCAGCTCGCCAAAAAGAACAATCTCAAAGTGTCTAAAAGTGAAATTGATGGGGAGTTTTTGCTGATTAAAGCGGTCAACAATTCCTTTTACGAAGACGAACGTACAACAGAGAAAGAGTGGAAAGACCAAATTCGTTATAATATCCTCCTTGAAGACTTGTTAACAAAGGATATTGATATCTCAAACAAAGAAAAGAAATCATTCTATAATAAAAATAAAGAACTGTATCAGTTTGATGATTCGTATCGAATTCGGCACATTGTTGTAAAAGATGAAGAAGAAGCGAAAGAAGTCCTGAAGGAACTGAAAGGCGGCTCAAGCTTTGAAGCTGTTGCGGCGGAAAGGTCTACAGACAGATACACATCACCATACGGCGGAGATTTAGGTTTTGTCACAGAAGCATCAGACAACATTCCGTCAGCATACATTGAAGAAGCAAAAACACTCAAAGAGGATGAATGGTCTGACGAACCGATAAAGGTCAGTAATGGATATGCCGTTATTCAGCTGAAAGAAAAACTAAAGGCGAGAACATTCTCATATGATGAAGTGAAGGATCAGATCAGACGGCAAATCGCAATGGATCAGTTAGGTGATAAAGCGACAGTCAAAACGCTTTGGAAAGAAGCCGATGTATCTTGGTTTTATGGGGAAAAAAGTACTAAATGATTGACAAAAAATTTTGAAATTGATAGATTATATACATAATACCAATACAAATAGTCGGAAATTGAGGTGTCGAGAATGGTACGTGTAGCAAACTCCATTACTGAATTAATCGGGAATACGCCAATCGTTAAATTAAATCGCCTTGCAGATGAAAACAGTGCAGATGTATATCTAAAGCTTGAATACATGAACCCTGGAAGCAGTGTAAAAGACCGTATCGGTTTAGCTATGATTGAAGCTGCTGAAAAAGAAGGGAAATTAAAAGCTGGTGACACAATCATTGAACCGACAAGCGGAAATACTGGAATCGGGCTTGCGATGGTTGCTGCGGCTAAAGGATTAAAAGCCATTTTGGTTATGCCTGATACAATGAGCATGGAGCGCCGCAACCTTCTTCGCGCATACGGTGCTGAGCTTGTGCTGACTCCTGGCGCGGAAGGCATGAAAGGCGCGATTAAGAAAGCTGAAGAGCTTGCTGAAAAGAACGGATACTTTGTGCCGCAACAGTTCAATAATCCTTCTAACCCAGAAATTCACCGCCAAACAACGGGTAAAGAAATCGTTGAGCAATTTGGTGATGATCAGCTTGATGCATTTGTAGCCGGTATCGGTACAGGTGGAACGATTACAGGGGCTGGCGAAGTTCTGAAGGAAGCATACCCTTCCGTCAAAATTTACGCTGTTGAACCGTCAGACTCTCCCGTGCTTTCAGGAGGAAAACCAGGCCCTCATAAAATTCAGGGAATCGGAGCTGGATTTGTGCCTGACATCTTAAATACAGAAGTATACGATGAAATCTTCCCTGTGAAGAATGAAGAAGCATTCGAATATGCGCGCAGAGCTGCACGTGAAGAAGGAATTCTCGGAGGCATCTCATCAGGCGCGGCAATTTATGCTGCTCTTCAAGTAGCGAAAAAACTCGGAAAAGGCAAAAAAGTATTGGCCGTCATTCCAAGTAACGGTGAACGTTATCTGAGCACGCCGCTGTATCAATTCGATTAAAAAAGCCAAACTCCCGGTCCGCCGGGAGTTTTTTTATATTCGTGCATCAAATATGCCGTGTCTGTGACGAATGTTATTCTTGGAAGAGAAATTCACTTTTTTCACTAACAAGATTGCTTTACAATAAAAAACAAGCAAAAAAGAAAATAGAGGAATGATATAAATGGCACAACGCAGACCGGCAGGCAAAAAAGTACCTTTTCAAAAAGATTCATTCTTACAACAATTTGAGAAACTTGCGCGATCCAAAAAACAGCATGTGCTGCTTGAAAGTGCAAGAGGCGGCAGATACAGTATAGCCGGTCTTGATCCAATTGCGACAGTAAAAGGAAAAGACGGGATTACCACGATTAAGCATGGAGATGAAATTCTGTTTAAAGAAGGCGATCCATTACGCGCCTTCCATAGCTGGTTTAAAACGCTGGAAACAGAAACAAATCACGAGCTTCCAGATTTTCAAGGCGGGGCAATCGGGTTTCTCAGCTATGATTACGCACGTTACATTGAAAACTTTAAAATGCTCTCACTAGATGACTTGGAAACGCCAGATATTTATTTTCTTGTTTTTGATGATATAGCAGTTTATGACCATCAAGAAGAGTCTCTGTGGCTGATTACTCATGTTAATGGTTCTGATCACGAATCTGCGGACGTAAAGTTATCTGAGCTGGAGCGAATGTGGCTGGCTGAGCTTCCTGCTGTCCCTTCGCGAGAGATGAAGCATGAAACAGACGGTTCCTTCGCGGCGCCATTTACCGAGGATGGATTCTCGCAAGCTGTAGAGAAAATTAAACAATACATTGCCAGCGGAGATGTGTTTCAAGTCAATCTATCAATTAGGCAGTCACAGTCAATGTCGGCCCACCCATATCAAATTTACAAAGCCCTGAGAGAAGTAAATCCTTCTCCTTATATGTCATATTTAGAAACACCTGATTTTCAAATCATTTGCGGATCACCTGAACTGCTTGTCAGCAAAAAGGGCAAATTATTAGAGACGAGACCGATTGCAGGCACTCGTTCCAGAGGGGAAACCGATGAAGAAGACAAGGCGCTCGTAAACGAATTGATCCACAATGAAAAAGAACGCGCTGAACATGTCATGCTGGTTGATCTTGAGCGAAATGACTTGGGGAGAGTATCACGGTACGGCTCCGTGCGCGTAAATGAATTCATGGCCATTGAAAAATACTCGCATGTAATGCACATTGTGTCTAACGTCCAAGGTGAACTGCAGGATGGATATGATGCTGTGGATATTATTCATGCTGTATTTCCCGGGGGAACCATTACAGGTGCTCCCAAAGTAAGAACGATGGAAATTATAGAAGAGCTTGAGCCGACACGCCGCGGGCTTTATACTGGATCTATAGGGTGGTTTGGATATAACAACGATCTGCAGTTTAATATCGTCATTCGAACCATTTATGCAACCGGAGGGCAGGCATTCATGCAGTCCGGCGCAGGAGTTGTGATTGATTCTGTTCCAAAGCACGAATACAGAGAATCATTCAAAAAAGCTTTTGCGATGCAAAAGGCGTTAGAGCTGAGCAAAGCAGAGACAAAAATCAGATGAGGTGAGCGGAGAAATGATTTTAATGATTGATAACTACGATTCATTCACGTACAACTTGGTGCAGTATTTGGGCGAGCTTGGGGAAGAACTGATTGTGAAACGCAATGACGACATCACGATCGAAGAAATTGACGAACTGTCTCCGGATTTTCTGATGATTTCACCCGGACCGTGCAGCCCCGATGAGGCAGGAATCAGCCTTGAAGCAATTAAACATTTTGCAGGGGAAATTCCCATTTTCGGTGTATGCCTCGGACATCAGTCCATCGCACAAGTGTTTGGCGGTGACGTGGTGAGGGCAGAGCGGCTTATGCACGGAAAAACCTCGGATATCGAGCATGACGGCAAGACAATCTTTGGAGGTTTGAAAAACCCCCTTGTCGCGACTCGTTATCACTCGCTGATCGTAAAACCTGAGACGCTGCCAAGCTGTTTTACAGTAACAGCCCGAACGAAAGAAGGAGAAATCATGGCGATTCGCCACAATGATCTCCCGATAGAGGGTGTGCAATTTCATCCGGAGTCTATTATGACCTCCTTTGGGAAAGAAATGCTCAGAAATTTCATTGAGACATACCGCAAGGAAGTTATTGCGTGATGATATATGTTAACGGCCGGTATATAGAGGAGAAAGATGCAGTTCTTTCTCCTTTTGACCATGGATTTTTATATGGGATCGGTGTTTTCGAAACCTTCAGGCTCTACGAAGGCTGCCCATTTTTGTTTGATTGGCATATAGAAAGGCTTGAGCGTGCGCTTCAGGATCTGCAAATCGAATATACTGTTTCAAAGCATGAGATTCTTGAGATGCTGGACAAGCTGCTTTGGCTGAATGATATCAGGGATGGCAATGCCCGCGTCAGATTGAACATATCAGCCGGAATCAGCGATAAAGGCTTTGTTGCCCAGACTTACGATAACCCAACCGTTTTATGCATTGTGAACCAGCTGAAACCAGAAAGCCTTCCATTCCAAAAAGAAGGCAAGGTTTTATCGATACGCAGAAACACACCAGAAGGGCCGTTCCGGTTAAAATCTCATCATTATTTAAATAATATGTATGCGAAAAGGGAAATCGGAAATGATCCGCGTATCGAAGGGATTTTCTTAACGGAGGATGGAGCTGTCGCGGAGGGCATCATATCGAATGTTTTCTGGAGAAAAGGGAGCTGCATCTACACTCCGTCAATTGACACAGGTATTCTGGACGGCGTCACGAGACGTTTTGTCATTGAAAATGCAAAGAAAATAGGACTGGAGCTTAAAACGGGCCGATACGAGCTGGAAGCTCTTTTGACAGCTGACGAAGCGTGGATGACAAACTCGATTCTGGAAATCATCCCGTTTACTAAAATAGAAGAAGTAAACTATGCGGGCCAAAACGGAGAAGCTGCCTCTGCTCTTCAAACGCTTTACAAAAAAGAAATAAAGAACATGATTCATGAAAAGGGAGGAAGAGAATGGCGCGGCAAACGATAGACCAAACACAAGTAATCCACACTAAGCCCAGCGCTTTATCATATAAAGAGAAGACACTGGTAATGGGTATTTTAAACGTAACGCCTGACTCTTTCTCGGACGGCGGAAAATATGACAGCTTGGACAAGGCGTTGATGCACGCGAAAGAGATGATCGAGGACGGTGCCCATATCATTGATATCGGAGGAGAATCCACAAGGCCCGGCGCCGAGTATGTGTCAGAGGATGAGGAGATGTCCAGAGTGATTCCTGTGATTGAGCGGATCACAAAAGAACTGGGCGTGCCGATTTCTGTAGATACGTACAAGGCTTCTGTCGCAGATGAAGCTGTTAAAGCCGGCGCATCCATCATCAATGATATTTGGGGAGCGAAACATGATCCGAAGATGGCTTCTGTTGCAGCTGAACACAATGTTCCGATTGTCCTCATGCATAACCGACCAGAGAAAAATTACAATGACTTATTACCGGATATGCTATCGGACTTATTGGAGAGTGTGAAAATCGCTGTTGAGGCCGGTGTGGAGGAGAAGAACATCATTCTTGATCCGGGAATCGGTTTCGCGAAAACCTATCACGATAATTTGGCAGTGATGAACAAACTCGAAATTTTCAGCGGACTGGGGTATCCGGTGCTTTTGGCAACCTCCCGAAAAAGATTCATCGGACGTGTTCTGGATCTTCCGCCTGAGGAGCGGACTGAGGGCACAGGTGCGACTGTGTGTCTCGGCATTCAAAAAGGCTGTGACATTGTCAGGGTCCATGACGTAAAACAAATTGCCAGAATGGCGAAAATGATGGACGCGATGCTGAATAAGGGAGGGGAGCACCATGGATAAGGTCTATGTAGAAGGCATGGAGTTTTATGGATATCACGGTGTGTTCAAAGAAGAAAATAAGCTTGGTCAGCGGTTTAAAGTTGATTTAACCGCTGAGCTGGATTTAAGCAAAGCAGGACAAACAGACGACCTTGAACAAACGATCAACTATGCTGAGCTCTATCACGTATGTAAAGATATCGTAGAAGGGGAGCCTGTCAAATTGGTGGAAACGCTGGCGGAACGTATTGCTGAAACTGTTCTTGAGAAATTTCAGCCGGTGCAGCAATGTACTGTGAAAGTCATTAAACCCGATCCGCCAATTCCCGGACACTATAAATCAGTAGCGGTTGAAATCACGAGAAAAAAATCATGAACAACATAGCTTATATTGCGCTTGGGTCTAATATTGGAGATAGAGAAACGTATTTAAGGCAAGCGGTGGCATTGCTTCACCAGCATGATGCGGTGACAGTGACTAAAGTATCCTCTATTTACGAAACTGACCCGGTCGGATACGAAGATCAAGATGAATTTTTGAATATGGCTGTTGAAATCAAGACGTCGCTGAACCCTTTTGAACTTCTTGAACTGACGCAGCATATAGAAAATGAGTTAGGCAGAACAAGGGAAGTGAGATGGGGACCGCGGACGGCAGACCTTGACATTTTGCTGTTTAATCGTGAAAATATTGAAACAGAGCGACTAATTGTTCCGCACCCGAGAATGTATGAGCGTATGTTTGTCCTTGCTCCGCTTGCGGAAATTTGCCCGCAGGTTGAAAAAGAGGCAACAAGCGCGGAAACAGACCAAGAAGGTGTAAGAGTATGGAAGCAGAAATCTGGGGTAGACGAATTCGTGCATTCAGAAAGCTGAAAGGTTATACTCAAGAAGGATTTGCAAAAGCGTTAGGTATATCAGTTTCTATTCTCGGCGAAATTGAACGCGGAAACCGATTGCCGTCAGCTGCCATCATTCAAGGTGCAGCAGATGTTTTAAATATAAGCGCGGACGAATTAGCGCCGCCAGAAAAAGATAACAAATGAAGGGAGGTTAAAAATGTTTAAAATCGGTGATATTGAATTGAAAAACCGTGTTGTGCTTGCCCCGATGGCTGGTGTCTGCAACTCGGCATTCAGATTGACTGTAAAGGAATTCGGTGCTGGATTGGTATGCGCTGAAATGGTCAGTGACAAAGCGATCCTTTACAACAATGCAAGAACCATGGGTATGCTTTACATTGATGAACGTGAAAAACCGCTCAGCCTTCAAATTTTCGGAGGAAAAAAGGAAAACCTTGTGGAAGCGGCAAAGTTTGTAGACCAAAACACAACTGCTGATATTATTGATATTAATATGGGATGTCCTGTACCAAAGATTACAAAATGTGATGCGGGAGCGAAATGGCTTCTCGATCCTGATAAGATTTATGAAATGGTTTCTGCAGTAGTGAATGCGGTTGATAAACCAGTTACAGTGAAAATGAGAATGGGCTGGGATGAAGACCACATTTACGCAATAAAAAACGCACAAGCTGTAGAACGTGCGGGCGGAAAAGCAGTTGCGCTTCACGGCCGGACAAGGGTGCAGATGTACGAAGGAACGGCAAACTGGGACATCATCAAAGAAGTAAAACAATCAGTATCGATTCCGGTTATCGGAAACGGAGATGTCAAAACGCCGCAAGATGCTAAGCGTATGCTTGAGGAAACAGGAGTAGACGGTGTCATGATTGGACGCGCCGCACTGGGCAATCCGTGGATGATTTACCGTACGGTTCAATACCTTGAAACAGGTGAATTAAAAGAAGAGCCGCAAGTACGCGAAAAAATGGCGGTATGCAAACTACACCTTGACCGCCTGATTAACTTAAAAGGTGAAAACGTAGCGGTAAGAGAAATGAGAAAACACGCTGCTTGGTATCTAAAAGGTGTAAAAGGCAATGCAAAGGTTCGTAATGAAATCAATCATTGCGAGACAAGAGAAGAGCTTGTACAGCTTTTAGATGCATTTACTGTTGAAGTTGAGGCAAAAGAGCTTCAAGACGCAAAAGTAGGATAATACTCACCTCTATTTGCTGCTCACTGCCAGTTTTGTGCTGGCAGTTTTTCTGCTTCTTTCATGAAACAATATCTGTAATGGAGTGATAACAATGAGTCAAGAAGAGCAAAACCATGAAGAATTGAACGACCAGCTGCAAGTCAGACGCGATAAAATGAATCAGCTGAGAGATAACGGCATTGATCCGTTCGGTGAGCGTTTTGAGAGAACTCATCAGTCTCAGGAAGTTATTTCGGCATATCAAGATCTAACAAAAGAAGAGTTGGAAGAAAAAGCGATTGAAGTTACAATCGCAGGCCGTATGATGACAAAACGCGGCAAAGGAAAAGCCGGCTTTGCGCATCTTCAGGACTTAGAAGGCCAAATCCAAATCTACGTAAGAAAAGACAGTGTTGGTGACGAGCAATACGAAGTCTTCAAGTCTTCTGACCTCGGTGATCTTATCGGCGTGACCGGAAAAGTCTTCAAAACAAATGTAGGCGAATTGTCTGTTAAAGCAACTTCTTTTGAATTGCTGACAAAAGCGCTTCGTCCGCTTCCTGACAAATACCATGGTTTGAAAGATGTTGAGCAGCGCTATCGTCAGCGCTACCTGGACCTTATCGTAAATCCAGACAGCAAACATACGTTCATCGCACGAAGCAAGATCATTCAAGCTATGAGAAGATACCTTGATGATCACGGATACTTAGAAGTAGAAACACCAACAATGCACAGCATTCCTGGGGGCGCTTCTGCACGTCCGTTTATCACCCATCACAATGCGTTAGATATTCCGCTCTATATGCGCATCGCAATCGAATTGCACCTAAAACGTCTGATTGTCGGCGGATTAGAAAAAGTATATGAAATCGGCCGTGTTTTCCGTAATGAAGGTGTCTCTACACGTCATAACCCTGAATTCACGATGATTGAGTTATATGAAGCATATGCGGACTATAAAGATATCATGAGCTTAACTGAAAACCTCGTTGCTCATATCGCCCAAGAAGTGCTTGGAACAACTACGATCCAATACGGGGAAGAACAAATCGACCTTAAACCGGAATGGAAAAGAATCCACATGGTTGATGCGGTCAAAGAAGCGACTGGCGTTGATTTCTGGGAAGAGGTTTCTGTTGAACAAGCGCGTGAATATGCAAAAGAACATGGCGTAGAGATTAAAGATTCTATGACAGTAGGCCATATCATTAACGAGTTCTTCGAACAAAAAATTGAAGAAACGCTTATTCAGCCAACGTTTATCTACGGACACCCTGTAGAAATCTCTCCTCTTGCTAAGAAAAATCCTGAGGACCCGCGTTTCACAGACCGTTTTGAACTGTTTATCGTTGGCCGTGAACATGCAAACGCGTTTACTGAGCTGAACGATCCTATTGATCAAAGAGAGCGCTTTGAAGCGCAATTAAAAGAACGTGAAGCCGGTAACGATGAAGCTCATTTAATGGATGAAGACTTTGTTGAAGCTCTGGAATACGGTATGCCGCCAACAGGAGGTTTAGGCATCGGTATTGACCGTCTGGTTATGCTGCTGACCAATGCACCTTCTATTCGCGATGTGCTGTTATTCCCGCAAATGAGACAGCGTTAATAAAGAAGAGCGGCATCTCTATTTAAGGGATGCCGCTCTTTTTAAATTCTTAAGTATTTCTTCAAAAAAACTATTGCACTATTATTTACAAGGTGGTATATTATTATTCGTTGCCGCTAAACAAGGCGATAACGAAAAAAACTTTGAAAAAAAGTTATTGACTTCACTGAGATAATGAGATATAATAATAAAGTCGCTTAAACGAAGTGAACAAAATGATCTTTGAAAACTAAACAAGACAAAACGTACCTGTTAATTCATTTTTTTATAAATCGCACAGCGATGTGCGTAGTCAGTCAAACTAGGCCTGCACAACGCAGGTCACGCAGGTGTCACCGCAGGATGCGGTGGACTTAACCTGTGATCCATTTTATCGGAGAGTTTGATCCTGGCTCAGGACGAACGCTGGCGGCGTGCCTAATACATGCAAGTCGAGCGGACAGATGGGAGCTTGCTCCCTA
>NZ_JBAIZV010000011.1:0-15517 GCF_036765095.1 Bacillus sp. 0209A
CCGCATCCTGCGGTGACACCTGCGTGACCTGCGTCGTGCAGATCTAGTTTGACTGACTACGCACATCGCTGTGCGATTTATAAAAAAATGAATTAACAGGTACGTTTTGTCTTGTTTAGTTTTCAAAGAACTTTGTTATCGCTCTTAAGGCGACTTTATAATCATAACATTTCTTGTCGCTTTAGTCAATAACTTTTTTAAAATAATTTCTTTTCAAAAAGCGATTCGTCATCAGCGACGTATACTAGAATAACACCTTCAATTATTAAAGTCAACATATAATATCATTTAAATAATAAATTGCTTAATGACGACTAATGCAGCTATTCCCGGTATTCCTAAAATCCCGCTGATGGCTGTTGTGACAAGATTAATCGGCACATGAATGCCAAGACTGCCGCCAAACATATTTACACAAACCAGCAGCAAAGCGCCCGCCACAAATTTAACAGCTGTGATGCCAATCCACTTTAAAGGCTTTCCAGCTGAACCTGATAAAAAAAGAAGAATAACCAGTCCTAAAATAATCCCTATAATAAAAATAGGCTCCATGAATCTTCTCATCTCCTTCGCTTGTTCTAGTACAAGCTTATGAGAAGACCCAGGAGTTTAGACCACTTACTTCCACCGGCTGATTTTTAAATTTCGCTGCTTTGCTTCCCTCAAGTAAAAAAAATACTTCGCTTCAGCTACTTTCAATTCGTATAACACTTCAGCTGACGGTTCTAAGCTTTTTTCAACCAGCTTTTTTTGCCTGTTCCATTCTTCCTTTTGCTTAAAAAGCTGCTCAATTAGTTTTTCATCAAACTCTCTTCTCAATGTTTTCTTGCGAAGAAAACCCATGGATCGCTTTTTCCTCCTTACAATTCACGTCTTCCTTCAAGTGCTTTAGAAAGAGTGACCTCATCAGCATATTCCAAATCGCCGCCGACGGGCAGTCCGTGGGCAATACGGGAGAGCTTAATACCAGACGGCTTCAAGAGCCTTGATATATACATCGCCGTTGCTTCCCCTTCTATATTAGGGTTTGTCGCGAGAATCACTTCTGTCACTTGATCATCCTGTAATCGTTTTAACAATTCTGGTATTTTAATATCCTCCGGTCCGATGCCGTCCATTGGAGAAATGGCGCCGTGGAGAACATGATACTGTCCGCTGTATTCCTTCATTTTCTCCATAGCGATAACATCCTTAGGGTCTTGCACAACACAGATAACAGACTTATCCCTGCGCGCATCTTCGCAAATATAGCATGGGTCCTGATCTGTAATATGCCCGCAAACTGAACAATATGTCAGGTTGCGTTTCGCATTTACTAAGGCTTTCGCAAAATCTAATACCACATCTTCTTTCATACCTAGAACAAAAAAAGCCAGACGAACCGCTGTTTTCGGTCCGATCCCTGGCAATTTCATAAAGCTGTCAATCAGCTTTGATATTGGTTCAGGATATTGCATGTTCTTTTATCCCCCTAGAATAAACCTGGCATGTTCATTCCCTTTGTAAATTGACCCATTGTTTCGTTTGTGATCTCGTCAACTTTTTTCAAAGCTTCATTCGTTGCAGCAAGCACTAAATCTTGAAGCATATCGATATCTTCGGGATCAACGACTTCTTCTTTGATAATAACATCCAGGACTTCTTTTTGGCCGTTCACTTTTACTGTAACCATACCGCCGCCAGCAGTTCCTTCAACAACCTGTTCTGCAAGCTCTTCTTGAGCCTTCGCCATGTCCTTTTGCATTTTTTGCATTTGTTTCATCATTTTTTGCATATTTCCCATTCCGCCACGCATAGCATTCACTCTCTTTCATTTTGTTAGTCTTTTATTTCAATTAAATCCGCTCCGACAAGCTTTTTCGCCTCGGCAATAAGCGGGTCTTCTTCAGCCGGTTCATTTGACCCTTCATTTTCCTGCTGATGGTCCACTAAAAATTCTTCTCTTATTTTACCCCATTGTGCTTCTGGAACGCCAATCAAATCCATTCTTTTTCCGAGCATCGATTCTAAAATCTGTTCAAGATTGGTTCGGACTCCGTTGTTGTCCTCGGCGACCATTTTACAATGAATTTCAAATTTGAATTTCAGAACAAATGCCGCTGAGGCGGCAGCCACAGGTTCACTGTCATTCAGCAAAGCCGCATGCGAAACTTTGTTTTGCTGTTTGAGATGAGCAAGAAGCTTGCCCCAGCTGTTTTTCAGCTGATCAAGGTCCGGTCTCGTCGCTTCCTTCAGAATTTCATGAATTCTGCCTACTGGCGCTTTGTAATTCGATTTCCCGCCCTTTGGCACACGCGGCGCTTCTTTTTTCGGGCTTTCCGCAGCTGCTTTAACGCCTGTTGTTTTAAGCCGCTCCACTTCCTGCTCGAGCTGCTGAATTTTATTCATCAGCATATCGACTTCCGGAAGGTCAGCTGCTGATTGATGAGACGTTTGGCAAATCTTCACCACCGCCACTTCAAAAAAGATACGGGGATGATTTGTCCATTTCATTTCCTGATGGCTCTTGTTCAGAATATCAATCATTTCATATATGGCCTGCGCCGGAATGTGTTCGCTGAGTCCCCGGAACGTTTCATCAACTTTTACTTTTTCGAGCACTCCTTCTAAACCTGGGGCTGTTTTGTACAGGAGCATGTCCCTGAAATAGAAAATCATATCCTCTATCAGCTTAGCCGGATCTTTCCCTTGCTGCAGCAGTTCGTTTAATGTTTCCAGTGCGTCAGAAACGTTTTTGTCGTGCAGGGACTGTGCAAGCTTTCCTATATTTAATTGAGAAACCGCCCCGGTAATCAGAAGCGCATCATCGACTTTGAGCTCGTCGCCGCTGAATGATACGGCCTGATCAAGAAGGCTCAGGGCATCCCTCATCCCTCCGTCCGCAGCGCTCGCGATGATATCAAGTGATCCTTCTTCCACTTGCAGCTGTTCAGCATCAACAATTTTATTCATACACCCGACAATCGCTTGGGATGTAATTCGTTTAAAATCAAAACGCTGACATCTTGAGATAATGGTTAAAGGGATTTTGTGCGGTTCTGTTGTCGCTAAAATGAAAATACAATGTTCAGGCGGCTCTTCTAATGTTTTTAGTAACGCATTAAAGGCGCCGATAGAAAGCATATGTACCTCATCTATGATATATACCTTATATGTGACGGCCGATGGGGCAAACTTCACCTTATCGCGAATATCACGAATCTCATCAACACCGTTATTAGATGCGGCGTCAATTTCTATGACATCGGATATGGACCCGTTTGTTATCCCTTTACAGGCCGCACATTCGTTGCATGGCTCATCAACAGGAGCATGTTCACAGTTGACAGCTTTGGCAAATATTTTGGCTGCACTGGTTTTTCCCGTTCCCCTCGGCCCGGAAAACAGATAGGCGTGAGAAAACTTTTTTTGCAAAAGGGCATTTTGCAGCGTTTTTGTAATGTGTTCTTGTCCAACCACATCTTCAAAGCGCTGAGGCCTGAATACTCGATATAAAGCTTGGTAACTCACGGGTTTGCCCTCCTCCGTTATTCATCAATCCCATTATACATGAACCTTGTTTCGATTCCAAAAGCTCTTTTCACATAACAAAAAACTCACCTAATAATAGGTGAGTCTGAAAATTTGATGATTGATTTACCGTGCACCTTCTGTCGATTCGCTACCCTAAGCGTTACTTAAGCAGTTAGCTCGGCCCAGGCAACCCTGCGGCACATGAGAGGTTTCACTTAATGCTGCTTCCTTCCGGACCTGACATGGTTCATGAATTCCCATTGCGCAGGACCCAAACGTCAACACCACTTACTTAAGGCAGACCTTAAAGTAAACGAACCTCGAGAAGGGGTTCGGCCCTGCTAGAGCGGATTGCAGGTACAGGGCACCGCTACCTCCCCGCTTAGCACGGCAAAATAAATATCAAATTTTTTCACGCATCTATCGCGATGCATACATAAGTATATCGTTTCCCCCTAAAAATTGCAACCGGACTACTCAGACAAGTTTTTCCTATAAGCTTTCTTCTTTTTTCGCAGTTCTCTAAAAAACGAACTGAGCATTTCTCCACATTCCTCCTCAAGCACCCCGCTCACCACTTCAGCCTGGTGGTTAAAGCGTTCTTCCTGTAAAAGATTCATAAGCGTGCCTGAACAGCCGCCTTTAGGGTCAAATGCACCAAATACCACTTTTTCCACTCGCGAAAGCACGACGGCACCGGCACACATCGGACAAGGCTCAAGTGTCACATAAAGGGTCGCACCCTCCAGCCGCCATGTTCCCAGCGTCTTACACGCTTCATCAATCACAAGCATTTCCGCATGAGCGATTGACCGCTGCTCCGTCTCTCTTAAATTATGTGCACGCGATACAATTTCATCATTCATGACAAGCACTGCGCCGATTGGCACTTCACCTTTCTCTTCAGCTTTTTTCGCTTCTTTAATTGCTTCTTTCATATAAAGTTCATCTTGTGTCATAAGGGTAAGCTCTCTTTTCAAAGTTTTTTCATTGCCTAAAAAGGCTACATATTAACTATAACTAAAACGGAAAGGAGACTGTCGATTGTCCAAAGCAGACACAGCTCTTCTCATTGTAGACATAATCAATAATTTTAAATTCGATATGGGGGAAAGCCTCGCTAAAAAAACAGAAAAAATCGTTCCTCACATTTTATCATTAAAGGAGCATGCGAGACAAAATGACTGGCCGATTATTTACATTAATGACCATTACGGACTTTGGCAAGCTGATATTAAAAATATTCAGCAAGAATGCACAAATGAAAGAAGCAAAGATATCATCAGACAAATAGCTCCGGAAGATGCCGATTATTTTTTAATCAAGCCGAAGCATTCCGCCTTTTACGAAACAGCCCTTCACACTCTCCTTACCGAATTGCAGGTGGAGCATATTATCATAACAGGTATAGCCGGGAACATATGCGTGCTGTTTACCGCTAATGACGCTTACATGAGGGAATACAGCATCACGATTCCTAAAGACTGCATCGCCTCAAATCGTGATGAAGACAACGAATTTGCCTTAACCATGATGGAGAATGTTCTTTTCGCTGAAATTACGACAGAGAAACAAATTACAGAAAAATAAACATGATCAGCGCTTTTCTTTCATACATTGATAGCGATATGAAAGGAGGCGTTTTTCATTCAAATTTATGTGGTGAAACAAGGCGACACTCTTTCTGCTATCGCTTCACAATACAGAACAACTGTAAGTGAAATCGCAGAAACGAATGAAATACCGAATCCCGACAGCCTTGTTGTCGGACAAACCATTGTCATTCCAATAGCCGGCCAGTTCTATGATGTTCAACAAGGTGATACCCTGACATCCATCGCACGGCGGTTCAATACAACGGCAGCCGAGCTTGCCAGGATTAACCGCATCCAGTTAAATGCCGTGCTGCAGATCGGTTTCCGTTTATACATTCCACCCATTCCTAAACGAGACATCGAGTCAAATGCTTATCTGGAACCACGCGGAAATCAAATCAGTGAAAATCTTCAGCAGGCGGCCCGGGAAGCGTCACCCTACTTAACGTACCTTGGCGCATTCAGTTTTCAGGCACAGCGTGACGGGACCTTAGTCGCCCCGCCTTTAACGAATTTAAGAAGCATTACAGAGAATCAAAACACGACATTGATGATGATTATAACGAACCTTGAAAATCAGGCATTCAGCGATGAGCTCGGCCGGATCATCTTAAACGACAATACTGTGAAAAGAAGACTTTTAAATGAAATAGTCGAGAATGCCAGAAGATATGGGTTCTATGATATTCATTTTGACTTTGAATATTTGCGGCCTCAGGATAGAGAAGCCTATAATCAATTTCTCCGTGAAGCAAGGGATCTTTTCCATCGAGAAGGTTTTGAAATTTCTACTGCGCTCGCCCCTAAAACAAGCGCAACACAGCAAGGCAGATGGTACGAAGCTCATGATTACAGGGCACATGGCCAAATTGTTGACTTTGTTGTTCTCATGACATATGAATGGGGCTACAGCGGAGGACCGGCTCAAGCCGTTTCTCCAATCGGGCCTGTTAGAGATGTTATCGAATATGCTTTGACTGAAATGCCTGCAAATAAAATTGTCATGGGCCAGAATTTATATGGGTATGACTGGACGCTGCCATATACAGCAGGAGGACCCCTAGCAAAAGCCATAAGCCCTCAGCAAGCCCTTGTCATTGCCGCTCAAAACAACGCAGCCATCCAGTATGACCAAACAGCTCAAGCGCCTTTCTTCCGCTATACTGATGCAGAAAACAAAAGGCACGAGGTATGGTTCGAGGATGCCCGCTCGATCCAAGCAAAATTCAATCTGATTAAAGAGCTGAATTTAAGAGGCATCAGCTATTGGAAACTGGGTCTTTCCTTCCCGCAAAACTGGCTGCTGCTGTCTGATCAATTTAATATTGTCAAAAAGACGTTTCGATAATTTAGAAACGTCTTTTTTTCATGGGGGCACCCAAGGGTTGTGATACAATATGAAAGTCGGCAACTGACGAACGTTTTTCAGAAATAAGGAGGATTCCGATGAATACAGCCCCTTTTATTGCAATAGAAGGTCCTATCGGGGCAGGAAAAACAACCCTCGCAACGATGCTCTCACAAGAGCTCGAAATCCCTATGATCAATGAGATTGTTGAGGATAACCCGTACCTTGATAAGTTTTATGACAATATAGAGGAATGGAGCTTCCAGCTTGAGATGTTTTTTCTTTGTCACAGATACAAACAGCTTGAAGACACCACTGATTACTTTTTAAAAAAGGGACAGCCTGTGATAGCTGATTATCACATTTATAAAAATGTGATTTTTGCGGAACGCACCCTCTCTCAACATCAGTTGGAAAAATATAAAAAGATTTATCACCTGTTAACAGATGATCTGCAAAAGCCGAATTTCATCATTTACATAAAGGCTAGTCTGCCCACCCTGTTACATCGCATTGAAAAACGCGGACGCCCCTTTGAGAAGAAAATTGAAACAAGCTATTTGGAGCAGCTGATCGCAGATTATGAAGTCGCCATCAAACAGCTGCAGGAAGCAGATCCTGAACTTACAGTTGTAACGATAGATGGTGATTCAAAAGACTTCGTTTTGAATAAGAGCGACTTTGAACGCATTGCCGCCCATGTAAAGGAGCTTATCGTATGAAAGACCATCACATCCCTAAAAATTCAATTATCACAGTAGCAGGAACAGTAGGTGTCGGAAAATCGACTTTAACAAAAGCTTTGGCTAAACGGCTTGGATTTAAAACCTCTCTGGAGGAAGTCGATCATAATCCATACTTAGAAAAGTTCTATCATGATTTTGAACGTTGGAGTTTTCATCTGCAAATCTATTTCTTAGCTGAACGCTTCAAAGAACAGAAAACGATTTTTGAAGCAGGCGGAGGATTTGTACAGGATCGTTCTATTTATGAAGACACAGGAATTTTCGCGAAAATGCACGCTGACAAAGGGACAATGTCAAAGATTGATTATAAAACCTACACAAGCCTTTTCGAAGCAATGGTCATGACACCGTATTTCCCACACCCTGATGTATTGATCTATTTAGAAGGAGATCTGGAGAACATTTTAAACCGGATTGAAGAACGGGGCCGTGAAATGGAGCTTCAGACAAGCCGGTCTTATTGGGAAGAAATGCATACACGCTATGAAAATTGGATAAGCGGTTTTAACGCCTGCCCTGTTTTAAAGCTTCGCATTGAGGATTATGATCTGCTTAACGACGAAAGCTCAATTGAAAACATTGTAGATCAAATTGCTGCAGTTATTCATGAAAATCAAAAAAAGTGAATCTCAGTTGAGATTCACTTTTTCATTATAATAAAAAATCCGTTGCAACGAACGCAACGGACAAAACAATCTCCAATATATGCTTGTGTTTCATTAGAATTATAATCAATATGGCGGAGGAAGAGGGATTCGAACCCCCGCGGGCTTTGACACCCCTGTCGGTTTTCAAGACCGATCCCTTCAGCCGGACTTGGGTATTCCTCCGTATCGACAAGACTTAATATATCATGAATGTTCTTATATGGTCAAGCATTTTCAAAAACTTTTTTCTCACTTTTATAAAATGTTCTGTTTACACAGGCAAAAAGGCGCACCTTGTCAGGCGCACCTTGTCATTATTTTATGGTTTCATTACTTCTTTATTCCCCATATAAGGGCGAAGCACTTTCGGAATTACAACGCTTCCGTCTTCCTGCTGATAATTTTCTAAGATAGCGGCAACTGTTCTTCCAACCGCCAGACCTGAACCGTTCAGTGTGTGTACATGCTCAGGCTTGCCTTTCGCTTCACGTCTGAAACGAATGTTCGCACGTCTTGCCTGAAACGCTTCGAAGTTGCTGCAAGAAGAGATTTCACGATATGTGTCTTGGCTTGGGATCCAAACTTCGATATCGTATTTTTTCGCCGCCGTAAAACCTAGGTCACCCGTACACATGCTCATGACACGGTATGGAAGCTCGAGCAGCTGAAGAACTCGTTCTGCTTGGTTTGTAAGCTTCTCTAATTCTTCATAAGAATCTTCAGGCTTCACAAACTTCACAAGCTCAACTTTATTAAATTGGTGCTGACGGATTAATCCGCGTGTATCACGCCCTGCTGAACCAGCTTCAGAACGGAAGCAGGCACTGAATGCCGCATAGTTAATCGGCAGGCTGTCACCTGAAAGAATTTCATCGCGGTGCATGTTTGTAATCGGTACTTCCGCGGTCGGAATTAAGAAGTAATCTTCTTCTCTGATTTTAAATGCATCCTCTTCGAATTTAGGGAGCTGGCCCGTTCCTGTCATGCTTGCGCGGTTTACCATATAAGGCGGAATCACTTCAGTATAGTTATACTCATCTACATGCAGATCAAGCATAAAGTTATAAAGTGCACGCTCCAGACGGGCACCTAACCCTTTATAGAAAACGAAACGGCTTCCTGTTACTTTTGAAGCACGTTCAAAATCAAGAATACTCAGCTCATCTGCAATATCCCAGTGCGGCTTCGCCTCGTAATCAAATGAAGGCTTTTCACCCCATTGACGTACTTCTATGTTGTCGTCTTCTGTTTCACCTACAGGAACAGACTCATGCGGAATGTTTGGGATGGAAAGGAGAATGGTATCAAGCTCAGATTCCACTGTTCTTAATTCTTCATCCAGCTTTTTAATCTCCTCACCGACTTCACGCATTTCTTTAATGATGTGATCCGCGTCTTTTTTCTCACGTTTCAGCACAGCAACCTGCTGAGATACTTCATTCCGTTTTCCCTTTAACTCTTCAACTTTACCGATAAGCTCTCTTCGTCTATCGTCCAGCGTCTCAAACTTATCAAAATCGGTTAAGTCTTCGCCTTTGTGTACAAGCTTTGCTTTAATATCTTGAAAATTTGATCTCAGCATTTTTGTATCAAGCATGCGAAACACTCCTTTTTATAAAATTTGTCGAAAATAAAAAGAGCCCTCATCCCCATAAAGGGACGAGAGCTCTCGCGTTGCCACCCTGATTGAAAACAAGCCAAAGACTCGTTTACCACTTTCAAACATAACGGTTATCCCGTAAATGCCTACTTGTTTCAGCATTTCGCTCAAGGATGGATTCAGACAGCATCTTTCACCGATTCACACCAACCATCGGCTCTCTTGGAAAGAGAGGCTTCCTACTAGTTCCTGTCAACGCTTTTCGATCTTTATTTGTGCTTATAATGTACTATAAGTTTCCACAGCTTTCAACTGTTTTATACAAGTGCTTTCTGCTTGTATTCCTCTACCATTTGAACAAATAACTGTGTCACTCGGTGATCATCTGTGAGCTCCGGATGGAATGAGCAGCCTAGGAATTGATCCTGTTTAGCGGCTACAATACGGCCATTATGTTCCGAAAGAACTTCAACATTTTCACCAGCTTCTAAAATATGCGGCGCGCGGATGAATACCCCTGTAAAAGGCTCGTCAAGGCCTGTGATTGTTAAATCAGCTTCAAAACTGTCAACCTGCCGGCCAAACGAATTGCGTTCAACAACCACATTCAGAAGACCTAAATGAGGATTATCTGAACCAGCAATTTCTTTTGCTAATATAATTAATCCGGCGCATGTCCCGAACATCGGTTTTCCTTGAGCAGCAAATTCACGAAGCGGCTCCATGAATTGATATGTATCAATCAAACGCCGCATCGTTGTGCTCTCACCACCAGGCAAAATCAGCCCGTCAATGTCATTCAGCTGCTCCGGACGTTTAACGACAAGACCAGCCGCGCCGCATGCTTCAATTGCACGGATATGCTCTCTAACTGCTCCTTGAAGTCCTAGTACTCCTATTGTTAACATGTCAGCAGCGCTCCTATATTCCTACCAGCCGCGTTCTTGCATACGCTGTTCTGGAAGTAAGTTTGAGATTTCAATCCCTTTCATTGCGGTACCAAGATCTTTAGAAAGCTCAGCGATCAATTTGTAATCAGTGTAGTGAGTTGTTGCTTCCACAATGGCTTTCGCAAATTTAGCAGGATTGTCTGATTTGAAAATACCAGAGCCAACAAATACTCCGTCAGCACCAAGCTGCATCATGAGAGCAGCATCAGCAGGAGTTGCTACGCCGCCAGCGGCAAAGTTAACGACAGGAAGCTTGCCGTCTTTTTTAATTTGCAGGAGAAGCTCGTAAGGAGCACCTAAGTTTTTCGCTTCTGTCATGAGTTCATCATCACTCATCGCAACTACTTTACGCACTTGAGCGTTTACTTTGCGCATATGGCGAACAGCCTCAACAATATTTCCTGTTCCAGGCTCACCTTTCGTACGAAGCATAGAAGCACCTTCAGCAATACGGCGTGTTGCTTCACCGAGATCACGGCAGCCGCAGACGAAAGGAACTTTGTATTCATTTTTATTCAAATGAAATTCTTCGTCAGCCGGAGTCAGAACTTCACTTTCATCAATATAGTCAACACCCATAGCTTCAAGCACACGCGCTTCAACAATATGTCCGATACGCGCTTTCGCCATTACCGGGATAGATACTGCATTCATTACTTCTTCCACGATTGTAGGGTCAGCCATACGGGCAACTCCTCCAGCCGCGCGAATATCAGCTGGTACTCGCTCCAGCGCCATTACAGCGACAGCTCCAGCCTCTTCAGCAATTTTCGCTTGTTCCGCATTGATGACGTCCATGATGACGCCGCCCTTTTGCATTTCTGCCATTCCGCGTTTTACACGTTCAGTACCTGTTTGAGCCATTTTTTGGTCCCCCTAATCAAGGTATAGTTATATGATTTCTAGTCCTTATTGTATCCTAGAAATCCAATAATTCATATGGATATATATCATTTTATTCGGTTTTAAGCGCTTTGAAAATCATTTTTTATTAAAAATTGGTTTTTTTCAGTATATTAAGCGAAAGAGCCCTAACATGAATCAGAGCTCTTTCAATTGATTAAAACCAGCCGGTTACCGTATCAACAATACTTCCCCAAATGCCGGCGAAAAATCCGCCGATACTGCGCATTGTCAGAACAAACCAGTTTGCTTTTTCTACTTTTTCTTTTGTAACAAGGTCTACCCCGGCCAGATTGCTGTTAAGGAATCCGTAATCCTTTTCATCACCTGTATATTCCGCAGTCAGTTGCCCAACCTTCGTTCCTTTTTTCACAGGAGCAGTTAGCGTATCTTTATTTAATGTGACCTTCGCTTTGTAATTCTTTTCTTCACCATTTTTTACAGGAAGAGAGAATGCTTTGTTTGTCACAATGGCTGTTTCTTTCTCTTTACCCTTATCAACTGAAATTTCTTTATGGCCCTTTACTTGATCGCCTTCAGCGTACATTTCTTTCATGGAGAAATTGTCGAAGGCATAATCGAACATTTTTTTGGTCTCATCGAAACGGCCTGTATGAATGTTGCCCTTTGCGTTCAATACAACAGTAATGACACGCATTCCGTTGAGTTCGGCTGTTCCTGTGAAGCATGAACCCGCAGAGTCGGTAGAACCTGTTTTCAGACCATCTACAGTCGCTTTTTTATACTCGCTGACGAGCCCTTTCAGCATGAAGTTCCAGTTGGGCATGTCCATTTCATCATCGGTGCCCTCTCTGAACTTGGTTTTGGCGATACTGGAGGTCTCGAGAACCTCAGGGTAGTCAGTAATCAAGTGATCTGCAAGAATCGCCATATCCTTAGCAGAAACTTCACTTTCTTCATCTGCGCTTGTCCCCTCGGGCTGATGCCCGTGAAGATCTTTGTTTTCAAGACCTGTTGCGTTAACAAATTTGTAATCTGTTAAGCCAAGTTCTTTCGCTTTTGCATTCATTTTTTTCACAAATTCAGTTTCAGAACCCGCAACGATTTCTGCAATCCCAATAGCGGCAGCATTTGCAGAATAAATTGCTGTAGCTTGATATAGTTCTTTTACTGTGTATTTCCCGTCCTTACGAAGAGGGACGTTTGATAAGCTGTTATCTTGGGAAATCTCATACACATAGTCATCAGGTGTATAGGTTTGGTCCCATTTCACTTTACCTTCATCAATTGCTTCTAATAACAGATACTCTGTCATCATTTTTGTCATACTGGCAATTGGCAGTCTCTTATCTGCATTTTTACTGTACAGAATTTTACCTGAAGAAGCTTCGATCATAATAGCAGCTGCTGCATTGATATCAATTGGATCACTGGCTGCTTTTGCTTTTGACATTGGAGCCAAACAAGTGACAGCTAGTGTTAATACAACCAATGACATCAATAACTGTTTACATTTCATGATGTTCAATCGTACGACCTCCGTATTTCATTTTCTTTATCTATAATTAAGCCGTTAAGGACATTTTCAACGCACAACAGTATAAATTTTATCATAATCAGTATAAAAAAAATAGACAGAGTCAGAGACCCTGTCAAATGTTTTTAATTTGTAACAATTTATTATGAAATTGTATAGTTCGGTGATTCTTTTGTAATCTGTACATCATGCGGATGGCTTTCACGAAGTCCTGCGCCAGTCATGCGAATGAACTGAGCTTCTTCTCTTAAAGCGTGAAGATCTTTGGACCCGCAATATCCCATCCCGGAGCGAAGACCGCCGACTAGCTGATAAACTGTTTCTTCAACTGGTCCTTTGTAAGGTGTGCGTCCTTCAATTCCTTCAGGAACGAATTTTTTGTTTTCTTCTTGGAAGTAACGGTCTTTACTTCCTTTTTCCATTGCAGCAACTGACCCCATACCGCGGTATACTTTAAATCTTCTGCCTTGGTAGATTTCAGTTTCCCCTGGACTTTCTGACGTACCCGCAAGCAAGCTTCCAAGCATAACAGCATGTCCACCGGCTGCCAATGCTTTCGTGATATCACCAGAGAATTTAATTCCACCGTCTGCGATGATTGTTTTGCCATGCATTCTTGCTTCAGACGCACAATCATAAATTGCTGTAATTTGCGGAACACCCACACCTGCTACCACGCGTGTTGTACAAATTGAACCAGGTCCGATTCCAACTTTGACAACATCTACTCCAGCCTCGATAAGCGCTCTCGTCGCTTCAGCTGTTGCAACGTTTCCAGCAATAATGTTTAATTCGGGATATGTTTCACGGATTTTTGTTACTGTGTTTAATACGCCTTGAGAATGTCCGTGAGCTGTATCAATAACTATAACATCGACATTAGCTTCGACAAGCTTTTTGACGCGAGTCATTGTGTCGCCGGTTACACCAACTGCCGCGCCAACGATCAGACGGCCGTGAACGTCTTTAGATGAGTTCGGGAACTCAATGACTTTTTCAATGTCTTTGATTGTGATTAGACCTTTTAATTTATTCTGGTCATCAACGAGAGGAAGCTTTTCAATTTTATGTTTCTGCAAAATCTTTTCAGCTTCATCAAGAGTCGTTCCTACAGGTGCAGTAACAAGCTCTTCTTTTGTCATGACATCGCTGATTTTCATTGAGTAGTCAGAAATAAAACGAAGATCACGGTTTGTAATAATTCCGACAAGCTTTTGGTCTTCTTCGTTATCTACAATCGGAACACCGGAAATTCTGTATTTCCCCATCAAGTGCTCCGCATCAAATACTTGGTGATCAGGAGTTAAAAAGAAGGGATTTGTGATAACGCCGCGTTCAGAACGCTTTACTTTATCAACTTGTTCAGCCTGTTGTTCAATGGACATGTTTTTATGAATGATGCCCAAGCCGCCCTGTCTAGCCATTGCAATTGCCATTGCTGATTCTGTTACAGTGTCCATACCTGCGCTGATGACAGGAATATTCAGCTTTAACGTTTTTGTTAGTTCTACAGATAAATCCACATCACGCGGAAGTACCTCTGACTTAGCTGGCAGAAGCAGCACATCGTCGAACGTTAAGCCTTCTTTTGAAAATTTACTTTCCCACATTAGTAAATCCCCCTCTTTTCGGCAAAATATTATATGTAGATTATCAACTAGCCAAGAGCATGTCAAGGAAGCGGAAAAGAGTTGAAATATTTAGATAACGGAAAGGATAAAGAAATACATATGACATATCATAAGTGGAAAGACTTAGCGCTATTTTACTCCGTTGAATCAACCCAGAAATTTCTAGAGAAAACTTATATTTTAAACGGCATTGATGAAGCGAAAAAAAACGCTTTCAAAAACAGTGAACGGTTTATTTATTTCTTAAAGCATGCTGAATCGTTTTATAAACAAGCCTCATCTTCCCCTTTAGAAATCAAGCCGATTCTTTTATTTTACGGAATGGCACAGCTTATCAAGGCATGTCTAATTACACGGGATCCTCATTATCCAAGCCATGCATCAGTACTGGCACACGGCGTAACAACAAGAAAGCGAAAGAAACAGAATTATTGTTTTGGCGACGATGAAGTAAAAATACAACGAAACGGCCTATGCATACACTTCATGAAACACTTATTCGGACAATCCGATATTATAGATGAAAGATATACCATGAAAAAACTACTGATGGCGATTCCAGAACTAAGTGATGCTTTCTATTTTCAGCAGAAAGAACGTTTTATGACAAAAGTAGAAAAGGATAAGGACAGGATTTCTGTACCAGAGGAGGCGGTCATCAATTATAAAATGTCTGATTCAAGATTTGCCGAATATATGTCCCATCATTTTCAATGGTCGTTTACAAAGAAAAATGAACACGAGCTGCAGTTTGACATTTCACCGCAAGACACGAAGCCATGCACATCAATCAGTTTGTTATATGACATGGGAAAGAATCAATATTATATCCCTTCTCAAAGGGAGCAATTTCTGAGACTTCCTGAAATGGCCATTCATTATTTAATTTTGTACAACATAGGGATGATTGCGAGATATGAGACGGAGTGGTGGTATGAGCTGTTAACCCAGCATATAAGTGATGATTACGTACTAATTCAGCAGTTTTTATTAGTGACTGAAAACAAATTCCCGAAATACGCTTTACAATTTCTTCTTCATTGTTGATAAACAAAAAACCCAGCTCAATGAGCTGGGTTTTACCTT
>NZ_JBAIZV010000012.1:0-13658 GCF_036765095.1 Bacillus sp. 0209A
CATGTTTGTGAACACGCTGGCGCTTCGGACACGCCCGGAGGGCGGGAAGCCGTTTGGACAGTATTTGCAGGAAGTGCGCGCCACTGCATTGGAAGCCTATGAACATCAGGATTATCCGTTCGAAGAGCTTGTCGACAAGCTTGGAGTGACGCGGGATATGAGCCGGAATCCAGTGTTTGATGCGATGTTTATCCTTCAAAATACAGAAAAGCAGGACATAGAACTGGAAGAAATAAAAGTCCGGCCAGCCAATTTCCCGCATCACATTTCTTTATTCGATATGACGTTTATAGCAACGGAAACAGATGGAGCCATTTGCTGTGAAATGGAATTCAGTACAGAGGTATTCCTGAAAGCCACGGTTGAACGCTGGGCAGCTCATTTCAGCGAATTTCTGCATGCGGCACTTTCTAAACCTGAAACAAACCTTTCACAAATAAATATACTTAGTGAAAAAGAAAAACAAAAAATAGCCTTTGAATTCAACAAAACTCAAGTTGAATTTTCTCAAAAAGATGTTCCTTTTCATCGCATATTTGAAGTGAGAGCTGAAGAAACACCAGAACATATAGCTGTTATTGATGACGAAACACAGATTAGCTATCGGATTTTAAACGAAAAAGCCAATCGCCTGGCACGGACATTGCAAAAAAGAAAAGGAACGAGGCCAACTGTGGCTGTTTTAGCCAAGCGATCCATTGATGCAATTGTTGGAATCCTAGCAGTGATGAAAGCTGGCGGAGTGTATATCCCAATCGATTCACACTACCCAAAAGCTCGCATTGAATACATTCTTCGTGATAGCGGAGCAGATATTCTTCTTTTACAACAGGAATTGAAGCATTTGATTTCAAATGCATCTGAATCTGAGATGTCCCACATCTGCCTTGATGATGAAGTCTCATATGAAGAAAATAGCTGTAACCTTAACCTATCACCCGCTCCTGAAGATGCAGCATATATCATTTATACGTCAGGAACTACAGGTGCGCCTAAAGGTGTTATTGTCACCTATCGTAACTTTACTCATGCTGCTCTTGCGTGGCGTCAAATTTATGAACTGGATCGGAAGCCTGTCAGACTGCTTCAAATCGCGAGCTTTTCATTCGATGTCTTCTCAGGAGATTTGGCAAGAACATTGACCAACGGCGGGACTCTCATCGTTTGCTCGGATGAAAAGCGGCTGGAACCTGCTGAAATATATAAAATCATGAGCTCTAAGAGAATCACAATGATGGAGTCCACACCTGCTCTCATTATTCCGGTGATGGAATATATATACCGTAACCAGCTCAAGCTTCCTGACTTAGACATACTGATTCTTGGTTCTGACATGGTGAAAGCTCAAGATTTCAAAACATTAACAGAACGATTTGGCCAAAGCATGCGCATCATCAATAGCTATGGTGTCACAGAGGCAACGATTGATTCGAGCTTTTATGAAACAAGTATGGGAGAAGAGTGGACGGGAGATAACGTGCCAATCGGCAGCCCGCTTCCAAATGTACGCATGTACGTACTCAGCCAGACTGACCAAATTCAGCCAATTGGCGCTGCCGGCGAATTGTGCATCGGCGGGGCAGGTGTTGCGAAAGGCTATCATAATAAACCTGACTTAACACGCATGAAATTTACAGAAAATCCATTTGTCTCAGGAGAAAGACTGTACAGAACCGGTGATCGAGCCTGCTTTCTTCCAAACGGAACGATCCGGCTTCTTGGCCGAATGGATTATCAAGTGAAGATAAATGGATACAGAATTGAAACAGAAGAAATTGAAAGTGTTCTGCTTCAAACGGGGCTTGTCAGAGAAGCTGCAGTTGCCGTTCAGCATGATAAGAATGGACAGGCTGGTTTATCAGCATATATCGTGCCTTCAGACGTCAACACGAATGCGCTTCGTACTGCTTTAACAAAGGAACTGCCGGCGTATATGATTCCTGCGCATCTAATTGCTTTAGAAAACATGCCGCTGACCCTAAACGGAAAGCTGGACAGAAATGCCTTGCCGGCTCCAGATAATGTGTTCTCGCGCCCATATACCGCACCAGTTAACGACATACAAAAAACGATGGCGTATATATGGGAAGATGTACTGAGCATGTCACGAGTCGGCATTCACGATTCCTTTTTTGAGCTTGGCGGAGACTCAATTAAAGCATTACAAGTGGCAGCACGTCTGGCAGCTGAAGGCTGGAGCATGACTATACGCGACTTATTCCGTTATCCAACAATTCAGGAACTAAGCGGACATATCACACCATTGGCATCTCAAGCGGATCAGGGGCCTGCGGAAGGTGAAGCTAACCTCACCCCGATTCAGCGAAGATTTTTCGGACAGGCTCATGCTTTTCACGATCATTACAACCAGTCCGTCATGCTTTTCAGTGAAAAAGGATTTAATGCTAACGCGCTTCGTCTAGCGCTGCGTAAAATAACCGAGCATCATGATGCAATTCGCATGGTTTTTCAACAAGACCAAAACGGCCATGTCGTTCAGTATAATCGCGGAATGAATCACAAAGATCATGAACTGTTCGGGCTTCACATCGCAGATTGGACAACAGAATTGCTGGAAAGAACTCATCTTGATGAAAAACTATCCGCTGAGGAAACCGTCATTCAAAGGAAAATGAATGTACAAAAAGGGCCTCTGCTGCAAGCAGGTTTGTTTAAAACGGCAGGAGGGGATCATCTTCTGATTGCGCTTCACCATCTTGTGATAGATGGCGTTTCTTGGAGAATTCTGCTTGAGGATTTAGCGGCAGCATACCAGCAGGCTTTAGAAAAACAAGAGATCCAACTGCCGCCAAAAACCGATTCTTATTTGTCCTACGCCAGTGGTCTTGCACACATAGCTGAGAATAAACAATTGCTTGCAGAAAAACCGTATTGGCAAACGATTTTGGACGCTCACAATGCTATTTTGCCTAAGGACACGAAAAATATGCCGGACAGACTGCAATTGAACAGTGATAGCTCGATGTTTGCACTATCCGGGGACTGGACTGAAAAACTGCTGTTTGAAACTCAGAAAGCCTATGGCACTGATGCCAACGAGCTTTTGCTTACGGCTTTAGGATTGGCGCTTTCTGAATGGACAGGGCACGATCAAATCGTGATCAGCACTGAGGGACACGGAAGAGAAGGGCATCTGCCAAATATTGATATTTCACGTACAGTTGGCTGGTTTACTTCCATTTATCCTATTCTGCTGGACATGAGTATTCCCGAGCCTTTCGAAGATCAGCTCGCTTACCGAATTAAGACGACAAAAGATATGCTGAGAAGAGTGCCGAACAAAGGAACTGGCTACGGATTGTTAACACACATAGGAGAACTGCCGCCGCATAAAGAGCCTGAGGTCAGCTTTAATTATCTCGGCCAATTTAGCGAAGAGAAGGAAGCTGAAACATTTCAATTATCATATTACCAGCCTCGTTACGAAATAGCGGGTGAGAGAGAACGAGAATATGAGCTGGACATCAATGCTCTCATTACAGACGGACGGCTTCAAGTAAAAGCGGTATACACCCCAGTATTCAGCAAACACACAATTGAGTGTTTTATGGATCGTTTTCACAGGCATCTTATCGAGACGATTGAGCATTGTTCGACGAAAAAAGCACGCGAAAAAACACTGAGTGATTTCAGCAATAAGGAATTAACTTTGTCTGCATTATCTAGCATCGAAAATCTTGTGAAAGATCTTTAACTTTTGAAAAGGTGTGTGGAATTGATGGCACAATCGGCACAAATTCAAGATATTTATCCGTTATCACACATGCAGGAAGGAATGCTGTTTCATTCACTGATGGATTTCAGCTCAAAAGCCTATGTGGAACAGACCTCGTTTACGATTACGGGGAGTCTATGTATCGACTCGTTTCAAAAGAGCTTAAACCTTCTTGTCTCCCGATATGATATTTTCAGAACGATTTTTATTAAAGAAGTACCAGATCTTACAGGGCCGCAGCAGGTAGTCTTATCAAACCGCGAATTGACAGTGTATAGAGAAGATTTTTCTTACTTGGCTGATCATGAACAGCAGGCCCTGATCGATGAATTTATGACCAAGGATCGGGAAAAAGGATTTAATTTGCAAAAAGATCCTTTAATGCGTCTTGCCCTTTTTGATAGAGGCGATAGCAAATATACGTGTGTATGGACACATCACCATATCATCATGGATGGCTGGTGCCTCGGCATTATTCTTAAAGAGTTTTTCAGCATGTATGATTCACTCAGCAATAACAGGCCTGTGCAGCTTGGAAGCACGGTACCGTACAGCCGTTATATTGAATGGCTTGGAGAACAAGATCAAGAAGAGACTGCCGCTTACTGGAGCGGATATTTGAAGGAATACGGCAATACCGCTTCTATTCCCCGGATAAAGCGCCGCCCAACGAACGGGGATTATAAAGCTGCTCAGATCAGCTTTTCTTTAGCGCCGGAAATGGTTAAGAAACTGACTGAGGCCGCGCAGAATTGGGGAGTTACACTAAACACGTTGTTTATGAGTATTTGGGGCGTGCTTCTGCACCGATATAACGCAGCTGATGATGCAGTTTTTGGTTCCGTTATTTCAGGACGCCCGTCAGCGATTGATGGGATTGAATCAATGGTCGGCTTGTTTATTAATACGGTCCCAGTGCGAATTCGATCTGCGGAGGGCATGACGTTTTCTTCGCTGGTCAAAGCCGTGCAGGAGGATATTTTATCATCTGAACAGCATGGGTATTACCCGCTTTATGACATTCAAAACCATAGTCCATTAAAGCAAGGTTTGATCGATCATATTTTTGTCTTTGAAAATTATCCTGTACAGCTTGATCAGGCATTACGCATTGAGAGCGAAAATGAGGAAAATGCGCTGAAGCTGGGTGACATTTCAATGTCAGAGCAAACCAATTACGACTTTAATATCGTTATCGTACCGGGAGAATCATTTTATATTAAATTCAGCTACAACGCAGCCGTTTACGAACGTGAAGAGATGCTGCGGATTCAAGGCCATCTAAAGCAAGCGCTGGATTGCATTGTCACACATCCCGATATTGCCGTCAGCGACATTAATATCGTGCCGCCGGAGGAACAAAAGCTTATCCAATTGTTTAACGAAACAAAGCATTCTTATGCGAACAAAACAATATCTCAATTGTTCGAGGAACAAGCTCACAAAACGCCTGAAGCTGCCGCATTGAAAATGGGTGATGAATACTGGACCTATCGCCAATTAAATGAAAGAGCTAATCAGATTGCGCACGCCCTGATAGAAAAAGGCGTTGGATCTGGAGATATCGTCGCTGTGATGATGGGGCGGTCAATGGAAATGCCTGCAGCTTTGCTCGGGATTTGGAAAGCAGGGGGCGCTTATATGCCGCTTGATCCAAATTTCCCAGAAGAACGTCTTTCTTTCCTGCTGAAGGACAGTCAAGCGGCTCAATTGCTGATAGAAGAAGACCTTATGACATTCATCCCGCCGCACTATGAAGGGGAAATGATACCGATAGAACGTACAGAAAGGCACCAAACAGCGGCTCCAGATGTGCCGCCTGGTGATCTTGCCTACTTAATCTATACGTCGGGAACGACAGGGCGGCCAAAAGGTGTTCTCGTTGATCATCAAGGTATTGCCAATACACTGCAATGGAGACGGGAAGAGTATGGCATGGCCGAACAGGATATATCCCTCCATTTGTTTTCATATGTGTTTGACGGCTGTGTGACGAGCTTGTTTACCCCGCTTTTATCCGGTTCGTGCGTACTGCTGACAACGGATGACGAAGCAAAGGATGTGCTAGCCCTCAAGAGAAAGATAGAACGCTATAAGGTCAGTCACATGATCATTGTTCCTTCTCTGTACCGGGTGTTATTGGAGGTGATGACTGCTGAAGATGCAAAAAGTCTTCGTATTGTGACATTTGCAGGTGAAGCGGTCACGCCTGATCTGCTTGAGATGAGTGAAAAGATTTGTCCTTCTGCAGAATTGGCAAATGAATACGGACCCACAGAAAACAGTGTGGCAACAACCATTTTGCGTCAATTGAACGAAAAAGAGAGGATCACAATCGGACACCCGATTGCAAACACGAAAGTATTTGTTTTACACGGAAATCAAATGCAGCCGATCGGCGCGGCGGGCGAACTGTGTATTTCCGGCGCAGGTCTTGCCAGAGGATACTACAAACAGCCGAAGCTGACAGAGAAAGCCTTTTCCGATCACCCGTTTCTTGAAGGGGAGTGTGTATACCGAACAGGTGACGCAGGCCGTTTTTTGCCGGATGGAACGATTGAATATATTGGACGTTTTGATGATCAAGTAAAAATGAGGGGTTACCGCATTGAACTGAGAGAGATCGAAACAGTTCTTCGACAGGCACCGGGGGTGAAGGAAGCAGCGGTATTGGCTCGTGATGTTTCTGCTGAGGACAAGGAGCTTATTGCTTATATCGTTCCGGAAAAGGGAAGCAGTCTTCCGGATTTGCATCGCCATCTTGCTGGGACATTGCCGTCCTATATGATTCCCGCAAGTATTATCAACATCGGCAAAATGCCATTAACATCCAGCGGGAAACTTGACCGTTCAGCACTTCCTGAACCAAAAAACAATGCGGCTCTCACATATATGCCGCCCCGAACCTTAATCGAAGCTGATCTCGCACAGATTTGGGAAGATGTGTTGCATAAACAGAAAATCGGCATTCGTGATGATTTCTTTCAACTAGGCGGACAGTCCTTAAAAGCGGCCGCACTCGTATCAAGAATACATAAAAAGCTTCATGTCGAGCTGCCGCTCAGTGAGGTTTTCTCTTACCCGACAATTGAAAGCATGGCAGTCAAATTGATGAGCTTAAAAGAACATGCTTTTACACAGATTGAGCCTGCGGAGCAAAGAGAGGTCTATCCGCTGTCTTTCTCGCAAAAACGATTATATGCTCTTCATCAGCTGGCGGGTGACAGCACAGGCTATAACATGCCCGCTGTACTTGAATTGTGCGGAAATCTAGATCGCCAGCGGTTGAGAAGAGTTCTCGCAGAACTTGTGAATCGGCATGAAACATTGCGGACTGTTTTTGTGCTTGACAGTGGAGAGCCCGTGCAAATCATTTATCCAGAGATGGCTTTTGACCTGAAAGAGCTTGAAATGGAATCAAAACAAATGCTTGAGTCTGCAATCGAGTCCTTTATCAAACCGTTTGATCTATCGGCCGGTCCGCTCTTTAGAGCATGTGTCATTTCAATGGGCAATAACCACGGATTTTTGCTGCTCGATATGCACCATATCATTGCCGACGGTGTCTCGATGAGCACGCTTGTCCAAGAATTTACTGACTTATATTGCGGAAAGGAACTGCCAGCTTTAAATCTGCATTATAAGGATTTTGCTGTTTGGCAGCAAGAGAAGTTCCCGAAAGACCTATACAGAAAACAGGAGGCCTACTGGCTTGACCAGCTTGGCGGGAGTCTTCCTGTATTAGATTTACCGCTTGATAAAACAAGACCGCGTCTCCCTGATTTCAGCGGCGGAACAATTGAAGTAAACATTGATCAAGACACCGCAAATGAGCTGCACCGTTTAATGGCTGAAACGGGAACAACGTTGTATATGATCCTTCTGGCTGTCTATTCTATTTTGCTATCCAAGCTTAGCGGGCAAGAGGATATTGTTGTCGGCTCGCCCGCTGCAGGAAGACCGCACGCTGATCTGGAGCGCGTCATCGGGATGTTCGTAAATACATTAGCGATGCGCAGCCAGCCGGAGGGCGACAAAACGTTCAGCTCGTATTTGCAGGATATTCGCCGTCTGGCTCTGACAGCTTATGAACATCAGAATTATCCTTTTGAAGAGCTGGCAGATAAGCTCGATACACATCGAGAGGTAAATCGCAACCCGCTGTTCGATGCGATGCTCGTGCTTCAAAGCAGTGAAGATTTCCAGTTTGAAGTGCCTGGTCTATCGATTTTGTCTGTCACTCCAAAACACGATATATCCAAATTCGATTTGACATTACACGCTGAGGAGCATTCAGACGGAATTCGCTGCCGTTTTGAATACAGCACCGCTCTTTTTGAAGAAGAGACCATTGCGCGATGGGCATCCTATTTTATTGAACTGATGAAAAATGTAATAGCGAATAACGAGATGAGAATTTCGGAAATGCAATTGCTACCTGCTGCAGAGCGAGAACTGCTCCTTGAAAAAATGGGACAGTATGCAGCTTATCCGAGAAATGAAAACATTGTAAGCTTATTTGAAAAGCAAGCGGCTGAACATCCTGATCATATCGCAGTGGTGTGCGGCCACTCTCAGCTTACTTATCGAGACCTGAAAGAAAAAGCAGACCGGACAGCTGCTATGCTCATCAAACAAGGGGTCGGCACTGGGGACATCGTCGGTCTGATGCTCGATCGGTCACCTGATATGATCATTGGCATTTTATCAATTTTAAAAGCGGGAGGGGCCTACTTGCCGATTGATCCTGAATATCCTCAGGACCGTATCAGCTTTATGCTCAATGACAGCGGGACAGAACTGTTGCTGACAGAGCGCGGACAAAATAAACCTGCAGACTACAGCGGGGAAATGTTGTATATCGATGAAGCTAAAAATGATTCAATTCCGTCTGATTTAAAAAGCCAAGAAACTCTGGCGGATCAGCTGGCATACGTGATATATACATCCGGAACGACGGGCAAGCCAAAGGGCGTCATGGTCGAGCACCGCAATGTGATCAGTCTTTTAAAGCATCAAAACCTGCCTTTTGAATTTGGCCATGAAGACGTCTGGACGTTCTTTCATTCATATTGCTTTGATTTCTCTGTATGGGAAATGTTCGGTGCGTTATTGAACGGAAGTACACTAGTCGTGGTCTCTAAAGAAACAGCCCGTGACCCCCATGCATTCCGATTATTGTTAAAAAAAGAACGCGTCACTGTACTCAATCAGACTCCGACTGCTTTTTACGGCCTGATGCATGAAGATCAAAACCATCCGGATCGATTAAACATCCGGTACGTCATTTTTGGCGGCGAAGCTTTACAGCCCGGCATGCTTCAAAGCTGGAATGGTAAATATCCTCATACTGAACTAATCAATATGTACGGTATTACAGAAACAACAGTGCATGTAACATTCAAAAAATTGTCCGCAGCAGACATTGCAAAAAATAACAGCAATATCGGACGGCCTCTTTCAACTCTGCAGGCTTATGTAATGGATGCTCATATGAATCTGCAGCCGATCGGAGTTCCAGGGGAGCTTTATATAGGCGGTGAAGGCGTAGCACGGGGATATTTCAACAGAGATGAGCTGACCGCTGACCGTTTTGTACCCAATCCGTATCTTCCGGGGGACAGATTATACCGAACGGGAGATCTTGCTAAACGCCTGTCAACTGGCGAGCTGGAATACGTAAGCCGCATTGATGGTCAGGTTAAAGTCAGAGGGCATCGTATCGAGTTAGGCGAAATCCAAGCGGCGCTTCTTCAGCTTCCGATTATTAAAGAGGCGGCTGTCATCACAAGAAAAGATGAGCAAGGGCAAACAGCTGTTTATGCTTATTTGGTGACAAAAGATAGACAGGCGGCGAGTACATCAGACATCCGTGCTTCTCTAAAAACCATGCTGCCTGACTTTATGCTGCCCGCTCGTTTAATACAGATTGACAACATCCCGCTGACTGTTAATGGAAAGCTCGATCAGAAAGCACTGCCGGAACCTGATAAACATGCTTATACTGCTGATGATATCAGCCCTAGAAATGAGATCGAAAAGGTAATGGCTGATATTTGGGAGGAGCTTCTTGATGTGAATGAGCTGGGCATAAGCGCCAATTTCTTTGAACTTGGCGGAGATTCTATTAAAGCGCTGCAAGTTTGCGCCAGACTGAAGCAACGCGGATTCGAAACGACAGTACGTGAGATGTTTGAACATCAGACTCTGGGTGAACTGTCCGCTCATGTTCGAAAAGCCGTACACGTCATTGACCAAGGTCCGGTAGAAGGCGAAATCACTTGGACACCTGTCCAGCAATGGTTTTTCTCGCAATCTCTGGAGATGCATCATTTTAATCAGTCCGTTATGCTCAACCGGACTGAACGATTTGATGAAATTGCGCTTAGAAAGGTGCTAAGAAGCCTGGTGACTCATCATGACGCACTGAGAATCGTATGCCGGTATGAAAATGGCAGGCCGGTTCAGATAAATAAAGGGATAGATCTGCCAGATAAGGAGCTATATTCTCTTGAACTGTTTGATGTAAAGGGTAACTTAACAGAAGCACATAACAGGATTAAGGAAGTCGCCAGCCAGATGCAGGAGCATATTCGTTTGGAAACCGGCCCCTTGCTTCACGCTGGATTGTTTAGAACCGAAAATAGTGACCATTTGTTTCTGACGATTCATCACTTGGTTATTGATGCGGTTTCATGGCGCATTTTGTTCGAGGATTTTTCAACAGCTTACAAACAGGCAGTCTCAGGAGAATCTATTAAACTGCCGCAAAAAACAGATTCATATTTAACGTATTCACAAAGAATAGCTGACTACTCTAAAAGCCGCCAGATGCAGCGCGAAGCAGCGTATTGGGAAGAGCGCGAGAACCGTCACATTCAACCTATTCCTAAAGACAATGACGCAGCGCCTAACCTATTCAAAGATACAGAAGTGATTGAATTTGAGCTGTCCCGCCATCACACCGAATTATTGTTAACTGCTTCAAATAAAGCATACAGCACGGAGATGAATGATATCCTTCTGACAGCTTTAGGTCTTGCTCTACAACAATGGACGGGCTCTGACCAGTTTAAAATCAGCATGGAGGGCCATGGAAGGGAATCATATCTTGGGGATATTGATATGAGCAGAACTGTCGGCTGGTTCACCTCGATTTATCCTGTGTGGCTTGATATGAGCGATTCTGATCATAAGAACAAAGATGAACGGCTGGGCCATCTCATTAAACAGACAAAAGATATGCTGCATCGTATACCGAATAAAGGCGCAGGCTACGGTGTGCTGAAATATATCAGCAAAAGATGGGGCTCTGAGAAAAACACCCCGGAAATCAGCTTTAATTATTTAGGCCAGTTTGATCAGGATATTCAATCAAAAGCCTTTGAGGTTTCTGACATCAAACCAGAAAATGAGATCAGCCCGAACTGGGCGCGGCCTTATGCTCTGGATATCAGCGGAGCTGTTTCTTCGGGGTGCCTAAACATGCACATGATTTATAACAGGCTTCAATTTGGGAATAAAACAATCCAAACATTTGCCGGGCATTTTAAACAGACTCTGGAAAACATCATTGAGCATTGTACGGGCAAAGAAAACCGAGAGTGGAGCGCATCTGATTTCACTGATGAAGATTTAACGCTTGATGAATTGAGTGAGATTATGGGAGTCGTCAACAAACTATAGGGAGAGGAGATTCATACTGATGCCGCAGCAACCCGAAATAAAGGATATATACCCTTTGTCATTTATGCAGGAAGGGATGCTTTTTCACTCACTGTATGATGAACAGTCAAGAGCTTATTTTGAACAGGCTTCTTTTACGATACATGGACAGCTTGACTTGGAGCGTTTCCAAAAAAGTATGGATGGTGTTTTTGACAGATACGAAATCTTCCGAACAGCGTTCATCTATAAAAATGTAGCCAAACCTCGCCAGGTCGTGCTCAAGCATCGTCCTTGCCATGTTCATTTTGAAGATATTTCCCATCTCAATGAAAGAGATAAAGAACATTGCACCGAGGCATTCAAAGAACAGGATAAATCCAGAGGCTTCGATCTCCAAACGGATGTACTGATGAGAATAACTATTTTGAAATGGGGGCCTGATCGTTATATCTGTATCTGGAGCCATCATCATATTTTAATGGATGGCTGGTGTTTAGGCATTGTTATTAAAGACTTTCTCCACATTTATCAAGCGCTCGGAAAAGGACAGGTTCCTGATTTGCCTCCCGTACAGCCGTACGGGACGTATATTAAATGGCTGATGCAGCTAGACCGAGAAGAAGCAGCTGAGTATTGGAAAAAGAGGCTTCTGCATTTCGAAAAAGCGACGCCTCTGCCCAAAAGAACAGATCAAATGCCAGATGGGACATTACAGCAGATCACGTTCACTATTTCTGAAAAAGAAACCTCCGAATTACAGAAAATCGCAACAGCGACTGGTGCGACGCTAAACACTGTTTTCCAAGCTTTATGGGGAATCATGCTCCAAAAGTTCAATCGCTGCGGCGATGTTGTGTTCGGATCAGTTATATCAGGCAGACCTTCTGAGCTAAAAGATGTGGAAAACATGGTCGGCCTTTTTATCAATACCATTCCTATTCGAGTCCAAAGTGATTCCCTTTCTTTTTCTGACCTAGTCAGCAGGATGCAAAAGGATATGACTGAAGCAGAAGCGTATAGTTACTTCCCTTTATATGACATTCAGGCACAGAGTGCTCTTAAACAAGAGCTTATCGATCATATTATCGTCTTTGAAAATACACCTACCCAGCAAGAGATTGAAGGGCTGAATCAGGCTGGATCATTTGATTTCTCCGTTAAAGATTTTGAGATGGCAGAGGAGACCAACTATAGATGCAGTGTCAAAGTGATCCCAGGCCGTACCTTGTACGTTCGGATTCATTTTCATACTGGCGCTTATCAATCAAATATGATGTCTGAGATAAAAGATTATTTACAGCACATGATCTCTGACATCATCTCTGATCCAACTCTTTCCGTGTCAAAGATGACATTGCTGGATGAGAACAAAACAAGGAAAATCGTTTCTCAAAATAACAGGTCTGTATCCGTTTCGCCTAAAGCCCCAACCCTGCACGGACTGTTTGAACGACAGGCGGCTTGCACACCGGAGCGGCCAGCCATCCGCTTTTCCGGCGGTTCGCTGACATACGCTGAGCTTGACATGTATGCCAGCCGGCTGTCCGCGCGCCTCGCGGCACGCGGTGTCACGAAGGAAAGCATCGTCGGTGTCCTGTCTGAGCGGTCACCTGACATGCTGATAGCTGTACTTGCCGTATTGAAAGCAGGCGGGGCGTATTTGCCGCTTGATCCCGCATATCCAGAGGAGCGGCTGAGCTACATGCTGAAAGACAGCGGCGCAGCTCTCTTGCTGACGCAGCCGGGATGTTCCGCACCGAACTTCTCCGGAGAGACACTTGAAGTTGACATGGCATCTCTTGCGAACGAAAAAGCAGAAAGTCATATGTTTGCTCGCGCTGACAGCGGTTCTCTCGCCTATGTCATCTATACGTCAGGCTCCACTGGACAGCCAAAAGGGGTAGCCGTTGAGCACCGCAATGCCGTTTCTTTTTTGACCGGCATGCAGCGCCAGTTTCCACTTCAGGAAGAGGACATTGTCCTGGTGAAAACCTCTTTTTCCTTTGATGCATCTGTCTGGCAGCTGTTTTGGTGGGCGCTTTCCGGCGCTTCGGCTTATCTGCTTCCGCCCGGCTGGGAGAAAGACCCGGCATTGATCGTAAAATCCATTCATCGGGAAAAAGTGACGACGGTTCATTTTATTCCGGCTATGCTGAACAGCTTTCTGGATCAAGCGGAAATGGAATCGTTGGGTGACGGGACAAGCCTGAAGCGTGTATTCGCCGGAGGTGAACCGCTTGCGCCCCATACGGCA
>NZ_JBAIZV010000013.1:0-10500 GCF_036765095.1 Bacillus sp. 0209A
TCTTGTTCGGTTTGTTCGCCGAGGACTGCTGTTTGTAATGCAAACGGCACTTCGTCATGGATGCGCTGCACCGGCTCGCCGCCTTCGTCCTGTTCAAAGGATGTCCGAAGCGACTCGTGGCGCTTGATCAGCTCTTGGAAAGCCCTGTCAAGCCTTTCGGGGTCAAGCTTCCCTTCCAGTTCTAATACAGCCGGCATATTGTAGCCGGTCCCTCCGTCCTCCAGCTGCTGAAGGACATAAATCCGCTTTTGAGCAGAGGAAACCGGATAGGTATCACGCTGTTCCGCCGGTTTCATCGCTTCATATGGACTGTCCGTTCCTTCACGGATAACGGAAGCCAGCCCTTCCACCGTCGGATGGGTAAACACATCTTTCAGCGGCACCTGAACATCGAATTCTTTGGCGATCCGGGACACAAGAGCGGTGGCTTTTAAGGAATGTCCTCCACGGTCAAAGAAGTTGTCGTGAATCCCGACAGGGCCGTTTTTCAGTACGTCCTCCCACAGCTGGGCAAGCTTCATCTCGGTCACATTTCTCGGCGCCGTATATGTCTCCGCATCTGCAGCTCCGCAAGGAGCTGGCAGGGCGTTTCGGTCCAGCTTTCCGCTCGGCGTAACCGGCCACTGTTCCATCTCTATCATATGGGCTGGGATCATGTAGCCCGGCAGCAGTCTCTCAAGCTGCGCCCTCACTTCGTTTCTCCGAAGCCCTTCTATATAAGCGCATAATTCCGGCTCGCCGCTGTCTGTCCGTACGGTCACGGCTGCCTCCCTTATGCCTTCTATGCTTCTAAGCGCCGCTTCAATTTCTCCGGGCTCAATCCGGTAGCCTCTGATTTTGACTTGATCATCCAACCGGCCGAGGAATTCAACATGTCCATCAGGGAGCCAGCGCGCCACATCCCCTGTTTTGTACATGCGTTCACCCGGGTAAAACGGATCCTCAAGAAAACGATCCTCCGTTAATGCCGGCCGATTCAAATAGCCCCTGGCAACACCGGCTCCTGCAATGTACAGTTCGCCGATACATCCGGCAGGCAGCATCCGCTGCTTTTGATTGAGGATATACAATCTGACATGATGAACAGGTTTTCCAATTGGAATCCGTTCAAGTTTTTCATACAGCGGACAATCAAAGAATGAAGCTTCTACAGTTGCCTCCGTTGGTCCGTAGGAATTGGTTAATGCAACATTTGGAAGCAACTCGCAAAATCGGGAGACGAGATGGGTTCCCAGCTGCTCTCCCCCGGAAAACACCCGATTGAGTTCCTTTGTCTTAATTGGTACAGGGCGATATTTGATATGTTCTAAAAATGCATGAAGCATTGAAGGCACAAAATGCATAGCTGTGATCTTTTGTTCTTCTATAGCCTGCGCGATCACTTCAGGTTCTTTTTCGCCTCCCTGAGGAAGCAGATAAACAGAAGCACCGGCATAAGGCCACCAAAACAGTTCCCATATTGAAGCGTCAAATGAATAAGATGTTTTATGCATAATCACATCTGATTGGTTCAGTTGATAACGGGACTGAAGGGAATTCAAAAAATTCACCGCTGATCGATGTTCAACTTCAACACCCTTAGGCCTCCCGGTAGAGCCGGATGTATAGATGACATATGCTAAAGATTGCGGGAGAACGTCCGCATTCGGATTGGACAAACGATGTTTCAGCCCGCTATTTGTCTGATTGAGATAGACAATCTCCCCTGCAAATGCCGGAACACGCAGGCCGGCAGACTGAAGCAGGAGAATGTTTGTACCACTGTCCTCCAGCAGAAAGCTGATTCGTTCTTCCGGATAATCCGGGTCAATGGGCAGATAAGCGCCGCCAGCTTTAAGAATGCCATAAATGCCAATCAGCATTTCAGGCGAACGCCTTCCCATAATGGCAACTATTGTTTCAGATTTCACTCCTCGTTCGATCAGCTCCCAGGCGATACGGTTAGCCTGTTCATTCAATTCTTTGTAGGTCATCGCTCCATCTTCAAAAACAACAGCCGTCTGATCAGGCGTTTTTGCTGCCTGCATTTCGAGTGCATAGTGGAGCGTTTGATTCATCGGATAGCCCGTCCCCTGAACCGGATGGCACGCTTCAATGAACTCTCTCTCTTCTTCTATTGTTAAGATTGGAATGTTGTCCAATTCTATTTCAGGACTGACAGCTGTTTGTTCCACAAGGGTGGTGAAAAGGCCGGCCCACCTTTGGATGGTCGCTTTTTCAAACAAAGCTGTACTGTATTCAAACTGACACAAAAGTTCGGCATCGTGTTCTGTTACATACAGGGAAATATCAAATTTCGATATTGGATGATGCAAGTCGCTCCATTGAAGCTCTACATCTTTCATTTTCAGCTTTTGCTGTTCCATATTTTGAAGGACCAGCGTTGTGTCAAACAATGGATTCCGGCTCATTTCCCGCTGTACGCCGAGTTTATCCACAAGCTCTTCAAACGGATAATCCTGATGCTCATACGCTTCCAGTGCCGTCTGTCTGACTTCTTTCAGAAATTCTTCAAATGTCTTATTGCCGTCCGGGCGTGTCCGGAGAGCCAATGTATTAACGAACATCCCAAGAACAGCTTCAAGGTCGGCGTGGGGCCGTCCGGCGATAGGTGAACCAATCACGATATCATCCTGACCGCTTAACCTTGATAAAAAAGCTGAATACAAAGCGAGCAGTGTCATGTAAAGTGTGCTGCTGTTTTTATGGGCGAGCCGTTTTATCCGGGACGTGAGCTCTTTATCCATTTGAAAGGTTACTTTTCCGCCTGCGAATTGCCGTTCTGCCGGTCGGCGTTTATCTGTCGGAAGCTCTAGTACAGGAAGGTCCCCGCTAAACTGCTGTCGCCAGTAAATCTCCTGCTTTTGATACGAGTCCCCCTTTTTAAATTGCTGCTGCCAAACGGCGTAATCTTTATACTGGATCCGCAACGGCTTAAGCTGGCGATTTGCATAAAGATCGGTGAACTCTCGGATTAGGAGCTGAACGGATACGCCATCTGAAATGATATGGTGCATATCCACCAGCAATACATGCTTCTCGTTCGCCACCTTTATAAGGCCCGCTCTAAATAATGGCGCCTGGCTGAGATCAAAGGGACGGACAAATTCCTCGATAGCTGTCTCTGTACTTAATGTAAACGGCACTTCGGTATGGATACGCTGAACCGGCTCGCCCTCTGCCCCGGATACAAAGGAAGTTCGAAGAGGCTCATGCCGTCTGATTAGTTCTTTACATACAGCCGACATTTTAGCGACATCCAATGCCCCTTCCAGTTCTAAGACCGCAGGCATATTGTAGGCGACACCCTCATCAAGCTGCTGAAGCACATATATCCGTTTTTGAGCTGAAGACACAGGATATGTCTCTCTTTCTTCTGCTGGTTCAATTGCTGCATACTGATTTTCCTCTGCACCTCGAATGATTGAAGCCAATTCTTCTACAGTCGGATGGGCAAAGATGTCCTTAAGCGGAACTTGCACATGAAACTCCTTAGCAATCCTCGACATAAGCACTGTTGCTTTTAACGAATGGCCGCCATGGTCAAAAAAGTTGTCTTGGACGCCTATATGACCATTTTTCAGCACATCTTCAAATATTTGCGAAAGCTTTGCCTCTAACAGATTACGAGGGGCAGTATATGGAATCCCGCTGATTGAATCATCTGATTCAGGAAGTGCTGATTGATCTACTTTTCCGTTTGGGGTAAGAGGTATGTTGTCAACCCATACCCATTTCACCGGGATCATGTATTCTGGGAGCTCACTAGCCATATAGCGGCGTAAATCTATTGCATCCAGCTTTTGTACACTGCAATAGTAAGCGCATAATTCATGTTCACCGCTTCGGTCTTGCCTGATGAGAATGGCGGCTTCCTTAATGTCCGGGTGGTTCATCAATGTGACTTCGATTTCTTGCGGCTCGATTCGATAGCCTCTGATTTTCACTTGATTGTCTGCCCGTCCGATATATTCGATGTTGCCGTCTTCAAGCCGTCTGGCCAAATCACCTGTACGGTACATGATCGCACCAGGCCTGAATGGGTCAGATGAAAATTTGTCGCGTGTCAGTTTCTCGTGATTGACATAACCTCTGGCAACACTTGCACCGGAAATATAGAGTTCACCAGGTACGCCGCAGGGCTGCAGCTGTTTTTGATGATTCAAAATATATAGATCAGTACAGCCTATCGGTTTACCGACTGGCGGAAACTCAGGAATACGGTCCCCCGGATGAATGGTATACGTAGATACCACATGAGTTTCTGAAGGTCCGTAATGATTGTGCAGATGCAGGCCGCGCTCACGCAATACGTCCTGAAAAAGCTCTGAAATGATTAATTGTTCTCCGGCTGCAATCAGATGTTTCACGCCATAAGGAAACGAGTTCGCAAATTGCGGTTCGCTGAAGATCATTTTGATAAAAGCAGTTGGGAGAAACACAATATTTGTCTGGTGCTTGTTTATAAATGCAAACAGCTGCGGCACATCTCTTTTTATGGCTTCTGGCACGATGTGCAGTGTGCCGCCTTTCAGAAGCGCAGAAAATATTTCTTGATAGCAGACGTCGAAGGAAGGTGTCGCAAATTGCAGAACATCTGCTTCAAAGTCAATGCCGGAGTGAGTATATTCGAACTTCAGCAAGTTAGCCATGTTTCGATGTTCAAATTGAACACCCTTTGGTTTACCTGTTGTGCCTGATGTGTAAATCATATACAGAAGATCGTCCGCATTGTTGACTGACTGTAGGTTACTGCCGTCTTCTTGGCTTTCGATATCTTCTGCATGAGTGATAAAGTAATTGTTTTCAAGCGATGAGGAAAGATGCGCTTGTGAAACAACATGCGAACAGCCGCAGTCATTTAGAATATAATGGATTCTGTCAGCCGGATAATACGGATCAATCGGAACAATGGCACCGCCTGCCTTTAAGATTCCAAGAACACCGGTGATAATCGCCGCAGAGCGTTCCATCATGATCGCAACAGGCTCCTGTCTCGCAACACCTTTCATTCGCAATTGCCGTGCTAATCTGTTAGCCGATTTGTTCAGTTCTCTGTATGTTAACGAGCAGGCTTGATCAATTACAGCATAAGCGTCCGGTGTCTTTTCCGCTTGTGCTTCAAACATAGCATGGATGGTTTCGTAAACTGGTGCATGATCTGCGATTTTTCCAATCATCTGCTGCTTTTCATGGTCTGTTGTAATATCAATTTCTGAGGGTGGAAGATTCGGATTATTTAAGATTTGTGATACGGCATTCAGAAGATGCCCCTTGACAGAAAGCACAAAAGACCGATCATACTGCTCAGCATCATAGCTCATTTTGATATGGATTTCTTCACCTGGCGCCACCATAAGATAAAAGCTGTAGTTGGTTTCATCTGCCACAGTGAAGTTATGAATCTGAAAAAGATCAGAAGCATGTTCCTGTTTATTCAGCATCTGAATCTCTTGCTGAACCGGATAGTTTTCAAATACGAGAATATGATCAATTAACCCTTGCTTAACCGCTGAACGGGCTTGAATTTCATATAAAGGGTGGTAGCTGTATGCTTCAGCGGCAAGACGGTCTTTTTGCATATCTTTTATGAGCTGTAGAAATGGCGTTTTTTCTCCCTGCACCCGAACCGGTATCGTGTTAATGAAAAGGCCTACCATCTGTTCAATGCCTTCGATTTCGGCGGGCCTTCCTGACATGACAGAACCGAATACGGCGTCATCGTTATTATTATATTTTTGAAGCAGAATGCCCCAAATGGTATGGAAAATTGTACTAAGTGTTACTTCTTCTCTTGCGGCAAGCTCCGAAAGCCTGCTGCTTTCTCCCTTAGAGAATGAAAACGCAACGTGTTCCTGCCTGCTTCTCCCCTTTGTTTTTTTCTGCTTCGGGAGCATGGTTTGCTGTTCATGGCCGGAAAGATAATGTTCCCAATATGAAACTGCCTGTTCTTTGTCTTGCTCCATCAGCCATTTAATATACGTTCCGTATGGCTGGACCGGCTCCAATGAGATAGGGGAGCCATATACATAAGATGCGTAAATATGGAGAAATTCTTTTAGCACAATGCTAAGACACCAGCCATCCATCATGATGTGATGAAAGGTCCAAATACAAGTGTATTGGCCCTCTCCTGTTTGAATCAGAGTAATGCGCATGAGCATATCTTTTTGCAACTGAAACCCTTGAGCCCGGTCCTCTTCTTTCAATTGCTTGATAAACTGTGACTGCTTCTCTTCATTTAAATGCGTAATGTCTTTTTCCTGTACGATGACATTCCGTTCTCTCAGGACAACCTGCTGGGGAGATGAAACATTTTGACTGATAAAAATCGTTCTGAAAATATCGTGTCTGGCTACAAGAGCATTGATGCTGTTTTGAAAACACTGCGGGTTGACTGCCCCTTCTATTGTAAAAGAAGCTTGCTCGACATATGCTTGTGAATCTTTTTGCAGGAGGGAATGGAAAAGCATCCCTTCCTGCATGTAAGACAGCGGATAAATATCCTGAATTGAATTCGCTTTTGTCATGTTCATGTCTCCCTGTCATAATTTTCTACAATTCTTCCACCAAGCTGGATATACTGTCCAAATCCTCTGTCGTTAATGATTGACTGCTAAAATCGCTCAGTGTCTTTTCTGCTTTCTGTTTACCGGCGCAGTGTTTCATAATGTCCAGCAAAAAGTGTTCGATCCTGTTGATAAGCTGCTCCATTGTGTTTCGATGAAAGCGGGCTGGCGGATAACTAAGATTGAAATGAAGCTTTTTGTCTGCTGCCATAGCACTTATCTCAATGATTTGCTCACGCTTCCATGTAAGAGTGATATCCGTTCCGCTTCCAAGACTTGATGGGCGGAAACTGCCCTGTCTTTCTATGTCATTGAACTGACCCAAATAGTTAAAGCTGATTTCAGGTATTTTTGAAAACGTAATGCTTTTGTTTTTAGGGTGTGTGAGGTATTTCAGCATACCGTAACCCACCCCTTTGTTTGGTATCCGGCCCAGTGTATCTTTTACGGTTTTTACTGCCGTCCCGAGCTCATTCCTATGATTTTCAAAGCTTATGAGGGCCGGGTACATGGATGTAAACCAGCCGACCGTCCGGCTGATATCTAACTCCGGCATAATGTGTTCTCTTCCGTGTCCTTCCATAGCGATTCGGAGCTTGCTTGCGCCTGCCCATTCACAAATCGCCAAGGAAGCCGCGGTTAACAGAATATCTTGTGTATCTGTACCATAGGCGTGATTGACGTTTTGCAGCAAAACGTCAGTGTCTGCTTCAGAGAGTGAAAAGCTTACCGAGTCCCTCTTGCAGTAACCGATGTTCTCTTGAAGCGGCATTTCATATGGCAGTTCCGCAGCTTGCTGTTCTTCTGCACTTCGCCAATACGCCTCTTCGCGAATCAGCTTGCTGCTTTGGGCATATTCCTGAATCCGTCTGGCGTATTCTTGATAGGAATCAGTTTTAGGCGGAAGCTGAATCGCCTGGCCAGAAGCCGCTTGTTGGTACCCTGCTGACAAATCCTCCAGCAAAATCCGCCATGCCACACCATCAACAACAAGATGATGGATTGCAAGGAACAAGTAATCTCCGGTCAATGTTTTAAACCACACGGCATGTAACAATGGTCCTTCCTGCAAATTGATGCTTTGCTGAAGATCTGCAACTTCTTGTTTGATTTGTGTTTCCCAATCGCCTTCTGTCTGTGAAAGATCAGATATTCTTAAACTATATAGCTGTGATTCATGTATGCTTTGGTTGATTTGAGTCCACCGCCCGTCATCGTTGCGATAAACCATCCGAAGCGCATCATGATGCTCCGCCAGTTTTTTTAAGGATGCTCTAAGAGCGTCTTCAGACAAACGGTCAGAATGAAAAAGCATGACAGACTGATTGAAATGGTGTCGTTCTTCAATATCTTGTGAAAGAAACCATTGCTGAACAGGCGTCCATGGAACATCTCCTTCAACGTGTCCTTGCTCTATGATTCTTTCTGTCTTACGGATAAATGGTGATACGTCTTCTATCTTTGGATGACGGAATAAATCACTTACCTGCAGGCTTAACCCGTGGCGTCCGAGGCGTGCAGAAACTTGAAGGGCCTTGATTGAATCTCCGCCCAATTCAAAGAAAGAATCCTCTATTCCGATCCTCTGGATGCCTAGAACCTCCTGCCAGATCAATGCCAGCTGCTCTTCAAGTTCGTTGCGTGGCGGGACGTACGTTTGTTTAGATGCAAAATCTGGTTCAGGCAGTGCTTTCCGGTTCAATTTGCCGTTTGATGTGAGCGGAAGCGTATCCATTTCAATGATGTACGCCGGAATCATATAATTTGGCAGTGAACGCGCGAGAAGAGAACGCACTTGTTCAGCATTCGCGCCTGCTTTCACACTGATGTAGCCAAACAGCTCTTTGCTCCCTGTCTGTCCTGTACGTGCCAAAACAGCTGCTTCTTTGACCCCCTCTATTTGGCGAAGTGCTGATTCGATCTCACCCAGCTCCACCCGGTAGCCTCTGACTTTTACTTGATCATCAATACGGCCAACGTACTCAATTGCGCCATCGGGAAGCCAGCGCGCCAGATCACCTGTGCGGTACAGTCGATCGCCAGACGCAAATGGGTTTGGGATAAATTTCTCTCTCGTTAAATCAGGACGGCCCAAATATCCTCTGGCGACGCCATCTCCGCCGACACAAAGTTCGCCAACAGCTCCGATCGGCTGCAGCATTCCCCATTTATTTAAGATATAAGCGGTGGAATTACCAATCGGCCGCCCGATCGGAATGGAAAGTTCATATGTTTTTTGAATGTGAAAGCACGTCGAAAAAGTTGTATTTTCGGTTGGCCCATATCCGTTCCATATCGATACTTCCGGGCAGACATTTTTAATTCGATTGATGTGGCTCACCGACAAAGCTTCTCCGCCAATAATCAGATGGTTCAGCTGTGAAAATGTTGTCTCATTTTGCTCTGTCAAATGATTGAATAGAGAAGATGTCAGCCACATCGTTGTGATCCCGTGATGTTCTATGTATCTCTTAAGCTGATGGGGATCGAGAAATGCCTGTTTCTCGGACAGGTGCAAAGCTGCCCCATTTAGCAGCGGTCCAAATATTTCAAATGTCACACCATCAAAACCGATAGATGATGTCATGAGAAGACGGTCTGCAGGTGTAAATGCAATATAATTGCTGTTTTTAACAAGGCAAATGACACTTCGCTGCTCAATCATGACACCCTTTGGTTTACCGGTTGATCCAGAGGTATAAATGATATAAGCGAGCGAATGCGGCCCTGCAGACGATTCAATATTCGTCGTTTCTCCCTGCTTTTGAATGTCTTCGATTATGATTTGTTCACATTCAATGTCTAATAGCCGTTTGTCGACTTTTTCAGATTGAAGAAGGAATGTCGCTCCGCTGTCTGACAGGATGTAAGCTATTCGCTCAACAGGCAGATCAGAAGCGATAGGCAAATAGGCTCCCCCCGCTTTTAGAATACCCAGCATTCCGGCTATGAGTTCTGGCGTTCGTCCTGCCAACAAGGCTACGACTCGATCAGGCCCGACTCCCTTTCTCTGTAAAAGTGAAGCAATTTGATTTGCCCAGCTGTTCAGATCCGCGTAAGTTAACTCTTGTGTATCGCTGACAATTGCTATGGCATTAGGCGTTTGTTCCGCCTGCATTTCAAAGAGCCTGCTGATGGTTTCATTTCTTGGATATTCTATTTTTGTACGATTGAGCTCATGGATAAGGTAATGGGTCTCATCCTCATTCAGTATATTTATTGTTCCGAGAGCGGCTTTGCTGTCTTGGATGATGGAGAGTAACATATTGATGAAGTATTGAAGCCACTTTTCTATCGTTTTTTTCTTATATAAGTCCGTACTAAATTCCATTTGGAACGTCAGCAAACCCCGGGGCTGTTCGTGAGCATACAGGGTTAAATCAAATTTTGACGTTTGATGCCCATTGTTTGCTGCAGGTTTTAGATGCAGTTTATCCAAATGAATCGATTCCTGATCCATATTTTGAAGAACAAACATCACGTCAAACAGCGGATTCCGGCTCATATCCCGCGTCACTCCAAGCTTGTCGACAAGCTCTTCGAACGGATAATCCTGATGTTCATACGCTTCCAATGCAGTGTCACGTACTTCCTGCAAATACTGCACAAACGGCTTCCCGCCCTCCGGGCGTGTCCGAAGCGCCAACGTATTCACAAACATGCCGAGTATCGGCTCAAGGTCCTTGTGCGGCCGGCCGGCAATTGGCGATCCGACGATGATCTCTTCCTGTCCGCTTAAACGTGATAATAACGCTGTGTAAGCCGCCAGGAGCACCATGTACAGTGTGCTTCCATTCTCCCGTGCCAGTGTATGAAGACCTGATGCGGCCTCTTGATCCAGCGTAAACGAGACCTTGTCACCGGCGAAGCTCCGCACCGGCGGGCGGGTATGATCAGCCGGGAGATCCAGCACCGGCAGCTCGCCCTCGAG
>NZ_JBAIZV010000014.1:0-8904 GCF_036765095.1 Bacillus sp. 0209A
CACGCCGCGAAGGGCTTTGACCCTGAACGGGTGGAGAAAACGTTGCAGGCGCTGATTGAACATCATGACGCGCTCCGCATGGTTTATCGTGAGAAAACGAAAGAGGTCGTTCAATATAACAGAGGACTTGATGCTGCTTTAGCTCAATTGGAGATCATCCAAATTGAGGGCCAAGCGAAAGATCATGAAGACCGCATAGAGAGAGAAGCGGAACGGCTGCAAAGCAGCATTGACTTACAGGAAGGCGGCTTGTTAAAAGCCGGCTTGTTCCAAGCGGAAGATGGAGACCACTTGCTTCTTGCCATTCACCACTTAGTGGTAGACGGCGTGTCGTGGCGGATTTTACTGGAGGATTTCGCCGCGGTTTATACACAGCTTGAGCAAGGCAATGAACCGGTTCTCCCGCAGAAAACACATTCATTTGCGGAGTATGCGGAGAGATTGCAAGACTTCGCGAATTCCAAAGCCTTTTTGAAAGAAAAAGAGTATTGGAGACAGCTTGAAGAACAGACTGTCGCGGCAAAGCTTCCGAAGGATCGCGAATCTGGTGATCAGCGAATGAAACATACAAAGACAATCGAATTCTCGCTGACTGCTGAAGAGACAGAACAGCTCACCACAAAGGTGCATGAGGCATATCACACAGAAATGAATGATATTTTGCTGACGGCATTCGGATTGGCGATGAAGGAGTGGACAGGTCAGGATCGAGTAAGTGTTCATTTAGAGGGGCATGGACGTGAAGAAATCATAGAAGACCTGACCATTTCCCGCACAGTCGGCTGGTTTACGAGCATGTACCCGATGGTGCTCGATATGAAGCATGCGGATGATCTGGGCTACCAGCTGAAGCAAATGAAAGAAGATATCAGACATGTACCGAATAAGGGAGTCGGATACGGCATTCTGCGCTATCTGACGGCGCCGGAACACAAAGAAGATGTGGCGTTCTTGCTTCAGCCGGATGTCAGCTTTAACTATTTAGGACAGTTCGACGACATGTCGGACGCAGGCTTGTTCAAGAGATCAGAGCTGCCGTCAGGACAGTCGTTAAGCCCGGAAACAGAAAAACCGAACGCGCTCGATGTTGTCGGATATATCGAAAACGGAAAACTGACGATGTCACTGGCCTATCATTCTCTTGAGTTTCATGAAAAAACGATACAGACATTCAGCGACAGTTTTAAAGCCCATCTTCTCGGAATCATTAAACATTGCCTATCTCAAGATGGAACGGAACTGACGCCGAGTGACCTTGGCGACGACGATTTGACGCTGGATGAACTAGATAAATTAATGGAAATTTTCTAATAGAGGTGGCATATGAGCAAAAAGTCGATTCAAAAGGTGTACGCACTGACACCAATGCAGGAGGGAATGCTGTATCATGCGATGCTTGATCCGCATTCTTCCTCGTACTTCACACAATTAGAGCTTGGGATTCACGGTGCTTTTGATCTTGAAATCTTTGAGAAAAGCGTCAATGAACTGATTCGGTCTTATGATATTCTCCGTACGGTATTTGTGCATCAGCAGCTGCAAAAACCGCGTCAGGTTGTGTTAGCTGAACGCAAAACAAAGGTGCACTATGAAGATATTAGTCATGCGGACGCAGACCGCCAGAAAGAGCACATTGAGCGTTATAAACAAGATGTGCAGCGCCAAGGTTTTAACCTGGCAAAAGACATGTTGTTCAAGGTGGCGGTTTTCCGTCTTGACGCAGATCAGCTGTATCTTGTCTGGAGCAATCATCATATTATGATGGACGGCTGGAGCATGGGCGTGCTCATGAAAAGCCTGTTCCAAAACTACGAGGCGCTCAGAGGAGGCCGGACACCGGCAAACAGTCAGGGCAAACCTTATTCCGACTACATCAAGTGGCTCGGAAAACAAGACAATGAAGAAGCAGAGAGCTACTGGAGCGAACGCTTGGCGGGTTTTGAACAGCCGAGCGTGCTTCCGGGCCGCCTGCCTGAGAAAAAAGACGAGTATGTCAATAAAGAATACTCATTTACATGGGACGAAACACTGGTTGCCCGCATTCAGCAAACTGCAAACCGTCACCAAGTGACAGGGCCCAACCTGTTTCAGGCTGTTTGGGGTATTGTTCTCAGCAAATACAACTTTGCGAATGACGTTGTCTTCGGCACGGTCGTATCGGGACGGCCGTCTGAAATCAACGGGATTGAAACGATGGCGGGGCTGTTTATCAACACCATTCCGGTGCGGGTAAAAGTTGATCGTGATGCAGCTTTTGCTGATATTTTCTCAGCTGTCCAGCAGCATGCGGTAGAGGCGGAGCGCTACGATTACGTGCCGCTATATGAGATTCAAAAACGCTCAGCCCTTGATGGCAATCTCTTGAACCATTTGGTCGCGTTTGAAAATTATCCGCTTGATCAAGAGCTTGAAAATGGCAGCATGGAAGACCGCCTCGGATTTTCTATCAAGTTAGAAAGCGCATTTGAGCAAACAAGCTTCGACTTCAACCTGATTGTATATCCGGGCAAAACGTGGACCGTCAAAATCAAATATAACGGAGCCGCCTTTGATTCCGATTTTATCGAACGGACAGCGGAGCACCTCACCCGCATGATGGAAGCGGCTGTCGATCAGCCGGACGCTTATGTGCGTGAGTACGGGCTTGTGAGAGACGAAGAGCAGCGGCAAATGGTCGAGGTGTTTAACCAGACAAAAGCCGAATTCCCTGAAGGGGTGGCCGTTCATCAAGTGTTTGAAGAGCAAGCGCAACGGACACCGGCAAGCCCTGCCGTTGTATATGAAGGAGCCGAGCTGACATACCGTGAGCTGAATGCAGCGGCAAACCGTCTGGCGAGAAAGCTTGTCAAACAAGGTCTTCACAAAGGGGAAACAGCCGCGATTATGAACGACCGCTCGGCAGAAACCGTTGTCGGTATGCTGGCTGTGTTAAAAGCAGGCGCCGCCTATGTGCCGCTTGATCCGGCGCTTCCTGAGGACCGTCTACGTTTCATGGCGGAGGACAGCATGATTCGCATGGTATTGGCCGGAAAGTCTTATACAGAGCAGGCGCAGCAGCTGCAAGTGCCGGTTCTTACACTGGACAGCGGTTTTGAAGAGAGCGAAGCGGCTGACAATCTCAATCTGCCATCCTCTCCGTCTGATTTGGCATACATCATGTATACATCTGGTTCGACGGGCAAACCGAAGGGCGTCATGATTGAACATAAAAGCATCTTGCGCCTCGTCAAAAATGCCGGTTACGTTCCTGTTCACGAGGAGGACCGCATGGCGCAAACGGGAGCTGTCAGCTTTGATGCCGGCACCTTTGAGGTATTCGGCGCACTGCTGAATGGCGCAGCGCTTTATCCGGTCAAAAAAGAGACGCTGCTTGATGCCAAACCATTTGCGGCCTTCCTGCGTGAACAGAAAATCACGACCATGTGGCTGACATCACCTTTATTCAACCAGCTTGCCGCAAAGGACGCCGGCATGTTCGGCACATTACGCCATTTAATCATCGGTGGAGACGCGCTCGTGCCGCATATCGTCAGCAAAGTGAAACAGGCATCGCCGTCGCTTTCGTTGTGGAACGGATATGGCCCGACAGAAAACACGACATTTTCAACAAGTTTTCTGATCGACCGTGAGTACAGCGGCTCTATTCCAATTGGGAAGCCTATCGGAAATTCAACTGCCTACATCATGGATGAACAGCAGCGTCTGCAGCCAATTGGCGCGCCGGGTGAGCTGTGCGTCGGAGGAATTGGTGTAGCGCGAGGATATGTCAATCTCCCTGAACTGACGGAGAAGCAATTTCTCGAAGATCAGTTCAGACCGGGTGAAAGGATTTATCGCACTGGCGACTTGGCGAGATGGCTGCCGGACGGGAATATCGAGTTTTTAGGCAGAATCGACAATCAAGTGAAGGTGCGCGGCTTCCGAATTGAGCTTGGCGAAATTGAAGCAAAACTGAACATGGCGGATCATGTGACAGAGGCTGCGGTGATCATCCGCAAGAACAAAGCGGATGAAAATGAAATTTGCGCGTACTTTACGGCGGACCGCGAAGTATCTGTGAGCGAGCTGAGAAAAACGCTGTCTCAGGCTTTGCCTGATTATATGGTTCCCGCCCATTTGATTCAGATGGACAGCCTGCCGCTCACGCCGAACGGAAAAATCAACAAAAAAGAACTGCCTGCGCCTCAATCAGAAGCTGTACAGCGGGAATACGCAGCACCAGAGACAGAGAGTGAAAAGAAATTAGCGGAGATTTGGGAAGGGATTCTCGGCGTCAAAGCAGGCGTTACCGATAACTTTTTTATGATCGGCGGCCATTCGTTGAAAGCGATGATGATGACGGCGAAAATCCAAGAGCAATTTCATAAGGAAGTGCCGATAAAAGTGCTTTTTGAAAAGCCGACCATTCAAGAACTGGCGCTGTATTTGGAAGAGAACGAAGGCAAGGAGGAGCAGACGTTTGAACCGATCAGGCAAGCACCTTATCAGCAGCATTATCCTGTATCCCCAGCCCAGCGGAGAATGTATATCCTCAATCAGCTTGGACAAGCAAACACAAGCTACAACGTCCCCGCTGTACTTTTGCTGGAGGGAGAAGTAGAGAAAGACCGGCTTGAAAACGCGATTCAGCAATTAATCAACAGGCACGAAATTCTCCGTACATCGTTTGACATGATCGACGGAGAGGTTGTACAAACCATTCATAAAAACATATCGTTCCAGCTGGAGGCTGCCAAGGGACGGGAAGAAGACGCGGAAGAGATGATCAAAGCGTTCATTCAGCCGTTTGAATTAAACCGCGCGCCGCTCGTCCGTTCGAAGCTTGTCCAGCTTGAAGAAGAACGCCACCTGCTGCTCATTGATATGCACCATATCATTACTGACGGCAGTTCAACAGGCATTCTGATCGGTGATCTCGCCAAAATGTATCAAGGCGCTGATCTTGAGCAGCCGCGGGTTCACTATAAAGACTACGCTGTCTGGCATAAAGAACAGGCTGATCATCAAAAGGATGAAGCATACTGGCTCGATACCTTTAAAGGCGAGCTGCCGATTCTTGATCTTCCGGCGGATTTCGAGCGGCCTGCTGAACGGAGCTTTGAAGGAGAGCGCGTGATGTTCGGGCTTGATAAACAGATGACGGCTCAAATTAAGACACTCTTGGCCGAAACGGATACGACAATGTACATGTTTTTGCTGGCGGCGTTCAATGTCCTTCTTTCTAAGTACGCGTCACAGGACGATATCATTGTCGGCTCGCCGACTGCGGGAAGAACACATCCTGATCTGCAAGGTGTGCCGGGCATGTTTGTCAACACGGTGGCATTAAGAACGGCGCCTGCGGGGGATAAAACCTTTGCGCAATTCCTTGAAGAGGTCAAAACAGCCAGCCTTCAAGCTTTCGAGCACCAGAGCTATCCGCTTGAGGAGCTGATTGAAAAGCTTCCGCTTACAAGGGATACCAGCCGAAGTCCGCTGTTCAGCGTGATGTTCAACATGCAGAATATGGAGATTCCTTCATTGAGATTAGGAGATTTGAAGATTTCTTCGTATTCCATGCTTCATCACGTCGCGAAATTTGATCTCTCCTTGGAAGCAGTCGAGCGTGAAGAGGATATCGGCCTAAGCTTTGACTATGCGACTGCCCTGTTTAAGGACGAGACGATCCGCCGCTGGAGCAGCCACTTTGTCAATATCATCAAATCGGCCGCGGCTAATCCGAACGTCCGGCTGTCTGATGCAGACTTACTTTCACCAGCAGAAACGGCTGCTTTGCTTGAAGAAAGGCATATGACTCAAAAGACTGAAGCAACCTTTGCAGCTCTTTTCGAAAAACAGGCCCAACAAACACCTGATCATCCTGCGGTAAGGTCTGGGGGAAATCTGCTGACCTATCGCGAGCTTGATGAACAGGCGAACCAGCTGGCGCATCATCTTCGCGCGCAAGGGGCAGGGCGTGAAGACATCGTCGCGATTGTCATGGATCGGTCAGCTGAGGTTATGGTATCGATTCTTGGTGTCATGAAAGCGGGGGCGGCTTTCCTGCCGATTGATCCTGATACGCCTGAAGAACGAATCCGTTATTCACTAGAGGACAGCGGAGCGAAAATTGCGGTCGTGAACGAAAGAAACATGACGGCCATTGGGCAATATGAAGGAACAATCGTCAACCTTGATGACGCGAAATGGAGAAATGCGAGTAAGGAGCGCCCCTCACCGATCTCCGGGTCTCATAATCTTGCATACGTCATTTATACGTCCGGTACGACCGGGAAGCCGAAGGGCGTGCAGATCGAGCATCGCAATCTGACAAACTATGTTTCTTGGTTTAGTGAAGAGGCGGTTCTAACGGAAAGCGATAAGACTGTATTGCTTTCGTCTTACGCATTCGATCTGGGCTATACGAGCGTGTTCCCTGTGCTTCTGGCAGGGGGCGAGCTCCACATCGTGCCGAAGGAAACCTATACGGCGCCGGATGAAATGGGGCGTTATATCAAGGAGCACGGGATCACTTATATCAAACTGACACCGTCTCTGTTCCATACGATGGTGAATACGGCCAGCTTTACAAAAGAGCCAAACTTTAAATCCTTGCGCTTGATTGTCTTGGGAGGAGAAAAAATCATTCCGGCTGATGTTCTCGCCTTCCGCAAGGTGTACGGACATACCGAATTTATCAATCACTACGGCCCGACTGAAGCAACGATCGGCGCCATCGCCGGACGGGTTGATCTATCTGAACCGGATGCGTTCGCGAAACGCCCGACAATCGGACAGCCGATTGCGAATGCCGGCGCGCTTGTCTTAAATGAAGCATTAAAGCTTGTGCCTCCGGGAGCGAGCGGCCAGCTCTATATCACGGGACAGGGGCTTGCGAGAGGGTATCTCAACAGGCCTCAGCTGACGGCGGAGAGGTTTGTTGAAAATCCATATTCACCGGGCAGCCTCATGTACAAAACCGGAGATGTCGTGCGGAGACTTTCTGACGGTACACTTGAATTTATCGGCCGGGCTGATGATCAGGTGAAAATCCGCGGCTATCGCATTGAGCCAAAGGAAATTGAAACGGTCATGCTCAGCCTCAGCGACATTCAAGAAGCGGTAGTGCTGGCGGTTTCCGAGGGCGGGCTTCAAGAGCTTTGCGCGTATTATACGTCGGAGCAAGCCATTGAAAAAGCAGAGCTCCGGAACCAGCTTTCACAAACACTGCCGTCTCATATGATTCCTGCTTTTTTTGTGCAGGTGGACGCCATTCCGCTGACCGCAAACGGGAAAACCGACAGAAACGCATTGCCAAAGCCGAACGCGGCACAATCCGTACGCAAGGCCTCAGCCGCACCGGAAACAGCGCTTGAAGAGAGTCTATGCCGCATTTGGGAGAAAACGCTTAGCATAGAAGCGATCGGCATCGACGACGATTTCTTCGATTTAGGCGGCCATTCCTTAAAAGGGATGATGCTCATCGCCAACATTCAGGCCGAATTGAGGAAAACCGTACCGCTTAAAGCTTTGTTCGAGCAGCCGACTGTCCGCCAGCTGGCGGCTTATATGGAGGCATCGGCGGTTTCAGGCGCCCATCACTTTCTCAAACCGGCTGACAAACAGGAGATGTACCCACTGTCATCCGCACAGAAACGGATGTATGTACTGAATCAGCTTGACCGGCAGACGATTAGCTACAACATGCCATCTGTTCTTCTGATGGAAGGCGAGCTTGATATTTCTCGTCTGCGCGACTCGCTCAATCAGCTTGTGAACCGCCATGAGTCATTGCGTACGTCATTTGTAGAAGCAAATGGTGAGCCTGTTCAGCGCATTATGGAGGCGGCGGCGATTGATCTTCACGTGTTTGAAGCGGAAGAAGATGAAGCGGAACAAAAAATCAAGGAATTTATCCAGCCATTCGACTTAAACGATGCACCGCTCATTCGCGCGGCATTGCTTCGAATTGAAGCGAAAAAACATTTGCTGCTGTTGGATATGCATCATATTATCGCAGACGGCGTATCAAGAGGCATTTTTGTAAAAGAATTGGCACTGCTTTACAAAGGAGATCAGCTTCCGGAGCCGGCGCTTCATTATAAGGATTTCGCCGTTTGGCAAAATGAAGCGGAGCAGAAGGAGCGGATGAAGGAGCATGAAGCGTACTGGCTCTCGGTTCTTTCAAGCGAGCTGCCTGAGCTTGATCTTCCGCTCGATTACGCCCGTCCGCCTGTGCAAAGCTTTAAAGGGGACACGGTCCGTTTCCGTACGGGGAGTGAGACGGCAAAGGCGGTAGAAAAACTGCTCTCGGAAACTGGGACGACCTTGCACATGGTGCTTCACGCTGTTTTCCACGTCTTTTTAAGCAAAATTTCCGGACAGCGTGATATCGTCATCGGCTCCGTTACTGCCGGCCGGACGAATGCTGATGTCCAAGACATGCCGGGAATGTTCGTTAATACGCTTGCCTTAAGAATGGAAGCGGAAGAACAGCAAACATTTACAGAGCTCCTCGAGCAAGCGAAGCAGACGAACCTGTCAGCGCTGGAGCATCAGGAATATCCGTTTGAGGATTTGGTCAATCAGCTTGATCTCCCTCGGGATATGAGCCGAAATCCATTGTTTAACGTAATGGTGACGACAGAAAATCCTGATAAAGAACAGCTCGCATTGCAGAATCTAAGCATTTCACCTTACGAGTCCCATCAAGGAACTTCTAAGTTTGATCTGACATTAGGCGGATTTACTGATGAAAACGGCATCGGCCTGCAGCTCGAATATGCGACTGATCTGTTCTCAAAAGAAACGGCTGAGAAATGGAGCGAATATGTTCTGCGTTTACTGAAGGCTGTTGCGGAAGATCCGAACCAGCCGCTTTCCAGCCTGTCACTCGTCACCGAAACAGAAAAACAAACGCTTCTT
>NZ_JBAIZV010000015.1:0-2252 GCF_036765095.1 Bacillus sp. 0209A
TGTTCTTTGAAAACTAGATAACAGTAGACATCACATTCAATTAGTAATACAAGATATCACATAGTGATTCTTTTTAACGGTTAAGTTAGAAAGGGCGCACGGTGGATGCCTTGGCACTAGGAGCCGATGAAGGACGGGACGAACACCGATATGCTTCGGGGAGCTGTAAGCAAGCTTTGATCCGGAGATTTCCGAATGGGGAAACCCACCACTCGTAATGGAGTGGTATCCATATCTGAATTCATAGGATATGAGAAGGCAGACCCGGGGAACTGAAACATCTAAGTACCCGGAGGAAGAGAAAGCAAATGCGATTCCCTGAGTAGCGGCGAGCGAAACGGGATTAGCCCAAACCAAGAGGCTTGCCTCTTGGGGTTGTAGGACACTCTGTACGGAGTTACAAAAGAACGAGGTAGATGAAGAGGTCTGGAAAGGCCCGCCATAGAAGGTAACAGCCCTGTAGTCAAAACTTCGTTCTCTCCTGAGTGGATCCTGAGTACGGCGGAACACGTGAAATTCCGTCGGAATCCGGGAGGACCATCTCCCAAGGCTAAATACTCCCTAGTGACCGATAGTGAACCAGTACCGTGAGGGAAAGGTGAAAAGCACCCCGGAAGGGGAGTGAAACAGATCCTGAAACCGTGTGCCTACAAGTAGTCAGAGCCCGTTAACGGGTGATGGCGTGCCTTTTGTAGAATGAACCGGCGAGTTACGATCCCGTGCAAGGTTAAGCAGAAGATGCGGAGCCGCAGCGAAAGCGAGTCTGAATAGGGCGCATGAGTACGTGGTCGTAGACCCGAAACCAGGTGATCTACCCATGTCCAGGGTGAAGTTCAGGTAACACTGAATGGAGGCCCGAACCCACGCACGTTGAAAAGTGCGGGGATGAGGTGTGGGTAGGGGTGAAATGCCAATCGAACCTGGAGATAGCTGGTTCTCTCCGAAATAGCTTTAGGGCTAGCCTCAAGGTAAGAGTCTTGGAGGTAGAGCACTGATTGGACTAGGGGCCCCTACCGGGTTACCGAATTCAGTCAAACTCCGAATGCCAATGACTTATCCTTGGGAGTCAGACTGCGAGTGATAAGATCCGTAGTCGAAAGGGAAACAGCCCAGACCGCCAGCTAAGGTCCCAAAGTATACGTTAAGTGGAAAAGGATGTGGAGTTGCTTAGACAACCAGGATGTTGGCTTAGAAGCAGCCACCATTTAAAGAGTGCGTAATAGCTCACTGGTCGAGTGACTCTGCGCCGAAAATGTACCGGGGCTAAACGTATCACCGAAGCTGCGGACTGTTCTTCGAACAGTGGTAGGAGAGCGTTCTAAGGGCTGTGAAGCCAGACCGGAAGGACTGGTGGAGCGCTTAGAAGTGAGAATGCCGGTATGAGTAGCGAAAGAGGGGTGAGAATCCCCTCCACCGAATGCCTAAGGTTTCCTGAGGAAGGCTCGTCCGCTCAGGGTTAGTCGGGACCTAAGCCGAGGCCGAAAGGCGTAGGCGATGGACAACAGGTTGATATTCCTGTACCACCTCCTCACCATTTGAGTAATGGGGGGACGCAGGAGGATAGGGTAAGCGCGGTATTGGATATCCGCGTCCAAGCAGTTAGGCTGGGAAATAGGCAAATCCGTTTCCCATAAGGCTGAGCTGTGATGGCGAGCGAAATATAGTAGCGAAGTTCCTGATTCCACACTGCCAAGAAAAGCCTCTAGCGAGGTGAGAGGTGCCCGTACCGCAAACCGACACAGGTAGGCGAGGAGAGAATCCTAAGGTGATCGAGAGAACTCTCGTTAAGGAACTCGGCAAAATGACCCCGTAACTTCGGGAGAAGGGGTGCTCTGTTAGGGTGCAAGCCCGAGAGAGCCGCAGTGAATAGGCCCAGGCGACTGTTTAGCAAAAACACAGGTCTCTGCGAAGCCGTAAGGCGAAGTATAGGGGCTGACGCCTGCCCGGTGCTGGAAGGTTAAGAGGAGCGCTTAGCGTAAGCGAAGGTGCGAATTGAAGCCCCAGTAAACGGCGGCCGTAACTATAACGGTCCTAAGGTAGCGAAATTCCTTGTCGGGTAAGTTCCGACCCGCACGAAAGGCGCAACGATCTGGGCACTGTCTCAACGAGAGACTCGGTGAAATTATAGTACCTGTGAAGATGCAGGTTACCCGCGACAGGACGGAAAGACCCCGTGGAGCTTTACTGCAGCCTGATATTGAATGTTGGTACAGCTTGTACAGGATAGGTAGGAGCCTTGGAAACCGGAGCGC
>NZ_JBAIZV010000017.1:0-1395 GCF_036765095.1 Bacillus sp. 0209A
GGAGAACTTGTTCACTCACATTCCGTTTTCCTCTCAACCTGCAATAGCGAAGCCCATGCAGCTGTTTTGAATCTGCAAAGCTTCGCTCTATTTTTTCTTTTCTTTTTTTATAGAGGGTTTTTCCTGAAACAGATAAGCGATTTTGTCTGACCTTTTCTTTGTGGTCCTCCCATACATGCCGGGTGATGACCTTCTGGCGGTTCTTTGATCTTGTGCATTGCTCAAGCAATGGGCATGCGGAACAGGTTTCAGGATTTGATTTATATGACCGGTAGCCTTTTCGGTCAGTTGTTGAGTATGTAAGTACCTGCTGGTTCGGGCAAATGTAACTGTCTTTTTCACTGTCATAATGAAACTTCCATTTTGGAAACAAGCCCCTAGTAGGGTGATATCGTCTATGGGCAATAACGCCAAAAATATGGCGATCGGCTAGTCCTTTACAGATCGGAGTCGTTAAATAACCAGAATCAAGAGCGACGGCTTCTACTTCAAAATTAAATCGTGCAATTTGGTGGTCTAATCGGTCAAGATAAGGCACAGAATCATGGATATTTCCAGGCGTGACATAGGCGTCGGTGATAATGTTATGTTTCATATCCGTTGTTCGGTGATCTAAGTAAAAGAACCCCTCCGGTTTGTTTTCACGATACATATATCCACTTTCTGGATCAGTTGTACTGTGGCGGATCTCTTTTTCAGCTTTCACCTCCTCTTTGACTGGTAATGGCTTTTTTCCGTGTTCCTCCCGATCTTCCTGAATGGCTTCATTTAAATCTTTGATAAAGGTTTGTGTATCCTGTTCAATCGTTTTCCTTGTGTATTTGTGCTTGTTGGCATTGGCTTTCAGATGAGTGGAATCGGTAAATAGGACACGTCCGCCCACCATGTCATGATTGATGGCCTGAAGAACGATCTCGTCAAAAATGTCTTGGAAGATGGTTGTATCTTTAAAGCGTGTGCGTCTGTTCCAGCTGATAGTGGAGTGGTGCGGAACTGGGTCGTTGATGTTCAATCCGAGAAACCATCTGTACGCCATATTGTAGTAAATTTCTTTTTCAAGCTGTCTTTCTGAACGGATACCGTAGAGGTAGCCGATAAACATCATTTTGAATAAAATCAGCGGGTCGAGTGAGGGGCGGCCTTTGTTTTCGCTGTAGTAAGGCTTCACCTTTTCAATGATAAAAGAGAAGTCAATGTGTTGATCAATTTTTCGAAGCAAATGATCCTCTTCGACGAGTTGATCGAGAAGAACAAATTCGGCTGCGTTTTGAGAAGAATTTCTTGTGTGGAACATAAGAAAGACACCGTCCTTTTTAGTCTTTCTTTTATTTTATTACAGAGGAATGGATATTTTAAGGAAAAATAAAGGCTGTCGAGATTTTCTCGACAGCCTGA
>NZ_JBAIZV010000019.1:0-523 GCF_036765095.1 Bacillus sp. 0209A
CTCTTCAGCGCCGATGGTAGTCGGGGGTTTCCCCCTGTGAGAGTAGGACGCCGCCAAGCAGTTTTGTTATTTCTACCATGTTTGTTTATGAAGCTTATATTATTCCGCAGTAGCTCAGTGGTAGAGCTATCGGCTGTTAACCGATCGGTCGTAGGTTCGAATCCTACCTGCGGAGCCATTGCTTCCATAGCTCAGCAGGTAGAGCACTTCCATGGTAAGGAAGAGGTCAGCGGTTCGAGCCCGCTTGGAAGCTTTATTAAGTGTGTTATTACCAAGGTTTCTCAAAAAAGAGAAAGCTTTTTTTATTGCGATATGCGGAAGTAGTTCAGTGGTAGAACACCACCTTGCCAAGGTGGGGGTCGCGGGTTCGAATCCCGTCTTCCGCTCCATTTTTATCCCAACGGGATATTGTAAAATTGATTGCGCCCGTAGCTCAATTGGATAGAGCGTTTGACTACGGATCAAAAGGTTAGGGGTTCGACTCCTCTCGGGCGCGCCATTATTGTTATAGAATAGATAGGGG
>NZ_JBAIZV010000020.1:0-409 GCF_036765095.1 Bacillus sp. 0209A
ATAGTGCATTTATGGAGGATTAGCTCAGCTGGGAGAGCATCTGCCTTACAAGCAGAGGGTCGGCGGTTCGAGCCCGTCATCCTCCACCATTTTTCATTATACATATCGGTTTTACATATATGCCGGTGTAGCTCAATTGGTAGAGCAACTGACTTGTAATCAGTAGGTTGGGGGTTCAAGTCCTCTTGCCGGCACCACTTTTATATGATATAATACTCAAGTCTCTTGTAAGAAGAGCCATTAGCTCAGTTGGTAGAGCATCTGACTTTTAATCAGAGGGTCGAAGGTTCGAGTCCTTCATGGCTCACCATTTACATCTTGCGGATGTGGCGGAATTGGCAGACGCGCTAGAATCAGGCTCTAGTGTCTTTACAGACGTGGGGGTTCAAGTCCCTTCATCCGCATCATT
>NZ_JBAIZV010000021.1:0-403 GCF_036765095.1 Bacillus sp. 0209A
CAGGATGTCCAGTTTTTATAACTGTTATCCTATATAATGCGGGTGAAGGGACTTGAACCCCCACGTCATAAAGACACTAGATCCTAAGTCTAGCGCGTCTGCCAATTCCGCCACACCCGCGTAAAGTGGTGAGCCATGAAGGACTCGAACCTTCGACCCTCTGATTAAAAGTCAGATGCTCTACCAACTGAGCTAATGGCTCTTCTTACAAGAGACTTGAGTATTATACCATATAAAAAGTGGTGCCGGCAAGAGGACTTGAACCCCCAACCTACTGATTACAAGTCAGTTGCTCTACCAATTGAGCTACACCGGCAAAATGGTGGAGGATGACGGGCTCGAACCGCCGACCCTCTGCTTGTAAGGCAGATGCTCTCCCAGCTGAGCTAATCCTCCATAATTG
>NZ_JBAIZV010000022.1:0-396 GCF_036765095.1 Bacillus sp. 0209A
GCTGTCATGCTGAACGCGTCATGGTGCCAAAAGCACAGGTTCACAAGCGCATGGTGCTCGACCATGACACCCTTCGGCTGACCGGTCGTTCCTGACGTGTAAATCATGTACGCGAGGTTCTCCGTTTTTGTAGCTGTGAGCGGATCTTCCTCGTCGTTTTCATCAAGCGGCAGGCTCAGAATCGTGCGGTCGCCGTCAAGAAGAATGACCTCTCCCAAGAAGCTATCCGGTACTGAAATGCCTTCCTGTTTCAAGAGAATCTTCGCGCCGCTGTCTTGTAAAATGTAGTCAATCCGCTGATCCGGATAGTCAGGATCAATCGGCACAAACGCCGCCCCCGCCTTTAAGACGCCGAGCACCGCGGCGGCCATTTCCAGCGACGGCTTCGTGAGAACG
>NZ_JBAIZV010000023.1:0-396 GCF_036765095.1 Bacillus sp. 0209A
TCTGTCATGCTGAACGCGTCATGATGCCAAAAGCACAGGTTCACAAGCGCATGGTGCTCGACCATGACACCCTTCGGCTGTCCGGTCGTTCCAGACGTGTAAATCATGTACGCGAGGTTCTCCGCTTTTGTAGCTGTGAGCGGATCTTCCTCGTCGTTTTCATCAAGCGGCAGGCTCAAAATCGTGCGGTCGCCGTCAAGAAGAATAACCTCTCCCGTATAGCTGTCCGGCACTGCGATGCCTTCCTGTTTCAAGAGAAGCTTCGCGCCACTGTCTTGTAAGATATAGTCAATCCGCTGATCCGGATAGTCAGGATCAATCGGCACAAACGCCGCTCCCGCCTTTAAGACGCCGAGCACCGCAGCGGACATTTCCAGCGACGGCTTCGTGAGAACA
>NZ_JBAIZV010000024.1:0-331 GCF_036765095.1 Bacillus sp. 0209A
TGTAAGGGAGGCGGCCGTTACCGTACGGACAGACAGCGGCGAGCCAGAATTATGCGCTTATATAGAAGGACTCGGAAGAAATGAGGTGCGGGCGCAGCTTGAAACGCTTCTGCCTGGCTACATGATCCCAGCCCATATGATAGAGATGGAACAATGGCCGGTTACGCCAAGTGGAAAGCTTGACCGAAAGGCCCTGCCAGCTCCTGACGGAGCGGCAGATGAAGAGACCTACACGGCGCCGAGAAATGTGACAGAGATGAAGCTTGCCCATCTGTGGGAAGACGTGCTGAAAAACGGACCTGTCGGGATTCGCGACAACTTTTTTGACCGT
>NZ_JBAIZV010000025.1:0-331 GCF_036765095.1 Bacillus sp. 0209A
CGTAAGGGAGGCAGCCGTTACCGTACGGACAGACAGCGGCGAGCCAGAATTATGCGCCTATGCAGAAGGACTCGGAAGAAATGAGGTGCGGGCGCAGCTTGAAACGCTTCTGCCCGGCTACATGATCCCATCTCATATGATAGAGATGGAACAATGGCCGGTTACGCCAAGCGGAAAGCTTGACCGAAACGCCCTGCCAGCTCCTGACGGAGCGGCAGATGAAGAGACCTACACGGCGCCGAGAAATGTGACAGAGATGAAGCTTGCCCAGCTGTGGGAAGACGTGCTGAAAAACGGACCTGTCGGGATTCGCGACAACTTTTTTGACCGC
>NZ_JBAIZV010000026.1:0-269 GCF_036765095.1 Bacillus sp. 0209A
CCGAGTATCGGCTCAAGGTCCTTGTGCGGCCGGCCGGCAATTGGCGATCCAACGATGATCTCTTCCTGTCCGCTTAAGCGTGATAATACCGCTGTGTAAGCCGCCAGGAGCACCATGTACAGTGTGCTTCCATTCTCCCGTGCCAGTGTATGAAGGCCTGATGCGGCTTCTTGATCAAGCGTAAATGAGACCTTGTCACCGGCGAAGCTCCGCACCGGCGGACGGGTATGATCAGCCGGGAGATCCAGCACCGGCAGCTCGCCCTCGAA
>NZ_JBAIZV010000027.1:0-248 GCF_036765095.1 Bacillus sp. 0209A
ATCGCCAATACGAGAGTATACATTCTCGGCGAGGGCAATCAAGTGCAGCCGGAAGGCGTGGCCGGAGAGCTTTGCGTAGCGGGTCGCGGGCTGGCACGCGGTTACCTGAACAAGGAAGACGAAACCGCGAAGCGGTTTGTCGCCGATCCGTTTGTGCCGGGTGAACGCATGTACCGCACCGGCGATTTGGTGAAATGGGTGAACGGCGGCATCTCGTACATCGGCCGGATCGACCAGCAGGTCAAGGT
>NZ_JBAIZV010000028.1:0-245 GCF_036765095.1 Bacillus sp. 0209A
GCCCGTTTTGCTTCTTTATTGCCGCAGGTTTCGCTGATCCATGGCTACGGGCCGACAGAAGCAACGGTAGACGCGGCATTTTACGTATTGGACCCAGAGCGAGACAGGGATCGCTTGCGGATTCCGATCGGGAAGCCTGTACCCGGTGCGCGTTTATATGTTTTAGATCCGCATTTAGCCGTACAGCCTTGCGGTGTCGCCGGCGAACTGTACATCGCCGGAGCGGGTGTTGCCAGAGGCTATTT
>NZ_JBAIZV010000029.1:0-229 GCF_036765095.1 Bacillus sp. 0209A
CCCGCTTCGATGTCCGGCTCAGGCAGGGATTTGCGGTCTACTTTGCCGTTTGCCGTAACCGGAAGTTCATTTAATGTCACCCAGAACGCCGGGATCATGTAATCCGGCAAGGTTTCTTTCAGTGCTGATTTCAGTGCTTCTATGTCAGCTGTTTCCGGTGTCACGTACGCCGCGATCGCTGTATTGCCGCCTTTATCTTTGACAGCTGTCACCGCCGCATCCTGCACCT
>NZ_JBAIZV010000030.1:0-220 GCF_036765095.1 Bacillus sp. 0209A
TGGCGTGACGATCACGTTCCTGCCGACGCAGCTGGCGGAACAGTTCATGGAGCTTGAGAACACGTCACTCCGCGTCCTCTTGACCGGAGGAGACAAGCTGAAGCGCGCGGTCAAACGGCCGTACACGCTCGTCAACAACTACGGGCCGACAGAAAACACAGTCGTCGCCACAAGCACAGAGATCAATCCCGAGGAAGACTCACTTTCCATCGGGCGTGCA
>NZ_JBAIZV010000031.1:0-220 GCF_036765095.1 Bacillus sp. 0209A
CGCCCGCCCGATGGAAAGTGAGCCTTCCTCCGGATTGATCTCTGTGCTTGTGGCGACGACTGTATTTTCTGTCGGCCCGTAGTTGTTGACGAGCGTGTACGGCTGTTTGACCGCGCGTTTCAGCTTGTCTCCGCCTGTCAGCAATACGCGAAGCGAAGTGTTCTCAAGCTCCATGAACTGTTCCGCCAGCTGCGTCGGCAGGAACGTGATCGTCACGCCG
>NZ_JBAIZV010000032.1:0-217 GCF_036765095.1 Bacillus sp. 0209A
AAGCGGAGAATACAAAGCGCCAACAACCGACATGGAAGAGCTGCTTGCCGGCATTTGGCAGGATGTGCTCGGCATTTCGGAGATCGGTGTCAGTGACAATTTCTTCTCACTCGGCGGAGATTCCATCAAAGGAATACAAATGGCGAGCCGCTTGAATCAGCACGGCTGGAAGCTGGAAATGAAAGATCTCTTCCAGCATCCGACAATCGAGGAGCTC
>NZ_JBAIZV010000033.1:0-217 GCF_036765095.1 Bacillus sp. 0209A
GAGCGGGGAATACAAAGCGCCGACAACCGACATGGAAGAGCTGCTTGCCGGCATTTGGCAGGACGTGCTCGGCATTCCGGAGATCGGTGTCAGTGACAATTTCTTCTCACTCGGCGGAGATTCCATCAAAGGAATCCAAATGGCGAGCCGCTTGAATCAGCACGGCTGGAAGCTGGAAATGAAAGATCTCTTCCAGCACCCGACAATCGAGGAGCTG
>NZ_JBAIZV010000034.1:0-203 GCF_036765095.1 Bacillus sp. 0209A
GAGGCCTGGAAGGGCAACACGCTGCCTGTGCCGACAGACAAAACCGTTCATCAGCTATTCGAAGAAACGGCTCAGCGCCACAAAGACCGCCCGGCTGTCACATACAACGGCCAGTCGTGGACGTACGGCGAGCTGAATGCCAAGGCGAATCGTCTTGCCCGGATTTTGATCGACTGCGGTATCAGCGCGGATGAGCGCGTCGG